>CBDIDV010000003.1:0-326024 GCA_965277875.1 Chthonomonadaceae bacterium | reverse complement strand
CCGGCTCCGCTTCGATCTTAGTTGCCGACCGCGCTGCCGTTCGCCTGGAGCCCGCCGCTTTCACCACGGACATGGCCGAGTTCGAGACGTGCATACGCTGCGCGAGGGACGCTTCCACTATCCCGCAGCGCGTTGGCTGGCTCAAGCGCGCCATTGCGCTCTACGAGGGTGATCTGCTGCCGGGTTATGACGGAGTGTGGGTCATCAGCGCGCGGGTCCGGCTTGCGGATGCGTGGCAGGTCGCCCTGCGCCAACTGGCGGCCCTGCTTGTCAAGACAGGCGACTTTGCCGGCGCGATGAATTACGCGCACCGCTCTGTGATAGCCGATCCCCTCTGCGAAGAATCGCACCGGCTGCTGATACAGTTGTACAAGGGCCTGGATCAGCGCGACGCGGCCCTGCGCCAGTATCAAGATCTGGAACGCCTGCTCGCCAAAAACCTGCGCGCCACTCCCAACGACAAGACCCGCGCCCTTGTTGAAAGTATGGGAACGGAAAGTATGGGAACGGAAGGCATGGAAATGCGGGACACGCAGGCGGCTTACAACGCGTCTTCGGCTGCCGCCACGCTGACCGCTCCCGGCCCGATTGCCAACATTTCGCCTGCGTCGCCTCCGCCCCCTGTCCCCCGCTACAACCCTGTTCCCGCCGTCCGCGAAGGCAGCCTGCCCGCCCCGTACAGCCGTTTCTTCGGGCGCGAAGACAGTCTGGCACACGTACTGGAAATGATAGACACGCCGCACACGCGTCTGATCACCCTGACAGGGCTGGGAGGCAGCGGCAAAACGCGCCTTGCCCTGCAGGTAGGCGCGAAACTGCGCGAGCCGATGCACGGAGCGGTGTGGTTTGTGCCGCTGGCCGCCGTAAGCGATCCCCAGCGCATCCTGGATGCCATTGCCGAAATGGTGTCGCCCGCGCCGTCCATGTCACAGTCGCCTCACGAGCGGATCGTTGAGGCTCTGGGCCGCGCGCCCGTCCTGCTGATTTTGGACAACTTCGAGCATCTGGCCGATCTAGGCGCGCTTTGCATCCCTCCCCTCCTCGACGCGCTTCCCGACCTGACCTGCCTGGTGACAAGCCGGCAGCGCCTGAACCTGACCGGCGAATACGAGTACGCCGTGCTGCCCCTGCCCACGCCACAGTCCGCCGGCACGCCCGACCGCCTGCTGGAATTTGCCAGCGTCCAGTTGTTTGTGGATCGGGCCAAGGCCGCGCGCTCCGAGTTCGCCCTGACCCGCGACAACGCGACCGCCATTGCCGCGCTGTGCCACCATCTGGAGGGCGTCCCGCTCGCCATTGAACTGGCCGCCGCATTCGCCCAGGTGCTTACGCCCGCTCAGATACTGACCCGCGCATCGCGCAGGCTGCCCCTGCTCGTCAGCCGCAGCAAGGACTCGCCCGCCCGTCACGCCTCGCTGCGCGCCGCCCTCGACTGGAGCTGGCAGCTGCTCGATCCTGCCTTACAGCGCGCGTTCGCGCGGCTGAGCGTTCTGCGCGGCGGATGGACACTCGACGCCGCAAGTGCCATTGTCGCCGACAAATCTGCGGACGTTCCAGATGAGGACGCCGAGGCTTTCCCCGCCTTTGATGCCGACCCCTTTGGCGCGTTCTTTGCCGACTCGAACGCCCCGCAAGGCTGGACGCCCGATCCGCATCACAACGCGTCCGATGTTCTCCAGTCCCTCACGGAACTGCGCGAGCGCTCGCTGATTCAGGCCGAAGAGACCGGGCCGGAGATGCGCTATCAGATGCTGGAAACCCTGCGCGAGTTCGCCCTGGAGCAGATGGACGGCGCAGAAGCGCGCGACGCCCGCCACCGCCACAGCCTTTTTTTTCTTGATCTCGCCGAAAATGCCGCACCGCACCTCACCGGCACGGACGCGGGAACGTGGCTGAAGCGCCTGCACGCCGACCGCGACAACCTGCGAGCCGCCCTTCATTTCCTGCTCGCCGCCCCGCCCGGATCAACGGCTGTTACAGGAAGCAGTCCTGTGTCACAAATCGGCGAACATTCCGCTGAACCCACAGCCGAAAGCGCGCTGCGCCTCGCCGCCGCCCTGTGGCGGTTCTGGTACGTGCGCGGCTGTTACGACGAGGGGCAGGAGTGGCTGCAAAAGGCGCTTGCCGCCCCGGACGCGCAGCGCTGTGCGGTGTCCGTCCGCCTGAAAGCGCTGCGCGGCCTGGGCAACCTCGCCCTCGCGCAGGGGCATCTGGGCCGGGCCGAGGTCGCCTTTGAAGAACACCACACGCTCGCCAACGACGCGGGCAGTCTTGTGGATCAGGCGGCGGCGCTGGGCAGCCTGGCGCATATACGCGGGAAGCAGGCGGATCTGTCCGGCGCGCGCGCCCTCTACGAAGACAGCCTGCGCCTGTTTCGGCAGGCCGGGGATGAGCGCGGCGTCGCTCTGACCCTGGCGAATATGGCTGTCGTGATGATCGCCGGCTCGCAGCATGTCATGGCAATCGAGACCGCGCGGGAGAGCCTGCCTCTTTTTCGTCAGCTCAACGACACCGAAAACATCGTTCTTGCCCTGAACAATATGGCAATCGCTTTGATGGGCGCCGGTAGATCGGGTGAAGCGCGTGACTGCCTGATCGAGAGCGTTACCGCTGCCCACGCATTGGAAAATCGCAGAGGGTTTGTTCTCGCGCTTAACACCCTGGCTGCTCTTGCTGCACAGTGCGATAGGGCGCGTCAGGCTGCGCGTTTATTCGGGCATGTTGAATTGCTGTTGCAGCAGATCAATATCCCCACTGATTCGGCCCTTTACATGGACTTCAAGCGTGAAAGCGCGCGGGTGCGAGCCTCTCTGGGCGAGCGCGATTTCGATCAGCGAACTGCGGGCGCGCATACGCTTTCTTTAGAGCAGATACTGGAGATCGCTCACGGCCTGCCTGACGCCTGAACAACGGGTACGTCACAGACGCCATTAACAGGCAGCCGGCCGTTTACGCTCGCGCTGTCGCCTTCCTAATACTCGCTTACAGCCGCTGCCTCCCCCGGCAACGGCTGTTTTTTATCGTCTGGCTTCTTCACACCACAAATTTGAAGCGTGGGATCAAAATACTCCAAAAGAGCTATGATTTTGAAATGATTTTGAAATGACGGTCTAATACAATACGAGCATGTGGAAAGTCGAGGTGCAGCAACCTTCACGACGGGGATAACTGAACCACACGTTGGCCTTCCGCATGTCGGAGTTGAACTTGCCCTGTCCTCGTCGGCTTCCGACCCTGGCGCTGCTTTCCAACGCACTATTGCAGCGCCTATATTTCCGTTCACGCGTTATCATCTATTCCGCCGGCCCACAGGGCAGCACATTTGAAATCAAGGAGACTCGAAATGCGATCCCAATTCCTGAACCTTTGTCTGACTGCCGGTGTTCTGTTGGGCGCGCTCGCGTCCGCCGCGCCCGCTCAGGCCGCGCTGCCGCATCCCACCCGCCGCCATGCGCCGCCACGTCATGCTCAGGTTCGTTCCCATGTCGTCACGCCCTCGTCGCGTTTTCAGCTTTGCGCTATCGCGGAAGTCCATGTCTACCTTACGGATGACGGCTCTGCGGCCCCGGTTGATGTGACGAATACGCTTTACAGCCTGAACGGACAGGTCTACGCCGTACTCAACGGCGCACCCATCGCCATCGTCCTGGATGCCAACAGCGGCACAGTCTACAATACCAGTGGCCGCAGCATCGGCTTTATGGCCCGCGTGGCTAAACCCGCCGATACGACGCCATGCGTCTTCCTGTCGTCGCGCGCCTCTCACACAAACCGCGCCTCGCTTCTGTAAAGTAGTGTTTGTAAAGTAGTGTTGGGGTCGGCAGTTTCTTCGCCGTCACAATACGCGCTATACCGCCCGGTTCGCTTACGACGAGGCATGTCCCGGCGTTCGCCGCGACTCTGAACGCCTGCGCCGGACAACGCAACTTTGCGCGCGCAGTTCCGTAACTCTATCCGGCACAGAACCGGCGGCACGCCGGCGCTTAGAGCGGTTTCACACCCGCTCGACAAAAACATCATTGATAAAAAGGCGTGTACTGACCACGGCATACCTGATTTGTATACAGATAAAGCAGCCCCCGCACTTGTGCGGGGGCTGCGCCTGCAAATCGCCTGCTTGCGCTAAACTCGTTAGCCACAATCCATCGGATATGCCTGCTTGCTGGTACGTCTGCTGAATAAATTCGCACAGGAGAAAACGCATGTATTTTGGCGCGGCATGGTATCCCGAACACTGGCCCGAAAGCCGATGGCCCCAAGATATGCGCCTGATGCGAGACGCAGGCATGAACGTGTGCCGGGTCGCCGAGTTCGCGTGGTCTACGCTCGAACCGAGCGAAGGTCAATACGCCCTGGACTGGCTGGATCGCGCCATTGCCCTGCTGCACGACAATGGAATGCCCGTCGTGCTTGGCACGCCGACCGCCGCCCCGCCTGCCTGGCTCACGTCCAACTACCCCGATGTCGTGCAGATCGAACAGACCGGACGCCCCGCGCAGCACGGCAACCGCTGCCACTACGCTCCCGGCAGCGACACGTACCGCCATTTCTGCCGCGCCATCGCGGCGGAAATGGCACAGCGTTTCGGATCCGACAAACGCGTGATCGGCTGGCAGATAGACAACGAGTACAGCCGCGTGGATTATTCCGACAACTCGCGCAGGCTGTTTCAGGAGTATCTTAAAGCGCAGTATCACACCCTGGACGCGCTGAACGCGCACTGGTCTACGGCCTACTGGAGCCAGACGTATTCGGAGTGGGAGCAGATCCCCCTGCCTATTGGCCCCCACAATCCCGGCCTGATGCTGGCCTTCCGCAGGTTCGCTACACGGCTGTGGCGCGACTTTCAGCAGGTGCAGATTGACGCCATCCGGCAGCACAGCCGCCCTGAACAGTGGATCACGCACAACTTCATGGGCTGGTTCGACGGCTTCGACCATTACGAGCTTAGCGCAAATCTGGACATGGCAAGCTGGGACTGGTACGTCGGCACGGGCCATCACGACCCCGCTCTATCCGCCCCCATCCACGACCTGACGCGCGGCTTCAAGCGACGGGCGTTCTGGATCATGGAAACGCAGCCCGGCAGCGTCAACTGGTCGCCCAACAACAACGCGCTGAACAAGGGCGAGGCGCGGTGCATGGCGTTTCACGCCATCGGGCATGGCGCGGACGGCCTGCTTTACTGGCAGTGGCGCAGCGCGCCGGGAGGACAGGAGCAGTTACACGGCAGTCTGCTCGGCGCGGACGGCAATCCCCGCCCCTTCTACGACGAGGCCGCGCAGATCGGGCGCGACTTGGCCCTTGTCGCCGATGCCCTGCGCGACACTGTCGTCATGTCAGACGTGGCCGTTCTGCACAGCTACGACTCGCGCTGGTCCATCAACGCGCAGCGCCACAACAAAGCGTTCGATCCCGTTGCCCATCTTACAGCCTACGCGGGCGGACTCAGCGCGCTGAACGTGCCGACCGACATCATCTCCCCCGACGCTCCGCTCCACGGCTACAAACTCGTGATCCTTCCGGCCCTCGTGGTTCTGCCGGACGCCGCTGTTCAGAGCCTGACCGCTTTTGTTCACGGCGGCGGTACACTCGTACTCACCCCCCGCTGCGCCCAGAAGGACATCCACAACGCCCTGTTCCCCGCCCTACAGCCCGGCCCCCTGCGCGAACTCGCGGGCGTGGAAGTGGCCGACTACTACGCCCTGGACGAGAACGTTCCCGTCCATACACCGTGGTCAGGCGATACGGCGAGCCAGTGCCAACAATGGGCCGAACTGCTGCGCCCGCTTGACTCTGAGGCGGAAATCGTGGCGCGGTGGGGCGCGTCGAACGGCTGGCTGGACGACAAACCGGCCATAACGCAGCGCTTCGTCGGCGCAAACGGCGGCCAGGTGATCTACAATGGAGCGTACTTTGTGGAGGACGATCAAGCCCGCTTTCTGCTCTGGATGCTGGACACGGCGCGTGTTGTTGATTACCTCTATCCCACCCCCGCAAGCGTCACCATTACCCGCCGCACCCATCCCGGCGACGGTCACAGCGTCATTATCGTTATCAACCACGCCCGCCGCGCTGCCAGCCTGCGTTTGACCGCTCCCCTGACTTCCCCCGCCCGTGACCTTCTAACGGGCGAAGAATTTACCGCCGACATCTCGCTGCCCCCGCAAGCCGTCCGCGTCTTTACGCAATAAGCGGCACAGGCGACAGGATAAATGATACGGTTGAAGATGTTTAGGCGGAAGTAGATTGCCGGCTAACCGGAATCGGAAGGTTCAGCGCTCGATGGTGATGTGAATACGCAGGGGCCGACCGTTGATTAACACGGTTTTTGTGGCCCCGGCCAGCGCTTCGCGCATGGTCAGCTTTAGTTCGACGGTCGGCGCGCCGGAGGATTTGCCGTCCGCTGTTTCTGCGGTGGGCGCTCCCGCATTGGCGCGGGCGGCGTTTTGCATCCCTCCCAGCACATCCATCAAAGGGTTGCCGGTCGAAGCCTGCGGCGAGGAAGCGGGCGGGTAGGATTGCGCGGGTTGAGAACCGGGAGGACGGGCCGCGCGGCCTCCATTTTTCGAGGCCGCGCCCCCCGCCCCGCCCCCTAACGTGGCGTCATACTCTTTGCGCTTATCCGCGTGTCGCAGCGCCTGGTAAGCCTTGTTGATCTCCTTGAACTTTTCCGACGCGGCGGCATCGCCCTGATTGACGTCAGGGTGATACTTCAGCGCCAGCCCATGATACGCCTTCTGGATCTGCTCGGCAGCAGCGGTACGCGGAATGCCGAGGATTTCATAATAGTTCATTGTGACTCTGCGCTGACTTTCCCGGCATATACTCTTTCACAGCGAGCTTGTTGACAGTCGGCTTCTTCACCATCCGGATTGGGCCGTGAACGACCCGTCTGTGAGGAGCTACAAACGCAGGCTGAATAGTTACTCGGCTTCTTTGATGAGGACGACGTCTACTGCTTTGCTCCACGCTATTTCATCAGGTGGGCCAGCACAAATCCCAGCGCTAGACCCGCCACGACGAAGCCCGCGACCAGCAGGGCGCACCAGAGCTGCGCCTGCGGCTTGCGGCGTATCACCAGTTCGCTTTCCTTCTGTTCCAGCCGCGCATGGTAGGGCAGCGTGGCCTGCTGAAGCAGGGTTTTTTCTTCCGCCAGCGCGGCCCCGCCCTGTGGAAGCAGTTCATAACAGCGGCTCGCCCCCACCTCATTCAGCAGCCGGTCAATGGCGTTCGACGTGGAAAGTTCAGGATCAATGGCGTAGCGCGTTGCCGATTGGCGCGGCAGCGTTACCTGATAGTAGTCCGGGCGCAGTTCCAGGGTGATGTTTACCGTAGAGGCTACATCGCGCAGACACGCATTTTCAAAGGGCAGCAACCGGTCGTTGTACCAGAAATGACGCGACACGTTGCGGTTCTCTTCGGGCAGATATTTGGCGATGTTTTGCAGACACCGCTCCAGCAATGTCTGCAGCGGCATCGCATCCTCGATCTGTCCGAGGGCCACCTGTTTTTCCTGCCCGGTCAGTTCCGAGGCCGTGATGAAAACGTACATGTATGTTTTGCCCCGATAGTCGCCCTGATAGCTGCCTCGATGATTATCTTGATGATTGTCTCGACCATTGCCGCGTTCATTATTTCGCTGATCGCCTCGATGATTGGCTCTCTGACTGCCTGGAAAGTTGTCCCGACAGCCAAACGCGACTTAGACCCCGCTGCCTACCGGCACGTCTTCCATCGTCTCTGAAGACTCGGCTTCCGCCTCGGAGGACTGACTGCCCGACGCGCGATAGATGCTTTCGCCGGCGCGGCGCGAAGCGTCTTCCAGAGTGGTAAACGCCTGCTGTAGGGCGTTCAGATCGTCCGTGCCGAGCTTGGAGCGCAGATCGCTGATGGCCTGCTCGATGTTCGCGCGCTCGTCGCCATCTATCTTGTCGCCGTACTCCTTGACCATGCTTTCCACCTGGGAGGCAAGCCGCTCGCCTCTGTTACGCAGATCGATTATGTCCCGCCGCTGCTGATCTGCGTCC
The DNA here is from genome assembly GCA_965277875.1 of Chthonomonadaceae bacterium. Lineage (GTDB taxonomy): Bacteria > Armatimonadota > Chthonomonadetes > Chthonomonadales > Chthonomonadaceae > CAWFQB01. The sequence goes on along the minus strand of CBDIDV010000003.1, from coordinate 317,994 downwards.
GCGTTTTGTTCCGCCTCGCGTACCATGCGGTCAATGTCGTTCTTGCTCAGGGTCGTGCTGCCCGAAATCGTCACGTTCTGCGTCTTGCCCGTGGCCCGGTCGCTGGCCGAAACGTGCAGGATACCGTTCGCATCCACCTCGAACTTCACCTCGATCTGCGGCAGGCCTTTGGGGGCCGGGGGAATGCCCGACAACTGAAACGTTCCCAGCGAGCGGTTGTCCTGCGCCATCGGGCGCTCGCCCTGCAGCACCTTGATCTCCACGCTCGACTGAAAATCGGCGGCTGTGGTATAGGACTCGGTATGCTCGCACGGAATGCGCGTGTTGCGCTCGATCATCACGGTCATTACGCCGCCCTGCGTCGCCACGCCCAGCGACAGAGGCGTCACGTCAATCAGCAGGATACCCTTTTGCTCGCCGGTCAGCACAGCCGCCTGTATCGCCGCGCCCGCCGCAACGACCTCGTCCGGGTTGACGCCCTTGCGCGGCTCCTTGCCCGTGAGCTTCTTGATAAGCTGCTGGATCATCGGCATCCGGGTCGAGCCGCCGACTAGGACGACCTCGTCCAGGCTCGCCACTTTCAGGCCCGCATCCTTGACCGCGCTTTCAAACGGCTTGATGCAGCGTTCCAGAAGCGGCTTGGTCAACTCCTCGAACTTTGCCAGCGACAGCGTAATATCCATGTGCAGGGGACTGCCGCCGCTCACAAGCAGGAAGGGCAGGTTGATGTTGGTCTGGCCCACGTTGGAAAGCTCGATTTTGGCTTTTTCCGCCGCGTCGCGCAGCCGCTGCAGGGCCTGCGCCTCCTTGCGCGGATCAACGCTGTTCTCTTTCTGGAACTCATCCGCCAGATAGTTGACAAGCGCCTCGTCCCAGTCGTCGCCGCCCAGGTGCGTATCGCCATTCGTGGCAAGGACTTCTAAGACACTGCCGCCGATCTGGAGTACGGTCACATCGAAGGTTCCGCCGCCCAGGTCCCAGACAAGAATCGTGCGGGCCGTGTCCTGCTTATCGGCCCCATACGCGATGGCCGCAGCGGTCGGCTCGTTGATGATACGCAGCACGTTCAGGCCCGCGATGCGCCCCGCATCTTTGGTGGCCTGCCGCTGCGCGTCGTTAAAGTAGGCGGGAACCGTAATCACCGCTTCGGTGACAGGCTCGCCCAGGTACGCTTCGGCGTCCTTTTTCAGCTTTTGCAGGATCATGGACGACACTTCTTCGGGCGTGTAGCGCTTGCCCGTGATCTCCACGACCGACATGCCGTTGCTGCCCGCCGTGACCTTGTACGGAACCATCTTGCGCTCGGCCTCGACCTCATCGTAGCGCCGCCCGACAAAACGCTTTACGGAGTAGATCGTATTTTCCGGGTTCAGCGTGGCCTGTCGCCGCGCAAGCTGCCCGACCACCTTGTCGCCCGCTTTGGTGAACCCGACCACGGACGGGCAGGTACGCGTTCCTTCGGAGGTGGCGATCACGGTCGGGTCTTCCCCCGCCCGCTCCACAATCGCCACACAGGAGTTTGTCGTTCCCAGATCAATTCCCACTGCTTTCGGCATCTCGCGTCACTCCTTCTTAGTTTTTTCAAATCGCTTTTAGAAACTGGCGTACTGCTTCCTGTTCTGTCGTATCGAAGGCTGGTCCGCCATTGAATTTTTCATCATCGCTCAAGCCCCAGGTACGCTCACCATTATTCTCGTAATAACGCGGCATCTTGGTGTCACGATGCCAGAGATTGTACATAGGACGCCAGAGTAGATAAGACTTCAAGCCTGTGGATTTATCCTGCTTGTTCCCTTTGATATCACGCGACACATCCGCCTGAATGTCGGTCACAACATCGGTAAGCTGGGGCTTCGGCCCTTCCCATTGACCTTTTTTAAGGTCATTAGGGTCTTTGTATGGCGCATAGGCGAGAGAATTATCTGATGTTAAGTGTGTTTCCTGTCGTGCGCCATTCGCCGGTTTATCAAGCCACACGAAAATGCCATCGTTCGACCAAACCTGGTATCCCATCAGATCAACTACGAAGTTGTTTTTATCAACCGATTTGTTGTATTTGAGAGTGAGTTGATGGAGATCATTATTCCTATCCGTCAGCATTGTATGCGATTCCGTTTGTAATGGAAACGTATGTTCGATACACTTTCCGTCTGCATCTTGCTCATTTCGGATTACGCGCAGATGTGACTTCATACCGTCTTTCGACCCGCTGCGCCGCAGACTGAAATTGCCCTTGACAAGGTAACTCCAATCAAGTCCGCGCGCCATTTCGCCAGCGTAGACGACAAAGTCTTCCGTCGTCCATACATCTTCCAGACTTGGACTCAGCACGAAACTCACATTAGGATGGGTATGATAAACGCTCAAGAGTGCATTGCTGAAGAGCGTGGCACGCTTTTTGACATTACTCAGAACGCCTACCATCGGTGGATCGGCGCAATGGTTTTTGTTAAAGTGGTCCTTAGAAACACCTCCGTGAAAGGACAGATAGGCTGTGACGATACATTTTGTTCCTGCTGCATCTAATGCCGCGATAACGGTTTTGATATTGGTGAATGCATCTTTATCGATAACTGTCTTACCAGAAGAGGGATCCACATGTTTTTCTGTTTCCTGCCAAAATGGCGCAAAAGTAATTTCGACGAGAGCAGGGCTAACTTCGGTCAGGACAGTTATCAGGTTGCTGACGCTTGTGGCATCCCATCGGGCCAGACCCAGCAAATGCAATCCGAGATGCCTTTCTATAGTCTCATGCGTACCACCAATTAATTGTTGCGTGTCCGCGCACCTCTTTCGGGCAACCTGATAAGTATGCGTCTTACCGACAGCCGCTTCCAGCGACTTCGGAGAGGATACCGGATCAGATTTTAACTTGGGAGAATAAGCCTCCGAAGTGCTAGGCATATGTGGTGTTGGGGTTTGTCGTGGATGTGAAGGCATGTCTTTCTCTCTGGCCTGCTCAACGTGTCTATTACCTTATTGGACGCATACCAATCACTTATGCTTGCTCCAGCTGCGCTTTACAAAGGTAATGAATGTCTTTCAGCAAGGAAGCAAATTCCGGGTAAGGCTCCTCCAGGTTGCGAACGGAAAATGGACCGAGCCACAAGGTTTCGACGACTTGGGGCGGCAAAGGCCACTGTTTGCTTGCCGCATCTTGCAGGCGCCTTAGTTCCTGCTCAACCCCATCCCAGTACGACTCAGGGGAACGTCGGCGTAACGTGGCAAGAAGCGCCAGGGACTGATGAATAGCATCCAAAATCTTCATTTGATCTGTCATTGCTTGACAAGTCCTGACGTATCGGGCAGCCATAGCTGACGCGCGCCACCTTTGCCGCCCACAGTGGGAGCGCCTGCAGGCGTAGGAAGATCCGCAGCGGTGCTTTCAAGTACCTGCATCGGCTTGGTAACAGTATACGTAACCTGTACTCGCTGGATGGGCTGGGCCGACTGCGCCGGTGAAACCTCTTCCACCCACATGTTTTCAGGTTTCATGGACACATTCGAGACCGTCTGACTCGGACGGCTCATCACGATCCCCATCTTCTCAGGGTTTTCTCCCGGATACGAAGCATAAGTATCTCCAATTCCCGTTTTCAGCCCTCTATCCGGGAACTCCCATCGAGCTATCGTACCGCCCGGTTGCAGCATCTTGACAGATACGGGCTTGCTCATGTCGATACCGTCACGGTGGCTCATAATATCTTCAGGAGACTTGTTGTTTGCCTGATAGAACTGCGTCGCCAGACGATTTCGCTCGAACTCTGAGCCAGGATCAGGAGTTACCTCCGCCAATGACGATGGCGGGACACTTTGAAGGGGGGCGGAAGCGAGTTCGCCTGTTCCCTGCTCCCCGGCACTGGCGGGCGGCTTGCTGCTGCATCCTTCCAGAGCTTGCGCGTACTTTTTGGCTATATCTCCGACATGTGGGCCTATCTTAGGCGAAGTTTTAGGATGGTTCTTGTCAAGTGGATGCGTTTTATCGGTGTTGATAATCTCACGGGCGTTGGTGAAATCAACATGCTTGTCATGGATATAGGTGTCCAGCTTGTTTCTGGGCCGGAAGTCACCTTCTTTCATTCCTTTTACCAAAATCTCGGCGGCAATCTGGGGATCATTCGCTTTTTCAGGATGCTTGACCAGGTCTTCTCCTGTTTTCTTGCTCCAAGTTTCGTAGTTTGCCTTGCCGGTTAGCTGTACAAACCCATGTCCTTTGTATCGCGCTGCATCATCAGGACTGGTGTTTCCTATAATTTTAGTGTAATCCGCGCCGGAAGCTTCTTCAGTCATCGTCTTTCCAAGTCGAGACTCATGTTCTGCGGTCGCCAGCACGTAAGCAATCTGATTCGTATCCGTTATGCCTTGCTTACGGCATTCAGCCATAATGATAGGAATGTTCTGGTTCGCAGCCTCACACATGCTTGGGGGTGCGGCTTGGATTGCCTTTTGGGTGCAGTCATCCAGCGCGGCAAAGCGTTTTGCCTGACAGGGAATGCAGGCATTAACTTTAGCGTGAGGGCGCTTCTTGGAATGCTTGACAGCGGCTTTCGCGCTGTGATGTGCATGACCTTGGGCCATTAAAGCGCCTCCTCACTGATGCTGCGCCACGCCGCCGAATGATTGCGCCTTTGCATTTCGTCCCAAATTCCTTCGGGCATACGTTCCATCAGCATATCCAGCTTGTCTTCCGGGTTGATGCTGTGGCTGGACAAAATCATCTGCATACGGGGGTGTCGGTCGAAGTTGGGGGCAATCTCGAACATCAGGGCCACATATGCGGTCAGATTCGACTCCCAGGTGATGCCGTAACTGCGCGCCCGCGTGATGCCCGTCTGCACCATCGGCAGCAGCAAGTCGTCGGAAAATCCCGCTACAAGTTCCGTGTGATGCTCCCTCAGATGCGCCATCAGTCGTTTTTCAAAGGCCGCGTCTGCTTCGGCCCCGAACGCGGCCATCTGCTCGGCGCGGATGGGAAACCGCTCGCCGACTCGGCGCACAATGGCGGTCGAGGGGGCGGGCAGTCCTGCCTCCTGGCTGCGCGCGATTTTGGTCAGCGTGTGCGTTTGCGCCGGGACAGTGAACGCAAAGGCTTCTATCGGGCCGTACACCTGGCGCAGTTCTTTGTCGTTACAGGTGGGCAGGTACTTTTGCAGTACGCGCGGGTCGTAGAACCGGAAATACATTTCCTGGCCCTGCGGATCGTCCACGAGCAGGAAGCGTCGGAAGTGGGAGCGCAGAGCGGGCAGCGGCTCGCCCGAAACGACAAACAACCCCCAGGGCGTGGGCCAGAACGCGTCCTCGATCCAGTCCAACAAACCGCCGTCCACCTGCGCCAAATAGGGGGCGAAGGCGGAAAACTCCTCTTCCGGCAGCCCCCGGTACAGCGACACGGCGCGATCCTCGCCCAACTCCGCCATTTTGCCGGGAACGGCGGGCGCGTCGCAGGCGTCTACAAGCGCGTAAAGCCGCGCGCTGTCCGCCAGTTCGCACAGCGTATCAAAGGATAAGGATTGGGATTGCAGCAGTTTGTTCAGCATCAGCAGTGTCTATGTTCGCCGCGCTTGCCATACGTATCCGTACAGATTACGACTGGTTGCACTTGGTTTTGGTGAAGGGCGCGGCCACGGCTTTCGCCGCGCTCATTGTCGCGGCCTGCGGGCTGCCCGCGCCGCCGCTGTCGCCGATAAGCACGGTGGGCAGGCCCATCAGGATCGGGTTCATCGGCCCCATCACCAGCCCCGGCTTTTCGATCACGATGTCATTTTGGCGGCAGGCCATCTGGTGTTCGATGAAGACGGTAGGGCTGCCCATCATCACCGCGCCCACGCCATCCGCTCCCGTGATGCTCACTAATGGGCAGGCGTGCTGGTCAATGGTCGCGCGCCAGGCGGGCAGGTTGCCGATCAGCACGGTCGCGCTGCCCGGCCCCGGCGCAAGCGGAGCGCCATGCGTGGTCGGGTCTGTCACTCGCGCAGCGGGTTTACCGGGCATAAGCATATCCTCTCTCGGATCGCGGCGGCATCTGTCTCATCGTGCCGGGTCAAAAATGTTGTGCAGGCACACGAGCGAATGGAACCCGTAGGGGCAGACCTTCGTGTCTGCCCTCGCTTGGCTTGACGCATTGCCCTTGCGTGGCGCAGAGGCAGACACGTCTCGAAGGAGGGCAGACACGGAGGTCTGCCCCTACGAACATTGTTAGGGACGCCCCGCTTCCTTGTTGGAAAGCGTGGTCACGGTCAGCGAATTGATCATCCAGTGTTCGGGCGAGCCGAGCTGCAGGTCCTGCACATCCTGAAACGCCCCGATGCCGTGTCCGCTGCCCGCCGTGTGCATCCGGTTCAGGTTCTGTCCGGTCAGCAGACCCTTCTTGATTTTTTCCGCCTCGGCTTTATCCAGGATCGCCAGCACGGAGACCTTGACCGTGCCGTAGGGAGGCATGACCGGATAGGTCAGGGTGCGCTGCGGCTGCGGCTGCGGCGGCAGGTTCAGGGTATCGCCGATTTTCAAGTAGTTTTTGTCGGTGTCTTTGAGCGGCCACAGCAGGCCCGGATAGCCTGTGTCGTCGGTGACATACAGGAACACGTAGCAGTTCTGGTTCGCCGCGCATTTGAAGGTCGCCAGGTCGCCTTCGATATACTGTGGTTTGTCCGACTGCACGGTCACGCTGAAACTGCGCGTCGGATTTTGCAGGCGGTTGATGGCGGTCAGCGTGGCAAGCTGCATCAGGTCCGCGCTGAATTTTTCTACAAACTCGCTCGCGTCTTTGCCCTGCACAGGGGTGTCATTCGGCGTCAGGGACGTTTCGCCGTCCGGGGCCACCAGTTTGCCCGTAAAGCCGCTCGGCCCGCCGGTTCCTTTGAGGATCATGCGCGCCTGCGCGCGATCCGTCACCACTTTCAGGAAGGGGAAACGTTCCAGGGACTTTTGCACCGGAACCGTGAACTCTGAGCCGCCCTCAAGGAACATACTGAATTCGCCGTCGCGGGTCACATCGTTCTTGATCTTGGTGACGGTGACGCTAACGTCGGGCAGCAGCAGATTAGGCGTCACGCCCTTGTCGGGAATCACGTCCGCAGATCCCTGGGTTATCTTGCCGATCTGGCCGCTGCCGATGACTTTGCCCTGCTTATCCTTCAGTTCCACTTTGGAGCCTTCGGTCAGGCCGTCCGCCTTGTCGCTGTTGATGACCAGCTTGCCGCTTGCCGCCTGCTGCACAATGGCGGTAGGCTTGGCGGCGGGAGCCACAACGGGCAGCGCGACGACCGGCGGCGCAGGCTTCGCCTCTCCTCCCTGCGGAGCGGGAGCGCTTTCCGGCACGGGCGCGAACAGGGGGCGGTCAACGAGGCTGGCCGCGCCATACAGGGTCGGCGTCTGCGTGATGGCCGCGCCCTTGAGCGTGGGCTTGCTCACGTCAATCCACTTTTGCACATCCGCCTGCACATCCGCCATCAGGCTGCGGTACGTGGTCTGCGGCGAGGCGACATCCATCTCCTGCACCAGTTTCATGGTAAACAGGCCGATCCACTTGGGCCGGACAAATGGCATGACGTGCAGCGCGGTTCCATCAGGACTGGTCGCCGACAAGATCACGGCGCGTTCGGGGGCGATGTTGACCTGCTCCCCCTGCGTGTCCGGGCCGATGTTGTGACGCCCGATGGTTTTGGCGCGAAACAGGGGCTTCAAAGGCCGATTTTTGATCTCCATATCGTTGAAGCAGCAGTCCAGCACCAGGGTGACATTGCGGGCCTTGAGCTTGGTCAGCCACTCCTTCAGGTCGCTTTCCTTCACGTCGTTGATCGGCGACTCGGCCTGCGCGTCCCAGGGGCAGAGATTGAACTGTCCATGCGCCTTCGCGCCATGCCCGCTGAAGTACAGCAGTATAGTGTCGTCGGGCTTGGCCGTGGCTGCGATCTCGTCCAGCGCGGCCATTACCTGCTTGTGCGACGCCTCGCTGTCTTTGAGGGCTGTAACCGTAAAGCCTTTGGCTTTCAAGGCTCTGGAAAGTACCGGAATATCTACCTGCGGGTCTGCCGAAAAGCCCAGCGGTTCGATCTTCTTGAACTCGCTGAAGCTGGTCACATCTATCAGCAGCGCGCGGCGGTCGGGCTTTGCCTGCGCCCCCGCCAATCCTGTCTGAGAGGCCAGCAGGGACGCGGCGGAGAGGGTGAGAAACAAACTTGCTGCTTTCTTCATGAGAACATTTCCTTTTCTAGCTTTCAAACCTTCTGGTTCCAAACTTCTGGTTCCAAACTTCCGGCTCCAAACCAACCCGATACCACCGGCGCACAGCCTGAATCAAGTCAGGGATAGGCAACGCCGCCTATCGCAAAGCCGCCGACACCATGCTCTTTGAGCCAGGGAATCAAATCTTTGTCGAATACTGTGCTGGCCGGCTGACTGACGGCCAACACTCCCACATCCATATACCCGTCGGACACGGTTCCGGGGAACGTGAACGGCTTGTCCTTTGCGATAAATACCGGCCTGCCATCCAGCAGATTTTGTTTTTCGTTGGGCTGCGGCTCGTCCTCGCCGCTCACACCGTCTTTTTTTGTCCCGGCCAGCAGCGCCACGATACCGCCCCGCTTCTTATCCACATCGTAAAGCTGACACCAGCAATCTTCCGTGGGCGTTATGGAAACTCTCACTTCCGGGTTATCTCCTGCCCGCGTTACATGCAGTTCCACCGCGATTTTCAGCCCGGATTTCTTCCGCTCCACGCTGAGCGGCTTTTCCATCTCGCCGATTTGCAGCAGACCGCACCATTTCACGACCTCGGCGTCCGGTTTCAGCGATGCGGGATTGGCTGCGTGGTTCCCACCGCCCATGCCGCCTGCCTGTCCATGATCGCCAGCCGTTCCTGGCCCGCCTGCAAGAGGTGTTGTCTTGCTCCCCGGCCCTGCAGCCGGCGGAGTTCCAGCAGCCTGTTTTTTCGGGTCAGCAACTGCCGCCACACCGCCTGTTGTCGGCACAGTCGTTGGCACAATGGGCGGCGTTACAGGGGGAGTATTCACCGCGATTTTGACAAAAGGCGGCAGCATCACGGGGATCGAGGCCGTTTGCGGCAGCGGATGCACCGTCTGATGCGCTTCGAGCGTTCCGGCCTTGTTCGTCGCGGTCACGCGAACCTCAAATGTGTTGTGCTTGCTAACCATGTCATCCGGCACGGGGATCAGATCGCCCTCCACATACCCCACCGGCGTCATCGCTTTGCCGTTCACCAGAATGTTCAGCGTGATCTCGTCGTCTTTGGGCATGGTGTTCCGGTCGAGTGAAACCAGCAGGTTGACGCCGGGTTTGCGCGACAGCACGGCCTGCACCTGATCGGCGCGCACACCGGAGCGCCGCGAGATCGTCACGCCGTCCACACCGTCGCCTTTAAGCGGAATAGACGCGAAATCGTAGCCTTCGTACAGCGCTTTCCGCTCCGATTTCGGCTCGATGGTCATCTTGAGGTCTTCATCGCGCCACGTCCAGCGCAGCCCCTTGAGCATCATGCCCCAGTCGAAATCATACACGAACGCGCCCTTGTCCCAGCCTGGACGCGCCCGACCCTGCCGATACTCCAGCGTGCTTTGCCGGCCGTCTTTGCTCGTGGGCGTGATTTTCACGACAAGGTCGTCCGGGCGGGCATTGCGAGGCAAGTCCTGCAGCGTCAGAGATACGGTCGTTCGCGGATGCACGAAGGGCGGAATATCGTACAGCACGAAAAACACCAGCAGCGCTGCAACGCCGACAACAAGCCAGTCATGCCAGACTTTCAGAAACCCGATGGGCGTGATCAGCACGGTACTGGGCGACGTGGTCAGGTCCATTTCCAGATCGGGAATGCGGGTCTGCGCGTCCACGGTCAGCAGCACGGGCTTGGTCAGCCGCTTTTCCAGCATGATGTCGCACAGGACGGGCTGCTCGCGCAGCGGCGGAACGGCCTCGCTCAATCGTTCCTGCGCGCCTTCCAGTCCCGCCTCAATGCCATCCTCGCCGGGCAGGGCGCGCACGTTGGCCGTGATGGGCAGATAGCTGCGGTTGACCAGGGACGCCTCGAACTTGACGCGCTGTTTCCACGGCCAGGGCCGCACCCGTATTTCGCGGCTCGGCGTAGTCAGAAAGATCGTCTCCGCATTCGGGCGGGGTATCCACCTCAGCATTTCGTTCATCACGAACTCATGCGGCGAGTCCTCGTCGCGCGTAACGTACTCCTGCACGTACACCTCGAACTGTATGGGCGCGCGCGGATCACGCCCCTGGTCGCCGCCGAACGAGATGGTAACGGCGAACTCGTCACCCGGCGCGACCTCGAACACGACATCTTCGTCCAGGCGGCCCAGCGACGTGTAGATGGTGTAATCCGCGCCGCGCTGCAGCTTGGTGACGGTCAGGCGATACCAGCGGGCATGGGCGTAGCGGTTGACGATGCCGAAGGTGTAATCCTTGTCCGTCCAATAGGTGTTGGCGTCCACGCCAAGCGTGCGCGCCGCCACATCCTCGGCGGATTCGGAGGCGGGCGGGGCGACGGACTTGGAATGCTGCGGCGTAAAATGTATGTTACGAGACATGATTTATTGGTCACTACTCCGGTCAGGGTTCCACTCCGGTCGGGGCTTCAAGCAAGCGTTTTGGTCAGGTGTCCCGGTCAGGCATTACGTTCCGGCGCTCCGACTATCCCCCGGCTTTGAACACGACCGGATAATGATATTTCGTCGGCGTGGATGTGCTGTTGAGATTTTGTATCAGGGCGTCCCATTTGGCCGCGTTATAGCCTGCATCGAGCGTCTTTAACTTTGCGGGAAACGCGCCGCGCAGCCACGCTTTATAACTGTCCTGCGTCTGCCAGACGATGGTTTCGGATTGGGCGTCCGCATGGTAATGGAATTCCAAAGGAACGCGGCTGTCCTGCGGTAAAGATTTCTCCAGGCCGCTGCCCAGATCAATCGGCGCGGGGTGGTCGGGAAAGCCTTTTACGCTCGCATCTTTAATTCGATTTCCCTGCGTATCATATACATCAAATATTACCAGAATAGCAGGTATAGGCGCTGTTACATGTACCACAGCGGGCTTATGATATAGTGTACTCCCCGCCCACGACGAGAGCAGGAACATGGCAGCGCACCCGGCCCAGACGCCGGGCGGGACGCAGCGGACGCAAAACGCATGGCTCATCTTTTTGATCCCATCTTTACAACTCTATCTTTTCGACCCCATCTTCTCAAACCCGTCTTTCAATCCTGCGTTTTCAGCCCATCTTCTTGACGGACTCCGGCCGCGTAATGACCGTGGTTCCCTGCGGGCGGGCCTGCGCGGGAACGGGCTGCGCCATCGTCGCGGGCGTCAGCGCGTTAAACAACACGCCCAGGGCCTGCAGCGCGCGGCGTATCAGTTCCAGGGTATCCCATGCCAGCGTCCCCGGCTTCATGTCGTCGCGTTCCGCTTCGCCCATGCCGCGCGCAGCGCCGGTCTGTGCAGAAGCGGAGGCCGTCGCGCCGTTCGGGGCCAAGCCGTTCGTCTGACCGGAATACTCGCCGACGCGCGCCTCGACGGTCAGCGTTCCCAGGCCCAGCGTTTTCATCACCTCGCGCAGCAGGTCGCTCGCAGATGTCCAGCCGTCGGCTTTGGGCAGCAGGGGCAGCAGGGCGTGATAGCCCCGCATCACGGTCGCCAGCCGCTCCAGATACGCCAGCGGCGACATATTGCGATCCAGCAGCACGGCGGCGGGCGCAAGCGTCGCGGCCATTGTGCCGACAAGCGCCAGCCACGCCTGAGAAACCTCCGAGCCGTCGGCGCGGGCTTCGGTCGCGCGCCTGAGCGAGTGCAGCGCGCGTTCCGCGGTGCGGGTGATCTCGCCCGATATGCGGCGCAGGGCCGGATAGCTGCGCAGCGACACGCAGGGCGGAAAATAACTCTCATCGCGAACGAACGCCTGCCCCTCGCGGCGCATCCGGCCCACCTCGATCCAGTCGTAATCGCCCGACGCGCAGGCCGTATTCAGTTCATACACCCATTGCAGTACGGGCCGATCCAGCAGCGCGCCGGTCTGCGACGAGCCGGTGTTCGCCGGGAGTTTCACGACCGCCACGCCCAGATACACCACGACCAATGCCCCCGGATGCTGATCGTTGCTGCCCTTGAGGGATAAGGCGTTTTCGGTATCAATGTCCACGATGTAGCCGCGCGGCGTGATGGCCTTGCAGTACCGGAGCGAGACCTCGTAATTGGAAGCGGCCCCATACACCTGGAAGTCGTCTTCCTCGATCTGCGCCACGCCCCATTCGCGCCCATGCCGCATACTCCAGCGCAGCATCTGCTCGATGTACAGCGTTTCGGCATGAAGATGCTCGCCGTGCAGCAGGCTGATCTCATCCCAGTGGTTTGAATAAAAGTCGTATTCCATCAATAAATACCCATCGCTCACATCCCATCAACAATCAAACACGAACGATCAAGCAACAAGCAACAAGTAACAAGCAACAAATAACAAGAAGCCCAAGTGTCATTTCAGGCGCGTGGCCGGCCCGGTCGTGTCGCCGGCCCGCCGCAGATACGTGGAAACGCCCAGGCGGGGCCGGTCAATCTTCCAGACTGTTTTCATGGGAATATGCGCGGGCAGGAACAGCCGCGCAATGATTTTGAGCTTTTGCTCGACGCCCTGCGAACGGGGGTCGCGCTCGCGGTCGAACGGGATTGTGACTACCATTTCCGGGGCGTGCAGGGCGCAAACGCCGGTCAGCGAGAGGGTCACGCCCAACTGCGCCAGAGGCTGGCCCAGGCGCACCGGCTCCAGCCTGAACGACTCGACGACCGTAGTGATGCTGCTGTCCACGAGCAGCCGGGCGACCGTCTGAAACAGCGCGGTCTGATCCAGCGTCTGCCGCCGCTGCAAAAGCAATTCTCCGAGTATAAGCTGTTCGTCGGGCGCGAACAACTGCCAGTCGTCCACGCTCAGGCCCAGAAACCGCTTTGTCGGCGACTGCTTCATCCACGTTTCCAGCAAACCAAGCAGGATGCCTTCCAGGTTCATGCCCCCGGTCACGGCAAATTGACGCGGATAGTGCGGCAGATAGTCCGGCAGGCGCTTGCGGGCGAGCGTCAGCATCTCGTCGGAGGTAAACGTTTCGTCGTGGCCCGCGTTGACATTCGCGCGAATGTCGCCGAACAGGGCGATGATCGCCGGGTCTTCTTCCGTCCACAATCTGGGCGCGGTCTCGAAGATGTTGTCGTGATCGGGACACAGCCGAAAATACTCGTCCCACTCCGCGCGCTCGCGCCCTTCCGGGGGGGCATAGCGCGCGTATGGCAGCGGATGATGGGGATACGACTGGAGCCAGCGGACGACGGCCCGCGCGTCTGACTTGTCCGAGATCTCCAGGTCTATCGCGCGGCCTTTCGGCTCGATGGGCAGTTCATAAGCGAAGCCGCCCATCATGTCAGCGGTCGCGACCGCGAGCAGCGACTGCGTCAGAAAAAGGTCTATCAGCGCCTGCGCGGCCTCCTGCCCGGCCTCGGCCATGCCCCCGCGCATGTGGCGCCGGCCGGGCGCGATGTCGCGCCTGTCCTCCCAGCGTCCGGCGCGAATGCTGGCGGCGGGCAGGACCGACTGCGACACATCTTCCCGCCGCTCGCTCGGATCGCGCAGTTCGGGAAACTGTCGGCACAGCAATCGGCACAGGCGTTCCGCAGGCGTCTCGTCGTTCGTCCATTCCGGCTCGACATCGCCCAGACGCGCGCACAGTTCGCGAAAGCCCGCCGACGCGGTCACGCCCCGCTCCCGCCAGGCGAGTACGGCCTCCTGAGACGCCATGCCCACGGCGGCGAGCGGGAAAAACCGGCGCAGGCGGTTGTCTTCGCGCACGCTGATACCCAGCCGCACCCGCATCTTCGCCGGGTTCGGGTGGGCCGTCCGCGCCCACGCGTTATCGCTGTAGTACGGCTCCACTTCCCTGCCGCACCACCTGCCGATAACCGGCGTCAGGCGCGCGTTCGCCAGCGGAACCCGCAGCGCGCGCAGCGTCTCGACGGCGTGCAGCAGATAGCTCGGCCCGTTGTGCGCCATCATCAGGGGAATGGCCGAAAGCATGTCCGGGTAAGGAAAGGGCGCGGGCGCATGTCCTATGGCAACGTCGGAAACTTTGAACCTGCTCATCCGAGTGTAGACCCTGCCTTCAGCTTCCGGCCCTTTTGCCGACCACGCGATACCAGCCGATCATGAAATACTGCGAGATCACGGAGGCGGCATAGCGCACCAGGTCGTCGTGTAAAAAGTCCGGCAGGCTTTCGCGGCCCGCGTCGAAGATCAGCCGCATCACGGGGATAACGGCAACCCGCGACTGCGTGAGATATGTGGCGCGCTGTTCCAGCAGAAACGCCTCGGACACCATGCACGGCCAGAGATAGTTGTCCCACGGCGCGCGCTCGACCCAGGGCTTGTTTTCGATGGCGAGCTGCAGGGAAACGTAGTCGGGATCGAGTTCCAGATACCGGCGGCAGTCGGGTATCTGCGATAGTATTTCGATCACGTCCCCCTGCGTCAGCTGCGGGGCGCGCAGCAGGGCGTGGTACCAGGAACGGCGCGCGCCCGCGTCGTCGTACTCGGCGATGGGCGCGTCCATGCTGCCCGTGGGCGGAAACGGCGCGCTGAACCGCAGGCCGTTCGGACGCGTCAGGGCTGTGGGCGCTTTGGCGGCTTCCCCATAGCAGTTGTGATAAATGCGGACGCGGAAATCGGAGATCGGCCCCGCAGGCCGGTCGCAAAGCACCTCGACGTTTTGCAGGCCGCCTTTGGCGCGTCCGTCATCGCTCGACGTGGAGATCAGGCGGGCCGCATGGTACAGGGCGGTATGCCCTTCCGCCGCCTCGTGGTACTCGCGCGCGGACGCGGCGAAACAGCCCTGTATGCCCATAAAAGGCGACCGGTACGAGTCGCCGACGCGGTCGGGATTCTCCACCAGCGGCTCGCCGCTGACCAGCATCTGCGCCACGGGAATGGCGTTCAGGCACAGCGGCGGCGTTTCGCGATGCTGCTCTAGATAGTCCGCCACGCTTTCGGGGATCAGCGCGGCTAGACGTACCATGCGCCCGCCCTGGCTCAGCCAGTTCCAGTCTTGGGGCGCGCTCGTCGGGACGGCATCGGGGCCAAGCGCGAAAAAACGCAGAAATTTGCGCGAGTAGGGATAAAACGGAGGCAGCCAGGCTTCCAGTTGGCGCTGTTTGCCGCGCGCCGCGCCCATACCTTTTTCAAAGTCCAAATAGCCCTGATAGCGCGTGACGCCAATCGGCACAAACGCTTCGCCGGGATGCTGCAAGGCCCACGGCGACTGCGCCAGGGACGCCACGATCTCCTCGCTGCCGCACACGAACGCAAGCTGCGCGCTGCCCTGCGGATCATCGGGCGGCAGGGGCGGCGTCAGCAGGCGGGCGTCCGGCTGACGGCTCTCAAAGCGGATGTCGCACACGAGCGCGCGCTGATCCCAGCCATGCGGCTCGATGTGCCAGTCTTCCAGTTTCGACGGCAGGGTCCAGCCCGTGCCGCAGGGCGTCCAGGGCGTCTGCGTCACCCTGTCCGTGAACCGCATCTCCTCGGTTACTTCGCGCCGCCCCAGGTCTTCGGGGATCGCGAGCGTCTGGCAGGGGAACTTCCAGACGCCTTTAGGGAACAGTTCGCCCATCAGCCGCGTGACGGTGTTCTGCTCGATCTGCTGCACGTGGCCCAGTATCTCTTCCTGCCACGCGCCGAACAGGGCGAGCATGGGCGCGAAGCGGTCGTAATCCCCCTCGATGCGCCGCCGTATCGCCGGGTCAAGCAGTTTGAGCAATTCATCTTCGGCAGCCATGCTTTGTCCTGAGTCAGCTCTAATGATACCAATAAACGCGCTTCATTGCAACCTATTTATCAATTTACGGCGTCAATTTGTACGGCATTATACTGATTTTTTTACTGCGCGTCTATCACCAGTCGAAAACCTGTCAGAGCGGTGTTGGAGGAGGGCGCAAACCGCGCCGTGGCAGTGACCTGATGGGCGGGCATGGAGGCGCTGCCGCCGCGCAGCACATGCGCCTCGCCCGCCTTGGGCTTCTCGCGCCCGTCGTCCGAGGCATACGGATAAGGCCGGTACAGGCTGCTGCACCACTCGAAGGTGTTGCCCAGCAGATCCAGGGCGCCGCACCAACTCGCCCCCTGCGGATAGCGGCCCACGTCTATCGGCTCGTACAGCCCGGACTCGGAAACATTGGCGCGATTGTCCTGCCAGTCGTCGCCGTCCGGCCACGCGTTGCCCCAGGGATAGCTTAGCTGTTCCGGCCCGCGCGCCGCCCATTCCCATTCGGCCTCGGTAGGCAGGCGTCCCCCGGCCCACTTTGCGTAATCGCAGGCGTAGTTCCAGTCCACGCCCGCAGCGGCCCGGCTGCCGTTGGCGTCGCCCCGCTTGAAGAGGCTGGGCTTCTGGGGCGCGGTCGGCCCAAGCTGCTCCCTCAAAAACGCGATACACGCCAGATACTGCGTCTGCGTCACGGCATTCGCGTACATCCAGAACCCCGCCACATCCACGCTGTGGACAGGCATCTCGTCCGCTTCGCGCTCACTGCCCATTTGCAGCGTACCGCCCGGAACCCACACCATGTCCGCGCTGTCCCGCTCGTTGACGCGCCGCTCGCCTGTCCGACGTTGCGCCACGACCGGCGCAGGCGCGGGTTCCGGCTCCGGTTCCGATTCATTGACCACGACAGCCGAAGCCGACAAAGGCGCGGGCTGGCCCAATTCCGACGAAAACGCTTCCTCCCGCCCGTTCAGCAGGCCGTTCTGCGTATCGTTTTGCAGGCCATTTTTTGAACCGATCTCTGCCGACCCATTTGCCGCCGCTTGACCGTCTGCCAGTCCGCTTCCCGCGGTGACAAACGCCTGCGCTGCCGCCGGCCCTGCCACGGCGGCCTGGGACGCTGCCAACGGTCTTGCCGTGCTTCGCGCCGGTTCCAGCGTCTGAAGCAGGCGGTCGCGCATCTCGCGGGCCGAGCGGAAGCGCTGGCGCGGGTCCTGCTGCAGCCCCTGCAAGATCAACTCGTCGCAGGCCG
The DNA here is from genome assembly GCA_965277875.1 of Chthonomonadaceae bacterium. GTDB lineage: Bacteria > Armatimonadota > Chthonomonadetes > Chthonomonadales > Chthonomonadaceae > CAWFQB01. The sequence goes on along the minus strand of CBDIDV010000003.1, from coordinate 300,936 downwards.
CGCTGACATGCGGGTTCACTTTGGACGGCAGGTGCGTTGGGGACAGCAGGCGCGGCGCGCGTTTGCCGGTCAGCATCTCGTACAGTATCAGGGTCAGGCTGAACAGGTCGGCGCGGGCGTCCAGGTCCGTACCGGGTTCCAGTTGTTCCGGGCTGAGATAAGGGATCGAGCCATAGCGCGGCGGCACACCCGCTTCGAGGATGTTGCCTCCAAAGTCGGCGAGGCGCGGCTGGCCGTCCGGCGCAATCAGGATATTGGAGGGTTTCAGATTGCCATGCACGATGCCGCGCCCGTGCGCGAACTCCAGTCCTTCCAGCACATCTGAGGCAAGCGTAAGCGAGGCGGGCAGGGAAAGCGCGCCCTCGGCAACCTTGTCGGCAAGCGTACCCCCGGCCACCCACTCCGTAACGATGTAATCCTGCTTGTCGCTGTCCGGCGACTGGTCGGCGTCGAAGTGGATGGCCTCGATGAACGCGATGCGCTCGGATGCGCCGCGCTCGGACGGCGCGGCGCTGTCCAGAACGTGCGCGACCTGGGCCGTGATCTGGCACAACTGCCCGAACAGCGCCTTGACGCGCTCCGGCTTGTACGTCAGAGTCAGACTTTCCGACCCGCTCTGCGGCATTCGCACGGCGCGCAGCCGCTCCGGGATCAGCGTATGCTGTCCCTTGAACAGGGCGGTCGTTTCCGTCCCCCCCGCCCGCTCCATCAGTTCATAATCCGCGTAAATAATTCCCGACATAAAACTATGCGCCTGCCGTCCGACCCTGCGTTTCCTGATTGGAAGCTATCCAATGCGGTAGGGATCGATCTTTATATGTGTTAAAAAAGGGATATGCGTGTGTCCAATGACAAAGATATGCGGCGATTTCAGATCGCCCAGATTTTGCACATCCTGCGACTCCTTCATGCCGTCGGGCATTTGTCGTCCAAGCCACATCTGCGCGAACTCGCCCCAATACTGCGGCTGATCGTGTACGTCCGCCCACACATCTGCCACATTTTTCTTAGCCGTTTCCGTAAATTTGGTGAAAGCGCTGGCCCCCTTCAAGTTTTTGAAGACTCCATCAGCCGCGTTGTAACCGGAGGGATCGCCATCGTAATTGTGAGGAGCAACAGCAGTTATCACGGCAGCCGCAACGCCGGCCGCGGCGACAACGCCAACCGCGATGGGAGCCGCAACGCCGCCAATGCCGGCGGCGGCCAGTCCAATGACGCCCAAAGTTCCCAGCGCTCCCACTACGGCCCCCGCCGCTTCTATGCCTCCATCTTCAAACGTTCCCTCAAGGCGATGCCCATGCTCAATGAACACGCCGGGATACTCCTGCCAGCGCTGCCGCTGCGTCAGTCCCGCCTCAGCGCACACGTCTTCACGGATCAGGTAGTTGTCATGGTTGCCATAGATGTAATCCATGCCCCCGAAATTTTCCTCCAGCAGTTTCAGCCCCTGAACAGCGGGGTTGCCGGTTCCCGGCATGTCCTCCGGGCCTTTCTCAGCAATCTCCTTTACCCACTGCGCGATGCGCTGAACAGGCGTCTGGGACGCTTTGGACGCGTCGGTAAGCGGTTTCGACGTATCCAGCAGCACTTGCCGAGTGGGGTTTTTCGTAAATAGCAGCGGCTCACACCCTATCCACAAATCGTAACTGTCGCCGATCTGCACCATTTTCGTGCCGGAGCGCAGGGCAGCGCAAGGACCATCCTGCGTATTCGTCACCAGCGTGGCTGCGAACGCGTTGAATTTCTTCTCGATGTCAAAGTCGTAAGGTGCAGACTCGCCATCGTGCGCGTGCCAGATCTTGGCTGTGTCTGCCGACATCATGTGCATATCGGGAATAATCAGATACAGTTTTTCCCAGTCGAAGTCCGAGTAGGGCGCCCACCGCGCGGCGGCCTGCGTCAGGATGGAAACACTGCTACCCATCGCGCTGAAAAACAGATCGTCCAGACGCTTGCCTTGCGGTGGTTCTCCGGGCGCGTTTATTGCATAACCCGCTTCATACTTGCACAGGTAGACGTGATGGCCCCAGATCACGCCAAAGGTTGTGTGATTGCTGTAGAAATTGCCCGCGTCCAGAAACAGGAATTTCCGAACAGGCATTTTTATGGAGTTTGCTTTTTTGTCTTCTTCGCCCGGCGCGCACGGAGCGACATAGGCCATCCGGGGGAAAAAGCGCAGCGTACCCATCTTGACCCTGACCGCAGGAGAATAGGGCTTGCCCTCACCCGATGGATCATTTGCGGTCGGCTCTTCGTACTCCGAAAAGCCGGTCACCGCTTCTGTTTTCTCGCCGGCTTCCTCTCCGAGAGTGACTGTTGTAAGAGGCGATGCGAAATCGTCAGAGGGAGCAAAGCCGCAGCTGTCATTTTTATAAGCGTCCGGCAGATCTTCAACGCCCACCTGAATGCCCTGCGCCTTTTGGAGTTCCTCAACAAATTGTTGGTTGATGTCCAAAGTATGGTCGCCCGGCATTCGGTCGTGTTTGAAACCCAGGATGGCGGCATTTGTCAGCGGGCCCGCCTGACCGTCCACGCTGTCGGCATAATAACCGAGATTGGTCAAGATCTTCTGAATGGCCGTGATGCCATCGCTGCCTCCTGAGATCGGGTCCAGTCCGCCGATGTACAAGGTGATCTTTTCCGGCGGCGACTTCCAAATCCCGAAGGCTTCAGATTGAAAAACGGTGAGGGTCGCTTCGGACGTGTCCTCATCAATGTCCTTCAGTATAATCTTTCCCTCACCTGCATCGCCCTCCTGCGGCGTGCCGCTTCCCTGAACAAAGCGGTATTTCCATGTGCCGTCAACAGGATTGCCCTGTGTGTCGCGCAGGATAAGGCTAAGGTTCTTTTTGACGATGGTGACCTGCTGCGTGCCTCTCTGATCCGAGGGCTTCCCGGCGTCTTTCCCCGTCTTGTCGGGTATTTTTATTTTCCAGCCCTCGCGCAGAACGTCCCGGTTGCCTCCTGTCCTCTGCCGCGTTTCGGGATTCGCGTTCCAGATGGCGTCGCCGCCGTCGCGAAAGTTGTATTTCTTCGCGATTTTGGACAGGGTATCGTTTGCTTGTACGGTATATATTTCCGGCATAGTTGTAGTCTCGCCAGCGCAGGCGGCCTGAGTAGTGCAGGTCAGGCCCCAATCAACTCCAAACGTCACGATGTGAACTTTGCAGCCCGCTTTATCCGCTTTGGCAGCGCATCGTTTACACGGGATGCCAGTCGTCGGCATTCATGTCAGGATACGAAATCTGGCACTGACCGGCGGGTATGCCGTCCACGCGGATGCGCCCGTTCGCGTCCGTGCTGCCTTCCCGCGTCGTGCCGTCCGGGAGTTTGACGCGGTAGCGCTCGCCGGGAACGGGATCGCCGGTATCCTTATCTTTCAGGACAAATTCTATGAAATGCGTTGTTGCCTCTGCGGCGGCGGCAACCGCAGCGGGGGCGACCATCGCGGTCCAGGCGGGCGGCTTGGCGCGTTTTTTGGCCTGCCCGGTCTGCTCCTCGCCCTTGTCCGGGGCGCGCTTGAGTGGGGGCAGCTTCCACGGCCCGCAGTTGATCATCACCATCGGGGCGCCGTCAATCGTGATCGGCCCCATTGTGGATTTGATCTGCACCAGGCCGCCCTCCAAAAGCAGTTTCTGTTCGGCATGCATGTAGATCTCGCCGCCGCAGAAAATATCCAGCCGGGGCGGGCCGCTGCCCTTTTCAAAATGGATACGCTCTGTATCGCTGTCGAACAGGTCGAAGATCAGGGTTTCCTTGCCGCCGTCTATCTTGCCCTCAAATACCATTTTGTCCTGGCACTTGATGCGTACCGTATCGGCCCCGCTCTTGCTGGTCGTGAGGGTGACCTGATTGCCCGAAGGCGTCTGCCAGCGCTTGGTCTGATCGGGATCATACATATACCCCTCGCGGGCATACTCGCGGACGCTGCCCATGATCACGGCGTCGCTGTCCCACTCGCCCAGAAAATGCACCAGGACGCGCTCGCCAATTTCGGGCAGGGACAGAAAGCCGCTTGTGCCGCTTGTGCCTTTCAGCCCTCCATACGGCGTCATGCTCGGCAGCCAGCACCGCTCGTTTCCCTTGACCGTGGGATCCAGTTTTTCCCAGTCGAAGGCCACCTGCATCCGGCCCTGCCGCGTGGGGTCTTTGCCCGTGTTGTCCGTGACGGTCGCCCAGAACATGCGCGAGGGCCATGTCACGCGCCGATGGTGCATCTGCACGGGAGCCATGTAGTCCTGCAAGGCCAGTTCCTGATACACGGCTTCCGAGCGGTCATCGCCCTTGATTTTACACGAGCGCACCAGAAACGACTGGTTGGCGAAGGTGACGCCCACGCCCGGCGAATAATCGAAGACCGCGCCCGTCCACTCGATGCGGTACGCGGCCGACTGCGACTGAAACGCCTGATCGTTGACGCGCTCCGCAATCCACTCGCGCTCCTCCAGATGGTCGTCGTCCAGGCGCGGGAAATACACGCTCGCGCCTCGCTTGAGGCTGGCGTTGAATTTGTTGAAATACTGCTTGGCGGTTCCCGTGGCCCCGCTGCCCGCGTTACGGGATTTGTCGTCAATGGGCGCAAGCCCGCCTTCGAGGGTGATGGCGTCGTAGTGCCAGTCGAAGGAGGGGAACGCCCCGCTGCCTTTCGCTTTGGGACTGCCGATGCCGACTTTGCCCGCCCGGTCATCCACGTACATCGGAATGCCCCATGCGTGGAGCATCCGGCCCAGATACGCGAAATCGGTTTCCTCGTACTGCACACTCAGGTCAATCGAAATGCCGCCCAGCACGCCCTGCGCGTCCGACTGCAATTCAAAGATCGGTTCCGCGTCCTTCACATGCTGGCAGATGTCCAGCAACGTGCAGGACTGCCACACGCGATAGCGGGGAACCAGGTCGGCGCGCCTGCTCAGGGACACGCATTCCAGAGCGATGTAGCTGCGCGAGGCCGCGTGGCGGGCCGATACGCCCGTGACGTACCCCTTGAAACACTCGACATTGGAGGCCAGGTCGTCGCCGCGCCATTTCAGCGTCACCTCGGCATCCAGCATCGTCGCGCCCAGCATGGCGGTCGTGCGCTGCCCCAGAGCGGTTTTGTTGCCTTCCAGGGCGGTCTCGTCCCAGTCAATAACGATACGCGCCTCGCTGTGGCCGTACAATCGGCGGGTGATCGCCACATCATGCAGCAATGTGCGGTCAATCAGTCCGTTGATCACAGGAGAGATAAGCTCAAAGGCCATGCTGTCCAATTCCCCGCTTGTGGCGCGTTCGGCGCGCAGCCCTCCGGTGGGCGCGCAGCATCCGGCGAAAACGTCACAGTCTCGCGATCCAAAATCCAAAATGGTGAAAATAGTGTCCAGCCAAGCGCCGCGCCGCGCTGCAAACCACGTCGGTTACAGGCGAATGACACACAGGCAGCAGTGGAACCTTCCGGTCGAACCACGCCATTCATCAACACAATAGCAGCAATAGCAAAACAACTATACGCAGTATGTAAAATATACGCTCGTTGATTCGGTTTTAAATTTATTGTGTTGATGAATGGCGCAGAGCGTAATTGCGCCCACACGCTAGCCGGGCAGTTTGCGTTCAGTTCCTTTGGCGACCGTCATCACATTGACGCCGGTGTAGTCCTTGGCTTCCAGCATGTGGCCCCGGATCATCATTTTCAGCACATAGCCGCCTTCGCCCGATGTGTCGGCAATGGCTCCGGGATGCTCGATCTCCTCGTAGGAATGCACGTAGGCGTTCAGGATGTTCCAGGTGTGCGCGATGGAATTATCATTGTTGTAGATGATCAGCTCGCACTTCTTGAAGCGGTCCGTGCTTTGCTTCGCCAGCGCCCACTTGGGCAGCACGTCGTCGAACTGCAAACGCAGGGTCACGTTCCATTCCATGACGGGAACGGGATCAGGGGCTTTGGGGTTGTTGTGCGTCACATGGACGTGCGCTTCCAGCACACCTTCGATGTTTGCGCCACCCACAGTTAATTTCGGCATGATAGTCCTCCACAAACTTGTCGAACGATTGTCGAACGATTGTCAAACGAAATGAGCGGAAGGGCCGGCGGCGCGCGCCGCCGAAATCCACTCCGGGGCAGGCGTTCGCTTATACGAATGCCCTGCCCGATGCTTTGCTTCCCCCGTCGGGGAAGCGGTTTCACCTGCTTGGTGAATGATTTCACCTGCCGGGTAAAGAGGCTCACCTGTGCGGTGATCGGTTTCACCTACTCGGTGATCGGTTTCACCTACTCGGTGATCAGCTCCAGCGGCCCGATGACCGCCGCTTTGAGGGGCAGGCGCAGCACGAAACTGACTACCTGGCCGCCTTCGGTGATAGGCTCCACGTTGATGATGTCGCCTTCCAATTCGCTGGGGAACGCGTTGACGTAGCCTTCCCGCTGTAAATCGTACCAGTTCATCCAGTTCACGATCTTGTCCATCAGGCTGTCCATTTCCGCCACATCGGGCCACGCCCCGCCGAAGCCCATGTGATATGCCGTATAGAACAAGCGCGACAGGTACAGTTGCTGCCGCCAGTGGTGCAGGCGCACATACCGCTCGCCGTAATCGGTGCGCACGCGGCTCAGGGTGCGCTGCGCGGCGATGTTGGGCGACTGGCCGTGAACATGACTGAACACCAGGAATGATTTGTCGGCCCCCATCAGCGACCGGATGATATGGTCGCTCAAAAAGTGGTCGGGGGCCAGATTGGTCTTGCCCAGAACAGGGTACTTGGCAAGGTCTACGCCAAGTCCGGGCAGCAGGGGGCGTACCTTCATGGTGCGCTGCTGCTCCAGGGGCAGTTTGCTGATCGCGGATTTCAGGACTTCCGGGTTGTCGTTCGCCATGTAGCGCCCTGCCGCCACGTAGCACGAGCGCACTACGATCTGCGGCACCTCAACGCCCACGCTGCGCCCGTCCATCACCTTGCCCGTGAACATCATGCCGTCCGGCGGCAGTACGACGAAGTCCGGCAGACACATCACGCCCGACACGGCCCAGGGCTTGTCTACGACCGTGTCCGGGCAGTAGGCTTCCTGCAGGATCTCGATGTCCGTGGAGTCCGTGCGGCCCGCGATCACCTGTTTTTCCGGCGAGAAGAACACGCCGAAGCCGCACTCCTGCCCCAACTGCATCAGTCCCATCACTTCGGGCGCGCCCGCCACTTTGCCGAAGCCCCGCGTGACGCCCTCTTTCTTCTTTCGCAGGGCGTCATGCTCCGCGCTCAGCGAACTGCGGTCTTCCGCCTCGCGCACAACAGGGCGGGCATTGTAATCGGCCACGAAATCGCCCGCCTTGATAAACCCGGACGGCGGCGAGGCCGGCGCTTTGTTCTTGAACGGCGCGACCGACGGCACGATGGCGAATGAAACGGCGTCCTTGTACTGCTTGGTCGCCTGAAGGCACGCGCTGCGCACGAACGTGGTCAGTTCCACGCTGTAAGTCTGCCACAGGTCGGTGATCTCGTCATTGGTGACAATCAGTTCCGGCTGGCCCCGGCGCACATCCGAGGGGAACTCGTTGAACAGCGCGTACACGCCCATCAGGGTCTCGAACATCGGCACGACGGCCTTGAGGAAATTTTCCACGGCCATGCTGTAAATGCCCAGGAACGTGTCATGGAACACCTCGATCTCGCGGGGCGAGATGTTCCAGGTGGCAAGCTGCTGCGGGTCCTGCAATACGACGGACAGCATATTGCCGATCACGGGCTGTATTTTGTGCCGGCGTATCATGTCGTGCATCAGCGTACCGACCAGGGCCGGGTACTGCTTGTCGTCGTCCATCTTCACGATGTCGCTGACTTTGCGCTCGGCCAGTTCGGTGCGCTCCAGGGCTTTACGCAGCGGTACGATCTCATTGCTGCCGGATTCGAGGGCTTTGGGGCCGTCTCCGTTCGTGCCGGCCTCAAGCCCCTTGAGCGTTTCGGAGGGTGGCAGGGCTTTGACAAGCACGTTTGCGTGGTCGCCGATCTCCAGCACATACGGCCCTGCGGCGGCTCCGCTTCCTCCGCCATTGCCCGATCCCAGCGCGCGGCGCGCGGTCGCCAGCCCCGATGTGATGGTCGGCAGAACGCGCAGATCGTCGCCAATCGCGGCCTCCAGATCGCTGAGTTTGCGGTCGTAGGCTTCGAGGGCGTTTTGCGTTTCCGGGCTGTCGGGATTGCGCTTGGCTTCGAGGGCGAGTTTCTTGCTGATGCTTTTGAAATCCTGGGCCGTTTTACGCAGCAGATTTTCCTGCATCTGCGGCCTGAAGCCCATCAGCGCGTCGTCTACGCTCACATCAACGGTTCCCGTGCTGACCATCGCGCGCTCTTTGAGACTGGCCGCGAGGTTCTTGAACAGCGGGTGATCCAAAGTGATCGGGACGCGCTTCCAGCCGAGTTCGGGCGGGCCGCCCTCCAGCGAAAACTCGTATTCAGGCAGGGATTTCGCCAGGGCGAATTCGTCCTCGGCGGGCGCGTCGCCGGACATGTCCACGGAGGCCACGGCCTCGCTTGTCTCGCCTTCCGCCCCATCCTCCATCGTTTCCGTAGTCTCGCCATCTGCCGCGTCCGCGCCGCTTTCGGCAGCGTCCGCGCTCATGTCGCCCATGTCCACGCTGATCGGCTCGCGGGGCGGTGAAAGGCGATAATAGAAACAGGGCTGAAACTTTGCCAGAAAATCGGGGAAGGTCGTGACCGTCAGCTCGTCCTGGACTTTGCGCCGAAACTGATCCCAGGTATAAATCCCCGCCTGCAGGTCGGAAAGGTGCTTCGACAGGCACGGCGCGTTCTTGGAAAGATTGACCGTGGTAAACAGGAGACCCCGGTTGGTGTGTCCCATCATGGCGGCATTCGCGTTTTTAAGTTCCTCTACCGTGATCGGCATTTAGGTTTCCTCTGCTCCTTTGTAGCGATTTAGCGTGTGAATCTAGCGTAGGATGCTATCGAGATTTTCTGAAAGGCAGATCACTGGTACTTGATGACCGGCAGGCTAAGTATTTCGGTGGCGTATGCGGGGGCGTACACACTGGGCGTTTGCTGTGTGCCTTTCGCATTGCCGTCCAGCATTTTAAGCGTCTTTTTCATGGCGACGTCAAGCTGGTACTCCAGCTCGCTCACCGACAGCGTACCGTTGTCCGACGAGGGCGTAAAGCCAACGCCTCTCAGCACTTTGAGCAGGGAATACGTGAACGCGCCGTGCAGCCATTTGTCGCTCTCGTTGCTCGCCTCGTCCGGGCCGGACGCCATGAAGGTGATGAAGCTCTGCGTTTTCAGGGAATTGACCGCTCCATCCGTGGCTAGGCGTTTGTTTTGCCCCTGTTTGGCGTCGTTTTTCAGGATTGTGCCGATGCCGCCCGCGAAGCAGTGATCCACAAACAGCAGACTGTGCTTTGCGTTCAGAGCGGCCAGTTTCGTCAGCAGGTATTTCCAGCCCACGCCCGTGCTTTCCACGCTGGCCGCGTCTACATCGTAGGGCGCAAAGTAAAATTCAGGATTTTCCTGCGCGTTGTTTTCACCCGGCAGTCCATGTCCTGCAATAAAGAACACAAGCGTATCGTCCTCTTCCATCTTGATGCTGTCCAGCGCGGCCCGAATGTTGTCTTTGGTCGCAAGTTCGTTTGTCAGCACGATAGGCGTCTCGATCCTGGCGTACAGGCCGGGAGACTGCATGGCAAACTGATTTGCGATGGCCGTGGCGTCCGCATCCGCGTAGACCAGCGAATTGCCGGGCAGATTCTTGTACTGGCTCACGCCAATCGCCATGATGTGCAGTACGCCCTTCTTGTCTTCGCCGCCGGTTCTTTCCACGCGGATATATTGCGGGACGCTGCTGACATCGCCATTGCGCGCCACGATGCGGATGGTGTTCATGCCTTTGGTCAGCACTACGCGGCCAGTTTGCGGCTGGGGAGGCGAGGCGTCTTCGCGGCTTGCGGGCGCGGAGTTCGGAGATGCGTTCGGCGCGGCGCTTTCGCGGGCCACGATGCTGCGTCGGCCCGTGCTGATGTTCTGGAACTCCCAGGTTATGCCCGGCGCATTGCCACTCAACAGGGGCTGATTCAGGATCACGGCGTCGCTGGTTGTTCTCCACACATCCCGTGCGTCGGGCGTAAATTCTACTTTATCGCCTGCGATGCTGCTTTGCACCTGAAGTTTTTCCGTGTCAATCACGGGCCGGCGAGCGATCTGCTGGTACAGCGTGCGCTCCGCGGGCAGCAGCGAGCGGGCGGGCGCGACCGAGGCCTGTTCAAACAAGGCGATCATGCACTTCAGGTTCGAGAACGGCTTGCTGCACGTAGAGACCGGAACCACTTCGGCGCACTGCTCGTTTTTCGGGGTGTTGAACTGGTAGCAGATGATGTCGTTGCCCTGAGCGCCGGCATAATAAAATCCGGTCTGCGGGTTCCAGGCAGCCCACTGCTGCGTGTTTCCGACGAACAGGCAGAGCAGCGGCGCGCGGGGCGGCGCCTGATCCGCGCCTGCGCCGCTGTCTTTCTCGTCTTTCAAACTCCACAGGCGGATCGTCTGATCCGTGGTTCCCATCGCCAGATAGCGGCCATCGGGCGAGGCGCACAGGCTCAGGGGAATGCCCGCAAAGCCCGCGAAGCGGCGCATGGGTTTGGGATGCTGCGGATCGGCAACGTCGAATTCCTGCACGTAGCCCGGCTCGGCGTCCACGGCGGCATACGCGCGCGCATGGTTTTTGTCGTAACTCCCCACCCCGAAGTTCAGTACCACCTCTGCCTTGCCGGTCTGACTGATGACAGGCTTGCCCACCGTCAGTTTCGCGCCATTCGGTCCGGCGTTGGTTTCGAGATCGCCCTCTTTAGTGTGCTGCATCACGACTGCCTCGCTGAAGTGGGACGCGTTCTGCACCGATGTTGAGGCCATCTGCATCAGATTAAACGCGAGCGCGTAATCATCGGCATTCTCCATCTGTTTCCAGGCGAGAGTGGCGCTGTCGTTTGACCAGGCGAGATGGTAGACCGGCTGGCCGATGCCGGCCAGTCGCTTGTCCGTTTTGGTCAAACGCCCCGCTTTGAAGTCCCAGATTTGCAGGTCGCCCGCCCCGCTGCCGCTCGCAAGGGTATCGCCCTGCTCCGAAAACGCAATGGCCGAGACGGGCGCGTCCACTTTGACATGAACGGCATCCGCGCGATCCTGCGGCCAGACCGTGACTTCCGCCAGCGCGGCCGGTCGAAAGTCAGTTCCAATCGCCAGGTTCTGCCCTGCGGCGTCAAAGGCAAGGCAAAGGGTATTGCTGTTGAGCGGCAGTTTATCCGCGTTGTCGCCGTTCTCCGGGTTTATCCAGCGATAAACGCGCTCGGAGTCGGCGGCGGCGAGGGTATTATTCCTGGCCCATGCCACGCAAAGCAGGTTGTTGGGATCTTTGAGCGTGATGTTCTTGTAATGCTTTTTGCCGACAACAGGCCGGAACTCGATGGCTTCGCGATGCACGTAGGCCAGTTGGCTGCTGTCCGGGGAAAAGGCCAGCGACTGCACCTGACTGTCAACTCCGAACGAATCTTTAGAGGCACCCTGCGCTTCGGCCCTGTTGCCTGTGAACTTGCTGGACTTCCACTGGTGGTCTACATCGTAAATAGAGCCGCTGCCTGTCGAGTCGCAGGCCGCAAGCCACTTGCCGTCCGGGCTGAACGCGAGGGCAACGATGCTGTCTTTCAGATCGTGCAGGGACTGGACAACCCGCCCCTGAGGATCGAGGGGGTTGACAATCAGGATTTCCGTGGCCTCTTTATTGGTGGCCGCCCGCATTCCCAGCGCGAGGTGGCGCGTGACCGGGTCGAATGCCGAGCTGACGATTTCGCCCTTGTTATTGGCGTCGCTGTTGTAGCGAAAAGTCCGGGACGCGCCCTGATCCGCGTCCTGCCGCCACAAACGCACGGACTTGTCGCGGCCCGTAGAAAGCAGGCGGTGGTCGTCGGCATGGAGGGGATCGGTGTAAAAGGCCACTCCGCTCACGCGGCTGGTATGCCCGCCCGTGTCCAGGCAGAGGATTTGCGTTTCCTGGGCGCGGATGGAGAGGGGCATGAGCAAGGGCGCGCAGCAGACTCCGAACAAGCATTGTCGCCGAACGCGGGGTGAACGGAGAAAGGACGAGAGAAAGGACGAGAAAAAAGACGAAGGCTGTTCCGTTTTTGCGGAGTACGCGCTCGCGTTCATAGTCACATTAGAGTTTGCAGATGATAAACAATGATTAGATAACATGGTTCCTCCATAAATCATTGTCCTATTATGCACCACATCGAATTTGAATCGCTGTGGTATATTGCACAATCAAAGTGTTTTTTTGATTTACGCTACTATTTATTTTTGATGTATTTGCCCTGCGTAATATAATGAAGTCCCTGCGTCCGCCATTGCCGCTCAAAATTTGTAGGCGAGGCCTAAGCTGACGCGGTTCAGGTCCTGGGCGCGGTCGCGCAGCACCCAGTCGGAAGCCTGGAGCCAGACGCGGGGCGTTAGTTCGTAGCCGCCGCTGACATAGAAGGTGTAGTTTCCCGTGGTGTTGTTGGAAAAGACGCCGTTGCTTACCTGATGCTTGGAAGCGTCGAAGAAGACGCCGCCGCCCACCTCGATGGCCCAGTTGTGGTAATGCTGGCGCAGCACGTCTTCCAATTCTCTGGTCTGCGGGTTGATGCGTTTTTGCGTGTTCAGATGCAGCGAGTCGGAGGAGAAGTTGTACAGTAGGAAAATGTCGTAGGACTCGGCATCTACGGAAACCGACTTGCCGTTGATGGTGCTGGGGCGGGCGATGAAACCCTGTACGGTGTTCAGGTAGCCGATCTGCACGCCCAGGCCGCTGGGCGTCTGATAGCGTCCATGCACCTCATAGAAGTCGTTGCCGCTGCGCCCCCAGTACCAGCCGCCGATGGAATAGATGCCCTTCAATTCTATCTTCTTGGTCTTCTTGTTCAGCGCCCTGTCAATGGAGCCGAGTTCCAGGTCGAGCAGTCCGCCGAACAGGGACGCCGTACCATTGGAGCCGCCGTTGAAGCTGCCGCCGACATCGAACACGGCGGGAAACACATTGACGCTGCCAAAGTATTTGTCTATGTTTTTTCCCAGCGTACCGGAGCGAACCGTGTTGCCGGTATACAGCGAGTAGCCCTGCGCGGCTGCGTGCCGCGCGCCCGCCCACAGCAGCAGGGTCAGCAAAGCCAGTGTTCGTATGTGTTTCAATGCGTGTCTCCTGTCGCGCGGCCTGCCATGCGCAGGACGCCTGAACGGGGTAAAGAATAGGATGCAGGCATGGCGTAGGGGCAGACCCCCGTGTCTGCCCTTCCTGTGCAATATGCCCTTCGTATGCCGTAGGGAGGGCAGACACGGGGGTCTGCCCCTACATCATGTGTGTTTGTTAATGCGTCTGCACAACAATCTTGTTCAAGCCGCGCTACGGAAGCCGTAACCCTTCGATGCGGGCGTTGGTCGCGGTGTCGCCAAGCGCGTAGATGTTGGTCACGCCGGTCATGCTATTGTAGGCCGTAGACAGGGCGATGGGCGTGACCGTGCCGCTCGCAAGGGTCGTAGTCGCCACCCTAGTCGTGCCGTCCGTGGGCAGAACCATGATGTCCGTCGTGGTCAGCACATACAGGAAGCGCGTATCGGTCACGAAGTTGTTGTAGTCATAGCTGCTGGCGATGTCCACGATGTTGGCAACGGTGGCGAAATTCGCATTGGTGGTAGTCGTGGTAGTCCCGACTTTGATCTGCGCGATCTGCGTACTCGCGCTGCCCGTGCTGGCGACATACAGGTCTGTCTCACCGCTTAGTTCGATGGCCGCGATCCGGGCGGGCGTGAAGCCGAGTGACAGCGGCAGGGTACGCGTTACTGAGCCGTCGTTCTGGCTGCGTACCTCGATCTGGTAGACGCCGGAGTTGCTTTCCAGCAGGTACAGGTTCTGACCCCGCGCTTCCTGATCCAGAATAACGAAGGGGCTGGAGCTAGAAGTCCATTTAGCGACTCCGTTTGTACCGGAGGCTCCAATGAACGTGATGTAAGAGAATCCGAAGTAGGGTAAAGGCGTTCCGGGAGGCGGCGGGTACTGGAAGTACGACACCCGCGCGGTCGAATCGGTTGGGGTGATAGTAATGTTAATATCTGTTCCTACAAAAGAATTAGCAATCGAATATTGCAATATGCGAGTACCCGTGTTCGAGTCCGCTTGAGCTACATATCCTTCGTCCGTGACATCGTAACCCTGCCCCGCCCCCAGCAGTGTGCTATTGCTGGCACTATCATGCAGGATGCCGGTTCCCTGGCTGGTTATTGTAAATGCCGAGTTGGTGATCGCGAACGTGCCTGCCTGGATGGTCTGATTGGTGGTCTGGCCGCTGGGGGCTTTGACACTTTCGATATACGTGGCCGTGACGACCGCAGCGCCCGCTTTGCGCCGCTGCACCTGGATGCTGCCGCCCGTTGTGGCCGACAACTGCACCAGGTCGGGACGATCCACGCTCCAGTGCAGATTGGCTCCGGTCGTGGAACCCGCGACGGACGTAACGAGCGTGGAGGATGTGCCGGTCACGCCGATGGGCGCGGGTTGGGCCGCGTTGTTGATGCCGTTGACGAACAGGGTATGCTGCGCGCTGTCGTTGAGCGTGGCGCTTGCGGCGATATTGCCCGTGGTGTCAAATGCGAACTGTACGCCCCCGGTCAGAATGGATTGCAGCGTAATGGCGATGGCGTTATCCGTGGCTGTGGAGCCGACCGAGATGTTGACCGTGCTGCTGCCCGTGGCAATGGGCGACCCGGAAGGCAGGATCGGGGCCGTGCCGGTGGGCGGGCCGTCGTACAGGGCGACGGCGACGATGTTGTCTACGCCCGCCGCAAGGTCGGGAATGGTGGCCGTGAGGGAGGGCTGCGCCACACCCGAAGCGGATGGCGTGACCGCGACCGCGTCCAGCGATTTGGTGATCAGCGCGCCGCTCGCGTTCAGCCCCGTGTAGTAGACCACAAGGGACGCGCTGTTGGAGGGGATCAGCCGCCCGTTCAGGCCGCGCGCCGCGCTGTTGGCGGGAATGGCGGCATGTGCGGCCCGGCTCGCCGCCAGCTTGCTTAACGCGCTTTGCGACAGGGAGATTTTCAGAGTCACGCGGGTTGTCTTATGCGAACTTCGCGCGGTCTGTCCGCTCCCGCCCCCGCAGCCGGACAGCAGCAAAGCGCCGGGCAGAACCAGGAGCGCGGAGAGAATTAGGCGTTTCATAATGGATGGCTCTCCTCAGAAATCAGTCGAAATGTCAGTTGATGCTCAGGCCCGCGCCCGCCGTGCCGACGACCGTGAGTGTGGTCGAGCCGGTAATCAGGTGGGTCGAGTCGTGGCTGTCCTGTACCGTGATCGTGTCCGTTCCCACGTTTGTGGCCGTCGCCAGATACGAGTACACGACGGGACCGCTGCCCGTCTGCTGCGTGGTCAGGGTGGTATGCGCGGGCGTCGAAGTGACGGTCAGGGCGCGCGGATCAATGGCAAGCGTCTGATCGCCAACCCCGGTCGGCGACAGCGACGTATCCTTCAGCACGACCGACACGGTCAGTTTCACGGTATTCAGGCCGTTGACGCCGGGATCATGCAGCGTGATCGTGGGATTGGGCGGCGTGATGACAAAGGCGGAGATATTGGATGCGAGCGCGAAATCCGGCACGGTCGCCGTTGAGGGCGCGATATTAGGAACCGTGGTCAGGGCCAGCAGCGCGCCGCTCCCATCCGCGTTCGACCAGGCGCGCACTTTCAGGGTGAGATTGCGCCCGGAACTGTAAAAGGGAATCGTGAATGCGCCGATGTTGACGCCTGTGATTGCGGTTCCTGTCGTCAGAACGGGATTGCTGTCAAAGATAGGTCGGGCCGAAATCCGGGTTGTGGGTGTGGACTGCTGCACCGAGTAGGGCGCGTTTTCCGTCGCGCCGCCCGTGCCTGTAAGCGGCTGCTCTTCCAGCGTCCAGGTGAGCGAGCGCGTGTACACCGGCACACTGGTATTGAACGCGCTGCCCGCCGCAGCATTCACCGTCAGCGTCCGCTGCGCTCCCGTCGTGACCGGCGTAAAGGTGAATGGGATAGTCGTGGTCAGGGTCGGCTGCGGACTGTTGACTTCGCTGTCCGTCACGCTCACGTTCACCACCCCGGTCGCGTTGACGACCAGAAGCGGGTTGTTCGGGTCGGTCGCGTCAATGCTGGCCCGCTGATTTTCCAGCGCGGTCTCCTGCGCGTCGCCGGGCGGCCCGATCACGAACGTCACGTTGGCGGCGCTGAGCAGCGCGACTGCGCCGTCCGAGGTCACGCCCTGGAATTTGGCGGCAAGATTGATGGACGCGCTTCCCACCGGAAAGCTGGTCGCGCCCACGGCCTTGAGGGCGGCAATGGCGTTATCGAGCGTGAACGTGACGACGGGCGGCGTGCCAAGCTGCGTGACATCCACGACCGTGACGGCATGGGCGACCGGCACACTGGCCGGGGCCGCATTCGTCGGGATGCGCGCGCCGTTCAAAAACAGGCGTCCCGTGGCCGGGTCGGTGCGGTACGTTTGCAGCTGCGCGTCGGTCAGGACGCTGCCGAACGCGTTGACATAGAAAGTCAGCGCCTTGCCCGGAACCGTGATCGAAACAGACTGAACGCCGCTTGCCAGTTTCGTGGACGCGATGAAGGTCGTGCCGTCGAACACTTCGATCAGAGCGAGCCTGGCCTGGCTCGTGGCCGGGTCTATGCCGCTCGCGGGCAGAACGCGCGTCGTGCCGCGTCCTGGCGCGGGCCAGCGGAACAGGATCGTGACCTTGCGGCTGCCCACGCTGCCGCTCCCGCCCCCGCCGCAGCCTGTCAGCGCGCCGAGCCAAACCGACAGGAGCAGGAATGCGGCCAGTAAGCGCATGAACCTCATGGATGTCTCCTCGTTGCAAGTGACTATTGCAAAAACAATTTATTCAGCCAACTATTATTCAGCCAACTAGCATTCAGCCAACTAGCATTCAGCCAACTATTGCAGGATGAACGACGGCGTGTAGCCTGTCAGATTGACGGTCTGCGCGGCAGCCGTCACGCTTGGAAACGTTTTGTCGGACACGCTGACTGTTCCCCGCAGTGTCGCCGGCGGATTGGTGACGTTGGAGAACGTGAACAGCGCATACGGATTGCCGCCGCTGTCCAGCGCACTTGCGGGCGTGGTCGGATACGTCAGGGCGAGCGTTGCAAACGCGGGCGACCCCAGCGCAAAGGCCGGGGTGATGTTGACCGCGCGCGGATCAATCAAGACCCGCGTGGCGTCGCCCAACAGCACGGCGGCAACCTGCAGTCGAAAGGTATTCTGCGTCGCGCTCGTCGGCGTGGTATTGGACAGGTTGACGCTGATGGAGCCATCCCCGGCGGCCGCGCTGACCGGCACAATCGCCAGCGCGGCCACATTCGTTGCCAGCGTGATCTCCTGCGTGGCCGCGCTGTACGCCAGCCCGGACTGCGAATACTCGGCCAGTTTCGCGCCGCTGCCGTCGGGCCGCGACCAGGCCGTGACCGTGAGGGTCAGCGGATGGTTGCTTTGCGTAAATGTCAGCGGTACGGTCGTGACCGCAGTATTTGCCGCGTCTGTCAGCCGCCGACTCAGGGCTGTTCCGGTCGTGGGATCGAAGGTAAGCTGCACCAGGCGCGCAACATTGACCGTGTCGGAGGCATTGTTCGGGTTGTCCTGAATTTGTCCGCCCGCCAGTGGCAGCGAGTCCTGCGTGAGTTCGAACGTGACCGATTTGGCGTAATACGGCAGGCTGGAAATAAGCGCGGAGCCGACACCCGCGTTTATGGTATATGTCTGCGTCACGCCGACTACCGGAACGATGGTGTACGTCACCGTCACGGCGAGCGGCTGCTGCGCGAAGCCCGAAGCGGCGGGATGGTTGCTAAGGTTGTTCACGTCGTTGTCATAAAGGATCACCCGCACAAGGCCGGTCGCCTGCGGCGTCAGTGTGGGCGCAAATCCGGGCGCGGCGGGCGCGGCGGGCGGCACGCTGCTGGACGCGACCACGGCGCGCAGCGCCCCGCTCGGATCGCTCGGATCGAGCTGCGCCGTGAGCGCGGTCGGGCTGACCATCACAAAGTACCCGTCGCTGGTTTTGGCCTGAACCGTCGTGGACAGGTCCACCACGCCGTTATTGATGCCGATGATGGTGCGGTCCGCAGCGCCGGGTACGTTCTGCGGCGTAATGGGGACAAACGACGCGATGGTGTTGTTCCAGGTGAAATGCACAATCGGAGGGTTGGGCAGCGTAGATACATCCACGGCTGCCGTGGCATGGGCCACGGGGCGCGGGTCCGTAGACCCGCCGTTCGCGTTCACGGCGGCAAGCGGCACGAGCGCGCCCGGAGTTCCTTTTTCCAACTGCCCATTGGCGGGGTTGGTAACATAATCCGGGGGCGTGGCGGACGCGAAGCCATTGGCCTGAAACGTCAACCCCTTGAGCGGCAGGTCGAGCGTAGCTGTCACGGGCTGCTGCGGGTTGCCCGACACCGGCACGGTCAGCTTCACGACCCCGCTGCGCTGCGCCCCATCATATACTTCCACGAGGGCGGACTGAACCGTCTGGATCGCGGCGCGGCCCGTATTGCGGCCCGTGGCGGGGAAATCCAGTTGGAACGTGACGCGGCGCGTCGTGGCGCGGGACGCGCCGCCGCCCCCGCCGCCGCAGCCCGCCAGCAGCGCCGACAGGCACGGCAGAAACAGGAATGCGGCAAACAAGCGCAGAAACCTCATCGCTATCTCCTTGATAAGTGCAGAAAAGATAAGTGCAGAAAAGATAAGTGCAGAAAATACCTGCGTACTAGTCGAACGTGAAGCCGGAGTTGACGCGGTTCACGGTCAGCGTGATCGTGCCGGGCGGGATGGGCTTGCCCGCGATGTTCAGGCGGGGTTCCGTCACGGTCAGCACATCTGTGCGGCTTGTCGCGGCCACATTCGCTCCGTCCGAAACGCCCGTCGCCAGCAGATACGGATTGCCGTTGCTGTCGAGCGGACTGAGCGGCGTGGACAGCGTGGCGACCGCAGTATTGGCCGACGCGACCTGAACGGTTCGCGGGTCAATGGGAATGGACGGGACCGAACTCGGATCGCTCGCATTCACAAGCGCGGTTATCTGCATCTTCAGGGTGTTGACGCCATCGCCGCCAAATCCCGTAGCCGTGCCGTTGAGGGTAATCACAGGATTGGCGGGCGTAAGCGCAAAGCCGCGCACATAGGGCGTAGTCAGGTCCACCTGTTCCACGGTATCCGAGGTGGGCAGCGCGGCGCGTCCGATCACGATCTGGCCGTCCGCGAGCAGCGCGCCCGTGCCGTTCGGCCCGGAAAACGCCTGCGCCTTGAGGGTCACATCGCGGCCCGAAGCGACATAGGCCACTTTCAGGGGCGCGTTGAGCGTTACGGTCGAATTGACCAGTGCGGGGGCCGGGGTAAAGGTGGTGTTCTGCGTCACGGTCACGGGCGGCGGCGGGCTGTCCAGCGTGACCGGCGTTCCGGTCGCTCCCGCCGGCGCGGCGTTGACATCCGGCGGCGCGACCAGGGGCGACTGCGTGATGGAAAACGTCACGGACTTGGCGTACAGCGGCAGATGCGTTCGCAGCAGACCGGACGCCCCGCCGTCGAGGGTGAGGTTCGGGGCCGTGACATGCGGCTTGATGGTATACGCGATGGTGGTTTTGAGAGGAAGTTCGTTGTTTGGGGCATCCGCATTGACCTCGCTGTCCGTGACCGTGACATGCACGACGCCGCTGGCTTTCAGGGTCAGGACGGGATTGAGCTGGGCGGGGTCGGTCTGATCGGGCTTGGACGTGTCGGGATTAAGCGGACTGAGCTGCGCGCGGGCGTTTTCCAGCGCGTTCGTGTTGTCAAGTGACCAGACGAGGGCGTTCGGCCCGGTCAGCACGACCGCGCCATCCGAAGTCAGAGCCTGCACGGTATTGTCCAGCGCGACCACGCCATCGTCCAGCGTGTACGTGGTCTTGTCGGCGGGGGTGGTGATCGGCACAAGCGATGCGATGGTGTTTTCCAGCGTAAAAATGATCTGCGCGTTGGACTTGGAGAGGTCGGCCACGGTCACGGCATGGGCGACCGGGCGCTTGTCGGCTGCGGGGTTTATCGGCTGGCCGGTAGCGGGATTGGTGACATACCCGTAATCCGTCACCGGACTGCCTGCGGGGTACGCATACGCGTTGGCGTACAGCGTCAGCGCTTTCGCGGGCAGGTCGAGGGTCAGCGTGGACGCGCTTGTGCCGCTCGGCGTCCTGACGAAGTTACGGCTGATGGACGTAACGCCATCGAACACTTCCACGGTCACGGACTGCGCCGAACTCACGCTCGCGCGGCTGATTTTGCGGCTTGTGGAGGGCCAGCGCACCACGACCGTCACTTTACGAAAGGCCACACCGCTCGCGCCGCCGCCGCACCCCGCCAGCAGGCCGAGCAGGACGGACAGCAGCAGCAGCGCGGCCAGTGCGTACAAACGCCTTACGGATGTCTCGTTGACAGTCTGCATCTTCGCTGTCTGTATCTTCACGGTCTGCGCCTCCACTACTTGAACCCGATTGTTGTTGTCTGCTGCGACACGGCGATCACAGCGGTCCCGAATTTGTCCGGCTGTGTGCGGCTGATGGCCTTGATGACATACGTGTCTGTGGTGATCGTGCCTGACGGCGCGGACGTGACGATGGGCGCGGTAAACAGGCCCGTGTTCTTGTCAATCAGGGCCACGGCCACGGCCCGCGCCGGTGCAGCTTTGGCGATAACGTTGCCGTTCGCGTCAAGAGGAACGCCCTGCCCGTTGATGGCCTGCCCCGACGCGGTCACGAGATTGCCCTGCGCGTTGCCCCTGAAGCAGTACCAGTCCACCTGCCCGCTGCCCGCGCTGCCGTTATAAGCGGTCAGCACGCCGTCGCCCGGTACGCTTGCGGTAAACTGCCGCGTGTACAGGGCAGGCGCCTGCGGCGTGTTGGCCGTGATCGCTGTAGAGAGCGGGGTGACGCCCACCGTCAGATTGAGGTGTATCAGCAGCGCCTGTTTCTGGGAGGCGATGGCCGGGTCTTCGGGCGTCGCCAGCAGGGCGAAGGTGTCGAGGGGTTTTCCGGTTCGCGGATCGGGCAGTATCTGCGGCGGCGGCGCGTAAACAAAGCTGTTGATGTCGAACTGGCCCTGAAAGTACGGCTGCACTTTACTCAGCGCAGTGTTCTGCGTGGCCCCCGGCGTATAGTCGTACAGCGTATCGGAATTGTAAGAAACGTACTGGCCGTTGGTCGGGTCCATCTTTGCCAGCCCGCCGCCTGATGCGACGGCCGGCGACTGCACGGCCACGGGCGCGGGCAGATAGGGCGTGAAAAACTGATCCGCCACAGTGTTGATGCCCGTAAACTTGAAGTCTACGGTGGGGTTGGCGCTGCCATTGACGGCCACCAGCACAAAAGATTTCACTTTCGCGGCCTGCGCCAGCGAGTCCGTCGCCTGGGCGGCGGCCTGATTGTTGTCTACATCGAAGTCCAGGCGCGTTATCGCATTGCCCCCCGTCGTGGAGGGCTTTCCAAAACTCGTGACCGGCTGAGACGTGTTGCCGCAGCCCAGCAGCGCGCAGGCCGTTCCGGCAAGCAGGCTCAATCGGATTATTCTTTTGGTAGTCACTCCTGATGTCACTCCTGATCTCCTCCTGTAGCTCCGGTATCGCTGTCAAGCGCGGCATCCGGCGCAGCAAACCTGCTTCCTGCCGCGCGGCGCATTCCGCCGGCCGGACATACTGCCGGCTGGGCATACTGCCGTCCAAGCCTGCTGTTTTCAAGTGGGGCGCTAAGGCTGCCGCTCTCACTATAATTTTATAAATCGCATCTGCCCGCTGCCAATCACAAATAGATAGCTCTCTACGCATAAATCTGTCGTGACGGAATGCTGTATATTCCGGCGCAACGAGAGTATCTAAAACGAACAGGCGAAGACAGGCTCACGAATGCGAAGAGTTCAGCCTTGAAATGTTGGGGCGAAACAATAGGCATACACTTATTGAGATAAAACTATCGGGGTGGAACAATCTAGCTGCCGCGAAGTAACATGGTCGGGCATGATGCTTTCGCGGCAGGTCTTGCGGCAGGTCTGCTGCTCACGACAATCAAGGTGAAGCAGCTTTCAACGTTCAAGCATAATGTAAGGCGGGAAGAACTGGCTGTTAA
This sequence comes from Chthonomonadaceae bacterium, assembly GCA_965277875.1. GTDB lineage: Bacteria > Armatimonadota > Chthonomonadetes > Chthonomonadales > Chthonomonadaceae > CAWFQB01. The sequence continues at coordinate 278,759 of CBDIDV010000003.1, read as the reverse complement.
TTCAGAAGCTTATTGCGCTCATTCTATTGAATTTGGAGTAACGCTTGGAAATCACGAATGAGTATAAATTCACAGCGCTTATAAGGCTGTTGTCATCATGGTACAACGATGTATCACGCTTCGTTCATATAAACAGCTATACTGGCTCTATTGAACTTACATAGCAAGTATAGCGCACGGGTTTATTTTTGTCAATACATCGCGCACATAAAATTTGCATATGTAAAGTTAAAATAGAGCGGCTATGTTCGACAGTTGATATCCACGTAGTTTTTGGCTATCGTATGTCGCGCATGTAAAAGGGGCAGGCACAAAAAACCCGCCATGTTGTTTTTGCATGGCGGGTTCGCGATTGGCGCGGGCGATTGGGGGATGCATCCTGTAGGGTGTGTTTGCAGATTTGCTACTTGACATTCTTGCCCGGTACGGCGGGGTCAAGCAGGTTGTTGTCACCCATCCAGTCGGCCAGCCGCTGCGGCCAGTTTTTGATGGTTGCCAGTTTGGAGCGACCGCCCATGTTGAAGGCGTGTGCGCCTTTGGTAAACACATGCACCTCGATGGGCAGTTTGGCCTCCCGGTACAGGCGGAAAATCCGCAGCACCGAGTCGGTATGATCGTCGTCATTCGCCACGAGCAGGAACGCGGGCGGGGCGTTGGACGGCAGGGAGGTTGGGATGCCCGCGCCGCCGGGATAAATCTCTGCGATGAAGTCGGGTCGGGCGCTGATCTTATCAATGGGATCCATAGCGCCCGTATCGCCCGCATTGTCGCCGAACGCGGTCATGGACACCACTTCGCCGCCCGCCGAAAAGCCCACCATGCCGATGCGAGTGGGATCAATGCCCCACTCCGCCGCCCGACTGCGGACTAAACGCATGGCGCGCAGTCCGTCCTGTCGCGGGTGGGTCATGTTGTACACGCTGCCCTCCTCGCGAGGCAGGCGGTATTTCAGGGCGAACGCGGCCACGCCGATGCTGTTAAAGTATTGCGCCGCCTGAATGCCTTCCGGGACAAACCCCAGTTCCTTGAAGCCGCCGCCGGGACACAGGATCACTGCGGCCCCGGTCGCTTTTTCTCTGGGCGGCAGAAACACGGTCAGCGAGGGGTTGTTGATGTTCTTTACCCAATAGCTCGCGGCCTGTTCGGGGATGTCTTTGCGCTGCTCGAAACCTGGAGCGCCGCCCGTCCACAGAGGAACGACGGTTTGCGCCCCCGCCGCAGCGCCCGGCGGCGTTCCCTGCGCCCTGCCCATCATCCAGAGCAGGGGCAGCGGCAGGGTAAGAAGGGCCACGCTGAGAAGGAATTTGCGGTGCATCACTGGTGTCGCCTCTTTTGTATTATTTGTCTTATTTGTCTTAAATATGGATGGTTTAGAGAGCTATTCGGCCCGTCGAGTCGCCAAAGCGCTCCAGGTTTTTCATGCCCATGCGGTCGGCCATGCTCAGGAACAGGTTGCAGGCCGGCGTGGATTGGTAACGCGTGTAGCCCGCGCTGCCCAGGCCGCCGCCGCCGCCGCCCGCGAGAACGATGGGCAGGTTACTGTGGCTGTGGACGTTGCCGTCCGCGTCGCCGCTGCCGTACACGATCATGGAATTGTGAAGCAGAGAGTTTCCGTCCACATCTTTGGCGTCCTTGAGTTTCGTCAGGAATTTGGCGAACTGCTGTACATACCAGGCATCTATCTTCGCCACTTTCGCGATGCGGTCCGGGTCGCCCTGATGATGCGACAGGTCGTGATGCCCTTCGGGAATGCCGATGTGACTGAACGAGCGGTTGTCGCCGTCGTGGGCCAGGCAGAAGGAAGCCACCCTGGTCGAGTCGGTCTGGAAGGCCATCACCATCAGGTCGAACATCATGCTGACGTACTCGGCCTGATCGGACGGAACGCCTGCAGGCGTTTCCATGTTCGGGTCATGCGGGGTTCCAAAACGTTCGGCCTTCTGTATACGCGCCTCGATGTCGCGCACGCCGGTCAAATACTGATCCAGCTTCGCCCTGTCATTGCTTGCGAGCCGCTTCTGCATACTGCGCGCGTCGTCCATTACAAAATCCAGCACGGATTTTTGGGCGAGTTCGCGGCGCTTGCTGTTCGCGGCCCGCTGACCGGGCGCGCCCGTGCCGAACAGACGCTCGAAGGCCAGTCGCGGATTGGCCTCTGCGCTTACAGGCGTTGTCGGCGAACTCCATGAGATGTTGTACTGGTACGCGCAGGCGTAATCCGAGTCGCAGGCCGACGACCTGCGGACATCATCGCACGTCAGTTCCAGCGAGGGCAGCCGCGTGAGATGTCCCACCTGACGGGCCATGATCTGATCTATGGACACGCCCAGATGTATATCGGTCGCGCTCTTCCTTGCACGGACGCCGGATAGAAAGACAGAATTGGCGCGGGCGTGGTCGCCGCCGCCGTCCACGCCGCCCACGGCGCAGGCGTGATCCAGTCCGCCCAGAACGCGTATATGCTCCCGCACCGACTCCAGAGGCTGGAGCGTGGCGTTCAGCTTCATGTTCGCGCCGGTCGCGTCGGGCCACCAGTTGGATTGTATCGCGCCATTGGGAAAATACACATACGCGGCGCGCAGCGGCGCCCCGGTCGCCGTGGTCGCCAGACCGCCGGCTTTCGCCGCCGTTTCCGACGCGGCAAACGCCCTGGCGGGCAGCAGCGATTCGAGGGCCGGCAGGGCGAGGCACATCCCCGCCCCGCGCAGAAAGTGGCGTCTGCTGATGCTGTCTCGCTGCTGTGCCGCGCGGTCTGCCTCTGGAGCGTGTTTATCTTGCATGGCTTCGTTTTCTCCCGGACGAATATACTTCCCTGACGTGTTCGGCTTTTTCACGGATCTTTTCTATGGATCTTTTCTATGGATCCGTTTATGGATAAGGCTTGTTGATCATTACAGCATCAGCCCAAAATCAATCCCGTGTGTCTATTCGACTCTGACTGCCTGCACACCCGTTCGGTTATCAACGTGATTTGACCCGGGCTATTTTTCTTGCGGCACAAAAAGCGCGTGGACCGGAGCAGCGACGGAAGCGAGTGTCTGCGGAACGCGGCACTTTTCAAAGGGCGCGGATTCGATCACGCCGGTCAGCAGGGTTGAAAACCGGCCCTTGTCCTGTTCCAGCCGATACACGATACGGTCTACGGCTTCCGTATCGTAATCTTCCAGGCCGCGCCCCAGCGCATACGTGAGCAGTTTTTCCGTCAGGCAGCGATAAAATTCCGTTCTGTGCCGGGTCGCAAGAATGTGCTTCATTTCGCGCACGTTTTTGAACGACTCGCCCGTAACGAGGGTTCCGCCCGGCTCAATCGGCTGGCCGAACTCCCGCTCGCGCCATATCCCCATCGCGTTAAAGTTTTCGAGGGCCAGTCCGGGCGGGTCCAGCCGCTGATGGCACGACACGCATTCCGGCTTGCTGCGGTGAACGGCCAGCACTTCGCGCAGGGTCGGATGCGCGTTTTTCAGACCCACGGCGGCGGCTTCCAGCGGGGGAATATTCGGCGGCGGCGGCGGGGCCGGAGCGCCCAATATGTTATCGAGTATAAACAGGCCGCGCTTGACCGGCGAAGTGCGCGTGGGGTTGGAGGTGACGGCCAGTACGCTCGCCATCGTCAGCATACCGCCGCGCGGGCTGTCGGACGGCAGCGTCACCTTGCGGAAGTCGTCGCCCGTTATGGCCGCCTCTGCCAGCCCGTAATACTGCGCCAGCCGCGCATTGAGGAACGTGTAATCGCTGTCAATTAATTCCAGTACGCTGCGGTCGCTGCGCGTCACATAGCCGAAATAGGCGTCCGCCTCCTGCTTTAGATCGGCGCGCAGCGCGTCATCGAACCGGACGCGCGGACGACCTCCGTTGCGCCGTCTATTGCCGCCCGCGCCATTCTCGGCTGCCGGGTCGGCTTCGCGGGCAAGAACGGCAAAGGGGTTGATGGGTACTCTGGCAATATCGCGCGTTTGCAGCCACTGCCCGCTGAAGTTCTGTACCAGCGATTCGGAACGGGGGTCGCGCAGCATCCGCTGCACCTGCGCGGCCAGATTCTTACGCAGATGTCCCTGCTCCGCCAGCCGAAACAGCGTGTCGTCCGGCATGGAAGACCACAGAAAATAGGACAGCCGCGCGGCCAGGGCGTATTCGTCTATGGGCGCGTACCCGCTCGCATCCTGCCGGACGCCGATCCCCTCTTCGCGAAACAGAAACCGGGGCGACGCCAGCACGGCCACCATCGCCTGCGCCACGCCCGCCTCGAACGTCTGGCCTGACTGCGTATACACGCTCTCAGCCAGCGTTGTCAGCCGCGCAAGCGTTTTCTCCTCCACGGGACGCCGAAACGCCCTGCGCGCGAAATCGCCCAGCAGATCATGCGCGTAGGCGCGGCGGGCCACGCTGCCCGCAGGCGCGGGTTTGGAGAAAAAAGCCCGGTAGTTGTGCGGCTCTACGTAATACTTGGCGTCCAGCGGGCCGCGCACAGTCGCTTTATTAATCCGCAGGGTCAGCGTTCGTATCCGCTCCCCCCCCGGCGTCAGCGGCTGTACCTCGAACGAAAGCTTGTGCGCGCCCGCCTGCCACTTCTGATCGAACACGTATTGTAGCTGCTTGCCGCCTTCGCGGTTGAAATCCTGGCGCAGCAGTTCCTGGCCGTCCGCCCGAATGATGAGCCGGCATTTGTTGTAGTCGAACTGGTCATCTACATAGCGCTCATTGGCGGCAAGGTTCAAAACCAGCTGATAGCTGCCCGCATGTTCCACGGGCAGCGTACAGGACACCGTGACCGGCTCATAATACGACAATACGCGATAGTCGGTCGCCTTCGGGGCGGGGACAGCCGCTTTGTCAGCGGGGACAGCCGCTTTCTCCGTGGACGCAGCCGTCTTGTCGGCGCTCGCAGTTGGGGCCTCCGGCACGAATCGCGCGCCCAAAATCTCCGTCTCGGCGACCACTTTGGGGGCGGTCGGAACCGCCTGCGCGATGATCGCCTGGGCCGCGTTCAGGTACTTCTCCATCAGCAGGGGCGAGAGGGTCAGCACGTCGCCGATGTTGTCGAAGCCATGCCCCGCGTCGTCGGTCGGGAACTCCGTCTGCGTGTCGTAATCCACGCCCATCAGATCGCGAACCGTATTGCGGTACTCGGCGCGGTTCAGGCGGCGCACCGTAACGCGCCCCGGGTCGGGGTTGGCGGCGTCAATACCATACACATGCGTTTTGATCCACTGCTCGACGCGGCCTTTTCCCGCCTGGGTAGGCTGATCCATGCCCATCGGCGGCATGATGCCGCTGCGCAGGTTTTTCAAGACCTTCTGGAAGAGTTTGCGGTTCTGCCGTAGTTCTGCATACGATGTGCTGTCATCAAACGCAACGTTCCCGGATTTCGCGCCCCCGGCGTGACACGAGTAGCAGTAACTTTTGAGCAGCGGCTGCACATCCCGGCGAAACGCGGCCTCGCCCGTGTCCGTTACGGCACGAGGAGGATGCGCCGGAGCGGGCGGACTCGCCGCAAGAACCAGCGTGGAAAACAGCCCCGCCGTCATCACGAAGCCGATGTAAAAGCACGTTTTGGAGTACCCGGGCATAACTTTGAAATTCCGAAGAGCCGTGTCAATAACCAAACAATCATCAGGGCAGAAACGCAGTGTTGTTTTGATGATACCACAGGAAAGAGCAGAGTGGCTTTTGATTCGCCGCCCGATCAGGGAAATAACTCGGCTTTCAAAACACCGGCGAGCAGGCGCGACGACGCGGACGCCATCAGGAGAACGCGAGCGATTCGGCCTCCGAGGTGGTCAGCGCGGCCCCGCGTGACACCGCATCCTGCCATGCCTCCTCGCCCAGCGCGGCGCGTGCCGCCCTGGCGACATCGTTGTAGGCCGACTGCTCCCTGCCGGACATGGCAAGCGCCTGTTCCCGCGTCACGCGCTCTACGTGTCCCAAAAGCGCTGCGGCCTGTTCGTTGCGCCCCTCGCTTTTGTGGAATGTGGCGGCCTGCCTTAGACATTGGGTGGCACTGCGCGCTTCCTCGTTGTCTTGAAAAACACCCAGACCCAGGCGCAGATGCTCCAGCGCAAGCGGGGTGTCCCCCTGCCTGAAAGCGATGTCCGCCATATCCCAGCGCGTCCAGCCCTCTCGATCCAGGGCGCGGTTACGACGGCTTGCCGTGATACCCTGCTCCAGTAAAGCCCATGCCGTCTTGTAATCTTGCTTTTCCCGCGCCACAGAAGCAAGGCTTCGCAGTTGGTTGGGAAGACCATTCAGGTGGTATTTTCGCGTCAGGGGCAAACACTCCTCCCAATAGGCGCGCGCCCTGTCCCACTCGCGGCGCATGAAAGCGATTTCCCCCATCAGGTTCAGCGCCGGAAGCAGGATGCGCCAATCGTTGTTTCGCCTGCCTTTGTCCAGCATGATTTGCAGGCGGCAGGCGGCCTCGGGCATCGCCCCTGTTCTGGCGAGCATTTTGCAGACATGCGTCTCGGCCTGAACTATGAAGTACAATTCGCCATGCGCCCGCGCGTTCAGCGCGGCGGATTCAGCATAGGCAAGCGCCTGTATATTATTGCCCTGTTCCTCGGCGAGTTCAAACAGCAGCATCTGCCCCAGCATCTGCCATTTGGCTTCTCCACACTCGAAGGCCATGTCCACGACCCGCAGGAGCAGGATTTCGCCAGCCGGGTGGCCCGTCCACATGGCCCAGCATCCGGCCAGATACGTAATCAGCAGGGACAAAGGCGCTGCGGGCAGAGGGATCGCCACCAGTCGGGTGATCCGTTCGCGCCAGTCGGGCGGCGCGCCGATGCCGCGAAAGTAAACATAATACTCCAGCCAGAGCGCGGCGCCATCGCGTTCCTGCCACCAATCGCGGGCCGCTCGCAAATTATCAAGTTCCGGCTCCGTCCGCGCATTCCCGGTCAGCGTCGGAGACGCCGGCCCGCCCGTCATCACGTCCTGCGCCACGCCTAGAAAATACGCCGCATGCCGCGCGGCCTGCGTGTCCCGCTCCTCCGCCACAAGACACATCGCCGCATATTGGCGCGTCATCTCCAACAGGCGGTAACGTCCCTGCTCCTCCTGCGCGTCGTACACGACGAGGGATTTTTCCACAAGAGAAAGCAGCAGGGGGAGGACCGCTTCGGAACTTGCGGGACAAACTGCCTCGACGGCCTCCACTGTCCAGCCGCCCACGAAAATGGATAACTGCCTTAGCAGGCGCTGTTCCGCCTCGTTGAGCAGGCTGTAACTCCACTCGATCACGGCCAGGAGCGTGCGATGTCGCGGCAGGGCCGCATCCCCGGAACCCAGCAGGCGGAAGCAGACCTGGAGCCGGGATGCAATCTCGCGCGGGCTGAGGCTGCGGAACCGGGCGGCAGCCAGTTCCAGCGCAAGCGGCAGGCCGTCCAAACGGCGGCAGATCTGCGCCAGGGCAGCCGCATTCCGGGCTGTGAACCGGAAAGATGGGGAGGCGGCAGAGGCCCGCTCCACGAGCAGCGCGACCGCATCGTAGGCGAGCAGGGCGTTACGTTCTGCTTCGTCCTGCTCTGCGCCGTGTGGTTCAGGCGGAGATTCGAGAGGCGAAACCTGCCAGGCATGTTCGCCATGAACGCGCAGCGGCTCGCGGCTGGTGCAAAGGATACGCAGATGCGGACAGGCGCGCAGCAGCATTTCCGCCGTATACGCGCAGGGCGTCAGGACATGTTCGGCATTGTCGAGTATCAGCAGCAGGAACTTGCGATGCAGGAAATGGCACAGCGCGTCCTGGGGCAAGGCATCGCCGTTCTGCCGCGCTCCCAGACTGGCAGCAATGGTGTGCAGCAGACTTTCGGCGCTTGCAGCGGGCGCAAGGTCGGCGAACGCGACGCCATCGGGATAAGCCGACGCCACGGCCTCCGCAGCCGCAATGGCAAGGCGCGTTTTGCCCACGCCACCCGGTCCTACGAGCGTGACCAGCCGCGCAGATTGCAGCGCGGCGCTAACCGCTTCCAGATCGCGCGTCCTGCCGATGAGAGACGTGAGCGGGCAGGGAAACTGCCGGATCAGGGCGGGGGCTGCCTCTTCGGCGGCGGCAGGCGCGGATTGCGCTTCTCCGCTCACGGTCGGCGCCTCCACGCTCCGAACCGGCACAGGATGCGCCTCCTGGCCCCACCCCGGCGCGGACTGCGCTCGTAAACGCAGGTCGCGGTACAGGGTCGCCGTTTCCTGAGACGGTTCCATGTTCAGATCGTCGCGAAGCTGCTGACGCAGCCGGCGGTACTGTTTTTCCGCCCCGGCATACTCTCCAAGCTGTGCCAGCGTTCGCATCAAGCGGCGAGCGGCGGCTTCGCTCAGAGGGTCGGATGCGACGGCCCGGTACAGCAGCCGCGCCGCGCCGCTCAAGTCTCCGCTTCCGGTGTGCAGGTCTGCCAGCAGCGTCAGCATCTGCCCATAGCGTTCCGAGCGCGCAACGCGTTCCGACAATACCCAGGCCGCGCCGCATGATTCGAGCAGCGGCCCGCGGTAACAGGCCGTCGCCTGCTCCAAAAAGGCTTTGTCGCAGGTTTCGTTCGTATCCCCTGCCCGCCGGTCGAACGTAATCACGTCGCAGTCCATGCCTAAAAAATCGAAGCCCAGGGTCTGGCGCGTGGGCGTCAGGAGCCGGCCTTTTTCCTCGCCCAGCGTGGCGCGCAGTTCAGTCAGGCTGCGCCTCAGATAGAACAGGCCGCGTTCGCGCTCGGCGTCCGGCCACAGGGTTTGGGCCAGCGTGTCGCGCGCGATGGGCGCATTCGCGCTCAGGGCCAGCAGGGCCAGCAGTTCCTGAGCCGCGCGTGACAGTCCGGTTATTTCCTGCCCGCGTACCCTGAGAGCAAACGCGCCGAACAGCCGCAGCCTTAGCGGCGGTTCCGCGATGGCGACGGAAAACGGGTTTCTGTTGTCCTGATTTGGGGTATCGGTGTGCATTGTAACGGTTATTCGGGAGTTGGCGCGTACATTCCTCTGTTTTTGTAACGCTTTGTGTAACGCTCGGCTTTGTATACTGAATAGGTTCGTTCCATCCTTTGCCGGGGATGGCGTTGGCGTTTTCCAGCCCTGTGACCCTGTCCGGCAGCAGTATCGTCCCCGGCTTTTCTCATGCTAAACAATCGAATGTCGTTTGTAAAAGACTGAAAGGAACCTTGTCATGTCCCTCAACACGCGCCGCCGTACCCGCAACGGCTTCACGCTGATCGAGCTGCTTGTCGTTATCGCGATCATCGCCATTCTCGCCGCGATCCTGTTCCCTGTCTTCGCCCAGGCGCGGGCCAAGGCGCGACAAACTACTTGCCTTTCCAACTTTCGTCAGATCGCGACGGCCCACCTGATGTACGCGCAGGACTATGATGAAACCCTGATTAATGCCTATCAGGGACCCGGCGGCGGCTACGTCACATACGCGGACCGCTGGCCGCAGTATATTTCGCCCTACATCAAGAACTTCCCGGTATTCCGCTGTCCCGACAACACCGTCAATACGGACACCTACGACCTCAAACAATACAACAATTATCCGCCCAATACGACTGGCCTCCTTCTGGACCGCACGCGGGCGTTCTTTGTCGACTTCGGCTATAACGCGTCTTTCCTCTCGCCTGACCAGCCAAATTACATCAACAACAGCGGAGTCAGTCTGGCCGCTGTACAAAGTCCTGCCAGCACCATTTTGGGCGCTGACAGCTCTTTTTCCAGTGGCATAGTAACCTATAGTGAAAGCAAGGCTGGTTCTTTTGTGATCTTTCCTCCAACTTGCCTACCAACCAGCCAACAAGTCAGTTGCCATTGGATACTATCCGGCCCCAATGCCTGGTATGGCGACTTTGCGCCGCGCCATAGTGGTCTGGGGAACGTCGCTTTTGTGGACGGACATGCCAAGGCGCTCACACTCGGAGCCATCACCCAGGGAGCGGACGTTGCCACAGCAACGATCACCGACCCGACTGCCTATTTGTGGGACTTGCAGTAGAGGAGCAGATGTCTCCCTGCCGACAGCACGTAAGCTGCCGGGCATATATCGTGGAAGAAGCTGTCCTGCGTTTGGGACGAAGGAGAATCGTGTCGTGTCCAAGTCTTATGTGGTGCAGCAGGGAGATCATCTGTCTAAAATCGCGGCGACATTTGGCTTTCTCGACTACAACGTGATCTGGAGCCATCCCCAAAACGCTGCACTCAAACGGCTGCGCCAGAATCCCAATGTGCTGCTTCCCGGCGACACACTTGTGATCCCGGATAAACAGCCGAAAGACTCAGCGCGCGGTACTGATGCCGCGCACCGATTTCAAATTCATTTACCGACCCTGAAATTACATCTCAAACTCCAAACCCGCTTTGGCCCCCCGCTGTCAAACCAGAAGTACCGGCTGGCATGGCAGAACACCGTTCGGACGGCCATCACGAACGGTGAGGGAGGATTGGAACAGTTGATTCCGAGCAGCACGGAGTCCACCATGCTTCACACCCTGCCCGCGCCGAACGCATCCGACCTGATGAAAGTACCGCTGCAAGTGGGCTGTCTTGATCCGGTAACGGAAGTGTCGGGCTGGCGAGCGCGGCTTAATAACCTGGGCTATGACGCGGGCGACGATCCCCTGCCCGACCCGCCTCCCGGCCAAAAAGCGCAGCAGGTATTCGCCCTGCTGCCACCGGAGCAGCAGGAGCGGCTGCGCTCGGCCATTGAGGAGTTTCAATGCGACAATCACCTGGTCGTAGACGGTAAATGCGGCACGGTCACGCAGGCCAAACTGAAGGCCGTACATGGCTGTTGAGCGGCAGCAGCCACGGCAGGCAGACAGCAGCAGACCGCTTTCGCCGAACCGCCTGGAAGAGAGGACACCCGCGCCATGAGTGATGAAACCAGCAAAGCCAGCCAGGCGGACACATTACCGAAGGCAGCAAACGCTTCCGGCCCGCAGGATTTCGGCCACACCGTTTCCGATGGAGGCGTGGCCGCCTCGCATACGTCGGGCAAAGACTATGACGCGCTGGTCGGGACGACTACGGGCGGGGAGTTCAATACCCTTGTTCGCCCGCTGCGCCCGTGCGCCTGCTGGCGCATAAACGATATGCGTTTTGAGTTCGACAGCTCGTTTGTCCTGCCTGAAGTCCGCGAAGAGCTTCGCCTGCTCGCCAGCCTGCGCGAGGCATATCCTGACAGCCCGCTTTCTGTGTTCGCTCATGCCGATCCGGTGGGCAATGATGATTACAACAAGGCGCTCAGCGGACGGCGGGCCATCGCCATTTACGCGCTGCTGACCCGCAAGCCCGCCCTGTGGGAACAGCTTTACCACCAGCCGCTCGGCAATGACCGCTGGGGCCGACACGCGCTGCAAACCATGCTGGAGGAACTCGCTTCGCCCTCCGAGGAGGATGACCCTGACAACAAAGACGACGACGATGAAGATGCGGACGACAGCGACAACGTGGCTCCGGTGCGGCATTTCTGGACACGCGACATAGACGAGGAAGCAAACGAGGAAACAAACAAGGAAACGAAACGGGAGGCCGCATCACCTACTGCTCCGAGTACGCCTGCGGACACGGCTCCCACCGATGACGCCGGCCCCGATGCTTCGCGCAGCGCCGGCGATCCGGCAGCCCCGTATGAGTCCGATGCCGGCCTGCGCGAAACGCTCTATTTAAGGTACATGAACCGGCTGGCGGGGCCGGCCCTGAAACTGGAACCGCAGGAGTTTCTGGGGCGCGGGGCCGATCCGAAAGGCAAAGGCGACTATCAGGGCTGCGGCGAGTTCAACCCCACGCGGCTCTTTTCCCAGCCGGAAGCACAGGCATTCAACACGGCGCGCGACAAAACCGAGCGCAACCTGGACAATGCGCCCAATCGTCGCGTAGTCATCTATCTGTTCGAGCCGGGAAGCCAGGTGCTTGCGGCCCGCTGGCCCTGTCCGCGCGCGGAAGAAGGAGCGGCGGGATGCCGCGCGCGCTTCTGGTCGGATGCCGCCAGACGACGCGCCAACGCGGAAGAGCGGCGCGAATACGCTGATACCGCCGACACGTTCGCCTGTCGCTTCTATGACCGTCTGGCGCAGCAATCGCCGTGCGAGGCCGCGCCGGAACCGCTTCACATTCGCCTGTACGACCTGGACGACAATTACATCCCCCATGCCCCGTATCGGCTGAACCCTGAAGGGGGCGACGCGCGGCAAGGACGCGCCAACGCGGGCGGCTTCATTTCTACACGGGCCACTGCGGGACTGGGGCAAGCCCGGATCGAATGGGGATTTCCGCCCTCACCCGGCGAGAAAACCGCCTTTGTCTTCGCGGACGATATTTTTCTGGACGTGGATACCGACGATCCCGATGCCTGCGATGACCGTAAACTTACCAACCTGGGTTACACGGAGGCCGCACTTTTGGCCGACAAGGTAAGCAGTTTTCAGGAGGATTATCAGGAGCGGTTTCAACTGCAAGTCACGGGCCAGTTAGACCCGACGACTCGCGACGCGATTGCGTCCGTGCATGACGGCGTGGCGGACAATCTTCGCACGGGGCAGGGAGGAAGCGCCGATGTCTGAGCCGATCACAAAAAAGGCGGGGAAACCGACGGGGAAAAACCCTGTGAAAGTCCCCAAAGCCCCGCCCAGAGGAACGCCGCTTTCGGTCCACGTAAAAACGCCGTTCGGCGTTTCGCCTGTCGGCGTGAGTGTGGAGGCGGTTAGTTTGTTCAAGGCTCCTATCGCTCCCAGAAGCGGTGCGCGCCTGGACAAAACGATTCTAAACGTGAACGCCGACGGCATTCACGACTTCGACGTAGATCCCGCCAACAAAGACGCGGTAGAACCGGGGCTAAAAATCGCGATACCGGCATCCGACCCGCCCAAGCCTCTCGATGCCGACGAGTGCATCATCAACATCAACGGCTTCAAGGCCGGCCTCGGCCCGGTTCCCACGGCGGACAAGCCATTTGCGGCAGGATCGGTTTTCGCTTCCATTCGTTTCAAAAAAGGCAGCGCAGCCTTCGGTCCGAAGACGCCCCTTGAACTGGAGTTCGCCGACGATTTCCAGCGCATCGAAGGCATTGACGTTTCCAAGCACCAGGGCAAGATTGATTGGGCCAAAGTGAAAGCGCAAAACCTCATCAAATTCGCCTATATCAAAGCCACCGAGGGCAAAAATGGTAAAGACGACAGGTTTGACATAAACTGGCGCGAAGCTCATGCCAATGGCCTGCTGCGCGGAGCCTACCACTTTTTCAGGCCGACCGTAGATGCGAAGGGCGGCGAGGAGCAAGCCGAGTGGTTCTGGGCGACCCTCCACGAGCAGCAAACGGACGACAGCGACCTGCCGCCTATGGTGGACGTGGAGTTTCTCAAAACGCATACTGAAGAACGCCTGAATGCAAAGACAAATAAAACGGAAAAGGTAGTTGTGGCTGACAATCCGCAGCCGACCACACCCCAACAAAACGTGGCTTCCCTTCAAAGCTTTATAACCCGGTTCACCGGTTTATCCAGACGTCAGCCTGTGATTTATACCTATAAATCCTACTGGACAAACCAGATGGGAAACAGCACAGACTTCTCCGCGAGCAGCCGTCTCTGGATGGCCGTTTATCCCGGCCCGCCGATAAAAAACTCCAAGGGCAAGGTAATCGGCAACGGTATGCCGCCACCGGGGGCTGAGCCGGGCCTGTGCGGGGGCTGGACGGATTGGGGTATCTGGCAGTACGCCGTCATGAAAGGCGTGGATGGGATTGACACAATGGTGGATCACGATGTCGCAAAGGTTCCAAACGGCAAAACGCTGCTGGAGTTTTTGAACGCCGGAACTGTGATATAAAGCAAACTCCGAGGCGTGAACGACCTGACGCGCATCAAAAGTTTTGCCGCCATTTGCGACGACACGCCCGCCCCGACTTAAACAGAGTCAGCGCTTGACAGAGCGTTCGCGCATGCGTCTGAACGAACGCCGCTTGCAGGGGCAGGCCCCCATTTTCCCCTCCCGTATAATGATCGCAGGGGCAGGCCCTGTTGCTGCCCTCTCTGTACAAGTAGGCACGACAAATAACCCCTGTCGGGGCAGCGCGGCGCTAAATGACTGCCGTTTCATTCGCGCCGCTGCCATCAACGCCGGCGGAAGTATCGGCGAGCAGATCATTGGCGGCGGCGACAACCTGCTCGACCGTAATGCTCAATCGGCACTCGGTTCCGTTGCGGTGACACGCTCTAAGGCAGCCCGCGCAGCGGACAGAGGGGCCGAGCAGACGCTGTTCGGTTCGCCAGGGCCGCCAACGCGCGCGCTGTTTCCAGCCCCATTCGTCCGGGAACAGCGTGACGCAGCCTGTTCGCATCGCCGCCGCCAGATGCGCCGTGCCGGTGTCCACGCTGATGTGCAGGCGGCACAGCCTTAGCAGGGCCGCAAGCTGGCCCAGCGTGGTCTGCCCGGTCAAATCCACAATCCCGACGGCGGCTTCAGCGGGAATGGCGACTGCGGTGTCGGCCGGATTATTTTGTCCGATGAGCAGGATACGCGCCCCCGTTTGGCCGACAAGCTGCCGCGCCACGTCGCCGAAACGGTCTGCGGGCCAGGCGCGCGAACTGCCGCCATGCCCCGCGTTCAGCGCGATCAGCGTTTCATTTTCACTAATTCCATGCTGTTGCAGCAGACGCGCTGCGTACTGTTTCTCTTCGGGCGAGACTGGAAAGCGCACATTCGCGTCACCGGAAGGAATAGCAAGCGGCGCGAGCAGTTCCAGATTATATTCGACCTCATGACGATCCCCGCTCTCCCGCGTGTGCTGTGAGGTATGCGTGAGCAGAAAACGAAAGTGCCGGTACGGCCCCGCGACACGAACCGGAATGCCCGCCAGCCAGAACATCCAGGCGAAATGCCCGCTTATCCCCCGGTATATGCCCACATCGAAGCGGCCCGCCCTGAGTTCGCGCGCCACGCGCCACAAATCCCGCCGCTTGGTCTTGTCGTCGGGATTGCACCAGATCACGCTGTCCACGAGCGGATGCTTTGTGATCCACGCGCCCGGATCAGGGCGGCGCAGCATCAGGGCGATGTGCGCGTCGGGCGTATGCGCGCGTATCGCGGCCAGCAGGGGCGTGAGCAGCAGGAAATCCCCTACTTTCGGCGTAGGCAGGCACACCACATACCGCCTGCCGTTGCGGCTCGGAGTTGTTTCGGAATTGGTCTTCACCAGGGCATGTTACCCGGATTCGCCCCAAATTACAGCAGGGTCTACGCTTTGACCCCGCAGGTAAAACGTGTCCGCTACTCGCTTCGATCTGCCCATCACGTAGTTCGCAGAGAAGTCTACCTGATAGCGGCTATATGCCCGCTTATTTTTGACAAAAAATAATATAGACAATTTCAAGTGCATAGATTGATTTCTGCTTGAAAACTGTGTTATAATTCTCGACGGTACGCGCTTATACCTCGACATCATTTTCTTTCGGGAAACACCGGGTTCGACCTTCCCTTAACTTGTGACCCTGTTTTGTTATTTTTCAGCGCAGCGCGGCGCGAAAGGACTTATTTATGAAACGTTCGCGAAACGGTTTCACCCTCATCGAACTGCTTGTCGTAATCGCTATTATCGCGATCCTGGCGGCGATACTGTTCCCGGTCTTCGCGCAGGCGCGGGCCAAAGCGCGACAGGCCTCCTGCACCTCCAACATGAAGCAGATCGGCCTGGCCGTCCTGATGTACACCTCCGATTACGACGAGATGCTGCCGTGGGGGGCGTCCAATGGCGGCTCTCCCACGACGACATGGTACGACCTGGCCGAACCCTACGTGAAAGTCGGGGCGTCCGGCTTCGGTTATCAATCGGCCACGAACGGCCCCAAGACCTTTTACGTCTGCCCGGATTTTGCCAACACCACCGTACCTGTAAAGCCCGGCGATCCGACCCCGCCCTCGTTCCCGGCCGCGCAGGTGACGCCCGCCATGAGCTACGCGGCGAATGGCAACACCATGCCCATGTTCAACAAAGGACTTAATTCCTGGTTCCCCGGCCCCGCGTTGACCGGGCTGGCGCAGCAGCAGGCCCCCGCTACGCTTGTGATGGCCGCTCACGCGATGGGGACGCGTCCGGCGGTGGGCGGCGACGACTGGACTTCGGGCTGTACGGGCCTGGAGTCGGGAACGCCTGCGGGCGCGCCCTTAGCGCAGGGCGGCGCAGCCGTGTATTGCGCGGGGCGCTACAAGCACAACGGCGGCTCGGTCTATCTGCTCGCGGACGGGCATGTCAAGTGGTTCCGCAGCCCGGATTCGTGGCTCGCCCCCAGTCTGAACGGCGCGGCCTACCGCAAATCCCTGGCTCCCAACGCGAGCGTCTGGTTTCGGGAGGATTGATCTGATGCGTACCTACACCCTGTTTTCAATGTTTTCAACGTCTTCGATGTATAAGATTGTTCCGATGGTTTGCGGTTTGAGCGTCGTCCTGCTTGCGTCTGCGGTTTCCATGACGCGCGCGCAGCAGCCTGGGGGGGCGAAAATGCCCGGAATGGGCATCACAAAGGGGCCACTCGCGCCTGACATTGTTCCCGACGCGCTGTGGGATGGCCGCAAGATCGTCGCCTTTCACGCCCTCGACCTGCCCAAAATGGTGAACGCGGAGGACGCCGACGCGTTCATTACAGATGCCGAGTACGTTCTGGGCGTCACCATAGCGGGGCAGAGCCGCGCTTATCCGTCCCGCTTCATCGGCTGGCATCACATCATCAACGACAAGGTGACGCTGCCGGATGGGAGCGACCGATGGTACGCGGTCACGTACTGCAGCGTCTGCAATACCGGCATTCGGTACGGTCTCAGCGTGGATGGCAAGCCGGTCAAGCTGGACTTTTACGGGATGTACAACGGCGTAGTGACGCTGTGCGACCGCGACACGGAAAGCGTCTTTTTGCAGGTCAGCGGGCGCTACATCAGCGGCCCATTGCTTGGGAAAGAACTGGCCGTGGAACCCGTTCTGGATACCACCTGGGGCGAGTGGAAGCGGCTGCATCCCGAAACATTGCTTATGTCGCCGGACACGGAATATAGCGCCCACTATGGCACGAAGGGAGCCAGGGTACAGCGGGGCAACACGCGCTTCGGGATGCCCGTCTTTCAGGCCAGTCTGACGCGCGCGGATGCGCGGCTGGCCCGTTTCGACAAGGTGCTGGGCGTCTCGGTTTCACCCTTGGCTTCGCCTGCCTCCCCTGTCCTGACCGCCGCGAATGCGAGCGACGCGAAGGGCGGGGACACAGCCCGAACAGGGACAACCGAGAACATGCTGCGGCGGGCGTACCCGATCAAGGCCCTGACCGACGCGGGCGGGGTCGTCAACGACATGCTGGGCGGACGACCCACGGCCATTTTCCTCGACCCCGCCACGGTCAGCGCGTGCGCGGTCTCGCGCCTGCAGGGCGGCAGAACGCTGACCTTCGAGGCCCGCAAAACAAAGGATGGCACGGTCGCCTACTACGACAAGGAGACCGGAACCCGCTGGAGCATCGAAGGCCGGGGCGAGGAAGGGCCGCTTGCCGGAAAGTCGCTGGATCGCCTGGACGCCCATTTGAGCCAATGGTACGGCTGGTACGCCTACTACCCACAAACCACGATCTACGGCCTGAGTGACGCTCCCCGCCCTGTTGACCCCGCAGAAACGCCTGCCGAGCAAACGCCCGTTCCCAATAGCGAAAAGAAGCCCTGACATCGCTCTGCTCCCAAAGCAAGCGCCCCGTGCCGGATACCACCGACACGGGACGCTTGCTTTCCAATTACCGGGCCTCATTCGCTTCCTCTAAGACTTTCAACAAAACAATTATTGCAGTCCGCGCAGGCAGACTTTGTGCTTTTGTTGCAGCGGCTAAAATCAAAACAAAGCCGCAAAGGGAACATTTTCATCCTGGATAGCCCCTAACGCTGTACCGGCGCCATCAGCGTCCAATTCTGATAGGCCCCGATGGAGGGGTTGAAGAACGGGTCGTCGGAATGCTGGTAATTGCCCTGCCCATCCGTCCAATGGTACAAGTAATCCGAGTCCTGCTGCGACTGACCCCAATACGGGTCGTGTACCGTTTCCACGCCGCGCATTCTGTCGCTGAAATCGTCGTTTGTGGTGCGCCCGGAGGAAAAGTTTTCGGCGCGGCGGTGCGCCTGGTTGCTGATGTGCGCGGCCTTCCGCTGATGCGCGAACCCGGCCAGCATCGCGTCGTTGTTGGCGCTGATCGCGTGACTGAGTTGCCCCGCCGCCTGTATCTGCGAATAGCCCAACTGCGTATAATACTCAAACTGCCTTTGCAGTTGCTGCAGGATGTTGTTCAGCAGTTGATCCCACGCGGGATTGCGGCGCAGGGTCGCGGCAAGCTGCCAGAACAGGGCGCGATTGGCGTCCAGTTGTCCCTTCTCAGCCCGAAAACTGAACAGGCTGGGAAAACCCCAGTTCACCTGCACCATCTGTCCCTGCGGCCCATAAAAGGGGATCTCCTGCAGCCCCCTGATGCCGTAGATTTCCTCTTCTACAAGCCTGCCGTTGAGCAGATACTCAATCGTGACGCAGCCCTCCTCGCCCTGCGGCATCTGCGACGCGGGGCCGAAATGAGATCTGATGGGCGCATTACCGCCCCGCGTTACGCGCAGCCCCGGCGCTTTGCCCCGAAACTTCGGCACGACCCACTTGGTCAGCGCGTCCACGCACCCCATCGGCGGCATAAACGTCTGTCCCATTACATTCTGCCCCTGCTGATACAACATGCGGCCCTCGGCCATCCAGAAGAACATGTCATTGGGCAGAAACTCCACGCCCTCCAAGCCCTGCGGGTTGTAAAGCTGCGCGTAAGCCTTCACGGGCAGGCTCATATCCTGGTAGTTCCACATCACGTCGCTGCGCGCCTCCCACACGGGCGGATGCCCCACCACGCAGGCGACCACATTCCCGTGCTGCCGATCCCGCACCTGATGCAGCGCGAACGCCTGTGGCGGGGGAGCGGACGACGGCGCGGAAGGCGTGTTTTGGCCGTCTTTGATAGTCAACGAATCGAGAAACGCGTTGAAATCCATAAGGATACTTTATCCTCCGTAAGCAGAAGCATGCGGGTTCAGAATGAATCTACAATCGCTGCTTAGTGCCTCTTTAACCAAGTGTCTGCGCGTACAATCACAGGAGGGCAGACACGGGGGTCTGCCCCTACGTCCGCGCTTATTCATGCGCTTGCACAACATCATCGTTAAAACTGCATTAGGTCGAAACTCTTAATTGGTTCTATGTCCTGGTGCAGAAATGAACGGGCGCATTATGTCTGATAAGGCTTCCGCCGCCTCCAGAGGCAGCAAGTGTCCGGCGTCCGGCACAATGCGCGCAGGCGATGTAGCAAAACGTTCGACAATCGCCGTTTCCACAAGGCTGACCGGAATCACCGGATCTTTTGCGCCGGCGATGGTCAAGATAGGGACGGCAATATGCGTCACCTGCGGCGTAATATCTTCGCGGCTCCCGCTTTCCAGCCACCACTTCCAGGCCAACGAGGACGTTTGCACGTTGTCTTCCAGGGTCTGCGCCAGCAGTTCGGGGGGCAAAGGGTGCGCCGTGATCTTAGCAACGGTTTCGCGCGCAGCGACAAGACTGCCATGCGTGGCAAGCGACTGCGCCCGCGCCTGTTCTTCCATCGGCTCCGGCGTGGGCGGCGAGGGAGCCACAAGGATCAGACCGCGCAGGCCGGGCGGAGAGTTTGCCGCCAGTCGCAGCGCGATTTTGCCGCCCATCGAGTGTCCGACCAGAATGTAAGCACCGATCCCAAGCGCGGCGATCAATTCCTGAACATCGTCTGCCGCGCGGGCGACGGTGTAGTTGGAAGTCACGTCGGAGGACTCGCCAAATCCCCGTAAATCCGGGGCGATGCAACGGCAGTCGCGCTCCAGCCGAGTCATGACGTCGAGCCAGGCCCGTCCCGAACCGCCGAAATAGTGCAGGAATACGAGAGTGAGATCTGCTTCTCCTCGCTCCTGCACGTTCCAGGCGATCTCTCCCGTTTCTATCTTCATGCCTTCACCTCTTCCCCTCGCGCTCTGCTCTTATACTTCCACCTTGAGCATGGCCGGCTGCTGCGTCACTTCAAACATTTCGCCGTGCGGCACAATGGTTATCTTGCCGAACTCCTCTAGCAGGGCGCGGTAGGCGGCGGCAACGGGGCGCGGGTTGCGGTCCAAGTCATACAATCCGCAGGCATTGACCGTGCCGTTTTTTTCGGCAAGCTCACTGTCCCAGTCTATTTGATCGGTCAGGCTGTACCAGGTGAAGCCCAGTACGGGAACCCCGTCGTGACGCATCCGCAGGATGTTGATCCACTGCTTCCAGAGCCATGTGGGGGCGGCTTCCGAGTCGAACACATTGGTCTCCGTGTGCATCACAGGCTTCCGGTAACGCTCGTAGTACCTTTTGGTGATCTGGTACCAGCCCATCACGTCTTCGGCCTGGCACATGGTCCCGTCCGGCAGCAGAATGTGTTCATTATGCCCGTAGTAATCGTTGCCCATCACCTGATACCCCGGCGGCTCGCCGCGCATTTTCCATTCATATTCTTCGCGCGTCATGCCATTGTCCAGCAGATAGAGGCACACATCGGCATCGGGCGGGTGGGCGTACAGCAGATCCAATGACAGCAGACGCAGTTTGTTACCCAGCGCCACCTGCGGCGACGGCGAGGCGCAGGCTTCATGGGTGTATTCCGCGCTTTCCGACTGGACGATCACGCAGTCGGGGCGATTGCGCGCGATACTTTGCGTGGCAATCGTGCTGGCCGCGACAAGATGCTTCATGGCCGTGACAAAGGCTTTGTCCGATTTCAACTGCTCGTTCCAAAGGCCGTCTTTGGCGCTGGCGTAGGCCGTAACGTAGATTTCATTTACGGGCGTATAGTAGCGTACCCAGGGATAGCGTTGGGAAACGGCCGCGGCATAATCGGCAAAGTGAACCGGCAGTTCCGGGTTCTGAAAATTACCCAGCCAGTCGGGAACGCCAAAGTGCATCAGGTCGAGAATAGGCGTGATCTCCAAGCTCTTCATTTCCGCCATCACAAGGTCGGCGAACTCCCAGTCGTATTTGCCCGGACCGAGATGCGTTTTGTGGTAAGGCAGGCCATAGCGCAGGACTTTCAATCCCATCTCTTTCACCAGCTGCAAATCTTTGCGCCAGTGCGTATAATGCCCGCACTCTTCCAGTTCATCCCGACGAATACGCCCGTTGTTTATCGTGGGGTTGGAACATTCGATGCCGGTAGCGAACATGAAGTTGCTCGCAGCGCCGGTCGGCAGTCCGCTGCCGTCTTTCCCCGCCGCGCCGCCGAATTCATCGCCGGCGTAGTCGCCATCGCCGCGCACCCGTTTGATGATGTCCAAAAAACCTTCGGCCATACTTATGCTCCTACGAATGCTCCTACTGATTCGCCTTTATGAATTGGTCGGCGGCGCGCAGCGACAATGCCATGATCGTCAGGGCAGGATTGACGCCGAGCGCGCTTGGGAAAACGGAGTTGTCCACGATATACAGGTTGGGAATGTCATGGGCGCGGCAGTCCGCGTTGACGACGCTGCTGTTCGGGTCGTGTCCCATGCGGCACGTTCCGATGGTATGCGCGTTGCGGGGAAAGGCCCAGACATTTTGCGCGCCGGCCGCGTCCCAGATCGAGCGCATAATGCCGTCGGCATGAGCGGTCATTTTCCGCTCGTTGTCGCCATTGGTAAAGTGGATGCGCGGTTTGGGCAGGCCGCGCGCATCTTTTTCGTCCGACAGCTCCACATAGTTGTGTTCGTAGGGCAGGCAGTCACCCAGTATATTGATGCCCGCGACGTGATTGTAGCGGTGCATACGATTGCGTAAGTCTTCGCCCCAAACACCCTGACTGCGGGCAAATTGCGTGGCATACGTGACGGGCATGACGCCGATGCTCTGGAGCAGATACCCTCCCGCAAAATCGGCGTCGTTGGGGCGGTGCGTGTCTTCGGAAATCAGGCCGCCGGGTATGCCTTTGTACGGGCGGACAAATTCCTCAAACTCGCCCCAGATCTGCAGGCCCGTATGCGCCATGAAATTGCGTCCGACCTGCCCGCTGTGGTTCGCCAGACCGTTCATCAGTAACAGGCGCGGCGTTTCAATCGCCCCGGCGCATACGAACAGAGAACGGCAGGTCTGGCGCTGTTCCCTGCCCTCCTGCGTATAGACCACGCCCGTTACGCGCCCGCTTGAATCCGTTTCGATCTGCGTGACAAAACAGCCTGTCCGAATCTCAGCGCCCGCTCCGACCGCGAGGGGAAGAAAGGTCACATCCATGCTGCCTTTGGCGCGCACGCTGCATCCGGCCTGACAAAATCCCCGGTTGGTGCAGGCAGGACGCCAGCCCACGCCTTCCTGATGATAGGCTTTCGACAGCGCGGCATTGGGCGCGGGCGACGTGCGTACCCCCAATGTGGCGCACGCCCGCTGCATCAACTGCGCCGCGCCGTTAAGAGGCAGAGGCGGCAGCGGGTAGCCCTGCGCGCGCGCCGGCCCCCAGGGATAGAGAGCAGGGCCGGACACGCCTAAAAACCGCTCCAGTTCCCCATAGTACGGCTCTATATCTTGAAAGGCGAGCGGCCAGTCCACGCCTACCCCAAACTCCGAATACAGGCGCAGGTCGTCCGGCTGGCAGCGGGGCGTATACGCTGTGTAGTGCAGCGTGGAACCCCCCACGCCGATCCCGCTATTGTTGCTGCCGAATGCGACCGGATCCTGGCCCGCGCTCAACCGCTCATCGCGCCAGTACAACTTCATCTGGGCGTATTCATCCGTAGCGAAATCCTGTTCCGGGTTCCAATGTCGGCCCGCTTCCAGGGCGACGACGCGCAGCCCTGCCTGCGCCAATCGCGCCAGCAGGGGCGCTCCTCCGGCTCCGGTTCCAATCACCAGGACATCAACGGGATCCAAAGAAGCAGGCGGGGCGGTAGGGAACGAACTTTGCGCGTCCGCCGCTAAGGGAGGTCGGGCGTCCTGGCGCGCTGTCCCCGGAGCTACGGTCGCCGCAGCCAGGATTTGCTCCGACGCGTCTTTGTTCGCATTTGCGCGCGCTCGACCCTCGACAGGCATTAGCTCCCACGCTTCGCGCTCGTTCAGCCCGATGGCTTTCCAGCCGCGCGCATCCGCCATGCCGACATAGCCGATGGTTTCCTGCACGGCAGGATGGCTGTAAAAGTATTCCGCTGCTTCGGTCAGCAGCTCTTCCACAAAGCGCGGCAGAAAGGCATTCGGCAGAGCAGCCTCCGACTCACTTTTGGAGGCGCCCTGCGCGTTTACAGGCCGCGCCCAATGCAGTATCGCGTCCTGCTGTTCGGGGGACAGCGCGGCGAAGGGCGTGTTGTACAGCGTTTGCGCCTGTTGGTTCAAGGCTTTCAGGCCCTGCCTGTACGCGTCTTGGTCCGGGGGCATACTGTCGTAGCGCCAGCCGTCGCCGTCGCCCTTTGCCAGCCGCTGATCTATCAGCAGAGCCAGGTCGCGCCCGGTGGGATGCTCGCCTCCCGTCGCCAGCCGCGCGCAAATCGCGCTAAGGGTAGAAAACAGGGCCGCATCGAAGAACTGCGGCGCATCCGGGGGAGACATCAGGCGGGCGGTCAACGCCTCGGCTGTCGGGCGAGTGACCAGATCGGTCCTAAGCAGCGCGCGCACCGTTCCTTCAGGATATTGTTCAGACTGCAATATATTTTCCTCTCGCATTGCCGCCCGTTAGCCGCTTGAAAGCTTGCCGCCCGTCACTTCGACGAGGCTGCCGGTCACGAAACTGGAATCGCCGGAGGCCAGGAACACATAAGCGGGAGCCAGTTCTTCGGGCTGTCCGGGACGCCCAAGCGCAACCTCATGCCCAAAATTCCAAACCTCTTCTCTGGGCATAGTTCCCGGTATGTTGGGCGTCCAGACCGGGCCGGGAACCACCGCATTGACGCGAATGCCGCGCTCGCCGAGATTAAGCGCCAGGGCTTTGGTAAAGGCGTGGATGGCTCCCTTGCTGGCGCAGTAGGCAATCAGCAGGGGATTGCCGACAAGTCCGACGATGCTGCCCGTGTTGATGATGGCATCGCCTTTCATCAAATGCGGCAGGACCGCCTGCGCCATGTAGAAATAGCCGAAGATGTTGGTTTCAAAGGTGCGGCGAAATTCTTCTTCGGTGACATCCTCGAATTTTTCGTGCGTGGACTGGAATGCGGCGTTGTTTACCAGAAGGTTCAGGCCGCCATATTCCGCTGCGGTTTGCGCCACGGCTTGACGGCACGCGGACGAGTCGCGGACATCGCATTTGAGGATCAGGCACTTGCCGCCTTTTGCTTCCACCAGGGTTTGTGTTTCGCGCGCATCGGCGTCGTTTTCGTTGTAGACAATGGCGACATTTGCGCCTTCCATCGCAAACGCAATGGCTACCGCCCGTCCGATGCCCGAATCCGCGCCGGTTATCAGCGCGATTTTACCTTGCAGCTTACCCGCCGGTTTGTAGTTGGACAGATCGCTATCCGGCTGAGGCATCATGTCCGATTGCCGCGCCGGATAGGGCAGTTTCTGGCCGGGAATGTCCTGGGATTCGGGACGAAACTCTTCATGGCTCATGAATCAATCTCCTATAATTCTCCTACCGAAGCGCTTCCGTAAGAAAGTTTGCGCTATTCGTCATAAAGATGCCCGACAATGTCTCCTTCATCAGATATTCCGGCCGGTGCGCTTTCAATCTTTCAGCATCCGTTTACCTCCTGACGCGAACGATGTGCCGGCGCTAACGACATGATAGAAGCAGGTGTCCAGACCTGCAACCAACGCGAAGGGCGGATAGTTCATTTTTGCAATGCCCGAAAACGCTCCGGCAGCAAAACGCCCCGTGTTTCGCGCCACGGGGCGTCATAACGCCGCACGTTTGTGGCGGTCTGTTGCGAGGGGGAGGGTTGGTGTCTATTGCGTTTACTTTGCTGTTTACTTTGCCATGGTGAAGCAAACTCAGGATAAATCAACGCGACGCTGATGGCGCGCAGATCAGTGCGGAGGCTCCGAGGGCGACGCCTGCGGCACATCCAGCGGAAAGGCGACGATAACCTGGCCGCCGCCCCCCTCTGCGTTTTCAAAGGCGAGCGTCCCCTGCAAGTCCCACAGTGCGAGGCTTTGCATCAGGTCAAGCCCTGTATGCGCCGCCTTCTTCGGGTCAAAGCTGGCCGGAAATCCCGGCCCGTGATCCCGCACCACCAATCGCCCGCGCCTGCCGTCCTGAGATCCTTCAGCCGCTGAATCAATGGGTAGATCAACGGGTAGATCAATGGATAAATAGATTTCGATGTCGCCCTTGCCGTGCTTGGTCGCGTTGCTGACCATTTCATTGATCAGGATCGCCAGCGAGGTTGCGGGCCGCGTCGCCAGGCTTAAAGGTTCGAGGCGGGTTGTGATGCGGCGGTCGGGCAGCATCGCCTGCAGGACGGGAACCAGCTTCTGCACCAGATGGCGCATATCCAGTGCGGCCGCTTCGCCGCCCGATTTTGCCTGATGCGTCAGCAGGTCGTGGATCACGGCAAGCGAGCGAACGTGCTGGCCCAGCCGCACCATTTCGCGCTGCGGCACGACTTCGGCGTACTCCATGCACTGCATGTCTATGAGGGCCGAGATCACCTGCAAGTTGTTTTTCACCCGATGATGCGTTTCCGACATGGCGCGCAGGAGATGCTGATTCAGCGCCTGGGTCTCTTC
Source organism: Chthonomonadaceae bacterium (assembly GCA_965277875.1). Taxonomy (GTDB): domain Bacteria; phylum Armatimonadota; class Chthonomonadetes; order Chthonomonadales; family Chthonomonadaceae; genus CAWFQB01. Next base: position 253,072 of record CBDIDV010000003.1, on the reverse strand, counting down.
GGTGCGCTCGCGAACGCGTCTTTCCAGCCCCTCGTTCGCCTGTTCAAGCGCGGCTTCCGTGTCCTCGCGCACCCGTATCTCCTGTGTAAGTTCGCGGTTGACGCGTCCCAGGCTGAACGCCCGCTCCTGATTGGCCTGCGCCAGCGAGACCAGCAGGGCGAGAAGCGCGGCCAGCCCAATGCCGATCCCCAGCGCCGCCTGGGGGATCAGAGCGTTCATCCGCAGCAGGGATTCGGGCAGACGGGAAGTTCCCGCCAGACGCCGCAGCGATTGCAGATGCAGCCCCTGCTCCACGATGAGCGCCTGCCACAGACTGAGGGCAAGCGCAAGCCCCCCCACCCCGACCGGAACCGGCAGCCACCGCGCAGCCGAATGCGTTTCCTTCTGACCCCGATGCCACACGTAAGCCAGAACGCCCATCCCCAGGACGATAAAGCTCAGCGCGGTGTGCAGGGCCATGCGCGTAAACTGCCCCCACGCGTAATAATTCTGAACGCCCACCGTGTACCCGGTCAGGGCGACCACGCCCAATCCGAGGACAAGCGAGCCGATCAGGGCGCTGACAAAATCCAGACGGGGCGATCTTTTCTCCTGAACGCACAAAAGCTGAAAAATGCCCATCAGCGCGAGGCAGAGCGCGGTATTGAACGCCATGCGCGCATTGTTCGTCACGCCGGCCACGGTGTACGCGCGCATAAACAGTTCGTCAATGTGGAAGTCACACCCGAAGAGGTACTCGCCCAATGTCAGGACGCCGAACACAACGCCGTACACGCCGGCGGGGATTGCGAAACGAGGTCGGCGCAGCGTAAGCGCCGTAAGGCCGATGCCGCTCAGGAAAAATCCCAGCGCGGCATTGTAGGCCATCGCCACGAAAGTCGGATGCAGATGCAGCAGGGCCAGATTGTGCGTATGCCAGCCGACAAGCACGAGAAAGCCGACGCCTGCCGCAAGTCCGCCGCACAACAGGGCCATGCCCCAGGCAAAGTTTAGTCGCTTTTGCACCCTGAACTTCCTTACATCAAACTTTATTACATCAAACTTTATTACATTGAGATCTTCACATTGACATTCTTACGTTCCGGCACGTTGAACGCGTTAGGAACCACATTTCGCACTGGGATCGTTCTTCTGTGAAAATACCTCTTGAAAGTCTGGATCTTGCAAGTCTGAAACACATACGATCTTATGTTCTCGGCTTGTGCCGTGATTTCCTCCAATGCGGCGTTTGCAGCTTCAAAGCTTCAACCGGCGCGCAGGAGAAGCCGCTCCGACTCCCGAACTCTAAGGCATTGCTCTTGCAAATGCTGTGCGCCGAGTGAAAGCAGTAGACTCACGCAATAAGGCCGCGGCACAAATGGCGGCAATAGTGAAAGGAACAAAAAATGAGAATGCAAGGACATCTTTTGCGCGTACTTGCGCCTTTATGCGGATTGGCAATGTCAATTCCGGCGCTTCCGTCTGCATCGGCTCAGGCTGTTGCTGCGCTGCCGGTACAGATTGCGCCGACGAACCTTAATATCCGCTATACAGGCCGGTTCGATACACAGGACCCGAACGGGCCGCGCTGCTCCTGGTCAGCCAGTGAGGTGCGGCTGCGTTTCCAGGGGACTGCGCTGAACGCGCGGATCAAAGAGGCGGGCGAAGATCGGCTGCAGGTCGTCGTTGACGGCAAGCCCACCTCGACAATCGAATTAAAGAACGGGGAAGGAGTATATAACGCAGCTTCCAACCTGCCGCCCGGCCAGCATACATTAGCGCTGGTGAAACGAACGGAAGCGTTCGTAGGTATCCCGCAATTCCTGGGATTTCAGATGGAGCAGGGAGGCAGACTCCTGCCCCTGCCGGCTCGCCCAGACCGCCGCATCGAAGTGATCGGCGACTCGATAAGCTGCGGGTTTGGCAATGAGGGCAAAAACCAGAACGAACGCTTTTCCCCCGCGACCGAGAACGCTTATCTGACATATGGCGCGATTGCGGCGCGAACGCTCGGCGCGGAATACTTTTGCGAGGCGTGGTCGGGCCGCAAGATGTGGCCGGACAATACCATGCCTGAAATCTATGACCGGACGCTGGCAACGGACGCGAACAGCCACTGGAATGCGGCGCAATGGACGCCCGATGTCGTCGTAATCAATCTGGCGACTAACGACTTCGGCAAGGATAATCCCGACGAGGCGAAATGGACGCAGGGGTATGAAGCCTTTGTCTCGCGCCTTCGCGCCGCGTACCCGAAAACGCAGATCTACTGCGCCATCGGCTCGATGATGTCCGACGCGTATCCGTCCGGGCATAAAGCTCTGACGACCCTGCGCGGCTGCCTGAACAAGATCGTAGAGGACGAAAAGAAGGCCGGCGATATGCGGGTGCATATTATAGAGTTCGCCGTCCAGGACGCGAAAGACGGCTACGGCGCGGCCTGGCATCCCAACATCAAGACGCACGAGATCATGGCGGCCATGCTCGTGAAGACGCTTGAAAAGGATCTGGGATGGACGGCGCAATGAAAAGATTACGGTGGCCCACGTCGTCAAGACGCCAGCCAAACCCAAAAAATTAAGCATGGGAGGTAACAGCCAGGTCCGAGAACTATATCCTCATTAAGTTCGTGACGCTAACCCACTTTGTATGGTTTTCCGTCAATCCCAAGACACATCAGGCCACGATGGGACTTAGCGGGCGCTGCACTGCAAAGGGGGATACCTACACAGAGAGCATTGATCTGGTGGCGGGCAAGCCCGAAGACGTAGTGCAGCCGACAAACCCTGCGGCGAAAAAGAACACTCCCCCGCCTGCCCGCATTCCTCCCGCCGTTTGCAAATGTCGGGTAGCGGGCGGGCGCTGGTATCACCAGGTTCCAGGCTTTCTTTTTCGAGACAAAAAGGCGCGCACAGAAGTATGGGAGCGTCTTAAACCAGGAGAGAAGATGTTCTAAACCACGCATTATGTACGCGAAAGCAGTGACCTCAAGCAGAGGCGCAGAAGAATTGGTACAAAACTCTTACTGAGTGCCGAACCCTCACGGCTCCCATATCCGGGGCTTGGAGACCCATTCGGTATCAATCCCCCTCGCCATAAGCAGCTCCGACAATTGCCCCACATGGCCCTGTAGATGACGCAGGTTCAGGAGTTGGTGAGACAGCTTGCTCATGTTTCTGTACGAAGCGCTCTCATTTCGCTTCCGCAAACGACGCCGTTTCGCGCTTATGGGCCGATAGAGGTCATGTGGGTGGGAGGCAGGGCAAATGTGAGTTCCTGCGGCTGCGAGAAGACCAGGATTTTGCCCGGATGCGCGCCCGCTTCCGGGGCCATGCCACAGTCTATTTTCACCAGACGGTGATCTTCCCTGCTGCGCGGCCCGACATCGCCCGCAATGCCGAATGCGAGCGGCTGATGCCCGAAGACCACGCCGAACAGACCGTCTTTGTCCAGGCGGGCTTCGAGCGCGGCAACCTCGCTGTCGTCGTCCCACCACTTGCGCTTTTCCAGGATGCTGTCGGGGTCGCTGAGAAGCGGGTCGGCGTAATTTCCGGCTTGCAAGACGGATTTGGCGCGTGCGGCAAAGGCGTTCCAGCCCATGTCCGGCGGCCAACCCGCGTGACAGAACAGCCACCTGCCGCCCACGCGGGCCGCGAGCGGGAGGCCGCGCAGAAACTTGCCGCGCGGCCCGTCGGCCTGCGCTACCAGGGGCAGCGCGACATCCTGCGCCCGCATCTCGGCGCGCAGCGGCACGGCCTTGCTGTTGTCCGGGTCGGCCAGAAACTCGGCCTCGTGGTTTCCCAGCAGGCACACCACGCGCCCGCCCTGAGCCGGAGCCTGGGCCGTCAGGCGGATATACAGGTCGAGGATCTCCAGGCTTTTCGGCCCCTTGTCTATCATGTCGCCGACCACGAGGAGCAGCGTTTTGCCCCCGCTCCAGTTGCCCGTTGCGTCCATTAGATGCGCGGCTTGCAGCAATCGGTTCGTGTTTTCGTACATACCGTGATTGTCGCTAAGAGCAGCGACCTGCGTATAAGGCGTAACATCGGGAATTTCCACGACGCCGGGGTTGTCTGCGTTCACGGTACCTGTCGGCGCAGCAGGTAGGATCGGCGGAACAGCAGGTACGACAGGCGTACTCGCCTGCGCGTCGGCTTCGGCAGTCGTTGTCTTTCCTGACGGGGCCGTATCGGGCCGGAAACAGGCAAAGCCGCACAACAGCAGTACGCCCGCCGCCCCGAACACCAGTATTCCCGGTTTTCTTCCACCCGCCATGTCCCAATTCTCCCCGCTTGTTTATCTGCTTGCTGTTACCATAACTTGTAAACGAGTATACCTTCTGTTTCTCCGGAGTGTCGGACGGTACACCTTTCTTCTATGGAGAAGAGCTATGGAGAAGAGCTATGAAGAAGGGCTATGAAGAAGATCTATGAAGAAAAGCCATAAGAAGCAAACGCAGGAGAAAACGGTCTTTATGCCGTATTATGCCGTATAAGGACGGGCGAGGCAGTCCGCGCAGACGCCCGCCCAAAGGAAAACTCATTTTATGTCCCTGCCCGGTTACGACCTGAACGCCCGCGCCCATCGCGCCATGCTGGAAAACGGCTTTGCGCCCGACATGCCCCCTGAAGTCAACGCGCAAACGTGCGGGCTTGAGGATCAGGCGCGGCATTCCCCGTCTGACACGACGTTAGACGACGGCGTTCGTGACCTGCGCGACATGCTCTGGTCTTCCATTGACAACGACGACTCGCGCGACCTGGATCAGATCGAAGTGGCCCTGCGCCTGCCAGACGACACCCTCCGCGTCCTGGTGGGTATCGCCGATGTGGACGCCCTTGTCGCAGTCGGTACGCCCATTGACGCTCACGCGCGCCGGAACACGACCACGGTTTACACGGGCGCGGCCACGTTTCCCATGCTGCCCCTCGCGCTTTCTACGGATCTTACGTCTCTTGTCGAGGGCGCGGACAGGCGCGTCCTCGTGATTGATATGACACTCGACAACGAGGGCAATGTCGCGCAGTGCGACATCTACGCGGCTCTGGCCCGCAATCATGCCCGCCTGACCTACGAGGCCGTAGGCGCGTGGCTGGAAAACCGCGCGCCCGTCCCGCCCGATGTGGCCCGCGTCGCGGGTCTGGAGGCGCAGATCCGATTACAGCACGACGCCGCCCACCGTATTCTGGCGCGGCGGCTGGAGCAGGGCGCGCTGGAATTCGAGACCGTGGAGGCCCGCCCGGTTTTGGTAGACGGACGCGTGACGCGCCTGGAAGTTCCTCTGAAGAACGAGGCCCGCCTGCTGATCGAAAACTTCATGATCGCGGGCAACACGGCCCTGGCGACGTGGATGGCGCAAAGCGGGCAGCCGAGTATACAGCGCGTGGTACGCGCCCCCGCCCGCTGGGATCGCATCGTTCAGATAGCCGCAAGTCTTGGCGACGCGCTTCCCGACGCGCCGGACGCCCTGGCCCTGTCCGCCTTTCTCGCGCGCCGCAAGCAGGCCGACCCCGCCCACTTTCCCGACCTGTCGCTTTCGGTCGTCAAGCTGCTCGGCCCCGGCGAATACGCCGTCGTGGACGATCCGACCGACCCGCAGGGACATTTCGGGCTGGCCGCGTACCGCTATACCCACTCTACCGCGCCCAACCGCCGGTACGCCGACCTGATCGTACAGCGCCTGCTCAAAGCGGTCGCGTTCCATGCCCCGGCCCCCTACCCCACCCCCGACCTGGAGCAGATCGCCGCGCACTGCACCGAACGCGAAAGCGCGGCCCACAAAGTGGAACGCCAGATGCGTAAAACGATTGCCGCCGTCCTGCTCGGCGGACACATCGGGCAGACCTACGACGCCCTTGTCACCGGGGCCGCGTCCAAAGGCACGTTCGTGCGCGTTCTGGACCCGCCCGTCGAGGGCCGTATCGTGCGCGGCGAAACCGGCCTGGACGTAGGCGACAAGGTACGCGTCCGCCTGCTGTCGGCTGACCCCGAACGCGGCTTCATAGATTTCGAGCGAGTATGAACCGGAAGAAACGCGGCTATCAGCCGGAAGAAACGCGGCCCCGCATAGCTCGGACAGGTGTGTTGCGGTCGTGCCAACAATACCCGCTCGCAAACGTACCTAGTAGTGGTCGGTTTAACAGCAATTTTAAGAATCAACAGGAATCAGAAGGATAAAAGCGCGTATGCAGCGTGGAACAGTATTGGGGTTTTATCAGGAGGCGGCGACGGCGCAGGGCGTCCTGAAGCGGCTGAGGGCCGGGCGGGTGTATCGCGCCGCCCTGCTGTACAAGCGCAAAGACGGGCGCGTGACCGTGCAGCACGGCATTCCTCCCCGCGTGTGGGCAGGCGTGGCGGGCATTCACGTCCTGCTCGCTCTGGCCGTGCTGGCCGGCCTCATAACGGGTCGAGTCAACGCCCCCGCGTGTATCCTGAGCGTCCTCTGGTTCGCCCTAGTCGCGGTCGCGTGGCGGCGTTACTCGCCCATTCCTGCCGCCGATCTGAGCGTGTTCAAGTCGCAGATGGTGCGCGAGGAGAGTCTCGTCGTCGCCTTCGTGCGGGGAACTGAGACCGGCCCCATTCTGGACATCCTGCGCCAGAACGCGGGCGAGAACCCTACCACGTTCGCCTTTTATCCCCCGGCCCGCGTGTCCATAGACGACAACATCGAGGCCATGTCGCCCGAACCCCTGTCCCCGGATCGCCTGGCGCAACAGGCCCGCGACCTGGCCGCGTCGCATGTTCTCACCCGTTCCTCGCAGCACGGCAGGCCGTTGCACGCCCGTTTGCAGGCCAGCGCCCGCGTGATCGCCCGCGTCCGCCAGCACCTCGCCGCCGTGGCCCGCGTGGAACCCAACATCCTGCTTTCGGCGGAATGGCTGCTCGATAACGGCTACGTGATTCAGGGTCAGATCGAAGATTTCCGCCGCAGCCTGCCCCGCCGTTACGAGCAGGAGCTTCCCATCCTTGCGGGCAGCGAGAAGATCAAAACCAAAAAGTCGAAACCCTCGCTTGCGGACAAAGTGAAACCGGACACGGGACCGATTGGGGAAACAAATGCGGCGGCCTACGATGAGCCGGAACTGACCGACAGCGAAACCACGCCGGAACCTGACTTGCCCCTGGTTCTGCAATGGCTGGCAACGCTCAAAGCATGGGAACAGCGCAACATGCGCTTCCACGCCCTGAGCCGCCGACGCCAGGTACTCACGCAGCCCTCGGCCCTGCTGTTCAATACCGAAGTGCCGCGCGTGTACGACCTGGCCCGCGTCCTGATCGACGGCACGGACGCGCGCATTGACCGCGACAACATCCACAACTTTTTGCAGGCGTACCAGAGCGTCACGCCCCTGACCATCGGCGAACTGTGGGCCGTCCCCCTGATGCTCCGACTGCGCCTGATCGAACTCTTGCGCGTCCTCGCCGTGACCGTGGATCAGCGCCAGACCGAGCGCGAGATCGCCGACTTCTGGGCCAACCGCCTGCTCACATCGGCGCGGCGTGACCCCGACCAACTGCACGCGTTTACCGCCGAACTGGTGCGCGAAGTCCCCTTCCCCACCCCCCACTTCGCCGAACAGCTCGTGGGCCATCTGTACGACGAAGAGACAGCCCTTGCACCTGTGCGCGAGTGGCTGGAACGCCGATTGGAAATGTCGCTTGTCGAGGCGTCCGCCTTTGAGCGCACCAACCAAACCCGCGAGCAGGTATCGCTGGGCAGCGCGATTGCCAGCCTGCGCGGCCTGGGACGTCTGGACTACCCGGAACTGTTTGAGTCGGTCAGCCGCGTGGACGCCGTCTTGTTCTCCGATCACGCGGGCGTGTACCCGAACATGGACTTTGCCACGCGTGACCGCTACCGCCATGCCATCGAGGAGGTCGCCCGCCGATCTAAAGACACAGAGGCTACCGAAATCAGCGTCGCGCTCAAGGTCGTGGAGATGGCCGATGCCGCTCCCGATGTGCAGGACGTTTCAGCGCACATCGGCTACTATCTTATAGACAAGGGGCTGCCGATCCTGGAGGCGCAGGCCAACAGCAATCCCCGCCCGCGCATTCTCTTTCAGCGATGGACGGAGCGGCACGGCACGGGCCTGTACGTCGGCGCGATAGGCGGCCTCACGGCAGGCACTGTCACCATCCTCTGTTTGCAGGCCGTCCGCGCCGGAACTTCGCCGTTTCTGCTTGTGCCGTGCGCCCTGCTCGCCCTGTTTCCCGCCAGCGAAGTGGCCGTGCAGGTCGTGAACTGGTTTGTCACGCGCATTCTGCCGCCCCGCTCGCTGCCCAAGATGGATTTCGAGCAGGGCATTCCCAGCCCATTCCGCACCCTTGTCGTCGTGCCGATGATGCTGCTCACACCTGAAAGTATTCAGGAAGAAATTGACCGGCTGGAGATCCGCTATCTCGCCAACCCTGACGGCAACCTGCGCTACGCCCTGCTGTCCGACTTTTCTGACGCCCTCCAGCCTCATGCGCCCGAAGACGCCGAGCGCCTGGATGTCGCCATCCGGGGCATCGAGCGGCTGAACGACAAGTACCCCGATGCGCGTTTTCTTCTCTTCCACCGCGACCGCGCCTGGAGCGAGACGGAGAGCCGCTGGATGGGATGGGAGCGCAAGCGCGGCAAGCTGGAGCAGATGAACGCCCTGCTGATGTCCCTCAACGAAGGAATAGGGGAGGAGAACGGGCTGGAAGACGCTTCGGCTTCGCCTGCGTCCGCTTCCGGTTTTGCGCTGCCCGCGATGATGGTGCGGGCCGGTGATGTAGAGGATCTGCGCGGCATTCGTTTTGTGATTACGCTGGACGCCGATACGCAGCTTCCTCGCGATACAGGGCGGCGATTGGTGGAAACGCTCGCGCATCCGCTTAATCAGCCGGTCGTTCGTGATCTGATGAGCGGCGGGCCGGAAACCTCGGCGCGTGTGGAACGGGGATACACGATCCTTCAGCCGCGTGTCAGCACCAGTCTGCCGAGCGCCACGGCCAGTTACTTTTCGCGCCTGTTTACCGATCCCAGGGGAACCGACCCGTATACCCGCGCCGTGTCCGACGTGTATCAGGACCTGACCAATGAGGGCAGTTATCACGGCAAAGGCATCTACGACCTGGCCGCGTTTCACAAGGTGCTGGGGCATCGGTTTCCCACCTCGACCCTGCTCAGTCATGACCTCATCGAAGGCGCGCATGTGCGCGTCGGGCTTGCCACGGATGTCGAACTGTTCGATCTGTTCCCACGTGATTACGTAGTGTATTCCGGGCGTAATCATCGGTGGGTGCGCGGCGACTGGCAGATTTCCGACTGGATCGGCAGGCGCGTGCCGGGCGCGGACGGCGCTAAGGTTGCCAACCCGCTTTCCGTCCTCAACCGCTGGAAGATTTTCGACAATCTGCGCCGCAGTACCCTGCCCATCGCAAGCATTCTACTGTGCGTCCTGGCATGGCTGCTTGGGACTGCGAGTACGCCCGCGCAGTGGACATGGCTTGTCCTGTGGACGTTCCTCACGCCGCCTGCCCTGCAGTTATTGGGCAGCGTCACGCGCAAATGGCAGCGTGACCCGCTGATGTGGGTGGAACTGGCGACAAGCCTCGTTCGCGCCACACTGTTCCTGTCCCTGCTGCCGCATCAGGCCGCGCTCAACCTGGACGCGACCGTCCGAGTCTTGTTCCGCAAGCTGGTTTCCCATCGCCTGATGCTGGAATGGCAGACGGCGTCCGAGGCCGGACGGCGTTCACGCGATAAGCGCAAGACGTTCGCCCGCAATCTGGGGCTGATCTCGCTCGCGGCCCTGGTCGTCGGACTGACTCTTGCCCTTGTAAATCCCGGCGCGCTGCTTGTGGCCGCGCCGTTCCTGACCCTGTGGGCCGCCTCGCCCGTGTTCGTGGCCCTGCTCAACCGCGAGGTGAAGCGCGACACGGCCAGCCGTCTCACGTCCTCGGACAAACGCTTTGTGCGGCAGGTTGCGCGGCAGACGTGGCGTTTCTTCGATGACCTTTCCGGCCCGCAGACCAATCATCTGCCGCCCGACAACTATCAGATTGATCTGCGCGTCGAAGTCGCGCCGCGCACCTCGCCCACCAACATGGGCCTGGACCTGCTGGCGAATCTGGCCGCGCAGGACATGGGCTACATCACATTGGACGAGGTTGTAGAACGCGTCCATGCCAGCTTGACCACGATAGACGGCCTGGAAAAGTACGAGGGCCACGTCTTCAACTGGTACGACATCTATACCAAGCAGGCCCTGCCGCCCCGTTACGTATCCTTCGTGGACAGCGGCAACCTGCTCGGCGACCTGTGGGCGCTGAACGAGGGCATACTCGAACGCCTGGATGCCCCCCTGCTCGACAGCGTCGGCCTGCGCGGCCTGAACGACTCGCTGGCTCTGCTGCACCAATCGCTCGACGACGGCATAAAGCATACGCTTGCCGCAATGAGTCAGGGGGGAACTCGCCTGCTCGTTGACGCCCGCCTTTCCGAGACCATTACCACACCCCTGACGGAACTGGAAGCGCTGTGCAAACACGTTCCCGATGCGGGCATTCCGGGCGCACTGGAAGCCCTGATTCGCGCATGGCGCGCGGCCCGACAGCCCGCCCGAAGGTTGGCCGAGGCGGTCGCGGCGCAGCAGGAAACCCAAGAAGAAAAGAGGACCAGAGGAGAAGAGGAGAAGGGCGCTTCGTCGGAGCCGCAGACTGCTCAATCCATCGGGGCGCAATCCATCGGGGTGGAAATGGATGCGAAACAGGGCGAGGCGGCGAAACGCGCGAACACGATCAAGAACGCCATCTACTGGTCGGGCAAGATACAGGCGCAGGTGGAAGCATGGAACGTCCTGATTGACCGCTACTTCGGGTGGGTGGAACTGCTGGGCAATGCGCCGACCGATGTGCTGCTTTCCATCGGGCAGGACGCGCACGAATGGAGCCGGCAGGCGGTCGCTTCCCTCCCCTCCCTGCGTACACTGGGCAGCGACCATGTGGCCGGTCTGGCCGCGCTGTCGAGCGCGTCCGAGCGGCTGGATAGGGACACGATGAGCGGTGCGGCGCGGGACTGGCTGGACAAGATGGCCCACGCGCACAGTCAGGCGCAATGGTTCGCGGGCGAAAAACTCGCCCAGGCCGAGGAAAGCCTTGCCCTGTCGCACAAGCTCGCCGACGGCATGAACCTGCATTTTCTTTACGACGCCGAACGCCGCGCCTTTTCCATCGGCTACAACGTCGAAGAGCGCCGACTGGACAACTTCTACTACGATCTGTTGGCAAGCGAGGCGCGGCTGGGCAGCTTTGTGGCCGTAGCGCGTGGCGATGTTCCCGTGGAACACTGGTTCGCGCTGGGACGCCCCTTTGCGAGCGCATACGGGCAGCGCGCCCTCCTGTCGTGGAGCGGCACGATGTTCGAGTACCTGATGCCCCTCCTGCTCACACGGCACTATGAAAATAGCCTGCTGGATCAGGGATGCCGGGCGGCTGTGTCGTGCCAGATCGCGTATGGCAAGCGACGCAGCATCCCGTGGGGCATTTCCGAGGCCGCGTACAGCGCCCTCGACACCCGGCAGATCTATCAGTATCGCGCGTTTGGCGTCCCCGGCCTGGGGTTGAAGCGCGGCCTGGAAAACGACATGGTCGTCGCGCCTTATGCCACGGCCCTGTCCCTGCCGCTGATGCCCGCGCAGGCCGTGCAGAACCTCAAGACCCTGGCGCGGCGCGGTGTGCGCGGCGACATGGGCTTCTTTGAAAGCATAGATTACACGCGCCAATCGGACGCCCAGGGCGACCGGGGCGTAATCGTGTCCACGTACATGGCGCACCATCAGGGCATGAGCCTGCTCGCCATTGACAACCTGCTCAACGACAACATCATGCAGGATCGGTTCCATGCCGATCCGCGCGTACAGGCCACGGAGAGCCTGCTGTACGAGCGCGTTCCTAACAACCCGCCTCTGGCCCGCGATTACGCCGCGCAAATCGCCCGCACCAAAACCGCCGTCGTGCCGCAGACCGGAACGCCGGTTCGCATCAACACGCCTGACGGCCCGACCCCGCGCACACACCTGCTGGCGAACACCGATTACAGCGTCATGATCACCAATTCCGGCAGCGGCGTGAGCCGGTGGAAGGACCTGGAAATCAACCGATGGCGGGCCGACACCACGCGGGATAATTCCGGCACGTACCTGTATATCAAGGATCTGGAAGACGGCAGCCTGTGGTCGGCCACGGGCCAGCCGCTGGGCGGCGCGCCCCGCAATTATTCTGCGGTGTTCACGCCCGAAAAGGCCGAGTTTACGCGCCGCGACAACGACATCGAAACGCGCACCGAAGTGGTCGTGTCACCCGAAGACAATGTGGAAGTGCGACGGATGATGTTCATCAATCATTCCGGTCGTTCGCGCAGGCTGGAACTGACCTCGTACATCGAACTGGCCCTTGCCTCCCATGCCGCCGACCGCGCCCACCCCGCGTTCAGCAAACTGTTCGTGCAGACCGAAGCCCTGCCCGAACACGACGCCCTGCTCGCGTCCCGCCGCGCGCGCAAGTCCGGCGACCCGACCCCGTGGGCCGTGCATATCGTGTCCGTGCCGGAAGAAAATCTGGCAGGACAGAGCGGCAAAACGCGCTACAACGAATACGAGACCGACCGCGCCAAATTCCTGGGGCGCAACGGCACGGCCGCACGGCCGCAGGGGCTGGACGGCGAATTAACCGGGAGCGTGGGCGCGGTTCTCGACCCTATCTTCAGCCTGCGCCGTCGCATCGTGATCGCGCCCGGAGCGCGCGTCGAGGTGAAGTTCGTCACGGGTGCGGCGGAAGATCGCGAAACGGCAGTCGCTCTTGCCGAGAAATACTGTCAGTTGGGCGCGGCCAATCGCGCCGTGGAAATGGCCTGGACATACGCGCAGCTAGACCTGCGGCATCTGCGTATCCAGCCCGACGAGGCCATGCGCTATCAGCAGCTTGCCAGTTACGTGATCTATCCGAGCGCGGGCCTGCGCGCGACCGAGGAGCGCCTGAAGCGCAATCGCCTTGCCCAGCCCGGATTGTGGGCGCACGGCATTTCAGGCGACCTGCCCATCGTCGTTATGACCATTGGCGACGTGGACGACATTGAGGCGGCGCGGCAGATCATTGTGGCTCACAACTACTGGCGCTCGCGCGGCCTCAAATGTGACCTCGTGATCCTGAACGAAGAGTCGGCAAGTTACGAGCAGCCTTTGCAGGATCAACTGCGCCGTATCATCGGCGCGAACGCGCAAATGACGGGGCAGGATCAGCCCGGCGGCGTGTTCCTGCGTCCTAGCCGCGATATTCCCGAAGACGACCTGACCCTGATACTGACCGTGGCCCGCGTGGTGTTGGTAGCGGCGCGCGGCGGCATCGCGCAGCAGCTTGGCGGTCTGGCCGCGCCCCGCGCCCTGCCCCCCGTGCGCGGCCAGTCACAGGCCGTCGCCTTTACCGAGGAACCCAGCGCGCCCCTCCCGTTCATGGAACTGCCTTACTTCAACGGAACCGGCGGCTTTACCACGGACGGCAAAGAGTACGTGATTTACTTAGGCCCGAACGCGCAGACGCCCGCGCCGTGGATCAACGTCATGGCGAACCCTCTCTTTGGAACGCTCGTGTCCGAGTCGGGCATGGGTTATACGTGGTACGGCAACAGCCAGACAAACCGGCTTACGCCGTGGAGCAACGATCCCGTTCTCGACCCGTTCGGGGAGGCCATCTACATCCGCGACGAGGACCTGGGAGTCGTATGGACGCCTACGCCGCGCCCCATCCGCGAACAGGACGCGTACCGCGTCCATCACGGACAGGGCTACTCGCGCTGGGAACACAACAGCCATGCCATCGAGCAGGAACTGCTTACATTTGTTCCCGTGGACGACAATGGCGGCGCGCCCGTGCGCGTACAGCGGCTAAGATTACACAACGCCAGTTCGCACAAGCGCAGGCTGACCATTACGGGCGTGGTGGATTGGACGCTGGGCGTGGAGCGCGAAGACACGCAGATGCACGTCGTGACCGAGTGGGACAAGAACGCGCAGGCATTGCTCGCCCGCAACGCCTATCATCCCGACTTCGGCGGGCGCGTGGCGTTTATGACCAGCCTGCCCGCCGCCGCGTCGTATACCGGCGACCGGACAGAGTTCCTGGGCCGCAACGGCTCGGCCCGCACGCCCGCCGGCCTGCGTCGTATTCGCCTGAGCAACCGGGCCGGCGCGGGCATGGATCCGTGCGGAGCCTTGCAGGTTCCGATTGAACTGGAACCGAACCAGACCGTAGACGTGCTGTTCCTGCTCGGTCAGGGCGCGGACGCAAACGACGCCCGCAATCTCGCGTATCGGTTCCGCGATCCGGCGAACGTCGAGCAGGCCTTGCAGACCACAATCCAATGGTGGGAACGCACCTTAAATGTGATCACCGTAGACACGCCGGAACTGTCGGTCAATTTCTTACTAAACCGCTGGCTATTGTATCAGGACATCAGCTGCCGCGTGTGGGGCCGGTCGGCCTTTTACCAGTCGGGCGGCGCGTTCGGGTTCCGCGACCAGCTGCAGGACATCATGGCCCTGCTGTACTCGCACCCGGCCTTTGCCCGCGAGCAGATCCTGCGTTCTTCGTCCCGGCAGTTCGTCGAGGGCGACGTGCAGCACTGGTGGCTGCCGCCAAGCGGGGCGGGCGTCCGCACCCGCATTTCGGATGACCTGCTGTGGCTGCCGTATGTCGTGGCGCAGTACGTGCGCGTCACGGGCGACGGCACTATTCTTGACGAAGTCACGCCGTTTTTGGACGGCAAACCCCTGGAGCCGGATGAGCATGAGGTGTTCAACACGCCGACCGTGTCGCAAGAAACGGCGACCCTGCTGGAACACTGCCGCCGCGCCCTGCACAAAGGGGATACGAGCGGACCGCACGGCCTGCCCCTGATCGGCGCGGGTGACTGGAACGACGGTCTGAACCGCGTGGGCGCGGAGGGCAAGGGCGAAAGCGTCTGGCTGGCCTGGTTCCTCGTCCATGTCCTGAACGATTTCGCCTACCTGCTAAGGGAAGGGGAAAGGAAAAAGGAAAAAGGAGAAAGTGCCGCGGCTTTGTCTGCTGCCAGTGGTACGAACGGCGCGAACGGCAATGCCCATGCCAATCCAAACCCGGCCTCGGAAGCCAAAGCCGTTGCGGATGCAAAGACCGTCACGAACGGCGCGAAAGCCGCCTCTAAGGGCGCGAACAGTAAGGGTATACAAGCCGAACAACAGGCGGAACAACCAACGCCCTCAAACGGCCAGCAAACAGCAAACAACAAACAACAAACGACTCTGCCCGAAACAACGCTTTCCGAGGCCGACCAATGCGAGCGGCAGGCCCGCGATCTGGCGCAGACCATCGAGACGCAGGCATGGGACGGGGCCTGGTATCGCCGCGCCTATTTCGACGACGGTACGCCCCTCGGCTCGGCGCAGAGCGAGGAGGCCAAAATAGACAGCCTGCCTCAGTCGTGGAGCGTGATCTGCGGCCTGGGCGATGCCGAGCGTTCTACGCAGGCGCTGCAGTCGGTCGAGCGGTATCTCGTCAAGGAGAAGGGCAAACTGCCAACGGCCAACACAGGCACTGCCTCCATTGAGGAAACAAACAACAAACAACAAACGACAAGCAGCTACAACGCCGTGCTGCTGTTTACACCGGCCTTTGACAAGACGCCGCATGATCCGGGCTATATCAAGGGGTATGTGCCGGGAGTGCGCGAAAACGGCGGGCAGTACACGCATGGCTCGCTGTGGATGCCGCTCGCCTATGCCATGCGCGGCGAGGGCGACCATGCCTGCCGCTTGCTGCGCCTGATGAACCCCGCAGAACACACCCGCACACCCGAAGATGTGTTGCATTACAAGGTGGAGCCGTATGTGGCCGTGGCCGACATCTACTCGCTGCAAGGTCAGGAAGGGCGCGGCGGCTGGTCGTGGTACACGGGTTCGGCGGGCTGGATGTACCGGGTGTGGGTGGAAAACGCGCTTGGCCTGCAAAAGCGCGGCGATACCCTGAGCGTCAACCCGTCTATTCCCGCCGAATGGAACGGCTTCACGCTGCGCTATCGGCATGGGAACGCCATGTATGAGATCAGCATCGAAAACCCGCAGCACGTTCAGCACGGTGTAGGCCGCGTGGAACTGGACGGCGCACTCTTGGCCGACAAGATCATCGCCCTGAGTGACGACGGCCAGACGCATCGGGTACGCATCCTGCTCGGAACCGGCGAGGAACAACCGACGCCCGCTCCCCCACCCCACCCGGAACCTGCCCAAGAGGAGGCGGAACGGGAACGGAATGCAGACGCGCCGCCGGTTCCCATTCCCGTTCCTGACGTGGAGAACGCGCCTGCCGCCCCGACTCCCGCCGCTATGCCGTCAGGCAATGGGCAAGTGGAAACGTCTATCCCCGACGCGACGCCGGAGCCGATAACCGCCGAGGACACTCCTGCCGTCAACGGTTCGGAGCCTGGTGAAGCGGCGGCAGACACCCCGACGGCGCAGCCTCTCTCACCCGAACCGGACACCGTCGAAGCAAAGACCCCGTAGGGTGCAGTGAAGGACAAGGCGAGTCATCCCACCGCGTTGGTGCAGTGAGGGACAAGCCCCACCCACGGAACCGCGCAAACTGAACATGGCCTGTCATCGAATGATTTCCGATGGCAGGCCGCATTCTTTTCCCGCGGATTTGCGTGTAGATTTCGCTCGCTTCCTGCGCGTAAACTAGAAGACAGACAGAAGATCAACGAGAGCGAGCAACCCAATGTCTATGCAAAGCGGCGGCAATACACACGTCACTCAGGCAGATAATTCAGACAATCAACATATCAGTCGGCAAATGGCGGAAACCAGGGCCGGGGCATCAGGCGGAAACACTTCCTTCAACAGGTGGCTGATTCCTTTGGCGGCGATTGCGGTGCATATCTGCATCGGGTCGGTGTACGCGTGGAGCGTGTTCAACAAGCCCATCAAGGCGTTGTTCCCGCGCGACCCTGTTTGGTTCAGCCCGCCGTACACCACGCAGACATCTGCGATTGTGCTGCTGGGCTTGAGCGCGGCCTTTGCGGGGCCGTGGGTGGAACGGAGAGGGCCGCGTGTCGCTGCGACACTGTCGGCGCTGTTGTTTTGCAGCGGATTGATCCTGGGCGGCATCGGGCTGCATCTCGGTTGGTCGTGGCTTGTATTTGTAGGCATGGGGCTTGTGGGCGGGATCGGCTGCGGCCTGGGCTACATCGCGCCCGTCAGCACGCTTGTCAAATGGTTTCCCGACCGCCGGGGGCTGGCGACCGGCATGGCGGTCATGGGCTTTGGCGGCGGCTCGCTGATCGCGGGGTATTTGAACGCATGGCTCGTCAAGCGCGTGGGCCTGCCCGATACCCTGCTCGCGCTCGGCGTGATCTATCTTGTCGTGATGCTGGCGGGCGCGCAAGTTCTGCGCCGCCCGCCGAGTGGCTGGAGGCCCGACGGGTGGACGCCTCCCCTCGCCCCGGTCAACGCGCAGGCAGGCGTCAGTCTGACGCGCAATCAGGCGATACGCAAGCCGCAGTTCTGGCTGTTGTGGGGCATCCTGCTTGTCAATGTCACGGCGGGCATCGGCATTCTGTCGCAGGCCAGTCCGATGGTGCAGGACATGTTCGGCAGGACGGAGATACAGGCGGGCGTGACGGTCTCGCTCATCAGCCTGTTCAACGCCCTCGGACGCCTGTTCTGGGCCTCGCTTTCGGACAGATTGGGCCGGCGCGTCGTGTACTTGATCTTTTTTGCGGCGCAGTTTTGTTTGTTTCTGCTGCTGCCCGTGTTCGGCGCACAATCGCAGTGGCTTGCGTTTCAGGTCACTCTCTTTGCCATCTTCACGATGTACGGCGGCGGCTTTGCCGTGCTGCCCGCGTTTTTGGCCGACATATTCGGCCCGGAAAACGTCGGCGCGATACACGGGGCCGTCCTGACCGCGTGGAGCGTGGCGGCAGTCGCCGGGGCCGTGATCGTCACGCAGCTATCGCAGGCGGCAAAAGCGGCCCTCGCGGGAAACCGCGTCCACGTTTACGACAGTTCCCTGCACGTCATGGCGGTCCTGCTTGTAATCGGCTTTGTTCTCGCGCTTGCGATACGCCCCCTGCGCCTGTCCGATCCGCAAAAAGCGTAAGGAGAAGTGCGCCAGATGGAAGAGAAACTCTCTATTCACGATAACCTGCTTCTCTCCTACACGGTGAACTGCCGCGAAAACGTAATCACGATGCACACGGCGTTTTACGACCGGGAGCCGCATGAGCTTACGGACGTGGCGTTTACAGGCGTCGTCGCATATCACCTCGAATGCGATAATCTAACGACCATCATCTTCGACATTGTAGAGACGCCGCTGCATTCCATTTATGCGGAATACGAGGCGTTGTTCGCGCAGTTAAAGAGCCACTCATGGCCCCTGCTTTTCAGTGAAGAAAAAGGACATCTCATCTACAAGACGCCCGACGATCTGATAAACATACTGGAAGCGCAAAACATCCGAGGGTTTAGGTTTCGTTCCTCGTTTGGCATGGAGGGGTTTGTTCTGGCTAAAGAGATGACCTTTCGCGCAGTCTCCTAAAACAAAATCTACGCCTGACCGCAACAAAAATCGCCCCCGCTTTCATTTTGAGTTGAGAGCGGGGACGGTTCTTGTTTACGGATTGTGCGCCTGAAAATACCTCTGCGGCGTCAAAGCGTGGATGAGCGCGTAACAGGCTCTGGAACGGCGATACTTACAATCCGCCGCCCATGTCGTCGCGGCGGTCGTCGCGAATGGCTTTGTCGGCAAAGCCGATGGCGCGGTTCAGGTTGAACAGCGTGTCGTACAGGACGCCCTGCGAGGCGAGGTCGGTTTCGGGCGCGCGCAGCAGGCGGTTGTACGTGTCGTGCAGCAGGCGCGCGGCCTGACGCAGGCGGTCATGGCGCGGCAGATTGGTGTCGGCGGGCGGGTTGGCGAAGATGTCCAGGCCGTCGTCAATGGCGGCGCGTTTGGCCCCGCGTATCGCCTGATTAATGCTGTTGGTCGCCTGCCGCTCGTCGGCCATGACATTGCCCTCATCGGCGAACGACAGCAGCTTGCGGGCCATACGCAGGTCGGAAAGAGCCTTGATATATTCGGGATGCGCCCCGCCCACGCGCGGGTGGTCGTCGTGGTAATCATCGCGCACGGCCCGCTGCGCGGCCTTATACGCGCCGTCAATGTCCCCGACCGCGCGGCTGCGCCAGTCCGAGGCGAGCGGATCGTCCTCATGGTAGGCGGTCAGGTCGTGATGCGCGCTGCCGAGCAGGGCCACGGCCTTTTGCACTCGATCCTTATGCGACAGGTTGGCGTCAACAGGCGGCGCGTAATCCAGCGGTTTGCCGTCGTAGAACGAGGCTTGCTTGATGTCGTTGATGGCCTGATTTAGCTGCCGAATAGCGGCCCTCTCGTCCTGGGTGACATTGCGCTCAGCAGGGCGGTTCAGCAGGGCGCGGGCGACGCGCAGATCGGACAGGGCGTGCAGATAGTGCGGATGCTGGCCGGGTTCGTCGGCCCGCGCCGCATTCAGGATGCCGCCGCACATTCCGAGGGTGACGCCGGCGAGCGTAGTGACGCGCCGCAGGACACGCGAGGAGGCAAAGCGCGAATTTGTATTCATCATGGTTTCCTTTGTCGTCTGATGGCAGAGCAGTTTCAAATGCTCTGTAGGAAACAGGCACTTTAGTTATCCTCTTGAGGAAAGCAGGCCCGTTTCTATTCAGGCAGACGCAAAGGTTCGTGTGAAGTTCAATCCGGCTTTACAGCAAATCTCTGTGTTTTTAAACCCTCAGAATTACCGCCGCATTACGGAACAAGAACAACAATAGGTCTCTCCTGGGAATTGATTTTCACCTGTCCCTGTCGAACGACAAGCGGAGAAGCCTTGCCGGTCACACTATCGTTCGTAAAGTCTACGCGGGTCGCCGTCTTTCCTGCCACGGGCAGCGTGACATCCGCAATGCGCTGATCCGCGCTCGTGGCGCACCATACCACATACGCCGACTTGCCGCCCGCCCCCGCAAAGCGATAGACAAGCACGTCCTTTTTCCCGGAGTTGATTTCGCGGTCGTAGCGCATTCCTGCCAGCGTCTTTTTGAGCGTGGCGATATAAAAGTAAGAGGGCTTGGGCTGCCACTGCCCTTTTTCCGTGACCATGCCGCAGGTCGCGAACACGTCCCCGGCATCTGATTTTACATCCCGGAACATGAACATGGCGGCGCGATTCACGCCCGCTGCGGCCAGGGCCAGGTAACTGCGCAGCAGCCAGATACCCTGCACTTCCAGAGCTGTGTACGCGCCAATGGGGGGCGAGTGCAGCGGCGAACCGGCATTGGTATCGTAGCCGAATTCCGTGACCCACAGCTCGCATTTGGGAAGGTTGGCGTCGCGCCACGCCGCTATTCGCGCCATCTTTTCCCTGAGATGATCCGCTTCGGGGCTGATGCCCGCGCCACCCGCCTGAAACCCCTGCTCATCCCCTGTGCTGGAATAGTGGTGTAGATTGATCACGTCGGCGGGAAAGTCGCCGCCTCGTCTGGCGTCCGCCCACACTTTCATAGCCTTTAGATATTCGAGGTTCAGTCCGGCCAAACCGCCGATCACGAGCTGCATTTTGGGGTCGGCATTACGGACGCCAACCGTCGCGCCCATGCGCTTCTGGTCGCCGTCACAGTCCGCGCTGCACAAGGCGGCGAGTTCATAGGGCGTAAAGCGTCCTTCCCTGCCCTTCCAGGTCTTGTCCGGCTCGTTCCAATTTTCGATGTAATGCAGGCTGCCCAGGCCGTTGCGCTTTGCCTGATCGGGCGCGAGGCGCAGGCTGGTGTTGGCGACAGGAACGCTGCCGTAACGCGCCGCATACTGGAACAAGTGCGCGGCATGCAGGGCATACGAGGCCGGATCTTCGGCGTCATGGCCTGCTGCGACGGGCTTGGCGTCCATGTCTGAGCCGCCAAACAGGACGGGCGCGTTCTGCTGAATGGCGGGGCAGACGGTCACGCCCTGCGCTTTCAACCGCGCATAGTAGTCATCGAAGAACCACGATTTGCCGCCCCCTGCCCCGCTTGGCTGAAAGCGAACCTGTTTGTCCGCGCCCTCCACATCCCAGGCCCAGTTATGGTATTCCCGTACAAACCCTACCGAGGCGGCGAGTTTATCAATCGGGTCGTCAATAAACGCATTCGTGCCGATAAACTGATCCATAACGGGGCGCACAGGCGGGGCAAGACGGGCAGACACGGGGACAGCGGGAAGAGGGGCCGCATCGCCGTACAGGGCCATTTCCGGCAGGCTGGTGGGCTGCGCGAGGGTCAGCCGCACATAGCGCGTGGTCACGTCCAGCCCAAACTCGCGCCAGTTCTGATAGCCGCCCAGAACGATGTCCTTTGCGGTCCACGCAAACGGTTTTCCCGTGGAGACGACAAGCCTGTTTTCACCGGTCTCGTTATACAGGTACAGCCGTGTGACACGACAGGCGCGGCCCAGGTCAATCAAAACGTGAACGGGATAACGCTCTTTTCCCCAGCCGGAAAAGAACGGGTGCGCGGGCCTCAGACCTTTGCCAGCCGCCACGTCGCCGATACTCGCCTGCTCGTCCACAAGCCCACCCGCGTCCCCCGTGGCCGTTTCGTTGAGGATCATGGTCGGCGCAAGTACGATCCGCTCGTCGGCGGACACCTTTAAGGCTCCGCTCGCAAGCAGGCTAAACACCACTGCGGTCATTTTCGGCAAACAGGCGATGTGCTGCCGCAAACATTGGTTTCGCTTCATTTTGCTCATGCCGCCCCCTTGCCGCATAGAAACTTGCATCGTACCTGAATTGCAGTGCCGGATAACCCCTGAAAAATGCACCTCGGCGCACCCGTCACGAAGCCGCATTCCCCTTTGTCAACGCCTCGTACTCTTCGGGCGTGTCCACATCGAAGGCGGCAGGCGCAAACGGCACGAGCGCTGTGTCCGCCGCATAGCGGGCAAATATTTGCTTTGCCCCTGCCGCGCCCTGCAAGCCGCATAACGCCGCGAACAAAGATTGGTCAAACAGGGCTGGAACTCCTGCCCCGCCTGCATATTCACAGCATACGACGGGTTTTCCCGACGCCCGCCAGGTCGCTCGCAAGGTGTCCAACAGCGCGGGCGTGACAAACGGCTGATCGCACAGCATGACGAGGCAGGAGAAAGGAGAAAGGAGAAAGGAGAAAGGCGTGGATGGATCTGCCACTTTTTCCTTTTTCCTTTCTCCTTTCTCCTCTGAAAGCGTTTCGATACCGACGCGGAGAGAGCCTGCCATGCCCTTCTGCCAGTCGGCGTTTTCAACAATGACAACATCCAGCCCCTGTAGTTCCTGACGCATCTTTGTCGCATGTGCGCCCAGCACGACAACGACCGGGCGGCAATCGGTGGCGAGGGCTGTCCGGGCGGCGCGGCGCAGCAGGGTCTCGCCTTCAAACCGCAATAACTGCTTGGGCGTCCCCATGCGCGTCGAGCTACCCGCCGCGAGAATTATGATCGCGGTGTCATTGGGTGCTTCGGAGGCGTTCGTTGATTGTTCGCTTGCGATTGTCATTGGGGTGGAAGAGGCGGCACACATTATGGCTGATGCAGGCAAATCAAAATACACGGAATGCGTGTTAGAGCAGTTTGTCGGGCGTGATGGGCAGGTCGCGGACGCGCCTGCCGGTGGCATGATATACGGCGTTAGCGATGGCGGCAGCCGCGCCGATGGTTCCGATCTCGCCGATACCCTTGACGCCCAGCGGATTTACCTGTGCGTCGCGTTCCTCGATGAAAAAGGCGTCTATGGCGGGTATGTCGGCGTTTACGGGGATGTGGTACTCCGACAGGTCATGGTTCATCAGCCGGCCAAGATGCGCGTCCAGGTGCGTCTGCTCGTGCAGGGCCATGCCGATCCCCCAGATGACGCCGCCCAGCAGCTGGCTTCGCGCCGTCTTAGGGTTGAGGATGCGGCCCGCACCGAACGCGGCCACATAGCGCGTCACGCGGGTTTCGCCCGAATGCGGGTTGACCTGCACCTCGGCAAAGTGCGCGCCGAACGAGTAGCGCGTTTTGCCTTTCGCTTCCTTTGCGGCGTCCACCTCTTCGGTCGCCTCGACCCAGTCCAGTTTCAGCCTGTGCAGCAGGGCGAATACTAATTCACCCTGGGCGGGATCGGACGTAACGAATAATCGTCCCTTTTGCAGCGTGATTTTTTCCGCCTCTGCGTTGTGCAGGGGCGAGTCGGCATTGGCGCGGGCAAGGCCGATGATCTTATCGCGCAGGGCGTGACACGCTCCCTGAACCGCGCTGCCCACGCTCGCCGCCGTCATGCTGCCCGCCGAGATCGGCGCGCGGGGCAGGCGCGTATCGCCAAGTTCAAACACAACGCTCTCGACCGGCACACCCAGCGCGTCGGCGGCGATCTGGCGCATGATGGTGTACGATCCGGTTCCCTGGTCGCACGTCGCCGACTGCACAAGGACGCGCCCGTCCGCAAACATCTGCGCGTGGGCCAGCGCGGGCGCGGATTTGGCGTCGTAGGCCATGCTCGCCATCCCCCACCCTACCAGCGTCTCGCCGTCCTCACCCTTCATGCCTCCGACCTGCGAATTGCGCCGCTCCCAGCCGAAACGCGCCGCGCCCTGTCCATAGCACTCGCGCAGCGACTTGCTTGTCCAGGGCTGATTCTCTTCCGGGTCGTTTTCGGCATAGTTCCGCAGGCGCAGTTCTATGGGGTCTATGTTCAGGGCGTAGGCCAGTTCGTCCATCGCGCTTTCGAGGGCGAACAGGCCCGGCGACTCGCCCGGCCCGCGCATCGTAAACGGGCCGGGCATGTGGAGCGGGGTCAGGCGGTACGAGGTGGCGACATTGGCGCACCGGTACAGCTTGCGGCTTGTCTTGGTGACAGGGGCGACGACCCGGTCATCGAACATGGCTGTCTGCGCGTTCGCATGATGCGCGAGGGCGGTCAGTTTGCCGTCGCGCGTCGCCGACAGCGCAATGTGATGCTCGATCTGCGGGCGATACCCGTTCGACCAGAAGGTTTGCGGGCGGGTCAGTTCCAGCTTGACCGGACGCCCCACTTTGCGCGCCGCCACAGCCGCAAGCGCGACATGCGGCCAGGTCGGCCCCTTGCAGCCGAACGAGCCGCCGACAAAAGAGGCGATCACGCGGACGCTTTCGGGCGGAATGTCCAGCCACGTCGCCACGGTCTTTTGCGCGCCGTACACCCACGCCGACGTTTCGTGCAGCGTGAGCTTGTCGCCCTCCCAGACGGCCACGGTCGCGTGGGGTTCCATCGTAACGTGATGCTGTATCGCCGTATTGTACACGGCCTCCACGCGCACGACGCCCGCGCGCCAGCCCTGCTGCCAGTCACCGTAACCCTTATCGGTCTCTTCGCCCCACACTTTTGCGGGCGTGAACTGGTGTCGCCGCTCGGCCCGCATATCGGCGCGGGGCGGCGTAGGCGCGTACTCGACCCGCACCAGGGCAGCCGCATGACGCGCATGTTCCAGGGTGTCCGCGACCACCACACCCAGATGCTGCCCGCTGAAATGGATAATATCGTCCTGAAGCGGCAGCCAGTCCTCGCCCGCCCCGCCCTGCTGCTGATTGTTGTCTATGGCGACAAGGGCGGGATGCAGGCGCGGCATATTCTTGTGGGTCAAGATCGCCAGCACACCCGGCGCGCTTTCGGCGTAGCGCGTGTGGATGCTCACGACACGCCCGCTCGCAATCGCGCTTTGCACCAGGGCGGCATGGCACAAATCAGGGTACTGCGCTTCCGCCGTATACCGCGCCTGCCCGGTCACTTTCGCCCGTCCGTCCGTCCGCGACAACGGCTGCCCGACAGCCATACTCGTTTCCGACTTACCCGATGCGTTCTCTTCCGAAGGCGTGGTCATGCTGCGCTTTCTCTTCCCGTTTGTTTCCGTCAATCTTAATCCCCAACGATACGCACGACAAACTTTGTCAGTCGGCGACTATCTAACCCAAGTTGCTACCTTAAACCGCTTTTGAGATAGCAGCGTCCTGAAAATCGCATTTTGCGCTGATCTTTCGAGATTGAAAAATCAAGGTAGCAACTTGGGTTATCTATTGAGAATACGGGCGAGAAAGGCTTGCGTTCGCGGCTGCGTGGGCGCGGATAGTACCTGTTCGGGCGGTCCCTGTTCCACGATCACGCCCCCGTCCAGAAACAGGACGCGGCTGGCGACTTCGCGGCAAAATCCCATTTCGTGCGTGGCGACAAGCATGGTGCGTCCCTGTCGGGCCAGGTCCCGCATCACGGCCAGCACCTCGCCGACAAGTTCGGGGTCGAGCGCGGAAGTCGGCTCGTCGAACAGGAGAACATCGGGGTTAAGGGCCAGGGCGCGGGCGATGGCGACGCGCTGCTGCTGCCCGCCCGACAATTCGCCGGGGTAGCTGTCCGCCTTCGCGCCCAACTGCACCTGATCGAGCAGGACGCGCGCATTCGCCTCGGCCTCCATGCGGGACACGCCCAGCGCCCTGCACGGCGCGAGCGTGACGTTTTGCAGCGCGGTCAGGTGCGGAAACAGATTGAACCGCTGAAACACCATGCCGATATGCCGCCGCGTCTGGTTCAGGCTTGCGGGCGTGATTTCCTGCCCCTGAAACAAGATGCGCCCCTGTGTCGGCGTTTCCAGATGGTTGACGCACCTGAGCAGCGTGCTTTTCCCGCTGCCCGACGGCCCGATCAATCCAATCACCTCGCCTTCGCGCACGTCTAGAGAAATCCCTTTCAGCACGTCCAGCCGTCCGAAACTCTTATGCAGGTCCTGCAGGGCCAGAATAGGCTGTGCCGCGTTCCTGATCGTGTCAGCCATTGTCCTGCCCCTCCTCCTGCGTTCCCGTCGCACCGCCCCCGACCATAACACTCCTTCCCTCTTTCCCTGACCGGGGCTGCCACTGCCGTTCCAGTCGGCGTACAAGCGTTGTCAGAGGCAGGGTCATGCACAGGTACAGGGCGGCCACGCCCAGATACAGCGTTGTCGCCGACCCCGTGTTCGCGGCGATCTCCTTGCCCTGCCGCATCAGTTCCGTGACGCCCACGACCGACACGAGGCTGCTGTCTTTAAGCAGGGCCACGGCCTCATTGGTCAGGGGCGGCAGGACGCGGCGCACCGTCTGCGGCAGGATCACGTAGCGCATGGCGGCGGGGTAGTCCAGGCCCAGGGCGCGAGCGGCCTCCATTTGGCCCGTGTCGATGCTTTCGATCCCGCCGCGAAATATCTCCGAGATGTAGGCGGCGGCGTTGAGGGACAGCGCTACCGCGCCCGACAGCAGGGGGCTGAAAGAAACGTGCAGGGCGGGCAGCACAAAGTAGATGAAATAAATCTGCATCAGCAGGGGCGTACCGCGCACCAGTTCCACATACAGCGTGACTAGGGCGCGCAGCGGCGCAAACGGCGATAGCCGCGCAAGCGCGACCACAAGCCCGCCCGTCACGCCGAACAGCAGCGTGAGCAGCGTAATCTCCAGCGTGAAACGCGCCCCCGTCAGCAGGAGGGGCAGCGACTCGCGCAACAATCCCCACCGTATAGACAACGTAGACGCCGAGGACACGCCAGTTGTCTCTTTGTCTCCTCTTCTCCTCTCCTCGTCTGCATTCCCTCCCCCACTGACACCCTCTTTCGCCACGCGGGCCGCAATATCGTCCGGGATTGTGCTGCCCTCAGCGCGCGCTTTGTCTAACTGCGCGATCAGGGACGTGGACAGGGGCTGCGCCATCCACCTGGCATAGATGCGGGCATACGCGCCGTTGACGAACAGAGTGTCCAGGGCTTGATTGAGATGCGCGGCAAGTTCCGTCTCGTCACGAGGCGCGGCTACACCCAGATATTCCGGCGGGAATGTGCCGACGCCTACCATTTCCAGATCGGGGAAAGCGGTGTGCAGAATATACGTCAGGGCAGGCACGTCCGCAACGGCGGCAGAGGATTTGTTGTTGCGGACGTCCATCAGGCCGTCCTGCAAAGTGTCGAACTTGATGATCTGATTGGAGGGCAGGCCGGCTTTTTGCAGGGCGGTCATTCCCGTAGTCTGATCCTGTACGCTTGCGGTTTTGTCGCGCAGGTCGGCCACGGTATTGATGCCCGCGTCGCCGCGCCGCCGCGCTATCGCCTGCCCTGACACAAAGTAGGGACGCGAAAACGTGTACCCCTTCTGCTTGCGCTCGGCTGTAATGGTCATGCCGGACATGATGAGATCAGCCTTGCGCGATTCGAGCGACCCCTGCACGGCAGTCCATTCCAGCGGCAGCCACACGACCGTAACGCCTAGCTGTTTGCCTATCTCGTCGCCCAACTCCTTATCGAAGCCGACCAGTTTCCCTTTGTCCATGAACTCGAACGGTGGATACGTGGCGTCCGTGGAGATGGTCAGAGAATGACGCTGCCGAATCGTCTGCCACGCATTCTGCGCGTGTGCGACAGGGCCGTTCAGCAGCAGTCCGACGCCGACAGACACGAGGCTGTTCTTTAACAGCCTCCCGACCATGCCTGCCCCGCGCGCGCTCCGCCGCCTCCGCCGACTGCAATCTGCGTCCGCCATGTATTCGTTCTCTCCATTTCGTTCGACTATGTCAGCCACTTTTCAGCCACTTCAAGCGCGTATCATGTCCACAACGATTTTACCTGTGACATAGACGCGGGGGCGCAAGCCGACCGTGATAAACTCAAATAACAATATCTGCTCATCATCAGGAAACACGACTTCGGAAACGATGTGGGCTTCAAATTCAGTATAGCGCAGGTACTCCAGCCAGATACGGGCTGTCTCGTGTGCGGCCTTAAACGCGGACACGCCTTCGGTACGGCATTGCGCTTCTATCAAGTTCGTAATGTCGGTTGTTTGCGAGACGCTTACAAGAATGAGGGTGTCCGATTCGCGCAGGTAGTGGTCGAAATCCGCCGCCATACCTTGTAGGTCCTCATAAGGACTTGGCGGATAACGGGCCATGACATCGACCTTGACGGCTTCAAATTGTTCGCGTTCGCGGTCAGGGATCAAAGGCCGATCTTCCTTAACAATTTGCCTCACGTTGTCTAAAGACCGACTTCGGCGGCGGCGTTTTCGCGGAACAGGCTGCCGTCGCGGATGTAGCGGCGTACCATGTTGACGTTGGCGTGTCCCGTCTGTTTCATAATAGCGCGTTCGGACACGCCCGCCTGCGCCGCGCTGGTCGCCAGCCCCGCCCGCAGGCTGTGGCCCGCATACAGGTCGGGATCAAGCCCCGCCGCCTGAGCGGTCTTCTTGACAATCAGGGCCACCGAGCGGTCGGACAGGGCGCGGGGTAGGACGGTTCCATTGCGGTGGATGCCCCGAAACAGCGGCCCGGCCTCGATCTCGGCAAGGGCGAGCCACGCGAGAACGGCACGCACGGGACAGGTATGCGGGCGCGAGCCGTAGGGAATGCCGACCTTACGCCCCTGCCCCTCCTGGTCGGTCTTGCTGCGGCGTAATAGAACCGTGATGCCCTCGCTTGCGATGACCAGATCGGCCCGGTTCAGGCCCACCAGTTCCGAGCGGCGGAACGCGCCTGCGAAGCCGAGCAGCAATAGAGCGCGGTCGCGAACGCCGGTCTTGGTGTCGGGGATGGCGTCGGCCATGCGCCGTATGTCCGCAGTCAGCGTGGGCGTCTTGCCCTCCTGCAGGGTTCCTTTGACGCGCCGGATGCCCGCCCAGGTCGCGCGCACCGCGCTTTCGGTGGTGGGCGTGGGCAGGTTGGCCGCCTGATGCGCCTGCGAGATCGCGCTCAGACGCCGCTGCAGGGTACTGCATTTGCGCGTTTCGGCCAGCACGGTCAGGTACAGGGCCACGGTCTCGGACGCGGCGGGCAAAGGCTCGCGCTCGTGCTGCGCGCACCAGGCCGTAAAGTCCTGCCAGTCGGCGCGATACCCGCGCAGTGTATTGGGCGCTTTGGCCTGCGCGATATAGTCCCGCGCCCTGCTTCCCGCGTCCGCCAGCGTGTCGTGTTTCGTCAGCGCGTTTGTACTGTCCGAGGCCTGGGAAGGGGTCAACTCCACGGCTTGTTCCTTGCTTTGCAGCCTGCGCCTGTGTATACGATTACCATAATCAGATTGAACATACATTCACATCCAGACGTGTGCCTGCTTCAAAAAAGTTAGCGCGCAATGTTTTGCCATAATAGAATACATTTGTCACACATTATTAAATAAGCGCCATGTATTCCAGGAACTCGCCTCATTAAGGCAACCACTTCCATGAAAGGTATTTGTCCGCAGGACGACTAGCCGCAGGCCCTTGTATCCGGCATATGAAATGCCGGATACAGACCTGCTGAGAGGAGAGTAAAGCAACCCTTGTTTTCGCCCCGACTCACGGCCCGAACAGGACGAAGAAGCGGCGCACAGAGGGTACACTATCTGCTCAGGCAACGACTCCGAAACAGCGCTGCTCTTCTCGTTCCGCGTGGATACGAAGCCGCAGAGGGAACAGCAAACGTCAAGCATCGATTGTAGTACCGTGGGTCAGACGCCCGGCGCGAACGCGGGGGCTTGCGCCTCATCTCAGGCCGAAGCGGTTGATGGACGCGATTGGCTGTCTGACAGCAGCCTTAGCATCGGAGTTATACCCCGAAGCCGTAAATTGTAGGCGGCGTTGTAATCGGCGTTTGCCGAGTAGCCGCACGACAAACAGGCAAAGTCACTCTGGCTTGTACGGTTTGATTTGTCGCAGTGTCCGCACATGTTGCAGGTGCGCGACGAGTTGCGCGGGTCTACCCTGACGAGCAGAATGCCCCGGCGTTCCGCTTTGTAGGCGAGGAACGCGCCCAACTGCGCGAAACTCCAGCGATGGAACAGACCGCGCTGCTGTTTGCGATGCTTGCAGCGGTCGCGAATGCCCGCCAGATCTTCGATGGCGAGCGTGTCGCCTTCGCGCATGGAAGCCAGAATTTTGTTTGCGATGAGGTGGTTTTGTTCGCGCTGAAACTGTATCAGGCGGCGTGACGCCCTGCGAAGGTGACGTTTGGCCGATTTTGTGCCTTTGCGCTGAAGGGCCGAGCGAAGATATTGATGCTGTCGAACGCGGAAATGCGTCCGGGCGGAGGAATGAAACTGCGGCAGCGTGGTACGCGTGTCCGACTGGACGCCGGACGTGACGGCCACCCGGCGAACGCCCCTGTCACAGCCGATCACGTCGCCGTTGGGCGTGATTCCGGGCGCGTCCTTGTCCACGCAGACGTGCAGATAGAAACACTTTTTGCGTTTGTCATAGCACAATTCGGCGGAACGAACCCGCCATGTGAGATAAACGAGATAACAATCCGGCAGACAAAACTTGATTTTTATGCGGCCACAAACGGTCGCCAGTGACGCGCGCTGTTCCGTCAATTTGACCCAATACGTACAAACATTATAGCGAACAGAGCAGAGTTCGGACTGAGGGCATGAAACACTTCTGCCTTGTTTTCTGCGTGTATGGACGGATTGAAGGGCTTCCGCCGCCTTCATACGCGCCGTAACAACTATTTGAGACGGCAGGCTGCTATGCTCTTCTCGTAGACGCCTGTACGTGGCATGATGCAGGCGATAGGTGTTCCGCTCGTTATGATTCCAGCCGTACCGGCACACGGCGTTGAAGCATTCCGTGGACAGGCGCAGCGTTTCGTGCAGGGTGGCGTCTGCTGCCGAGTCAGTTTGCAATTTTAGTTTGAGCGTCGCTTTCACGCCTTCTATGATACTCGCAAACATAGCAAAATCAACTGTTGCTCGATAATTTTAATACGAAAATGGTTTATAGCTTTTGGCATCAAAGCGAGACATGAACGCTTGCTTATAAAGGCTGATTTTGTCTGCCATAGACACTCAAATCATGGCGCTTCATCCGCGCTAGAGTGTAGTACCGCAGGTTAAATTATGTAGTACGCCGAATGAAGGAATGTAGTACGCTGAATGAAGAGTGTAGTACGCTGAATGAAGGAATGTAGTACGCCGAATGAAGGAATGTAGTACGCTGAATGAAGGAATGTAGAACTGTGACATAAATCACAATGTCATTTTTGAGATTGAAAACGACCTTTTTTTGGTCACTATACTTATTTATACTTATTTATACAGACTCACACTCTTACGCGCACATGCGCGAGGAAAAAAAGGCGCGTTTTTTTGTCATGGACGAAGATCAGGACGAACAGAATTTAGCCCTCGCTTTCGACGAGATTTTTGCCGAGCCGGAATTCGTCAAAGCTGAGAAAAATCTTACGGCAATGGGCTTCTTCACGCCCTCCTCCAACAAGCTGCGGGACGTGAAATCCAAAACCGTGCAGACGACCAGAATGGTGGACGGCAAACCCGTGCAGACCAAAGTCACCATCGCCCCCGCCGCGCTGTACGGCCTGCCCGTTACCGCCGATCAGGACAAGTATCTCGCCCTGCAAAAACTCATCCACGACCGGCGGCGGGCGGACGAGGAAATCGTCAACCCGATCACGTTCACCACAGCCGAACTGATGCGGCTGATGGGGCGCGAGGTGCGGGCGGGCAAAAACTACGACGACGTGACCGAGTGGATGCGGCGCATGACGGCCACGACGATTGTGGCCGAGCAGAGCGTGTACCTGGCCGGACGCAAAGCGTGGGCCTCGGACACGTTCCACGTTTTTGACCGCTCGGTATCGTTCGGCAAGGAGCTGCCCGACGGCACGACGGCAGACCGCAATTTCGTATGGCTGTCCGCCTGGCAACTGGAGAACATCAACAACAACCATGTGGTTCCCGTAGACTTCGACACGTACCGGCAGCTGCGAAACCACATCGCCAAAGCCCTCGTCCCCCTGCTGCAAATCTGGCTGTACGCCACGGCGCAGCGGGGCGTGTTCGAGAAACGCTACGAAGAACTGTGCCAGCACCTCAACATCCAGCAGTACGCCTACCTGTCGCAGATCCGGCAGACGCTCGGCCCCGCTCTGGACGAACTGGTGTCGTTCGGCTATCTGGCTGCGTGGCGTCCCGAAGAGCTGGCGGGCGAGCGGGGATACAAGATCGTGCTGGAGCATGGCCCCAAGTATTACCAGGACAGACGGCTGCGGATCGGGCGCAAATCCTCGTCCGGTCGCGGGCGGGCGGGCAAAATTGGCGAAGCGAATGCCACGGCTGCTCTGCCCCCGGCCCGCAAGGCGGTGAAGACCCGAAACAAACCCGACACGCTGACCCTGCCGCTAAACGATGCGCCCGGCCCTGCGGAGTCTGCCTCGCTGCCCCCGGATATGCCCGCTGCCCCGGCTGTGCCTGCTGTGTCGCTTGTGCCTGCTTCCCCGGTTGTCGGTTCCGCGCCTGCGCTGTCCATTCCACCCGCCGCTGCCGCTGCCGCTGCGCCGGAGGCCGCCATGTCCGAGGCCGTGGCGCTGGTGGCGCGGTTCTACACCCTGCGCTACGGCCAGCCCCAGGAGGCCACGCCCCGCGAACTGGCACAGGCGCAGGAGCTGCTGACGCACGGCGAGGCGCAGGCCGCGCACCTGATCGAGTTCGCCGCGAGCGAGGGCCGCGACGGCGGGAAATTCCCCAACGATTTCGGCGGCGTGCTGAAAATGGCGGCCCAGGCTACGGCAGAATTCCGCAGGTCGCACAAAAGGCAGGCTCAGGCCCAGAGCGAAAATGCCTCTAAAACGCACCAGGAGCGGTTTTCAGGGGCCTATACGTCGTTTCTCGTATCACAGGGCGTTCAGGACTTCCAGACAGCCTTCCCGGCGGATTTTACGGCGTTCGTGGCCGAGGAGGAGCGGCAGCGCAAGTTCCACCGGGCGCGGGCCGAGAAATCGCGGCTTTCCGCCGACATCATGGCCGGCTACGACACGCCCCAGGGCCGCGCCAATCGCCTGCTGCATCATCGCGAGCGCAATTCCGACTGCGGTATCCCAACGTTCTGGGAATGGGATGCGCGGCATAACCCCGAAAAGTTCGAGCCGAGCGGAGGCGAACGCTGAAAGCGAGATTGCCTGCCGCCATGCAGGCAGGGAACGCCACGAACGCGTCGGCAATGTCGCTGAGTTCGTTGCCCCTGCCGCCATGCAGGCAGGGAACGCCGCTGTCGCCGCGCCGAGATGCTCCGCCTTGTCACTCTCCCCCACCCTTCGTTTGCAGTTTGTAGGCCGGTTAAATCACGTCAGACAGAGATCGAAAATTCTGTCGTGGAGCCGCGAGATTACGTCGCGCGACGTAATCTCGCAGTCGAATTTCATTCGGCGTACTACGCGTTACATAATTCGGCGTCGCGTTTCTGTCGTTTGGCGCATCTTGCGGCGTCTTCTATCGCCTGTGCGTCCCGGTGCTTCTATGTGACATTTTTGGCGAGGAGAAAGCCCCCACATTACGGGATAGGTGCGGCACGAGACAAGTTTGGTGGCTCTATTGCGTGTTTTGCGCGTCTCAGCGCATGAGGGACATTGAACATCGGCAGACTTCTATGATGCGTTGTGCGGTCGGGGCTTTTCCCTCGCCGCGAATGTCAAAAACGAGAAGAGCGAAAGTGTCCATTTGAATGGACACTTTCGCTCTTCTCTAGCTTGTAACAAGGCACACTCAGAATAGAGTTGGCTGGTCAGTTGGCGGGCGTTTTGGCTTTTCCACGGCTGCGGGCGGTCGTCGAGGCTATGGGCAGGCGCGGCAGCCCCTTGTGCTGTCGGCTGCTGCGGACGCGCTCCAGGGCCATGAACAACGCGGACAGTTCCACCTCGCTCAGCGTATTCTGTTCCAGTTCCTCGACCACCTGACGCACGGCGGGCCGCAGCAGGCGCATGGCATGAAACAGGCTGCCCGCCTCGCCGCCCGTCTCCCCGGAAGCGTCCCCATCCGTGCCGGACGCGTTCTCGTGGACAGCGGCATCTGACGCAAACGTCACATCCGCCCCACCCTGTGAGGCTTCCCGTTCCCGATTGGCCTGATCTGCAAGCGAAGCGCGTACCTGGATCGTCTGGCGCAACTGCGCTACAGACATGCGATAACCGCCTGTACGCCGATTATCCGCCCGCGCCGCCTGTCCGGCAAGCGCGACAACCTCGTCCGCTCCCAATGTCTCGCCGGCCCGCTGCAGTAGAATGCCGTGGCTGCCGGAAAGACGCCCCGCCTCGATCATTTCCGCCACCGATTCAGGCAGCGCGGCAAGATGGAATAGATCATGGATGCGCGAGCGCCCCAGACCCACTTCCCCGGCGATGTCCTCCCAGGTCGTCTTATGATTGCTCGCTTTACGCAGTTCGTACAGCCGGCGCAGCGCGCGGCCTTTTTCGATGTCGGTCAGTTCCGCCCGCAGGACGTTTTCGGCCAGCTGCGCGGCCTGAACCTCATCATCGCTTAGTTCACGGATGCGGGCCGGGATGCGTACTTTGCCCGCCAGACGCGCCGCGCGCCATCTGCGCTCGCCCGCTACCAGTCGGTAAGGCTCGCCCGGACGGGCGGGAGGACGCACAAGGATCGGCTGTAGTACGCCGCGCCGCGCGATGTCCTCGGCCAGCGCCTCCAGATCCGCCGTGGCGAAATGGCGGCGTGGCTGCAATGCGTCCGGCTCGATGTCGTCAAGCAGAAGATCGCGGGCGTCATTGGCGATGCCCGCGTGGGCCATATCGCCCTCGGCCAGCAGGCTTGCCGCTGCCGCGACTGTATGCGACAGCCCTTCGCGCCCCGTGCGCGCTTTGGCTCGCCCAACCGAGGGGGGCCGTCCGCTCATATTGCCACCTTTGTTTGCGACGGGGGTTGTGTCCGGCGCGTCGAGAATATCAGGCTGGGCCGATTTCGGCAACACTGTGTACCACCTCCTCCGCAAGCGCATAATAGTGTTCGGCTTCGGGAAGCCCGGAGAAGACTACGGGATGCCGCGCCGCCGTAGAGCCGTCTACGGCAGTGCGTTCGGGAATGATCGTCTGAAACATGCGCCTGCCGAAGATCGATGTCGCCATTTCGATAATGGCGCTGGCGTTTGCCGTCATCAGCCGCTGCCGGTTCAGTACGCCGCCCAGCACATGGATCGGGTGGCGCGACAGTTCCGCGCACCCCTTACGCGTGTTTAGCAGTTGCCGGACACCTTCTAAAGAAAACGCGCCGTCAATGGGGATGAGGATCGCGTCTGCGGCCACCATCGCGTTAATGGAAAGCAGGCCCAGCGACGGGGGGGAATCTATGAACACATAGTCGTAATCGTTGCGTACCAGGTCCAGCGCCTTGTCCAGTTTCATTTCGCGGCCCAGAGCGTTGTGCAGCATCATTTCGGCTGCGGCCAGGTTCAGGTGCGAGGGCGCGAGCATCAGGTTCGGATGGTAGGTGACGGCGCGCACCACTTCGGCAATCGTGCGCGTCGGCCCGGTCGCCTCGTAGCCCATGACGTCCGCAATGCTGCTGTCCACATCGTTCCATAGTACGTCCAGGCCGAAGGAACAATTCGCCTGCGGGTCGAAATCCACGATCAGGACGCGATAGCCGCTGGCCGCGAGCGCGCCGGCCAGATTGATGGTGATCGTGGTCTTGCCCACGCCGCCCTTCTGGTTGACAAGCGCGATGGTCGTCGTAGATTTGCGTTTCTTGCCGCCCAGCATGTCGCGCAGCCGCGTAATGTCTTCCTGCGTATAGATGCGGCGGTTCCCGGCCCGCTTGGAAACGCTGATGTCGCCGCGCCGTTCCATGCGGCGCAGCGTCTCCGGCGAAATGCCCAGCACATCGGCGGCCTGAGTGATGGTAAATGTTTCAACAGTATGGCGCATGGCCGGCAAACCCCTTCCCGAGCAATCAAGCGCGGCGGCAGACAATTTGTGGTGAATGGTGAATACCTGGCGCTATTATAGTCCTTTACCATTAGAGCGGTCAAGCGTTTTACTCCCCAAGTTGTACACTTTCGCACAAAAAGTAAAATAAATCGGCGTTTTACAGCAAATTCACGCTGTTTTCACGTATAGAGGCTCTGCATGTGTGTAGAATACGCCAAGTCGCATACGGCTTCAATTGGGGTCTAAGGTCGTTTCGCCTGTGTGTTCTTGGCGATATAAGCGCAAGACGCGCTGGCGGCGCAGGGTTATAATTTTACAAGACGAGGATAAGCGCGAAAAGTGTCCATTCAAATGGACACTTTTGGCATAGTGGCCGGGCTGTACCTGGCTGCCGTTGCGGCTGTCTATGCAGCGGCCTCCTCGTCGGAGCGAGGGGAGGCCTGCTCTAACGGCGGATGTGCAGCGGGTTCGCAAAGGTGTATCCTATCATTATTGAAGGCGTGGCCGCACAGTCGCAGTTTGCGTCGGCGTGTACAGCAAAACGCACGATACACGTACAAATTGTACACGCGCAACAAGAGTGCATTCAGCATGGCTGAGGAAACAGGAGCCGCATCGCATGACACACGACACCGACACATCCGCCAACACATCACTGGGGGGAACGCTAAAGGGAATATCTGCCGAACTGGCGCATCTGACGGCGCAGGCCGCGCCGTCCCTTGTGCGCGTCGAGGATGGCAGCCGCCTGACCGCCACAGGTCTGATCTGGTCGGAAGACGGCCTGATCGTCACCACGTCGCACGGGGTCGAGCGCGACGACGATCTGACCATTGAACTCGACGGGGGCAGCATACATGCCGTTACGCTCCTGGGCCGCGACGCAGACTCCGACATCGCCCTGCTGCGCTTGCAGGCGACCGGCCTGCCCGCAATACGGCAGGCGACCGCGCAGGCCGCCCAAGTCGGGCACCTCGCCCTCGCTCTGGCCCGTCCTGGCCGCGGGGGATTGCAGGCCACGCTGGGCATCGTCAGCGCGCGCATCAACTCGCAGAACAACGGCAGAGACGAGTACATCCTGCATACCGACGCCCTGCTGTATCCGGGCTTTTCCGGCGGCGCACTAATCGGCATGGACGGCGGCGTGATCGGCATGACAAACCTGATGTTCGGCAGGGGCAAAGGCGTGGCCCTCGGCCTGCCCATCGTGGCGAATGCGGTACAAGGCCTGCTGGCGAACGGCACGGCGCAGCGCGGGTATCTGGGCGTCAGCACGCAGCAGGTCGCCCTTCCCGCACTATTGCAGACCGCGCTGAACTTGAACCAGGAACGCGCCCTGCTTATCGTTCAGGTGGAGGCCGACAGCGGCGCGGAGCGGGGCGGGTTGTTCATGGGCGATACCCTGCTCAAACTCGACGGTCAGGCCGTCGCCGATGTGGACGCGCTAAGGCAGCATCTGCGCGCGGCCCGCGCCGGACAAACGCTCGACCTGCAAATCCTGCGCGGCGGCGAACTGCGCGACATGCAGATAACGCTGGGAATCCAGAAATGAGTTGTTTGTTGTTTGTTGGCGATTAGTTGAGAATAGTTGACCTGTCGGGCGGAGCGCGTCATATCTTGCCGCGCAATGTCAAGAGCCAGCAAACAACAAACAACAAACAACAAGCAACAAGCGACAAACCCGGAGATTGCCTTTGATACGCGTAATGATTGTCGCGCCCTATGCTTCGCTGCGCGCGGGACTGGAAGCGCTGTTAAGCGAGGCCGCAGACTGCGTCGTGGTCGGCGCGGCGGGCGGCAGCGAAGAACTCGAAGACCTGCTGGCGGATACGACCGCCGATGTTCTGCTGGCCGACATGGGAGAAGAGAACGCGGAACAGGCGCGTCTTGAAATCTTGGCGGCGCAGCGGGGAATAGGGCTGGCGCTGCTGGGCGACCTGCCCGCTGAAATTGCCCGGCTGTCTAAGGGCGATGTGGCTGCCTGGGCGTATCTGCGCCGCGATGCGGACAGCATGGAGATCATCGGCGCGCTCAGGGCCGTAGCCTCCGGCCTTGTGGTCGTTGACCGCGCCCTGATCGCCCTCTTTGCCGCCCGGCTGCCAATCGCTCTGCAAGTCCCGCAGGCCGCCCTGCTTCCCGGCGAGTCACTGACCGCCCGCGAGCGCGAGGTATTGCAGCTGATGGCGCAGGGACTGGCGAACAAGCAAATCGGCGGGAAACTGTCTATCAGCCTGCATACCGTCAAGTTTCACGTTGCCTCCATCCTCGCCAAAATGGGCGCGATGAGCCGCACCGAGGCCGTGACCGTGGGCGCGCGGCGTGGTCTCGTCACGTTCTAATGCAGGAAATCTCACGAAGAGACGCAGAGGCGCAGAGGGGATATAAGGGAACAAAGGCAAGGGGACGGAAGAGGACGGCACATACAGGAGTTTCCGAAGGATCTGGCGAACTAGGCGGTACAGACCAAAATCACGTCAGATCTTTTCGTTTGTTTGGCGTGTTTAGCGGTTTGGTGCGCCTTGCGTTTGTAATTCTCTGTGTCTCTGCGTGAGATACATCTTATGAGGCTCTTGTGGACGATGATAAGAGGGTGGGGGACAAAGAGGACAGGATCGCGCTTTTGCTGCAGGCCATGCGCGACGAGCATGTTTCCGTGCGGTGGAATGCGAGCCGGGAGTTGGGGCGCATGGGGAGCGAGGCCCGCGCCGCCATCCCGGCCCTGACGGACGCGCTTGCCTCGCCGGATGCAACGACGGTCGTTTGGGCGCACTGCGCCCTCGCCCGCATCACAGGGGATGCAGGGGCGCATCTCAGCGCCCTGATCGCCGCCCTGGACGACAAGAAACGGGTGTTCCACGGCATGACGAGCGCGGCCCTGGCGGAACTCGGCCCGGCCTCCGCTCCCGCCGTGCCTGCCCTCATCAGGGAACTGGAGGCCGCGCACCCCGACGACAGATGGAGCGCGGCGGGCGCGCTGGCCGCCATCGGAGCAGGCGCCGCGCCCGCCGTGACCGCGCTTGCGAATGCCCTGAGCGCGGACACGGACGAAAAAATACGCTGGTACGCGGCGTGGGCGCTGGGAGAAATCGGGATGGCAAGCGCGCCTGCCGTTCCCGACCTGATACGCGCCCTCGACGACCCCGACGACGATGTACGCGGCTACGCGGCCCGCGCTCTGGGCCGCATCGGTTCGCCCGCCAAACCTGCCCTGCCGCGCCTCAAAGCCGTGCTGAGTCTGGAAGAAGGGGACGTCTGCCGCGAAATCGAACGCGCCATCGCCGCGCTGCAAACCGTCGAAGCGGAGCAGCCGGACTGAAGCCGAAAATCATCCGGTCGCCAACGAACATTACCGGCCTGCATGGCGTCCAAAGCATAGCTTGCAGCGAAACACAGGTTCCACCATCATCGGCCCGCCTTCCCGCCGACGGCAACATAACCTCAACTCATAATTTCTGATTGTTTTTTATCCGCGTTCATTCGCGTTCATTCGCGGCTGTTCCCTTAAACTTCCCCGGACAGATGTATGACCTGGATTAAAACCGTGCGGCCCCGCGACCTGGACGCGGAACAAAAAGCCCGCCTGCGCCACGCGTTTCGGTGGCGCGAGATGTACCCGCCGGAGTACGGCGCGGAGGTGCCGTCTCTCAAGGAAGCGGCGGGCGAGGCCACGGGCGGCGGCATTAGCGACGCGCATACCCTGCTGCCCGACAGCATGTACCATGCGTTCGCCCTGCTGGGAACCCTGCTGCAGCCCGACCTGCCCCTGACGCGAAGACAGCAGGAAATGATCGCCACGACCGTCAGTGTCGCGAACCACTGCTTTTATTGAAGCGAATCGCACGCAGAGTTTCTGCGTCTGGCAAGCGGCGATGACGCCCTGGCGGCAGCCGTCAAAACCGACTACACACAGGCCGATCTTAACGCGGCGGACAGGGCGATGCTCGACTATGCCGCCAGGCTGACCCGCACTCCCGGCGACATGACCCGCGCCGACGTGGAAGCCCTGCGCGCTGTGGGCTTCAGCGACCAGGCTGTTTTGCAAATCAACCTAATCGCCTCTTACTTCAACTACATCAACCGCGTGGCCGACGGTCTGGGTGTGGGCCGTCCCTGACAGCGCCGAAAATTATAGCCGCTGAACCTGCGAAGATGTCACGCCTTGAATGCCGCCACGTTTTGTCATCGTATGATAAAATAGAGGGTGTGCAGGCCTGTGGAATTCAATTGCTGCTTTTGTTGGTGTCACCACTGAATTGCAAAGCAGCGCTCCGGTTGAACCACGATGCTGCAAATTTCAAAGCGAGCCTACACTGCAGCGTTAAATTTGCTGACTCGATTTGACAACTTAATTTGATAAATTGAAGGGATGAGAGGAACCTGTTTCGCCTGTCGGCTCTCGTCTGCGATCTCCCGCGTCTGTCGCGGCGCTGCTGCGATTTAGCGTACTTACATTAGCGCACTTACAATAGATCTCAGCAGTCAAGAAGAGCCGAAGGAAAGAACCATGTATTGTCGTACCTGTGGTAACGCGCTCCCCGCCAATGCCCCCGTCTGCCCCCGCTGCACACCGCCCGTGCCGCTGGACAAGACGCGCCGGCTGTCGGTCGCCGACCTGCATAAAACCCGCGCCCTGGTCGCTCTGGATAGATGCCGGAACTGCGGCTTTATGGTGTTCCCTGCCGATACCGAGTGCGCGTCGTGCGGCACAGGGATTGAGCGGCCCTGGCGGCAGGCCGTCGCCAACCCGAAAAGAAAGCCCGCGCCGTCCATGCCGCAAAGCCGCATCGTAGCAATGGGCATCGCCATCAGCATTCTTGTCCTCAGCTTGACCGCGCTGGTTTTGCACTTCATTCCGCGCTCCTAATCAGTCACGGCCTTCGCCGCATTGAAAATTCGCCGCCGCACAGCCCTGCTGCTGTGCGGCTTTACGTCTGAACCTGAAACAAAAAAAGAAACAGCGAGAGCCAAAATGGTTCTCGCTGTTTCGTCAAATGGCAGTCGTTCGCCTCCTGAGTGCAGGCGCGTCAGCCGAGCCACTGCGGGTTCTTGGCCGTGCTGTCGAAGTGCGCCGTGGTCTTGAACAGTTCGTATGCGCCATCGGCGGCGGCGACGCGTGTGCGGTTGAGCAGGCCCGCGATCTCCTCACGGGACATCGGTTTGAATGTCTTGACGGCCTCGCACGCCTGATCCAATATCTTCATGCTGTCAATGCCCGTGACCACGACGGACGTGGGCATTGTCATCGAGAAATGCAGCATCTGTATCGGCGTGGCCGCGCCCGTGCTGAGAACATTGTCCAGAATGAAATGGTCGCCGAACGTTTTCATGCCCAGGACGCCGATGTTCTGCTTGACCAGTCGGGGCAGGACATGCTGTGTAAAGCTGCGAAAGTGCGCGTCCATGATGTTAATGGGCATCTGTACCGTGTCGAACTGAAAGCCGTGCTTGTCGGCGATGTCGAGCATTCGCAGATGCACGAGGGGGTCTTTGTGGCCCGTAAACCCAATGTAGCGGATTTTGCCCGCTTTTTTAGCGTCCATTGCGGCCTGAAGCGCGGCTCCGGGCGCGAAAATACGGTCGGGATCGTCCAGCCGAATCACCTCATGGAACTGCACCAGATCAATGTGATCGGTTTGCAGCCGCGTCAGCGACTCGTTGAGCTGCTTGTCGTATTCGGCTTTGGTACGCCCGTCGTTCTTGGTCATCAGGAACACTTTTTGGCGGTAGCCGCCGGTTGCGAGCGCCTTGCCCATGCGAACTTCGCTTTTGCCTTCGTTGTAGTCCCAGCTATTGTCCATGAAGTTGATGCCCCGGTCAATGGCGGCATGGATGATGCTGATACTTTCCTCTTCCGTATCCTGCTTGCCGATGTGAAAGCCGCCCAGGCCCACAAGCGATACCTGCTCGCCCGTGCGGCCCAGCGTCCTGTACAGCATATCGCCCTTGCGCGTACTGGCAGGCGTCTTCATCGCGCCGGGAGCCACGGCGGGGGCCGCGCCCGCGTCCGTGTTCAAGTTCTGCGCCCCGGCCTGCGCGCCCATCGCCAATCCTGCCGCGCCCGTTACAGCGGCGCTGTGTTTCATGAAGTCGCGTCGTGTCGTTTTCATGGTATCTTCCCGTCTGATTTAGCGTTAAATATGTGCGTTGTCTCGCTGCGAACAACGGCACGTGCTGCGAATTATTCCGCGTCAGAAGCGCCGTGGCTTATCTACCGTTGTGGCTGACCGCAGAAATTTTCGACGTGCCACAGGGCATCGCAAGGCAAAACGCCCACCTATGACAAAATACGTCATTCTAAAATAATGTTCAGCATTACGCGCAAAAAATGTTTCTTTTCCACGGCAGGGCATTGACGCAGGCGACCTTATTTTGCTACCATAAAGTACCCCCTTGTTTGGATGTGCATCCTCCCAATTCGGCATTGCGCCATCGCTGTTGCGTTTTGACCGCAGGCGCTTCTGCCGTCCTGCGCGTCACGGCTTCCGTGCCGTTCATCTGCTGCCGTCAACACGAAGAGGAGTTCTTATGGTTCATCGTCCTGCCCGCGTTTCGCCTGCGCTTGCTGTTCTATCCCTGCTGCCCGCTGTGCTGTGCGGCTGCGGGGGTGGGGGAGGGGGGCCAACGACTAACGCGCCCTCCACATCTTCGCTGCCGTCTGCCGTGGCGGATGCTGTAACGCGCGGCCTGCCCGTAGACAGCGGCCTTGTAGCTTCTAACAACGCGTTCGGCTTCGACGTGTTCGGGCAGTTGGTCAAGGCCGACGCCACGCAAAATGTGTTTGTGTCGCCCACGAGTATCGCGCTCGCGCTTGAAATCGTGGAAAACGGCGCGAAAGGCGATACGCTCGCAGGCATCGCGCAGGCGCTGCACCTGAGCGGCAAAAGCCCCGCAGATATAGACACCGCGAACGCCGCTTTGCAGGCCAGTCTTGTCAGCACAGACCCCAAAGTACAACTGGACATCGCCAACAGCCTGTGGATACACAAAGCGAGCGCGCAGGTGCTGCCCGCCTTCCTGACGGCCAACACCACGTACTATGGCAGCGAGATCGGCGATCTGGCGGGCGCTCCCGCCAACATCAACGCCTGGGCCAGCCAGCACACCGAGGGCAAAATCACAAGTATTGTCGGGCCGGATGACTACAACAGCCTTGTCGCCATCATCGTCAATGCCGTGTACTTCAAGGGCAAGTGGACAATGCCCTTTGATCCAACGTACACAAAACCTACTCCATTTACACGCCTGGACGGCACGACCACGACCGCGCAGATGATGAATCAAAGCGGCACATACAGTTACTACAAGGGCGCAAACTTTCAGGTCGCACGCCTGCCCTACGGGGCGGGACGCCTGAGCCTGATCGTGGCCCTGCCGGACGTGGGAACGGATTGGAACGCGTTTGTTGCCGGCCTGTCCGGGGACGCCCTGAACGCATGGATAGCAGGCTCCAAAGATGCAGAGGGCAGTGTGGGCCTGCCGCGCTTCCAGTCGGAATACAGCGCCGACTTAAAAACCCCGCTTTCTACGCTGGGTATGGCGCAGGCGTTTGACCAAAAACTCGCTGACCTGACCGGCATTGCCCCGCCCACGAACGGTAACATCTTCATCGAGTACGTGAAGCATAAAACGTTCCTCAAAGTGGACGAGGAAGGCACGGAGGCCGCCGCCGTAACTGCTGTCGGCACAGGCTCAGTAGGAGGATCCGGCTCTCGGTTTCAGATGACGATGGATCATCCGTTTTTCTGCGCCATTCGCGACGACAAAACGGGTGCATTGCTGTTCATGGGCGTGATCGTAGACCCGACGGCGGGCGGAAGTTAAAACGCGCTCGGCGAGACTTACCCCACTTCTCGGATGAACAGAGCCGACCCACTCCAAAGCGGAGCGGGTCGGCTTTTTACGCGCCGCCATAAACTGCCTGAAAAATAATCCAATGCGTATGAACTCTGGCTGCCCGTCTGCGTCAAATCTCCGCATAAGAAGGCAGGCAGAACAAACACGCTGGTGTTAATAGCCACCATAGCTATCTAGCTTGTGCCTGCTCTTTTATTCCGCCTGCGCGGGTGTTACGGTCAAATGTACGATCCTCGACGTTGTATCGCGCAGATCTTGTGTCAGCGCCCGGTTCGCGCACCGCTTTGCGCGATACGACCACGTCAGCCTCTTCCAGCCTGCCCGCTCGCGGCAGGTCTTTGCCGAAGAGCATAAGCAGGAGAAATCAAGCATGTATCGAACCTATCCACTCGCCCTGACTGCGGCCCTGTTACTCGGTCTGTTTTCCACGCCGTCCCACGCTCAGGTGACAACCGGCAGCATCGTCTTTGGCCCCGCGCCCGTGAATGTCGGTATCAACGGCGCGGCAAGCGCGACTACGCTGTTCGCGTTCGCCGAGCAGCAGAGCGCGTTTGTCACGACCCCGCTGACCGTCAGCCTGACCGCGCCCTCTGTGTTTCCGGGCGCGATGACGCTGGGAACGGCCACACCAAGCGCGACGATTGGAGCCGGAACCGTTTTGAACAGTTTCATGCTCTACTCCAACAACCCCGGCGCCACGGGAAGCGTGACCTACAGCGGGACGATCACGTTCAACACGCCCATCGCGGGCGTGATCTTCACTGCCGGCCAGCTTGACGCCACGGACGGGCAGTTCGGACTGACGACCACAAACTATCCCAATGGGGATCCGGGCAGGGGACTGGAATCGGCGGATGAGTTCGTGCAGTTTGTGAACGCGAACACGCTATCTGTGCGGTTTACCACTGCCGGCAATGTGGATCAGGTGCGCGTGTTCACAACCGTGCCGGAACCGTCCGCGTCCGCGCTGTGCGGCGCAGCCTTCCTGAGCGGGACCGCATTCGCCCTGCGCCGCCTGCGCCGCCGCGCC
This sequence comes from Chthonomonadaceae bacterium, assembly GCA_965277875.1. Classification (GTDB taxonomy): domain Bacteria; phylum Armatimonadota; class Chthonomonadetes; order Chthonomonadales; family Chthonomonadaceae; genus CAWFQB01. The sequence goes on along the minus strand of CBDIDV010000003.1, from coordinate 208,439 downwards.
TAAGCGCGGCAGAGGCGTGTGCCGAGGAACACAGGTGAAAACAAAGGGCCGCAAAAATGAATGTTTTTGCGGCCCTTTGTTGATTTGTAGACTGTGCGCGTTCTGTTCTTATGCAGGAAACCGGACAGACGGAAAACCTGCCGGAACGTTATTTCGACGCAGCCTGGGTCACGGTGGAGAGGCCCACATCTACGCCCTGACCGCCCTCGGTCTGGTGACAGTGGACGGCGATCACGACCTTTGCGCCGGGTTTGAGCAGGGCGCGGGCCGACTGCCCGATTTCAAGCGGCTCGTAGCTGGCGACAAAGCCGCCTTCTTTCGCCGCCGGTACGCCGTTGACATATACTTCGATGTCCTCGTCGTGGTACGCCATGAACTGCAAATTGGGGTCGTTGCCGTTGATTTGCGCGGGCAGCGTAAACTCGCGGCGCAGCCAGATGTCGGCGCTCTTCCAGTCGGTGTGCGGCGTGATTCCGGGCGTTCCCGCGCTGCCGAACGCGCCCTGCCCGGTCTGCCACGCGCCGTCATCATACCCTGCGTTCGCCCACGCGCCGTCGGGCTTGGTCGTGGTGTAGCGCCAGGTCAGCGGAACTGTCTGCGAGGTCGCCACAACCGTGGTCACGATGGGGCGCGGCGGCAGAGGCGCCCACTCGCCCACTTTCATTTTGTCTCTGCTCGCCCACTTCTTCCACATACCCGGCGCGGTCAGCATCTTGACGAACAGACCGCCTATGACGGGCCGCGCGTGCATCCCGTCGCTTTTGATGTTGTCGGTCACGTAGCTGTCCACGAGCGGCATACGCGCCGTAGTCGTGTTCAGATAGTCGTAGATGGGCGCGATCATGGCCTCAAAATCCATTGGGTCGTCGGCGAGCGTAGCGATCCACAGCGACCAGTCGGTTTTGGTAAGATGGGTGCGGCTGTCCAGCGGCACGCCATACGGCTGCATCACCTTCTTGTAGTACGCCACCTCCTGCCGCGCCACCTGACTCGGAAACACGTTCAGGCCGAGTATCTTGTCCCACACGAGATTGTACTTCTGGCTCCACGTATTGGGCCTGTCGAAGGCAAGACGATAGTGGTCGCCGTCGCCTGCTGCCATCGTCCAATGGATTGCGAATTTGCGGGCCAGCGTCTGCACTCTGTCCGCCGTTTTGCTATCGCCGCGCATCCGGCACAGGTCGCCATACGCGGCAATCGCGAGTATGGCCTTGACGGACAGATTGGCGTTATGAGCGAGATGGCCCATGAAGTCATCCGTACAAAGCTGATCTTCGGGGTCGTCGCCGTACTTTTCCAGATACTGTTCCCACTGCGTCAGCTTGGGCCACCATTTGGCGACGAAACGCGCGCTGCCCTCGCTTTTGGCGATGGCGTCGCACATCAGCAGCATGTTGCCGCTTTCCTCGACGGGCATACCCTCGCCGCCGTCGTCCGTGCCGCGCGCGATGGGGTACGTTCCCAGGTCGTGCGGCGCGTTCGGAAACTTCCATCGGGGCGAGGCGGCATAATCGAGGTTCGAGACCAGCATGGCTTTGGACAGCGTGGGACTGAGCCACAGCATCATGGGCGACATGGGAAAGATCACGTCCACGGTCGCGATGTCGCCGTTGCTGGTGTTTTCTTTGGTAAAGAGAAGCGGCTGCTTATTGGCGTCGGCGGCAAGCCCGTTCCCGGCAAGGCACTGGCGGTACGCGAGCGTGGCGATCTGCATGTACCGTTCGCCGCCCGCCTGTTTTAAGTCGGCCATGAATTCGCGGTCGAACGCGGCGCAGCGCGTACTCAGGCCGGCGTACTCTTTCTCCGCCGTCTGAAGCAAATCGCCGATTGTGGCCCCGTTTCGCGCCCAATACGGACGCAGCTTTTGGCCGAAGTATTTGATGGCATACACTTCATCGTAGGCTACAAGAGCGTGGCGCGACACGGGTGCGGCTCCCACCTTGCCCAGATCGAATGTGCAGGCCACAACCGGCTCGGCATCACTTGCGGCGCGAGGCTGGCGCGTGTCGTCGTTCGCGGGCAGGCTGCCCTTAGACGCAAACCCGGCGGTCAGCGCGTCGTTTGCGCCCTCCCCGAACTTTGCCTGCTGCCCGGATGCGGCGAGATATGCGTAGCCCCAATTCACGCGCACATCGTCGCCGCCCATGCCCAGCACGGCCTGCTCTAGGGTTCCGGTTCGTCCCCACGCGAGGCTGCCCGCCTGCCCTTTTTGCCAAGTCACCTGTTCGGAGGGCTGATTCACGGCAAGCAGGGAACTGACGCTGTCGTATAGCGCGACATCATGCGCCGCGCCATCCACGCTCTTAACGTTCCAGGTCAGGTACGTGATGGGCCGCGCCAATACGTCCAGGTCATGGGGCAGGGCAGGCGTCATAAACGTCAGCGTGACGTGAACCTGCCCGTTGTCAAAGTCGTAAATGCTGCGCGTGGGCAGAATGCGAACGCCGGTCTGTGGCAGAGCGGGCGTGTCGGCGGGCGTGTTTCCCATCAGGCGGTACGCGCGCCCATCAATGCGGATCAGGCTTATAAGTGGATGGGGGCGGTGCGTCCAGTGCCGGGGTACATCGTCGGTCAGTTTGTCCGCTTCCGACCACACGCTCAAAAACGGGTCAAACGTGACGAGCGGCACGGCGGGCGGGCGAAACGCGGGTAGGCTGTCCTCAGCCCGCGCCGCGTCAGGTGCAAGCCCCAACGCCAGGGCGCAGGCCAGCAGAACGGGTTGAACAAATCTACTCTTTGACGATCTCAATGGTATTCCTTGACAGGTCATTGCACTGCGCTACCTGCACCAACATGCGTAATGCCTGATTGACTGACTCGGCGTTCGGAAACGCCCGCGCTACATCTTCATCCAGAACAACAACATTGCTGCTTGCTTTATACTGGGCCGCGTACTTGCCCCGTACACCGCCGGAAAAGTCATACTCCGGCAGCATATCTTCCATGTCGTCTGTTTGAAGTTCGGCTTGTTCATGTTCCTTGTTCATATTGCTTTCTTTCGCGGGCAGTTGCCAGCCGAGCGCTAATAATGCGGGTTGTATTTCCTGTCTCCGTATACACAACAACGAGAAGCCGCTGCCGCACAGACAAGCCAACAATAATAGAACGTACTTCTTCCTCGGAGTGAAGCATGTCCTCTATCACTAATGATAACGCGTCTGCAAACACAGAGGACGCTTCCTCAAAGGTGACATTGTGTTTACGTTGATTGCTGGTGGCTTTATCCTGACTCCAGGCGAATCTCATGCGATTTTGGCTTTGCGTCGGGCGCGCAGGATTTCGATGAGGTTGGCGCTCGGCCCCATCAGGGTCAGGGCGAAGTAGGGCGCGTGGGAGGACACGATCTCGGCCAGTGATCCGGGCGCGAACGTGGCGAACGAGCCGTACATGCGGAACACGTTCTCCGCGCTGGCAACCAAAAAGGCCACGAGCATCTGCCCCGAACGCGACTTTACGGTCGTCTTGGGGTCGGTGATCATGAAGAAGATAAACAACTGGTACATCGGGCCGGTGATGGGCGCGACCTCGGATTTGAAGCGGGCCACAAACGGCCCCGCGTCGTGTGACAGCCCGGTTCGCAGCAGGGCGTAGAACACGAAAAAGCCGATGTACGTGGCGCAGATGTGAAAGCGTTTCAGCCGATAAATGATGACGCAGCCCAGCGACCAGATCACGAGCATCGGCCAGACCGTGTTGCTGAACTGCGTGCTGAGGGTATACACGTACTGCGGCACGAGGAGGAGCATACACACGATGCCCAGATTGGACGGGTTCCACAGATGCCGCCCGTTGATGCGGATCACGTACTTGGAGGCGACCGAAATGGCGGCGCACATCGCGAACGGCCAGTATTCGGGCGAGCGCAGCAGGATGCCCACGCTGATACCCGACACATACGCGCTCGCCAGATGCGGCCACTTGCCCGTGAACAGCCGCCCCAGGACAAGTTCGGTCAGTATGCTTGTCGTAATGGCGAGGGCGGTCTTGCGGTAGTCGTCGAGCAGGTGGGCCGTAAGCTGCCCGACAAGCAGGATCACGGTAATCATAATGGGAGCGATAAAGCGCTCATCGAACTTGAATTTGCGCCGGTCGCCCGTGTCTACTTTGACACCGGTACGCACGGCATTTGTCACGCCCGTGCCGGGCATGGCAGCCGTCATGTTCGGCTTGACATAATTCATGATAGCAGCTCCTCGTTGGGATACAAACTTGTCTTGAACTGTGATTTTTGGGATTTATAGGAACGCTATGATTGTCCACGCTTGCAGCCTGTACTGTGTTCCAACAAATGGAACCGACTGACAGCCGCGCAATCATAGTAATCATTCTAATCCTAAAAATCTTAGTTCAAGACGACACACCTATAGTATTAAAACACGACTGCAAACATTTGTCAATCTCGCGCCGGCCAGCAGGCGTCCGCTCACACGGCCCTAAGCCTCATCTACGGCGATGAGTTTGCCGGGAACGAGGGCGGGCGTCGTGGTGGGCGTCAACGTCTGCACTTTGCCGGACGGCCAGCGGATCACGGCTTTTTCCAGGGTAGGTTTCACGCCCAGGCCGAAATGTACGCGCCTCTGATTTTGGGCGCAAAAGCCGCTGCCGCCCTGTATCTCCTGTATCTGCGTCTGCCCGCTCCATGTCAGCAGGATCTGCGCCCCAATCGCCGATGCGTTGGAAGCAGCCGGAAAAGCGCCGCTTTCTCCTTTTTCCTTTTTCCCTTTTCCTTGCAGATCGAACTCGATCCACTGGTTCTGCGGCGTGACGGTGTTCTTGTAAACGAGCAGAGGGCCGCGCTGGTTGGCGACGATCACATCCAACGCGCCCTGATTCCACAGGTCGGCAAAAGCGACCGCGCGCCCGTCATACGTATCCGTCGCGCCCACCTGCTGCGCGGCTTCGGTAAACTTGCCCAGGCCGTCGCCCAGCCACACGCGCTTGGACTGGTAGCCGCTGTGACTGCGATTGCCTATGGGGGGCCAGTTGGCTGCGTCGCCGATGATGGCCGCGTTGCCGCCCGCCACCTTGCTGAACTCGTACCAGTACGTCTGCTGCCGGTCGGCGGAGATGTAGCCGTTGGTCAGATAGATGTCCAGCTTGCCGTCGTTGTTCAGGTCGCCGAACTGCGCCCCGAAACTCCAGCCGCCCAACTCGACACCCATGTCGTGCGCCATGTTGGTATAGTGGGGCAGGGCGCCGGGTTTGGTTTCGTCGGGAACCCACAGGTCATTGCCCTGTAGAAGCTGACCCTGCTCGGAGATATTGGACACATAAAAAGCGAACTTGCCCTGATTGAGTATGTCGCCCACGCTGGCGTTCATGCCGCTTTTGGGGCCGCGTCCGAGCGCGTCGCCGTACAGGATGCTCTTGCCCGCTTCCTCGAACCGCTTGCCCTCGTGGTTGACAAAGTATTCCGTGACGCCGTAATCGTTAGCGAGGATGATGTCGGGGTAGCCCGTGCCTCGAAGGTCGGCGGCAGTGGCGGCGAGCGTCCATCTATGACTGTCCAGGCCCATTTTGGCCGTTACGTCCTCGAATGTGCCGTCGCCCCGGCCATGCAGCAGATACTTGCGCCCGCCGTTTGTGGCGTACTCGAAACTGTCGGGCATCATGCGCGTGTTTTTGAGGTGCCACAGATCCACGTCTTCGGGATAGTAGCCGCATAAGAGCAGGTCTAAATGCCCGTCACGGTCATAATCCAGCCAGATCGCGCTGTTGATGTTGGCCCACGCGGGCAGTCCCGCCATTTCGGTGACGCGGGTAAAGCGTTTGCCGCCGTCGTTGTGGAACAACTCGCACCGGCCCCATTTATACACGAGCAGGTCTTCGTAGCCGTCGTTGTCGTAATCGCCCCAGACCGCGCCCATGCACGCGCCCGTACCCTTCTGGTTCAGGTCGGCCACGCCCATCTGCGCCGCCACGTCCGTAAACGTGCCGTCATGGTTGTTACGATATAAGTGGTTTTGCCCACCCTCTTTGCTGTCGCACGTATAGATGTCGTTCCAGCCGTCGCGGTCGAAATCGGCCACGCTGACCGACGCGCCCATCACGGCGATTTCCGGCATGATGTGGTCGAGTCTGGCGTCGAGTTTGGGCGGCGTGTGCGTGAAATTGATGCCCGACTGCTTCGACACCTCCTGCAAGGCAAAGCCGTACTTGTCCATCGCCGCCTTGATATTGACGCCGGGAACGCCGCCCATCACATTGACGGGCGTATCTCCTGTTCTTCCGGCGTGGCCCTTGAAATAGACGAACGCGAGCAGGCCGACCAGAAACAGCGCCGCAACGATGCGGGGCGTAGGATTGGGCGGCGGCGGGATATTGATGTTGGGTGTATTATCGAGTGCCATAATGATAATTGGATTTGTCTTGAACTCGGATTACGCGGATTGGAAGGATGACCAGGATGGTTTGTGTGCAGCATTGACCTGCTGCCTCGGACGACAAGCTATAATCATCAGGATATTCAATCCTGTTCATCCTATTCATCCGCGTAATCCGAGTTCAAGACAGGGCGTTAAGGGCTGTAAGCTGCGCCGGAACCTGTCCGTAGTGACGTAGCGCGTATGATAATTTTGCCAGTCGTCGGCATGACGCTGATAGATCGGATCGTCTTCCAGGAAACCGGGCGGCGTGTCGTAGTTGGGCGTATCGTGGGCGGGCAGGGGCAGCACGGTTTTGGAAAAGGCCGTGTTGGGGTTGCCGTCCTTGACCCAGCCGTCGCCGATCAGAACAAAGTCGCGCGTCCAGCCATCGGGCGGCAGGGGGGGCGCATCGAAAGTCAGGCGCATCTCGTCGCCCGCGTTCATGATGACATAGCGGTCGTCAATGCCGGCCAGCAGTTCGCGCACATCGCCGTAGCGTGTGTAGTAGCCTTCCAGGTCGCGCCACTTCTGCCCCGTGCATTCCAGGTCATTATACGATACGGGCAGTTCGGGCGAACTATCGTCACGGGCGAATATGTCCGAAAAGCCCCGATAGCGCAGATCGGCGCTTTGCGCGGCAAGGCGGGTGGTCTGTATCGTCGCGTCGGGCAGGCCGACCGCCCATCCGACTGCTTCCCAATACACTTCCAGATTGGTACGCAGGCGCACCTGCCGTGTCCTTCCCGGCTCGAAAGCCGGGTAGACGCCCGGCGCGTCGGGATGAAACGCGTCGTCTACGCGCAGCACGACGGTCTTGAGCTTGCCGGCGGGAAAGCCTAAATCTTCCTTGCGCGTGTGCCACTGCCCATCCGCTCCCATCGCGTCGAGAACAAGCGAGTGCGGAACCGGATCACTGCCCTGCGACAGGGCCAGATTGACGCTGCTGTTCGTGGGATGCACCCAGCCATGCGCGATCAGGTACAGCGGGGCGTCGGCGGGCGTACCGTGGGGAACATCCTCCGAAGCGAAATCCGGCAATTCGACCGCGAGCCAGTGTTCACGCGTCACGCCCTGGTACGCGCCTTTGGGAAAGTTGGCGACATGCCGCCCGTCCCGTTCGCGCACAATCTCGGTTACATCATTGCCATCGTCGTCCCACGCCCGCGAAACAGGAGTTGGCGGCGTGGTGCAATACACGCGCAGGGGCGGTGGCGGAACCGCAAACCGCTCGTCGCAGAATATCTCCGTGCCGACCGGATGATCCACGGTCATCAAACTCAGATGGTCGAAAAAGTGCGTTTCCCACAGGTCGGCGGTGATACGCACGTCGTAGCCTGCCGGGCCGGCAACCAACTGATCGCCCCGTATCTTCACCCAATCCTCGGTCATCTGGACGCCGCGCGTGTCCTGGGCGTTGATTTTCAGGCCCAGGGGCGAGCGCCAGATGCAGTCGGTAACGAACGTCATTTCGTCGCCGTTCCAGGTGAACAGGAAGGGGCAGGACACGTTCAATCGGTGGTTGGCGGACAGCACGGCATTGTTTTTCACCTCGAACTCGCCCCGCACATCGCCGTTGGGCCATAAGATACGGGCCACATCCAGGGTGGGGTACGTTCCCAGGCCGAAATGCGTGGACGGGGACGTGATAACCTGTTTCTGATACAGCAGGCCCGCCCGCATCTCGATCTCGCCGCCGATGCCGTAGCTGTTGACGCGCTTGCTCAACTGCGCGGGTTCGGAACCGGAGCGGTTGTGGGAGGGGACGACCTCGCCGCGCTCGTCGGCGCGGGTACGCACGTCCTGCCAGAAGTAGTTTTTGGTTCCCCGGTTCGTGAAGGCGATGGGTTCGCCCTGCGCGCTGATGCCAAGCAGGTCGAGCCGTCCGTCGCCGTCCAGGTCGGCCACAGCCTGTATGCCCGCCGCAATGGGGGTGGGCAGGGGGGCAAATTTGTACCCGTCGCTCATCCACACTTGCGACAGGTTGGAGGAGGAGGCGATGATGTCGAGTGCGCCGTTGTTGTCCAGGTCGGCGATGAGCAGGCGCTCATTACCGGGTGTCAGGTTTTTAGGAGCGCCGGCCCACTGCGCGAGAACGGCCATGTCCCACTGCGTGCCGTCCAAGCGGTCGGACAGGCGTACAATCGTGCCGTCTGTACGCAGGAGGATGAAATCTATCTTGCCGTCGTTGTCCAGGTCGGCAGCGGCGACAGCGGCGATCTTGCCCACGTCCGGCGGCAGGGCGCGGGCGCGGAACTTGCCGGATCGCTCGTTCATGTAAACGTGCAGATTGCCCTCGCCGTCCACAAGGGCCGCGTCCGCGCTGCCGTCGCCGTCAATATCGGCCCACGCGAAATCGCACAAGTCGTGTACGTCGGAAAACAGCGGCACAGGCTTAAATGTGCCGTCGCCGTTGTTGCGCAGGACGAGCGGCGGGCCGCCCGAACGCGCCAGCAAAATATCCAGGTCGCCATCGGTGTCATAGTCCAAACCCCACGCGCCCGTATACGCGCCGTTCAGCACATCCGGGAGCAGTTTCATGCTGCCCGTAACGTCTTTATAGTGGGCGTGTTCGTCCTGAAGATATAATTTGATGCCGCCCGTCCCGGCTAAAAATATGTCGGCTCGCAAGTCGTAATCGAAATCGAGGGCAAGGACGCCGTTATGCCATGCCGGGTTTGCGTTCGGCGTGGGCCAAAATGTAAGCGGCAGATCGGCATAGGCCGGGGCGTCAATGTGCAGGCCGCTTGGATCGGCAGCCATTGCAAGCGGCGCGACCAGACTGCCCGGTTCGCCCGTATTATTCAGCCACAAGGTTCCCGCAAAGAAAGAGCCTTCCGGCCTTCTTCCTCCCGCAATCGGTTTGGGCGTAAACGTCAGTCCCATATCCGGCGGGGCGGGGGTGTCGGCGACAGTGGACAAACGGGCGAAGCGTTCCAGGGGCGTGCCAAGCACGGGGTTGTTCAGATTGTCGAGGGGAGGGTTCAGGGCCGCGAAACTGACGCGCCACTGCGGCAGTTGTTTGAGCGTGTTCAGCAGTTTGCGGACGCTCAGACTGGCCCGCTGCACGTTCGCGCCCTGCGAAAGCGTTTTCAGTTCCGTCATCTGCTCTTTGGATAACGGCGACCAGGCCGCGCTCTGGGCGTCCAGTTTGGCGACAAGCGGGCGCAAAATCTTGGCCTGGTTTTGCTGGGCGGCGAGGCGGGCTGCCTGAAGCAGGGCGTCCAGATTGCCGGGGCGTTTTTGCAGTATGTCCTGCATGGTGCTGAGCGCGCCCGCATCGTCGCCGTTGCGTTCCTGCTGTCCGGCAAGCGCGTAACGTATTTTCAAGTTATCGGGGTCAAGAGCTACGGCCTGCTTGGAGTGGGTTACAGCCCCGGCCAGATCGCCGCGCTTGTCGGCGACTAGAGCGAGCAGGGCCTCGATACCGGAGCGGGATGTGGCGGGCGTGTCCTGCGCGGCCAATGTGCGTGCGCGTTCCAGATCGAAGGAGGCCGCGTCGAGTTCGTTGTTACGCAGGCGGTACAGACCCATGTTGGCCCAGATAGCGGGTTCCTGCGGGGCCAGTTTCAGGGCTTTCGTCAGCCGGTCGAGGGCGCGCGGATCGCCGGTTTCCAGCGCAATCGTGCCGACCGTAAAGATGCTCGTGATCTGCGCGGGCGTGACGGCGGGCGGGGCGGGGCGGGGGCAGGCCGTGAGCGTCAGCGCAAGGGCAAGGCTGATGCCAGCACAGGCGGCGCGTTTTGCGAATATGCGGGTAAATTCCAGTTGTTTTGGCGGCATTGTAATCTAATTATACACTGTTCCTTGCCACGCCGACAAGAGCGTTGACAGGCGATAAGGCGATATTTGCAAAGCGGCAGGTTATGCTACAATGAAGGCATGACTGAAGGCATGACTGAAGGTATGACTGAGAAGACCGAACAGGGTACGCGAATCCGCGCTCTGCTGTACCCCCTGCTGCTGGCGATTGCGCTGCTGGGCGCGTGGACGTTGCTGTGGACGACCAAGCGCCTGCCCCACGCCAGTTTCCCCAACCCCGCCGAGGTGGGCCGGGGCTTCCTGGAAGAGGCGCACAGCGGACGCCTGATGGAAGACATTACCGTCTCGCTGTTCCGCGTGGCCGTGGGCGCGACGCTGGCCGTTGTCCTGGGCGTGCCGCTGGGCCTGCTGATGGGCGCGCGGCTCGGCCCCCGCCTGACCCTGCTTCCTTACGTCAACTTCTTTCGCAGCATCTCGCCCATCGCGTGGCTGGGCTTCGCCGTGGCCTGGTTCACGCTGGGCGATCCGGCCACCATCTTCCTCATTTTCCAGTCCGCTTTCTGGCCGCTCGCGCTTGCGACACTGGCTGCTACAACGTCCGTCCCCTCCGTGTACTATCGCGTGGCCCGCGACTACGGTTTTACGCCGTGGGAAGTGGTGACCCGCATCACCCTGCCCGCCGTGCTTCCCCAACTGTTCACGCAATTACGGCTGACGATGGGCCTTGTCTGGACGGTCGTGGTTCCCGCCGAGATGCTGGCCGGCAAGGGCGGGCTTGGCTTCGCCGTGCAGGACGACCGCAACGCCCTGCGCCCCGATCTGCTCGTCGTTCACATGATCGTGATCGGCTTGATCGGCGTGGTTTTGGATCGCCTGCTCGTGAGCCTGACGCGCCTGCCCAATGTGAGGTGGGGTTATGCCCGCTGACAGCAATACAGCAGCCGGCCCGCAGGACAAAATGTCTCTGCGCGTCGCAAACGTCCGCCGCGCGTTCGGCGACCTGCCCGTTTTGGACGACATCAGCCTGACGGTGGGGCAGGGCGAGTTCGTCGCGCTTGTCGGGCCGTCCGGCTGCGGCAAGACCACGCTGCTTAATCTGCTGTCGGGCGCGGATCAGCCCACGTCAGGCACAATCGCCCGCCCGCCCAATGTCCGCATGGTGTATCAGGCGGATGGCCTGCTGCCCTGGCTTACGGTGCGGGAGAACATCGCGCTCGGCCTGCGCTCCAATATATCCTCCGCTAACGATGCCGCCGCGCAAATGAACTTCCTGCTGGACATGATCGGCATGGACGAATACGCGGCATATTATCCGTATCAGTTGTCGGGCGGGATGCGGCAGCGCGTGGAACTGGCGCGCGCTCTGGGCAGCGACACCGACCTGCTGCTGCTCGACGAACCCTTTTCCGCGCTGGACTACATCAAGCGCCTGGAACTGCGCCATTCCCTGGCCGAAATGCTCCACACGCGCCCCGCGCAGGTGGTACTGGTCACGCACGACATCGAAGAGGCGTGTATGCTGGCCGACCGCGTGCTTGTGCTGTCAAACCGTCCCGCGCACATCCAATGCGAGATCGCCATCGAACTGCCCCGCCCCCGCTCGGTCGGACACCCCGACGTAACAGCCGCGACCAAGCAAGTGTTACGCGCAATGGGATTGGAAAACCTTTAAGCGTCAAACAGCTTTGCCAATCTTCATCATGGTTGTGGTGTTCCTTTCGTCAAAGATAGCGGCGATTTTTTGCAGCGTGGGAGGCGTTTGCGTTGCGCCTCGTTGGGTTCGCAGTAAGCATTGGGGGTCAATGGCAAGCACGTATTAGTATCGCGTTCTCACATCAGAGACGAAAGATGAACCAGTTTGTGTACACTAGCCTATCAAAATCGCTGGCGTACCCCAAATGTTGGGGAAGCTGGCAGGAGTATGGCGAACAAAGAAGGAAAAGGTGCCCTCTCTTTCTCAAATCTGGTCTGGTGTTAGGATTTCCCGTGAGGATCATCCCATGCTCAAAACCCGTTCAGCGCGTTTCGTTTTTGTTATAGTGGTCGCGGCGCTGCTGCTTATTGTTGGGCGCAACGTTTTTCGTCACCAGCGAGAACAGGCGTTGATGGACGCTGTAAACAGCAATGACGAGGACGCTTCTGTGGCTTTGCTCCAGCAGGGTACTTCCGCCTACGACGCCCGCAGTCTGGAATGGCTGCTGGGGGAGGCGATCATGCAAAATGAGCGGCGTGTCATCGGCCTGTTGCTGGAGGGCCATGTGAACCCCAACACCAATGCGTACAATGGCCTGTTGCCTCTTAATCTGGCGGTCAAAAACTGTCCGGGTGTCGTCGGCCTTCTGCTGGACAAGGGAGCAGATCCTAACGCACAGGATAACATGGGTTCGACCGCGCTTGTCACTGCGGCCGGCATCAGTCGCCCGGATTCGGCAGAGCTTTTGCTGAACCACGGCGCGGACGTGAATCTCACATCGAGAAGTGGAGCCTCGCCACTAGGGGAAGCGGTATCAGCCGATAGCAACGAAACCATCCGCCGCCTGACTGTCCGCCTCCTGCTGGCGGCGAAGCCCAACCTGACTATCAAGAATAAAGCGCTAGGTACAGCGGTACGAACGGGCAAGGCGGACATGGTGCGCATTCTGCTGGCTGCGGGCGCATATCCCGCCCCGCAGTCACCTGAATGGCTGCGGGCTGTCAGCGCGGCGCGCAGTATGAGCCATAGTAGGCAAATGGATTACAGCCAGGTGTTCCTTCTGCTGCGTCCACTGGGAATCACAGATACGCCAGACAAAGCGGAGATCGAGGCCAAACACACGCAAGCCCTTACACTGCTTCAGCAAGCCATCGAAAAAATAGATCAAAAAAAATAGATCAAAAAAACAGTGTGTGGCGATACCGGGTTCTGACCACCAAAAAGGCAACATTCCTCCCAGCAGTCTGCAGCGCAGTGGCCGTCACGTCATAACGCCTCAAATGTCAATGTAGGAGGCCCCGCGCCATACCCCAGTACCAATACACCGTTCGCGACCAGACCGGCCAGACGCGTACCGGCACGACATCCGCAATGACCGAAATGGAAGTGCGCGGACGCTTGGAAGCAGAAGGCTTTCACATCGTCAGCACACAGCAGCGGGAAGAGGAAGAGCGGCCCATTCGCGTGTTTCAATACAACGTGCGGGATTGCCGAGGGCGAAACGCGCGTCGGCACACTGGCGGGGCGCACCGAACAGGGGGCGAGGCGGTTCTCAGGGAAGCGGGTTACACGGTCGTTAAGATCGCGCCTGCCATAAAAACGTGGATTGCGACTGACGACGGCGACGCGTACCGGGGCTATGTGGCCTTGGACCCGCCCCTGCCTCCTTCGCAGAAACAGCAAATCGCAAGGCTTACACGCGCTAACCGGTTGCTATGCGCTGCCCTCGGCTGTCTGTGCGTGGTTACCTACGTTCTGATGTTTCTGCTGCTGCATCGAAGATGACTGTCCCATTCAGCAATCAACTGAACGAATGAAAGGTTTTTGCATGACAGATTTCGTAGCGCCGGAGCCATTTACGATACAGCTTTCGCCGCGCCAACAGCTTGTTTTGTTTGAATTTCTGTCCCGTTGCGTGAGAGACGGCGTGTGGAACGTCGAGGCTACGGCGGAATGGGACGTACTCAGTTCGCTGTTGGGTGATCTTGAAACACGACTGGCTGAGCCGTTTCGCCCGGATTACGGGGTACTATTGGAGGAGGCGCGGAGCGCGTTACGTCCCGATGACTTGACGCTTGCGGACATAATCAAGCCGTAGGAAGCAGGATGTTCTGAAACGTTCGGCTGCCGTATCGAGTAATCACTACACATACCGCCGGGCAAATCCCGCCGGACATTGATAAAGGACAGGCATGGCCGTTGTCACCGTATCCAATCTGACCGTGCGCTATGGCACAAAAACGGCCATCAGCGACCTGAACGTCGAGATACCCGAAGGCTGCGTGGGCCTGCTCGGCCATAACGGCGCGGGCAAGACCACCCTGCTCAAGACCCTGCTCGGCTTTTTGCAGCCCGCAGTCGGCACGGCCAGCGTCCTCGGCCTGGACGCTCGCTCGCAGGGCATGGCGATACGTCAGCGCATCGGCCTGATGCCCGAAGTGGACTGCCACATCCCCGGCCTGAACGCGGTCTCGTTTGTCGCCTATGCGGGCGAACTGGCCGGAATGCCCGCCAGCCTTGCCCTGAGCCGCGCCCACGAGGTGCTGGAATACTGCGGTCTGAACGAGGCCCGGTATCGCAATGTGGAAACGTATTCTACGGGCATGAAACAGCGCATCAAACTGGCGCAGGCGCTCGTACACGGCCCCCGACTGGTATTTCTGGACGAGCCGACGAATGGCCTTGACCCGGCAGGACGCGACGACATGCTAAGGCTTGTGCGCGATGTGTCGCACGGCAAGGGCGTCAACGTGATCGTGTCGTCGCACCTGATGCCCGACATCGAAAGCGTATGCGACCATGTGATCGTGATGCGCCAGGGCCAAATCGCCACGCAGGGTTCGATTCACAGCCTGCGGGCCACGGACGGCGTACAGGTGGATGTGGAACTGCACCTGCCCTCGGAGCCGTTTTTGGCCGCGATGCGGCAGCGGGGCGCGACCGTGCTGACACAGGCCGGCAGTCAGGCGCGGCTGGGGCTGCCCAACGAAACCGAGGGCATCGGGCGGCAGCTATTTGCGGTCGCCCGCGAGACCGGCGCGCAGATACGCGGCTTCCACGTCGCCCAGCGTTCCCTCGAAGACGTGTACCTCGACAGCGCCGATTGAAATTTGGCATACATGAGCGCTGCATCCGCGTCCGCGAGGACGCTTGGCGAAGCCTCCGAGACGGGTACGTTCCCTGTACCCGCTCAACACAACCCGCAGAAAGTGCCGCCGCATGGATCTTGAACCGATACCTTCCCCTTCTTCTAAGCCCGCTAACCCCGCCGCGTTGGGCAATGCCGCGTTTACGTCGCCCGGTTCGCCCATCGCCGATCTGAGCTACCGCAACTACGATGGGCCGCTCAAGATGCGGGCCGCGCGCTGGTGGATCATTTCCCTGGCGACCCTGCGAACCGCGCTGCGAAGCCCTCTGTTCTGGGTCGGCGTGGGCCTGTGTATGCTCACCTATCTCGCGCAGGGAGCCGCCCTTTATTTTCGGATGCGAATGAACCAGATGGGCGGGCCGCTCGCAAATGCCGCACCCGCCGTGAAATTCGCCACCAGTTTCTTTTCCGCCCAGTGCGGCACGATGAATTCGTTCGGCCTGCTCGTAATCGCCCTGCTGATGGGCGCGGGCAGCATCGCTTCGGACAACCGCGCGAACGCCCTGCTTGTCTATCTGTCCAAGCCGATCACCAAAAACGATTACCTGCTGGGCAAATGGGTCGGGCTGTTCCTCACCATGTTTATCGTCGCCCTGCTGCCCGCCCTGCTCTTTTACGCGTATTGCGCGCTCAGCTACGCGGGCGACGGTTTCTTTGCGACCGACAAACTGCTTATCCTGCGCCTGCTCCTTGCCGCCGCCATTCCGCCCCTGATCCATGCCAGTGTGCTGCTCGGCTTTTCCGCGTGGTCCAAGTCGCCCAGCATGGCGGGCGCGATTTATGCGGGGCTGTACCTTGTCGGCGGCATCATCGTCGGCTTTCTGGGCGGGGCGATGGCGAAAAATCATCCCGACCATCCCGGCACGGGCCTGCTCGTGCAGCATCTGTCCCTCAGCGGCGTAATAGACGGCCTGGTACAGAATATCTATCGCGTGGACGTGCCGACGATCTTTAACGGGCCGCGCCGTAATAGGGGATTAGCGCCCATAATGGACGCGCCGCCCGCCGCCTGGGCCTTGATTTTGCTGGCAGCCGTTCTGGTGATCGGGGGCATTCTGGCCGCCCGCGCCCGCATCCAGGCGGTCGAGGTGGTGCAGGGATGATCGAACTGGAACACGCGAGCCGCTGGTACAAGCAGGTAATCGGCATCAACGACATCTCCTGCAAGATCGGGCCGGGCATCACGGCCCTGCTCGGCTCCAACGGGGCCGGCAAAAGCACGATGCTGAAACTGATTACGGGCCAGCTTCGTCCCACGACCGGCAAAACGACCGTTTTCGGCGAGGTTCCCTTTGCCAACCCGAACGTGTACCGGCGGCTCGGCTACTGCCCCGAAATCGAAAACAACTACGACGACATGACGGGTCGGGAGTTCGTCACGTTTCTCGCCGCGCTTGGGGGCATCCCGTCCGGGACGCGAAACACGCAGGTCGCGCAGGCGATAGACACCGTGGGCATGACCGCGAACGCCAACCGCAAGATCGGCGGCTACTCTAAAGGAATGCGCCAGCGCATCAAAGTGGCGCAGGGCATCGTACACAACCCCGACGTGCTGATACTCGACGAGCCGCTCAACGGCCTGGACCCGGTCGGCAGGCGCGACATCTCGACCCTGCTGCACGGTCTCGCTCAGGCCGGCAAGTGCATCATCGTGTCCAGCCACATTCTTTATGAGGTGGAGCAGATGACGCGTAACATTCTGCTGCTGCACAAGGGACGCCTGCTCGCGCAGGGCGACATCTACGAGATACGCGGCTTGATAGACGCGCACCCGCACCGCATCGCCATCACCAGCCCGCAGGCCCGCGTCCTGGCCCAGAACCTGCTGACCCTGCCGTATGTCCTGAGCGCGCGACTGAATCAGGCGGACGCCACCCTTGTCGAAATCGAGACCCACAGGCCCGACCAATTTTACCGGCAGTTCCCCGACATCATCCTGGAACACGGCTTCGAGATCAGCCGCTTCGAGTCGCCCGACAACAACCTGGAAGCCATCTTCAAATATCTCGTAACGGGCTAAATACATCGGCTTGGTGTGTTTCTGGGCGATCCTTTGCCCACGGATGCAAATAATTTTCCGTTGTTGCGCCAGTTGGCCGCAGGCCTAGCTAACCGGCATTTTATATGCCGGTTCTCGGCTGATACCATCCGCCCCGCAGGGCAGACACAATGCAGTTACCCGTTGAAAGCAAAGCAAAATGAGCGATATGTTTCTTTTCCGCAGCGCGCTAAAAGATCTATTGCGCGTGAAAAAGTTGGTTGCGGCGGGCATATTGATCGCCGTGCCGTGCCTGCTCGCCCTCGCCCTGCGCCTTATCGGGACAGCCGAGCCGTTCAGCGCGGCGGAAACGTACAATCGCCTGTCCGAGTCGCTTGTCTTCGGCTTTCTGCTCGTGATACTCGCCTGCGTATTCGCTACCAGCACCATCTCGCAGGAAGTGGAGCAAAAGACCATTGTGTACCTGCTGACGCGGCCCATACCGCGCTGGCGCATACTGCTGATGAAGTTCGCCGCCACGGTTGTGGTAACGACGGTGGGGGCATGGCTGGCGTCCCTCCTGCTCGCGCTCGCCACGTATGGCCTGAGCGGGTGGGGGGCGTCGCCGCTTGGGCGCGACCTGCTCATCATGCCCATCGCCTGCCTCGCGTACAGCGCCCTGTTTCTGCTGCTGGCGACGATTTCCACCCGCCCGCTGATTTTGGGACTGCTCTATGCGTTCGGCGTCGAGACCTGGGTTCCTGCCCTTCCCGGCAACTTCAAGATGCTGTCCCTGCTCTCCTACCTGCACGTATTGGCCCCCCATGCCGCCGCTATCGCGCCCATTGTGGAAGATACGGGCGGCGATCCGTTTGCGCTCTCCGCTGCCGCCCCCGCCGCCGCTGTGGACAGCATCACGCCCCTGCTGGCATGGGGCGTTGTTGCGGGCGTCATCATCGTGGGCCTGATGGCGGCGTGCTTCGCCTTTTCCACGCGGGAGTACGTTCCCCGCGAGGATGTATAAAGAACGCCTGGGGAAAGAACGCTTGAGAATGTTCAAGAGCGAGGCTAAATGACGCACATGATAAAGATTGGTATCGCGACATTTCTGCGCCTTGTGGTGACGCTTTCAGGACAACTTGCCCTGACGCCCGCCTCATACGCCGCCCCTGTTTCGGATACGAATGCCGGCCCTGCGAGCCGTTCGCAGACTGTTCCCCCCGATAGCGGGCAGACGCGCGCCGCGCCCCTGGATGCCGCTGAATGGAGCGTGACGGCGGAAGGGCAGACGCTGCTGCGCGGCTTTCACAACGCGCCGTATCCTCATGCGAGCCGCGCGCAGGGCTACACGTACCAGGGCAGACTTTTCGATGCCGCCACGCATTACAATGACGGCACGGTCGGCATTTTCATACCGGCAGGGTATCAAGCGGGCGAGACCGTGGATTATGTGGTTCATTTCCACGGCTGGGGCAATCACGTCGCCAATGTTCTCGACCATTACGCCCTGCGCCGACAGATGAACGCGAGCGGGCGCAACGCCATCCTGCTTGTGCCGCAGGGGCCGAAAGACGCCACCGATTCCGGCGGCGGCAGGCTGGAACTGGAACCGGGCGCGTTTGAGACCCTGATCGGCGAAGTTACACAATATCTAAGGCAAAGCGGCAAGATCCACGCAGCGCGCATCGGCAGGATCGTCCTGAGTACGCACAGCGGGGGCTATCGCGTAACCGGAGCCATTCTCGCCCAGGGCGGATTGACCGACCATATCACGGACGTGCTGCTCTTCGACTCGTCGTATGGCAGTCTGGAAAGCTTTGCCGACTGGGCCGCGCAGTCGCCGCATAGTAAACAGGATAATAAACAGGATCGAAGACTCGTCAGCCTGTTCACCGACCACTTAGCGCCGGAGAATTTTACGCTGCTGACGCTGCTGCAAAAGCGGCATGTCGCCTTTCATTCTCTGCTCGAATCGGACCTGAACGCCGCTATCTTGGCGCCCCGGCAGGCTGTTTTCCTCCACACGCCCACCCTGCCGCATGACGAGGTGATGCAGCAGAAGAACTACTTTGCCCTGTTCCTGCAAACCAGCGCCCTCCCCTCAATCGTACAAACAGAGAATCACATTCCAGAGAAACATGCTCTATAATGAACCGGCGATGTTTCAAACACTCAAGCAACCAGAACCCTGTCACGAAACTCAAAATGCAAATAACTCTTTCCCGCGACAAAGCAATGCGGCACGAGCGGGGCGTTTCCGGCTGTCGCCCGCGCGCCCTGCCAGTTCGTCCTTCATCTGCGCCTGCGCCACTGATACGGCGTCTGACGCGGCGGTGTGCCGCCGTGTTTATCCTGCTGCTGCTGTGCGCGACGCGGTGCGAGGCGCAGGCGCTGACGGTCGGCTCGAAAAAGTTTCCCGAATCGTATGTGCTGGCCGAGATCGCCGTGCGGCAGATGCAGCGAGCGGGCTTCAAGGACGTACAGCACCAATTAGGATTGGGGGCGACGGGCATCGTCTGGGGCAAACTCAAGGGCGGCGAGATCAACGCGTACCCGGAATATACCGCGACCATCAGCGAGGAGATACTCAAACTCACGGGCGACGTGACCGAAGCGCAGATACAAACCGCGCTCAAGCCGTATGGCATTGCCATGACCGGCGACCTGGGCTTTGATGACAACTACGCCCTGGTGATGCGTAAAGAGCAGGCGTCCGCGCTTCATATCGCAACGATCAGCGACCTGAAAGGGCATGAAGACCTGCGTGTCGGGCCCTCCTCGGAGTTTCTGAACCGCAAGGACGGCTTCAAGCCCCTGTGCAGCCGGTATGGCCTGAACTTCGCGGATGTCGCCCCCCTGGAACACTCCATTGGCTACGCGAAACTGCGCGACAATCAGATAGACCTGATGGAGTGCTATACCACGGATGCGGAAATTGCCGAGTATAATCTGGTCGTTCTCGACGACGACCTGCACTACTTTCCCCGCTACAAGGCCGTGTACCTGTACCGTCTGGACATGCCCGCCAAAGCCGCCGATGCCCTGAACGCCCTGAGCGGCAAAATCAGCCAGCCGACCATCATACAGTTGAACGCCCGCGCCAAGAAGGTATCGAAGACTTCCGATTATGCGGTCGTGGCCGCCGACTTCTTTGGCAAGGAGGCCGTGCAGCAGGCCCGAAACAACGCGGAGAGCGTCAGTCATTACATTCTGCGGCTCACTCTGGTGCATCTGAAACTGGTGGGCATCAGCCTGTTCCTTGCGATCTTAGTAGGTGTGCCGCTGGGCATCGCGGCGAGTCGTCCGGGCCGACTTGGTACGATCATTCTCGGTGTCGTGGGCATCGTGCAGACGATTCCTTCGCTTGCCCTGCTTGCGTTCCTCATCCCCATTCCCATTCTGGGCAAGGGCGCGACCACGGCGATTGTGGCCCTGTTCCTGTACAGTCTGCTGCCCATCGTCCGCAACACGGTCACGGGTTTGCAGGACATCCCTTCCTCCCTGCGCGAGTCCGCCGCCGCGCTCGGCCTGGAACCCGGCGCGCAACTCCGCAAGGTATTTATACCCCTCGCGTCGCGTACCATTCTGGCGGGCATCAAAACCAGCGCCATCATCAACGTCGGCACGGCGACCCTCGCGGCTTTCATCGGGTCGGGCGGATTGGGCGAGCCGATCCAGAGCGGCCTGAGCATCAACAACAACTCTCTGATCTTGCAGGGAGCCATTCCCGCCGCTGTCCTTGCCCTCCTGGTGCAATTCGGTTTCGACCTTTTGGATCGCCTGCTCATCCCGCGCGGCCTGCGCCTGCCACAACAACGCGACTAATCCGTATAGGCTGTATACGAAGCGCGGAGCGCGGCACAGGACAGGCGAGATAGCAGCGCTTCCGCCATCATAAACCGCGCAGGCCAGCATCGAAGGGGCTTTGCATTAAACCATCTTTGTAAATGATTTGCGTTCATTCGCGTTTATTTGCGGCTATCCTCATTAGAATTGAATCAAAATCAATGGGAGAAACATATTGGAATACAGGCAGTTGGGCGGATCGGGGTTTCGGGTTCCGGTACTCAGCCTCGGCACGGGGACGTTCGGGGGCGGCAACGACTTTTTCAAGGCGTGGGGCAGCACGGACGTAGACGGAGCCACGCGCATGGTGGACATTTGCCTCGAAGCAGGCCTATCCATGTTCGACAGCGCGGACATCTACTCGTCCGGGCTGGCCGAAGAGATACTTGGCAAGGCCATCGCGGGACGGCGCGATCAAGTTATCATCTCGACTAAGGCCACGTTTCGCAGCGGAACGGGGCCGAACGACGTGGGCAGTTCGCGCTGGCATCTGATACAGGCCGTGGAGGACAGCCTGCGCCGGCTGCAAACCGATTACATTGACCTGTTCCAACTGCACGGTTTCGACGGCGTCACGCCCGTGGAAGAGACCCTGAGCGCGCTGGACGATCTTATCCGCGCCGGCAAAATCCGCTACATCGGCTGCTCCAATTTTTCCGGCTGGCATTTGATGAAGTCCCTGGCCGCCTCGGACAAGCACGGCCTGTCGCGGTATGTGGCGCATCAGGCCTACTATTCGCTGATCGGGCGCGAGTACGAGTGGGAACTGATGCCGCTGGGAATTGACCAGAAAGTCGGCGCAGTCGTGTGGAGTCCGCTGGGGTGGGGGCGTCTGACGGGCAAGATCCGCCGAGGCGCGCCGCTTCCCGCGAACAGCCGCTTGCATGTCACGGCAGATGCCGGCCCACCGGTCGAAGACGAGTATTTGTACCGCGTAGTGGACGCCCTGGATGTCGTGGCCCATGAGACCGGCAAGAGCGTGCCGCAGGTCGCCCTGAACTGGCTTTTGCAGCGGCCCACGGTCGCGAACGTCATTATAGGAGCGCGGGACGAAGAGCAATTACGTCAAAATCTCGGCGCGGTCGGCTGGAACCTTACCGTCGAGCAGGTAGCCGCACTGGACGAGGCGAGCAAGGTAACGCGCATCTATCCTTACTGGCATCAGGCCGGCTTCAAGGAGCGCAACCCGTTCCCGACTGCCTAGCGCGGGGTTTAGACCGCTCTTGTCTCTGTTGTTTTTTCTATTGTTGTTTCTATTGTTTTTCTATTGTTGCTTGTGCCGTCTTTGCTTGCGACTGCTTCTTGAGAGCGATGTAGGTTAAGTAAGGCACGACAACCCCGCCGAAAACCAACTGGAACGCGGCTATTACCAGATCCGTGGTGGCGTTGCGACTGCTGATGGAACACGCGAGACGGCACAGGTCCGGGCTGTGGAACGCGCGTCGGGCGTCCACCGGGCGTAGCCGGAAGGACAAAAAAGAAACTTTCGGAGCGTGTCCACTACTGCCCGACGTGCGGATTGTCTCTGGATAGGAATACCAACGCCGCCCTGAACATCCTGCGTAGAGGACAAAACGGTATGGGGCTACATACCGTGTCGGGTATACCCGGCTAGAAGCCGCCGAAATTTATTCCGCGCGGAGTAGTCACTTTGAAAAGATCGGGTCACGCTCTCCATCCGGCATTCGCGCCGGGGCGTGGCAGGTGGATCAGCCTATCGGCAGTACGTGGGGCTACACAAGCGACATGACCGTATCCGGCGCGGATAGGGTCGTAAGCGCGCTTATAGACACGGTCAGCAAAAACGGTAATCTGCTGCTCAACATCTCGCCCACGTCCGAGGGCGAGATTCCGCAGGCGCAGCAGGACACGCTGCTCGGCGTAGGTCGGTGGCTGGACATCAACGGCGAGGCCATCTACGGCACACACGCGTGGACGCGCCGGGGCGAGACCGCGCCACGCAATAGCGCGGCGCAGAACATCCGCTTTACCGTCAAGGGCGACGTGCTGTACGCGATCATTCCGGGCGCGTGGCCCGACGCGCAGGCGGTCGTGAAATCGCTGGCATCAGGGCAGTCGGGAGTGGGGAAGATCACGGGCGTTTCTTTGCTCGGCAATCCCGGCCCGCTTGCATTTACGCAGGAGGCGGAAGGATTGAAAGTACGGCTGCCCGCCACTGCGCCCTGCAAGTATGCGTACACGCTCAAAATCATCGGCTTGCAAACGAATCCTGTGGCTTCCACGCGCACCGTATCCGGCAATCCGCTGCCCCACCCGTCTAAGGCAAACCAACCCCTGCCCTGACGGCTGCCCCGCAGAATCGCGCTCGCCTCAAATACAAACGCCGCCGTGAGAAACCTCACGGCGGCGCAGTTCTACAATATCTGTAACCAACGAGGCACAGCGACGGGCAAGCTACACTTGGGCGGCAAGGACGGCTTGGCGGCACTGCGCGCATGTCGCGTGGTTGTCGGCTCCGGGCGCGAACCAGGTCTGACACGACGGGCAGGGGGCGTAGCGCTGCACATGCGACACCAGCTTGCAGCGCTCCAGCAGGCAGATGACCATATATGTAATGTCAAGCTGGCCGGGCAGCAGGCCATGCCGGGCTGAGGTGGGCCGGAAATGGTGGTTGTTGTGCCAGCCTTCGCCCAGCGCGAGGACGCCGATGACGGCATTGTTGCGGCTCTTGTCCCGCGTATCGGGGAACGGCTGACGGCCCCACAGGTGGCACACGCTGTTGACGCACCACGTTATGTGATGGTTGAGGAACAGGCGCACCATGCCCAGCCAGACAAACGCGTTCCAGCCGAAGAGCAACGGCGCGAAGATGCCCGCGAACAGCCAGAAATAGCATGTCTTGTCCACGAAGCGCGCGGCGGGCGTGTTTACGATCTGGTCGGCCTTTTTGCTAAGGGGAACGGGGTGAAAGCGTATCGTCCAGCCCATGTGCGCGTGCATCCACTGCCACACTTTGGGAAACCGCGTGTGGTCATAAAGCGGCGTATGCGGCGAGTGGATGTCTTCGGGTGTGTCGCTGTGGGAGTGGTGGTAGATGTGGTCGCGCGCCCATTGAACGGGCGAACTCATGCCCGCAACAGCGCCTAAAATCAGCAGCGTGTACTGCACAACGGGGTGGGCGCGAAACGCCTGGTGCGTCAGCATCCTGTGATAGCCCGCCGTGGTTCCAAGATTGGTCAGCGAGGCGAGCGCAAACGCAGCCACGGGCCAGCCCCACGATACCCTGCCATGTGTGAGCAGGACAGCCGCATACAGGGTCAGGGCAAGCGGGGCGACGATGGCGAGCAGCATCCCAAACTGCACGAGCAGGAAAAGCGGCGGCTGTTGATCGGTCGGCTTCGCCACCGTATTGGTCGGGGCGTTTTCTGCGGTTGTGTCACTGCTTCTTGCAAGCGTCAGCGTGTCCCGGTTGTCCGCCCCTGGGCGGGAGTGCGTTACCATGTGTGCAAGGCTCCTGAGTAGAATAGCCGTAAATAAGGGCGAGATGTGAGAGGTTGAACAGTAGAAATAAAATAAAAAAGACGAACCATGACAGGACAACGGCAGGAGGCTTTGCGCCTTCTGCCGTTCTGTGGCTGCTATGCCGCCCCGCCTACCAGCGCGAGCCGCCGCCGCCGCTGTCGCGGTCATTGCCGCCGTAGCCGCCGCCACCGCCATAACCGCCGCCGCCGCCGCGAGGACGCTCTTCACGCGCTTTGGCCTCGTTGACGGTCAGGTTGCGCCCGCCCATCATCGTGCCGTTGAGCGTGTTGATGGCCGCCTGCGACTCGGCATCTGTGGACATTTCCACAAAGCCGAAGCCCTTGGCCTGACCCGTATACTTGTCGGTAATCAGCGAAACCGAAGAAACCGTGCCGTGCGCGGAAAACATGTTCGTGATTTCCTGTTCGGTCGCCGAGTAGGGCAGTCCGCCCACATAAATACGCGTTGCCATGTTATGGCCCCTTTCTTGTCTTTTCCTTCGTCGTTGGAACAAATTATTTCTAAATCGTTTCGATTATGGAAAAAGCGTGGCGCGCGTCCGGGACAGAGTCCCGCCCGCTGCCATAATGGATGAAGCCTATCACTGTCTTCATCATCCGAAACGAGCGTCAGGAAAAGTAAGAAGGAGCCGGGAAAGCGTGTAAGCACAAGGGCAGCCGGGGCTGGCTTTAGAAGCTACATCAGCAAAGGGTTCGGTCTCAAACTCGATGTCGTCGCACAGACAATACAGTGTAGCAGATAGAAATCAGGAATGTCGTCATTTTGGCAAAAATGTTCGCAAAGTATTTATGCCCAGTGATATGTTGCGCCTGCTCAGCGCCATTCGCCCAGGAGAACGAAGGGCGCCCAGTAGTAGGGATGGCGATGCCGTTCGTCGCGGCGCACATCGAAAGCGGCCTGGTGCAGCGCGTCGCCCTTGCCCATGCCGGATTGCAGGCGCGTGTAGAAGCCCTGCATCAGCGTAGCGGTCGCATTGTCGTCCACGCTCCATTGGGATACTACCTGTGTGGGGACGCCCGCAACCGTGAGCGCCCAGGTCAGGCCGATCACGCCCTCGCCCGCGTGTGTCGCGCCCTGCGCGGTCTGGCAGGCGGACAGCGTGACGAGTTCGGCATTGAGTTTCATGTCGATGAGTTCGCGGGCCGTCAAGTAGCCGTCCTGGTCACTGCCTGGCCCACTTGCCGGCGGCGCGGCGAGGAACACGCACGACAGCAGGGGAGCGGCATCGTTGAAGAAGGCGTGGGAGGCGAGATGCAGAATGCGGTACTGACCTGCCATGCGCTTGAACGCGCCTTCCTGCGCGTTTTTGCCGGTCAGGATCATCGCATCCGGGTACAGCCTGTGGAGAGTATCGGCCTCGGCCTGTGTGCCGGGAAGCGGGACGATGCCGCCGCCGCGCAGTTGTGACATCAGATCACGGGAAGGCGCATCGAAAGGGCGTGAAGGGGCGTCGAACGGACGGGAGGGCGCGTCAAATGGGCGCGCAGGGGCATCGAAGGGCCGAGCGGGAGCATCGAACGGACGGGATGGGGCGTCGAAAGGACGCTGACCGGCAAGGTGCAGATCGTCGCCGAAACGCGTGGCATTGCCGAAGTCGGGGTTGGCGAGCGCGAGTACCGAACCGGTCGCGCGGGGCCTGGTCCGAACGGAAAGCGCGGCAGCCGCGCCGGTCGCGGAATAGGCATATGTAACGGCATAGCGATCTGCGATAAAACGCCCCTCCCCCTCCCCCATCGCGGCAAACGGCACGTTCCACAATGGTCCGTCGGGGCAGACAAGCAGATGCTTGCTGCCGGCAAGCCGCGCCTGCGCGGGCGCGAGCAGCAGGCGGTACAATTCCGCGCCCTGTGCGCCGTAGGGCAGGCGCGGATTGGCGCAGGCCGCGCGAAAATTGGCCGCGAGCGTTTGTATCTGTTGCAGCGGGGCAGGGACATCGTGCGCGGTCAGCCTGCCGTCGGGCGTCAGCACAAACAGCACAAGGCCCAGACTCGCGTTTCCCTGGCCCGCCCCCTGCCGCGTGGCATATTCCAGCAGGGCCGTGCCGGGCGGCAGCAGGGCGGCGGCTTCCGGCCCGGTCAGGGTGTGGATGGCCCGCGCCTGCGCCAGGTCAGGATGACGCGCGTAGAGCGTATCGGTATACGCGGACAGGTCGCGCTCGGCTTTGCCCAGTTGTTCCTGCATCGCCTCGAACCGCTTTTTGCCGCCGATCTCGTTGCGCGCGCCCTCTGAAATCATCTGCCGGTTGAGGGTGTCGCAGGCGGCGCTCAGGGTGGCAAGCTGCCTGCGTTCGTCGTCGCTCAGGCGCGCGGTCAGATCGGCCCTGCCGCTTGCGAGCAGTTCCAGAACGGTGCGCGACTTGGTCTGCTGGGCGAGCGCAAACGCCTCGTCCACGCGTTTTTGTTTGAGCAGCAAATCCAGATAGCCCCGGTACGCGCTCAGATTGTTTTCCGTAAAAGCGACTTTGGCCTCGTCCAGTCGGCCCAGGTCGCGCCGCATCTGTTCGAGCCGGGCAATCGCCTGCTGAAACGAGGCTTCCGCGCGTTCGGGATGACTGAGCCGCGCGTCGGCCAGGGCGATGTTGTTGAGCGTACTTGCTTCGCCCGCCCGGTCGCCGACGTAGCGCTGAATGGGCAGCGCCTGCCGATACGCGTCCAGGGCCAGGGCGGGCTGCCCGGATTGCGCGTAGATGCTGCCGATATACGTCAGCGTGGCCGCTTCGCCCGCTTTGCCGCCCACGGCGCGGAACACGGCCAGCGCGTTTTGGTAGCTGGCTAACGCCTGCGCGTTGTAGCCCATGTCGGCGCACACGTTGCCGATGTTATTGAATGTGGCGGCTTCGCCCGCGCTGTTGCCGATCTCGCGTTCCAGGGGCAGCGCCTGCTGATAGCATATTAGGGCGCGGGCCGGCTGGCCTGTCGCGGAATACACGCCTCCGATGTTGTTGAGCGTGGCCGCAACCCCGGCCCTGCTGCCCAATTCGCGAAACAGGGGCAGGGCCAGCATGTAGTCGTCAAGCGCGCGGGCCGGCTCACCGAGCAGGGCGTACACGCCGCCGATGCCTGCCAGCGTGTTCGCTTCCGTCGTTCTCTCACTTGTATTGTCTGTTGTTCTATTAATCGTGTTATTGATTGTTCTGTCAGTTGTTGTGTCGGTTGTTTTGTCCGGGGAACGTCCCTCCCTGTTTGCGGGTTCGCGTTCCAGTTTCAGGGCCTGCTGGTAGCTGTCGAGGGCGAGCGTGGACTGGCCCGTATTGGCGTACACGTTGCCCATGTTGTTCAGGGTCGCGGCTTCGCCGCTGCGGTCGTCGAGCGCGCGCAAAAGCGGCAGGGCGTGGCTATACGCGTCCATAGCCCGGTCGGGCTGATCCAGCCTGACATACGCGTTGCCCATGTTGTTGAGCAGAGACGCTTCGCCCGCTTTGCTGCTGCTTGCGCGCATCAACGGCAGCGCCTGCTGATAAAAGGCCATCGCCTGCGCGGGCTGATCGGCATTGGCGCAGGCAAGTCCGAGATTGTTGAGTGTGACCGCCTCGCCCGCTGTGTCGCCCAGCGCGTGAAACAGGGCCACAGCCTGTCGGCAGCAATCGAGGGCGTCCTCACGGCGGCCTATGCCCGCCCACGCCTTGCCCATGTTGTTGAGCGTCACGGCTTCCTCGGCCCTGCGGCCCAGCGCGCGTTCCAGTGTCAGGGCCAGTCGGTAACTGGTCAAGGCGTCTTCAGGCTGCCCCATGCCCGCCTGAACGAGGCCGAGGGCGGCAAGCGCGGCGGCCTCGCCCGCCCTGTCTCCCGAAGAACGCGCCAGTGTCAGCGCCTGCCCGAACATCTCCAGCGCTTCCGCCCCATTACGCGCCACGCGCTCCTGCTCGCCTTTGTCCAGCAGCGTTTGCACCTGCGGACTGCGCGAAGGCACGTTCGCAGGTGCGTTCTGCTGCTGCGGACGGAACACAGGGGCGCATAAAGTCCTCACCTCTGCCGTACCGACCAGGCAAATTGTTCCCATGAAAGCCGCACCGGTCAGACGATGCCGACGCTTGTACGCTGCGCGCATTTGGTCTTCTCCCTGTTCTACAGTATCGTCAATTCTACGGTGTCACCAGATTTCGCGTTTCGAGGCAAGGGCCGTGGCCGCGCTGTCAACACATACGCCGTCTACAAATCGAAAGCATAAACATTAGAAAAGCAAAAAGCCAGATGGATATGTTGCCTGTGGTTGTCCAATTCAGCGCCAATCGCCCACAAGAACAAAGGGTGCCCAATAGTAGGGATGGCGTCTTCCTGATTTGTTTCGCAGCTTGTGGGCCGCAGCGTTGAGCGCGTCGCCCTTGCCCGTGCCGGATCGCAGGCGGGTGTAAAAGCCCTGCATCAGCGTGGCGGTCGCATTGTCGTCCACGCTCCATTGGGATACTACCTGTGTGGGGACGCCCGCAACCGTGAGCGCCCAGGTCAGGCCGATCACGCCCTCGCCCGCGTGTGTCGCGCCCTGCGCGGTCTGGCAGGCGGACAGCGTGACAAGTTCGGCATTGAGTTTCATGTCGATCAGTTCGCGGGCCGTCAAGTAGCCGTCCTGGTCACTGCCTGGCCCACTTGCCGGCGGCGCGGCGAGGAACACGCACGACAGCAGGGGAGCGGCATCGTTGAAGAAGGCGTGGGAGGCGAGATGCAGAATGCGGTACTGACCTGCCATGCGCTTGAACGCGCCTTCCTGCGCGTTTTTGCCGGTCAGGATCATCGCATCCGGGTATAGCCTGTGGAGAGTATCGGCCTCGGCCTGTGTGCCGGGAAGGGATGCGATGCCGCCGCCGCGAAGCAGTTGCAGCACGTCACGCGAGGGCCGGTCGAAGGGACGCGAGGGGAGGTCAAAGGGTCTGGAAGGCCTGTCGAACGGGCGTGAGGGGCGGTCGAAAGGCCGGGACGGACGATCAAAAGGTCTGGACGGACGATCAAAAGGTCTGGACGGACGATCAAAAGGGCGCGAAGGTCTGTCGAAAGGACGCTGTCCCGCCAACCCCACAATATCGCCGAAGCGAGCGGCATTGCCGAAGTCGGGGTTGGCAAGCGCGAGAATGGAATGGGCGGCGCGTGGCTGTGTCCTCTTTGCCAGCGCAATGGCTGCGCCGGTCGCGGAATAGGCATACGTAATGTTGTGCTGGTCGGCGACAAAGCGGCCCCGGCTGTCCGCAAGCGCGGCAAACGGCACATTCCATAATGGCCCGTCGGGGCAGACAAGCAGATGTTTGCTGCCTGCGACCCGCGCCTGGGCCGGGGCGAGAAGCAGTTGATAAAGCTGTTTTGCCTGTGCTTGATAGGGACTGCGCGGGTCGGCGCAGGCGGCATGAAAGGCGGTCACAAGTCCCTTCACCTGTGCGGTCGTGACGGGCAGGTCGTGGGCGGTCACTTTGCCATCGGGCGTAACGACGAACAGCACAGGGCTTGCCTTTCCCTGCGTCTGACGGGTATCGAAGCGGGTGGCATATTCCAGCAGGGCGGTAGCGGGCGGCAGCAGTCGGGCGGCCTCCGCAGCGGAAAGCGTGTGAACGGCCCTAGCCCGCGCCACGTCGGGATGCTGCACATACAGCGTGTCCGTATACGCGCTCAGGTCGCGCTCGGCCTGTCGAAGCTGCTCCTGCAAGTGGGCAAACCGCTTTTTAGCGCCGACCTCGTTGCGCGCGCCCTCCGCAATCATCTGCTGACTCAGGGCGTCGGGACGGGCGCGCAGGGCCACGAGCTGTGTGCGCTCTTGGGTACTCAGGCGGGCGGTTAGATCCACCTTGCCGCCGACAAGCAGGTCGAGGAGGGCGCGGGCTTTCATCTGCTGCGCCAGCGCAAAGGCTTCCCCGATACGCTTCTGGCGGATCAGCAGATCCAAATAAGCTTCGTATGTTCCCAGGTAGCTTGCGGTGAAAGCGACCTTCGACTCGGTCAGGGAGCCGAGATCATTGCGCTGCGCTTCGAGCAGGGCGACCGCTTGCTTCAACGCGTTCTCCGCGAGGGCCGGATGGTTCTGCCGCGCCTCGCAGTCGCCGATGTTGGTGAGCGCGGTGATTTCGTTCACCTTATCGCCGTTCGCCTGAAAAAGAGACAGCGCCTGTCGGTAAGAGGCTGCCGCCTTGCCCGAACTCCCCATATCGGCATAGATAAAGCCGATGCTGTTGAGCGTAATCGCCTCGTCCGCCCGGTCGCCGATGGCCCGAAACACCACAAGCGTTTGCTGATACGCGGACAGCGCCTGCGCGTACTGCCGCAGGTTCGCGTGAACATTAGCGATGCTGTTAAGCGTGATGGCCTCATTCGCTTTATCGCCGCCGTTGTGGAAGACCGGAAGAGCCTGCCGGTACATATCAAGCGCTTTGGACGTCTGGCCGGTACTGGCGTAAGCGACGCCCATGTTATGCAGCGTTGACGCTTCGCCTCCCCTGTCGCCGAGATCGCGCTCCAAAATTAATGCCCGCTTGTAATAGTCCAGAGCCTGCGGGTACTGAAAAGTGTCCGCGTAAAGGGCGCCGATGTTGAGAAGCGAACTGGCCTGGTTTTCTTTGTCGCCCAACTCCCGGAATACGGACAGCGCCTGTCGGTAGGCTTCCAGCGCTCTGGGAGTGTGTCCGGCGCTTTTGGAGACGATGCCGATGTTGCCGAGCGCCTTTGCCTCGCCGCTTTTGTCGCCAAGCAGATGATAGATGGGCAGGGCCTGTTCGTAAAATTCCAGCGACTTCGGAAGCTGACCTGTCTGATGGTAAGCGCCGCCGATGTTGCCCAGTGTATTCGCCTCGCCTGCTTTGTCACCGTCGGCGCGGCAGATTAGCAGCGCCTGCCGGCAGTAGTCCAGCGCCTTTGCAGGCTCGCCGGTATAGGTGTAGACGAGAGCGATGTTGTTAAGCGCCTTGACCTCGTCTGTTTTGTCGCCCAGGGCCTGCCAGATCGTCAGGGCCTGCTCGTAATAGCCCCGCGCTTTGGAAAGCCGGTCGGTGATGGCGTACACATTGCCGATGCTGTTGAGAGACTTTGCCTCGCCCGCTTTATCCATCTCCGCAATGGCTTTTGCCAGCGCCTGCTCGTAAGCGCCCAGTGCCTGCGGCCAGTGGCGGGCGTCGGACTCGGTTTTGCCTTTGTCAAGCAGTATCTTCACATCGGGCGAAGCCTGGAACGCAGGCGGCTGCGGGGCTGCGGGCGAGGCAGGCGGTGGCTGCGCCCGAACAGAACGCGGGGACGCGGCTGTGGCGCAGAGCAGGGCGGCGCAGAGCAGGACAAGCGGTTTGTACAGGCGCATCGGGTCTGTTCTCCTCGACCGGGCGAATCAAGTATCGGGCCGAACAATGGAACTGTAAGGACGGCGTCCAGGACGCTTGGTGCGCGTTCGGGACGCTTGGGGCGCGCTCGGCGGCTCCGGTCAGAGTATACCGGGCGAACGCGCCGCCGCGCTGTGAATTGTGTCACACCTCTAAGGCCCATCCGGTCAGGTCGGCGAGGGGCGGCAGGTTTGATTCGCGGCGGCACTGGTCGGGCGCGAGACTGGCGGATTGGGCGATCTGCGCCAAATAGTCGGAGGCGGCGGAAAGAGCGGGACTGCCGATTTCGCGGAGCAGCCGCTCGGAGGCCGCGCACAGGCGGCAGGCCCGCGCGCCCTCGCCTTGTTCCATCGCCACTTCGCCCAGGTTGAACAGGAGGATCGCCATGCCGTATAAATTATCTATCTGCCGTTCCAGGATCAAGGCTTCGGCGTAAAAGGCCCGCGCCGCGTCCCATTCCAGACGACCGTAGGCCAGAACGCCCAGGTTGGTCAGGGTTTCGGCGATGCCCAGCGCGTCCCCCAGCGCGCGGCGGATTGCGAGCGCGGCCTGCAGGTGCTGCGCGGCCAGCGCGCGGTCGCCGTTTTGGTCACGCCGTTCGCAGAGCGCAAGATTGTTGAGCGCAATCGCTTCCAAAACTTTGCTGCCCACGGTTTGCGCTTTCGCCTGCGCGCTTGTGAAATGAACGCGCGCGGCAGGGTAATCCCCGGCGTCCAGCTCCGCCCGCCCCCTTAGATTGTCGGCCTGCCCGATGCCGTCCACGTCGCCCAGAGTTTCGGCCCACTGAAGCGCTTCCCCGGACCACCGCGCCGCGCTGTCAATGGACTCAGCCTCCAGCGCCAGCCCGGCCCGCTCGCACAGCAGCTGCAGGTACAGCTTCGGATGCCGGTCACGCACCGGCGTCAGCGCGTCCAGCCCCTCCTGCACGGGGGCGACCGCCTGCGCCCGATAGCCCCGCCTGCCCCGCGTCAGCCCGATACGCAGCCCAAGTTCCGCCTGCGCTTCGGGCGCGCCGATCTCGGTCGCCCATGCCAGCGCGGCCCTGAGGTTGTCTTCATTGCGGGACAGGGCGCGGAGGGCTTCGGCTTCTTTGGGACGGCGAAAAAGAGCGGTCTGAGCGCGGGCAAAAGCGAGGTAATGCTCGGCGTGGCGGCGGCAGGCGGCGTCGCCGTCGGGGTGTTCGCGCAGGCGCTCCTGGGCATAATCGCGCAGGCTGTCCAGCATTCCGAACCGATCCTGCTGCGTTCGGGCGTCGGTCTCGACCCGAAAGAACGAGCGGCGGCGCAGTTCCAGTACGCTTTCAAACACATCGAAGCCCTCGCAGACCGCTTCGGCGTCTTCCAGCATGAACCCGCCCGCGAACACGCCCAACTGCGCAAAAACCGACTGCTCCTCGGCGTCCAGAAGATTATACGACCAGTCAATCGCGGCTTTCAAAGCGCGCTGGCGCGGCGGCAGGTTGGGCGAGCGGCTTTGCAGCAGCTTGAATCGCTCGTTGAGTCGGGGCAGCATCTGGCGCGGCGTCATGCCCGCGATCCGCGCGGCGGCGAGTTCCAGGGCAAGAGGAACGCCTTCCAATTTGCGGCACAGCGCGGCCACGTCGTCGCGGTTATTGTCGTCTAAGGCAAAGTCGTCGCGTGCGGCGCAGGCGCGTTCCACGAACAGGCGCTGCGAGTCCGCGTCCGGCAGGGGGCGCATTTCCACCACTTTTTCGCCGCGCAGGTCGAGGGCGCGTCGCGTAGTCACGAGGATGCGGACGTTAGGAGCGCAGGCGAGCAGGTCGCGCACAAGCGCGCCCATCGCGTTGATGCCCTCGGTATTGTCCAGGACGAGCAGCATGGCGCGCTCGCGCAAAAAGGAGGCGATCTGATCCCAGAGCGGGCGATTATCGGACGGGTCGAGGCGCAGGGCCTGCGACAGGCGCAGCAGCAGGTCTTCGCGCCCGCCCGCGCCCTCCATCTCGACCCACCACACGCCCTGCGCGAACGCGGCCACGCACAGTTCGGCCAGATGCAGGGCCGTCCTGGTCTTGCCCATGCCGCCAAACGCGGCGAGCGTGAGCAGACGTGTGGGCTGCGTTGGGGGCGTGTCCATATCCGTATGCAGCGGCCTGCCGGTCAGCAGGGCGTACCAGCTCGCGATTTCGCGTTCGCGCCCAATCAGCGGAGTCACGGGAAGAGGCAGATTGTGCCGCTGCGGGTCGAGCGTGGGCAGGGGCGGGAACGTATCCGACAGTCCGGGCGCGCAAATCTGCCACAGCCGTTCCTCGCCCACGCCCGACAGCCGGTGCAGGCCCATGTCGCGCAGGGTGATGTCGGGCGGCAGTTGGCTTTGCGCCAGGGCGCGCGACGCATCGGAAAGCAGCATCTGCCCGCCGTGCGCTGCGGCCTCTATGCGGGCCGCGCGGTTCACGGGCGGGCCAAAGTAGTCGGGACGGGCAGGGTCGGAGGACGGGTACGGCTCGCCGGTGTGCATCCCGATGCGCACGCGTATCGGCCCGACCGGGGCCGGCCAGTCGAAGGAGTTGAGCGCGCGCTGCGTTTCAACCGCCCATTGCGCCGCGCAGGCCGCGCTGTCGAACACGAGGAAAAGCGCGTCGCCCACGCTCTTGATCTCCTGTCCGCGCCACGCGGCGAGGCCCGCTCGCAGCAGGTCGAAGTGAGCGGCCCTGGTCGCCTCAAAAGCTGCGCGGTACTGCTCGGAAAGCGCGGACGAATTTTCGATGTCGGTGAAAACCAGCGTCAGCG
Organism: Chthonomonadaceae bacterium; assembly: GCA_965277875.1. GTDB lineage: Bacteria > Armatimonadota > Chthonomonadetes > Chthonomonadales > Chthonomonadaceae > CAWFQB01. The sequence goes on along the minus strand of CBDIDV010000003.1, from coordinate 174,117 downwards.
TGCCGGTCTGCGCGTCTGTCATGGCCCGTTTCTTTCTCAATGATGGTCATTATACGGCATTTACGATCAAGCGCAATTATCGTCGGCGATGTTGCAGACAGTATACCGGGATTTCTGCCGTGTCGTCTGCAAATCGGCGGAAAGTCACGTTATAACTGACAAGAAGCGCGGCAGGAATCAAAACACGACAACCAACCTGTCACCGCTTGATGTGGCGCTGACATGGTGGATACGATTAGATCAGGCAGGGCTTTCCACAGTGGTTTTGTTCACTCCAGTCATAAGCATTAAAGAAAGGCCGAGCCAAGCGAGCAGGAATTCTTAGAGTTCCTGCTCGTTTCGTGTGTGCCTGATTGATATAGACAACGCGCCGCGCATAGATTGATTTCCGCTTGAAAAACGCAGGCAACTGTGTTATAATGCAGCTATGAAGCAGATCGTCGTCTTGAAACTGGAACCCGGCGTCGCGCAGCGGCAGGAACTGTTGACGACCATGCAGGCGTTCAATCAGGGCTGCGAGTACGTGGGCAGCCTGGCCTTTCAGCACCACCTGGCAAACAAGATTGCCTTGCAGCCCCTCGTTTACCATGAATTGCGCGCCCGCTTCGGCCTGAGTTCGCAGATGGCCGTGCGCGCCATCAGCAGCGGCTGCGAGGCGTACAAGACCAACCGCGAATGCGCGCCCCGCTTCCATCCGTTCGATCCCATGATCCTCGACGCCCGCCTGATGTCGTTCAAGGGGCTGACCGATGTATCCCTGTTATGCCTGACGGGGCGGCAGCTCGTCCCGTTTCGCTTCGCCCGCTACCAGGCCGCGCGCCCGGATCGCATCGCAGGGCAGGCCGACCTGATCTTAGAGGACGACGCCTTTGTCCTGCATGTTCACATTGACCTGCCTTCCGCGCCCTGAACCCGTTTTTGATTGCCCGCCCGTCTCAAATGCCTATATTAAATGCCTACAAAAATGCCTATAAGGAGCAGCCCCACCGATGGCCGATGACATTGCCGTTCTCAACCAGCAAATGACGATTGCTAACCAGCAGACCGTTCTCGCCAACCAGCAGACGATTTTCGCCACGCAGCAGAATATACTGGCGACCCTGGAACAGATACAATCCACGCAGGCCACGCTGGAAGTGGTGCTGACCAATCAAGACCGCATCCAGGCCAATCAGGAGCGCATCATCACCAACCAGGAGCATCTGCTTGCCAATCAGGAACAGCTTCTTTTGGGTCAGGAAGAGATCAAGGCGAAGCTGCCTTGAATGCTGTCAGTGGCCGTTTTGAACTGTCTGTATCCGCGTCCGATGCGACGCTCGGCGCGAAGCGCCTCTCAGACGGGTACGTTTCCTGTACCCGTCCAACCGGGATAATTTTTTGGAGAAAGTATGCTGCGTAATCCAACACTGCGCGCGATTTTAGGGGCGGCGGGGGTTCTGCTTCTGCTCACACTTTTGCGCTACAAGCCCTGGCAGCGGCCCGAAGCGCGTCCCGGCCCTGCGCCGTCTGCCAACCGGGACGGCAAAGCCACACCCGGTACAACAGCCGAAAGCGCGGGCGACACGCTCAAGGTGGGATTTCTGCCCGTGACGTGCCATCTTACCTGCCCGGTGACGGACTACGCGACTAAAACCACGACATCGGGAACGCACTTCGAGTCGCAGCGATTTACCGACTGGCCGACCGTTGCCGAGGCCTTCAAAGCGGGGCAGCTGCAAGCGTCGTTCTTCATTGCGCCGCTTGCCATGAAGATGCGCGAGCAGGGAGTTCCCTGTAAAATCGTGTATCTCGGACACCGGGACGGCTCGACCATCATGGTACGCAAGGAAGACCCGTCTAAGGACCTGACCGGCCTGAAGGGCAAGCAGTTCGCGATTCCCTCACGCTACAGCAATCAGTACCTGGTGCTGCGTAAACTGATGCAGGATCAGGGCGTAATGGAGGGCGAGGGCGCGGACCAGATCCACATCCGCGAAATGGCCCCGCCTGACATGCCCGTCGCCTTGGCCGCGCACACGATTGACGCGTATTTTGTGGGCGAACCCCACGCCGCCAAAGCCGAACTGGACGGCACGGGGCGCGTCCTGTATTATGCCAAAGACATCTGGCCGCACTTCATATCCTGCGTTCTCGTGGTCAGCGACAAGCTGATTGCCGAACATCCCGCTCAGGTGCGCGACCTGGTGCGGGGCATCGCGGAAAGCGGCGAGTGGGCCGAAACGCACCGTCTGGAAGCCGCCAAAATCGCCGCGCCCTACTTCCGCCAGAACGAAAAACTGGTGCGCTACGTGCTGACCACGCCGCCCGACCGCGTCAGCTACCGAATGCTGACGCCTACGGACGCCGATTTGCAGCAGATCGAAGACATGGCGATTACGGCGGGCGTGATGAAGACGCCCATCTCCATGAAAGACATGGTGGATCGCGAGTTCGTGCCGGCTGTGATCGCGCAGCGCAATATCGCCATTGATACCTCCATGCTGCCCAAGCCGTGACACTCCTTCTGCGAAAATGAAACGAACAGGCAGAAACAAAACCGCGCCCGCTGAACAATCGTTCAGCGGGCGCGATAGCATGTACATTCGATTTGTCTTCGCCATCGCACATCGTCTTCCACGGGTTGAAAACCCATGTCTAAGTGGCACTCCGTGCCGAGCGTCCTAACGGACGCAAATGCCGCAATCAAGGCATATTGTCGGTGTATAGGTGCATCGCGTCCGCAGGACGCTCGGCACGGAGTGCCACTTAGACATGGGTTTTCAACCCGTGGAAAGCTGCGGTAAGACCGACTGAACCGCATTCCAAACCGTACCCGGTCTGCATCATGCGGCGCGGGCATACAGCGGTGCAACGCTTTCCCTTAGAGGGGGCAGGAACAACGACGTAGAGCAGGGCGGGGCGGCTTCGTCGCTGTCGGGAACGAAGCGGAACAGGCGGCTGCCCTGCGGCTCGAAGCCGAACGGAACTGGAGTAACGCCATCAAGACTGCGCGTAATGTCGCTATGGGCACTGGGGGGCGCGCACAAGAGCAGCAGGCGTCCTCCATAGAGCAGGCTCCCCCCTGTCGCGCCCATCTGCCGGGCTTCCCCGTATAGGCCGCGCGCCGTGGCGAACTCGTTCGCGGCGGCATCGGCAAACGATGCGCGCCAGGCCTCGTGCATGAGAACGCCCAGGCCAAGCAGGTCGTGTCGGCTGTCCAGCAAACACAGGGCGTCGTCCGCTAATCCGGCAAGGCGCAGGGCGGGACGCGCCGCGCCGCGTCGGGAGAGACCTTCGGACAGGAACGAGGGGCGGGAATGCACGGCGAGCAGGAGGAGATGCGCGTTCAGGGCGCGTTCGCGCTCGCCGCTCAGTTCGACGCGCTGCGCCTTGAACGCGCCATTGGGCAGCAGCGCCACGCGCTGAATGCCGCCGCAAGCCGCCGTAACATGGGCCGCGCCGCGAACTTCGCCCTGCTCCCGGGCCACCGTCATGCTTTCAAAAGCGAGACGGCGCGGGCCGGGGCGTCGTCCGCTGAGACCGTACAGCGCGTGTAAAAGCCCCAGAGTAAACGACGCGTCCTGCGCCTGCCCGCCATTCTCTTGCCCGCTATTGCCCATCGCGATACGAAGGCGCTTATCGTCATAGCGGCATACTTCCACGTCTCGCGAGATGTCCAGGCGTCGGCGCAGCGCGTCGCATAAGTCCTCGCCGCGCTGCGCCCCGCTCCGGGGCCGCGAATAGTCGGCAAGTCGCAGGCGAGGCTCGCCGCCCGGTCGGAACCGGCACTGCACGTCTATGTACCGCGTGATGGCGGCGGACAGGCCGACGCGTTCCTCCGGTTCGGAGGATCGCGCGGAATTGTCACCGAAAAAGGATAGCGTAAGCGGCGTGCGGCTGAGGATCAAAAGCGGCTCCTTGTACGGCGTTCTCCAATGGAAGATGCACCGAGCGGCGCGGCGCGGGTTTGAAAGACGTCCGGTTAGGATCGTTTCGTCAGCCTCTAAAAAGAGGCATTCACAAACGACTCAGTGTAGTATTGGCGGAACGCCCGCGTTTATGCAGGGCGCTTCGGCCCTTTTCGCCGCTTTTTTTGCCTCTGCTTTTGTCGCTGTGGGTGCAATTCCCTGCCTGACCGCGCCACCCACCTTAATCCGCGTATTCAAGCGCATGGTTTTTGTCGCGCACCATGACGCTGGATGTGGCCTCGGCAAGCGTGATCGGAAGCGAGCCGCCGCTCTCGAAATCCAGTTCAAGCGCGGTATCCTGCTGGCGCGCGGCCTTGATCTTGCCGCCTGTGGACGCGCTGTTGCTCGCTCCCGCCGTCTTCACCGTCATGGTCGAGCCGTCGTCGAAGCCGATTGTCAGCACATCGCCCGCATTGGACGTTTTGCTCAGGGTGCGCCCCAGCAGCACGCTGGTGAGTTTGTGGTTGCTTGTCATGGTATTCTCCGAGAGGAGATATTAGATATTAGAGAAATGCGCTATTGTACAGGCTCGCCACTAATATCTAATATCCTATCATCTACTTCTGCTCTTTCGCCGCCGTGTAGCCCTGCTGTTTGGCCTGCGCTTCGGATAGGTATTTGCCCTGTTTGGTCTTGCCGTAATAGCGTGTGCCGGAATAAAAGTATTTGCCGGACGACAGGTTGACCCACACCTGCCCGCGCCGTCCGGTCAGGCTGTTTTTGATGCGGTCTTTCAGGCTGAGCCGGGCCGCGTTCTGACGCGGCCCGGTGCGTACTAACGCGCCGCCTTTGCTCAGGGGCAAGGTGGTGTGAAAATACTTTTTATAGGCCGCGATCCAATCGGTCGCGATGTCGCGCTGCGCGGTCGCCATATCCAGCTGCCCGTTGCAGATAAGACGATGCAGTTCGTTTTCGAGCCGGTCTTTGACGTGGGCGTTCCACGGGCTTGTCAGGTAGGATTCGGGCCACAGGTTTTTGATGCTGTTGCTGCCGCCGAGTTCAAGGCTGATAAGATGATCTACCTCGAACTCGCCCGTGCCATGATGCGTGATACCATAATTTTTGTAGGCCTGTTCCTTGACGGCCTGCGGCACACTGCGTATTTTGCCCGAGTAACCGGGCGTACAGACATCGCTTTTGGTGACGGCAAGCACGTCGCCGGGGGTAAGTTTGGGGTCGGGCAGGATGGGCAGGCCGGACGCGCCCCCCTGCGCCCACCCGGACGAGACAAGCGCCGCGCCCATAACGACGGCGAGATAGAACGCGCTTTGTGCCGCTTTTTTGCGCGATTTCAGCGGCGATTCTGGTATGGGCGTTATGTCTGTGACTTTGGAATTGTCCATAAACTTTTCGATTCTCCTCGGCTCAGGCCGTGCTGTCGGCGTAAGCATCCTCAGTCTCGTATCCGTGACGGGCGGGACGATCCAGCATCTGCGCGGCCTCGTCGTCGCCCAATATCTGTTCGGTCAGCGGGTCCCATTGCAGTCGTTCGCGGCCCAGGCGCATGGCGATGTTGCCCAGATGACAGATGGTAATGGAACGGTGCGCGACGTGGGCGGGCGCGACGCATTCGCCCCGGTCTATGACGCGGTCAATGAAATTGCGAAAGTGGTTGTCGCTTTTGTATAAATGGATCTCATCGGAGCCGATCTCGCTGTCTGAGATGGCCTTGCTGCTGGCGTCGTGCAAGCCCCGGTCGGCCCACACCCAGCCCTCGGTTCCCTCGAACGTGACGCCCGCCCGCTCCTTGTCGGAGATGACCAGCGTGACGCCGTTATCGTATACGGCTTCAAAGTAAAATTCCGTGGCCGTATTCCACAGCGGGTCGGGCGGAAATGTGGCGCGGGCGTTTTGGATCAGGATCGGCCCTGTATGGTCGGTTCCCATGCCCCACTGAGCGCAGTCGGGATGATGCCCGCCCCAGTCCGTGACCTGCCCGCCGGAATAAGCGTAGATCCAGCGAAAATTCACATGGCAGCGAGCGGGGGCATAGGGCGCATCGGGTGCGGGGCCGAGCCAGGCGCTATAATCAAATCCTTCCGGCACGGCTTCGGGCGTTTTTTGATTGCCGCTGCGTCCCAGGTCGGGGCGTCCTCCGGGCAGGCCGCAACGCACGGTTTTTAACGTGCCGATGCGTCCGTTGCGTACCAGTTCGCAGGCGCGGCGGAAGTTCGAGTCCGAGCGCTGCTGGCTGCCGGTCTGAAATACGACGCCATGCTTCTTGACGGCATTGCACATACGCCGCCCTTCTGCAATCGTGAGGGCGAGCGGTTTCTGGCAGTAAATATCCTTGCCTGCTTTGCAGGCTTCCACAACGGGGATGGCGTGCCAGTGATCGGGCGTGGCGATCTCCACGGCGTCAATGTCGGGCCGCGCCAGCAGCTCGCGAAAGTCGGCATACGCATCGCAGGCCGTGGCGGCGGGCGCAGCTGCGCCCGCCGCTCGCTGCGCCGCATACGTTTCCTCCACCAGCCGGCGGGCCGGTTCGCGCCCACCGATCCTGCCGTCCCAATAGCCTCCCGACTCGCGGTTCACATCGCAGACCGCCACCACCTGAACGCGCTCATCCGTGAGAAACCGGCGCGCGTCGCCCATGCCCTGATTGCCAGTGCCGATCACGCCGAGTGTGATTCGGTTCGAGGGAGCGACCGTATTGTCGCGGCCCAGCGCGCTCGCAGGCACGGGTGTAGGAAAGCCCGCCAGCCCGATTGCCGCTACGGTCGCGCCCTGCAAAAGCTGCTTGCGCGTCACTCTGGTGTCGCCGATTTCCAGCGCATCCACGCTTCCTCCATCGTGTAACGGTTCTGTACTCATCCGTGTCCTCTCCGGCCTGTTCTGTTTAGCGCCTCTCCTCACGCCCCTGCTTGATGTATAACCGATGTACAACCGATGTACAACCGCAAGCGGAACAACCGATCATTCTATCTTGATTTCATGTTTTCCGATGAACGAACCTGCGCCGGTCGGCCTGAACAACCGACAAGATAAATCAGATTGAAATCAGCCTGAACTAATGCGTCGGGCGCAATCCTTTTCCTGAACCGTTTCATCTTGGGTGGCGAAATTAGATAAACGGCGAAATTAGAAAAGAGCGAGAAAGGTGTTTTATGCCGACAGCACCGATACGCGTGTTGATTGTGGATGACAGCGCGGCCATGCGGCAACTGCTGACGCAGATTGTAACTTCCGATCCGGACATCGAGGTAATAGGGACTGCGCCCGACCCCTGCCTTGCCCGTGCTAAAATCCGCGAACTAAAGCCCGACGTGGTCACGCTGGACGTGGAAATGCCGTGCATGGACAGTCTTGCGTTTCTGGAAAAACTCATGAGCGCTCACCCGCTGCCCGTCGTAATGGTATCGTCTCTGACGCAGACAAGCTGCGACATCACGCTCAAAGCCCTGGAACTCGGCGCGGTTGACTTTTTCCCCAGGCCCACTCTAGACACGCTGCAGAATATGGCGAACGGCGCGCAGCACATCATTGCCAAAGTGAAAGCCGCGTCACGCGCCCATGTTCAGCCCCGCGCCGCGTCTGCGTCCACAACGGAACGCGGCATGGCCCCACTGAGGGCGACCGCCGCGTATGGCATGACGCATAAATTAATCGCCATCGGCGCGTCTACGGGCGGCACGGAGGCGATTCGCTCGGTGCTGACCGAGTTGCCCGCCGACACGCCGGGTATCGTGATCGTGCAGCACATGCCTCCCGGCTTCACGGCCTCGTTCGCCAAACGACTGGACGGCCTGTGCAATATCCGGGTGCGCGAGGCGCAGGACGGCGACCGCGTACTGCCCGGTCACGCCCTGATCGCGCCCGGAAGTCTGCATACGGCAATCGCGCGGTCGGGCGCGGAATACGTGGTTCGCGTATTTGCGGCCCCGCCCGTCAATCATCACCGTCCGAGTGTAGACGTACTGTTCGACAGCGTAGCCGAACATGCGGGCAAAAACGCCGTGGCCGCGATCCTGACCGGCATGGGCGACGACGGGGCGCGCGGCCTGCGCCGGATACGCGACGCCGGGGCGCGCACCATCGCCCAGGACGAGGCCACCTGCGTGGTCTACGGGATGCCCAGAGAGGCCATAGCGCGCGGCGGGGCCGAGTTCGTCCTCCCCCTTGACCGCATCGCCTCCAATCTGCGCTCCCTCGTCAGCGCGTCCTCCAAAGCCGCATAGGTTAATATATGTTCAGAGTACGATACGCCTGTCGAACGCCCTGGCAAAATTTTCGGTACGAAGCAAGGCTGGTTAATTCAGCCAGCGAGATCGCGCTGCCAATCGGCTGATACAGGTCGCTGCGTGTCAGTTCGGTACGCCTGCGCCGGGGCATATCCTCGCGCGCCACTCGGATAGCATCTTCAATCACTCGCTTCGGGTCTGCAATGCTTTCCGGGGGACGATGAAGGCCAAGTTCTTGTCTGCTCTTTTGTGATCCAATCTGGCGTTTCAACAATTCAACATCGGCAAGCATCCAGGCTTCCATCATTTGAACAGGCAGGACAGGTACGATGATTTTGCACACATTTGCAGCGGAGGTAATGGCGTCCAGTGCCGGAGCAAATTTGTTCGCCCAAGCGACAGCATCTGATCTATGGTCTGCGTCAGTATGAACGCACACAATAGATATTCCGTAAGTGAGCCAGGCCTGTCGCGCTACGTCTACAACCTGCGCTGAGAAACCTGCTGCGGAAGAGTCCAGCCTTGTTACGTCCAGGATTTCAACTGTGTCATTAAATTCAAGCGCAATGTTCTCAAGTGTGCGCTTTACCACCGCACCGAGGAAACGATGGTCTGTCGGCCCTTCCGCGAAGAAGCCAGCTAGGATTTTATGAACCATTAGGCGACCTCACCGGCTACCTGCCCCTCTACTCCGACGGTCTTTAGATATTCCTCCACGCGGCTTATCGTCCACTTTTTTTCCACGTCCGAAAAAGGAAGGGTTGATTGTAAAGTTTTTTCCGTGGGCAGTTCGACGGGTAGCATCTTTGTAACTCCAACTTTCAACCGTTCTTTTCCTATGTTCTGTATCACTGTCACTAGCTGAGACAGCCAGACGCTTACCCGTCTATCCTTGCTCCACTTTAGCTTCCATCTGAGCGTTTCACCGACCAAAACAGGGGAATGTGTATTTACGATGACTTGGCGCAGCGGCTGATCTACATGTGTAAAGTTAATGCTGAGGTCAATTAGCAGCTGCAACGCGGCAGAGACACGGCCTGGATGAATGCCGTTTTCGGGTTCCTCGAAACAAAGAAGTCCCTGATGGCGTTCATCGTGAAGCAAAATGCAGAGTGCGAGTAGACGCAAAGTGCCTTCAGACAAAGTACGGGAAGTGAACGTTCTTCCGTCTTCATTTTTCAGCTTAATAATAAACTGTCTATTCTCGCGATCATTAAACGACTCGACTTCAATGAAGTTAGGCAGGAACTGATTGAGGTCCCGCGATATTTCTGTTTGGGCATAAGGATCACTGCTCTGGATACGAAACAAAGCTGCCGCCATGTTTTGCCCTGTCTGTGTGATTTGATCATCCATGTTCGGCCCTTGACGAGAAGGCTTGCGTAAATCCTCCGGATTCAATTGTAAAAATTTCCAGTTTCGCATCTCTTCTCGTGCAGCAAAGGCATGAGGAAAGTCAACGGAGTTCATGCTGCTTAACACAGTCTGGCCCACTGCGCTGCCTGGTTTTTCCTGTCCTCCCCGCTTTCCATCTTGTGGAATTTTGAAGGAAGTGCGCCCTTCATCCCGATAGATGTAAGGCTTGCCGCGTTTGCCCGTTACAACTTTAGGCCGCCAGTCACCAAGGAACTCCTTCGAAACATAGGCAGGAAGCCAGTAATCATCGTCCTGCTTGATGGTTTCAAGTCTTTCATTCTCCACAGTAAGCGTTTCGAATCCCGACTCGCTACTCTGGCGTTGAATAACCAAGCAGTAACGGAGGCGAGTATATTTTAGTTCGGCTTCACCCCCCCAATTGTCCGTTACTTTCCGGCTGACCAGTAGTTCCGTTTCAAAATGCATCTCTTCAGCGAAACTGTCTTTGCTATATTGCGTGAACAGTTCGGAAGCATCTCCTCTTTGCTCACCAAATGCCGTCTTCAAGTCTGTTTCTGCGAGACGTGCCAAAAGTTGCAGCGCATCGAACAAATTGCTTTTCCCCGAAGCGTTAATTCCAGCCACTACTGTAAATGGACTAAATTCCATATCAAAATCGAGGAAAGACTTGAAACCCGAAATTTTAAGTCTGGTAATCATAGATAATGCCCGTTCGTGGTTGCAAACGAAATTATATTTCGTTGAATAATAAACCATTCTGCTAATAAGTAACGCAATTGTACCTTTTTCAAGGCTTCCAGACACGACAGGCGCTAAACTGCGAACGCGGCATCCGAAAGCATCAGGAGGGCTGTCCCGTCAGCATATCGTCGAGCATTTCGGCGACAATCTGCCCGCGTCCTTCCACAAGCAGCGAAAGTGGTGTCCGATGTTCCAACTGCGGATCGGGCGCGTGCAGCCAGACGCGGGCGTTTTCCTGGGAACCGGCAAGGCAAAGCAGGGCAACAGCGATCCGCTCGAAGATGGCAAGCCCCTGCTGGGCGGACGCCGACGCAGGCGTTTTGTGCAGGCGCGACAGCGAGACGTTCAGGGCGCGGGCAACGTCCGTCAGGCCCAGCGCGTAAAAGTCCGCAACGCGCCGCGCGTCCAGACGCCCGCTGTGCGGGTCATGCAGCACAGCCACAAGAAACCTGTTCGGGAGCGCGGACGCTGGGGAGGGCGCGGTTTCCGGCGAGTCATTCGGCAGGCAATCCGCCGCCTGACGCGTCTGGCGCATACGGGCGCGGTTCTGCTGCATCAGGCGGTTCAAGCGCGCCATGATCTCAGCGACATCGGCGGCGCGCGTAAAGTCCACGGTAGGCTGTTCCAGTAAACGGGCAAGCGAAGCAAAGTGTGTAGAGTCCGACTGCGCGAGCAGCAGCAGGCGCTCCGGCTGTTGGCGCTGCAGACTGCGAATGGCGCGTGGGCCGGGCGCTTCGGGATCGGTCAGGTCGAGCAATAGCACGTTTGCAGTCGCCAGTGTCTCGTATTTGCCCCTCAGACTTTTCCACGACTGCATTGTTAATTGCCACCCGGCTATGCTGGAGTGCGCCGCCGCCGCCAAACTGCGGGCTGCGTCGCCGTTCTCCCCGATAATCGTCACTTTGCTCATGGTTGTTCTTCTCCCTGCGTACTCTGATTATACGCGATTAGTGGAAGAAAAATCAACTTTTTGCGTCCTGTCTTCACAAATCAGCAAGCGGCAGAAGGGAGCAGTCGTGCCTGCGCGCACGACTGCTTGCTGTCTGTTTGCTGTGAGGGTCAAGCAGGTATAAAAACTCTGCTCGCCTGGGAGTGGATCAGGTGTTAGACCCAGCGGGCGTTGGGGCCGAAGTCGGCGCTGTAGTAGTTGCTGACATGCGTTCCCGGCTCGAACAGGGCGTCCATCTCTTTGCTGTCGTCTTCGGTTATGGTCACGTCCTGCGCTTTGAGGTAGTCGTCAAGCTGTTCCATCGTGCGCGGGCCGATGATGGGACTGGTCACGCCGGGCTGGGCCAGACACCACGCGAGCGCGAAGTTGGCGGGCGAGACATGGCGCGTCTCGCAGAAGGTCAGGTACTGTTCCACAGCCGCAAGGGCGCGGTCGTTGTCGCGATTGGCGAATGCGCCGTTTTCGTAGCGCGCGCCGGAGGGCCGGGACCGGTTCAGGCGGTACTTGCCCGTAAGCAGTCCGCCCGCGATAGGCGCCCACGGGATCACGGCCACGCCATACGTGCGGCAAAAGGGCAGCAGTTCGCGCTCGATGCGCCGGTCAAGCAGGTTGTAGGGCGGCTGTTCGCAGATGAAGCGGTTCAGGCCGAGTTCCTTTGCCGCCCACAGCGCCTCGACAAGCTGCCACGCGCCGAACGTGCTGGTTCCGATGTAGCGCACTTTGCCCTGCCGTACAAGGTCATCGAGGGCGCGCAGCGTTTCGTCAATGGGAATAGAGGATTTGGGCCGGTGCATCTGGTACAGGTCAATGTGATCGGTTCCCAACCGCCGCAGGCTGTCCTCGCAGGCCTTGATGATGTGGTAGCGGTGGCTGCCCCACGCGTTCGGGTCGGTGTCGTCCATTTTGTTGTAAACTTTGGTGGCGAGGAACACGCGGTCGCGCCGTCCGTCCTGAGCAAGGGCGCGGCCCGTAATCGTCTCGCTCACCCCACGGCTGTACACGTCGGCGGTATCAAAGAAGTTAATGCCTTCGTCTAAAGAACGGTGCATGATACGGATCGAATCCTCTTCGCTCGTGCCGCTTTTCGGATCGCCCCAGTTCATACACCCCAGACACAGGGCGCTGACCTGCACGCCGGTACGCCCCAAAGACCGATATTCCATATCATCTCACTCGCTTCCTGTTATCAGATTTCCTTTTGTGAGTACGTACACATGCCGCTGCCGCATCTGTTGGTTTTTTGTCTCTGCTTTCAGTGCTGACAGTCTTCCGCCTGTAAATACGCGCAAACCGAGGCGGTATCAGCAGGAGTTTGACGGCCAATGTCGAAAAGACTATGCAGAACGCGCCCCGCCTACTCGCTATTCTATCCAAACTGAATTCCTACAGACTTTGAGCAGGGCAGCCGTTCGAGGAGACCGACATGGGCTTGATTTCTCTGCCTCTGATATTGTTCTTGATTCTGGATGTGCGGCGCTTCGTCAAAGTTCGCGATTACTACGCCCATGATTACGCGCATGTGCCTGTCGCGCAGTTTCAGCGCTGGAAGCGACTGGAAATGACCAGTATCGCCTTTGTATTCCTGGCTCTGGTCATACCCTCTGTGATGCTGGCGATGAGGGCGGTAACGTCGCCGCACACGCAGGCGCATGATACGGAATCTGTGCATCGCATCGCTCTGGGCATTGCGCTGCTTTGCGGCGGCGGGGCCGGGTTCCTGACGGCTCTTGTTACGGCGGCCATCGCAGGCAATATGGCCGCGAGGCTGCGTAAAAACCTGGGGATCACGTCTGAACGGGCTTCTAATGCAGGCGCAATCGGAGACTTTTACATGGGCGAGCGGGGCAGTGCGGGCTACGTGCCGCCGGCCTCCGTCGCCCCCGATGTCAGCCCCGTCCTGCTGACCCTGCTGACCGGCATCCCCACGCTTTGCGCGCTGCTCACCGGCGCAGGCCTGGGCTACTACTTTGTTTGGCAGTCCCTTCACACGGCGGCTGTGTCGCCGCCTGCGCCCATCATGCGCGTTGTCACGCACCCGCGCACGAACGCCACGAACACCACGAACACAATGCCGCACACAAAGCACGTTCTCGCGGTGTACTATCCCTGGTATCAGACACCCGGCGCTACGGGACGGTGGGCGCATCAGGGCGGCGTACAGATCGGGGCCAAGCGCATGGCAACCCACACGCACTATCCCGCGCAAGGCCCGTATGACAGTTCCGACCCGAACGTGATTGACCGGCAGCTAAAAGAATGCGAGGCGGCGGGCATAGATACGCTCGTGTGCAGTTGGTGGGGCCGAAACGATCCTACCGACCATGCCCTGCGCGTTCTCCTGTCCCGCGCGGCCCGCACACACATCAAAATCTGCGTGATGTGGGAAAAGCTATCCCAACCGGGCGACTGGCGAGCCGCGCAGGGCGAACTCAACTACATTCTCCGGACGTTCGGCAGCAATCCCGCCTATCTGCGCGAAGCAGACCATTTTGAGGGACGCGAACCCAACCGCGCCAGAGGCTTCGCCGTCGTGTTTGTCCTCGACGCCGCGTATCAAGCCCTGAGCCGCGACCACTGGCCCCGCGTACAATCCGACACCGATGCCCGTTTCGCTCCCGGCGCGATGCTGATCGGGTACGGACTGAATACCGCCGACAGCAGCCTGTGGGGTGGGCAGTACACCCTCGAAGCCACTTTCGCCACGCATGGCAAAGCTACTTTGCAGGCAAGCGCGAACGCCCAGCACGACTATTACGTTGATTCCATCAGGGCAAGCCGATTGATGAACCACCCTGCAATCGTTGCCGTGATGCCCGGATACGATGACCGCAAGTACAGCCGCGCGGTCGGCACGGCCCCACTGTCTCTTATTGAGCGGCAGAACGGCGCGCTCTATGGCGCATTATGGCAGCAGGCTATTGACGACGGGGCCGACTGGATACTCGTCAACAGCTTCAATCAATGGCATGTGGGAACCGAAATCGAACCTTCCGTCGAGCAGGGCAGCGCGTACCTGACCCTGACCCGCAGCTACGCCGACAAGTTCAAACAGAAGCGCGCTAGATAAGCAAACGCGCCATTTGACCATGCGCTTGTCTTGAACTCGGATTACACGGATTGTTTGGATTACAGCATGGCCCTGCTTCGAATTAGAGTTGATCCCGGTCATCTGATAAATCCGCATAATCTATCCAATCCGCGTAATCCGAGTTCAAGACCCAATGCAATACTCACTTCGGGTAATCGCGCCACATCCAGCGCAGCATGTCGGGCAGGATCGCGCCGCCATGATTGTCGGAGTGATTACCCTCGCCTACGACATACTGCGTATCGTAGCCTTTTTCTTTCAGGGCGGCGACCATCAGCTCGTTTTGCAGATGCCAGTCGCGCTTGGGGTTATCAGGGCTGCGGTTGTCGTAGATGCCGTCCTGAAGGAAGATGCGGATGGGCTTCTTGTCGGTCGTTCGCACCAGTTCCGGGTAAACGTGACCGCCCCGAATGTCGGTAAAGCTGCCGATCATGCTGATGACCTTATGGAACGACTGGGGCCGATACCAGGCGACCGAAAACGCGGCAATCGCGCCGCTGGACGATCCGCCGATGCACCTGCCGTCCGGGTCGGTCGTCAGGTTGTAGGACTTCCCGACAAGCGGCAGCATCTCGTCCACGACGAAGCGGGCGTACAAATCGTTCATGCTGTCGTACTCGGCGCTGCGGTTGTCGGGGTTGCCGAACCCGATGGTGTCGGGGAACGTGTCGCCGCGCTGCCCCGGCGTGATGAAGATGCCGATGCTGACGGGCATTTCCTTGCGGGCAATCAGGTTGTCCATGACATTCGGAACGCGGATCACGCCGTTCGGGTTGATGGCCCTGGCCCCATCCTGAAACACGAACACGCAGGCGGCCTTTTCGGGCTTGTACTGCGCGGGAACGTAGATCCAGTATTTGTGGACGGTGTTTTCCAAAATCGCGCTTTTGAACAGGAACGGGCCTTCCAACTTGCCGTGCGGCACGTCGTCATGGCTCAGGCTGTCGGGGCCGAGCGGATAGTTTTTGTACACGGGGCGGGCTGCTCCATTCGCAGTCTGGGCGTTCGCAGCGGTTTGCGTTGGGGCCGGGACGTATGCGGGCAGGGTTCCCGATTGCGCCTGCTTGAAGGGTACGCCGAAGTGGGGCGTGGGCGTGTAGTTCCAGTCGGAAATGAGACAGGGGGCCGCGCCGTTGTGCATGTCCCAGGCCGTCCAGCTTAGGTTCTGGTCTTTCATTACGTTGAGGACGTGGCGCACCCACTGTTCGCCGCTTTCGCCCGCGCCGCCGGGCGGGTCGCTGCCGAACTCGCTGACGATGAGGGGCAGGGTTCGGGCTGCGGTTCGCATTTTGCCGGCCCATTTCTCGACCGTGTCGCCCTTGAACGGGTAGGCATGGTTGGCATAGATCACGCCATGCCCTGTGGGATCGGAAAGCTGCCGCCCGTCCAGGATACCGGACAGGTCATAGGCCCAATCCACGCCGCCCGCCACGACCACGTTTTTCGCGCCGGTCGCGCGCACGGTGTCGAGCAGGGCCTGCATCCCCACGGCCTCAAACGTCTTGTTGTAATTGCGTTCCCGGTCGTGTTCCGTGACGCTTCCGCCTTTAAGCCAGATGTCCCAACTGACATTGTGCGGCTCATTGTACAGATCGAACAAAACGGCGGGATTGTTTTTGTACGCGCTCGCGCAGTCTTTCCAGAACATGCCGCTGTTCTGGTCGGGCATCACATGCTGGCCGATCTCCTGCCCCCACACATTCGCGTCCGACCAGTGCAGGTCGAGTATGATATAGCAGCTTTGCGCGCTGCACGCGTCTACCACCTGTTTGACGAGGGCGCGATAAGGTTTGAAATCGCCGTTTTGTTCGGGCGCTTTGCCGAACCACCGATCCTGCGACAGCGGGAGGCGGATGACGTTGGCGTTCCAGTCGCGTATGGCCGTGTTGACGGTCGCGAGTATGTGTCCTTCGCCGTTGCTTGACCATTCCATGCTGGCCGTATTGACGCCGCGCAGTGTAACGGGCTGATTTTTGCTGTTGACGATCTGCGTCCCTGTCACGTGCAGCGGCAGCGGCGATTTTGCGCGCTTGGCCCGCGCGCTCGTGGCAGTTCCCAACACGGCCAGCCCGCAAAGCGCGAGGAGCGTTCCGCGCCGCCATACGCGTTTGTGCCGCGTCCGTGTTGTCGCGGTCTTGATTGTTGCCGTAGTCGTTGTCGTCTGCGATGTCTTCAACGGTGAGGTCTCCTTTGTAGGAAATATTGGGTTCATTTAGCGTTAAATCAAAATGGGTCGGAAACATCCCGGATCAGGAAAGGTGAAACTAACACGGGATGTGAACGTCGCAAGCAAGCATCAGCGCTATCCAGGGCGGTATTATCCCGCTTATATCCTGACAGTTTCATATTACAGTTTCACATTAATGCGCTATTTTCCTGCTTTGAACGAATTTAACCGCATAACATTGGCGGTGTCCGTAACGTTGGGCATTGCTTTCCCGTCTAATCGCTGTTCGGCTTCTATATGCAACTTCTATGTGCAAGAGGAGGGTACGCAGGACGTACCCATTTTGTGGGGAGATCGTTTCCTATGTACCGCAGCAAACCCAATTATCTCGTCGTGCTTGCCGCCCTGCTCTCTATCATTGCCAGCGTGATGCTGATCTGGTCACTGCGAAAAGGGGAACGATCCGCGCCGCCTGCGATCATCGTGCAGCCCGCGCCCGTTACGATTGTCACGCCGCCGCCCATCGTCAAAGTGATCGTGCCGCCGGTCGTTCTGCCTCCGGTTCCTCCCGCCGCGCCGCCCGTCACGCCGCCCGTTCTGCCCGTAACGCCGCCCCGGTCAACGCCGCCCAGGAAGCAAATCCCGCCCAAGAAGGCCGCGCCGCCTACCCCCTCCCTGCCCGTCATCGTATCCAAGACGGGACATGACAAGTACATGACCATCAGCGAGGCCGCGCGAAACGAGCCAGCCGGAACCCGCATTCTCGTTCGGGCCGGCGTATATCGGGAATGGGTTAAGCTGAACAAAGCCTTCGAGATCGCGAGGTACGAGGGGGAACCGATGGGCAGCGTCGTTGTCGAGGGTGTCCACGGCCCCTGCCTGAGCATAGAACACGGCGATGCGCGCGTCGAGGGGATCGTGTTCAGGCAAACGGACGCCGACCACGACGGGTATGCCGCTGTCTGCCTGCTTTCCGATAAGCCCTCGCTTATCAACTGCGACGTGACGAATGAAGCGGGGATTGGCATTGTGATTGAGGGAGCGCAGACGGCGCCGCGCCTGCAAAGCGTCACCGTCCACGACTGCAAGGGGTGGGGGATTGACTTTGCCGACCACGCGCAGGGAACTTTGACCGACTGCCGCATCGTGTCCTGCGCCGGGGCCGATGTGCAGACGCGCGAGGGCAGCAAGCCCACCCTGCGCGCCTGCGTCCTGCGCGACAGCAGCGCCGAGGGCCTGAACGCGCAAAGCCTTAGCAAGCCCGTCCTCGAAGCCTGCGACATCAGCGGCCACGCGACAATGGGCGTCCAGATACAGGACGGCGCGGACGTGACTTTCCGAACCTGCGACATTCACGACAACAAGCGTTGGGGCGTCCATCTCCAAACAAAAAGCCGTGCCGCACTTACAAATTGTGACGTACATAACAACGCCAGCACGGGCCTGATAAGTTTTGAAAGCGCCGTCACGCTCGCCCACTGCCGCCTGCACGACAACCGCGAACAGGGCGTCAACCTCCACACGCGCAGCCGGGGCGTCGTCACCGACTGCGACATCTATCAGAACAATGGCGCGGGCTTCGATCTGTGGAACGATACGCAGGCCACGATTACCGACTGCCGCAGCCATCACAACGGCATACACGGCTTCGGCATCGTGGGCAATAGTCACGCGGCCATGACGCATTGCGAGGCGTGGGAAAACAAGTCGGCGGGCATCGCGACTACGGACGGCGGCGACGCCGCCTGCCTGCGCTGCAATCTCCACAACAACCGCGAACGGGGCTTCTTCGCCTACGAGGGCGGCAAGGGAACTCTGCGGGACTGCGACCTGCACAATAACGGCTGGTGCGAGGCGGACAGCCGCAAGGGCAGCGTTCATCTGATTCACTGCCAGATACACGACGGGCAGCACGGCGTCTGGGCGTACCAGGAGGGCGGCGCGCTCGAAGCCCAGGACTGCGACCTCTTCGGTTTTGCCGATACCGCCGCCCGCAGCGAGCGTTCCGGCGTCCTGACCCTCACGAATTGCCGCCTGCACGATACCGCGCGCCAATCCCTGTTCGTGAGTGACAGCGCTCAGGCCGTACTAAGGGATTGCGACCTGGCCCGCGCCCGCGATGTCTGCTGCGTCGAAGTGATCCACCAGAGTCGGGCCACCCTGACGCGCTGCCATATCCATGACGGGGCCGGGGGCGTATCCGTGTACGATGGCACGCCGCTTGTCACGCTCCAGGGCTGCGAGATAGACCACAACAAAGGGCATGGCGGCTGGATCAGCCACACGGGCCAGATCGTCGCCACGCATTGCAAAATCCACCACAACGGCGACGAGGGCCTGAACCTGACCGACAACGCCCGCGCGACGCTGACCGACTGCGACATCCACGACAACGCCCACAGTGGCATGGGCGTAGGTCACAGTACCCTCGCGCTCACCAACTGCCACCTCTCTAACAACGGCTGGGCCGGCATCCACATGATGGACGCCAGCGGCGGAACCATCGCCCGCTGCGACTTTGAAGGCAACGCTCATGAGGGCCTGCACCTGATGAGCGGCGTCACGCCCGATGTGCAAAGCAGCCGCTTCCACGCCAACAAAACCGACGGCCTGCTCATAGACGCGGGCGCGGCAGGCCAGGTGCGCGACTGCGACGTATACGACAACGCCGCCCAAAACCTCCACGCCATCACGCCCATGCAAACCACGCTGACTACAAACCGCATCAAGGAAAACTAACAAAAGCTGGCAGGATCAAGGCCACCCTTGGTGAATAAGAAGCTATGAAAACACGTCTTCACTTTCTGATGGGGTTCGTTCTCTATGTTCTGTTGTTCGCCGGGGGAACAGGACTCTGGCTGCATACGCAGACACAACCTTACACGCGCAATCAGCAGTTGCTCGCGGCTGTCCAGCGCAATGACACATCCGCCGCGCTGCGCCTGCTTGATGAGGGCGCAGACGCCAACACGAACGAAGCGGCCATCGCCGCGCCCGACTGGTTCACGTTGCTCACCAAGCGTCCGCCTTCTTTTCGGGTGAATTCCTCTGCCCACAGTGTGCTGACGCTCGCTACGCGGATGCACAATAACACGCTAATGGCTGCGCTTATTCAGCGCGGAGCCTGCGTAAACTGCCGCGATAGTGATGGCAGCGTCCCCTTGTGCAAGGTGATGGAGTGGGGCGGAGATTTTTCTGTTGCGAACAGCAAAGAAAAGCTCGTCAAGAGGGAGTTGATCGGTCTCGTTCACCTTCTGCTCGCGCATGGCGCAGACCCCAAAGTATGTTCCATAGAAGGCGGCGAATCCCCCCTGGACGAAGCCTGGCAAATGGAAGATGCAGAAGTGACACGACATCTGCTGGCATGTGGAGCCAACATGCGCGGGTTCAGGGGAGATGGGATGACGCCCTGGAGCATGGCGATCTTTTTGGATAAGGTGGAGATGCTGAGGGCATTTCTGGACAACGGGCTTGCGCTCACTGGCGAGCGAGGGAACGCACTGCTGAACTCCGCAGCAGGGGCGGGAGCGACGCAGTGTGTTCAGCTTTTGCTGGATCGCGGGGCCGAGGTGAATCACTACGACCAGGAGGGCTGGACACCTTTGATATGCGACGCGGTTTACAGTCACTGGGATCGCGACCTCAAACCGACGGCACAACTACTGCTGCAACACGGCGCGGACATCGATGCGACCGACCATGAGGGCGAAACGGCTTTGATGAAAGCTGTTGCGCGGGACCATGTTGACCTGATAAGCCTTCTGCTCGCGCATGGCGCAGACCCCAACCATCCCAACAAGCAGGGCAAAACACCCCTCATGCTTGCAAAAACGCTTAAGTGGGACGACTTTAAGGATGTTCATATCATGGCCTTGCTGGAGCGCAGCAAAAAGTAGCCCATAGTTGTTGCCGTCAGCGGCCTGCCGCTCATTTGTCCAGGAAGCATGTATAATTTTGGTTTCGAGTGTTGCGGCAATTTCGAGTAAGTGGTATAGTGGAGGCAGGACTATGTTTGTGGGAGGAGAGACTATGCCCAACCTGATTGTCGGCCCTGTGCGCCTAGTCGCGTTGCCGGAACAAGAGACTGCCCTGGCCCGCGCTTCCAGCAGCGCGCTCGCCGCATTCGTTTTGCCTGATGCGCCGCTGACATTGCGATTGGAGAACCCGCAGACAGGGCAGCAGGTGGAAACTAAGGTTCCGGCTGCCGCAGTGCGCGTTCTGGCGGATGTACTCGCTCGCATGGCGCAGGGGCAGGCCGTGACGCTGATCCCGCTTCATGCCGAACTCAGCACACAGCAGGCCGCCGATATTTTGAACGTCTCGCGGCCCTATTTCATCAAGCTACTGGATCAGAAGCAAATGCCGTACCGCAAGGTGGGCGAACAGCGGCGCGTTCGCTATCAAGATTTGCAGTCGTATATGGAAGCCTATCAAAAGGCGGCTAATACGGCGCTGGAAGACATGACAGCCCAGGCCGAACGCATGGGATTGTACGAATGACGGCTGCCGTGCTGGACGCGAACGTGCTGTATTCGGCACTGTTGCGCGACCTGTTCATGCGTCTCGCCGTGGCCTTTGTATTTCAGCCCAAGTGGACGGCGCAAATCCATGCGGAGTGGATACGCAATGTTCTGCTAAACAGGCCCGACCTGACCCACGCACAATTGGAGCGAACCCGCGCCCTCATGGATCAGTGGGGGCGAGACTGGAACGTAGGAGAGTACGAGCCTCTTATCCCGACCCTGACTCTGCCGGATGTGGATGATCGGCATGTT
The DNA here is from genome assembly GCA_965277875.1 of Chthonomonadaceae bacterium. GTDB lineage: Bacteria > Armatimonadota > Chthonomonadetes > Chthonomonadales > Chthonomonadaceae > CAWFQB01. Next base: position 152,892 of record CBDIDV010000003.1, on the reverse strand, counting down.
CTTGCGGCGGCTATTGCCTCCGGCGCTGAGACAATCGTGACCTTCAACCTTGCCGACTTTCCACAGGACGCGCTTGCTCCCTACGGCATCCGCGCCCTGCATCCTGATACGTTTCTTTTGGAACTGCTGGAAGCCGCGCCGGATGACTTTGCTGCGGCAGTACGCGCGCATCGCATGTCGCTCAGGAACCCGCCGCGCACTCCCGACGAGTATCTTATACAGCTTGTCGTAAGCGGTTTGCGTGAAACAGCGAGCCGCCTGGAAGCAATAAAAGAGCAGCTTTGATAAGCGCGTGTTTTTCGGCTCGCTTTAAGCATACGAGGCAGGGTTATCTCGCCCGATGTGCAACTCTCCCCTTTTACGTTTGCCATATTCTTTAGTTTCCGGTAAAAGTATGTAGACACAATTCGGGTGCGACATCAGGCAAGCGGCTGCGGTACAGTAGAGTTACCACACTACACTGGCCGAGGCTTACCTGATGTCACTCTTAGTCTACCGTATCTGTACCCTGCTCACGCAAGTGCTGGAAGATGTGCCGCTCGGCACGAACCTGGGCCTGCTGCACTTGTTCCTCGCGCTTATGTCCGGGCGTTTCCTCCACGCGCGCGGAGCCGTGTTTGCCGCTCTGGACAGCTTGGGCCTTGCGCCTGCCGCGGTGCGCCGCAGTAGTGCCGCCCTGTGCTATGGCGGCTGGAACACCGCCGACCTGCTCGCCCGCTGGCAGCAGACGGTAATACAGGAAGGCCGCTTCGTTGCCGCCTGTTATGAAGGCGTGCGCCCGGTCGCCTGTGACCTGACCGCCTTCTTTCGCCCCCACTTGCAGGGCCTGGACAGCAAACACTATGTGAGTACGGCGGGCAAGGCCCTGCCTGCCGTCTGCTTCGGGTTGGGCGTGGCCGTCGGGCGCATCGGTAACATGCGCTTCGCTCTGCCGCGCTTGTTCGTGCGGCGCAAGGCAGGCGAAAGCGAGAGTGACCTGCAAACGCGGCTGGTCGCGCAGGCGGCCAGAACGCTTGCCGCGTGCGAAGCCCTGATTGTAGATGCGGGCTTTGCCCTCGCCGATCTGCTGACCGCCGAGAACCTACGCTTTGTGGCCCGCGCCCGCGCCAACCAGACGGCGCGGCGCAGCGAACTGCCCGCCTACAAAGGACGCGGACGCCGCCCCACACGCGGCGACATCGTGCGGCCCTTAGCGCGAACGCGGGCCGGCAAGGACATTGCGGCCACGCCTTGTGACGCCACGGCGCGCTGGCACGACGGCGCACACCGTTTGACAGCGCAGATATGGAACAACCTGGTTCTGCCCGACGCCAAACCGGGCGTGCCCACGTTCCGGCTGGTCGCCATCTACGACCCGCGCTACAAGGAACCGCTGCTGCTGGCAACGAACCTGAGCGTGAGTGCGTGGGCGTTGTGGCGCTTATACAAGGAACGCTGGGGCGTGGAGCATCTGCCCCTGGCCGCCAAGCCGCTGCTCGGCTGCGAGCGGGCGTATGTGTGGGGACAGGAAAGCCGCTTTCGCCTGCCTGAACTCGCCCTGCTTGCGGGTAATCTCCTGTCGTATGTCGCCGCGACCAGCCAGCCGGTCGCTTCGGGGTTCTGGGATCGGGCGGCGCGGCCCACGGGCGGACGGCTGCGGCGCGTACTTGGACAGGTGCATTGTGCGGACTTGCCCGACCTGGCGGCACAACTGCGCAAAAAGAACAGCGTCACGGCCCACTTGAAGACCGGAGTGGACGCCCACAGACGCCACAAGGCACAAGCAACGCCGCAACAGGCGGCGCAAGCCGCTTCATTTACCGGAAACTAAAGATATTTCAGGTGTAAGAATGAAGCGTTGCAGCTTATCCTCACTGACGGACATACTCGGTATTCTGCCGCAACGATGGAAACAATACCGCAGAAAAGTGGCACGGCGACCGAAAGTATTGCGAAAGTGGTATCAATGGGAGAGTGTGCGCACCGAGTACACTCAGGTCTACTATGTGGTCGCTTCTAATGCAGATGTGCAGGAGGTCGCGCGCATAGCGCAGGGATGTGATGAAACCCTTCTTCGTGTCGCGGCTCTGCTGGGCGTCAAGCTAACCAATCGGCTTGTCCCTGTCTTCTTGTACCCCGATTTCCAGGCGTTCCAGCGCTGCGAACAAATTCATGGGACGCCCTTTTATGCCCTGATGCGCGATGACAACGTTAGTTTGCCCTACCACCCTTGGCGGCAGATAGCTAGAACTCTGGCACATGAGCTAACGCATCTCGTGAGCGCGCGATACATTTGCGGAAACAATTTTCATCTGCTGGATGAAGGACTGGCAATGTATGTTAGCCGCAAGCTCTATCCTCGTGGAGATGCGCCTTCCGCACCACTCTTGGACACAACTCTTATAACGCTCGCTTCCGGCAATTGCCTTGCGGGGTGTTTAGCAAACTCTGCCACGAGTCACGAGACATACGATCACGTTCATTCCTTTGCTTGGTATCTGATCGAACACTACGGAATGGACAGTTTTTTGAGGCTGTTTCGAGGCGCGGCGGGTCGTACAAGGAAGCAAAAGGAAAAGCGCTTTCTCGCCGCGCTGCACAAAACGTATGGCTTGACAGTGGAAGACCTGGAGCAGCAGTGGCGGCAAAGAGTTCGAGAAGGGTAAGCAGGTAGTATAAGCAGGTGCGACCTTGCAGAGGGTAAACGTACTGCTTGCATCATCAGATTCATAATTCTCATACGCGCGCTTATCGAACGTGTTCAGAGCCTTGCGCCTTAGAGAGCGTTTAACATCCTCTCTAAGGCGCAAGGCTCTGCTTTGACCCGAACCGTCCAGGCGTTTATTTGGCCCGGCGCACTCGTTTCCGGCTTGTGCGTTTCCGTCGGGCAAAGAAGCCTGCGCCCATGACGCCCATGCCGCCAAGCAGGGCGAGGCTGCCGGGTTCCGGCACGGCGGCGATCCGCAGCACCGACCCGCCGCCCGGCGACGTGATGTTGTTGGTGACATAGAACGCGTTGTCGGGGCCGACTACAAGCCCGCCGGGGAACGACAGCCCGTTGTACAGCACCTGGGAAGCGCCCGTCGCGGGATCAATTTGCAGCAGTTCGCCGGGGCCGGGAGGCACAGCCCCCGAAATCCCGTTCGTGCTGAGCTGCAGCGCGTAAAGTCCTCCATTGAAGTAGGTCACATCGGTCAGGTTGGTGAAGCCGCCAAAGCTGTTTATCAACGCGCCATTACGGATCACGTCAATGTGCGCGCTTCCCACCGTGAACGGATAGCCGCCCAGTTCCGAAACGTAGAGCGTACCGTCGGGAGCCTGTATCACCCCGGTCGGAACCGATTGGTAGAAGGGTCCTCCGTTGGCGGGAGTGGTGTTGGGATAGGCCGGCAATACGACGCTGCCCGTGATAATGCCTGCCGCATTCAACAGGAGAATGTCGTTGCCGCCCGCATCCGCGACGGCGAACCCGCCGCCGGTGAGCGTGGTCAGTCCATAGGGGTTGCTGTTGTATTCGCCCCCGTCCGGGTTATTGGTTCTTTCATACGCCGACAGGTCTGTCACGACGGACGCGGAGGGAACGCCGCTCAGGCTGAACTGTACCAGAGAACCCAACTCGGCAGCGTTCGCCGCGCCGCCGCTCGCCAGCATGGCGCGCAGGTTCGGGTCCGCGCCGAAGCCAATGACGCCATACGCCGTGCCGTTGGCCCCGAACACGATGTCCTGCAGGCCCGTAGAGGCGGCGCCCGGTGCGCCATTGGTGCGCGTGGCGAGCGAGGGCAGATTGCTGAGCAGTCGGGTCTGTACGCCGTTTTGCAGGCGCGTAACGCCGCCGGTCTCGCCATACGACACGGACGCTCCCCCGCCGTCCACAATAGTGGGGCCAGGCCCGCCCACGCCCGCTTCGGCGACATACAGCGCGCCGCTTGCGTCAAAGGCCAGGCCGCGCGGATTGAACAGCCCCGATAGGACTGTCTGCGCGGTGTACGTCTGCGCGTGGGCGGGCAGGAGCGCACTGCCTGTGGCGAGCGCGGCGAGGCTAAGGGTGACAAGTAACGTACTTTTCATGCTTTTCATGGTTGAAAAATTCTCCTTTAATACAGATGACACAAACAACAAGCGCATAAGAGGGGGGTGGCCGCTTGGTCTTGATACTTCGAGGCGTGATTAGTTTCGGCGCTTCGTTCGCCGCCAGGTCAGCAGTCCGCCTGCGCCGACCACGGCCATCATCGGATATAATCCGGGTTCGGGTACGGCAGTCGCGAGGGGGGCTGCGGAAAGAGCGGCAGGCGAGCCAATGAAGGGGGCGCCTCCATTCACAGAGAACTGACCGTATTTTCTTACACCCTTCAGTGTTATGTCGTTCTTCTTCTCACCTCTTTGAACTGCAAAGATAGGCTGTCAGACACAGTATAACAAAACCACAAGCCGCAGGAAGAATCGGACGCTAAAGCGCTACACAGGGCGCAAAAGTGTTACAAACAAAGAGGAGAATGCCGCCTGAAAAGCGAAAATCCTCTGTATGCAGATTGGCGACTATCTTCGACAACTTCGTAAAGCGCATGGACGGACTATGGAGCAGGTGGGCGCGGGAGCCGGAATCGCGCGCGTCACTCTCAATCGCTGGGAAACGGGCGTATTTCAGCCGCGCCTGGCGGAATTGGAGGCTGTACTGCAGGCGCTGGAGGTCACGCCTGAACAGCGGGAGCGGGCGCTCGCGCTGGTGGAAGCGCCGCGCGCCGTGATACGACAGCGCGCGGACGCGGGGGAAAGCAAGGCCGATCTGGTAGAACGCGCCGGACACGCACCCGCTATTGGAGATCTTCTGGGAGCCATGCGCCGCCGCCGCCGGCTTACGCTGGAGCAGGCAGCGGCCTTGCTCGGCGTGTCTGCGCGCACCATGCGCCGCTGGGAGAGTTCTACAGCGGCCTTGCCCATAGAGCGTTTAGATGATCTGTGCAGGCTGTTTGGAGGCATGCCGGAGGAGCGGCTCGCATTATCGGCGCGGCGGCTCTGGCTGTGGACACCGGATACGACGGGAGCGCAGACGCTGGACGCGCTGGAGCAGCAATTTAAGGATATTTATACACAGCGTTATAGCCTCATGCAGAGCCAGCTCATGGAACTGCATCTTCTGACCCTGGAAGCGCAAATATGGCCCTTTGCAGCGCGCAGCGCCACGGCACGACATCTGTTAGCGCAAGTCTGCGCCGCACATGCCCACTTTCTATCCGATCAGGAACGTTACAACGAAATGGGAGTGTTTGCAAACCGAGCCTTAGAAACCGCTCCCTTGGAGTCGCATCAGGAGGCGTTCTGGTTCACCGCGCAAATTTTCGCGGCTCATGCAGCCAGCCGGCGCGGAACGCAGTTGATACCCCGGCGCGGCCTGGAACGCTTTCGCCAACTGCTATGCAGGGTGCAAAGTCCGAGACAGGAGAGCTGGGTACTGTCCTGGATAGGGGATCTGCTGGTCGAAGAGGGAGCGATAGAAAGCGGGTTGGCCTTCATGGATCGGGCTTGCCAGGCTGCGGCGCGCTGTGACGACCCGCTCATTATGCGAGCGCGTGAAAGCGACAAAGCCTCTGTGTTGTTGAAGATAGGCCGACCTGGGGCTGCGCTGCCGATACTCCGGCTGGAGCCGCAAGACAATCCCTATTTCCGCACCGGATTGCTCCTGGGACTTGCGGAAGCGTATCTGGGTGTGGGCGATGTCTCCGAAGCGCAGAGTTGTCTCCAGGAGGCATGCCGCAACATCGAGGCGCATCACCTCATTCATTTTGCTTTGCCCGCGCAAGCGCTGGCAAAGCGCTTTTGAGCGAACCGATAAGTACGCTTCGCTCGCCATTGATTCTCCGCGTTCGTGCCAACAGTTCGAGCGGGTCAATGACAATTATGTAAGGAGAGACAAACATGCACAAGGGCGATAAGATGCTGTGCGCGATGCTCGTGGACGGCCAGCCGACCGGCGAGACAAGCGCGGTGACGGTGTGCGAAGTGCGGCGCGACGGCAGGACGCAGGAGGTGCAGTCGGTGCGCGTGATGACGGCGAAGAACAAGCGAGGGCTTTGGGTGCAGCCGCAGTACCTGACCCCTGCCGAGGGCAAACACGGCGAGGCGGAAGGGGCGACGGGCAAATCAGCAGGCGCCGAAGCGAACGCGCTGACGAACATTGGGTGAGAAACATCATGACCGACAAAAACTTTGCGCAAATGCCCCCCAGCGGCATTGTGACCGCGATGTTCACCGACATCGTGAACTCCACCGGTCTCAAGAACATGGTATCCGGGGAAACCAGCGCGCGCCGCGATGCCGCGTTCCGCGTCGACATCAAGGAGCCTCACGACCGCCTTGTGCTGGACTGCATCCGCTCCTCTGGCGGCTACCTGGTCAATCCCACCGGCGACGGCTTCTGCGTCACTTTTGTAGACGCAGAGGAAGCCGTGATGTGCGCCGCGCAGATACAGCGCCTCCTGAAGGACACGCCCATCGTCACTCCGCTGGGGCCGCTGCAAATTCGCATCGGCCTGCATACCGGCGTGGCCGGTCCGACGAACGGCGATTACACGGCTGCCACGGTTGACAAAACCGCCCGCATACAGGGACAGGCCGAAGGCGGGCAGATACTGGTGTCCTTTCAGACGCACGCCCTTGTCTCCGGCAGCGTACAGGGATTGTGCTTTCGCAAAGCGGGCGCTTACGACGGCAAGGGCAAGCCGCCCGAAGACCTGTACGCTGTGGAAGAACTGCCGCCTCTCTATTCCGGCGCTTCGGATGGATCGGATGGATCGGACGCACACGCCGCGAACATTCACGCCGATGACGCCGAGCGGAAGAACGCCGATGAGAGCGGGAAAAGAAAAAAGATGTTTGCCGCTGTGGGCCTGTTCGTTCTGCTGTGCGGCGGCATGTTGTGCGCGCGATTGCTTCCACGCCTCGTCGCTTCCACCGGGCCGCCGTCAACAAAGCCCGCAGCGTCTGCCCCGGCAGCGTCAAATGTCGCTCGATCAACCGCGTCAGCAGGAGCAGGCTTGACCGATCCCGCCTCTGCCCTGCGTCCGGGCAGTCGCTGGATAGGCAGTTTTCATTTTCGGCCACCCATTCGCAACTACTCCGGCTCCCTCACCCTGACGGTTCTCCGCAGAAGCGGCGACACATTCGAGGCGCTGTATGCCACTGAAAACGGGGCTTACGAGTGGCGGGTGACGGGCGCGGTGCGGGGGGGAAACGCGCGCTGGGAATTCCTCAAAGCGCTAAAAAATCTCCATAAGGAGGACGCGGTCGGCAAGGCGTATGTGGAGGCGACGATAGCGGGCGATCACATGACGGGCGCGTTTCGCATGTTCGGCAATCCCAATGAGGTCGCCGACATCACGCTTCAATTGGACAAGTAGCGCAGGGAAGATACGCAAAGGGGCGTTCCCACGCACCTGATAATTGTTGAAAAAACTAACAACAAAAAACTAACAATAACTGGAGAGCCTGCATGAACCGCAAACAGTTTCTCAGTTCAATGGCCGGGGTGGCAATGGGGGTAGAAAGCGCCGCTGCCGGCATCGCCGCAGACGCTCCGAAAGCGTCGCTGTCGCTTACAATCCTCTCGCCTTCAATACGGATCCACCTGCAAGGAAGTCCTGACCTGAACTTGCCGACTCGTAGTCTGCACCTATCGCCAACCGCGCCTCACCTGATCGTCGCCATTCAAAACGTGTCGCCTCAGTCCATCAAGATATGGGATGAGGGCAGCAGTTGGGGGTTCAGCAATCTCACGCTGGAGATTGATGCTATGAGGGGCAAGTTACTTCCTGATTTGATCAAAGTGGAGCGAAAACGGGATTTATGGCTCGCAAATGAGCCAATTCCTTCGATTCTGACTTCGGGCGAAATGGTTATGCGAGAGATAACGCTGGAACGGCCCAACATAAAGGGAGGCGATCCTAGCCAGATCCCCTGGCCTTATAAGGGATTTCCTCTGGCGCTAATAGAAACCAATGACAACATGACCGTCCCTCCTTCGAGCACCCTGCGTATGCGCGCCATCTTTCGGGTCGGGACGGATGCCCGATCCAAACAGGAAGGGGTTTGGACAGGGAAAGTGGTCTCGCCAGTCAACGACTATGTGATCTATTGGACAGATTTTCCGGGCTGACTTGAACAGGGGATGGAAAAGCGAACAAGGCAAATAGTGCAAATAGTCGGTCACACCCGGTATATTCCGGCCTGCAACACCCCACCGGCTGACAATCTGCTGCATTAATCCGGAAAAACCGCGCTGTTGTGAACTCTTCCTGCCCGGTGGCTACTAAAGGGATAGTCACTCAGTCGGAAAGTTATCGAAAAGTTATCGAAAAGAAATCGGTTTTCCGTTTGCCCCTGTACGCCGCGCCGTGATTGCACGCTCTGCGCGAACCTTCGCCCCTGACTTCAAAGGAGTCGTTATGTTTCACCTGATTCACAAGGGTTCCACACGCCGCCGCGCGGTGCGGTCTCTGCTCGCCCTGCTTCTGAGCGTTGTCGCTCTGGCTGCGACGACGTATGCCCAGGCCGCGCCTCCCGCCGTGGGTGACAAAGCGCCCGATTTCGCGCTCAATGATTTGAAAGACCACCCGGTCACCCTGGCTTCGCAGCTCAAGAAAGGGCCGGTCGTCCTGGTGCTGCTGCGTGGCTTTCCCGGCTATCAATGTCCGTTTTGCACACGTCAGGTCGCAACGCTCCTGGGCAAAGCGAAAGAGTTCGAGAATGCAAAGGCGCAGGTCGTCCTGGTCTATCCCGGCCCCTCCGAAGCGCTGAAGCAGCATGCCGACGAGTTCCTTCACGACAAGACTCTGCACGCCAATTTCCAGTTCGTGCTGGATCCCGACTACGCGTTCACGACGCGCTACGATCTGCGCTGGGACGCGCCGCATGAAACCTCTTATCCTTCCACGTTTGTGCTGGACAAACAGGGCAAAGTCCGCTTTGTCAAGATAAGTCATTCGCATGGCGACCGGGCGAATGTGGACGAAATACTCAAAGCCCTCGGTAAATAACTCGCGTCATCAGCGCAAATGTAAAGAACATGAGCCAACATAAAGACAAAGTGAAAGTCGCGGTGGTGCAGGCATCCTCCCTCTGCTTCGACTGCCAGGCGACCACTGACAAAGCCTGCCGATTAGTTCACGAGGCGGCAGAACAGGGCGCGCAACTCGTACTTTTACCGGAAGCGTTTATTCCCGCCTATCCGCACGGCCTCTCTTTTGGAACCGTCGTCGGCAGCCGCACTCTGGAAGGAAGGCATCTGTGGGAACGTTATTGGGCGAACGCCGTGGACGTGCCGGGGCCGGTCACCGAGGCCCTGGGCGCGGCGTGTCGGGAGGCCGGGGTCTATCTGGCGATAGGCGTGGTGGAACGGGACAGTCAGTTCAGCGGGGGAACTCTCTATTGCACCCTGCTCTACTTCGGGCCGGACGGGATGCTGCTCGGCAAGCATCGCAAACTCAAGCCGACAGCCGCCGAACGCTTTCTCTGGGGCGAAGGGGACGGCAGCACCCTGCCCGTCATTCCAACGGAGTTCGGCAGGGTCGGCGGGTTGATCTGCTGGGAGAACTATATGCCCCTGGCGCGCATGGCGATGTACGGCAAGGGCATTGACATCTATCTGGCTCCCACCGCCGATGCTCGCGACACCTGGCAAGCGACTCTGCGCCATATCGCCTGTGAAGGGCGCTGTTTCGTCCTCGGATGCAATCAGTTCGTCACCCGGTCCATGTACCCGGCAGACCTGATGGAAAGCGAAGAAATGGCCCGGCTTCCTGAAATCCTCACGCGCGGAGGCAGTACGATTATTTCGCCGATGGGAGCGGTCCTCGCCGGCCCGCTCTACAACACAGAAGGAATGCTCTTCTGCGAACTGGATATGACCGATATTGCGCGCAGCCGCTTCGACTTTGATGTGACAGGCCACTACGCGCGCCCCGATGTCTTTCAGCTCCGCGTTAATGAACAGCCCATGCCGCCCGTCCTCTATCTGAGTGGCGCGTCCTGAACCGGACTAATCAAGGAAACGTGTCCTTATAAGCGCCCGCCCACGCGCCTGGAACAGTTCGCCACGGCGACGGAGGAGTTCTCCCACCTGCCCGCGAGCCGGCGACAGGGGGTACAAAATCGCCGTGGAACCCGGCCTGCGGACAACAAAACGCGATGTGTTCATTTGTTCAGCTCTAATTCAAGCAGTTATAATTTTTGGCTCGTAGCTTGTGGAGAGATCAGGAGGGCGTATGTTAGTGGCAGCGCGGCGGCGTGGGCCGAGGAAGCGTCTTGTGCAGCCTGTCAAAATATCCACGCAGTTGGAGAAGTCTGCGCTTGACCGATTGGCCGCGTACTGCGAAGCGCGCCGCATTCCTTTGACGGAAGGCTTTACACGGGCGATAAATCAACTGGTCGGAACAGAGGATGCTCGGAGTGTGGCGCTTGCCGGGGAAGCCGCACTGAGCAAAATTTGGGACACGTCGGAAGAGGGCGAAGCGTGGCGGCATTTATAAAAGGCGATGTCGTGGTCGTGCCGTTCCCCTTTTCAGGCACGGCAGGCGCGAAACGTCGTCCCGCCCTTGTCCTTGCGTCGTGGCCTTTTGGCGGAAGCATGGATTATCTGCTGTCCCTGATCTCCAGCCAGCGTGTCAGCGATCCGTACCTGCTTGCGCTCGTTGAGGGCGACATACAGGACGGCACACTCGCCAAACAGAGTTATGTCAGGCCAACGTATCTCTTTGCCGCCGATGAAGCGTTGATTATCTACAAGGTGGGAACGCTGCAAGATGACAAACTTCAACAGGTAATGCAAACGGTCGTCCGCCTGTTGTCCTGATAAAAGCCTATCCTTAACCTGTCTGATAGGAATGGCACTGATTCAGGCATTCTTATGGATTTTTATGGACGGCCGTTCGATGTATCTATTATCTAGAATCTAGATAATGGTACAATCTGATATATGGAACTGAATACATTAGACATACTTGTACTCCTTAAAGTACAAACTTTAGGGTCTGAGCAGTGGACGCAGGCCTTTCTTGCCAAAGAACTTTACATATCTCAGTCGCAGGTACATACTTCTTTATCACAAGCGGAAGGGGCGCGCCTGTATATACCCAGCGCGAAATGCGTTTCTCGAAAGGCGCTTGCAGAACTCTTGATTCATGGAGTGAAATATGTATTCCCCCCCTACCGGGGCGGATTAATAAGGGGAATTCCAACCAGTTATGCGGCCAAGCCCCTTTATGACCATGTCGTACAGCCGGATAGTCCGCCCCCTGTATGGCCTCATGTCGAGGGTACGCACAAGGGGTACGAATTTTCCCCTCTGGATAAACGCGCTCCTAAAGCCGCACTCAGAGATCCCAGCCTTTATGAACTGCTAGTGCTGATAGATGCGATCCGTGACGGCAGGCCAAGAGAGACAAAGATCGCTGTCGGTATGTTGAATGACAGGTTAGGACAGGGGTGATGATACAGCAGGAAATCGCAAAGGCGGCTATTTTGCATGTTGCGCGTAAACTGGGTCACTTGTGTGAGAAAGGTGTTTTCTTAGGCGGGTCAGTCACCGCGCTGCTCATTACAGACCCGGCTGCGTCCGACACACGCCCGACTAAGGACGTGGACATAGTCGTTCGCACTGAGTCATACGCCGGTGTGGTTCAACTCGAAGAAGAATTGCGGAAACTTGGCATTAATAACGACACGACCCCAGGTGCGCCAACCTGTCGCTGGATCGCCGATGGTTGCCTGCTTGATGTGGTTCCGGTTGGCGTAGGAGTAAACGTGTACACAGATCGTTGGTCTCCGATTGCGATAGAGTATGCTCAACGTCTGGAATTGGAAAAGGGGCTTTGGATTCGTCATGTAACGGCGCCTTTCTTTATTGCTATCAAACTCGAAGCATTTGCTGACCGGGGCGAAGGAAACTACCAAGATAGTCAAGACATAGAAGATATTATCTACTTGATAGATGGGCGTCCAGAACTTGGAGTCGAACTCCAAAACTCAGGATTTGATCTGCGCTCGTATGTTGCAGCCGAATTTCGCGCGCTCTTGGACAACAGAGATTTTAGAGAGGCGATTTTTGCACATCTTCTGCCGGACGCGGCAAGCCAGGCCAGGGAAGTCTTGATTGTCCAACGGATGGAAAATATTATACTGTTTGGCTCGATGCAGGGCTAAAAACAAGCGTAAATGTCAGCATAGTATGGGAGCATTGAACAACGCCTCCGCACAGGGTAAACAGCTGTTTGGCTGCCCTGTGCGGGGACGTTGTTTCGTTAAGAGCGCTTTTATTCGTTGAGAAGGTACTGCTGCATGAAGGCGACTGTGGAGTAGAACAGGAAATCGGTATTGGGCTTTTTCACAAAGCCGTGGCCCTCGTCGTTTGCCAGGAGATACCAGACCGGCGTTCCTTTCTGACCTACCGCGCTGACGATCTGCTCGGCCTCGGTGTAGGGGACGCGCGGGTCGTTCTTGCCCTGCACGACGAAGAGGGGCTTGGTGATCTTATCCACATGGTTCATGGGCGCGATGCTTTCCAGAAACGCCCGCATCTTAGGTTCGCGCTCGTCCCCGTATTCCGCCCGCCTTAGATCCTGCCGGTACTTTTCCGTGTGTTCCAGAAACGTGACCAGATTGGACATGCCCACGATGTCCAGAGCGCAGCGCAGGCGGTCGGCGTAGCGCGTGGCGACCGCGAGCGTCATGTGGCCGCCGTAGCTGCCGCCCGTGACCATGATGCGCCCGCCGTCCAGACCGGGCTGCATGGGTATCCAGTCGAGCAGGGTTCCGATGTCCTTGTATGAATCTTCGCGCAGAAAGCCGTTGTCCAGCTTGACGAACGTTTTGCCGTAGCCCAGCGAACCGCGTATGTTGGGGAACAGGATGGCGACGCCGAGTTCGTTGAGATAGTAGTTGCTCTGACCCAGGAAGCGGGGCAGGCTTTGTCCCTCCGGCCCGCCGTGGATGTTGATGACGACCGGACGTTTGCCGCCAAAGCGGGCGGGCGGGCGGTACAAAAAGCCCGATATGATTTTGCCGTCGAAACTTTTCCAATGGACGAGTTCGGGGGCAGGGAACTGCTCGGCAAGCAGGCCGTTCGTTTCGCTGCGCGTCCAGCGTTCCAGTTTCTTCGTTCGGAGCATGATGGAATACGCGTCGTTGGTGGCGCGCGCCGTGTTCAGCGAAAACGCGAGTTCGCTGCCGTCGGGCCGGAACTGTACGCCCGCGATCACGCCGAGCGGCAGGGCGGGCAGTGGCTCTTCGACCGGGCCGGACTTTTTCGCAGGTTTGGACATGTCCAGCAGGTGCAGCTTGCTGACGCCGTCTTCGTTGCTGACAAACGCGATCTTCGCGCCGTCGCGGGACAAGTCGTAGTCGGTCACGTCCCACGGCAGGTTCGTCGTCAGGTACGTGGGCTGACGCGTGGCGATGTCTATGTAGGCCAGCCGCCCGAACTCGTTGTCGCGATCCGTGATGACATAAAAGCCCTTGCCGTCGGGCCGAAACCGGGCGTGTTCGTAGGCCACGGTGTCGGGTGTGCCGATTTGCGACCGTGGCACAAGCAGCATTCTTTGACTTGTGTTCAGGTCGAGCAGCCAGAGATAACTTTCGTTGATGGAAACGTACTCCGACAGCAGCAGGGAGTGGCTGTCGGGCGACCAGTCCTGCACGCTCCATCCGCCGCCGGGACATTGTGCAGCCATCTTGTCGGATTGCGGATGCAGCGGGTCCATCACATACACGTCGGTGTCGCGCCCGTTGCGGCGCGTACTCGTGTACGCGATCTTGTCGTCATGTGACCAGACGCCCAGGCTGTTGCGCGATTTGCCGTCCGTGAGCAGGGTTGATGCGCCATTTGCAAAGTCGTAGCGGTACGTCTGGTAGAACTCGCCGCCGCCCGCGTCCTTGCTGAACACAAAATAATCGTCGCGCTTGCGGGGATACGAGGCTATACTGACGTGGTCTGCAAAGAACGTTAGCTGCGAGCGATCCGCGCCGGGGAACGCCACCTGATGGATCTGCGCGGTCGCGCCAAAGCGGGTGCTGATCAGCATTTCGCGCCGCGTGGGATGCCAGCCGACAAAGGCGGCGGCCCGAAACTCCGTATAACGCTGCGCGCGTTCGGCGATGTCGGCGGGGATGGGCGGTATGCCTTTGGCGATTAGATTGTCGTTCGGCGCAATAGTCGCCGCGCTGCTGCCGCGCGTAGTTTGCGCTGTCGCGGAGAGAGCAGCCATTAGGCCGCACAGACACAATAATAGCAGTTTCAGGGTCGGTGTCCTTTCAATGAGGTATCCGACATATAAAATGCCGGATAGTTGGGCCTGCGGCCAGTTGTCCTACGGACAATTCTTGTCTACAAGTTCGATCTGTTGACTGAAATTATTGTCTCGCCCAGCGTGATACTGCATTCACGCACAACGCTTCCAGTTTGCACCCGTCCGCAGGACGGCTGGCTGCAGGCCCAACTATCCGGCATTTTATATGTCGGACGCGCTTTGATGTATAATACTTTTCGGCGTGTCGTGTTGTCTCAGCGCGTTCGCGCCTTTGTCCCCGCGCTTTTACTGATTGGAACTGATTGGAGAGGTTTCCCGATGCGTTTACGTCTGCCCGGCTGTATTGTGTTTGCAGCCCTGCTCGTTTCCACTTTTACAGCTTTTACAGCAACCCAGGTGACTAAAGCCGACACGACGCCGGTTCACAGGGCCAACTACGATCTGGCGGCGCGATGGACGAGCCAGAAGGCCGGCAAACTCGTGTTCGATATGGCGGTCACGCCCCACTGGCTGGAAAGCGGCGACCGCTTTTGGTACAGCTATGAGACGAACGCGGGACGCCGCTTCTGGATTGTGGACTGCCACGCCAAAACCAAAAAGCCCCTGTTCGACAACGCCCGCATGGCCGCGATGCTCACGCGCATCAGCCTGACGCCGTATGACGCGCAGCATCTGCCCATCCGCACCCTCAAATTCATCAAAAAAGACACGGCCATACAGTTCGAGATAGATTACCCCAAAGACGCCATCGTATTGGACGGCGATCAGGTGAAAACGGTAAAAGACATCGGCGGTGACGACGACAAAACGCAGTCTCAGGACATGAAAGACCGCACCAAACAAACGCAGGGCGAAAAGCAGACGGAAAAACAGCTTGATAAGGAGTTGGGAAAAGGCCAGACCGACCAGGGCCAGACGGACAAACAGCAGACCGACAAAATCAAGACCGATACGCAGGGAACAGGCAAGACAGGCACGGGGTCGGGACAGACAACGACCAACAAGCAGCAAGTAACGGACACCAAACAACAGGATCAAACGGGCAAAAAAGTCATAGACGCCGAGGAAGCGGCGCGAACGACCAAAACGCTGTTCTTTGAGTACGATCTGGCGAGTACGAACCTGACCCTGCTGGACAAAATGAAAGCGCCGCCCAAAAAAATGCTGTGGGCCAGCGTGTCGCCCGACGAGAAAACGGTCGTCTTTGCGCGGGGCCACAACCTGTATGTCATGGACGCCGCCAATTACGCCCTCGCCCAAAAGAAGGCCGACGATAAGGCCGTCAAGGAAACGCAATTCACCTACGACGGCGAGGAGCATTACAGCTACGCCCGCAACTTGAAGGAAGAGAACAAAAAGGTCTTCCAGACGCAGGAAAAAGAGCGCAAGGACTATCGTGTTCCCGCCATCGGGATCGCCTGGTCCAAAGACAGCAGCAAGTTCGCCGTTGTCCGCGAGGACGAGCGCAAGGTCGCCGACCTGTACGTCATCAACAGCCTCTCCCTGCCGCGTCCCACCCTGGAAACGTACCGCTACGGAATGCCCGGCGAGCCGAACCAGCCCCAATCGGAATTGCTCGTTTTCGATGTCGCCACGCGCAATCGCGTCAAGGTGAAAGCCGACCGCTTTACGGATCAGACGCTTGGCATCGCGTCCGACCGGGTCACAAATCGCGAGCGCGAAACCGAAAAGATCACCGACAAATGGCTCTCTGCCACGCCCGACGCGCTGTACTTTGAACGCGCCAGTCGCGACCGTCACAAACTCGATGTGTGCGTCGCCAACACGCGCACCGGCGAAGTGAAAGCCCTCATCGAGGAGCGGTTGAACACGTATATTGACACCCAGCCCCTGCACACAACGGATGGCGGCAAGACAATCCTCTTCTGGAGCGAGCGCGACGGCTGGGGCCACTGGTATCGCTACGACGAGACGGGCAAGCTGCAAAACCAGATCACGAGCGGCGAATATACGTGCCAGGACATTGCCGGTATAGACGCCAAAACCCACACCCTCTATGTCAACGCCTGCGGACGCGAACCCGGCGAAGATCCCTACTACACTCATCTCTATCGCGTCAAGACGGACGGCAGCGGCATGAAACTGCTGGACGCGGGCGACCGCCTGCACGCCGTAGCAATGAACGACGACGCCCGCTACTTTGTGGACAATGCCAGCCGCATAGACGCCGCGCCCGCAAGCTGCCTGTGCGACGCGAATGGCAGCAAGCTCGCCGATCTGGAAGCGATGGACGCGTCCGCCCTCGTGCAAAGCGGCTTCAAGTACCCTGAACCGTTCAAAATCAAGGCGGACGACGGCATTACGGACCTGTACGGCGTGATTTACAAGCCTTTCGACTTCGACCCCAACAAGCGGTATCCGGTGATCGAGTATGTGTATCCCGGCCCGCAGACCGAGGCCGTATCCAAAACCTTCTCGCCCCGCAGCGGCAATATCGCGCTGGCCCAGATGGGCTTTATCGTGATCGAGGTCGGCAACCGGGGCGGCAACCCGCAGCGCAGCAAGTGGTATCACAACTTCGGCTACGGCAACCTACGCGACTATGGCCTGGCCGATAAGAAACGCGCTCTGGAAGAACTCGCGCCCACGCGCCCGTGGATGGATCTTGACCGCGTCGGCATCTGGGGGCATAGCGGCGGCGGGTTCATGTCGGCAGCCGCTATGCTCGTGTACCCCGACTTTTTCAAAGTGGCCTTTTCCGAGTCGGGCAACCACGAAAACAACATCTACAACCGCTGGTGGAGCGAATCACATCACGGCGTCAAGGAAGTCGTGGACAAGGACGGCAAAAGCACCTTCCAGTACGACATAGACAAAAACTCCGAGATAGCCCGCAACCTCAAAGGGCATTTGATGCTCGTGACCGGCGACATAGACGACAACGTGCATCCCGCGAACACCCTGCGTCTTGCGAACGCCCTGATCCGCGCCAACAAGCGTTTCGACCTGTTCGTATTTCCCGGCCAGCGGCACGGCTACACCGACATGACCGATTACTGCTTCTGGCTGCGCGCCGACTACTTTGCCAAACATCTCCTGGGCGACACCATACAGAGCGTGGACATCCTGGAACTCAACCGCGAACAGCAGCAGTCCGGCAATCGTCCCGCCCGCCGCACAGCCGCGCCCAATGAGGATGAGGACACGCAGGGCAACGGCAGCGAGGAAGAGTAAACGCTTCACTAACGCGCATTCCTGTGCTATCATGCAACTGTATGATAATTATCCTACAGTTGCATGATGGAGGCTGTTATGCTCGACGTTCGCCAGATACACTCCCTGACCGATTTTCTACGGGATCATAAGACCCATGTGACCCGCCTTAAAGAAACTAGAACGCCGGAAGTTCTTACCGTCAATGGCAAAGCGGAAGTTGTTATACAGGATGCTGCGAGTTATCAGGAGATGGTGGAGCGCCTGCGTCACATGGAAACACTGGCTGCTGTTCGAGAAGGTTTAGCCTCCGCAGAACGTGGCGAGCTAAAAGATGCAGAGCAGGTTTACGCGGAAATGAAGGCCCGATATGGCATACCGGGTTAAACTCACCGCGCCAGCAGAAGCGGATGCCTACTCGGCTTACGAGTACATCCAAAGACTTTCACCTCGAAGCGCTGACAGGTGGCTCAAACAGTTGTTCCAGATGATTGCCACACTTGATGAGATGCCTTCCCGGTGTCCGCTCATCTCGGAGGCTCAAGAAATCGGAAGACCGCTGAGGCAGCTTCTGTATGGAAAGCGGACTGGAACATACCGCATAATCTTTGACATCCAGGAACAGTCTGAAGAGGGGTCTCGTGTCAGAATACTTCGTATCTGGCATGGTTCACAAGATGCAATCACGTCCGTAGATGTTGAAGACGATGTATAATGCGGTGGATCAGCCGGGAAACGTTTGGTGACGCAAATTTGTCAGGCTTGGTGTGAACTGACAAGATAGATCGGAACTGCTAAAGGAGGCTGCCTTTGAAGTTGGCTGAGGGATTGGTGTTAAGGGCGGACACAAAGAAGCGCATCGAACAAATGCGCGAGCGACTCAAAGCGTCCGCGATGGTGCAGGAGGGCGAGGAGCCACCGGAAGACCCCCAGGAATTGCTTGCCGAGTTGGCCCGCCTGCTGGCACAGATGACCACTCTGGTGCAGCGTATCAATCGCACGAACCTTCAGGCCACGCTGCCGGATGGTAAAACGCTGACCACAGCCCTCGCAGAGCGCGATACTTTATCTCTGTATTACAATGTGCTGGAAACGACCGCCACTGCCGCCACGCCCAAGTTCGACCGCGTCGGACGCTCCGAGATCAAGAAGGTGGCGACGATCAAGGTGGCGGATTTGCGCCGGCAATTAGATGAAGTGGCGCGGCAGCGGCGCGAACTCGATACCCTGGTTCAGTCGGCGAACTGGACGACGGACTTGATGGATTAACGGGACTCAACCAATGAGAAAGGCGGCACAAGCAGGTAGCTGCAGCGGATAAATGGCAGGGACACAAGCGGCGACTGCTCAAGTCGCGACCTGGCCCTCGCGAGGAGCCATGCGAGGAAAAGGGTTCAAATCCCTTTTGGCACTGTTACGCTCAGCACCGTTACCTGCGGCACAGCGCATCGCGCATCGTTACTACCATGTGTCGGCCATTTTCCCGCAGTGAGGGCGGGACAGGGGAACTTGTGCTATAAGCGGGGCAGGGACAGGAAGCATCTTGTCCCTGCCCCGTGCCGATTATGAAGTTTGTTTGCGGGACATCTAACATAGTGCCTGCCCTTGCCCGTCTGTATCCACGGAGGAGCAAGCGCGCATGGCCGACAGCATCGAAGCATTCTTTCCGCGCAGCGTCTGCGCCGGGGAAACAGAGACGGACGCGCCCACCCACGACGCTGAAGAGGCGCGGTATGTGGCGCGGGCGCGCATTCGCGATCAGGAGGCCATCGGCTGGCTGATCGCGCGGCATCGGCAGCGCGCCGTCCGCCTGGCCGCCCGCATTTTGCGCCGCCCGGACGAGGCGCAGGACGTGGCGCAGGAAGCGTTTTTGCGCGCGTTTCGCAGCCTGCATACGTTTCGGGGCGAGGGCCGCTTTTACACCTGGCTGTATCCCATCATCGTCCGCATCTGCCTGGATCGGCAGCGCGCGCAGGGCTGGGATGCCGAAGAAACGCTGGACATGGATGCCCTGTGCCGCGAAGCCGCGCACCATGCCCAATGCAGCGTGGAAAAGCGCGTCGAAAACAGTATGCTTGTAGAAATGCTGCTCGCCCGCCTCAGCCCTCCCATGCGGGCCATGCTCGTGTTGCGCGAACTCGAAGGGCTGGAATACGAGGAGATCGCGCGCATCGTGGACATCCCCGTCGGGCGTGTCAAGTGGCGTCTGCATCAGGCGCGGGCGCAGTTTCGCGCGCTGTGGGAAGCGGTCACGCAGGAGGTGAACCATGTTTGACGAGACAAATGACGACACACAGGAAGACCGCGCACAGGCCGCTCTGCGCGCCGGATTATCCGATCTGCCCACGCCTGAACTTTCTGCCTATTTCGACGCCGGTATCCAGGCAGCCCTGCTAAAAAGCCCGTCCCGCATCTCATCCGGCTTCGTGTCTTACTTGCAGTTTCTATGGACGGCCTGCCGCCCCGCCGTACCCGCCGCCGCCATGACCCTGTGCGCCACGCTTTTGCTTGTGCATCTGGTACAGCAGTCGCCTGTCGGCCTGCCTGTCCCGGCAAATGGCAGCGTTGGCGTATACGAGCATCCGGGCAGCAGAGGGCAGGGTGGATCGGACGGCGACGCGTTAGACAACATGAATCTGACGGACGCTTCCCTTCGGCTTTTTAGTCGCCCGACACATGGCGACAGGAACCGTAGCGGTTAATGGGTCGCTCACACCGATGTGGCGTTGAGCCACTCATCTTGTCCCCGCCCTACGGGTATATATGACTGATTTGTTGAGAATGCGCGGTACACGGTAAGAAAAGTTTGCCGACAACCTCCTGGTATAGACTGCGTACAAAGAAGGACATAACATTGCTGCACAAATCGGACATAGCTCAGGAAGCAGCCGATCTACAGGAAACCGCTTCACAAGAGGATTCAATGGCGCAGCAGGCGGCGCGGGCGCAGGAGATCGTGATGACGGGCGTATATCCTGTCGCGCCTCCTAACTGGTTCAAGGGGCGGCTGACCCGCAAGATCAATGTCCGGCTGACGGGGTGCGCGGCGGGTCTGATGCTGGCCCTGCTGATCGCGCCGGGAAGCCGCCGATTGTTTCTGGCGCAGGCGGGTATGACCGTTCCCACCCCGGCCAACATCGCGAGCGTAGCCGGCAGTCAGTTGGGAGTTCGCCCCGATCCGTATTATGGCAGCATCGCGACACCTGCTGCCCACGCCGCCGCGCGGCGCTTTCCCGACGATTTGCAGGTACAAATCGCGGACGCCTGTACGGTTGCTCTGGATGATGGCTTTCCCACATCACGAAGCGAGAGGATTGTTCCTTCGGTTCAGAAGGTGCAGAGATTACGCGCCCTGGAAGGTCGCTTTGGGGATCAGCCTTCGCTGTATGCCAACATTTTGCGCTATGCGGCGATGGAGTCTGTTCATCCGCAGCATGAGGCCGAGCAGTACGACCTTGCCGGTAGTCCTCCGCCTGCAAAGAGCGACAAAAAAGCGCCGTCTCCTGCCGAACTAGCGGAAACAGCGGCGCTGTATGCCTCCTATGACCATGATGCGGCGCAGGGCGAGCGGCTTGATCCCGACAACGCGTATTTCCCCTTCATGCGGGCCGTCGGTTTATTCGGAACGCATCATGACGAGGAGGCGGTGACGGCAGTGGTTCGCGCCGCGCACAAACCGCGCTGGCAGGAATACTACAACGACGAATTGAGGGGACAGTGGAAGCTCCAGGATGCGGCTTCTGTCAACAACAGCGCCCTGCTTCATACCGTTTCCGCCGCCGCTCTGCTGTTTCCGCAATACGCTCAGATGCGGGGTGCAGTGCGCGTTACCATCTATAAAGCCATGCAGGCCGAACAGGCGGGACGTGTCAGGGAAGGGCTGACACTGCGCGAGGACGTGACGCGCCTGGGAAATTTGATGCGCGTTGAGTCCTCAAACGTAATCGGCGCGATTGTAGGCGACGCCATCACGGATAACGCCCTTGTCCGACCCGGCGGAGCGCAAGCCATTCCCCGAAATTACGGCAGCGATGAAAAAGAGCGGCAGCATCGGGCAGCCCTGCGTGCGCAGTTCGACGCGTATCTGGAGCGGACGGGCGCAACAGATGCGGTCGCATCCTTTCATGCCGCGCAGCAGGCGGGCGACAAAATGCGCGACATCTTGCAGGCCGGGGAAAACGCCATGCCGTTCGACAGGCCGCTCCATTCCCTGCTGCATTTGTGGACGGCTGACCTGCTCGCGCTTTCCAACATTCTATGGCTGCTTATAGCGGGTGGGCTTGCCGCGTTAGCCGGACGCGGCGCGCGCAACAAGGCGGGGCTGCCGCTGCTGCCGGCCGCGCGGCTTGGCCTGACGGGAGGACTTGTGGCCGGAGCATTGGCCGCGCCGTTCCTCGGCTTGGCCCCCTGGTTTCATTGGCTGGGCAATGGAGAAGGAGAAAGTATCTGGATGCTGCCTGTCGGCGCGGCCTTGATTGTGCTTGCTTTACCTGCGCCGTCGCATTCGGATCACCTGCGCCGCGTGACCGCTTTCGGGTGTGGCTTGCCAATCGGAATTGCGCTGGCCGGGTTTTGCGTGTGGCAATCACGCGGCCTGGGAGGTATTTTGACACTGTCGGAAATCTACTTGAATCTGTCTGACCAGAGTAGTACCGGCGGACCGGCTTTGACTGCCAATTTGCTGTGGCTGACGCCCTGCGTGTGCGGGCTGATCCTGCTCGGCCTCGTGGCGATGAGCCGAGTGTGCCGTGTGCCGCTTTCCGTCGGCGTTACGAGAGGCTTTCCGGGGCTGATGGTTCCCGTGTCCGCCGCCCTTTTCCTGATCTACGGCGTAATGCTGCTGTTCACGATACGCACCGAGCGCAGTGTACAGTACGGCCTGGAACGCTCCATTGAGAATGGAGGGCAAGCCATCGCCGATCTGTCCGGCGCGAAGTGGCCGCGCTCTGGTGTCGTAAAGAAACGCGTCACGCCCTGAATGCCTTTCCTCCTGATGTGTTTGCGCTCCCCGGCGGTCACTCCGCCGGGTTTTGCTTTGCCGGCGTCTAAGCGGCGTGTTTGTGCATTGAATGTGTCGCTGTGCCGTAAAATGGGGCCTGCTTGTGATAGTTTTGTGATACCCGCAATTTATACTATACGCGTAGTACGCTGGTGTTAAAAAATTCTAGGCACAAGGCGGTACTTGTGCCATTCGGAAAGAGGTCATTGTATGAATCGTTTTAGCAGTCTCTCGCGCCGCGCCGCCCTCGTCGGGTTAGCCCTCATCGGAGTCGGGGTGTCGTTGTCGTCCGTACTGTACGGGCAGGCCAAATCCGGCGAAACGCCGCCGCCGCCCGCCAACATCGGCACGAACGTTCCCCTGACCTATTTCGGCCCGATGCCTGTGGAGGTGGAAAAGAGCCTGGTCGGGCCGCTCAAGCTGCTCAAGGCCGGCAAGGTGGACTTGGACGCGGGGACGATCCAACTGCCGCTGTACCTGGGCAAACTCAAAGACGGCAAAAAAGTCTGGTATGTGCTGACCGACACCGACGACAAAGCCAATGCCGACGCGCTTGGCCTCAACTTCTCCTCGAAACTGACGTATGCCGCGACCGGTAAAGCCTGCCGCTCGGCCACGCTGGGAACAGACGCCACGCTCACCTTTGACAGCGGCGGCGTGGACTTTCACCCGGAACACAAGCTGATGCCCGGCGAGGGTCAGCACGCGTTTCCGCCCAGGCAGGCGCAGGCCGGCAGCGTGGGCGATAAAAACTACGCGCCGCTTGTGCGGGTCGTGAATGCGGGAAACCACGTTTACAACGCGCCCATGATCGCCTTTGATGTGAGCGCGAGCCAGATCCATTTCCCGAACGGCGGCGCGGATCACAGCCTCGTTCACGATAAAGTCGTCAAGATTGACCCGGACAACATGACCGTGACGCTGAAACTGACGCACGGCTACAGCGTGGGCCGTCCGATCCTGTATCTGAGTTTCGACTCAAACGACATGGTGGGCGCGACGCTCGAAGAATCCACGTATGCGCCCGCGATGAGTGACCTGCACATCGGCGGCGATGACAGCGCGTTCAGTCCGGTCGAGCGGCTGTTCCTGATCGCCAACGGCCCGATGGGAGCCGACAACCCGCAGCGGCAGGGACTCGACAGCGCCATCGGCGACAAGGCCGACCCAATCAACATCTTCGGCGGCTCGCCCACGCTTACGCTGGACTACAGCCCGATGTGGGACGCCAATATCGGCGAGTGGACGCAGGACGCCGTGGACAAGGGCTATCGCTCGCGGCTTATTGACGAGTTCCAGACGCTGGAGTTTGTTCAAAAAGGCTGGGTGACGGGGCCGGGCGGCAAAAAGTACGGGAGTACGGGCATCGTCATCAACTGCCCGATTGTGATGCGTCTATTGTAATCGTAAGCATTTGCCCCGCTGTGATTATGACAGCAGCGCGACGACAAGATCACGGCCCTTCTGAAGATCCCGACCTTATGGCGAAATTCAAAAAGGCGCTGGGCGGATAGGACATCTTTAACAGAGTTGTTGTGACACACCGCAGGGCCACTTATCTTGGCCCCTGCCGCAGCCATCCCGCAGGGCCACTCCCCTTGCTCCCTGCCGCAAATGCTTTGGTAAGCGCATCGGCCTCCGCCATTCTTTGGCGGAGGCCGATGCGCTTATAAATCGGCAGCCGATACCTGAAACGCTCTGGATTGCAGGGCAAACGCACCTTAATTGTCCACGAGTTTTCAGTACCCGGAACTTGTCTGCAACTCCGGGTTGGTTCAAGCGGGAGAAAATTCGGTATACTGTTGGAATAGGGATTAGCAAAGCAGTGAAGAAGTCGAAACGTGGAAGCCGCGCGCCAAAAGCGAATACGCGGCTCCCAATCGCGAGGCCGCGCCACCAATGCGCCTCGCCCTGATCCTTACCCAACCGAACAACCCGACCGAGAAGGGAAACTTGCGCTTGAAACTCGCAGAACATCTTTATAATGAACTCCATGCGCGCGGCGTAGGCCACGCCTTCGGCATCCCCGGCGACTTTGCGCTTTCGCTGTGGGCCGCGCTGGAACAGTCGCCGCTCAAAGGCATCGTCCTGGCCCATGAACCCGCCGTGGGTTTCGCCGCCGACGCGTATGCCCGCATGAGGGGTATGGGGCTTGCCATCGTGACGTATGGCGTGGGCGGCCTGAACATGGTCAACCCCACTGCGGAAGCCTATGCCGAGAAATCCCCGCTCGTGGTCGTATCCGGCAGTCCCGGCATCGGCGAGCGGCACAACAACCCCCTGCTGCACCACAAAGTGAAGAATTGGGACAGTCAGCGGCGCGTGTACGAGGAAGTGACGCGGGGCGCGTTTTTGCTCGACAACCCCCACACGGCGGCCCGTATTATACAGGAAGCATTGCAGCTTGTGGAAGATTACAAGCAGCCCGTGTACCTCGAAGTTCCCCGCGACCTGGTGTTCGCGGACATTACGCCCTCGCCCGTCCAGCATTCGCCGCGCACCATTGACCGGGGCGCGCTGCTTGAAGCCGTGAATGAGACCGTGGGCATGATCGTCAACAGTGACCGTCCCGCCATTCTGGGCTGCGTCGAGATGCACAGGTTCGGCTTGCAGCGCGAACTGCGCGAACTGGCGGAAAAGACGGGTATCCCCGTCGCCGCTACAATGCTCGGCAAGGGCGTATTTCCCGAAGACCACCCGCTCTATATGGGCATCTATGTCGGCGGGGCGAGCGGCGAGACGCTGCGCGAGTACATCGAGGGCAGCGACTGCCTGCTGATGCTCGGAACCTATCTGAGCGACTTCAACATGGGCATCTTTACCCACAATCTGGAACCCCGCAACGCCGTCCACGCCACATCGGAAAACATCCGCGTCAAGTACCACGTCTTCCAGGATGTGCCGCTCCAGGACTTTATGCGCGAACTGCTGGCCTCGCCGCGCCTGGGACGCCGCACGTTCGCCCTGCCCGCGACGCAGAACATACCACCCGCTGCGCTGGAGGCACAGAGTCACGAGGAGAATGCAGAAGAGGGGAAGAGGAGAAGAGGAGAAGAGGAGAAGGGGAAGGCTTCTTTGCAGGAAGCTGTTTCGATGAAGACGATTGTGGAGGAATTAAACCGCTTCATTCGGCCTGAACATCTGGTCGTCACGGATGTGGGCGACTGCCTGTTTGCGGGCCTGGACGTGCAGACGCGCCACGCGCTGGGCTTTTTGTGTCCCGCCTACTATCTTTCGATGGGCTTTGGCGTTCCGGGCGCAATCGGCGCGCAGATCGCCGACCCGAACGCCCGCCCGATCCTGCTTATCGGCGACGGCGCGTTTCAAATGATGGGCATGGAACTCTTGTCGGCCAAGCGATATAACCTGAACCCGATCATCGTCCTGCTGAATAATGCCTCGTATGCCACGCTGCGCTTCATGAACCCGGAGAGCGCGTACACCGATATTCCCACTACGGACTACGCCAACCTCGCCCGCGCCCTTCATGCCGAGGGCTTTACCGTGGACACCGTGCAGGACCTGCGCGACGCGCTGAACAAAGCGCAGGACAGCAAGGAAGTGTGCTTGCTGGATGTCCACCTGCTGCCCGACGACACCTCGCAGGTGCTGCAAAATCTCGCTGCAGCCAACCGCAAGCGCATCGGCGTGGCGGCAGGGTAGGGGACGGCATGGAAACACAAGTTATTGAGACCGCCGCCGGATTGACGACGGGCAATGCGCCCTACATCGAGCAAGCGCAGCAGCAGGGGACGCTTTACATACGGCAGCCCTACGAACTGTATAATGAGGACAATCAGCGGGCATGGGCCGCGCTGTATGCCCGCATGTCGGAACGCTGGCGCTTGTACGCCAACCCGCACTTTCTGCGCGGCATTGGCAACCTGTGCCTGTCGCCCGACCGCATCCCCAGCCTGGAAGACGTGAACCGCTTTTTGTGTCCGCTGACCGGCTTTCGCGCCAGAGCCGTCAGCGGGTACATTCCCGCCTTTCAGTTTTTTAGCTGCCTGCGCGACCGGGAGTTCCCGACCACGATCACCATACGCGACGCGGCCCGGCTGGACTATCTGCCCGAACCCGACATCTTCCACGACATCGCGGGCCATGTGCCGATGCACACCGACCCGGCGTTTGCCGACGCCCTGGTTCGCTTTGGCGACTGCGCCCACACCGCTGCGGCCATTGTGCGCGACATCAAAGACGAAAAGGAAAAACTGCGCCGATTGAGCAGCATCGTTCGCGCCCTGGCCCGCTTCTTCTGGTTCACCATCGAGTTCGGGCTGATGGAGAATCAGGAAAAAGGAGAAAGTAAAAAGAAGAAAGGGGAGACCGCGCCTGCTCCTTCTCTCGTTTCTTCTCCCGTTCCTTCCTCTGGCCTGAAAGTGTACGGGAGCGGTCTGCTGAGTTCGTATGGCGAGATCGAACACAGTATTCTGTCGCCGGATGTGCAGCGGTATCCGCTGCGCCTGGAATGGGTCATCAATCAGACGTTTGAGATCAATCGTTATCAGCCCCTCCTGTTCGTAGTGCGCGACTTTACGCATCTATTTGAACTCGTGGACGAATTGGAAGGCTGGATGCGGGCGGGCAAATTGGACAACGTGGCGCAGGGCGAACCTCACGCCAGCATGGCAGACGTGACCAGTTTCCTCGAATCAGGGGCGTAGTGGGTTCGGGAAAAGCCGCAAATGAACGCAAATGAACTGCTGAGAACGCCGCACTTATCCTGAATGATGGAGTGGAAGGGTAGAACATGAAGGCGGATAGGGTGTCGCTATGCTAAATGTTGATACGCCTCATAATTTGATGCTTGTCCGGCCCGACGACCCGGAATACATCGCGTGGATGCGCCGAATGCGTGACAGCCGACCGTCGCGGGGCGGGCCGCGCCATGCCGGGGAGTATATCGGCGGGCTGATCGAGCAATGCGTACAGCAGTATCTGAGCGGCTTTGTGACGCTCGAG
This sequence comes from Chthonomonadaceae bacterium, assembly GCA_965277875.1. GTDB lineage: Bacteria > Armatimonadota > Chthonomonadetes > Chthonomonadales > Chthonomonadaceae > CAWFQB01. The sequence goes on along the minus strand of CBDIDV010000003.1, from coordinate 125,481 downwards.
GCCGAGCGCATTTTAAGGTGGGAACAGCGGCTGCGAAACGGGCGGGCAGGGCGTTTATACCGGGAACTGGACGGCGTGTGGACGATAGATCACGAGTCCCTCTGCCTGTTCGAGATCAAGTTTTCGTTTATAGAGAATATGCAGCGGGGCGTGGGCATCAAGCAGTTGAACATCGCGCAGGGTCTGCTGTTCAGGTCGGGGCGCTATCAATATGTGCTGAAACGACTGGTCTACATCGGGGATGAGCCGGTTGAGGTCCTTGACAATGTGCCGAGCGTGTCGCCCGATGACGAGTATGAGGAGCTGGGCGTGATCTGGGTTCCCACGGCTGCGATTGAGGAGGCCGCACTCGCGCTGGAGATCACCTTGCCCGAAAACTGGCGCGAGCCGGAGTCCCGCGAGGGTGTCGTGGAGGAGCCGGAGCGCGAGGAGTGGCGGCAGTACGCGGACACCTCGGCGCGTGGTTCCGGTGCTGGCGGGGTGGGCGAGGGGGAGAGTGAGGACACCGACGGCGAAGCCGCCGCCGCAGACAACCCACTTGCCGAGGCCCTGCGCCGCGCAATGCAAAAAGGGCAGGGTTAAGCAGGGACAGATGCGTGAAGATCGGCAGCATGTTCCAAACGCGTGGCTGCTTTTATGCGGCTCTGACAAGGCAGGCAAAAAAAGCCGCCCGGCGCGTTGGGTGAACAACGCACATCGGGCGGCGCTCTTCGGACAGGCGCGACACCAGTAAGTATCGCTTCGCGCAAAGAGCAAAAGGGTTTTATCCCTAATCGAGCTGCTGATGGTATAGACGCGTCCAAACCGCGTTAGGTTACATTTATATTACAAAACAGTTACAAATATTTTCCTGTTATTTTTAGGGGGCCGTTAAACACGGCATTGAACCATTGAACATGGAATTATGAAGACGCGCGCCTGGGTCGAAGTAAATTTGGAGGCTGTCCGGGGAAATGTCCGGTCCGCGCAGGACTGGGTGGGCGCAAACGCCCGCATCATGGCCGTGGTAAAGGCGGATGCGTATGGACATGGCCTGCTGCCCGTCGCCCGTGTGGCCCTGGATGCGGGCGCGGCCTGGCTGGGCGTGGCCGCTGTCGGCGAGGGAATTGCGCTAAGGGAAGCGGGCATACAGGCCCCGATCTGCCTGCTCTGCGCCTTCGGGCAAAACGAGGCCGGCGTCCTGATAGAACACGCTATCACGCCGCTTGTCGGGGATGCAGTTTCTCTTGACGCGCTGATCTGCGCCCGTTCCACCGCTCCCGCTCTTCAAAGTCAGGACGCGAACCGCTTTGCCATACATCTGGACGTAGATACGGGCATAGGGCGTTCCGGCGTGCAGCCTGCCCAGGCGGTAGGTTTGTGGCAGCGCGCGGTACGAGCAGGTTTGAACGTGTCCGGCGTGTCCACGCATTTTGCCGACGCGGATAATGAGGACAGGCTTCTCACCCCACAGCAGGAACGTGCTTTTGACCATACCTGCGCCAGGTTGACTGAAGCGGGCGCGCGCTTCGAGTGGGTACATGCCGCGAACAGTCCCGCCATGCTGCGTGGGTGCGTCAGTGCAGCCAACCTCGCGCGCCCCGGCCTGCTGCTGTATGGCATCGGCCCCGCGCCGTATGCGCTGGCCCCGGTTCTTGCGCTCAAAGCTGCGGTCGCCACGGTGCGCGATCTGCCGGCGGGACACGGCATCAGCTACGGCGCGACGCATCGCCTGACCCGTCCGAGCCGAATCGCGACAGTTCTCATCGGCTATGGCGACGGCTATCCGCGCCGCCTGTCCAATCAGGGACAGATGTTGATACGCGGGCATCGCGTTCCTATACTTGGCCGCGTGTGCATGGATCAGACGGTCGTGGACGTGACCGACACGCCCGACATCATGCCCGGTGACGAGGCCGTGTGCATCGGGACGCAGGGCAGTGAACGCATTGCCATCGAAGACATCGCCACGCTGATAGACACAACGCCGCACGAAATCACCACCTGTCTTACGGCTCGCCTCCCACGCCTCTACGTGTAAATAACCAGAGATTTACCGCAGATCGGGCGGATAAAGCGGATGAACGCAGATGATTCAAAAGATGATCCGCATTTATCTGTTTCATCCGCCCGATCTGCGGTAAAGTATTTCCCCTTCCTGCGCTCGCCTGCTTCCTGTGGCTGAATTTGCCCTTCGTGTCAGACGTACACAAGGTATAATGAATCCTTAGTGGAAATGTTTGAGGAGGAGAACACTTTGATACACCCGTTTACGGCAGACGCTCAACCAGATGCGGCTGCACCGTCAGCCCGCGACGCGGCACAAACCGCGCCCGCGCTTAGTTCTTTTGTCGGCAGGCACATCGGCCCGCGCAGCGCGGATATGCAAGCCATGCTCGCCACGCTGGGCTACGATACGCTCGAAGCCCTGATTGCCGATACCATTCCCGCGCAGATCTTTCCCGGCGGTAAGCCCTCGTTTGGCGGACTGAAAGTGGTGGAAGAGGGCTGTGACGAGGCGGAAAGTTTGGCGCACCTGCGCGAACTGGCCGACCAGAACCAGATTTTCAAGTCGTACATCGGCATGGGCTACTCGGACACCGTCACGCCGCCCGTGATTTTGCGGAACCTGCTGGAAGACCCGCGCTGGTACACGCCCTACACGCCCTATCAGGCCGAAGTGTCGCAGGGACGGCTGGAGTCGCTGCTGAACTTCCAGACCATGATACGCGACCTGACCGGCATGGAACTCGCGAACGCCAGTCTGCTGGACGAAGCCACGGCATCTGCGGAAGCGATGCACATGGCATACGGCATTAAGGGCGGCGAGGGCAAGGCGTTCTTTGCCGCCGCCGACTGCCACCCGCAGACGCTGGCCGTGCTGCAAACGCGCTGCGAGGCCCTGGATATTCCCCTTGTCGTGGGCGACGCCCTGACATTCGCATTCGACCGCCCGATTTTTGGAGCCTTAGTGCAGTATCCCGCCACGGATGGGGTCATTCGCGATTACAGCGCGTTTGTGAAGCAGGTTCATGCCAATGGCGGGCTTGCCGTTGCGTCAGCCGACCTGCTCGGTCTGACCCTGCTTGTGCCGCCGGGTGAGTGGGACGCGGATATTGTGGTCGGCAGCGCGCAGCGGTTCGGCGTACCGATGGGCTACGGCGGGCCGCACGCGGGCTACTTTGCCACGCGGGACGCCTATAAGCGCCAGATACCGGGCCGGCTTATCGGCGTGTCCCGCGACGCCGAGGGGCGCAGCGCGGTTCGCCTGACCTTGCAGACAAGAGAGCAGCACATCCGCCGCGACAAAGCAACGAGCAACATCTGCACCGCCCAGGCGCTGCTCGCCAATGTTGCGGCCATGTACGCCGTATATCATGGCCCGGAAGGTCTGCGCGCCATCGCGACGCGCATACACGAGCGGGCTGTCGCTCTCGCCCAGGGGCTTGCCGCGCAGGGCTATGCCGTTTCCGATGCGCCCTTTTTCGACACCGTGCGCGTTGGGCTTGGCGGCACATCGCAGGCTGACCTGCTCGCCCGCGCCGCCCACGCTCGCCTGAACCTGCGCGTTTTGGACGCGCAGACGGTCACGGTTTCCCTTGATGAAACGACGAGTATTGAGGATGTGCAGACGCTGCTGGCAGTGTTCGGGGAAGGAGAAAGGAAAAAGGAAAAAGGAGAGAGCAACGCAAACGACACATTTTCCTTTCCCCTTTTCCCTGTCTCCTTTCAGCGTCGGACGGCGTTTTTGACGCATCCGGTGTTTCACAAGCATCGTTCGGAACTGGAAATGCAGCGGTATCTGAACCGACTGGCGAACAAAGATCTGTCGCTGTCCAACAGCATGATTCCGCTCGGCTCGTGTACCATGAAACTCAACGCCGCCGCCGAGATGATCCCGATTACGTGGGCGGGGTTCGGCGGACTGCATCCGTTTGCGCCGCTCGATCAGACGCGGGGCTATGGCGCGTTGATACGGAACCTGGAAGCGCAGCTATGCGACATTACGGGGTTCGCGGGCGTGTCCTTGCAGCCGAACGCGGGTTCGCAGGGCGAGTACGCGGGCCTGCTTGTGATTCGCAAGTATCACCAGGAACGGGGGCAGGCGCACCGCAATGTGTGCCTGATACCTCATAGCGCACATGGTACCAACCCGGCAAGCGCGGCGATGGTCGGCATGAAGATCGTGGTGGTGAACACGGACGAGGCCGGCAACATTGACGTGGCCGACCTGAAAGCGCAGGCCGACAAGCACGCTGAGCATCTGTCGGCTCTGATGGTCACGTACCCTTCCACGCACGGCGTTTTCGAGGAAGCGATTGTCGAGATCTGCGACATCATCCACGCGCATGGCGGGCAGGTCTACATGGACGGCGCGAACATGAACGCGATGGTCGCCCTGTGCCGGCCCGGCGACTTCGGCCCGGATGTGTGCCACCTCAACCTGCACAAAACGTTCTGCATCCCGCACGGCGGCGGCGGGCCGGGAGTGGGGCCGATAGGCGTGGCGGCGCACTTGGTTTCATTTCTGCCCTCGCATCCGTTCTTAGAAGGAGAAAGGAAAAAGGAAAAAGGAGAAAGCAACGAGGACGACACTTTTTCCTTTACCCTTTCTCCTTTCTCCTCTGCCATTGGGCCGGTGTCCGCCGCGCCGTGGGGCAGTCCGTCTATCCTGCCGATCTCGTATGCGTATATCAAGATGATGGGCGCGGCGGGGCTGCTCAGGGCGACGCAGGCGGCGATACTCAACGCCAATTATGTGGCGCGGCGTCTGGACGAGCATTTCCCCGTGCTGTATCGCGGCAAGAACGGTCTCGTCGCGCACGAGTGCATACTGGATCTAAGGCCCGTGCAGCAGAGTGCGGGCGTGACCGTAGACGACATCGCCAAGCGCATGATGGACTTCGGCCTACATCCGCCCACGGTCTCGTGGCCGGTCAGCGGCACGATCATGATTGAGCCGACCGAAAGCGAAAGCAAAGAGGAACTGGATCGCTTTTGTGACGCGCTGATCGCCATAAGGCAGGAGATACGCGACATCGAGGAGGGACGCAGCGACAAGAGCGACAACCCGCTCAAGCACGCGCCGCACACCGCCGAGGCCGTGACGCGCACCGAGTGGAGCCACGCGTATACCCGCGAACAGGCCGCCTACCCGCTGCCGTATGTGCGCGAAAACAAATACTGGCCGCCCGTGGCCCGCATTGACAACGTGTTCGGCGACCGCAACGTCGTCTGCGCCTGCCCATCCATTGACGATTATAAATGAGGAGCGTGCAGGCGGCCAGCCGACAAGTCGTTTTATTGGATGTGGCAAGGTACGGTTAAGAAGCGAGCAATTATTTGCTCGCTTCTTTTCGCGTAAACTCAACGGCCTGCGCCATCGTCATGGCGCAGCCTTGTCCTTAAACGAGGGCATAAGCCTCTTTGCCCGGTGTCTGCCGTACCGCCGTATTTTCGCGTTCGCCCTCATACTATGCTCTTATCGGACAAAGACGGTTCGGGCGAGTGAGTTTGTTAATGCTATAACCTTCGGTTCTGTTAATGATTGGCTAATGGTGGATGTGTATACTGAACGCGGCTCTACACACGCGGCGCATACTGCGCTTTGCGCCGCTCGCTTTTCAGTCAAGCAAAGGACAATCATCCATGAACCGCACAAACCGCACAAACGTTCTCGCAGGCGCGCTTGCTCTGCTTCCATCCGCTCTCCTGCTGACGGGATGCAGCGGAAGCGCAACCACTCAGCCCAGGCCCACCAGCCCCGGCCTCACCACAGTCGCCACGACCGGAACCACGGCCACGGCCTCCAAAGTGGACACCAACACTGCCCTTCGCACCGCGACGCTAGGCACCTATCACAGCTTGGAAGCCACCATCAGTTCCCTGTTGCTTTTAGATGGCGCGCCCTCCAAAGACGCGCGCCGATCCCGCGCCGCCCTGACGCGCCTGAGCCTGTTCCACACCGCGCACGCGCCGACGCGCGATGCCCCGCTGTTCAACTACGACAGCATCCTGAATTTATATAACAGCACGTCCCGTAGCGGGCAAACCTTTACCTACAACTTCTTCAGTGATGCGGCAGGAACGTTGCCTGTCGGCACGGCCACGCTGCTGCTTCCCGTCAGCACAGACACCTATCCCTATACCACGTCGCTCCAGTTCAACGTAACGGGCGGCAATTTTCCCGGCAGCGGAAGCGGTTCCCTGACCTACACCTCTGACTCCGCCATCAGCATTGACGGAAAGCTGCATATCAACGCGGACGCCTCGGACTCGCAGCTCACCTTAGCCGTAGACACAAACGCCAATGGCACAGTTTCGGGCAGCGGCAGCATCGTTACCAACAGCGTCAACGTGCAGTTGACGAACTTTTCGGGGTCGGAAAGTAGCAGTGGCAGTACAACGAGCGTTATGATCGGGGTAATGCCTGTCAACTACAAGGGCGCCCTTGTCCTCAGCAGTGACAGCAACGGCAACAATGGCACACTGACGCTGACACTGACATCCGGCGCAAGCACCTTCAAAGCAATCGGGATCCTTACCGACGCAAACGGCAACACGGTTCAGAACCCCACCTTTACGCTGACCTACCCGGACGGCACGCAGCAGACCATCTCCAATCCGGCGACAACTCCGGCCAAGTAGCCTTTGTTCAGCGCGCTTGCATGAGGCTGTTGAAGAGACGGCATCCGTAAAACGCCCCGCGCATGACCGCACACTTGCAGAAGGTCATACGCGAAGCCCGCGCCGAGATCATGCGCCGCTTGCAGGCCGCTGCCGAGCAGGACTTGCAGACCGCCGCCGAGTAGGTTGTGCGCCCCGCACACGACCGGGCAGGAGGAATCAGGCTCTCCTGCCCCGCTTTCTTACTTGTTTGTCAGCCTTTTGCGCTTGTTTTGCTCTTTCACGCCTGTCTGTTAATGATTGGCTAATGATCGGTCTGTATACTGAGGTTGGATGGAGCGTCTGTTGGAGTTCCGTACTTATTCCCTGCTCTAACTCGTTTTCACGAAGGAGACTTCTTCATGTGTTTTAGTAAACTCAGCTTTTCGGTTGCCTCTATGGCTGCCCTCTCTTTGTGCGTCTTTGCCCCTGCCGTCCATGCTCAACAATATCTGGTTGGCGCTAATCTGTTCAGCGCCAATGCAAATGGTTCCACGGCAAGCGGGCAGTATCAATATGACACCGACAACCTCGCAACCTCCTCCAGCCCCCTCAACATCAACAATGCGCCCAAAAGCATTGCCTTTGCCCTGGTGAACGGCAGCAACAGTTTCACCTTCAATCAGGGTTTAGGCAACTCGCTTTCCTCAGTCGGAGGAACAGTGGGGGATTTAGGACTGTTTTTCTCGGCCTCCAACACCCCTTACAACCCGTCGCCCGGCACAGCGCGAACGCCCGACTTGCTGATAGCCCGCCTTTCCAGTGGAGCCGCCTCGTTCTTCACGCCCACAGCGGGAACCGCAATCAACAATTACGCCTATCCTGGTAGCAGTCTCGCTAATGGCGCATCCAGCTTCACGCTTGGCACATCTACGATCACCGTCTCGGCGTACAGTGTGACCGATGCGCCTAACGGAACCTTCACGCTATTAGTCACTCCCGCTGCCGTCACGCCCGAACCCGGCAGTGTCGCTCTGCTCATCGGTATTGCCACGACGGGCGCAGGCTTCTTGTCGCGCCGTCGCCGCAAACAGGCCACGAGCGTCGCCTGACGCGCCGCAAGCAGGAACCGCCTGCCGCCAACTCGACAGCACAGAAGCCGCGTAAACGGTTCCTGTGCTGTCTCTCTGTGTCCGGTCTTCTTTGCCCATACGTGCGCTTATCGGACGGTTTTCGCACATAGGTCTACGAGCAGGTCATTTGGAAAGCTGAGAGGCTGCATACGTGTGCGTGGACACTGTGATACATACAAGTCGCTGAATGCCTCCTCGGAAGCGTTCGACGCCCTGCCTTTGGCTTTTTCGCAGTGCTGTGTAACAGATCGTTGCGTTAGTAGACAGGTGTTGTCTCCACCCATTTGAGGGCTGTTGCTGACATAACGGCTGTTGCCAATACACCACGGCGCAAATACACAGGTGATTTCCAGTTCATAGGACAGTTGGCCGCAGGCCTAATATCCGGTATTTTATATATTGGTCATCCAAAAAACTATTTTGCAAATGTAGTTTATTTTGACCATGTTTCGACCTTCTAAAAACAGGTGCAAACGTCAATATATAGTGTAGGAACATTCAGCAGCAGCATACCACGCCCTCGCACACGCCAAGCAACCTTCGGCTGCCGTATGCGGTGGCGTTCTTGCGCCCTTCGGCCTTGTGCCGGTGAACGCATCTGAGAGAGAACGAGAGTGCGTTATGAATGTTGTTGATAATAAATCGGTACTGGCCCTGTTGCTGGGCGCGATTTCCATTTCCACCCTGCACGCGCTGATACCTTCGCACTGGCTGGCCTTTGCGCTTGTCGGACGGTCGCAGCGGTGGACGATGCGCCGGACGCTGACCATGACGCTGCTGGCGGGAACCGGGCATATCCTGCTGACCGTCGCGCTGGGCCTGATCGTGGCCCTGATGGGTAAAGGGCTGCTGCGCGCCATTCCCCCGGTCGTGGAACATGCGGCCACGGCGGGGCTGCTGATCGCCCTGGGCTTATACTTTGCCGTGTCGGGCCTGCGCCGGGATGGGTGTCATCACCACGGTCATAAGCATGATGTGGAACACGAGATTGAGGCCGCTTCCGACAGAGCGCGGGAAGCGGTGGAAACCGGAATGCGAAAGACGGGATTTGCGGGACGACTGGGCGAGGGAAAGACCCTGATGAGCGCCCTTGTCCTGGGTATGACGCTTTCGCCGTGCCTTGATCTGCTGACTATTTATGTTGGCGGGGCGGGTATGCCGTGGTCGGTTCTGGCAGCAGTCAGTATAGTCATGGGTTTAACGACGGTGAGCATCATGTGCGGGCTGGTGTGGCTGACCCTGCGCGGCCTGGAACGCGCTAACCTGAACTGGCTGGAGCGCAATGAGGGCGTTGTTGTGGGCAGCGCACTGGTCTTGCTTGGTGTACTGCTGTTTTTTCTATGAGAGCTTTGGTACTTCGGGAAAATGGTAAAGCGCCCCGGCACAACATAGGATTGTACCGGGGCGCTTTGCTTTAAGATTACACAGGCGCGCGGAAGGTCAGTGCAGGTCCCACATATTGTCGTCCGAAGATCTATAGGTCTGCGCGAACGGCATCACCTTGACGTGTCCATCCACGAACGTGTAGGGCGACTGATTGGCGTAGCGATGCGTGTCCAGCAGCGGCTCCCAGTCAGCGCAGGCCGGGTCGTTGGGGAACAGGGAGCAGGGCGGGAAGATTTTGCCCCGACTCCACCAGTAGGGGCTTGTCGGCTCGCTCTTCTCGTAGGGGTCTACGCCAAAGTCGAAATACTCGGATGTCCAGAACGGGTCTGTGGCTGGCGGTGGCGGGGAGGGCAGCGGGGCCGTGCCGGTCGCCACATCCCAGGCTGTGGCGCGCAGGGCGCTGAACACGGTTTCGGCGGGCTTTTCGATGGCGACTTCGCTGGTGTTGTTGCAGGTCAGCAGGCCGTTGTCAATGAACGATCCCCACATGTAGGGCATGGTGCGCGACGGGTCGGAAGGATCCCACCACACGTTCTGCTTGTTCGTGGTTCCGCGTCCCATTTTGATGTAGGGGTCGAGCGCCTGCTGATAGAAATGCACGGCCCACCAGCTTACGACCGTCCAGTTGCCGTTGCCGTCGCTTGCCTGGATGCGGGGAAAGTAGCCGTCGTAATCGTCGCTGTACATGCGCGTCGCCAGGATGATCTGCTTCATGTTCGCCATGCACACGGTTTTGCGCGCCGACGCCCGCGCCTGCGCGAATACGGGGAACAGTATGGCGGCCAAGATGGCGATAATGGCGATTACAATGAGTAGTTCCATCAGGGTAAAGCCCCTGCGATTGTTGGAGTATGTATTCATTTTAGTACCTTTTGTTAGCTTTGCTGCGGTATATGCCGCTTATATTTGCTGTGCGCCTGTTCAAGATTTTTGGCTCCCGCCGCTTAACCCGTGCTGGAAACGGTCGCGCTGCTTGTAGCGGTCGGCCAAACGGTGGCCTGACGTAGCCGCATCGGGCGGGCATAAATGCGACAGGATACAATCAGGCATAGTCATGGCCTTGCACACCGCGCGAAACGCCTGGCCCTGAATTGCAGGAGGGCAGGGCGGCGATCTGTCCCGCGCCCCGTAGTCAGGCGTATTCGCTGCTGCAATCAGGTGGGGTTTGGGCGGCTGCGCGTCGTTTGCAAACGGCAGGCAAGTATCGGACGTCCTGACGACCTGCGCTAAAGAGGTCGCGCGGTTATCAAGCGCGTTCGAGTGAGAAAATATCGAAACAAGATGGAAGTTTGTAAAGGCCTATCGGCGTTCGAGACGACCGCGTAGCGGTCAGCGCTCAGGCGCTAATCAGGCTTTAGAAGGAAGACGGAAGGCGGGAGGGCCGCGCGAGGCGGAGGCAAAGGCGATCACGGGACAGGTGGGAGGACGCGCGAGGGGATGTTCCGGCATCGCCGCGCGCGTCAGGCCCACGCGCATGGGACAGGCTAAAAGAGCGTGTCGCACGGCGCAGAGCCACTTGCAGACGCCGCACTCGTCGTCATTATCCGCCGCCGCAAGGTGAGACGAACGACCGGACGCCTGCCGCGCCGCAATGGAACTTGCAGCGGACGCCGGGTCTTGCGTGGCGGCGCAGGAAACAGGATGATGATGGATGCCTGCCGCCCCTACAAGGGTCAGCCAGACGCACAGCACCAGCCAGGTCAGCGCGCGATGTATGGACGAGTGGCGAAAGCGTTTCAGCATAGGGTAAACAGGATCACGAACACGGCTGCGCCGCAGGGCGCGGCAGCGCTGTCAGTACATTTTCATCACAATTAATCATAGCGCAAATCGTAATTCAAGTCAATAGTTATTTTCTTGATTACGAAATATATTTTTTACGGAATGGCGTACAGCGACACGATGCGAGAAGTTCGCGATTATTTGGGCCGCCCCGCCGCTCGCCCGGACAGGCGCGGAACCGTTTGCAGTACGCTGCCCAGGCTCTGCGGGTTGCCGGGATTAACAGGATACGTCTGGATAAATGCCTGATCGCGCCGCATAATCGTGCCGACCTGACTGACAAATACCTCTTTGCCGGTTCCCTGCGCCCGCGCCAGTCGTTTGCGGGACGTATCAATCAGCAGGGAAGCCTCCGTCGTCGTATCGGCTACAATGCGTATCTGCCGCTGTTCCGGCCTGAAGGGGCTGAGATCAATGGGCGCTCCGGTCTCGCCTGCCCGTTTGCCCGCCGCCTTTGTAACCGCCGCCTTTGTAACTGTTGCCTGCTTTGCGTCAGCCGCATGATTTGCGGACACAGGCAGGGCTGCGCCGCCTGCGTCCGGCAGCGTGACGCGTACCAACTGCCAGTTGCGGTTTTCCAGGGGAACGCTGATCGCCTCACCCCGCTTGTCGGTCGTGAGCGTCCAGCTTGGCCGTATGTGCGCCGTGTCGCTGATGACCACGCGCGCTCCCTCAATGGGCTTGCCGTCCGTCGCGTTCAGCACATGCAGGCGCAGATAGCCCACCACGTCCGCTTTGGCCTCCGGCCCGCCGCTGATCGTTGCCGCCGCGCAAAGCGCGACCAGAACGAACCCTGCCGCGCCGCCCCTCTTGCCCCGACGAGTTTGCCTGTTCCGCCCGATTTCCATCTCGTTTTTTGTTCCGAACACCATTGCCTTACTCTAATCCCGCTTGCTTCATTAACATTTCCGTAATAACAAACAGACATACGCCTACAATTACCAGGCAGGGCGTCGAGGCTTTCTTTGTCTCGTTCCCCGCCGGAATCAGTTCCGTTGCCGCCACATACAGCATGACGCCCGCTCCAAAAGCGGTTGCTGTCCCCATCTGCGCGGCTGTCAGGGGAAATACCAGCAGGGCGCCCAGGGGCGTAGCCGCGCCCAGCAGGGCGGCTGTCCAGAAGGCTTTACGAGCGTTCACGCCCGCCGCGAGCGCCACGCTTGCGACCGTGGCGCCGACGGGTACTTTATGCGCTAGAATCGCCGCAAACACCACTATGCCCAATGAACGCGACAGATGCGCCGCCGCGCCAATGGCTACACCGTCGAACAGGGCATGAATACTCAACCCAACCACGACAGAGTAAATAGCAGAGGGCGACACGCTGCCGGCAGGGGCAGACTCGGAGCCGCCGTGGAGATGCGGTACCACGGTATGCTCGGTCAGGTGTACCAGCAAGTAGCCAATCAGCACAATCGGCGCGGCCCAGGCGCGAGGCCGTACTGTATCCAGCGCGGTCGGCAAAAATTCCAGCAGGGTCACGGCCAGCAGTATGCCCGCTCCGACATGCGTGAACGCGTCCAGCCGCGTCCTGTCGCTTACAGTAAACGCCGCGTCCGCTTTGTCCCGATAGCGCCGCGTTACCAGCCATCCGCCAAGCGCGTTTCCCCCTCCTGCAAAGGCGGCGAGCGCCAGGCCCGCAAAAGACTGCCAATTCATTGTTCTGTCCTATCTTGCGTCGGCGCGTTTTGTTTTGCCGCATACAGCAGGTAATTTCCGTTTACCCTGCGCCGATTCGATTTGGCCTTCAAAAAGAGTGGCAGAACGCCAGTCGCGATCAGTACGCCGACGAAAGCAGGCCTCTCACTGCGCTCCAGCCCACTTTAACGTGTTGAGAGTATTCCGCTTCAGGTAAACACGTGCCTCGAAATATAACTATCAAATGCTATTATTTGTTATCAATAGTGGCAAAATAGTCACAGTATTTTGCCTGTAAACCTGGCTTTTTCATGCAGGCCGCGCCATAATAGGTATGTAACTAAAATCTACCGCGCAGACGTTCCGCATCCTTGCCGACCTCTGCTTTGTATAGGAGAAACCAGACAATGTCACACGTAACGCACGAAAACCATGTTCATGTTCACAGTCCCGCCTGCGGTCACACGCGCATTCAGCACGAAGACCATGTGGACTATCTGCACGAAGGCCACCTGCACTCACCGCACGAAGGCCACTATGACGAGCATATCATCGCGGTCAGCGCGGCCAATCCCGCCGAGTGCGCGCCCACCGAGTGCGCCTGCAAGCATGTGGACTGTGGACACGAGCAGGTTCCGCACGGCGATCATTTCGACTACCTGGTAAATGGCCGCCTGCACCACAAGCACGGCGATCATTGCGACGACCACGGCGCGGTTCAAGTCGCCGCCTGAAACGTACTTGCCGGCGCGGTACAAGGCAACGGTTCCGCATAAGCGGCATTGCGATACATAGCGGCTAATGCACTATTCCGAGATGCCCGCCGTGCGGCCTCTCCATCGCCGCAGGAAGCTGTTTGCTTCCTGCGGCATTTTTGCGCCTCTTTTGCGCGGCACATAATCTGCCGGTTGGCAGGCGCGAACAAGTTCGGGTATACTGCCGTAATTAAGAATACACGAATAAACTAATCGTACAAAATACGAAATTTCTTATTTACAGGAACAGGATACCATGAATTACGGCGAAGCCATCCAGAGAGTTCGCGCGTCCGGTCATAAATTAACGCCGCAGCGCATGGAGATCCTGCGCGTCCTCATCAATGCGGACGCGTCCATCTCGGCGCAAGCCGTCCAGGAACGCGTCAAGGAAATCTATCCCTACATCAGCCTGGATACCATATACCGCAACCTGTCTATGCTGACGAACACGGGCCTTGTCAATCAGGTGAACCTGCAGGGCAAGGGCATTTCGCTGTTCGAGTTTCAGGGCGAGGCGCACCACCACCACGCCATTTGCCTGGAGTGCGGCACAAGCTTTTGCGTGGACGCCTGCCCGCTCCCCGAAGTGATTCCCCTGCCCGAAGCCGACAAGAAATTCCGCGTCGTCAGCCACGCCTTTGAGATCTATGGTTACTGCTCCACCTGTCAGGAAAAAGATGCCGCTCCGAAGAAGGCGACCCCGACGGAAGCCTTAGCGGTCAAAGTCTCGTCCGCGAAACCTTCTGCCTGAACATCGGGCGAAATCTTGTGCCTGATGTCCAGGCATGTCATTCCTGTTATCAGGCGCGGCCCGCGCCGCGCTCGAACTGTTTGCTTCGGGCGTCGCTGCCGTCTATGAGGCGCAGCGCGTTGAGCGTCACGATCAGGGCCACGCCCACATCTCCCAGCACGGCCAGCCACAGCGGAACCCCGGCCACGAGCGCGGTAATCAGCAGCAGTCCCTTCGTCAGCAGGGAAAAGATCACGTTTTGCCGCACGATGCCGCGCGTTCTTCGACTCAGGCGCATCAGGTAGGGCAGAGCGGTCAGATCGTCAGTCATCAGCGCAATATCCCCGCTTTCCATTGCCGTGTCGCTGCCCGCCGCGCCCATTACAATGCCGATGTCGGCTGCGGCCAGCGCGGGCGCGTCGTTGATGCCGTCGCCGATCATCGCCACGACTCCGTGCTGCTGAAAGGCCCGCACCCACTTCAGTTTGTCGTCCGGCAGCAGGCGGGCGTGGACAGTGGCGATACCGACCGCTTCGCCCACGGTTTGCGCCGCGCGCAGAGTATCCCCCGTGAGCATCACCTGATGCGTGATGCCCAGCGACTGCATGGCGCGTACCGTGTGGGAGGCGTCGGGGCGCACCGTGTCGCCGATTACAATCAGGCCGAGCGGCGATTGGCCGCTGGCAAGCGCAACCACGGTCTTGCCGGTCGCCTCGGCGTTTGCGAGCGCGGCCTGCGCCACATGCATCGCAACGCCCTCCTCCTGCATCCAGATCGCGCTGCCAAGCAGATACGATGCGCCGCCGATTGTGGCGCGTATGCCCTTGCCCGGAAGGGCGCAGAAATCCTCCGTCAAGAGCAGTGGACGGGCGGCGCGACCCGGCAGGCTGTGCGTGAAGGCAGCGGCAAGCGGATGCTCCGACTTCGATTCAAGGGCAAGAGCAATGTCCATCACCTCCTCGCCCGTCCTGTCCCCAAGCGGCAGCACGCTTTCGACCCGACAATGCCCCATCGTCAGCGTTCCCGTTTTGTCGTACAGCAGCACGCGCGCGTTTCCCACCGCTTCCAGGGTCGCGCCTCCCTTGACCAGTATGCCGTTGCGCGACGCGCTGCCGATGGCCGTTACAATGGCGACCGGTGTGGAGATCACCAGAGCGCACGGACACGCGATCAGCAGCAGCGCCAGCGCGCGCGAAACCCACAGCGCGAACACAATGGCAATCGAAGTATGCGCGCCGGATAAGAGGGCAAACGCGGGCGGCAGGGTGGCGGCGCACAACGCCAACCCGACCACGATGGGCGTGTACAAGCGCGCAAAGCGGTCTATGAACTCCTGCGCGGGCGCGCGCTGCGCCTGCGCTTCCTCGACCCAGTGGACGATGCGCGCCAGCATCGTATCCTCGAAGCGATGCGTCACCTCGAAATTAAAAGCACCCGACCCATTCAGCGTGCCGCCGTATACCGTATCTCCGATATGCTTGTGAACCGGCAGACTCTCTCCCGTGATAGGCGCTTGATCTACGGTCGTGCTGCCCGTGATGAGGGTGCCGTCCATCGGGATACGCTCGCCCGGCCTGACCTGCAAAATCTCGCCCGGCCCGACCTCCTCGACGGGAATAGAAATTGATTGGCCGCTGTGCAGCACGGTTGCCATCTGCGGGCCGAGTTCGATCAGGGCGCGCAGCGAGCGGCGCGTGCGCTCCATCGCACCTGATTGCAGCAGATTGCCGATGCTGAAAAGCAGCAGCACGGTTGACGCCTCGAACCAGTCCCGCAGGCCGACCGCGCCCACGACGGCGACGAGGACGAGAACGTTCATGTCAATAGCGCGCGCCCGGATCGCCTGCCAGGCCATGCGCGCAATGCTCCTGCCCAGCAGGAAAATAGCCGCCGCATACAGCGCAATATCCCCATCGCGGCCCCCAAGCGAGAGGGGTAGAGTCGCCAGCAGGGTCAGCGTACCGGCGGCCAAGGTTTCCACGACCTTGTGCTGCGCCGACAGCCGCGCTCGCCATAATGGAGGAGAGGCGGGCGCTTCCGGCGCTTCCGTATGTCGGCTAATCGAGCAGGCTCGCACGTCATGCCTGCCGATGAGGCGGCAGATGTCCTCGAACGTGACCTGCTCGCGCGCGTACTCGACCGACATTTGCGCCGAGGCAAACCGCAGTTCCGCGTGGAGGACGCCGGGCAGGCGGCGAACGTCCTTCTCGATGGTCGCGGCGCAGTCGGGGCAATGCAGCCCTTCCAGCCGGATAGTGCGTTGTAGGGAAGATTTCAGTGTCTGCATCAAGATCTATACCTCTGATCTAATCTTCTGATCTAATCTTTATCAGGCGTGTCGTCTATCAGCCTCATCAGGTTGTCGCTTCTATCAATCCGCTCGGTTCATTCTGCCAATGGTAGGTTCGCAAGTTTGTAAGCCCATATAACGCTCATCGGCCCGACAACCGCTCGATGAACCAGTACAGCCCCATGCAGGCCGTAATCGCCGACCCAACGTTCATCATCTGTTTGAATTGGCGCGTACCGTCCTCGCGGTGCAGCGCCAGTCCCTCCTTGCGCCAGCGCAGATGCTGCAGGAGCGGGAACACGCAGGCCACAATAATGATCTGCGCCAGTTCGATGCCCAGGTTAAAGCCCAACAGACATAGTACCAAGCCTTGATCGGGCAGCCCGACTTCTTTGAGCGAGGCCGAAAAACTCATGCCGTGTATCAGGCCGAACATCGTCACCAGCCAGAAACGGTTCTTCGGCGGGTCTTTCTTGACGATGTTTTCCACCCCGACGTACATGATGGTCAGTGCGATGCCCATGTCTGCCAGGCGCGGATTGATATGAATGACATTGAAGGTGGAAAGGATCAGCGTAATGCTATGACCGACCGTGAATCCCGTCAGCATCTTGACGACACCGTGAAACTGTGTCAGGGCAAAGATCAGCGTATAAATGAACAGAATGTGGTCGTACCCCGTAAACAGGTGTTCCATGCCCATAAAAATGAAGTCTTCGACGTTGCCCCAGATGCTGCCCAGATTCGCCTCGGTGTCGAAATCGCGTGGGGCCGTGTCTTTGTCGCCGTGCATCTCGAACTGTACGCCGCCGCACGACACGATAGTATGCACAAACTTGCTGGTCACGCGCAGGTGTTCGGCAGGCTTCGTCGTGGCATAGTGGACGCTCAGTTTGTAGGACGTATTCATACTCTGCACGGCGTCCTGGTAGTCCGCAGACACGATCTCGAACGGCATGGGCTTGCCGTCTTTTTCCAGCAGGAACGCGGTCGGCAGCCACGTGGCGAGTTTTTCCAAGACAGGCTTCGCGGTGTTCTCCCCGTCCAGTTCCTTTGCTGTGACGCCCGCTGCGTTGAGCATTTCCGAGGCGGGGCCGTTGAGCGTCATGTCCACCAGCTTGTAGTGAACGTGCAGCTGCGCCACGGTGATGTCGGGCGCGACCGGGTGCGCGTAAGCCCGCGATACGCCTGTGATGCACAGCCATGCCATCAGGACGATCAAGCCCGATATACGCAGCAAAAATCGCCCGCGCTTCGATTTCATAGTCTTCAATTTCATGGGAGTACCTCCGTCGCGCCGCTTCGGGTTCGGCGGGAGAACAGTGTTACGGCTTCTTATTTGTTTTGGGCATCTTCGGCCTGCGCGTCCATGACGGTCGCGGACGCCCCGGATGCTGTCGGAGGTCAGCCGTCACGATGTGAGAAAACCAGGAAACTACGCGTCCACCAATTTTTGTTGCGAATGGGCTGGCGCGTCGTATGGTCAACCGGGACTTCAAGCGCGGCGCACGGCGCGGCTGATAGCGAGGCTGCGCGTTCAGCGGCGCGCGAAAGCAGGCGATCAGCACATAGGTCAGCGCCACTATCAGGCAGAGGAGGCCCCACCAGATGGTTTCCGGTTCGGGCCGGCCTGGGTCTTGGTAAGCGCGCGCGGCAGGCACGACGGCGAGCAGGCAGGTGCAGGAGAACATGCCGCTAGTGAAGGCCCGTCGCAGTCCGGCAATGCGTCGCGCGGCTGGGGCTGGCGGACAGGCGTGAGTGAACATAAGAACCCTTGTTTGCGGGTCGTGGCGTGAGAAAGAAGGAAAGAAGCGTGGCGTGTTGGACGCCGGGGACGGTACGTGCTATAATGCCGTGGTCAACGGTTGTGGCAAGCCCGCAATCGCCCTTCTGGCGGCTGTTTCCGCAGCCGTCAGAACTTCTTTATACCGGTTTCTTTGTGCCGGGTTGATGTACGTCCTAGCGCCTCCTTTTCTGGACAAATGCCGTCGTGTGGTTCCGTCACGCCGCGCATTCGTTCGCGGAACGTTGAACCGCCGCCGTTCAGAGCGTCCTACTGCACCTCAAACTCGAACTTGAACCGCTGTACGCTGCTGATCGGGTCGCCGTTTTTCATGGCGGGCTTCCACTTCCACTTTTTCAAAGCGTCAAGAACGCGGCTGTCCACGTCCGGGTTGCCCGATGAGGTACGCAGCGTGACCGAGAAGCTGCCGTCCGTGTCAATGTCCACGGCCACGCGCACAAACGATTTGAAATCGCCATGCTTGAGTTCGTCGGGAATGTCGGGCTTTGTCTGATCGGTCGGCTCGGCCTCGCGGGTCGGCCCCTTCTTTTTGGGTTTGGGTTCGGGCAGCGGGTCAGGTTTGGGAACCGGCTTAGGGTCGGGCCTGGGCTGCGGATCGGGCGCGGGAACGTCTTTTTTGTCATTGCCGGAGGGCAGAGCGGGTTTCGGGTCGGGTTTGGGTTCCACTTTTGGCGTGGGCTGCGGCGTCGTATTCTTAACGATGGTGTCCGGGTTGGTAACGGCATTTCCGCTCCCCTGCTGGTTCATCGGCTTGCCCACTGCGGCATTGCCGCCCGCCTGAACGACGTGATCTGTGGGCGCGGCGGTTTTGGTATCGGGCGCGGTGATGATCCGGTTGTGCGCGGTTTCGGGCGGCGGCAGTTGGGCCACCTTGATAGGCGCGGCGTGTCGGGGCGGCGCGTCATGGTGTGCCATCTGCGGTCGGATCGGGTGTGGAACCGGCGCCTCGATGTGCGGGCGCACAGGATGTACGACCGGGTGGACTATGGGCGGCGGTTTGGGTTTTGGCGGCTCCTTGCGCGCCTGCACAACCTTCTTTTCGATCTGTTTTTTGGTGACGACCTTTTCGGCGCGCTTGCCGTTGGGCTGAACAATAATGCGCGTGATCTCGACGGGCTTCAAATCGTAATGAACCGGGTGCGCTGCCATCGCGGCCACGCCGCGCCATAGAAGCAGGTTGCCCAGCAGGGAGGCGGCAGCCGCCCAGGCAAGTCGCCTGCCAAGCGCGTCCTGCAAGATAGGGTTTTTCGGCGTTGTATACGGCGTGGTCATAGATTGTAAACTCCTTTCCCGCGCACAGGTGGCGACATTTTCGGCCTGATGGGGCCGCATAATGCCTGACGCCTGCGCGTTATGGCGTGGCGGTCTCCGGAGCCGTCGCGATGGCGAACTTGGTGATGCCCACGCTGCGGCTTTCGTCAATGCACTTGACGACGAGGCCATGCGGCACGGTCAGGTCGGCGTTGATGACGACGCTTACGTTCGCCATGTCCCCGTTCGGCCCGCCCGCTTTTTGCGCCAGAACGGTTCCCACATTCTCCGGCGCGACCGGCTCTTTGTTGATATAGATCTGCTGATTTTTGTCAATCGTAATGGTCAGGTCGCTTGCGGGCTGTTTGGGCGCGGTAGAGGCGCGCGGCAGGTTGACCGGCAGGCCGTTCAGCCGCACCAGGGCC
Organism: Chthonomonadaceae bacterium; assembly: GCA_965277875.1. Taxonomy (GTDB): domain Bacteria; phylum Armatimonadota; class Chthonomonadetes; order Chthonomonadales; family Chthonomonadaceae; genus CAWFQB01. Next base: position 105,699 of record CBDIDV010000003.1, on the reverse strand, counting down.
AGCGACGACAGCATGAAGAACACAAGCAGGAAGAACATCGTGTCGATCATGGGGATGATCTCGATTTTGGTGCGCTTGAGTTCGCGACGACGCTTAAATTCCACGGACGCTGCCCTCCTCCAGCCCCTGCGTCACGCTGCCCATCGGGATATTCGCCCCGGTGTTGTAGCCGGCATGTTCTTTATGATGCAGGTCGGCAAGCACATTCAGCAACTTCGTCGCGGCCTGCTCGGTCGTGGATGTGATGGTACGCAGGCGGGCGGCAAAATAGTTGTAGGCGACAAAGCAGATCACGGCGATCAAGATACCTGTGGCTGTGGCATACAGCGCCTCGCCGACACCGTTCAGCACGGCGTCGCTGTTGCCGTTGCCTCTTTGCGCGCCGCCGATGGCGTTGAACGTGCCGATCATGCCCGCAATCGTGCCGAGCAGACCAAGCAGGGGCGAGATCGTTGTTGTCGTGTCCAGCACGGGCAATAAGCGTTCCAAGCGGAGGAAATAGTCCTGTCCGGTTTCCTCGACAATCCGCTCGATTTCGCGTGTCGGCTGAGTGCGATGCTGCACGATCACGCCCAGGCACGCGGCGAGCGGCCCTTTACGCGCCTGACACTCGCGGGCCGCCTCGTCATAGCGTCCTGACTTGCACAGTGACGTGACCTTTTCCGCCAGTCCGTTCGCCAGTCCGCCGAACTGACTGTACGCCATAAGCCGCTCGGCGATCACGACAAGCGCGACGAGCGAGAGTACGAGCAGGGGGTACATCACGAACCCGCCCGCTTTGATGAAGTGGATGATACTTGCCATACGATTTGGTAGGAGAAAGGAGAAAGGAGAAAGGAGAAAGCCGCGTGGCTTCCACTTTTCTGCATAGTATTACGGGCAAAGTGTCAGGCGGTCGGCCTTCCCCTTTCTCCTTTCTCCTTTCTCCTTTTTCCTTTCCTGATGCTGCTTAGAAATTGCCGGACAATGACAGCAGGACGCGGCGGCCCTGCTGGAAGCGTGTGCCGCTGAAGCCGCTGTTGAAGTTGATGACCGTGCGGTCGTCGAGCAGGTTCTCCACGCTCAGGGTCAGGCCGCCGCGCCCGCCGGTCGTGCCAGACTGCGCGTTGCTGCCTCCGAACAGACGCGAGCCGCTGGAAAGCGCCATGTTGAGCTGCGTGCGGGGCTGCCGCGCGCCGTTGAACAGGGCGACCGGGCTGTTGGGATTGGCGCTGGCAAGCACACTGGACGCCACCCCGCTGCCGTGGTACAGGTTGAAACTCAAGGCTGCGCCGTACTTGATGGTGTAGGCCAATCCTGCGCTGATGGTGTTGAGCTGGTCGTGGTCGTTGTAGAAGGGAGCCTGCGCGCCCGTGTTGTCGAAGCCGTTGGGCTTGGCGATGGTGTAAGCATACGACACGTAGGAACTCAGACCGACGTTGTTGCGCGGAACCAGGTCATACGAGAGTTCCAAGCCATGCACGGCCCCTTTGGTAAAGTTGACCGAACTGTAGATGCCGATCTGCGTGCCGGGGATGAGCAGGCCCGTATCAATCTGATCCTTGATGTCCTTGTAATAGTAGGCGATCTTGGCGGTCTGGCCTGGAGCCAGTTGATGCTCGATGCTGGCCTCGTACTGGTTGAGAGTTTCCGGCTGGATGGCCTGCCCGATGACCGATCCCTGCGCCAGTGGCGGCTGAATGAACAGGCGATTGTAGGAGAGCCGACCGACCGTCTTGGATTCCAGCAGATAGGCCAGGTTGAAGCGGGGATTGATGGTCAGGTCGTTGACGTTGCCCTGTCCCAGGTTCTGCTTCTGGCCGTACCAATCAATGCGCGCGCCATAGTTGAGGGTCGTTCGGCGCGACACGAGCCAGGTATCCTGCAAGTACCCTGCGGCATAAAAGCCGGTGCGATGCACTTTCAGATTAGGGGCCTGTCCTGTGGGTGTAAAGACGGGGTTGCCGTTGACATCCACGACCGGATTGCCGCCGTTCATCTGCGCCGTGCCGGTCGGAGCCAGATTGGGGGCGACAGCGGCCAGGGCGTCCAGCGCAAGCTGACTGCCCGGATTGAACTGGTACGACTCATCGCCTTCCTGATTGTCGTAGAGCAGGCCGCCCTTGTAAGTGTGCTTGCGCTGGGCGACGGTTACGCTGCCCTGTACCTGGGCATGGTGATAATTGCGGATGACAGTCGGGTCGTATTCAAGCGAACTGTCAACGGGCAGGCCGAAACCGGGCGCGTTGGGGTCAATGTTGAGCGAGCGATTATTGTTCTTGATGTCCTGCCCACTGCGGATCAGGCCGAAACTGAGCAGGCCGGTGACATTGCTGCTGAATGTGTGGCGCAGGCTGAGCAGGCCGAAGTCGTTGGTGTCGCGCTGGTTGATGTCCTGCCCCGCCGCGTCCTGCGAGCCAAGCTGGATGTTCTGCGCGCCCAGCGCATTGCCGTTGAAGTTCGGGTCGTTGGGGTCGGTAATCACATCCGGGCGTGAGCCGTCCGCGTTGCGCGCTCCGAACAGGCCGAAGCCCTGGCCGACGGGTGCGAACCGTCCGGGCAGTCCGGTGCGGTTGGAGATCTGCGTATACGCGGGCGCGCTGTTGAGCGTGAGTTGTATCTGGTCGCGTGACCCGGCCTGATACGTGATGTTGCCGAAGCCGGTCAGTTGCGCGCCCGTGTTATGGGCGGTCTGGTTGTCGGGCTGCGGCGGTTCGAGGGCGTTTTGGGTGCGGCGTCCCGTAAAGTTGAACAGGTAGCTCAGGTTACGGGCCTGCCGTCCCTGCGCGTCGGGCGTGCCGATGGGCCGTCCGATCTGCCCGCCGAACGTCAATGCGCCATAGAAGGTGGAGAACTCGCCCCCTTGCAGTTCCGTGCTGACGAACGGCGTGATTGGCCCGCCGCGCAGGCTGAGGTTGAGGATGGCCGCCGTTTCGCCGCCGTATTCGGGCGCAAACCCGCCGGTCTGGATGTCGGCGCTCTGGATCACGTCCGGGACGAGCAGTTGTCCCGCACGGCCTTGCAGCACGTCGGGCAGTTCAAAGCCGTTGAGGAAGATGGTGGTACTGCTGTGTTCGCCGCGCGGATGGTACTGGTTGACGCTGTCCTGCACAAAGCCGGGGGCGGTCAGCGTGATCTTGCCGAAGTCCTGCGGATTGCCGGCGTTTGCAGGAAAGGTTTTGATGAAGGGCCGGTCGCGGCGCGTTTGATCCGTCGTATTGCGCTTGTCCGTGGTTTCTTTGCCCGCCGTGATCTTGATGACCTTTTCCGGCCCGACGGTTTCGAGCAGAACCTCGACGTCCGTGGTGCGGTCGGCGACGACGGCGATGGTCTGCTTGTCCTGCTGGAAGTTGTCTGCCGTTGTCGTCGCCTGCCAGTCACGGTTTTCCAGAGGCGGACTGGTGACGGTTCCCTGCGCGTCGCTTGTCAGGGTGATGTCGGGGCGGACATTGGCCGTGTCGTGCAGGACGATCTTCGCGCCCACAACGGGCGCTTCGTTCTTGTCGCCGGCGTTCTTGACCGTGAAGCGCAGCCGCCCGACAACGTCGGCGCAGGCGCGTCCGGCTCCCAGCACGCACAGTCCTAGAGCAAGGACAGCCATACCGAGCAGGTGCAGGATCGGTTTGTACCGATCTTTCATGAGGAGGTTCCCTTTCGTGTATTGTCATGCCGACCGTGCGCCTGCCTGACGACCGGGGGCGTCAGAACAGGCGGAGTGGGGCATAACGTATGTCGTTGTTGTCCTGCAAACCGGAACATAGCCAAAACCATTTCCAACAAACGCACCAAGCGCGAGAGGAAGCAGAGTGGGCTTATGTCCGGCTTTGCGGACGCAAACGGGTAGACGAAAGGGCGAGGACGTGCTACAATCACTGTTGGAAACGGCGTGATTCGTCACGTTCGCCCGGCGCACTGGTGTTACTAGCACCCGTGCGCCTTTTTAGCGTCGGCCCGATGTACATAACGTGATTTCCGAGCAATCGAGAAACATGGCCGCGCCGCCATCCTCCCTATGGATCGTGGCAGTCGGTATGTATTCCGTGAGCGTGGAAAGTCCCGCCGTACAGCGTTGTACAGGCATCGTTGCCTGACTATGGGTTATAAACCGGCGCAGCGGGGTTCGGCAAGGGTTCCTTGACGCGTCAGGCACTTTGGGAGAACCCGGCGCGAGACGGAAAGAGACACTATGAGCCAAACGGCAGCAGCGCACAGAGAAATAGCGATGTGAAAACGAGTTGTGTTGAGGCGGCGCTGAGAGCGCGGCTCAAGGCAGAGTGAAGTGAAATCAGGCAAGAGGCGGAGCGCGGGACGAAGTAGAAATCGTCCTGACCGGAAGATAACGCGGGAACGTGGTGATAACGCGCTGGTGCGTCAAGGGAAGAAACACAAGCGTGACAGCAGGCAGCGCGGGCGAAATGTTGTTCGACTGCCATTCACAGGCGGCGCAGGTATGGGGCTTATGCGCCGAGGAGTTGGAAGCTGCTAGACGGGTATGCGTCACGGCGTGAAAGCTGACCGTGGTGGAAACCGGCAGATGCAGGGCCGTTTCGGTTTCGGGCAGCAGCAAGTGGACGTGCTGAAAGGAGAGCGTAACGCCGACGAAAAGGTAGCAGAGGGCGGTCAGCGCCGCGAAGATGCGAAACTGCGAACGGTTGCGTTTACGTGTCGGCACGGCGTTTTCTCCTTTCAGTAAATTTCTTTCGGCGGGCTTACGCTGCCTTTGCGTCAGCGAAGGCAAACAAACGAAAACAAACGGAGAGGACATCAGATAGCCGGAAGTATAACACATTTCACAGCGAAACACAAAAGCGTTCGCCGAAATTTACAAAATAAAGCATCAACGTTCATCGCGAACGCCGCTCATAAGCTGTCAGATCACGAAATCTTTGTCCTGCGCCCCCTCTGTAGTGGGGTTGACATAGGCGGGCGTCTGGAGGATCATGCCCGCGCCGACCGTGGTGTTTGTGGCCTCGTCAATCAGGATCAGGCTGCCCGTGGCGCGGTTGCGGCTGTATGGGTCGAAGACGAGCGGCTGCGTGGTACGCAGGGTGATGCGGGCGATGTCGTTGACGCCGACGGTTTTGTCGTCGCGTAACTTATCCAGATTGCTGATGTCGAGTTTGTATTCTACGGCCTTGACGATGCCGCGCACTTCGCGCGTGGTGTGCCGGATGGCGTAGCGGGCATTGACGGCAAGCGGCTTGTCGCTCAGCCAGCACACCATGAGTTCGATGTCCTGCGAGACTAGCGGGTTCTCGTCAATGCCTACGATCATGTCACCCCGGCTGATGTCTATGTCGTCTTCGAGCGTCATGGTAACGGACATCGGCGCGAACGCTTGCACGTGGCTTTGCCCGTAGAGGTCAAGGGATTTGATGCGCGAGGTCAGGCCCGACGGCAGGACTTTCACCGCCTCGCCCTGCTTGAACGCGCCGCCTGCCACGCGTCCCGCATAGCCCCGATAATCCGGGTATTCGGCGGATTGCGGGCGTATCACGGTCTGCACGGGGAAGCGCGTGTCAGTCAGGTTCAGGTCGCTGCTGATGTGCGTGGTTTCGAGCATGGAAAGCAGCGTCTGCCCGTCGTACCACGGCATGTTCGTACTGCGCTCCACGACGTTGTCGCCGAGCAGGGCGCTGATGGGAAGATAGCGTATGTCCACGACTTCCAGGCCTGCGGCGAACGCGTCGAAATCGCGGCGTATGTTCTCGAAAACGTCTAAGGAAAAACCCACCAGATCCATTTTATTGACGCATACCACGATGTGCGGGATACGCAGCAGGCTGGCGATGATGGCATGGCGGCGCGTCTGCTCGATCACGCCCTTGCGCGCGTCAATGAGGATAATGGCAAGGTTGGCCGTGGACGCGCCCGTGACCATGTTGCGCGTGTACTGGATATGTCCCGGCGTGTCGGCGATGATGAACTTGCGTTTGGGCGTGGCAAAGTAGCGATACGCCACATCTATCGTGATGCCCTGCTCGCGCTCGGCGCGCAGGCCATCGGTCAGCAGGGCCAGATTGACGTTTTCCTCGCCCCGCGTTTCCGACGTGGCTTTGATGGCGTCGTACTGGTCGTCGAAGATGCTTTTGCTGTCGTAGAGCAGCCGCCCGATAAGCGTACTCTTGCCGTCGTCCACGCTGCCCGCCGTGGTGAAGCGCAGCAGTTCCATATCGAGATAGGCAGGGCTGGAAAAGTCTTCGTTTCGCGCCTCGTTTCGCGCTTCATTTTGTTCGTGGGCGTGTTCCTGGTTTTGGTCTTCGCCCTGTTCCCGGATGTATGTTTCGGTGTGCGTCGGTGTCAAATGTGTGCCTGCCACGGTGTCATTGCGAACCCCGTTCTGCGCTGTGCCGTTATCCTGTGCCGCCATTAGAAGTAGCCTTCCTTTTTGCGGTCTTCCATGGCGGCCTCGCTGCGCCGGTCGTCGGCGCGGTTGCCCCGCTCCGTGGTGCGGCTTTGCGCCACTTCCTGTATGATCTCCTCGACCGTGCGGGCGGGAGACAGGATCGCACCCGTATTGGTCATATCGCCAATCGTGCGAAAGCGTACCTGCTGCGGCTGGGCCGTTTCACCGCGCTTCAAGTTCAGGTAGGGCGACGTGGACAACAGGACGCCGTCGCGGTTGATGACATCGCGCCGGTGCGTGAAGTAGAGAGTGGGCAGGGGAACCTGCTCGCGATACAGGTACTGCCACACATCCATTTCGGTCCAGTTGCTGATGGGGAACACGCGAAAATGCTCGCCACGATGCTTTTTACCGTTAAATAGATTCCACAGTTCGGGCCGCTGGTTTTTCGGGTCCCATTGCCCGAACTCGTCGCGGTGCGAAAAGAAACGTTCTTTGGCACGAGCTTTTTCCTCGTCGCGCCGCCCGCCGCCGATGGCCGCGTCTATCTTGAGTTCTTCGAGGGCATCGAGGAGGGTGATAGTCTGGAGGACGTTGCGGCTGGCGTCCGCGCCCTGTTCTTCGACGGCGCGGCCCGCGTTTATGCTGTCCTGCACGTAGCGCACGGTCAGTTTGGCCCCGATGGTCACGGCCCATGTGTCGCGGTACGCGAGGGTCTCGGGAAAGTTATGCCCGGTATCTATGTGCAGCAGGGGGAACGGGACGCGGGCAGGCCAGAACGCTTTGCGGGCGAGATGGCTCAGGACGATGCTGTCCTTGCCGCCGGAAAACAGCAGGGCCGGTCGCTCGAACTGCGCGGCCACTTCCCGCAGGACGTAGATGCTTTCGGATTCGAGTTCGTTAAGATGTGTCAGACGATAAGAGTTCATAAGCCTGCCGGGGCATAAGCGCTGTGATCTTTCAGCAGTCGCCATAAAAAAGCGCGGCGCAAACCTGCGCGCATCCTATTATACCCCACGCCCCGTGCCGACTGCGGCACATTGCACTCCGTTGGCAAGCGCCACAATGCAGATTGAATGTTTAGCCAAACCATGCTAGAATAGGAACAGCAACGCTCCGTTTTGATGAATGGTGTAAGGCCGTAAAAGGAGGACTATGCAAAATATAACAATCTCTGAAAACACGCTGCGCCATTTGGGTCAGGCTGCCGCTCTTCGGGGCATGGACATCAATGCCTACGCCGAAGAACTTCTCTCTATCAGTCTGGCGGCTGTGCGTCAGTCCGCTCCCGCAGCCGGGAAAACGCATTCCGCTATGGAGTTCGGGGCCGTCGTTCCTACGGGGCGCAGCGCATCGGAGATTGACGCTGAAGTAGAGGCGGGACGCGGTGAGTGGCCGGAAGAGACGCCTGAGTTTCAGCGCCGATGAACACCATGGGTACTCTGAAAACTATCACGCGACTTGGCTTGGACTCTGCCCCCGTTATCTACTTTGTGGAGGGGAATGCAGAATATTACGGGCGATGCGAACCCTTTTTTCAAGCGATAGACGCAGGCAACATCGAAGCGTTTACCTCGACGCTCACGCTTCCCGAAGCGCTGATGCACCCTTTAAGAAACAACGATGCTGTTCTCGCTCTGGCGTTTCGTAGACTGCTGCTAAACACGCGCACAATCACCTCTGTTCCTTCTGTCGTTTCTATTGCCGAAGAAGCCGCTCGTCTGTGCGCCTCCTACAATCTGCGAACAGCGGACGCCATTCAGATTGCAACAGCAATTCACGCAGGCTGTGATGCGTTTCTCACCAATGACATAAAATTGAAACGAATCACGGAACTGCGGATCATCATTGTCTCGGAATTATACATCTGAAACGCAACTTTGAATACGTTTGCAGCAGTATGGCATAGAATAATGACAGGACGTTCTGGCGGAACTCTGACGCTCAGTGCTTGAACTTGGACGCCTCCTCAACCATGTTTGGGGCGAGCATTTCGGCGGAAAAGCGGACGAACTGCGTGGGCGGGTTTGCTTGCGGCCTGAAGACAGCGATGATGCCCTGCTGAAGATCGTCGCAGTAGATCACGTTCGCCATCGCGCCGTTGATGGTCATGCCGCCGTGTATGAAGCTGTATTCCGCAATGCGAATCAAGCGCAGGTTGTCCAGGCGCACTTTGTCGGTCTTAAAAATCGCGCCGCCGACATGCCCCAGGAGTTTGAGCAGCATGTCATCGTTCGCCGGTTCGCCCAGAGCGATGAAAGCGGCGTCTTCTCCAAAATTGTCGAAAAAGAATTCAAATGTGTCGGCAAAGACTTTGCCGGTCGCGATCTTGTAGCGCAGCGTTTCGAGTGGAGATAAATCCATTTTCCTTCTTGTTGCTTTCTGCCTCAGCGCTGCGCGTTGACGGTTTTACGTGTGCGCTGTGTCGGCTGTTCGGTTTCCGTATCGCTTATGTTCTTGACCCCCGCCTCAAGAAGCATCTGAACGATCTCGCCGTACCCCTTTGCCTTGGCAGTACGCAGCGAGATATGGACACTAAGGGGCAAAGTTTCTTCACGCGCAAACTGCTGGAGGAGCGCGCGAACAACGCCGTCGTGCCTCGAATAACAGGCAATCGTCAGCGCATCCTGCCTGAAAACGTCCAGGGCCGCATGGTTCGCGCCATTAGCGAGCAAGTACGCCGCTGTGTCCGCGTGACCCTCGAACGCGGCCTGTATCAAGGCGGTGTAGTGTACAACAGGTGATGTGGCTTCTACATTCGCGCCCGCCGCGAGAAGCTGCTGTACCATCGGCGTATCGCCGGTTGCCGCCACGCGCACCAGCAGCGGTATGCCGTAGAAAGGGCCGGCATTGACGTCCGCCCCGCGCTCGATCAGGGTTTTCGCGGTAAAAACATCGCCTGTCAGTGCGGCTTTTTGCAGCGCGAGAGTGGGAGCGGAGAACTGGCGGGGACGTAGTGCGCCGCGCAAATACCAATACTCCTTCCACAGCGCAAGCCGTATTCCAATCAGGCGCTGCCAGAACTGCGGCCTGCCGAGAAGCCAGAACACCGCCCATGTCGGAGGAAAGAACAGCAGGCAGATGGCGCAGCCCAGCAGAACCGGCGCGAAGATCAATGCCAGTATCACCCCTGCGCCCTGTTGTATTTTCTGTTTGATGTGCCTGCTCATGGCTGTCTGAAACCTTCAAAGCATTGTGATAGGGCTATACGGCAGGATACATCTGACGCAGCAAGAGCAGCTCGGTTTCCGTGTAGCCGACGCCAAGCAGAAACACGTCGGGCAGGTGGGCCGCGCAAGCGCGCAGCGTCCTCATATCCAGGATGTTGATGCCTTTATGACATACCTTGTCAAGCCCCTTTGCTTGATGCAGGTTGGTGCAGGCGATAAACGAAGTGTTGCCTGTTACAGCCTCCGATACATCTGCGTCTGCCAGGTCTGCCCCCCAAAACACAGCTTGAGTAAAATCAGCCTGACGGAGATCCGCACCTCGCAGGTTTGCACCCATCAATTTAGAGCCACGGAGGTTGGCGTTGTGCAGATTTGCGTTTACCAGTATCGCAAAGTTGAGGTCGGCGGCTGACAAATGCGTGTCGTGAATGTCTGCTCCGGTCATATCTGTACAGCAATAAGTCCCTCCGTGGAGATCAGCCTCGGAAAGGTTCGCGTCGGAAAGGTTGGCAAAAGAGCAGTTGGCTCCGTCAAGCGCTGCGCCGTGCAAATTTGTGCCGCGCAAGTCGGCATCACGCAAATCCGCGCCGACGAGACGCGCGCCCCTCAACGTATCGACTTCCACTCGGCAAAGAACGGCTCGTGTCGTTTTGTGAATTATCTCAATCATGCGGTTTGTCCGGGTACTGAAAGTACCCGTCTGAGTGGCACTACGTGCCGAGCGTCCTACGGACGCGATGCACCTGTATACTGGTTGATGTCTCTGGATGAAGCATTTGCGTCCGTAGGACGCTCGGCACGTAGTGCCACTCAGACATGGGTTTTCAACCCGTGGCAGCCGGCAGTTCCAGGCTAATGCAGCCGCTGTCCTGATGATGTACCATCGCTTTCCAAGTCCATTCCTCTCAGACTAGCGAGGATGGCGTAGGTTTCCGCTCTAAGTGTGGCGATCTCAGATTTGAGGGACGCGGCTTCTGCTCTCAATAGGCGAACTTCCTCCTGATCGTCGTTCAAAGTAGCACGAAGACGCTGTATTTCGGCAAGCATCTGCGTGACAGCAAGCGCGTATTCCTCTTCGGTGTGAGGTTCTTCTTCCAGAAAGTTTGTCTCTTCCATATCGCCGGCCCCTTTCGTGAATTGTAAGCTGCTTTGCAGTACGTTTACAGGCGCAAAATGGGTTCGTCCCTCTTTGTCGTAACTCTTTTTGAACAAAACAGTTTTGAATAAAGCGGGGGCAAACCGCGTACTCTAGCGCAGGAAGGCTTCGGGCAGGCCGCTGTCTACGGGGATTATTTGGCCGGTCGTCAGGCGCAGGCGGGGGCTGGCGGCGAGGTACGCGGCATCGGCGATGGCGGCTGGCGTGACCGGGATTTTGAGCAGGGTGCGGCTGGCGTAGAACTCGGCCAGTTTGTCGCGCAGGGTCTCGGTCGCCTCGTCCGGGGAGAAGCTGATGCTGTACTTTGTCAGGCTGGCGATCACGCGGTCACGGGGGAACATCTGCGAACCCTCGACAACGCTTGCCGGGGCTACGGCGTTGACGCGGATTTTGGGCGCGTACTCGATGGCGAGTTCGCGAGCCAGATGATTGACGGCGGCTTTGCTGGTGTCGTAGGCCAGACTGCCTTTTTTGGATACCACGGCATTGGCGCTGCTGATTAAGACGACGCTGCCCTCCGTTCCCTGCGCGGCCATGATGTTGTGCGCCTCGTCCACGGCGATATACGAGCCGATGACGTTGACCTCGAAAGTCTTGCGCCACTGCTCATCCGTATTGCGGCCCGTGCCGGCGTCGGGGGCGATGAATACAGCCGCGACCATCACAAGGACATCCACGCCACCGTAGCGCAATACGACATTGTCCAGCAGATGGCGGACGCTGGCGCGATCCGTGGCGTCTACGGTCTCAGGCTGCGCGACTTCTTTGCCATACGCCTTTTGCACGGCCACTGCGGTCTGTTCGGCATTGGCGCTATTGATGTCGGCCAGAACGACGTGTGCGCCCTCCTTTGCCAGTCGTTCCGCAACCGCCTGCCCGATACCCGGCCCCGCCCCGACGACGAGCGCGACCTTGCGGCTCATCTCCTTTTCGGCGGGCATACGCTTCAGCTTCGCCTCTTCCAGCAGCCAGTATTCAATTCCGAACGCCTCACTCGGCAGCAGCGCGACGTAGTTGTCTACAACTCTGTCAGCGGGCATTTCCACGTCGCCGACCATGACGGTTGCGGCTTGTTCAGGCGTCTGCAAGCCCCCCTGTTTGCTCGGCTCCTTGTCTTGCAGCGCCGTCGCGCCTTCCATGACGTGGATGGCGTTGACGTAGAACTCGCCCGTGATGCGGGCCTCGGCCTTGCTGCGTCCGAAACTGAACATGCCGATGCCGGGGATGAGTACGACGGTCGGGTTGGCGTTGCGGATGGCGGGGCTGTCGGGCTGCCTATTGGTTTCGTAGTAGTCCGCATAATCGGCGCGATACGCGATAAGCGCGCGATGGAACGCGCTTGTCAGGTCTTCGAGTGTGCCGTTTGCGACATCCCATTCTATGTAGAGCGGGCGTACTTTGGTGCGGACGAAGTGATCCGGGCAGCTTGTCCCCTGATAGGCGAGGACTTTTCCCCTGCGGCTGTTGACGAACGTGAGTACATCTTGCCCGCCGTCAAAGCTGCCCAGGTTGGGGCCGACCGCGCCGCGCACAACGGGCATCAGGCGGGCAGCGAGAGCGTGGGCGTCCGGGCGCGTGGTATACTGCTGCCCGCCGAAAATGCTGTCGCCCTCGGCTTCGACGCGCTTCAGGACGAACTGACCGATACCGTCAATCACGCGCAGGGTGTTGAGGTAGCTTTCGCGGCCCGTGTCGCCCCACGTAAACAGGCCGTGCGAGCCGAGCAAAACGCCGTCCGCGTCGGGGTTGTCCTCGACGGCCTTCTGGAGCCAGAGTCCGAGTTCAAAGCCGGGACGTTTCCACGGCAGCCACACAAGTTTCAAGCCGGTCTCGGCTTTGAGCGTATCCAATAATTCCGGGCCGTTGCAGCAGGCGGCGATGGCGATGGCCCAATCCGGGTGTAAGTGGTCTACGTGCTTGAAGGGCAGAAAGCCGTGCAGGGGCGTGTCAATGCTGGCGGCGCGCGGGTTCAGGCCGAACGTGCAGAGCGGGTACATGTCGGGGATCTCGTCCTCGTAGGCGACGCCTTTGTACTGCTTTTTGAGGGCGTTCAGGCGATCCATATACAGGGTGGCGAAGCCGTCGCGCTTGATGGTTCCCAGGTCGCCCCCGCTGCCCTTGACCCACAACACCTCGGCTGTCTCGCCCGTAACGGGGTCCTGCATCGGCAGCTTGGCGCTCGTATTGCCGCCGCCGAAGTTGGTCAGGCGCTTGTCGCTTCCGAGCAGATTGGAGCGGTAGCGCAATAGTTCCGGCTCGTCCATGCCGACCGTGTCGGCGTCGTTCCACAGATCTTTCAAATAGTGCAGCGGCATTGCTATTCTCCGTAAATGGTATTGGATAATCCGCGTAAATGCGGTTGTCATTAAATCAGGCAGGCGGGGTCGAAATTCCTGTATGATGTTTGCGCTGATAATGCCTTTGTCAGTGTGATGTAATGGCGTAGAGGTTTGTTTCGTACATTGTGCATATTGGTTTGGGTGAGCGACTGAGGATTATGGAGGCGGCATGAGTTCAAGGTTGACGCGTGGAGAGTTCTTAAAGGGCGCTATGGCGGGCGGACTGGTGGGAATAGCGGGAGCGGGATGGGCGCAGGCGGACGCGTCCGGCGGTCTGCTGATTACGGGCGGCATGGTGATTGATGGGACGGGCGGCAAGGCGCGGCGGGCGGACGTGCGTATTGTGGGCGACCGTATCGCGCAGGTAGGCAAGCTGAAACCGCGCAAGGGTGAGCGCGTGATTGATGCCGCCAATATGATCGTCGCGCCGGGGTTTATTGATACGCACAGTCATGTGGATGGCGAACTGCTGACGCGCCCCGATGCCGAAACGCACATACGACAGGGGATCACGACCTCGATTGTCGGCCAGGACGGCGGCTCGCATCTGCCGCTCAAGGACTACTTCGCGCAGTTAGAAGCAAAACATGTCGCGCTGAATATCGCCAGTTTCGCGGGGCATGGAACCATCCGGGGCGAGGCGACGGGCAAAGATTACAAGCGCGTTGTTACGCCTGTGGAATTGGACAAAATGCGCGAACTGACGGCACAGGAGATGCAGGCGGGGGCGTTGGGCTTGTCAAGCGGCCTGGAGTACGATCCGGGCTTTTATTCCACGACGGACGAACTTGTCGCGTGTGCCGAAGTCGCGGGCAGGTACGGCGGATTGTATATCAGCCATGTGCGGGACGAGGGCAATCAGGCCATCGAGTCCTTTGAGGAACTGATTACGATTGCGCGGCGGGGCAAGCTGCCGGCGCAGATTTCACACATCAAATTGGACACGTCTCCGTCATGGGGCAAGGCAGGCGATGTGCTGAAACGCATGGACACGGCGAACAAAGAAGGGCTGGACATCAGCGCGGACGTGTACCCCTATCTGTACTGGCAGTCCACGATAACAGTGCTGATACCGTCCCGCGACTGGCAGAACCGCGACCTGTGGGCGAAGGGTCTGGCCGAGGTGGGCGGCGCGGAACACATCCGCCTGTCCACGTATACGCCGGATGCGATGTGGCAGGGCAAGACCATTGCAGAGATCGCAACCATGACGGGCAAGGACGCTATCACGGTGATACAAGAGGTGGTGCAGAAGACGCACGGCGAGGGCGCGACCGGGCAGGAGAGCGTCGTGGTCACGGCCATGACCGAGGACGACCTGAGCCGGTTTGTGGCTTCGCCGCGCATCATGTTCTGCACGGATGGCAGCCTGACGCCGACGCATCCACGCGGAGCGGGCAGCTTCCCCCGCATTCTGGGCGTGTATGTGCGCGAGAAGCGGCTGCTGACGCTGGAACAGGCGATCCATAAGATGACCGCGCTGCCGGCAAAGCGCATGGGGTTCAGGGACCGGGGAACGCTCAAGCCGGGCATGAAGGCCGATGTCGTGATCTTCGACCCGACGACCGTGAAGGACACGGCGACCGTGGCCGCTCCCGCCGCGCCGCCCGTGGGCCTGCCGTATGTGATCGTGAACGGCGCGGTCGTGCTGGACAACAACAAAATCACGGGCAACAGGCCGGGGCAAGTCCTGCGGCACGACCCGCGTTCCTCCTTCAATCGGGCGTGAACCCCGACATGTTATTGCTTGGCGATGCGCGTTGGCAAACAGGGCGTTCAAACTTACGGCACAGGCAGATACGTGATTTTGGAGAGATTCTCCAGCTTCGTCCACTTGACGTGCGAGTCGACAAACGCCATTTCGATGCCGCCATTGTGACGCGCGATGCACAGCCGCCCCATGTCATTGCCGTTGTTCGCGCCGGTCTGCGTGTTGTACTTAGAGGGGCAGGAGGTATCCCCGTTGGGGACCCAGCCGTCAATCCAGATCGCGTCGGCCAGCAGCATGGTCGAGGAGGTTTGCGGTACGCCGCTCAGGTTGCACACGCACCCCTGCTTTGAGCGGCAGTACAGCCAGCCGTTGTAGGCATAACTGCCGAAGTATTTGAAGCCGTTCCATGCCAGAGAACTGCTTCCCAGCTCCCCGTAGAGACTGGGGGTGCTGCCGGCGGGATGGGTGGCGTCCGGGCATGTATGCACCTGTTTGTTGTTGATGTACGGCTCAAAGGCGACGTTCCACAGGTACAGTTGGCTGATGACGCCATAATCCAGAAACTGCTCGTCGTAGTCCTGCGAGTACATCGCGGCTCCATACGCCAGCTGCTTGAGGTTGCTGGCGCAGCTTGCCTGCCGCGCTTTTTCCCGCGCCTGGGCAAAGACGGGGAACAGGATGGCCGCGAGGATGGCGACAATGGCAATGACTACAAGCAGTTCGATCAGGGTAAATCCGGTACGTTTCATGGGCGAAAACTCCTTTTTTGTTTGCTCTGCCTCCGCGAAGGTTGAGCGGAGGCAGAGAGTTTGCTTCCATCAAGGGGAGCAAAGCGACAGAATGCGGCAAATCAGCGGGAGCGGGTTTTGCGGCGGGCGAGAAAGCCTGCGCCTGTTACGGCGATGCCCACCAGCAGCGCGACGCTGCCGGGTTCCGGCACGGCGGAAGTGGCATAGGAAAGGACGATCTCGCCATTGCCGCCGCGCGTAAAATAGCTGTTGCCCGTGCTAAAACCTTTGCTGCCGACACCCACGTCGGCAAGGTAGAACGGGTCGCTTGTGCCGCCCGGTATTCCGCCGCTGCCATCCTCTCCCAGCGTTAGCGTAAAGAGGCTGCCGCTCGTGTACGACGAACCGCCCCCGCCTCCCCCAGGGTAGCTTTGGATACCGACGTCAGGGATAGAATAACTATAGTCACTGCCGCCTCCCCCTCCAAAGTAGCCTCCGCCTCCGCCTCCGCCTCCCGGCGTACCAATCCCACCTACGAGCGGCCCGCCATTCCCTCCCGTGCCACTGTTGCCTGTCCCGCCTGCGCCGCCCGCCGTCTGTGTACCGCCTGCGCCTCCTACCTGGACTCCTGCCGAAGTGCCGGCCCCGGCATAACCGGTCACAACACCGCCCGCACCTCCATTTGTGCCTGCTTCAAAAAATCCGCTGGTTCCAACGCCTCCCCCGCCGCCCGCATCCACCAGCTCGGTCGCGCCCAGCAGAATGCCCGAACGTCCACCACCCCCACCGCCTAATACGCCGAATCCCCCCGTGTTGCCGCCGCCGCCGAAGCCACCATTGTTGCCGGTAGTGCTTACAGAACCGCCACCGCCGACCAGGAGGGTGAGTGTGCTGCCCGGCGTGACGCTCAGACTGCCCGATACGAACGCCCCCCCGCCGGCGTAATGACTGGGGGTGGCGACGAAGCCAGCTCCGGCGGCTCCCCACAGGCGCACGAAGACGCTGCTCACGTCCGCTGGCACGACAAAGAACTGCAAGCCGCCCGTGTAGGTGAAGGTCTGATCAAGCGTGGTCTGTGCGTGGGCGCGGGTCGTCAGCAGAGGACTGCACAGTAGCGCAAGCGCACTGAAAGCCTGCAATGTTGATGACAAAAGAAAACGCCTGGAACGCAAAGGCGCGCGTCGGGAACCGGGGCGTGTGGAACAGGGCAGGGTAAACATGGTGTCTCCTATGAAAATCTGCTGTGTAGAACAGGAATTATCAGGAATTATAATGCAGGGCGGCGAACTGTACGTCAGGTCGGGCGGCATCCCGCAGAAGCCAGGCCGACTTCTGCGGGAAGGTGCGTGTGAGGAGGCGCTTGACATCGGATCAGGACACCTCGCCGTACATCAAGCGCAACGCTTGCGGGCGCGGCGGCGCAAAAACCCTGCGCCTGTCACGGTCAGGCCCAGAAGGAGCGCGACACTGCCGGGTTCGGGAGTCACCGTCGCCAGATACGCCCCCGTCGGCAGTGTAGACCCGGCGGCATAGTACGTTCCGACGAATTGGTTGGTATCGCTGATGCCCCAGCCGATGTCCGTGTTGGCGGCTCCGGGATAGTTCAGGAAGGTGTAACCGCTGCCGTCGTAGAGGAAACTGCCAAAACCATCAAGGTCGGGACTATTGTAATAGTAGCCATAGATCAATCCGTTGGCGTTGATGCCCGCCAACTCGTAGTTGGATGCGCCCGGCCCGTTGGGAATGCCCGGCACGTCCGGCAGCAGGGTAAAGCTGCCGTTGTAGTAGGTGTAGCCGTGCCTGACATTGTTGAGGTCTCGGTAGTAGCCCAGCACGACGCCGTTGGAAGCTATCGCCGTGGCAATGGTGTTTTTGCCCGTAACCACGTTGGGAAGGTCGGCAAATGTTCCGGTCGTGGTGTCGTAGAGCGAGCCATGTCCCAGACCTGTGGCGTCAACATAGGTCACGACGACTTTGCCGTCGTTGGAGACACCGGTATAGCGCGCATTTGAACCGCCCGTGGGGACGGGGGCAATGAACTGTCCCGCGGTGTAAACGAAATTGCCGAGGCTGTCACCTTCTAGATCCGTGATCCATCCTGCCGCCGTTCCGCTGTCATTGATGCCGGCAAGGTAAGAGAAAGCGTCGAAAGGCAGTCCCGACACATTGGGCAAAGCGAAGGGCGTAGAGACGCCATTGGCAACAATGTAGGTGTTGAACTGGCTGGTCGTGGGATTGTAGTTGGCGACCGTGTACGTCTTGCCGGTGGAACTGATACCTTCGCCTTCATAGATGCCCGCGGTTCCCGGAGGAATGAGATTGTCGAAATGGACGCTGGTCTGAGCCGCGGCGGGACGTGCGGCGAACAGGGCCAGAGCGGCGAGGGCGGTCAGGCCGACTTGCGGCAAACTGGTGCGAGACATGGTTTTCTCCTTTATGAAAAACAATGTGGAAAACAAAAGTTTTCTCTGTCTGTGGGTAAAACGCGGTTCGCTCCCCACACTTTGAGGATAACGCAGATTTCGTGACAGGCGCGTGACGGCGGGAAGAGATTTCGTGACGCACTTTCCCGGTATCGTTACAGAGGAATTTCGCGCGCCGACAGCGAAAAACAGGGCGAGCCTGAATACGTTTCTTTCCCTTTCTTTCCCTTGTCTCGCTTTGCTGTACAGGCAGGAACACAAGCCTTTCATGTCGCTTCCACTCACCGTTTACCTTTTTGAAGCTTTTCGCGCCGAGCGCGGTTCTGTTCCCCTGGCCGGCCTGCATCTGCGCGAAGGCGAGCGTCTGCTGGCCTATTTCGTGCTGCGAAACGGCGCATCGGTGACGGCGCGCGACCTGGCAAAGCAGTTCTGGCCCGCTGAAGCCGGCATGAACACGGGGAGCGAGGGCGATTTCCCCTGCGTTCGCCAGGCGCTGCATTCGCTAAGGCAGGCGCTGGGCGCGGACGCGTACCGGGTCGCGCGCCCCGCTCGCTCCATAGTGCAGTTCGATGTGGCGGGCATCGAGGCCGATGTTCTGGCTTTCGACGCGCTGGCGCAGTCCGGGGGCGGGGAGAGTTCCGGGGGCGCGGGCGATGTGGACGCGCACAGGGATCGCGAAGCCTGGACTGCGGCGGCGGCCCTGTATCGCGGGCCGCTGCTGCCCGCCTGGAACGACGCCTGGGTGAAAGAAGCGCGGACACGACGACAGCGCACTTATGAGCGCACCCTGCGCCGCCTGATACAACATGCGCGGCATCGGGGTGAATGGGCGGACGTGGAACGCTGGACGCGCTGCCTGCTTGCCGCGCGACCGACCGATGAGGAAACGGGGCGCGACCTGCTGCGATTGTTGGGCGCGTCAGGCCGTTATGCCGAGGCGGGGGAGATGCTGGACAGCCTTGCGGACGCGGCGCGAGCGGCAGGGCAGGCATTGCAGCCCCAGACGCTGATGCTGGCCGGGGAACTGCGGCAGGAGCGGGAACGCGCCGTTTTGCCGCCCCTCCCGGCAGTTTTTGCGCCTGTGAGAAGCGAACCACCGACAGTGACGCCCGCTGCCGGGCAGAAAATCAGCCCCGACATCCGGCCCTCCGACAGCGCGGCGGCGCAGGAATTCGCCGCGCTGCCGATGGAAACGGCGGGCGGCGCGGTTCCCGTGCAGTCGCCCTTTTACATCGAGCGCGAAGCGGATGCGGAATTTCATGCCGCCCTCGCGCGCAATGACAGCATCCTCGTGATCCGGGGCGCGCGGCAGGTCGGCAAAACAAGCCTGATGGCGCGCGGCCTGCACCGGGCGCGGCAGGCCGGGATGCGCGTGGTCGTGACCGACTTTCAAAAGATCAATGCGGAGCAGCTTGTGTCAGCCAATACGCTGTATCTCGCCCTCGCCGACTCGATTGCCATGCAGCTCGATCTGGATACGCTTCCCGGCGAAGACTGGAACCCCGCATTCGGCCCGAACATGAATCTGGAACGGTATCTGCGGCGGCGCGTACTGCGCGCCTTTCCCGAATCCTTCGTCTGGTGTCTGGATGAGGTAGATCGGCTGTTCACCTGCCCGTTCGGGCAGGAAGTGTTCGGCCTGTTTCGCTCCTGGCACAACGAACGCGCGCTGGACCCTTCCTGTCCCTGGTCGCGGATGTCGCTTGCTCTCGCCTGCGCTACGGAAGTGAGCCTGTTCATTACCGACATCAACCTGTCGCCGTTCAACGTCGGGACGCGGCTGACGCTGGAGGATTTCACGCCCGCGCAGGTGGAGGAACTGAACCGGCGCTATGGCACGGTTTTGTCGGCGGAAGAATGCGCGCGTTTTCACGCCCTGACGGGCGGACACCCCTACCTGACGCGGCGCGGACTGGATGCGGCGGGGCAGGGCGTGTCCCTGGAACGCATGGAGCGAGAAGGACATCATGCCGATGGCCCCTTCGGCGAGCATCTGCGCCGCCTGTCCTCCTCCCTGTCGCCGGAATTGCTTCACGTCGTCCGCGAAATGCTTGCCGGACGTACCTGCTCCGACTCAAAAGCGTTTTACCGCCTGCGAACGGGTGGCGTTCTGACCGGCGCGTCGCCCCACGATGCCCGCCTCCGCTGCCGCCTGTATGCCTCCTATCTGAGCGGTCAGTTCCACTCATCCCCCATTTCGTAACGAATCGCGCGCGGTTCGTCACGCAGCCGTCACGAAAAACGGCGTATACTGCTTCAAACGTATACCGTTTCAAGATCGAAGTGACTTCAAAATCGAAACGGCCTGCGCCTTCGTCTTCCGCCACGCGCGCATTCGATGCAGCAAACTTCATCCGTAACACATTCCATTCATAACAAATCCTATCCGAGAGACAGGGCAGCAAGGCATGGACACGCGCGCGAACAGTTTTTATATCACGGGCGGAACCCTGCCCCTGGAATCCGGCTCGTATGTGACCCGGCAGGCGGACACCGACCTGCTGGAAGGCTTGCAGCGCGGCGAGTTCTGCTATGTGCTGAACACGCGGCAGATGGGCAAGTCGTCGCTGATGGTGCGAACGGCGCATCACCTGCGAAGCGCGGGATGCCGCGTCATTATCCTGGACCTGACGGCGATAGGCCAGAACCTGACCATCGAGCAGTGGTATTCCGGGCTGGTGGGACGCATCGCGCAGCAGACCGACCGGGAAGACGAACTGCTCGCCTTCTGGGAGGCGCAGACCACGCTGGGGCCGATGCAGCGGTTTGTGGAAGCCCTGCGCCGCGTCCTGCTGACGCGCAAACCGTCCGGCGAGGCAGCCCGGACGGGGCAGGCGGCGGACGGCGATGCGGACAACGGCAGACTGGTTTTGTTTATAGATGAGATTGATGCGGTTCGCAGCCTGCCGTTTTCCGCCGACGAGTTCTTCGCCGGCATCCGCGAATGCTGCAATCGCAAAGCGAGCGAGCCTGCGTTCAACGCTCTCGCCTTCTGCCTGCTGGGCGTGGCGACGCCCAGCGATCTGATCCGCGATACTCGCGTCACGCCTTTCAATGTCGGGCAGCGTATCGAGCTGCACGACTTTACCCGCTTAGAGGCGATGCCGCTCGCGGCGGGGCTGAAAATACATCGCAGCGACCTGGAAGCGGAACTGCTGCTGGAGCGCGTCCTGTACTGGACGGGCGGGCATCCCTACATGACGCAGCGCCTTTGCCGCGCTGTGGCCGAAAGCCTGACGTCGCAGGGCGGGGGCGGCAGGCGGGACAACATCGAAGACGCGGCCCTGGTGGACAATCTGTGCCAGAAATTGTTTTTGACCCGGTCGGCGCAGCAAACCGACGACAATCTAGCATTCGCGCGCGCGCGCTTGCTGCACAGCGAGGAAGACCGCGCGGCCCTGCTGGATTTGTATTCGCAGGTGCGGAAGGGCCGACGGGTGCGCGACGAGGAAACCAACCCGCTTTGCCCGGTTCTGCGGCTGTCGGGCGTGGTAAAGGCGTCGGGCGGCTGGCTCACGCTGCGAAATGAGATCTATTCCCGCGTATTCGATGCGGCGTGGATCGCCGAACACATGCCACATGCCGAAGTGCGGCGGCAGAAACGCGCGTACCGCCTGGGTGTCCTGCGAACGGCATCCGTCAGCGGGGTGGCGCTGGCGGTCATGGCAGTATTGGCGGGCTACGCATGGCAGCAGTCCAGGAATGCGGCCCGGAGTATGGAACGCGCTGCCGATCAGGAACTGCTCGCCCGGTCGCGTCTGAGCCGCTCGTATGTGGACGCCGGACAGCGCATGATGGAGGCGCAGAACTACGGCGGCGCGCTGGCCCCGTTTGTGGAAGCCATGCGATTGGATCAGAATGACCCGGCCCGCATGGAGCAGCATCGCTTCCGCTTCGAGTCCGTTCTGGCGCAGTCGCCCCGCCTGGAGCGGATGTGGTTCGCCGATAGTCCCATTAGCGCGGCCGCCCTCAGCCCGGACAGGCGCTGGATGGCCGCCGGGGGTGAAGATGGATACGTACACGTCTGGAACACAGATACGGGCCGCGCCCTGCCGCTGATGATGCGCCATGACGCCCGCATCAATTATGTCGCCTTTCATCCGTCCGGCGCGCGCCTTGCCACCTGCGGCAACGACAACAAGGTGCGTATCTGGGACCTGCGAACGCTGCGCCTGCGCGAAACCCTGGACCTGCGCTGTCCGCCCGATCATCCCTCCAACGTCAGTTCCGTCGCCTGGAACCGCAGCGGCAGGCGAATGGTCGGCGTGGGCTGGTCGCGGCTGGCCGTATGGGACTTTGAAGCGAAGCCCGACGGCGCATCGCGCCTGGTCAGGGACGAAACGCTCGCGGGCGCGGGGCTGGAATCGGCGGCTATCTCGGATGACGGGCAAAATGTCGCGTATGTGGCCGGCAATTATCTCGCGCATCAGGAGCAGATTGTTGGCGAGAAAGCCGCGCGGCTGGGAGATCGAGGAGCGCCGCAAACCTTCTGTTTCAGCGCGCAACACATCGAGTACAGCCCGGACGGCAGGCATCTATTGGCTGCCGGCATTTTCGGTGGCACCAAATTCCAGCCCGGAGCCGGCATTTACACCGCCATCCGCGATTTTGCCCACAAGCCGCCTACGACCTGGGAGCGTCTTCTGCCGCACGAAGACAGCGGCGTGTTTGCCGCCTACAGCCCAGACGGAACCCGCATCGTGACGGCAAGCAGCGACCATACCGCCCGCGTCTGGAACGCCCGTGACGGCAAGCCCCTCACCCCACCCCTTCCACACGGCGGCATCGTCAATCATGCCGCCTTCAGCGGCGACGGCAGCCGGATCGTGACGGCGAGCGCGGACGGCAAGGTGCAGGTATGGGACGCCCGCACGGGAGAAAAACTGGGTTCGGCGATGCGGCACGCAGGATCGGCGCTTTTTGCCGCTTTCAGTCAGGACAACGCGCATGTGCTGACGGCCGGACAGGATGGAACCGCGCGCCTGTGGCGGCTTCCCGCCCCAGGGGACAGTCCCCTGAAGCAGATTATCCCCCGCTCTGTCAATGTAGATTTCGTGGATGCCTCCCGTCTTTTTATGTGGGAAGGTGTTACGAAACAGGCAGCGGGAGTAAACCACAACGTGAGCCGCTATGCGCTGCTCGATACCGCAAGCGGCAGCCATACCGTTCTGGACGATGGCATCGCTCCCAAAGACCACTCCTCCGGCTTCAATCTTATGAGAGGTTTCAGCGAGGATGGCAAACGGAGTGTGATATGGCGCTATGAGCTGGCGTCCGGCGCGCATAGACGGGCGCAGGTGTGGAATCTGGCGCGCGGTGTTGCGGTGGGCGCGGCGCGGGATGCCGACTCGGCCTTTCTCAGCCCGTCGGGCAAGCGAGCGCTGTACCGGCAGGGGGAACGAACGCAGTGGGTGGAAGATGTGGACAGCGGCACGACCCTGCGCGTCGTCGCGCGTCCCAATATGCCGACAACGAACGCCCTGGCATTTACTCCCGATGAGCAAGGTCTGGTGATGGCGGACAAGAACGGCAGTGTCTGGATCGAGGACGTGAGTTCCGGCGCGCGTCGCTCCGCTCCGATGCGCCATTCCCAGGAGGTGTATCGGGCTTTTTACCTGCCGGATCGCAGGACGCTGGCGACGGTGACCAACAAAGGTGCGGTTCAATTCTGGAACCCGGAAAGCGGCAGGGCTGTTTCCGCTCCCGATCAGACAGGCAATCTTTCGACCGTTCGCTTTGATCCGATTTTCAGCCCGGACAAAAAAGCGATGCTGTTTCCTCGGTTGTGGCGGCTGGACACGCAAACGCCCTGGAAGCCTGTGAGCAGTCTGGTCTTTGACGGCCCGGTTACTTTCAGCCCGGACAGCGCGCGGTTTGTCGCGTTACGGCAGGGTCTGCGCGTTTTTGATGCCCGCACGGGCCGGATGGGGCCGCGTTACAGGGGGGACGCTTCCACCGTCATCCACAAGGATGGCGGCTCTTCGGTGCTGCAAATGGCGTTCAGCCCGGACAGCAAGCGGCTTGCCGCAGGGTTTGAGGACGGCACGGCGCAGATTTTCGACGCCCGGACGCTTTCGCCGCTTTCGTTCCGCATGGATCACATCAAGCCCGTCGTAAGAATCCTCTTCAGCCCCGACGGGAATCAACTCGTCACGGTCAGCAATAATGGCCCGATGCGCTTTTGGGACTCGCATACGGGCGAGGCCCTGTCCCCGCCCCTGCCGTTTCATGGCAGCGCGACCCGACTGTTTGCATGGTCGCCGGAGGGAACGCAGCTTTATCTGGCGACGACTCAGGAGATGCGGCGGTGGACGCAGCCGAACCTGGCGCGTCCGCTGGATGAAATGCAGGCGTATGCGTATCTGCTGTCCGGTCAGCGCATGGACGACAAACTCGGCACGGTTTCCCTGGATACCGCCCAACTGCACACGGCCTGGGAAGCGATACAGAGCAAAGCTGCAAATCCTTAGCTTTTTCCTCTGCTTCGGCCTCATACAAAAACGGCATTCCGGTGAAATGAAGGCGATCCCCAGGCCAAAAGAACACTGACAGTTCCGCCGCGAAAATAGTTTCACAATCGCCCTTGACAAATCGGCGTACCTGTTGCATACTATCAGGCCGCTGGAACGAAGTCGGAACGTGGCGCGAAACGAAATCAAGCGATTGATTTTGCAAAGCTAAATGTTTCTAAAGCCTCTTGACAAACATAGTAGAATTAAGTATACTAAGCTTGTTGAGACGGACGATTGAAAAACCGAAAGTTCAACAGCGCACTTGACAAAAGTTGCATACTGATGTATACTACTCTTGTTTAAAAATGCAGTCCCGCAAGGGATGCGCTTCTAACGCAAACGCGGTGGAAGCGATGCAGGCACTTTCAAAATTAGATATAGCAATGAAGTTTAAGTGAAATCATGGGTGAGCATCTTGCATTGCATGCTACGAATTGAACCTTAACGATTGATAAAGTGTGAACTTCTTGCTTTGTGCGTTCGTCGTTTTCGCAGCCGGTTCGCTTATGCGGCCTGGGTGGGAGGACGATGCGCGTGTGAGGTGAAGATGGATTTAAAGCTACACAGGGCCTCTGGTGAATGCCTTGGGGCGGCGTGCCGAGGAAGGACGTGCCAAGCGACGAAACGCCGTAGGGAGCCGCAAGCAGGCATGGATCTACGGGTATCCGAATGGGGCAACCCGGCAGGTGTAACGACCTGTCATCTACGTAAGTAGAGGGGCACGCGGGGAACTGAAACATCTAAGTACCCGCAGGAAAAGAAAACAGACGTGATTCCCCCAGTAGCGGCGAGCGACCGGGGAGGAGCCTAAACCGATGTGCTTGCATGTCGGGGTTGTGGGGTCAACAGAGTTATCTCCTTTGAGTAGGGAATGAAGGTGCGCGTGTTTTTCTCCAGGGTGGGCCTGCTTTCGAGCAAGTTTCTTCCTGGTGAGGAACAAGCGTACCTTGATGGTGACTGACGAGACGGTACAGAGAGAGGGACATGGGAAGCTGCCTGGAACGGCGCGTCACAGAGGGTGAGAACCCCGTACTCTGCTCTTGTTCTTTGCTGTTGTTGATACCCGAGTACCACGAGCCACGAGGAAGCTTGTGGGAATCTGGGGGGACCACCCCCCAAGGCTAAATACACGCCGCCACCGATAGTGTACCAGTACCGTGAGGGAAAGGTGAAAAGCACCCCGGGAGGGGAGTGAAACAGAACCTGAACCCAGAGGCCTGCAAACAGTCAGAGCGAGGCTCAGGCTTCGTGATGGCGTGCCTTTTGCATAATGACCCGGCGAGTTACTGGCGTCAGCGACTTAAGCTGTTCAGCAGCGCAGGTTGAGCGAAAGCGAGTCCGAAGAGGGCGATATGTGTTGGCGTCAGTAGACCCGAAACTGTGTGATCTACCCATGGCCAGGGGGAAGCAGTTGTAAGAGGCTGTGGACGCCCGGACCGGTGTATGTTGAAGAATGCTCGGATGAGCTGTGGGTAGTATGGTGAAATGCCAATCGAACACAGAGATAGCTGGTTCTCCCCGAAATGCATTGAGGTGCAGCCTCATCCGTTTCGTAGGGCAGGTAGAGCACTGAATGGGCAAGGGGCCTTCCCGGGTTACTGAGTCCAATCAAACTCCGAATGGCGCTACGTGAGAGGATGGGAGTGAGACTGCGGGGGATAAGCTTCGTAGTCGAGAGGGAAACAACCCAGACCTTCCGCTAAGGCCCCCAAGGGCTGGCTCAGTGTAAAAGGATGTGAGGGTGCGTAGACAACCAGGATGTTGGCTTAGAAGCAGCCACCATTTAAAGAGTGCGTAACAGCTTACTGGTCGAGGTGTCCTTGCGCCGACAATGTATGGGGGCTTAAGCCAGCCGCCGAAGCGAAGGCGTTGGAAAAACAACGTTTTATCGGGAGTGGGGAGTAGGGAGTAGAGCAAGACACAGAGCGGCCTAGTATTAGGCGGCGCTGTATTTTGCTTGTATTGCCTACTCCCCCTTTCCCGGTGAGCAGTGTGATTACTGACGGGTAGGGGAGCGTTGTGTGCGTGGTGAAGCGGCACGCGGAAGCGCGCGTGGAATGCACACAAGTGCGAATGCCGGGATAAGTAGCGCGAAGACGGGTGCGAATCCCGTCCGCCGGAAGCCCAAGGGTTCTTAAGGCAGGCTCGTCCTCTTGAGTTTAGTCGGTCCTAAGGCGAGGCCGCAGGGCGTAGTCGATGGCAGTCAGGCAGATATTCCTGAACCGGGTACAATCGTTGAGTAACAGGGGACACATCGCAGGGGTCAGTCGTGCAGTTGGTGTCACGTTCTCCGCAAGGAGAGGAGGAGCGCCCACGGGCAATCCGAACCTGGCGAATGCGGGGTCGCGAAAATCCTGTTAGGAGGTTGTATTCGACCGTACCGCAAACCGACACAGGTGGGCGCGTAGAGGATACGCAGGCGTTCGAGATAACTATCGTTAAGGAACTAGGCAAAATGGCCCCGTAACTTCGGGAGAAGGGGCGCTGGTGAGAACCAGCCGCAGCAAAGCGGACCGAGCGACTGTTTACCAAAAACACAGGTCTGTGCCAAGCCGAAAGGCGACGTATACGGGCTGACACCTGCCCAATGCCAGAAGGTTAACGGGAGGGGTGAACCCACCACGGAGAGCAGCATCCAGTAGCCACAGGGCTGACGTGCCTTGTTGTTCTTGTCCTGTTGAGGGAAGCGAGACAGCAAGCCGCCTTAGCTTGGTGTGGAACCGGCGTGTGCTTTGCGTGGTGGGGGCAGCCTCGAACTGAAGCCCTGGTGAATGGCGGCCGTAACTATAACGGTCCTAAGGTAGCGAAATTCCTTGTCGGGTAAGTTCCGACCCGCACGAATGGTGTAACGACTTGGTCGCTGTCTCAACGATAGGCTCGGTGAAATTGTAGCATGCGTGAAGATGCGCATTCCCCGCCGCAGGACGGAAAGACCCCATGGAGCTTTACTGCACCCTGTCATTGCGTGCTGAGTACGGCTGTAGAGCGTAGGTGGGAGCTTAGGCGTTCCTGGAACACCACCCTGCTGTACTTGGTACGCTAACCCGTTCAGTAAGCCTGACCGGGAACCGTGGCAGGCGGGCAGTTTGACTGGGGCGGTCGCCTCCCAAAAGGTAACGGAGGCGCCCCAAGGTTGACTCAGCCTGGTTGGAAATCAGGCAGTGCGTGCAAGGGCGTAAGTCAGCTTGACTGTGAGACCGACAGGTCGAGCAGGTACGAAAGTAGGGCCTAGTGATCCTCTGGCAACGCGTGGGTGTGCCAGGGCTCATCGGATAAAAGCTACCCTGGGGATAACAGGCTTATCTTGCCCAAGCGCTCACAGCGACGGCAAGGTTTGGCACCTCGATGTCGGCTCGTCGCATCCTGGGGCTGGATTAGGTCCCAAGGGTTGGGCTGTTCGCCCATTAAAGCGGTACGCGAGCTGGGTTCAGAACGTCGTGAGACAGTTCGGTCCCTATCCGCGGCGGGCGCAGAAGTTTTGCGGGAGGCTGACCCTAGTACGAGAGGACCGGGTTGGATGGACCGCTGGTGTACCGGTTGTGCCGCCAGGCGCAGATGCCGGGTAGCTACGTCCAGAAGCGATAAACGCTGAAAGCATCTAAGCGTGAAGCGCGTCCCAAGATGAGAACTTCCACAGCGGCAAGCTGGTAAGGTTCCCGGCAGACGACCGGGTAGATAGGCGGAGGGTGGACGCGCAGTGATGTGTGGAGCCGATCCGTACTAAGCAACCGAGGGCTTTAGAACAAACTCACCTTACTCGCGCGTCGTTCTCCCTCCCTGGCTGATAACTCAGCACAGGATCGGAGACGACAAGCAGGCTAAGGGTAAGAAGATCAAAGTAGCGCTGTATTGATGTTATGGTTTGGTGGTATGCGCGGATACCTCACCTTGAACTTTCTTATCTTCATTGCTAACTAATTTTGGAATGACTGCGTATCTCATAGTAGATACGCATCTATTTTGGAACCTTGACAATCATGTAATATGTTTTGTGTGGACTTTGTGTTGTTGTTTGTTTTGCGAGATTAGTGGCTTCGCAAAACCGAGCAAAGAAAACGCTGTCCACGCGCACCAAGATTGGCTTGCTTGCAGGCTGATGTTTGTTGTGTGGCGGACGGCACAAAAACGTTTGATATGTCGTTACATTCATCGCGGCTTCGGCAGTGATGGTTGTTTCGGCTTCTAATCAGGTTAACTGATGGAGAGTTTGATCCTGGCTCAGGACGAACGCTTGCGGCGTGCCTAAGAAATGCAAGTCGAGCGGGAAGAGCAATCTTCTAGCGGCGAACGGTCGCGTAACACGTAAGCAACCTGCCCCGAAGACCGGGACAACACCTCGAAAGGGGTGCTAATACCGGATGTGTCCGTTGTGTCACCTGGCACGGCGAGTAAAGCGCGCATTTACCCATGTTTTGCAGGGGCGTGGGGTATCGGAAGTGTAAAGCGGCAATGTAACTGTGTACGGTGCTGTAAGCTATGCCATCAATGGCGTGGTTGCCGTGTCTTGTGCGGCTGTGTTGTTGTGATGTACTTCCGACACCCTAGTTTTTGTGGGATGTGGAGTGATGTGGCGGCTTCGGGAGGGGCTTGCGGCCTATCAGCTAGTTGGTGGGGTAACGGCCTACCAAGGCTCCGACGGGTAGCTGGTCTGAGAGGATGGTCAGCCGGACTGGGACTTAGATACGGCCCAGACTCCTACGGGGGGCAGCAATTAGGAATCTTGTGCAATGGGGGCAACCCTGACACAGCGACGCCGCGTGAGGGAGGAAGGCCTTCGGGTTGTAAACCTCTTTTAACGTGGAAGAAACAAATGACGGTACACGTTGAATAAGCCCCGGCTAACTCCGTGCCAGCAGCCGCGGTAATACGGAGGGGGCGAGCGTTGTCCGAAGTTACTGGGCGTAAAGGGCGCGTAGGCGGGTTGGCAAGTCCGCTGTGAAAGCCTGGCGCTTAACGCCAGAGGGTCGGTGGATACTGCCAGTCTTGAAGGTGCTAGGGACAGATGGAATTACCAGTGTAGCGGTGAAATGCGTAGATATTGGTAGGAACACCAGTGGCGAAGGCGGTCTGTTGGAGCACACTTGACGCTGAGGCGCGAAAGCTGGGGGAGCGAACGGGATTAGATACCCCGGTAGTCCCAGCCCTAAACGATGGATACTAGGTGTGGTGGGTATCGACCCCTGCCGTGCCGCCGCTAACGCAGTAAGTATCCCGCCTGGGGAGTACGGCCGCAAGGTTGAAACTCAAAGGAATTGACGGGGGCCCGCACAAGCGGTGGAGCATGTTGTTTAATACGTCACTAACCGTAGAACCTTACCAGGGTTTGACATGGGAGGCACCGGCATGAAAGTGTCGTCCGCAGCAATGCGGCCTCTACACAGGTGTTGCATGGCTGTCGTCAGCTCGTGTCGTGAGATGTTGGGTTAAGTCCCGCAACGAGCGCAACCCTCATCCTATGTTGCCAGCGGGTGAAGCCGGGAACTCTTAGGAAACTGCCGGGGTAACTCGGAGGAAGGTGAGGATGACGTCAAGTCAGCATGGCCCTTACATCCTGGGCTACAAACATGCTACAATGGACGGTAAACAAAGGGATCCGAAGCCGCGAGGTGGAGGCAATCTCAAAAATCCGTTCTCAGTTCGGATCGCAGGCTGCAACTCGCCTGCGTGAAGCCGGAATCGCTAGTAACCGCAGGTCAGCTAAACTGCGGTGAATACGTTCCCGGGCCTTGTACACACCGCCCGTCACGTCACTTGAGTTGTCTGCACCCGAAGTCGGTGGGGTAACCTGCAAGGGAGCCAGCCGCCGAAGGTGTGGGGAGCGAGAGGGACGAAGTCGTAACAAGGTAGCCGTATCGGAAGGTGCGGCTGGATCACCTCCTTTCTAAGGATGGACTGCACACAGGAGATGACGGAGTACGGTGTTGTTGTCGGGCAGAGATGCTCGCTGACAAGACTGCCGCATGATCCTCGCAGTGTCCAGGTCGGTTCTTTGCATCGGGAAGCCATGTCGCATAATGCGCGGCAGCACAGAGTCCTCACAAAACCGTTCGCGTGATTGTCACACAAAACATATCGCCTATGCGTAGGCGCAAGGTTCTAACATATCCCGGTGAGGTCTCAATCTCACCGGGATTTTTCATTTGTGTTTGGTTCGGCTACCTCGTGATGGGTAGAGGAATGTAAACCATCGGCAGGCCCGCAGTTCTATGGTCAGGTATTTTGCGGTATACTATCCTCACATTTGTTGTTCGCGCAAGGGATCGGTTTGTCTGGACGCACCATATCGCCTTGCGAAGTAGATGGCAGCGACATCGTTCCTGCCGGAAAGGCATGTATTTCCATGTCCAATGAATCAGATAACGCCAGCAAGCTCGCGTACTCATCCCGCTGCGTTCCCGGCTCCGCCGCAGAGCAGGAAGAGAAGGACCGCATCGCCGCGTTCCAGAAGAAGAAAGCCGAGCGCAAAGCCGCAGAAGCGACCGCCAAGCCCGAACTCGACGCGCAGCGCGAACAGGAATATATCACGGCCACGGATGCTATCAAGGCCCGCATGACAAAGAACAAGTCTGCCCGCTATTAAACAGTACAAAGCGGGTCAAAAGATTGATAAGGAGTATGATTTGCCACCCCTAGACGCCAATGATGCGTTTCCGGCGCTCGGCGCGGTTCCTGTCGGCCTAGGGCCGGAAGGAATTGCGCTCGCGCCCGATCTCAGACGCGGGTTTGTTTCCTGCTCGCGCAGCAACAGCGTGTCCGTGTTCGATATGGATACGCTGCTTCCCATCGCGGAAGTGCCTGTGGGCAAAGAACCCATCGGCATGGTCTACGACCCTGTCGCGCAGCGCGTGTTTACGACCGATGCACGCGCCAACACAGTCACTGTCGTAGACGCCAAAACTCTCGAAGTCGTGGGCCTTGTGAACGTGGAAGCGTACCCGGCAGGCATCGGCGTCTACCCGGAACGCCGCAAGGTATATGTCGGCAATACGGGCGCAAACACCGTAAGCATCATCCACGCCGACACCCTGGAAGTTTTGGCAGTCGTCCCCGCCAAACTCGCGGCGGGCAGCCTGGGTTCCGATCCTGTCCGAGATAAGGTGTACTGCGTCAACTTCGGCGACGCGTCCATCAGCATCATTGACGGTACGACCAACCAGATCGTGGGCGAAATCAAGGTGGACTATGCGCCCTGCAAAATCGCCGTGGATGCGGCGCGTGGCCGCGCGTATGTTGCCAATTCGCTTGTCAGCACGGTATCGGTGGTTGACCTGGACAAGCAGAAGGTCATCGCGACTCTGCCCGTCGAGCGCGCGCCCGTAGGCATGGCGACAGGCAAGACTGGAGCGCACGTCTATGCGTCAAATCGCGGGGCCGGCAGCGTGAGCGTGATAGATCAGGCCAGCGGCAAAGAGTGGGGCCGCGTACCCGTTGGGGAAGCCCCCGGCGACCTGGCCGTAGATCAGGGCAGCAACACATTGTACGTGTCCAACGCGGGCAGCAACGATGTCAGCGTGTTCCGCGACGAGCTAACCGCCAAGCCTACAGTCCTGCCTAAATCCGTCAAGCACCCCCTGATCGGGCAGCCCGTACCCAAGTTCGCGCTTCCCGACATGGAGACCGGCGAAATACGCACTAATGCCGAGTGGCATGGCAAGCCGTACATCATCAACATGTTTGCCAGTTGGTGAGGACCTTGCAATGCGGAGGCTCCGCTATTAGAAGAGGTTGCGCGCCGTGCCAAGAGCTACGGCCTCGAAGTGATAATGATCAACGTATGGGAACATGTCAAGGCCGAAGATGAGGCCAAGCACTTCTGTTCCATTCACAAATTGAAGTGTCCGGTATTGCTGGACGAAGCGGGCGAGTTCATGACGCGGCTGGGTCTGCGCGGCGTACCCGTCAACATCGTCGTCAACAAAAAGGGCATTGTGCAGGCGGTCGGCATGACGACTCCCGACGAAGTCCGCGCCACGCTGACCAAACTGCTGCTGCCGTTCGGCTAACATAAATAGGTTATCAAGTACCGCATTATTGAAGCAACGCATATCTTGAACAAGAGAGGGGCAAGTCCGCATAAGGACTTGCCCCTCTTTGTTTCTATTAACGCCCTCGGCATATTTTGTCCAGGAAACGCTGTTGAGCCAGCCAGTCCTGCATTACGGGTTTGTCGTCAGGGTCTCGCGCTTCTCGTTCTGAGACTTGGTATTGCAGATCGAACTCCTCGCGCGTCATCAGGCAGTCTTGAGTCATGCCCGCTGTCAAGTCGCGAATCAAGACGTAATTTCTCTTGAACACCACTTGCTCCGGCAACAGTTTCTCGCCCGTTTCCCAATGCTTGTAGATCAAACTCATTCCTTTGCCTCCTTAACGATGTTGCGACATTTTGGATAGAGTCTAGACCCCGTCCTTTTACGAATCCCCGGTGTAGAAATAGAACAGGCTCAAATGCCGCATCAAAAGCAATAGAGTTCAGGCATTGTGACTTTTACGAATCACTGACAACGACCCGGATCAGGTTGGGCTCAGAACGGGAAGCGCAGCGTTACACGAGTGCAGTCTGCTTTCCGATCTGTACGCATAGGTAGGCATCGGAATAATTCAAGATCGGGAACAGGCAAGCGTATATCTTTCGTCTGAGTGATTAGGAAGCGTATCCAGTACGCTGTACAGGGTTTACACCAAGCATTGCGCGACAACCGAATAAGGAAAAGACAATGACAAACGAAGATGTGGTCAAGGGTAAAGTGAAGCAGGCCGAGGGCAAGGTTCAGGACGGCGTGGGCGGATTGACCGGCAGCACGGAAGATCAGGCGAAGGGCAAGCTAAAGCAGGCCGAGGGGGCCGTTCAGGAAGGTTTCGGCAAGGTTAAAGAAGCCGTCAAGGACGCGCTGGACGGCAAGTAGAATTTCAACGAGAATAACGAAAACAGGAAGCAGCCAACGCGGGCCGCTTCCTGTTTTTGTTTTGTATGTTTATAAGAGCAGTACGGCAGACGGTAATGATCTGGCCCGAACTTCCGCCTCGTGGGCCAGCAGGCGCTGTTTGCGCTCCATGCCGCCCGCATAGCCGACCAGTTTGCCGTTCGCGCCAATGACGCGGTGACATGGCACGATAATCGAGATCGGGTTGCGTCCATTAGCAAGCCCGACGGCGCGCGAAGCGGCGGGATTGCCGATACGCCGCGCCAGTTCGCCATACGAAACTGTGACGCCGTAAGGTATGCGGCCAAGTTCCTCCCACACCTGCCGCTGAAACGGCGTACCGGCGGGCCGAAGGGGAAGATCGAACGTTTGCCGCTCGCCCGCAAAGTACGCCGCAAGCTGCTGTTTCGCCTCCATGAGAAGCGACATCTCGTCATCGCGCCGCCAGTCAGCTCCAATAGCAAAAGGATAGCGAGTCGTCGCCATATACAGGCCGGTCAAGTATCCTTCCTCAGCCACAAGTAGGATAGGCTGGATGGGACTGTCATAATAGGTGTAATAGATCACGGCTCGTTCCTCGCTACGTATTTCCTCATTTGCGTTCATTCGCGTTCATTTGCGGCTTTGATTTTGCAGCTTTACTTTGGCTGTTCGAGGGACTTCCACAGGTGCATGGTGGCGTAGGCCCGCCACGGACGCCACGACTCCGCTATGTCCAGAACCTGGCGCGGATTGGCCGCACCGAGCGCTTTGACGAGGCCCAGGTCGGTGTGCGGAAAGGCGTCCGGCCAGGCGAGGGCGCGCATGGCGATGTACTGCGCCGTCCATTCGCCGATGCCGGGAAGTTCCTTGAGGCGCGTGATGGTTGCTTCGACGTTCACGCCGGGGTGCAGGGTGATGGTTCCTTCCACGACGGCGCGGGCGAGGGCAAGAATGGTTTTGGCGCGGGCGGTAACGATGCCCAGCGCGGCGATCTGCGCCACATCGGCCTGCGCCACGCGCTGCGCTGTGGGCGCGAGGTGCGTAAGCGAGGCAAAGGGCGTTGCAATGGGCGTACCAAACGCGGCGGCGAACCGTCCCGCCAGTGTACTCGCCGCCTTGACGCTGATCTGCTGCCCCAGAATGGCGCGGACAGCCATCTCGAAGCCGTCGAAGGCGCATGGTACGCGCAGGCCGGGATTTGCCTGCGCGAGCGGGCCGAGACAAGCCGCGATCTGCTGCGGGTCGGCGCTGAGATCGAACAGGCGCTTGACGCGGGCCAGCGTGGGCATGAGGACGGGCGCGAGCGAGGCGGACACCTCGACGCGCAACTCGGCCTTATTTGGAACAGGCGCGACCGCAAGCCAGCCCTGTGACGCGCCGATCTGCACGGTGCGCGCGTAATGCTCCCCGTCCACGCACTCCACGCCTGCCGAAGCCCTGCCTACCAAAAAATCGCGCATGGCGGTCCAGTCGAAGGGTGGGCGGTACGCCAGTTCACAGATCAGCGTTTGCAAAATGACTGTTGAGGGAACAGCGCGGCGCAGACCGGTGGGGTTCAGGCGGTAGCGGGTTTTGAACAGGGTGTTGAAACGGCGCAGGCTGGAAAAGCCGCTGGCAAACGCCACCTCGGTAACGGAAAGATCGGTGTCCGTGAGCAGGCGCTTGGCGAGCAGAAGCCGCTGCGTCTGCGCCATTTCAATCGGCGTAACGCCGAAGCATTGGGTAAACACGCGCCTTAGATGCCGCGCGCTGATGCCCATTTCTGAAGCAAGCTGCGCGACGCTGTTTTCGGAGAGCGCGCCGTCCTCGATGCGGTCGGCGGCATCGGCGGCCAGTCGGCACAGGCTGTCTATGCGGGCCATGCCGGGGGCGAGTTCGGGACGGCAGCGCAGGCAGGGCCGAAATCCCGCCCGTTCCGCCGCCGATGCGGAAGGGTAGAAGCGGCAGTTCTCGCGGCGGGGTATGCGGGCGGTGCAGATCGGGCGGCAATAGATGCCCGTGGTACGAACGCCGACAAAGAACACGCCGTCAAAACGCGCGTCATGCGCCAGCATCGCCTGATAGCAGGTATCGGGCGCGTGGTGCATGCTGCTTACAAAAGCAAACGCCGCGCCGCCTGCATTCAGGCTGTTATCCAAGCCGTCGGCTTGTGGTTCGTGCGCTGCATTGTTGTGATCTACGTTGTAAAGTTCCATGCGTTCATTGTAGCAAAATACGTCGCGGAATACACGCCGTTTTCGGACATTCATAACAGACACAGCACGGTGTAAGGAGTGGGTTATCTCACTTGCAGATAAAAATCAGGCGGGCGCGAAGTGGCTTTCATCTTCGCGCCCGCCAACATTGTGTGCAGCACGTATGTAAGTAATTGTTCGTTTACAACAAGCAAAGGTCGTTTCAGGCCGCAGATCTAGAGGGTTTATGTCTGCCGCGCTGCGTGGCGAGCGTTTGCAGCGAGCCGCTGCGCCCCTCGTGTTCCGAGAGGCTGATGTCGGCAAGCCGCCGCCTGACACCGTCGTTGAGGTAACATTCGAGCGCGGTTTGGAGGGAAGGCATCAGTTGTCCGCGTTCGGTGGACAGCGTACAAAGGCGGGCGCGGGGCGCGGCATGGCGCAGCGAACGCAGGGAGACGCCCTGCACCAGGGCAGAGTTCAGACCGGCGGCGTCTGCGGCCATTCGCAATAACTCCGCCTCGGACACACGGGCAGGATGCGCCAGATGCCAGACGCCCCGCTCGCCGTCGATCAGCAGATCCAGGCAGGCGTGGACAAGATCGGGGATATATGCGGGTGCAAAAGCTGTATCCGCTGCGGCGAAAACCGTCTGGTCACAGGCCAACTGACGCAGGGCGCGCGTCAGGAAATTAGCGTCATCCCACGGCCCGAAACACAAGCCCGCCCGCACCACAAGCGCGTCCGGACACAAGGCCCGAATCTGCGCTTCGGCAGCGGCCTGACTGCATCCATACACGTTCAGGGGCGCGAGCGGATCGCTTTCCACATACGCGCCGTGTTTGCCGCCGTCGAAGACGTGCGCCGAGGACAGCGTGACGAACGGCAGGCCGCGCACTGCACACGCCCGCGCCAGTGTCACGGCCCCCTGTCTATTATCTTTATCCGAGCGGGCCGGGTCTCGCTGCGCCCCGTTGACATCCGCGAAGCCCGCCGCATTGATGACTGCCCACGGTCTTGAGTGCTCGATAACGGCGGCAACGCCATCCGCATCGGCAATATCCAATTCATTGCGGCCAGGCGCGATTACGGCCAGATTACGATGGTCGCACAGACGCGCAAAGGCATAGCCCAACGTACCGCCCGCGCCCGCGATCAGCAGCGGTCGCGGCGTAGTCGCTTGTTGTCCGTTGCTTGTTGCTTGTTGTTTGTTGTCCAATGCCAGATCAAAAACAGCTTCGTTATGCTCTAGTCGCCCTTTGCCTCTAAGCCTCTTCGCCTCTGAGCCTCTTCTTTCCCCATCCTCTTCTTCAACAATGCCGGCTTCAACGACGGGATAGATGAGGCGCTTGGAACGCTGCCACCAGCCGGGAGAGTCCAGGACGGGGTGGGTGGGCGTCGTGTTCGCAGCCAGTTCGGTCATCAGGCCGGCCAGCGCAGTAGGGCGGGGGGCATGTTCTTCCCCGCCTGAGAGCGTGTCCTTCTCGCCCGGAGAGGCGAGTGGACGCCCGGCGGACGCCCGGCCGCGCACATCGAACACGCCCGGTTCATAACTGTCATCGAAACGAGTGAGCAGGCTGTTCCAGTTGTGCGAGCCGAGCAGCGCCCACGCGGTCACGGCGCGTATGTCTACGCCCTTAGAGTGCGCGTCCTGGGCGCTTGTCCAAACGTCGCGCAGCCAGCGCAGTTGTTCCTCCCTAGTGCAGCCCAGATGCGCCTCGGTAATGGCAAGCGGCAGGCCGTACCGATCCCAGCACTCCTGAATCATGCCGCGCACACCGGGCGTACCATCGCGCAGGACACGCACGGCCTCTACATCGGCGTAGCGGTCGCGGCCATTATTGGCGATAGATTCTGCGGGATAGCGCTCGTGCCGCTCGTCAATGAACCGTTCGCTGGTCAGATAATGGTTGATGCCGATGACGTCGGGCGGACACGGATTGTCCAGGAACCAGGACAATTCGCGCTCGTCAATGCCGGCCCACAGCAGATGGCCCCACATGCGATGATGGCAATTTACGCGCCCGCACAGCAGATCCCATGACAGCCACCGGCGCTCGTTCTCAAAGTCGGCCTGATACCGCAAATGCGGGGTGCTGTATATTTTGCCCAGGTCATCGGTCTGAACAAGCTGCGCGGCGGGGTTGATTTTGCGGACGGCCTGCATCGCGAGAACCACGGCGCGGCATTGATGAATCAAGCAGCGCGCAAAAAGCTGTTCCGTCGTACCATGAGGATACCAATGCCCGTACAGGCCGCTGAACCGCGCGGTCGTGAGCGGCTCGTTTACGGGCGTCCACGCGTCTATGTGGGGGAAACGTTCGGCTACTTTGCCCGCATACGCGGCAAGTTCAAGCGCAAAGGTGGGGGCGGCAAGGTGGGTGTGGCGCGGCCCGCTGCCATGATGCGCCAATCCGACTATGGGGCGTATGTTCAATTCGGACAGCCGCGCAAGGCGCGCGTCGGCCCATGTCCAATCAATAGCGTTCAGGCTGTCCGGGGCGGTACGCTCCCAGAGGATAGGGTAGCGTAATGCTTTCACGCCCAAACCTGCAAACAAATCCAGGTCGGAGATGCGGGCGGCATGACCGTTCTGCTCCATCTGGTCGCCGTAGCGGTCGCCCACGCGGTTGACCGTACATTCGACCCCGGCCCAGAGTTCAAGCGGCGCGGGTTCGCCGGAAGGTATGCTCATACAGTCTCCTCGCCCGAAACCTCCTGTATCCGCCGCGCGCAGCCGCTCCTGAAGACGCGGCGCAAGACAAAGACACAGTTTTTCTGCGCCGACACATCACACGCGCACGGCCTCGGCAGGAAGGAACGGCGCGCGAACGCTAATTGCTGCAGCGTTTTGAGGAACGCTGCAACAGAATGTCAGAGTGGGCGGCAGGAACGATTTCGGGATAATAGGGCCAAGATAACAGGCAGACAAAAAGGTGCCTCCACATGTCCTTCCCCGCCTGAGAGCGGGGCGGACGCCCAGCCCTAGTGAGACGCGGGAGGAAGCCCTGCCCGTCTATACTTTTCGACAGGCTTGCAGGTAGTTTTATAGTTTACGTGCAGCCACTGCTTATAGTAGCATATTCAGAGTTCCACGCGGTGGGGAAGGCGATTTTGGGCTTCGAGGACGGCGAGGGCGGCGAGGTTGACGATGTCTTTGACTTCGTCGCCGCGCTGGAGGACATGGACGGGCTTACGCATTCCGACGAGGATAGGGCCGACGACCTCGGCCTGGGCAAGCTGCTGGACAAGCTTGTAGCCGATGTTGCCTGCTTCGAGGCTGGGGAAGATGAGGATGTTAGCCTCGGTTCCGAGTTTGTTGAAGGGGTACGTTCCGTTGAGGATGTCGGCGACGAGGGCTGTGTTGGCCTGCATTTCGCCGTCTACGTGCAGGGTCGGCTCGCGCTGGCGCAGGATCTCGACGGCGTGACGCACTTTGTCGGTGCGGGGATGCCGGACGCTGCCGAAGTTGGAGAAACTGAGCATGGCGATGCGGGGCGTGATCTCAAAACCCTGGGCGAGCCGGGCGGTCAGCAGGGCGATCTCGGCGAGCGTCTGAGCGTCGGGGTCTATGTTGACGGTCGTGTCGGCGAAAAAGAGGACGCGCTGGCGGGTCGTGACGAGATACACGCCGGCTGCGGTGCGGATACCCGGCGCGGTGCGGATGATTTGCAGGGGCGCGCGCAGGGCGTCGGAATAGTGCGAGGTCAGGCCGGTTATCATGCCGTCGGCGTCGCCGAGTTCAACGGCAAGGGCGGCGACGGTGTCGGGTTTGAGCAATAATTCTTGGGCCTCACGCCGCGTGACGCCCTTGCGCTCGCGGAGGGCAAGCAGGCGTTGGATGTAATTCTCGCGCTGTTCAAACCGGGTGGGGTCCAGGATTTCAATGCCTGTGAGGTCGAGCTGGAGAAGTTTCGCGCGTTTGTAGATTTCGACCTGATCGCCTAAGAGGTGGGGCAGGGCGAGGCGTTCGTCGCGCAGAACGCATGCGGCGCGGATCATCTTTTCGTGTTCGCCTTCGGCAAGGAGGATGCGCTTGGGGTCGGATTTGGCCTTGTTGAAGACGATACGCATCATTTCGCGGGACTTGCCCAGGCGGGCTTCGAGTTGTTCCCGGTAGCGGACGATGTCGAGGGCGACGCGGGCCACTCCGCTGTCCATCGCGGCCTGGGCGACGGCGGGGGCGACGCGCAACAGTACGCGCGGATCGAGGGGCTTGGGGATGAGATATTCGGGGCCGAAGCGCAGGGAGGGAACCCCGTAGGCTTTGGCGACGCCGTCGGGAACATCCTCGCGGGCAAGGGCGGCGAGGGCGTGGCTGGCGGCGATCTTCATGGGTTCATTGATTTCGGTGGCGCGGGCGTCGAGGGCGCCGCGAAACAGGAAGGGGAAACCCAGGACGTTGTTGACCTGATTGGGGTAGTCGGAACGGCCCGTGGCAAGTAGGGCATCGGGGCGGGCAAGGCGGGCATCCTCGTAGGGGATTTCGGGGTCGGGGTTGGCGAGGGCGAAGATGATAGGATCGGGGGCCATCTGCGCGATCATGGCGGGCGTGAGAATGTTGGCGACACTAACGCCGATAAAGACATCCGCGCCGACAAGGGCTTCGGCGAGGGTGCGGGCAGGAACGTCGCGGGCAAACTCCATCAAGGCGGCATGGGGAGCGGGGTCGCGATCCGCGCGGACAACGCCGCCTATGTCCGTCATAATGATGTTTTCGGGCCGCGCGCCCAGAGTGCGGTAAAAGCGGGCCGTGGCGATGCCCGCCGCGCCCGCGCCGCTGAAAACGATCTTGACGTCTTGGATGCGGCGAGCGCCCAGGCTCAGCGCATTGAGGAGGGCCGCGCCCGAAATAATCGCGGTTCCGTGCTGGTCGTCGTGGAAGACGGGGATGCAGAGGGCATTACGCAGGCGTTCTTCGATGAGGAAGCATTCGGGCGCTTTGATGTCTTCGAGATTGATGCCGCCGAAAGTAGGTTCCATAAGCGTGACAGCCTGGATAAACAGTTCGGGGTCTTCGGTCGCGAGTTCGATGTCTATGGCGTCGAGATCGGCGAAGCGTTTGAAGAGAAGCGCTTTGCCTTCCATGACGGGCTTGCCGGCGAGCGCGCCGATGTTGCCAAGTCCCAATACGGCGGTTCCGTTCGTGATGACAGCGACAAGATTGCCTTTGGCGGTGTAGAGAAAGGCGTCTTCGGGGTTCTTCTGGATGGCGCGGCATGGCTCGGCCACGCCGGGCGTATAGGCAAGCGCAAGGTCGCGCTGCGTCAGGCTGGGCTTGGTGGGAACGATCTCGATTTTGCCGTGCGGCGGTCGGCTGTGGTATTCCAGGGCTTCGTGAGGGTCGGGTTTCATAATAGTTCTTCTTGGGATGGTGACGGAACAGGTTTGTTTGTGTCGGGGCGCAGGGTCAGGAATACGCCGCCGAGCAGCAGGGCCGCCCCGATTGCCTGCCACATCGTGACGCGTTCGCCAAGCCAGGCCCACGCGAGCAGCGCGGCGAAAATCGGCTCCAGCAGGCATGTACTCGTGACTTGCGCGGCGGAAAAGTAGCGCAGGGCGCGGTTCAGGGACGTATGCCCGATCATCTGCGGGATCAGGGCCATGCTGACAATAGCGAACCATGCGCCGGGATTGGACGGGACTGTCAGCGCATGACGGGCCAGGGCGATCAGCCACAGACACGCGGCTGCCGCGCTGTACGTCCATGTCACGGTACGCAATGTGCCGAGTTCGGTCTGGACGCGCTGCACGAGCAGCAGGTAAGGCACGATCAGCAGCGCGCCGATCAGGGCCAGTATGTCGCCCTGCCACAAGGAGGGGGCAGCAAGCGCCTGGCCTGCGCGAACCGCGCCGCCTGTCGTCACAAATAGCAGACCTACGCCCGCAACAGCCAGACCGGGCCAAAAGGCGCGATTGGGGCGCAGGGACGGCACAAACAGGCCGAGCAGCCCGGCCCACAGCGGCGACGTGACCACGAGCAGGGTAGACCGCGCGACGGAAAGCAGGTTGAGCGAGGCGAACCATGTTACGAAGTGCAGCGCGAGACACGCGCCGGCAATGAGCAGCGCGGCCTTTTGCGCGGGCCTTAGCGTGGGCTGCTTCGCGCGCCTGCCGCGCCAACTCTGCGCCAAACCGAGCAGGGCGGAAGCCAGCGTGAGCCGCCAGGCGGCAAGGGCAAGCGCGCTCAGGCCGCTGTCCAGTCCGATACGCGCCAGCAGGCCCGCCGACCCCACCGCGCACACGCCGCCGATGAGCAGCAGGACACCCGCCGTGTTTCGACGCGCTTGCTGGTTGTCTATTTTGTTTTCGACTTTGCTTTCGACTTTGCTTTCTAAGGTGGCAGTCACAACCTGGCCGTTGTCAGGGATGGCCCTTCTCCATGCCGTGCATTCGGTCCTCGGTGTCGGCGAATGTCTTGCGGGCTTCCTGCGACGTTGCGGTCTGTTTCAGGTTGCTGAGAAGGGGGCCGGCCACTTCGGCGGGAAAGGCGGAGGCCAGCGCGTTCGCCATCTGCTGGCGGCGCAGCGCGTCCCGTCCAAAGAAGCTGTCGGCGTTTTTAGTCACGAATTCCAGAGCCTTGAAGCGCCACTCCTGCGCCTGCTGCATTTTGAGCAGGCTGACCTCTTTGTTTTTCGAGTCGGTAGCGACCCACACCTGCGCCAGGGTAACAAAAATGGCGGCAAGGGACACGATGGCGGTAATCATGCTGCCCAGATGGTCGCTGAACAGTCCGCCGGTATGCCGCCCGCGTCCGGCGCGCCCCAGGCGGGCGCGAGTTTGCGCGACGCGGACGCGCTGTAATTCCAGCCGCTCGCGTTCCAGGTCAAGTTTCACCTGTTCGAGTTTCACCTGTTCGAGTTTTACGCGTTCAAGTTCCCCGGTCGTGTTGGCAGCAGGCATCGGCAGTCCCTTCCAAGATGCGACAAGCATACTGCACAGAGCAAAAATTGTCAAGCCGCTGCCCTATTGCCGACGTTTAGAAAGAGCCTCTGGAAAACATTAGAAACCATTTGGAAACCATTTGGAGACAACATTAAACCGACATGCGCGGCGCACAGACAGGAACGACATTCTATAACGGGCATACATATCGGGAACATATACGGGCTGTTGGCGTCCGACATAAAAATCAATCGAGCAGTACGACACCTGCACACCGGGCAAATACACGGTTTCGTGCTGTTCCAGGCCGCTTCCCATTCTACGCGGTCACTCGTATCCTGATTTTACGCCCAAACAACAATCAAAGGAAAACTCTCATGCTGTCGCAGATGCAGTCCCGAACATGCCCGTCCTACAAATCGTCCACGCGCTTGTACGCGTTCATTATCGCCCTGACGCTGCTGGCTCCGGTATGCCTTGCCCCCGCCGCCTTTGCGCGGCAGGACCCGCCCAAACCGGGTATGTCCACCAAAAAGAAGCTGGTAATTCTAGCGGGGGCGGCGGCGCTGTTCTACATGTACAAGCGGCACAAGGACGCCAGCAACCAGACAGCCACGGTGCAGTATTTCCGTTCGGAAAAGAACGGGCGCATCTACTACCGCGACCCCAGGACCCATCAGGCGCATTATGTAACGCCCCCCGCAGGCGGCATTCAGGTTCCCGAAGACGAGGCGCAGGAGTTTAGCGGCTATCGGGGCTACAACAACGCGCGCCGGGGTCAGGCTTACGGCGGATACTAAATTTTGTTGTTCGTCGCTTGTTGTTTGTCGAATGCCAGGTCAGCGGCAGGCGTGTCTTTTGCGACACGCCTGCCGCTGTTTGCCGTGCCGCCAATATCTGATTTGCAAAACCGTCGGAAAGGCTTTGACAGGTGCTGCACATTGTTTATGATCCGCGCCATGCGATACACGCGCCGGAAACCCTGGAAGGTCGTGGCGGCGACACGCTGGAAGTTCCGGCGCGGGCGGAAATCATCGCGCAGGCGCTTACATCTGCCCGCCTGGGCGTACTCGCGCCGCCTGACGATTATGGGTATACACCCATTCATGCGGTTCACACGCCGGAGTATCTGACGTTCTTGCAGCAGGCGTATGCGCGCAACAGCGCGTATTTTGGACGGCCCATTCCGCTGACCATCGAGGCGTTCCCGTCACGTCACGCCCTGCACCGGCCGCCCACCGACCTGGGCGTGGCGGGGTATTACGCTTCGGACGCCGACACGCCCATCATGGAACATACCTGGCAGGCGGCATACCAGAGCGCGCAGACAGCCCTGAGCGGCGCGGCGCGGCTGATGCGCGACACGACAGCGACGATATACGCGCTGTGTCGCCCGCCGGGACATCATGCGTATGCCGATATGTACGGCGGCTTCTGCTACTTGAATAATGCCGCCATTGCCGCGCGCTTTCTGCAAAGCCAGAGCCAGCGAGCATTCGTCCCGCCTGTTTCATCGCCGGATGTCTTGCCGGATAGGCCGCAATCCCATTCTTTACCGCCGCCGCACACCGCCGTTCGCGTCGCCATCCTCGACATTGACTTTCATCATGGCAATGGAACGCAGGCCGTGTTCTACGCCGACCCGACCGTGTTATTCTGCTCGCTGCACGGTCATCCCGACAGCGCGTATCCCTTTTATTCCGGCATGGACAACGAACGGGGCGAAGGGGCGGGACACGGCTTCAACCGCAACTGGCCCCTGCCGCCGCGCGTTTCGCAAGACGTTTATACGCGCGCGCTCGAAGCGGCGCTGGACACAATAAGCCGCTTTGCGCCCCGCTTTCTGGTCGTATCGGTGGGCCTGGATATTGCGGCAGGCGATCCCTACGGCAGCTTCGATCTGGACAACGGGGCGCTTGCCGTTATCGCGCAGCAAATACATTCCCTGCGCCTGCCCACGCTGCTCGTGCAGGAGGGTGGCTACCAACTTCCTCAACTCGGCGAACGCGCCGCCGCTTTTCTCGCGCCCTTCGCGTAACCATCTTCGCGTAACCGTCTTTGCGTAACATCTTTGTGAGCCGGACAGAGCGCGTTCAGGCGGCGGCGAGACTGAGGAATAATATACAGACAGGTGTGACTTGAACAACATTAATAACACGCACCAACAAGTATAATAGTAATCGGCACACGAAGCTAAGGGACAACATCACAAAAGAACAACTCAGAAGAATGATGACATGAATAGAGGCTGCATGAAACGTTACTTCAGCGGATTTACTTTGATCGAGCTGCTCGTCGTCATCGCGATTATCGCGATCCTGGCGGCGATTTTGTTTCCGGTGTTTGCGCGCGCCCGCGAAAAAGCGCGCGCGATCTCCTGCCTCAGCAACTGCAAACAGCAAGGCATCGCGAACTCTCTTTACATTCAGGATTATGACGAGACGTTCCCCATGGCGCTCTACTTCACCGCAGGAGCCACCGGCCCCTGTACCATGCTGTCCTATAACCTGGTTGTCCCGTATCAGAAGAGCGCGGATATGGATAGGTGTCCGAGCGACCCG
Organism: Chthonomonadaceae bacterium; assembly: GCA_965277875.1. Taxonomy (GTDB): domain Bacteria; phylum Armatimonadota; class Chthonomonadetes; order Chthonomonadales; family Chthonomonadaceae; genus CAWFQB01. Next base: position 60,815 of record CBDIDV010000003.1, on the reverse strand, counting down.
CATCCTCTGGATGTACCCAAAGCGCTCGCCGGTCTCGGCCTGCCGCCGCTTTGCGCCGCCACGCCCACGCTGATCAAATCCAGCTATGACCCCAACTATGGCCTGCTGACATACGGCCCCGGTAATCCGCCGCCTTTTCCCTCGGTTCCCGTCGTCGCCCTGTCGCAGGTGGAGTATACGGCAGACACCGTCGAGTTTGGAGACGCCGCCTCGATCAAAGGCGGCGACTATCCGCTGCTCGCGGCCATCGTGCAGACGCGCCATATAGACACCTTCAACGTGGTTTTTGCGGACTCCCACGCGAAAGCCGTTCACACCCAGCCGGACATCAACAACGCCCAAAAACAAAAAAGCGGGGTGACGCTGGACGACCAGACGGTCGGGGGCTACGTGATCACCGGCCAGGGGCCGTATGCCCCGCCTTCCAACCCCACTCCCTGGCAGTATTACGGCCTGGCTGCCAAAGACGCCGCCGGCAACTGGTGCTTGAAGGGATTGTCCGCCGCCTGTCCCTGACCTGGGAAAATTCGAGGTCAGGCAGCCGGCTCCTCAAGCGCGTAAGCGAACGCGTCCGCGCGTCCGAGCAGCCTGCCCTCCTGCCAGGCTGCTTCAAAAGCGGCCTGACCCAGCATCGCCTGCAGCTTTATCCGGTTCTGCGCGTAATTGGCGAGGGTCGAGGGCGAGGGCGGCGCGCTCAAAACCTCGCGCAGCGCCTCGGCGGCTCCCAGCAGCCTGGCCGCCCGATCCGCGAATCCTTCCAGACCCCAGGCCCATCCGATGCCTTCCAGACACCACGCGGATACTACCACCTGACCCAGTTCCTGCGAGCCGATCAGCGCCTCGTAAAGCGACCGACGCGCCCAGGCATATTCGCCCTGAGCGCGCGCAACGCTGCCCAGAAAGAACAGCGCGTTGCAGATACCCCATTTTTCTTCGACGCTTCGCGCCAGCAAAACCGCTTCTTCGCAGCAGACCTGCGCGGCCGCAAAGTCGCCCTGTTCCATCCGTATGAAGCCCACATCGCTCAAAGACAGGGCCATTGCCCAGGCGTCTCCCATGCGACGGGAAATCTCCAGAGCCTCCTCGAATTGCTCCGTGGCCTGCTGTATCGCACCCGAATGGTAGGCCACGATGCCCACCATATTCAGCGCGGCTGCCAGCGTCCACAGGTCGCCGCTTTCGCGCGCGCGCGCCGCGCCCTCGGAACAGCAGGCATAAGCGCGCATGACATCCCCCTGAAAATAAGCCAGCACTCCCGCCCCTTCCAGCGCGTATCCCGTTTCCGCCTGTAATCCTGCTTCAGCAGCGTACTGCAGCGCTTTCGCCAGCCGCTCGCTTCCTTCTCGGAGGTGACTGCGAAAGAACCAGAACCGCCAGAGGGAGGCAGTAAGGCGCAGGAAGATCAAAGGCTCCTTCTCTTCGGCGCACCACTCCAGGGCGGCGCGCATGTTGTCGTGTTCGGTATCCAGCGAGTTCAGCAATACGCGCTGCCCGCGTTTGAGCAGATCGCTGTCACACTTTGCGGCGAAATCCGCAAAGAACAGGCGATGTTGTGTGCGGACGGCTTGCAGTTCCCCGGCTTCCTGAAGTTTTTCGCCGCAGTAGGCCCGCACGGTCTCCAGCAGCCGATACCTGGCCCCGTCGTGACGCTCTTCATAGACGACCAGGGATTTGTCAACGAGGCGGGACAGCAGATCCAGCGCCTCCCACGTTTCCAGCAGCGTTGCGGCGCACACCGCTTCCACTGCTTCCAGAGTGCAGCCCCCCTGAAAAACAGCAAGCCGGCGCAGCAAAATACGCTCGGAATCCGAGAGCAGACTGTAACTCCAGTCAATAAGAGCCTTCAGGGTCTGATGCCGGGGAAGCGCCATGCGAACGCCTCCCGTCAGCAGCCGAAAGCGATCCGTGAGCCGCCCGGAAATCTGTTCTATGGACATCACGCGGACGCGGGCGGCGGCCAGTTCGATAGCCAGGGGAATCCCGTCCAGCTGATGACATATCTGAATCACGGCAGTCGCATTCTGCGCGGTGGCGGTCAGGTCCGGCAGATAGGCGCGCGCCCGTTCCATAAATAACTGTGTCGCCTCGTATTTCGTGAGCAGCGCGACCGCATCGTCCTGCGGCAGCGCAGCCGATGCAGAGGGCAGGCGATTGTCTATATCGGGAACGGACAGGGAGGGGAGATGCCACAACCTTTCGCCCGGAATCGCCAGCGCCTCCTGGCTTGTCGCCAGTACGCGCACGTAGGGGCAGGACTGCAAAAGAGGGGCCGCCAACTGAGCGCACGCATCCACCAGATGTTCGCAGTTGTCCAGAATGAGCAGCAGATTTCTGGGAACAAGATGGTCCATAAGACACTGCAGCAGCGCGCGTCCCGGCTCTTCGCGGACACCCAGCGTCGTGGCGACAGTCTGCACGACGAGCGAGGGATCGGACAGGGAGGCCAGTTCTACGAGCCACACATGAGCATCGGCGTTTTCCACAAGGTCGGCGCCTACTTTCAGCGCCATGCGTGTTTTGCCGCATCCGCCCGACCCGGTCAGCGTGAGCAAACGGGTCTCAGTTAGAAGGATTTTCACTTCCGCCACCGCCTGTTCCCGCCCGACAAAAGAGGTAAGCTGCTGGGGCAGGTTGTGGCGCTGCCGGTTGTCTGTTTTGAGGGAGGGAAAGTCGCTGGGAAGATCCACAATGCAAAGCTGCCAGATACGTTCGGGGTCGCGCAGGTCGCGCAGGTGATGTTCGCCCAGGTCGCGCAGCGCGGCTGTCGGGGGAAGTTCCAGACAAACAATCTGGTTGGCGGCATCCGAAATCAAAATTTGTCCGCCGTGTCCTGCGGCAAGCAGGCGGGCTACACGGTTCAGGCAGGGGCCGAAATAGTCGCCATTGCGCTCTTCCGCCTCGCCGGTATGGATAGCCATGCGAACCCGCAGGTGGGGATAGCCATTCTGCCGCTCCTCCGCGAGACCTGCTTGAAAGAGGGCTGTCTGCGCCTCGATGCTCGCGTTCAGGGCTGCCATAGACGTAGGAAAAACAGCGCAGAAAGCGTCCCCGATGGTCTTGAAGACCTGTCCCTGGTGCTTCTGAACGCACCTCTCGATGAGCGCGTCATGCCGTGCCAGCGCGGCCCGCATCCACTCCGGCTGCTCTTCCCAGAGACGCGTGCTGCTCTCGATGTCCGTAAAAAGAAAACTTGCATTTACAACAGGTAGATTCATTAGCGCCTCAGATGCAGGTATAATTGATTGTGTATTGTGCCGGTGTGACGCCTTTGTCAGTCTGTTCGGGATTGCTTACCGTCTGAATAACTGCCGAATGATAAATTAGGCGTTGCGTCGCAAAAAACCTCTTTTGCGCGAACGAAGCGCTATAGTCACCTGTACTGCCGATGCTTAAAGGAGCGAACTGATGTCTGATGTCCCCGTGTCTGCGCCGCCTGCTGCGACACAACCCGCGCCCATAGCCGCGAATCCCACGTCACCCCCGCTGCAGATCGCGCCGACACCCGTGCCGGTGCAGAGCGCGCTTCATCTGGTCGTGCCGCTTAAATCTCAGGCGGACAGCCAGCAGCTTCAGGCGCAGCTGCTGGGTGGCATGGGCCTTTTGCAGTCGGGAATGATGGCCGTCGGAACCGTCCATTTCGCCCACTGGTTTTTCCTGGACGACGGCATGACCGCTATTCTCACCACGGAATACGATGGCGACTTTATGACGTATATTCTGGCCTTTGTCAAGCAAATGGGCACGCTTTTCGACGGCCTGCTCATACATGCCGCCGATCCGCCGCCGCTTCCCGTGGAAAGCAACGTGCCGGCCTTTGTGCAGTGGGTCAGCGACCACAACATTCCCGTCTTCGGAAACTTCATCGCCTCGTACCCTACGCTCACGGTGCTGGCGATCCGCAACCTGGAACAGCTTGCCGATAACGACTCATAAGCGACCAAACACGCTCATCAAATAACTACGCTTATCGGAGTAAGGAACCCGCTTATGAACTCGCTTCCGAACTCGCTTCCTCTGGAGGACATTCAAGGCAATATCCTGCGCGGCTATCGTCTGCCGAACGTGCGCCACTTCGTGCTGGGCATTCGGACGCCTGACGCCGCCAGGCGGGTTCTGGGCGCGCTGGCAGGTGAGGGCGACACCGACTCTCTTCGCATCACCTCGGCGGCTTCCTGGGACGTGAAGCCTCGCTACTGCCTCAACATCGCGTTCACTTTTGCAGGGCTGCAGGCGCTTGGGCTGCCCAACGCGACGCTGCAATCGTTCCCGGAGGAGTTTCGCGGCGGCGCGGCGGACAGCGCGGACGCTCTGGGGGATGTGGGCCGCAGCGCCCCGCCAAACTGGCTGCCCGGACTGAGGACCGGAGCGGACGCCCCGCCGCAGATCCACATCCTCCTGTCTTTGTACGCCATTGACAGGCTGACTTTAGAAGATCTTTCCACCCGGCTTCGACACCTGTTTACCTCGCAGGATGCAATCACGGAATACTCCTGTCAGGACGGCGAGACGCTGCCGGCGGGCCGCGTCCATTTCGGTTACACTGACGGCCTTTCGCAGCCCCACATCGAGGGTTCCCAACCTCCTAAAAGCGCCAATCCGCACGGCGCCTCGCCTGCCGGGGATTTCCTGCTCGGCTATGCGGGATCCTACATCACCTATCCCCTGCCGCAGCCCGACGCGCTCGGCCTGAACGGGACATTTTGCGCTTATCGGATTCTTCGCCAGGACGCTGCGGGCTTTGAAACCTATCTGGAGCAGGCCGCTGCCGCCGCAAACCTGGACAAAGAACTTGTGGCGGCGAAAATGTGCGGACGCTGGCGCAGCGGCGTACCGCTGGCGCTGAGTCCGCAATCAAGCCAGCCGGAACCCGCGCTGACACGCAAACAACTTAATGCTTTCGACTACCGCCCGACCCTGCAGTTTCCCGATGCGGTCGAAGACTGGCAGGGATTTCACTGCCCGCTCGGCTCACACATCCGTCGGGCGAACCCGCGCAGCGACGATGTGGCAGGAACCGTTCATACGACCCAAGTGGTGAACGGCAAGGCGCTGGTGACGGACAGCGGGAATCCCCATCGCATCATCCGCCGGGGCATTCCCTATGGCCCGGCCTATGATCCGGCGAAACCAGACGCCGCAGAGGAGGCCGGTAGGGAGCGCGGATTGCTGCTGCTGGTACTCTGCGTCAGCCTGCGCGACCAGTTCGAGTTTCTGATGACGCAGTGGATCAACGGGGAAATCTTCGCGGGCGCGACCCTGCCTAAAGACCCGCTCTTGGGAAACATCGGGGACGGCGAGGGGCAGTTCCACATTCCCGTGCAGGGTCAGAAGCCCATCCACCTGCAAGGCTTTTCGCGTTTCATCGAGACGCGGGGAGCGGCCTATGGCTTTCTTCCGAGCCTGACCGCCTTACGCTATCTAAGCAGGTCATTGGAGTAAGTTCGTAGTTTTTCGAGACACCGAAGCTACGAAGTTTGGCTTTCGGTATACTTGATAGCCTTGCAGAGCGTACCACAAGCCGATTTTCGTAGCGCAGGGTCAATGTAGCTTCAAAGCGGACGCCACTGCGATAGATACGCAAAAGGAGAGGTACATGGAAGCAGACGACCAGCCGGAGATTTCTTTCGCTCCTTTGCAGGAAGCCGCAGAATGCCTGTTGAGCGACCACTACCAGACTGCTGTCGCGCTGGAAAAGACCACTCTGCTGACCTCCCCTGCGCGTCGCAACCGCATCTGGCGCTGCCACCTTCATGCCTCAGAGGAAAACGTTCCTGCAACGCTTGTTGTCAAGCAGGTAAAACCGGACGGTTACTCCTCTTCCACCCCTGGTTCCTGGGACACGAACCGCTTTTTCAACGATTGGGCGGGCGCGCAATTCCTCAGCAATGATTCACGAACACAAGGACATGGCCCCATGTTTTATGGTGGAGATGTCGAACGCGGCTTTATCCTCCTGGAAGACATGGGCGAGCATACCAGTCTCGTCGCGCCGCTCCTCAAGGGAGATGCCGCCGGTGCGACCCGCGCCATGTTGGCCTACGCCAGCCGTCTGGGACAAATGCACGCTGGCTCGTTCGGATTGGAAGAACGCTATCGAGAAATTCAGCGTCACATTAGTCCCGCCTGGGCAGCAATCGAGGCGAGGTCTGCGGATAGCCAGGCCGAAGAAACGGAAAAACAGGCTGTCGAGTTCGCTGAAGTCTGCGCGCGTCTGAACGTTGAGGCAGGGGAAACCGCCAGACAGGAATTCGCTGCGGCATTGACCTATTTGGCGCAGCCTGGCTCTTTCACAACGTTCCTTCATGGCGACCCCTGCCCGGACAATGTCTTTTACCAGGCTCCTGACCTGCGCCTGATTGATTTCGAGTTCTCCGGGTTCGGTCATGCTCTGAAGGATGGACTGTATGCCCGGCTGCCATTTCCGACCTGCTGGTGCGCCGGCGCGCTTCCTGCCGAAGTTCTCCACCAGATGGAGGCAGTCTATCGCTTGGAACTTGCCGCTGCCTGCCCGGAGATATTGGACGAGACGCGCTTTGGGGAGGAGGCAGCCGTTGTTGCCTCCCACTCGGCGTTCAGTATTTTGCGCTGGGATCTGGAAGGGGCGCTGAAACAGGAGGAGCCGTGGGGGATCGCGGGAACGAGAGACCGCATCCTGTCGCGTATCCTCATGTTCCTCGACACCGCAGGAAGCGCCGCTCAGATGCCGGCGCTTTGCGAGGTGTATGAAACGCTTCTGAACCGACTTCAGAGGCTATGGCCCGAAACAATCCCGCTCCCCGTTTATCCGGCGTTTCGGGCCTGAATCGTAGATGATGGCGGCATCAGAAACCGTCGTTTCGCGAACGCTTCACTCCGATTCAGAGCGTCTTTGCGCGTGAAACGCGGCGATAATGACGCCTCTTTGTTCTTTGGCCGGACGCGCGGCTACTGAGCGCGGGGCGTGACGCCGAGCAGAGTGCGGACGAAGAAATCTTCCAGCCGGCGTTTGCCGTAGGGCGAGCCGACGACGCCATGCCCCTGCCCCGGCATCACGAGCAGTTCAAAGTCTTTGTCCGCCTTGATGAGCGCGTCCACGACCTGCATCGTACTGGCCGGGTCTACGTTCGTGTCCATCTCGCCGACCATCAGGAGAAGTTTGCCGGTCAGGCGCGGGGCGAGCGTGACGTTGCTGCTGTCCGCATACCAGGGGCCGATGGGCCATCCCATCCACTGTTCGTTCCACCAGATTTTGTCCATGCGGTTGTCGTGGCAGCCGCAGTCGGCCACGCCGGCCTTGTAGAAATCGCCGTGCAATAGTAAGCCGCCGAGCGCGTTCTGCCCGCCCGCCGAGGTGCCGTAGATGCCTACCCTGGTCAAATCCATATACGGGCGCGTACTTGCGGCGGTCTTTATCCAGGCGATGCGGTCGGGAAAGCCTGCATCGCCCAGATTGTGCCAGCACACATCGTGGAACGCCTTGCTGCGCCAGTTTGTCCCCATGCCGTCCATCTGTACCACGACGAATCCCAGGTCGGCCATCGCCTGCATCCCGTTCGCGGGTGAAAACGCTTTGGGAACAAACGCGCCCTGCGGCCCCGCGTAGATGTTTTCCAAGACGGGATATTTACGCGCCGGATCAAAATTGGCAGGCCGGACGATCACGCCGTAAATGTCGGTCGCGTTGTCGCGGCCTTTGGCCGTAAATCGCTGCGGGTACGTCCAGCCTGTGGCGAGCAGGGCGGACGCATCCCCTTTTTCGAGATCGAGGACTTTGGCTCCGGTATCGGCGCGGCGCAGTTCGGACACGGGCGGCAGATCTACGCGGGAGTAGGTGTCCACATAATACGCGCCGTCGGGCGAGTAGGCGAGGGTATGCGTGCCGTCGCCGGCCGTGAGCAAGGTCAGGCCGCTCCCGTCGAAATTGACGCGGGCATACTGGATGTAGTAGGGGTCTTGTGCGGGATAGATGCCGCCCGCGTGAAACCATATCTGCCGCTTCGCGTCGTCCACGCGATCCACGCCGCGCACGACCCAGTTTCCTTTGGTAATCTGATTTTTCACCTGTCCCGTAACAGTATCGTATAAGTACAGATGGTTCCAGCCGTCGCGCTCCGACATCCATACGGCCTCATGGGTATTGTCCAATCGGTGCAGGAATACTTTGTTGGTATAGTCTATGAACGTTTTCGCCTGCTCGTCAATCACGGGCTGCGCCAAGCCGGAACGCGCGTCTATGGCGATCAGGCGCATGGTCTGGTGGCCGCGCTGATTGTACAGGAAGGTGAAGCGGCGGCTGTCCGGCTCCCAATGGATGTCTTCAAGCGCCCACGGCGTGGGGAACAGGTCGTCCTTGATGGGAACGTCGGTCACAGTCGGCGCAGCAGGAATGACGGCATTGTTTTGCGCTATGGTTCGCGCACCGCTTTGCGCTGCATTTTGTGTTGTAAGCGGCGCGGCGAGGGTAAATAGATGCGGGCGCGGGTGCGCGATACGGTCGCCCGGTTTCAGATAAGCGTTGATGTGTATTTTAGGCTGTTCCTGATTTTTCGGGGACGACTCGACCAGATAGACCTTGTGTTCCTGCGCGGGAACCGCGCGCAGCAGGACAAAATGCGCGCTGTCGGGCGACCAGGTCGGCTGGCCCTCGTAGACATCGCCGGGTGTGCCGTCCTTAGTGACGGGCGTTTCGGATTTGCTTTGCGCGTCTTGCAGCACGACGTTGTTGTCGCGAACAAACACGCGCCATCTGCCATCGGGCGACATGTCGGCGGCAGAGGACGCGCGGCGTCGCGGGCGCATTTGTGTCTGCGGGCGGGCAAAGTCGCTGCCGTCAATCCCGGCGGTTTCGGGCGTGGCCTGGGCGACCCACGCGCCGAGCGGCTGACCGGCGGCGTTTTGCGCGATCCATACATGGCCCGCAAACGTGTGCATTTCCCGTGACGCGCCCGCCCGGACGCCGCCATACGCGACGCGTTGCCCTTCCGTGTTCAGCCAATAGAGCGTTACGTCGCCGGGTGTGCGGTTCTGGAAGGTGAGGACGGTCTCCTCGCCGCCGGCACGGGAGGCACGGGGCGCGTTTGTCAGGGACAGGCCGGACGTGACGGGCGGGGCCGGGGAGGGGCGCAGTGTATACGTGGTCAGGTCGCAGTCGAAGGTTCGTCCACTCACCTGCACGCGAACAGCGGGGCGGGCGGCATCGAACACAAGGTCATCAATCGGCAGGCGTTCCGCGTCCATGTTCCTGCCCAGGACTTTCGACAGCCCGGCGGCCATGCGGACAGCATCGAATGCAGGTTGTTTGGAAGCTTTTGTCGGATCAACGAGAATAAATGCCCGCTTGCCATCGGGCAGATCGCGGCGATACCAGAAGCGGTTTCCGGCGTTTGCGCCAGGGTCTGCGCCGTTTATGCCTGCGCCCGACGCGTTTGCACTGTCCGCGCTTTCCGCATTGCCGCTGCCAGTTATCCAGTGGGGCCGGATCGCGCCCGATGTGAATTTGCCCATCACGCGCTGGCCCAGCGTGGCCGCGCGCTCATAGTCCGCCTTTGTCCCCTGCGCGAAAACGGGCAGGGCCGCGCCCGCCAACATGCCGGCAAGAACGCCGCTGCGTATCCATTTTGCGATCTTGTTTCTGCCTGTGAATAAGGCCATAATCTGCCTTTCTTGAACTGTCCGCGCCCCAAACCGGGCGGCAGTTCCTCTTTGCGCGTTGGTTGGATTTTGCAATGGTGTCCACATAAGTTAATGCTGTGGTTTGAAGTCTATTTGCGCGCCTGTCCAGACCTCTTGGTTTCGGTGCGCTCCCTCTAAAATGCGTACATAGGTAAATGAATCATCCGTACCCAGCCGCTCGACTTTCGTATCTGATGACAGGGTAATAATCTTGTTGGTCTTCTTTAGAACGACAATCTCAGCATCTGCCTGCTGTTCTCCGGCCCATCTTGGAGCGCGCGTATTGCGATTAACGTCATTAACGTAATCGTTGAAGTCTTCCATCTGGTAGCCTACAACCGTATTCTTCGGCAGTGTCGCAAAGTCACCTGGGGAGTGGCTGCAGCCACCAAGCAGCAGCAACAAACAAATTATCGCAGCGCGCTTGCGGTCGAACATGGGCATCTCCTGTTGTTTTTACCTTGTTTTCATCTTGTTTTCACGTTGTCTACAATTGTTTACAACGAACCGTATAGAGTAACATGCCGGAGTATGCTGTCTGCACATTCGCCATTGTTTGCCCGACTCCTGCCTCAATGCCAAATATGCTATTATGAAAGTAGCCGTACCATCATTTTAGCCTCTGGTCGTGAAGGAAATCAACGTCATGACAACAGTTTCCCGTTTGCGTTCCGGTCTTGCCTGTATTGGACTGCGCTCGGTCCGGAGTCGCAGGGGAACCACTCGCTGTCTTACGCTGCTGTGCCTGTGCGGATTGGTGTCTGGTTCGGCTATGCGCGGCAGGGCGCAGGGCGGAGCGGGTCAAACCGCGCTAACCGTGCTTGTGGCGGACTTTACGGACAGCCGCGTTCATGAAGCGGATAAACTCTCCCTGCTGGCGCGGGATGCCGTGGCTGGCGAGATGGCGAACAGCGGGCAGGCGCAGTTCCGGCTGGTTCCCCGCGCCGACATTCTGGCGACGGCCAAAACGCTGGGAATGCGCCTGCCGAAAGAGACGCTCAAGCCCGCCGAACTTACGACGGACGACTGGTTCCGGCTGGCCCGCGCGCTCAAAGCGGACGCGCTGGTGACGGGCGAGGTCGCAGGGCAGGCGGATCGGCGCAAGGAGTCGGGCGTACAGATCACGGTTCTGGTGCGCGACAGTGTGGAAGGCGAGCCGCTCAACGGCGGGCAGGGCCGGCAGGCAAGCGCGCCCCGCGAAGGCGAAATGGACGAGGAAGCGCAGCAGCGCAGCGTGTCGGACGCGGCCCTGGGCGCGGTGCGCCAGATGCTGCTGCGCCCGGTCGTCGTCGGCACGATACTCAACGTGCGGCAGGGCGTGGTTACTCTAAATCGGGGCAGCCGCGACGGTCTCAAAGCGGGCGACGAACTGCGAACCTTCCGCTACGGCAGGGACGGCATTGCCAACCCGACCGGCAGAATACGCGTGACGCGCACGTATGAGGACAACGCGGAAGCCAAACCAATTGTCAACAACGGCATCGGCACGGAAGATGTCGTCCGCAAAACGTACCGGCCCGCAGCGCCGGGAAAATAAGATGGGTTCGTAAAAGGGTAAGGACATGACAATAGAAAATCAAACCATGACGCGGCGGCAGGTAAGGTCAAACAAAGAAGTGCCAAAAATTCAAACCATGACGCGGCGGCAGGTTCTGCGGGCCGCAGGAGTAACGGCCATCGGAACAGCATTCGCATCACAGGCGCAGGCGCAGAACGCGCCAGGCGACGGGACAATCGGCGTGGCCCTCGTCGGCGGGGCGCACATCCACACGCCGCAGTATGTGGGCGCGCTGAAGAACCGCAAGACCGTCACGGTCAAGTACGCGTGGGATCATGACGAGGCCCGCGCCAAAAAGCGGGCGGGGGAACTCGGCTGCCCCGTGGCGAGCGATCTGAAAGAAATTTGGAACGATCCGACGATCAAGGCCGTCGTGATCTGCTCGGAAACCAACCGTCACCATGATCTCGTGATGGCCGCCGTAGCCGCCAAGAAACACCTGTTCGTGGAAAAACCGCTGGGCATTACGGCCCGCGAGAGTTTCGCGATGGCCGAGGCTATCGAACGCGCCAATCTGCTGTTCACGACGGGTTACTTTCAGCGCTGCGCCAAGGCGCATGTGTTCCTTAAAGAGCAAGTGGCGCAGGGCAGCTTTGGCAAGATCACGCGAGTGCGCGGCTCCAACAGCCATAACGGTTCGCTGGGCGGCTGGTTCGACGGCGAGTATAGATGGATGGCCGACCCGAAGATCGCGGGCGTGGGCGCGTTCGGCGACCTGGGAACGCACTCTCTGGACATTCTGATGTGGCTGATGGGCGGCATCTCGTCCGTTACCGCCGACATCAAGACGATCACGGATCGCTATCCCGGCTGCGACGAGAGCGGCGAGGCGCTCATGAAGTTTCAGAGCGGCGTGACCGGCACACTGGCGGCGGGCTGGGTAGACGTAGAAAACCCCGTGACAATGGAGATCTGCGGCACACAGGGCCATGCCACAATCTTCAACGGCCTGCTGTACTTCAAGAGCGACAAGGTTGCCGATGCAAAGGGTGACGAGCCGTGGGGCAAGCTGCCCGCCTCGCTGCCGCCGCCCATCACGCAGTTTCTGGACGCGCTGGAGGGCAAGCCGCACGAGCATCTGGTAAAGCCGAGCGAGGCCGCCGCCCGCGTGGCCGTAATGGAAGCCGCGTATCAGGGCGCGCGCAAAGATACCTGGGTGAAAGTGGCGCAAAGCTAAACGCAGTTTGAAAGTTGAGCGTCGAGCGTTGAGCGTCAGGCATTGAGAAATTTCTTAACGCCTGACGCTTGACGCTTTTTGGAACAGAGGAGTTTGGTATGAAAGCAGTATGGAACAACGCCGTGATCGCGGAAAGCAGCCAGACCGTCGTGGTGGAAGGCAACCACTATTTTCCGCTGGACAGCGTTCACAAAGAATATCTGGGGGACAGTACGACGCATTCCACTTGCCCGTGGAAGGGCGTGGCGAGCTACTACTCCCTGAACGTGGACGGGCAGACCAACAAAGACGCCGCCTGGTACTATCCCGAACCCAAGTCCGCAGCGGCGCAGATCGCGGGCCATGTCGCCTTTTGGAAGGGCGTCAAGGTCACGGAATAGTCAATCGTGCAGGCTAATGGACGCTGATGTGATTGGAGGCGCTGCGTGATTGCTTCTCCCAAAAATACCGGCTCGCACTCCCGTTCGATGCGGCGCTGGCAGCGCGCGGTGTGGTGGCGCAACGTCCTGGTGGTCCTGGGGCTGGGCGGAATCGGCACGGAATTGCTGGCCTTCGCGCTGCTTGGCGCTCATTTGTTGCCTGCCCGCTATGTTCTGCCGATAGCCGGTTCGCTGACGGTATGCTGGTTTGGCTCCTGTCTGACTCTGGCGATACTTACCGCCCTACAGAGTGCGCGGTTGCGCGAAACACTGCAAACGAACGATATTGCGGGACTGGGGTCCTGGATAGATGTGCTGGATAAGCGCTGGGCATGGGCCTGGCAGCCCCGCAAGCAAACTCAGGCCTACGCGGAACTGGTGACGCCTGTTCGCGGTCGCCTGATCGCGTTCCTCGGCGATTTGCAGGAGGAAGAAGCGGAGTGCCTGGGGGCCGGTCAGCGCCGTGTTCTTTACAATCTGCTGGCCGGTGACGATGCGGAACTTGCGCTGGCGGTGCTGTGCGCGCTGCCAGTATTTGCGGATACGGCGGTTTTGCCTGCCGTGCAGCGTCTTGCGAATGGCGGCGCTGCTCAAAATCAAGAGGAGGTGCAAAAAGCGGCTCAGGAGTGTCTGCCCTTGCTGTATGCGCGCTTTGCCACGCGCAGCAACCCTCGCACACTGCTGCGCGCCTCCGCGCCTACCATCCCGCCGGATACCCTGCTGCGTTCCACTACTTCTCCATCTTCCACCGCGCCGGAGCAGATGCTGCGCGCAGGCCATGCTCAGAAAGAGTCTGACGAGTGAAATGTTGTTTTCACTCGCTGAAAGGAAAAGGACACTTTACGATGACTGTATCCGCAACCGAAATCAAAACCCGGTTCGAGGAGTACATGGACAAAGCGCAGCGCGAGCCGGTTATGGTGGAAAAGACCGGACGCAGTTATGCGGTGCTGAGGGGATACGAAGAGTACCAGCGTTTGATAGCGCTGGAAGACGCCCTATGGGCGGCGAAAGCGGACCTGGCGAAGTCATCCGGTTTCATTCCTCGTGAAGAAGCCGACAAACTCCTAGAGAACATTTAGCCTCTGCGTTACCATGCGGCTCTCCGACACCTGGGAGCTAACAATGAGGAAACTCGAAATCACCCGCGACGCCCGCAAGTTTTATGTGGAACTTCAGGCGAAGCAGTTCCGGCAGGTCGGCTTGAAGATGCTTGCTCTTATGGAGGAGCCACAGCCCAACGATGCCAGCAAGATACAAGGCCGCGACGATTATTGGCGGGTTGACATCGGCGAGTACCGCATCGTGTACGAATATGATGCTGACACGCTGTTTGTCATTCTGATCGGCAAGCGTAAAGACGACGAAATCTACAAGAAGCTGGAGCGCAAGCCGTGAATAAAGGCAGGCCGTAATCACACACGGCCTGCCTCTATTCACGCCGATTTTTTGCCGAAGCAGGAAGCAATGAAGCAGGAAGCAATTTATTGTGGCCTGATGCGGCGCAAACGCGTAACAACCTGATTTGCCTTTAGATGCCGAAAAAGTTGTACGTGGGGATATTGAGGAACAGGCCGAGCAAGGCCCACAGACTGCCCGTGACGCAGTCGCCGAGGATCAGGCCCAGCGCGAAGGGGAGGAAAATGCGGTACAGGCGCAGACCGCCCCAGCGCATCGTCGCGCTTTTCAAAACCCAGGCGACGAGCAGGGGCATCCATACCAGATGAATGGCCCACGACGAGGCGAGCGCGTAGCCGATGGGATGGAATGGAAAGCCGAAGAAGCGCAGGCGCAGGACGAACAAGAGCAGGGTCGTTATCAGGCCCACGCTCATCGCGGTCGTGGCGGGATGGTTGGGGCGGGCGTCCAGTGTGCCGCCGACCCAACTGTTCATGCGCTTGTGGGCCTCCTGCGCGTGGCCCACGCCCTGCACGAAGCGGGCCGAAACGCCCAGCGTATACGCCTGATGCTCGAACGCCCAGAACGCGCTCAGGCTGCCAACGACAACGGCCAGCATGATTGCGAACAGCATCCGCCGCGCCTCCATGCGCTTTAGATGCGCCATTTGCAAGGCTTCGAGGCCGACGGGCATGGTGTCGCTGCGGTGGGCGCGGGTAAGCGCATATGTAAACGTAAAGAAGGCCATGTCGTGGCGGTGCAGGGGGGCCGTAGAAAGCACGCGCGGCAGCATAGCGTCCGGCCCCATGAAATGAAAATCGTGCAGCGGCGGGCCAAGCTCGGCCCGGATGCGCGTAATCACGGCTATCGTCGGCAGATAGATGGCGAAGAACAAGCCCGCCACCCACCACGCCACGCCCGCGCATAAGCAAAATGCAAGCAGCCCAATCAGCCCCGCCGCCAATCCCAGCAATGCCGCCCGATCACTCAGGGCTTCTGTGTTGTTTGTTGTTTGTCGTTTGTTGTTTGTTGCCACATCGGAAATGTCGCCTGTGCTTTTTGTTCCGTGTTCCGTGTTCCGTGTTCCCTGACTTTTTTCTCCTCTTCCAAACGCTCCGCGCCAGATGGCGGCGTACGTCCTCCGGCCCGTGTAGAAGTAAAAGAGAAACAGGCCCAGGATGCTGCCAAAGCCCTGCTCTTTGATGTAGGGGAAATCGGGTGTTGCGTCCCAGCCCATTGCGTTTGATACAACAACCTGGGCTTTCCAGAACAGGAAGAAGAACCAGCACGAGAACAGCAGGTCGAGCGGCAGCAGAAATCCCAGCCCGATCACGAGCGGGTAGAAGGTGACGGGAAACCAGTCTATCGCGCTCCAGGGTTTGGCGGCAAACAGGGGTTTGAGGTCGGTAACGCCGAGGGGAAGGGACGGCAGGGACGGGTACAGATACGCCGTTCCGTTCCAGAGGCTGAGGACAGCCGAAACCGCGAAGCCGGCCCACATCAGGCGGTTGTGGAAAAAGCCCTTGCCCGTATGCAGATCGGGCGGGGCGGTCATTTCCAGAGGCAGCCAGATGATGGGGAAACTCAGCCGCTCCTGATCCGCCCACTGACGGCGCACAAGCACGTTCAGGCAATTCGCCGTCCAGAGCAGCAGGGTAATAAAGCCGGTCCAGGCGAGTATGGGAACTATCCAGACGCGCAGGACGTTTGGGCGGTAGAAGGTAGAGTTGCCCAGGAAATGCCCGCGCAGCGCGTCATGGTCACGCACGACAAGCCACGCGGGGAACGCGTCCAGCCAGGATGTCCAGTGGTTGGCTACGCCGTACCATGCGCCGTGCGGGATCATCTGACTCAGGATGCCCGCGCCGTCCAGTCCGGCGATGCCCGTAGATATGCCGAGCATTACGTACACGGTCAGCAGTTCCGACTGCGAGAATGTGAGGCGTGGCGCGACGCGGCGGCACAATCCATTCAGGCCGACCATTACGAACAATGCAAAAACCACATTGGCGAACAGAGAGAGCGTCGAGGGATAAGGGCCGAACATCACCCGTTCCTGCCGCACCAGCCAGAACGCGTTGAGCGGAATAAGCAGGACGCCGAGCAGTATGGCCCGCGCCGAGACATGGTTTTGTGGCGTTGGCGGCGGTACAGACAAGAGTTCTTTGATCCTGGTCGGGCGTAAAAACAGGGTGCGAAACGATCACGGCAGGGTAACATAATACCCTACACAAATACACTCTCTGCCTATCAACTTACCAATCAGCAACTTACCAATCAGAAGGAGTTTGCTTATGACAGCCAGCGCAACCGCGAAGGCGACGGCATCGGGAACGTTTTCACTGGGCGGCGACCTGCCTGTTGTCCGCATGGGGTTCGGAGCGATGCGTATAACGGGCAAAGGCATCTGGGGCGAGCCGAGCGCTCCTGCCCAGGCTTTAGCTGTGCTGCGCCGCGCCGTGGCATTGGGCGTCAACTTCATTGACACGGCGGACGCGTATGGCCCGGAAGTGTCGGAACGCCTTATCGCCGAGGCGCTGTATCCTTATCCGGCGGATTTGGTCATCGCCACGAAAGGCGGACTGACGCGGCAGGGGCCGGACGTATGGACGCCCGTGGGCCGCGCCGAGTATCTAAGACAGTGCGTTGAGATGAGCCTGCGCCGATTGCGCCTGGAGCGCATTGACCTGTACCAACTGCACCGCATTGATCCGAAAGTTCCTTTGGAGGAGCAGATCGGCGTACTGCGCGACATGCAGCAGGAGGGCAAGATACGGCACATCGGTCTGTCGGAAGTATCCGTGGAGGAACTGGAAAAAGTGCGCGGCATGATCGAGGTCGTGTCCATCCAGAACCTGTACAATCTGGCAAACCGACAGTCGGAAAAGCAGTTGAACTACTGCGAACAGAACAACATCGGGTTCATCCCGTGGTTTCCTGTGGCGGCGGGCGAACTGGCGCGTCCGGGGGGCGTTCTGGACGAGGCCGCGAAAGGGCATCACGCCACTATCGCGCAGCTCGCGCTGGCGTGGCTGCTGAAGCGCTCGCCCGTGATGCTGCCCATTCCCGGCACGTCGTCGGTCGCACACCTGGAAGAAAATATAGCCGCGTCGGACGTGACCTTGACTGATGAGGAGTTCGCCGCCCTGACTAATCTGACGAAAGCCTGATGCGCGGCGTTTGCTCATCAAGTCACGCCGTACAAAGGCCGCAGCAAGTGAAACCGCTGCAAGAGAACACAAAAACACAACAAACGGGACCGTCCAGAAGAGAAAACAAATTTTCTTCTGGACGGCCCTTTTTATATTTTTCTCGCCCGCCACGTTATTTGTACGAGGCACGAAGCGCCATAACTAAGAACAATGTAGACATCAATGCACATTTATGATGATATTAAGCCTCTTCATTAGGAGCGGTGGTTGGTTCTGCTAATGATTGGCTAATGATGCCTTGATATAATGATATTGGTTGGGACGCAAAGAATGAAAGGCCGTTGGCGCGCTCGACACGCAGCGGCCTTTCACCTCCTTGCAGCGCCAATCTACTGCGCCCTCGCAGGTCAATCTTGCAGTATGGCTTTGTGGCGTTTGTTTCTGAGTTTAGCATTGTTTTGGTCTCTACCTTTGGTCTCTACCTTGAAAGGAACGTCTTAACCATGTCTGTCTCTTCGTCTCGTTTCGGCCTCGCCTCTGCCGCGCTGATGGGTCTGCTCTGCTGCGCGTCGGTATCGTCGCAGGCGCAGATAACGGTGTACTCCAACGACTTCAACAGCGGCTCGACAGCCGGATTCTCGTCTGCTGACCTCAACATTGCCACGCGTGTGGGCAACACAGGCAACACGGTAAGATTTCTTGGCGACCCGAACGGCCTGTATGGGTTCGGCGCAGGAACCGCCACGCTCAATCTTACCAACGCGGCCCTTGTGGGCAATGTCACCGTGGCCTTTGACCTATATATGATCGGCAGCCAGGACGGCAACGGGCCGGCAGGCGGCGGCCCCGATCCCTGGGGACTGACGGCAAACGGCAGCTCGCTGATTTTAACCAACTTCGCCAACTTCGCCGGCAGCGGCAACACGCAGGCGTTCGTCAGCGTGACGAACTTCACCGGCAACATGGCGACTCCGGGAACAGGCTCGGATGCCTCCCTTGCCGGACAGTTGGGCTTTGGGACGGGCAATTTTGGCGATAGCACCTACCATCTCGCTTTTACTTTCGCCAACGCCACGCCGACGCTCGCGCTGAGTTTTTTCAGCCGGGAAAACGAGGGGGCAAGCAACGAAGGCTGGGGTCTGGACAATCTGAACGTGACAAGCGATTTCAAGCCTGCCGCCGTGCCGGAACCTGGCAGCATTGCCATGCTGGTCGGCTTGAGCATGACCGGAGCGGGCATTCTGTCGCGCCGTCGCCGCAAATAGGCACGAAAGCAGCCTGTATCGCTTGCGCCGGATGTCACATGCCCGTGCATGGTACGCCGTCGTGAAAACTCCGTCTGTAAACAGAAACGCGCCCGAACCTGGTAATGTGTACCGGTTCGGGCGCGTTTCTGTTGCAGATCCACAGCAAATCTGTTGCAGCGTCGGATCAGTCGCGGCCTGCGAGATCGGCCTCTTTATCCTCATTGCTCAGATCGGCGTCGGACAGGACGCCCCACTCGCCGCTTCCCTTGTAATGGATGATGGTTCCGCAGCCGCCGCATTTAGCGCGGCTTTCGTAGCCTGTGCCGACGGGAGGGGCCTGCATCTCGCCCGTGCGCTTGTTGCGGGGGAAAAGCGGCTTTTTGCAAACCGGGCATCTGCCAAATATGGGCGGCATTCCGCTTTCGGAGTCAAGAGAAAAATCGTCGGTTTCGGGACGGGTCTCGGTTTCTTCAATGATAATGGGCATAGTATAAGCCTCCTGGAAGTGTCCTCTAAAATTCGCTATCCGGCGAACGGTTTCCTGCTGATGGGTTTTAGCGTTTTGGCGTTCAGGAATGAGATGCCTGGCAGTTGAATCCCTGTTGAGTCACAATCTCATCAGGCCGTTCGATGCGCGTAATATGCTGTGTGCCAGATTACGCGCTGTGTTATGCTTTTATTGACGCAGAAGAATGCGGTGATGTTCGCGTAAAATCGCGTTTCCGCCTGTTTCGTCTGTCAGGGCAGTTTGTCCAGGGCGACGGTGACGAGGTCGAAGGCCATGCCGCTTGATTTGGCGTTTTTGCCAATCAGCTTGAAGAACACCTGATTGGGGCCTTCCTTCATGTCCATGTCGCCCATCACGGTCATCGGACACTTGGCGCGTTTTTCCGCATACATGTCCAGGGCGGGGCCGACGGCGTGTTCGTTGACAAACAACTGCCCGACGCCCTGCGCGGGGCCGAACATGGCGTCAATGGAAACCCGGTAGCGTCCGCTCGCGGGAACGGCGCACAGCAGGGACAGCATGTGTTCGCCGAACTTGTTTTCGCCGTCGGGACGCAGGGACAGGAAGCGATAATCCGCGCCGTCAATGCGTTCCACTTTTTTGGCAAGCGTGGCGTTCTCGATGGAAAAGGCATGGATGGGCATGTACCAGCCGGGCGTGAAGACAAGCCGGGTCGGGTCCACAACGCGGCGCGCGGCAAGCGGCGGCAGCGTCCAGGGTACGGCGGGCGGGTTCTCCAGATACAGGTAACTGACGCCCGCGTAATCGGCGTCGAAATCGTTCTTTTCGGGCGCGTGTTCCATGTCCAGCTTGATGCTCTGCGCGAAGCGGTACGCGTCGGTCAGAAACAGGCGATAGCCGCCGCTGCGGGCCTGGGCGCGGCTGTAATCCAGGCACCCGCTCAGCGGGTACGAGGCCCGCGCCTCCCAGCGTCCCGGCACATCGTACCAGCCGCCGTTAAAGAAATCTTCGGAACCCGTGCCGTGAATCCTTAGCTCGCCGTCCAGCGTGGCCTGATCGTCCCCCTCGAAAAACGGGGTAATACCTGGAACCGACCCCTGCGCCTGCAGGGTGACGCCGACAAGCTGCCCGCGTCCCTTGGTCTGCACGTAGTTGAAGGGCCTGCCTTTTGTGGTCGGGTTTTCGCGCCGCCACAGCGCGTAAAAGCGGCCCTCATCGGCACGGCGCGGGACATCTGCGTGTACGATTTCGGCCTGAACCTCGACCGGGGCCGCGCTGGGGTCTTCCAACACGAGTTCGACCTTTGCAAAGTGGTCGAAGGGCATGGGGAAGTAGGCGTAGGCCACGCCCTCCTGACTGCCCACGAGCAGGGAGCGGGCGGCGGGGTCGCCCCAGCTATACCCGAAGAAATCGCCTGCGGGACACAGCACGGCGGGCGTCAAGGCATCGTCCCATGTGATTTTGAGCGTCAAGCTGCGGTTTTTGCCCGCAAACGCATTTGCGGGACTTAGTCGCAGACCCAGGATGCGGCCTCCGTGATCGGTCTTGAACAGAGTGGCGGCCGTGCCGGGGGCGAGAGTGACATTTGCGCGCGTGGTCCGAAGAACCGCGCCCGGCGGGGCGACAAGCGCGGCCATCTCTTTGCCGGTCATGGCGAGAGCTGCCTGCGCTTTTTGCATCGCCGTCCCTGTGTACGCGGGGCTGTCCGGCGCGAATGATTCGAGGATGGTATCGGCGGGATACGTGGCGTAGTTGATCTGATAGAACTGCACTTTGGGAGCGCGGACGAGGATTTTGCACGATACCTTATAAGGTATAGGCAGATACGTGTAAAAGCCGCCGCTGCCATAACCCGAAAGGGGCGCGAGGAACGGCGGCGTACTGCCGTCGAACAGTTTGCGGTACGAGCAGGCGAGGCGGGGCCGAGTCTCGCCGTCAAAGTAAAACTCGATGGTTTCGTCGGTCGGGGTCGGCGTGGCGATGCGCGTAATCACACCCGGCCCTTTGAGGTCGGCGATCACGAGGGCGTCCCCCTGTGCATCGTGTACCTTGCGGACGAAAGAGTATTTGCCCGAAAAGCCGTCGTCATTGCCGCCGGTGCGGTCGTAGCTGGAAATGGAGGCGGTCTTGACGACCGTTCGCAGGCGCGGCAGGCGATCCAGGCGTGAGAATTCCGCCAGGCCGATAGGCGTGATGTCGTCGGCATCAAAGGCGCGCATGGGTGTGCCGGCCAGCAGAAGCAGCGCCAACAGGGGCAGTATCAGGCCCGTCAGGCGAAACCCGAGTTGGTTAGAGCCAGGAACGCCCTTGTGCCGCCGGACAGAGGCTTGTCTGTCCGGCCGCGTTTGGCGCGATGTGTAAACTGCTTTGAGTTTAGCAAGCATGTCAGGTTTGATTTGAGTTCGGTGGTTATCAGGCTGATTTTGCGGCGTCAGTCGGTGGTGTGGGCTTGTGGACAGCGTCAGCAAGCGCGGGCGAAACGGGCGCGCCGCCTGCCCTGCCCGGACTGCCGCCGGTCGGCCCGCCTTCATCGTCCAGGCAGCGGCGGACGAATGAGATAAGTTCCATGGGATTGAAAGGTTTGGTGAGGTAGCAGTCCACACCGCTTTGCCAGCCCCGGAACACATCTGCATCCTGCGCTTTGGCTGTGAGCATGATAACCGGCAGTTCGCGCGTCGCTTGATTTTTCCTGAGCAACTGCAAAACCTCGAAGCCGTCCATGTAGGGCATCATCACGTCGAGGATGACCAGATCGGGTTTTTCGCTTTCCACCTTTTCCAGCGCCTCGCGGCCGTCGAACGCCGTCACGACCTGGTAGCCCGCGCGTTCGAGGTTGACCTGCACCAGACGCACGATGTGGCGCTCATCATCTACGGCTAAAATCTTTTTGGGCATGAGTGTGCTTTCCGGCAGCGTACAAGCCGCGTCCTGCTGTGCTGTCCTGATACTTCAATTCGCGACGGCCCTGCGATAATCCTCTGTGATTATCGCAGCCGTTTATCGCAGGTAGCTTCCGATACGATACCATTATCGGAAGTCACTATTTAGGTGCATATTGTGTGCGTAGAAACGTCAAAGCATGAGCAGAATGCTTGCCGCATTGGTAGTACGCATGAAATATGCAAACGGAGTCAAAATGATTACTGTGTGATAGTAAGAGTGGAAGCGCCCGATTTTAGCGTTATTTGATTTGGTTGCATTGTGGCATCATTCAGTAGCATCAGGAGCGTTAGCGTGGTTGTCCGCGCCCTGTGAGCGGCAAAAGCGTGGAAAGAAGAGTGGAACGCTGCTTTCGTCATAATCTTGATACCGCTTGCCGTAATGCCCGCGCAGGCGCAGCGCCTCGAATAGGGAGCCGATATAGAAATAAACGCTTGCCACGGTACTGAAGGAAGCCCAGCGCACAGTCATCGGCGTTTGCAGCCAGAGCAGGGGCAAGGCGAAAAAATTCAGTGGGTGGCGCGTCTTATGAAACAGGCCGGTGACGTGCAGTGATTTGCGACCTGTGGCAGTCACGTCCATGCTCGGCCCCTGACCCTCGGCGGCAGGGCGCAGACAATTTGTATGCTTGCCGCGCAGCCAGGCATACAAATTGTCTGCGCCGGTCAGACGCCCGATGCCGACCTGAAACGCGCTATGCACCTGCGCGGAAAGCGCGAGTACCTGTCCGACGCGCATCAGCCACGCCAGTTTACCTTTTGCCCGGTACAACGTTCTGTTCGGCAGCGAACAGATGTAGACGATCAGCGCGCCCAGGGAAAGTACGGACTGCGCCGTATAAAAGGCGCGATACCAGCCTCGATAATTGCGCTCGCCCACGCTTCTGCGCGCGGCATTCTTTACCGGAGGGCTGGCACACAGCGAGTGCAGCATGGCAAAAGCCAGGGTCGCCCCGGCCACTTTCAAAACAGTCCGAAACATCAAGGTTCTCCACAAGAGCCGCAGCGTGAGAGTGAGATCACAGCGGCATCCGATTCGCGACGAGACACGAGGATCAGCGCACAGTGAAGTTACGCAGCACAGAAGAAATGTTTCGCAAAGCGAAGTAACTGCCGTGATTTCTGCCTCGATGCTGCCTCGACAAAGATTTGTGATAATCAAAGATTGGTGATAGTCCAGGCATCCAGGTGGCGGCGGGCGATTTTTTGGAGGCGCATGCGCCTCCAAAAAATCGTTATTCATGAACTGCTGCAATCGCCTTGTGAATGCTTCGTAATATATTATCGGACGTTATAAGTCTCGTTCAGGTTGCCGCGTGGCCACGCGGCAACCTGCGCCGTTTGTCCTCCGTAACATCAGTAGAGTGACCCGCCAAGCCACTATTCTTGGTTGTGCCAATTCTTGTTCTACTGTATACCTGTGATTTAGGAGATCTATTATGTCTGATACTCATTCTCATTCGCCCTCCGCTAACGATCAAAATGATCCACACAAAGACAAGGCTGCAAGCAACGGCAGCCCGGACGCCATGCAGTTCGACCATGTGGCGCAGCAGGTTCCCGACATCGCCGAGGCGGTCGCCTGGTACATGACCTTGCTGCCGCAGGCCAAAGTGCTGTACCAAGACACAAGCTGGGCCTTTGTGGACGCGGGGGGGACAAAACTGGCCTTTGTGCGCGAAGATCAGCATCCTAACCACCTCGCTTGGCGCGTGTCTGAAGCGCAGTTGGAGCAGATGGCGGCCCGCTACCAGAAGACCATCGCCCTGCATCGCGACAAGACTCGCAGCTTCTACCTCGAAGCGCCGGGCGGTCAGGCCATAGAAATCATATCGTTCGACGGCTCCGACTGGCAAAAGCAGCAAGGGTGAAATACTTTACCGCAGATCACACGGATGAAACAGATGAACGCGGATTTTCAGCTAATTCGCGTGTATTCGTTTCATTCGTGTGATCTGCGGTAAGTTCCCCTCTCTAATCTGGTAAACTCTGTATCCAAGTTGTTTCAGGTTGTTTGAATATGTCGTTTGAATATGTTGCCAACCATGAATTGGTGTTATCATTGGATTGAGGATGCAGGATGCCGAACCATACGACCCCGCGCCCACTGGTGTGCAAATTCGGGGGAACGTCGCTTGCCGATGCGAGTCAGATACGCCGTGTGGAGGCCATCATTCGCAGTCACCCAAATCGCCGCTGTATCGTCGTATCGGCTCCAGGCAAGCGGCACAAGGCCGACAAAAAAATCACGGATATGTTGTACCAGTGCCAGCATCTAGTAACGCAGGGACAGGACGCCGCGAGTCCGTTCGGACTGATCCGCAGCCGCTACCAGGCTATTGCGGCGGGGCTTGACGTTTCTCTAACCGATACGGAGGTGTGGCTGGACGAAGTAGAAGGGATGCTGAGGCAGGGACAAACCTCGGATTGGGTCGCGTCACGGGGCGAGTACCTGAACGCCCTCCTGATCGCCGCTTTTCTCGGCGCGCGGTTTGTGGATGCCGCCGACTTCATCACGTTCACGTCGGAGGGCCGCCTGGATCCTGTGACCTATGAGCAGGCGCGTCACGCGTTGGAAGGTGATGATGTAGTTGTCGTACCCGGTTTTTATGGGCGGGACGCGCACGGCAGCATCAAAACGTTTTCGCGTGGCGGCAGCGATGTCACGGGCGCGATTGTGGCCCGCGCCATGTACGCTTCCGCTTACGAGAACTGGACGGATGTAGATGGCGTGCGCATGGTAGACCCGCGGCTTGTCGCAGACGCGCCGCCTATCCGCGAGGTGACATACCAGGAATTACGCGAACTGGCCTACATGGGCGCGTCCGTGCTGCATGACGAGGCCATCTTCCCCGTGCGAGAGGCGGGTATCCCCATTCATATACGCGACACCAACAATCCCGACCTGCCGGGAACCTGGATACGGGCGCACCGTGACAACGACGAAGCCCCGGTCGTGGGCATCGCGGGGCGTCAGGGCTTCACGGCCATACAGGTCGAAAAATCTCTGATGAATCAGGAATTGGGGTTTGGGCGGCGAATGCTTCAGGTACTGGAAGAGCATGGCGTCAGCTACGAACACGCGCCCAGCAGCATTGATAGCATGTCCGTGATCGTGCGCGATGAGGAAATCGCCGACTGTATGCAGGACATTTTGACCCGAATGCAGGAGATTTTGCAGCCGGACAGATTGGAGGTACTGCCCGGCATGGCCCTGATCGCTACGGTGGGGCAGGGCATGAGCCGACGCGTGGGCGTGGCCGGACGCCTGATCGGCGCTCTGGGCCACGCCGGCATCAACATCCGCATGATCAATCAGGGCGCGTCGGAAATCAACATCATCGTGGGCGTAAGAAACGAGGATTTCGAGGCGGCCATGCGGGCGGTTTACCACGCGTTTGTTCACGAGCCGTAAGGTTTAGCATCACGCCCGACCATGAACTTGTTGATGGAGAAGCGGGCGCAGCTTCCAGGCTGTGGATGGAACTTTCGCTCCGCGCAGGTCGTTGCACCCCGGTGGAGGGACAGGCATGATCGGCTGGCTGCGCGGCAAGAACAGCACAAAACCACGAGGCGTTGATCGGGCCGCGGACCTGGCCGGACAGCGCCGCGCGTACTTTGAGCGTCTGATGCAGGAGAACGCCCTCGCGCTCTATGGCGCAGCGCGGCGCATGGCCCGTAACCCGGAGGATGCGGAGGATCTGGCTCAGGAGACGCTCTTAGACGCTTACAAGGCGTTTGATTCATTCACGCCGGGAACCAACTTCCGCGCCTGGCTGCTTCGTATTCTGACAAATAACTACATTGAAGATTACCGACGCCGTCGGCTGATCTCGTTTCTGGCCTGGGACGATCTTGGCAAAATTTTCCCCGCCGGCCCCGACAGCCTCGCCGGCGAAGCGCAGCGCGAGCCGGAACCGGCCCTGTTTGCCTCCGCGCTGACCGAAGAGATCGAGATGGCATTAGGCAGGCTTTCGGAGCCGATGCGCCTGACCCTTCTGCTGGTTGATGTGGAGCAGTTGAGCTACGAGGAGGCTGCCGCCGCATTGCATCTGCCGGTCGGCACGATCCGGTCGCGCTTGAATCGCGGGCGGGAGCAGATGCGAAGTTGTCTGCAGGAGTACGCGCGCCAGAACAACCTGATTTGAAATTGGCTTTGAAACCAGAACGACCTGCCGCCAATACCTGCCACTAATACCTTCCGCCAATACCTGGAAAGAGCGATATGCGATGAACCGAAGCTGCCAGCAGATGAATGGGGAGCAGTTGGAGCAATGGATGGGCGATGCAGCGCACTCCAGCCTCACGCATACGGAGCGTCAAAGAGTCGCAGACCATGTCGCCGGGTGCGACATCTGCGCCGCCCGGGTGGCGGAGCTGCATGCTTACAAAACGAGGATGCTTGGCTTTCAACAGGCAAAAACGCCGGACGCGCTGCCGGCGCACTTTCTCCCACGGGCCTTTGCCTCACTGGATCGCGTTGATGCGGCCCGCCTTGCCCCTCGCCGCGCCGCGCCGCCGCGCCTGATGTCGCGACCGGCGCTGATGGCCGCCGGAATGCTTCTGCTGCTGATCGCCGTATTTGCGTCGGTAAGGACGCGTTCTCCACGCGTGACTTCGATTGCAGAGCTGCTGACGACCAAAACCGGCAGCGTTCGCCTGCGAACTGAGGACGCGGATAGAGCGGCGCAATGGCTCGGCAGACAGTTGGACGCCGAAGTTCCCACAATAAACCTCGCCTTGAGCAAGACGCGGCTGGCCGCTGTAGAGGCTTATGCAGCCGAGGGTAAAGCCGTTTTCAACTACCGGATGGCTGACGGGACGCACATCACGCTGCGAATAGCGCTGAATGCCAGTCCGCAGACTGCGGCGCTGGAACCCGTAACGTATATGGGCAGCCGGTATTACACGCGGTCGGGAGCCGAAAACCTGGTGGTGTGGCATGTCGAGCGGCGCGCGTTCGCCGCCGCCTCTCCCCTCCCACTCTCGCAACTACTCCCGCTGGCTCATGAGATGGATCTGCACTGTCGCAAACGCTTCTGAAGAGCAGCGGTCTTAAAAGTCTGCCCCGTACTGTGCGTCGTCAGGCGCGTCCTCACGAAACAGCCCATGTAGATCGGGGCCGGACCCATAACGCGCTGTCGTCGCGTCGGACAGCCGATGCCAGTTCGTATGGCCGTCCGTAAACAGGATGTTCATGGCCGCGCTGCGATCATACTCCGAAGCATGGCCGTCCCCCACATGGTATCCCCACTGCTCCCACAACAGCGCAAGCCGCGAATCGGAGGGAACATCAGCAAGCCTCTTACCATCGGTCAGCCATAGCTTGTACTCGTAGGAAGTCTCTATGCGCCCGCCCGCCCGCCAATCCACATCTGCCGGACAGCGCGTGATCTCATGGGAGCGCGTGTAGGGCCGCAGCAGGGCCGTAAAGGACATTTCGCTGGGCTTCATTCCCTGGCAGAACAGCGCGTGGCGTCCCGCCGGACCAAGCGTGACAGCGCTCGGATCGCAGCGGTAATCCGGCCACCGTTCATCATAATCGCTGAGATAGAGGCGAAACGCGACCCCAAGCTGCCGCTCGTTGGCGAGGCAGCTCGATTTGCGCGCCTCGGCCCGCCCACGCGCCAGTACAGGCAGAAGAATTGCGGCCAACGCCCCGATGATCGCCAGCGCGAGCAATACCTCGATGAGCGTGAAGCCTAACCTCAATGTATCGGTATCAGATCTCATTTGCCTCGCTTCAGGGCTTGAACATTGTTCAACTGCTGTTCAACTGCTGTTCAACTGCTATTCAACTGTTGTTCGTTCCCCTTCATAAGGACTGCATCTCCCTTATAAAAAGTTTCCCCGACTCAACTCTTTCCCCGAACTTTTTTGCGATCCCAACCATTGAACCACGTCGAACACGGCGGAAAGTATTGCCGCCGATCCGTCATTCTGCACATGCTGCACATGGGAAGGACATCGTAATTGAAATCGAGACCGCGAAACGCAATCGCTACGCTGCTGGTCGGCATCGCCTGTGCGGGCGTCGCCACCGCCCGCGCCGACACACGCACCTTTCAGCTGACCCTCACCAACCTGACCCTCGGCCAGACCTTCTCACCACCGCTGTTCGCCACACACGACAGCACAGAGAGCCTCTGGAACGTGGGCGACGCGGCCTCTTTTGGCCTGACGCAGCTCGCCGAAGAGGGCGATAACAGCGCCCTCGCGCTCGATCTGTCACTGGCTCCCGGAAGCGTCGGCAGCGTGCTGGCGAGCAGCGCGCTCCTCGCTCCCGGCGCAAGCGCCACCTACTTTCTGACTACGGACTCCGATCATCCTTTCCTCTCTTCCGCCTGGATGCTGGCCTACACAAACGACGGCTTTTCCGGCACACAGGGACTGGAGTTCAATCTGTTCGGCGCACAGGGAAACGGGGTATTTGATCTTGGCTCCTACGATGCCGGCACCGAGGTCAACAACGAGCTGGCGCAGTTTGTCCCCGGCCTCGGCGGCCATCTGGAGGATCCGGAACATGGGGTCATCACCGAGCCGCATCCCGGCATTCTCGGCATCGGCGATATTCCCTTGTCACGCAACTTTTCGGGCAGCGTAGCGCGCCTCAGCATCACGACCGTTCCCGAACCGGGAGCCGAAGCGCTGCTTCTTGCCGGCATCCTGCCCTTAGTCGTCCTGCGCGCGCGCCGTACCCGCCGGAACTAGCCTCCTAAACCATACGTTTCTATTCGCTGCCCGAACGATCTATCGCCTCATTCTCATCGCATCGCGTTACATTCTCATCGCATCGCGTTAAAGGAAACCCTGACATGTCCCTATCAATCAGCCGCCGCAGCATTTTGAAGTCAATCGCTACACTTGCCATCTTTATCGCGCCTGGCGCGGTTGCGCAGGCGCAGAGCAGCCCGGCCCTGGTAATCACGCGCCCCGGCGTCTACTTTCTGAGCCGCGACATCGTCGTTGCCAGTGGAGATGCCATCACCATCAACGCCTCCGGCGTTACGCTTGACCTGGGCGGCCACACGGTTTCGACCGGCGCCTCCGGCACGGGCAACGGCATCCTCGTAAACAGTCAGAAGGGTGTCAAGATCAGCAACGGCAAGGTGGGCGCCTTCAACGTCAATGTCTCCCTCAACAACGCGGAGAACGTCACGGTCGAGGATCTTCAGATCGTTGGCGAAGGGCTGGCCCCCACCGGTGGCCCGACCGAAATAGGGATACTGCTGGTCGGTGTGCGCGGCAGCAAGATCAAAGGCAACACGCTCACCAGCGTGAACCTCGGCATCTTTGTGCGCGGCGGCGCGTCCGGTGGAAACCGTGTGGCGGAGAACACCATCACAGGCGGCAGCAACGCATCCTACAACCTCTTGGGAATTTGCTACAATCCCCTGCCGGGCGGCGTCAATACCGATCCCGGCCCCAAAGGCGACCTGGTTTATAACAACCATATCTCTCGCTTTCTCAATGGCGCTTCGTTTAACTTTGGCTCCAAAGGCAATATCTTCCGGGACAACTCCATCGCCTACTTCAACAACGCCTTCAGCCCCATAACCTCGTTTGCGCCCGGCGACACCGTCTCTGACAGCAATATCACAACCCCGATTTCACTGCCGTAGCCTGACAAGGTCGCAAACTGACAAGATCGCAAAGATGGGACGTGCCAACGGGGAGTACAGCGCTGTACTCCCCGTTTACAAGGAATTGATAATCATTTGATAAGCGTTATGTTGTTACTGTTGCTGCTAAACGTTGAGGCCGACATACTCCGGCGCGCGGTACTGCGCTTCGTGCAGACGTCTGTAAACGCCGTCCACGGCCAGCAGTTCCTGATGTCGCCCCTGCTCCGCAACCCCGGTTTCGTCCACGACGATGATGCGGTTGGCGTTCTGAATGGTCGCCAGACGGTGCGCGATCACAAGCGTGGTGCGGCCCTGCGCGAGTTCGGCGAGCGACGACTGGATAGCGCGTTCAGTTTCGGTGTCCAGGGCGCTTGTCGCCTCATCCAATATCAGGATCGGCGGATTTTTGAGAAACATGCGGGCAATCGCAAGCCGCTGCTTCTGTCCGCCGCTGAGTTTGACGCCCCGCTCGCCGATCACGGTATCCAGACCGTCGGGCAGGCGCGCGATCATATCTTCCAGCCTGGCCCGCCACGCCGCTTCTCGGATCTCGTCATCGCTCGCGCCCAGGCGTCCATAGGCGATGTTTTCGCGTATCGTGCCGGCAAAAAGAAACACGTCCTGCTGCACGATGCCGATGTTGCGGCGCAGGGAGGCCAGCGTCATCTGCCGTATGTCCGTGCCGTCAATCGTGATTCGTCCCGCATTGGCCTCGTAAAAGCGGGGAACAAGGCTGCAAATCGTGGTCTTGCCCGCGCCGCTCGGCCCGACAAAAGCCACTGTTTCTCCGGGCTGAACCTCTAGATCTATGTCGGTCAGCACGTTCTTGTGCGTGTCGTAGCCAAAACTTACGCCCTCGAACCGTATCGCGCCGCGCAGATGCCCGCAGTCAACCGCTTCCGGCACGTCCGCGATGTCGGGGATCGTGTCCATCAATTCCGTATAGCGCTTGAAGCCCGCAATGCCTTTCGGGTAGGTTTCCAGCACGGCGTTGATCTTCTCGACCGGACGAAAAAACACATTGGTGAGCAGCAGAAAGCCCATGAATCCGCCGACCGAAAGATCGCCATGCAGCACGAAATACGCGCCCACGATCATCACAAACAACTGCACGATCCGCATGGTCATGTAACTGAGTGACATGCTTTTGGACATCAGGCGGTACGCGTCCAGCTTGGTTTCGCGGTAGCGGGCATTGTCCTCGGCGAACAGGGCTTTTTCATGTTCTTCATTGGCGAATGCCTGCACGACGCGTATGCCGCCGACGTTCTCCTCGATGCGCGCATTGAAATCGCCGATGCGCCCGAACAGCGTCCGCATGGTCTGCGTCATGGCCCTGCCGTAGCGTGTGGAAATCATCATCATTGGCGGCACGACAAGCCCGGTAATCAGGGCAAGCCGGGCATTGAGCGTAAACATCAGCAGGAACGAACCGAGGAACGTCATGATGGCGATAAAGGCGTCTTCCGGCCCGTGATGCGCCACCTCGCCCACATCTTCCAGGTCTTTGGTAACGCGGGCCACGAGCCGCCCTGTTTTCTGATTGTCAAAAAATCGGAACGAGAGCTTTTGCAGGTGATCGAAAATCTTGCGCCGCATCTCGGTCTCGATGGCGATGCCCAGCACATGCCCCCAATAGTTGACCACATATTGCAAGCCTGTATTGAGCAGGTAAATGGCGAGCAGTCCCGCAGAGGCGCCAAGTATCAGCCCCCAGTTCTGACTGGGCAGCAGCCGATCCACAAACGCCTTTACCGCAAGCGGAAAAGCCAGTTCC
This sequence comes from Chthonomonadaceae bacterium, assembly GCA_965277875.1. GTDB lineage: Bacteria > Armatimonadota > Chthonomonadetes > Chthonomonadales > Chthonomonadaceae > CAWFQB01. The sequence continues at coordinate 29,403 of CBDIDV010000003.1, read as the reverse complement.
AGCAGCCCCGATATGACCGCACAGGAGAAATCCAGTATAAACAGGCGGCGGTGAGGACGGTAATAGGCGAAGAATCGTTTTAACATACTCTTGTTATACCTTATCACTGATGCAGCGGCTGATAATTTTGGCGGAAGCCGCCTCTATGAAGCATTAGAGATTGGAAGTATTTGCCTACAACGACTGCCGCGAGACACTATTGGAACCAACGAACAACATAACTTCGTGTGGAAATGTTAAACGTCCGATAATGTAATGTGTTTAAATGAGACGGGCCATAGGTTAGCAGATAAAGACCGAAATTTTGGAGGGGTATACCCCTCCAAAATTTCGGCGCGGCGCGCACTTACCGCCATCAGCGCGACACGCCGCGATTCGCAGAGAATCGTCGCTATTTGCCACTTATACAATGTCAAAGGACGTGCCGCCCCTGCCCCAGCGAAGTCAAGAAGAACGCCACTTTTTCATCGCGCAGTTCCATGTTGGAATATACACCCAGACCCTGATGCTCGCCGCTCCGCAGTTCGACCGGCTCGCATCCGGCGGGTTTCATATCCTCGAACAGCACATAATCATAATCGTTCTGCGCCTCCAGGCCAAGTTCCACTTCCAGCAGATCGCCGCTGTTCAGCATTTCCCCCGGCCTGAGTTCCACGCGATCATAATGCGGCCCCTGAATCGTTTCCTCGCCATTCACCTGCTCCCCGCCCTGTTCCAGCAGTTCGTACTGTCCTGTCAGAAAGGGGTTCAGCGCAGACGACAAAGAAGAAACCGCCTCGGCAAGTATCTTTCCTTCTGTGCCTTGTTCCGGGCGCCCGCTTGCGGACATGTTCCCTGTTTCCTTGTTCCCAGCTCCCTTGTTAGCTGCTTCCTTGCCCTGCCGCTGTTCCTCCGTTCCGGTCGCCGTATTGGCGATCAGGCGGAAGTAGCGGCGCGTGACATGGATCTCATTGCCGGTCGCCGCGATAGGTTCTTCCTGCGAGAAGGTGCGTGTCGTGGTCGTGTAGTAGCAGGTCCCGGTTCCCTGCCGCATGATGGACAGGGTCTGCGCTCCCGTCTGCAAAAACGCGTCCGGCACGACAAACGTGTTATCGTTCCACAGCGCGTTCTGATGCGTGATGTGATATACGCGACGTATGCGCCCGCCCAGGTCTACGGTCAGCGTATAATCCGGGCTGAGTTCCTTATGGACGCGCGCCCACTCGGCCAGCGCGCCGACCGTCAGCGCGGTATCCCGCGTATCGTGCCAGCTTGCCCCCCGGCGATTGTTGACCAGCCACTTGACGAGCTGCGCGGGAAGGGCGGCATTGGGCGCGATAGCCGTGTATGCTTCCAGCACCGTGGCGTTCGTCTCGATCTTGTTGTTGTACCAGCGCCACCACTGCGTATTGATGTCGTCCCAATACGCCGTGCCGTTCGCCGCGTCCAGATGCACGGTGTTTTCCAGATTGTCCAGGACGACGCGGGCCTGCCCGTTCTGGCCCAGATCGTGCAGGGCGAGGGCCAGCAGCGCCTTGCCATACGCGCTCAGCTTGTCCCGCTGCGCGTACAGCCGCTTTGCGACCCGGTTGCGGATCGCGGCCCGCTCGGTCGGCGCAAGGGCCAGTACGCGCGCCTGATACGCCATCTGCTGCAAATCGGTCTCTGCCAGATAGCGAGCGCGGAGGTATTTCAGGCCATTTGTTCTCTCATCCGCGTCCACGACAACGCCCGCGCCCTGCGCCCTGAGCAGGCCGTACAGCACGTTTGTGGTCATGTAGGTGTCGCTGATGTCATCCTTCCACCAGCCCCAGCCGCCGTCCGGGTGCTGCATGTCTTTCAGCCGCGCCAGCCCGTCACGCACCATCTTGTTCAGTTCACTTTGCGAGAAAATCGGATTTCGCCAGCGTTCTCCGATCCCGTCTACTTCTTGATGCGACAAGCCCGCCTGTCCCGTAGGCGCGTTCGGGTACGTGTACGCGCTGTTGGCAATCGGCGGCGTCTGCATCTGCTTGATGGTCGCGGCCCTGACGCTTCCATGCCGCCGCGCCGCCCATTCCAGGTCGGCCAGATTGTAGCCCGACGCCTTGAGCGAACGCGCCACGAGTACGGACGGCACAAAGCGGGACAGCGTCTGCTCCACGCACCCATACGGATAATCGGCCAGATACGGCAGGGCGTCCAGCATCACGCCCGCAAGCGAGGGGTTGAGCGTGACGACAAGCTGACTGCTGCCCGCCTTGCGCTGCGCGGGCAATGTGATCGTCACATTCGCCCCGGATGCGGTTTTCAGGACGCCGCTTTGCACATTTGTACGCTCCACGCCATGCACCAGGACGGGAATAAGGGTTTGCGCCGCGTCCGCATCGGTTGGCGACTGCGCGGTCATGCGCGCGTGCATCACGCCCTCATGCTGCGGACGCGCCAGCCAGTCCACGCGCTGCTGCCCGCCCGAAGCGATCATCACCCATGTCTCACTCGTCCGCACCCGCAGTCGTCCCCCACCCTGCACCACGTCGGAAGCCGCCTGCCCCTCCTTCCCCTCTAAGCCTCTAAGCCTCTTCTCCTCCTCTTTCCCATAAGCGGCGAGCCGAACCGAAGGCGCAACCGGCGCGGCGGCAAGGTCTTCCGCTACCACGTCCGCATTGTCCAGGTCGAGCCGCACACGAACGCGCTGCGCGCTAGATGTGTCGTTGTGAACCACCGCGCTCAAAGTGACGACATCCCGCTCCACCACAAAGCGCGGCGATTCCAGTTGTACGAGCAGGTCTTTTTTGGTCGTGACGCGCGCCTCGCCCACCCCGACCTGCGCCATCTGCGTACTGCCGATCACATTGGCCCGCCACTGCGTCAGATTGTCCGGCCACGTCACCGTAACGCTCGCCCGTCCCTGCGCGTCCGTTACCACGTTGGGAGTCCAAAACGCCGTGTCCCGAAAATCCGACCGTACCGTTGCCGACGCCAGTTCAACCGGCGCGAAAAGTTGCTTGTCTTTCGTGTCCGATCTCAGCGCAAGACGGCTGCTGTATGCAAGATTTACGTTGCTCTCGCTCTGCACCTGGAAGCGCATCCGGGCTGGTGACGCAGGCAGTGCCGCCGAAGAATGTACCGCTCCCCGCGGGCCATTGTAATAGTAATCATTGTTGCCGATGAACCCGTTTACTTCCCTACCTCCAAGTCCGGCTACCCTTCTATTTTGCCCGCTGTTGGCAATTACTTTCCCGTATTGTCGGATTGAGCCGGCTCCTATTTCGGAATTGCCATCAGACTCAAAGACGACAGAGGGAACCGATCCTTGATCCAAGGTAAGGCCGCTCACGTCCTGCATCCCAAAGTAGTTTTCGGAGAGCAGCGCGGCAGGTATTTGTCCCATGCCCCTCGGCATCGTCAGGGCGTGGCGTGGGTAGGTTGTAATCGGGCCGACAGCTTCAGACATTGCGGTGAACGTTGTCTGCGGCGAACCCTCGTTCTGGATGTTCTGCTCGCGGCGGTCGCCATAGAAGTAGGCGCGGATGTCAGGCGCGTAGTCCTTCTGGATGTACGCGAGGGCCGCATCCGACACGCCCACGCTCACTTCCGCCCTGAGCGGACGGCCCAGATAGTCGCGGGCCGTGATTTGCAGCCGCGCCTTTTCTCCCGGCGCGTATTTGGCCTTGTCCGGCGTGACCGTGACGCGGGCCGTCTGGCGAATGGGCGGCACGAACAATTCCTGCGCGGCCTCGAACATCTCGCCGTGCCGGATCATCAGGGCCGACACAAACACGTTCGGCACGTCCCGCGCCGTGACCGTGACGGGGATTTGCAGGCTGCGGCCCGGCACACGCACAACGCGCCGATCCAGTATCCGCCCGCCGACTTCGCGTGTCAGCAGGACGGTACAGCCGGGTTCGGGCGTGACAATCAGGGCGTTTGCGGTCTGCCCCTCCTGATAATAAGGGTTCTGCACGGCCAGCGTGACGCCCTGAAACAGAAACCGGCGCGCGCGCAGTTCCGGCCCGTCCACCCACACCAGTGTATCGCCGCCGACACGGTCATCGCCGCTGCCGGCTCTGCCCTTGTCACTGATGTTCGCCGCGCCGGGGCCGGAGCCGGGTGTAGTTGCCGCTGCCGTCGTGTCCGCGTCCTGCGTTTCAAAGGCCACGCGGAAGTAGCCCGATGTATCTGCCTTCCACGCGATTTGCGCGTAGCCCTGCGCGTCCGTGTGCAGCGGCTGGCTCCATACCAGCGTTTCGCCAGGCCGCAGGCCGACAGCCGGAACCTCGCCCCCCGTCGTGTCCGGCTGATTGGGCTGGCGGTACACGCGGGCCACGCCCTCAACCGAGACCGGCTGATCCGATGGGTTGAGCGTCTTGACCTCGACATCTACGCGGTCGCCCTGCGTGGCGTAGCCGTGCGGAAAGCGCAAAAACACGGCCACATCATGCCTGGTCGCCTTCAGTGCGCCCGTCCCGGAAATCACGCGCCGGCTCTGATCCTGCACATCGGCCTCGACCGTATAACTCAGGTCACTGTTCTGCCAGCGTGGCCCGTCCGCCCGCGTTTCAAACGTGACAAAGGTGTCGCCTTTTGCGTCCAGCCGCGCCTTGCCCTGCGCGACCACCTCGCCGCCGCGGTAGTTCGTATCATAGCTTCCCCGATTGTCGTCCGTGTGGTACAGGTAATCGTAGGGTTCGGGAAAGCGATAACTGGCCGCGTACACGTTCCGATACACGCGATACGTGACGCCCGCGCCCGCCACCGGCCCGCCGAAATAGTAGGCCGCATGGATTTTCACGCGTCCCGTCTGCCCCAGCCGAACGCGCTCCGCACCCGGCGTCACCGTCACCTCATATTCCGGCTTTTTGTACTCCTCGACGCGAAACCGATTGCCCGCGTTATCCAGCGGCTCGTTCGCGTCCCATTTCTCTTTTTTGCCCGCGTCGGTCGCCTCATGCGGCACTGTCACGTCAATGCTGTACTCGCCCAGAGGCGCATGATCCGGCAGGACAAAACGCCCGGACACGCTGCCCCACGCGCTGCACCGCAGTTGCTGCTTGAAAATGACATTGCCCTGCGGATCGTTGACGTAAACGCGCGCCAGGCGACCTGCGAGCGGGCACAGTTCACCCCGCCGCGTTGCGTTCCCCGGATCGCGCCGCATCAGCAGTTGCCGGAACTGAACGGTCTGTCGCGGGCGATATACGGCCCTGTCCGTCGTGGTGTAGCCTTTGTAGGGCAGCGGAGTTCCTTCGTTGGGGGCGCAGTCCACATACTGCGGGCCGATCAGGGCGAAACGCTGGCCCGTCCAGGCAATCGCCGCCACACGCGTGTTGTCGGCGTTCGGCTCGTACTGCAAAGGAACCGTTGTTACGCCGTCCGTGCCGGAAACGGTATTTGTGACGCGTGCTCCCCATGTTTCGACCGGTGACTTTCTGCTCTCGTCCTGCCGGCTCTTGTGCCACAGCAGTTTGGTGACGATCTTGACGCCCGTCTGCGGCCTGCCCGATTCAGCGTCTGCCACATAAAACAGACTGCTGCCCCGCTCCCGCTTTTGCGCCAGTACAAGATCGGAAATCGGAACCAGCAGGCCATATCGCTGCCCCGGCACGCTCGCCACGATCACATACGCGCCCGCCGCCCTGAGCGGGGCCAGGATGTTCTTGCTGCCCGGTTTCAGGTCGCCCGTGTTCTTCGTCTGGATGTCCCACGCGGCCACGCGCCGCGCGCCGATGGACGCGAGACGGGCAGCCAGGGACGGCAGCTTGCCAATCGGTTTAACGTCGTGTACGTTCTTCGCATACTGGAGCAGGCGCGCGCGCTGTTGGAGGAGGGTTCTGTCACTGCCGATCAGCCCGTCCAACTGCCCCCAGTTCTCGTTGTCCCGCGTGTCTTTTCTTTGCGCGAGCAGGCGCGGCAGATCAATCCTGTACGCGTCGAAATGAATCTGGGACGTGTTGCAGTACGACACCTGAAGGCGCGGCGCATGACCGGGACGGGCCGCTTTGAGCGAACTCACCGCAACCGACGGTGATTTCAGGGCCGCGATTTGTGCGCGGGCGTCGCTCGCCCACGGACTATGCGGACGCCACGCGACGAACCGGCGATACGCGCTGACCGCGCCCCTGAGATCACCGTCCTGCGCCTGCCACCCGGCCATGAGGATTTGCGACGGATCGCGCAGGCTGTCATCAGGATAGGCAGCATTAATCGCCCCCAATTCTTCAGACGGCTGCAGGTCTTGATAAGGAAACGGAACCCGCACCGGTTTGCCCCGCTCATACTTTACCGCCCAGCCGCGCATCTGCGCCTGATATTGACGCATCCACAACGCCGCGCTCCAATGGCCCAACGCGGCGCTGTGACGCTCCTCCTTGTTATAGGCTGTGTCGTATCGTATGAGGCACAGATGCAGATACAAAATCTTTTTGGGCTGCGGCCACTGCGGATCGTAGGGCAGTGTGCCATCTACGCGCCAGCTTGGATCGCCCGGCGGCAGCCATGCCATTTTTTGCGCCCATTCGGGAAAACTGGTGTCCTGCTGCAAAACATGGATCAGGTCAAAATCAAGCTGCGTCTGTTCCGAGTGCGCCGAACTGCCCGCCGCGCCGTTCGCGCCGCCTGTTTGCCGCGCATACAAAATATGGGCCGCTTCCAGCGCGTCCAGGGCGTTACGCTGATCTCGGACGGTGACATCTATGGACACGGGCTTGTCGTCGCCCTCCGACTTTGGCACGTTCGCGCCCCGAAACGTCCGCCCTCCGACGCGCCAGCCCTGATGCGGCACACTCAAATACAGCCGTCCCAGCCAGTACAGCCCCCGCGCCTCCCAGATAGTCCCCCGATGCGCCTGCACAAAGCCTAATCCATCTCTTAAAGCGCGATCCCACTGCCCGGTTTTCCCCGGCAGCACGGCCACGCGATACGCGATCTCCTCCCGGCGCGCGGCAGGGATAATGCCCGCCTTTTGCAGCGCGGCGTACTCGGTCAGGGCGCGGGCGTAACTGTGCTGATTCCAGCGCTTGTCCGCATCCGCCAATGTAGGCGGCTGAACGGCTGCGCCCGCCTGCCGCACCGCCGCACCGAGGACAATGCCCGCTCCCAACATCACCCGGCAAATAGTACGCTCCCCAATCCTGTTCAAACGTGGTACACGCATATCATTGTCCTTCTCGCCCTAACTGCCTGTTTGTTGTCTTGAACTCGGATTACGCGGATTGATAGGATGGACAGGATTGCCTGTATACGGCTGTGAGCTGCTGTATCAGAGCATGGACTACGACTGACGACGCATCTAATCCTGTTCATCCTGCTGATCCGCGTAATCCGAGTTCAAGACACCATGATAACTGTTGGTATCCTTCCGCCCGCAAAAAGTTCACAGGGAGCGCGCAAAGCAGGCAGATAATCTAGCGGGGAGGTTCGGCGGGGCCATACACGGGCGGCTGACCGACAGTTTGCGCCCACAGTCGGTCGCCGAAATCGAAGTGCCACCATTCGGCGGCGTAGTTGGTAAAGCCCTGCGTCGTCAGAACATGGTACAGTGTCCGGCGTCTGTCACGCGCCTGCCTGTCTTCTAACACAGGCGCAGCGACATGCCCCTGTGTCTCGAAATAGCGGGTATAGGCGCGGGGCGTCACGTCATCGTAGGCCGTTCCCAGCCACAGCGGCGTGCCATCCGCGTCGCCGAGGGTGACATCCACGGCCCCGCCCGTAAGATGCGGCGGCGGCTTTAACGGATCACGCGAAGGACGCGCCACAAACTCCTGCGCCAGCGTCGCCAGAGCGTCCGCCTCCAGGCCAGGATGCGCGTGGCGCAGCGTGTCCATATACGCGTCGTACAGCGCCTGCTGAACCTCGACAGGCCGCCACGCGTCCCACACGATCAGCGTCAAACCGCGCGCTTCCAGCACGTCCGATGCAGACCGCAGTTTCGCCAGCACGGTACGCCGCACCCAGCACGCGTCCAGTGCGCCCGCGATGTCCTGTTGATGGTACAGCGGTTGGCAGCGTATGTTCGGCGCGGCTTCGGGCGTAATCTGCACAAGCGGCTCGTCACCGATACCGGCCTGCGCGACAGGCGCGAGGCGCGTACCATCGTGGGCCGGTATCGGCATCTGCCGCAAGGTGTCGGCGCTTGGCGTCATGGCGTAACGGGACGAGCAGCGGAACCAACCGAGGCGACCGTTTTTGCGGGCTTGGGCGTCTTGATCGGGTAGCCTTTCCACACCCATTCCAGCGCCTGCGGCAGGGTCTGGCGTACCGCTCTGCCGTCCACATGGCCCGCGCCCTGCGCGTACACGAATTGGTAGTGATACTTTTTCGCCTTCATCACATACGCCATGCGCTGATTTGCCATGACCCAGTTATGGTACGTGCTTTCCTCGTCGTGGGAACGGATGTCGTTTTCGCCCACTTCCATCCACACGCGCAGGGGCTTGGCCTTGTTTTCCGGGATCAGATGATCGTGGAACTCCCACGCGCCATGCGGCGTCAGGGGGTCGAGCGGCGACTGCTGATTCACATACGTTCCCGAATATGTCAACACCCGATGGTACAGTTCAGGATGATACCAGGCCATTTCAAGCGCGCACGATCCGCCCGAACTGCCGCCCATCGTCATGCGAGCGTTCGGGTTCGTGGTAAAGGTGACATGATAATCCTGCGTGATTCTGGGCAGAACTTCGGTTTCGATAAACTCGGCATACTTGCCCGACATGGTATCGTATTCCAGGCCGCGCTCGCTGCCCTGCGCGTCCCCCCCGCCCGAATCGATCATAATAGCGATCATCACGGGCAGACGCCGGGCCGCGATCATGTTGTCAAGGATGGTGGGCAGTTCGCCGCGTCCCATGCTGTCCTGCGACACCAGAAACGGCGCGGGCGTCCCCGGCACGTACTGGCTGGGAATGTAGACCGTAACGCCCCGACGATACGGCACAACCTGGCCCGGCGCGGTCTTGCTGATGCCGGGATACAATTTGCTGTCCGTGGAATTCATGGTGAACCGCTGCACTGTCCCTTTGGGAACGTCCGGGTTGGCCGTTAGTTCCGGGGCGTTCATGTACGGCGGCGCGATCTGGTAATCCCCATCGGGCGCGCCGGACGTATAAAGGGGCAATGCCTTGAGAGCCTCGACACTGAATGCGGGCTTGGCGTCGCTGTTCTGCGCGCGCACAGACGCCACAACCCCGAACGAGTGTACGCCCGCCATCAAACACGCGGCGAAAAGGCCGTTTCTAAAACTTGTCTTCAAACTTATATCCTCCTTTGTTTAATGCTTGATTGTCTTGAACTGAGATTTTTGGGATTGAAAAGATCACTATGATTGCCTGACTGTCAGTTGGCTCCATTGAACGAAAAACGGCACAGAGTGCCGGTAGAGATAATCATAGTAATCTTTCCAATCCCAAAAATCTCAGTTCAAGACAGCTAAATCTCAGTCCGTTCGAAACAGGGAAACGCCCCACGCGCCCGTAAAGGTTTCGTTGGGCTTGAGTGTGACCAGTCCCCAATCCGGCCTGTTGAACGCGTCCGTGCCGCACGTCATCGGCTCGATGGCGAGGGCGCGGCGGCGATGCGTATCCGGCAGCGGATCGCCGGAGTACACGACCACATAATCAAACGCCTTGTCCATCCATACTATCACGCCGCGCCCCCTCTTTGCGCCCACAATGCCTGCGTTATTTGCATTGCCGAGGCGCACCCGCAGCAGCCCATCCTCATCGCGCCGGGGATTTAGATAGCACGTATTGAATACAGTGTCGCCGATGACGCGAGTCTCTCGAAAATCGAAGGGCGTATTTTCCACGGGCAGAATGCGGCCCGTCGGCAGCAGGTTCGCGAATTCCAGCGTATCCTCGAAGGGCAGGGTCAGCGTGTCCGCGTCAATGTGTTCCGACCCGACCGCCAAGTAAGGATGGAAGCCCGCTGCGACGGGCGCATCCTCCTGACCGGCGTTTGTGATCTCGAATTGGCACATCATTCCCCCCACTTGCAGCGTATACGTCACGCGAACATGCAGCACAAACGGATAACCGGGATGATCTTTGTCGTTCACGAACGTTGCAAAGGTAACGGCGGCGTCGCTCCGCGCCTCGATGTCCCATTGCTGATGCCGCACAAAGCCGTGGATCGCGCCGGGGCTTTCCTTGTCGTTTTGCGGCATCTGGTACGGCTTGTTCTCGAAGGTATACTTGCCGTCGCGCACCCGTCCGGGAAAGGGTATCAGCACGTCGCCCTGCCCGCCTGCCTTATTCTTTGCGCCCTCGTAGCCCGTAATGATGTCGGCGCTTTTCCCGTCCGCCTCCACGCTCCACAGGCCGCGCAGCGATGCGCCTAGCGCGGCTACGCGCAGCCTCAGATCACCCCGCGCGAGCGTGACTTCCCCATCCGGGTTGGCTTCATTGGTCTCATTGGTTCCATCATCCCCACTGCCTTTGACGCTGTCCGGCATCCGTCGTCCCTTTCTCGATGCGGCCTGCTTGCTGCCGGCGTTCCTGTTTCCTGATCGCTTGCTTATCGCCCTGAGAGGCCTGCCACGCGCAGAACCTTGTTTTCTGCCTGCAAATTCGCCATAACTGGCTAAATTCCTGCCCACATCGCCCGCGCCATCGCCACAGAAGGAAAAACAATCGAACAAGGCGAACATTAGGGCGTCGTTCAGGACAAATGTGCCTGCATTCTGGCACGAACAGAAATGTACGTAACGGTACATACAAACAGCCCCGGAAGGTAAACGCTCCTTTATGAATAGACGTGAATTTATATCCCGTGCGACCCTCAGCGTCGCAGCCCTTGCCGGCGCGGAATATGGGAGTGCGGCGAACACCCTGCCCTCCGCCCCGAACAGGCAGGCCGAAGCGAACGCGGGCAAGGCCGAAGCGAAATGGCGCGGCGTCAATCTGGGCAGTTGGCTGGTGCTGGAAAAGTGGATCTCCCCCGAAGTTTTCACCGATACGAACGCTAACGACGAGTACACGCTTGGGCTTGCGCTCGGCAAAGACAAGGCGACGGCGCGGCTGAAGCGGCACAGGGAAACGTGGATCACAGACGACGATTTCAAGTGGATGCGGGCGCGTGGCCTGAACGCCGTCCGCCTGCCCGTCGGCTACTGGATACTGGAAGACGACCCGCCGTTTGTCAGCGGCAGGGAAACGCTCGATTACGCTTTCCGGGCCGCGAAAGCCAACGGCCTTGCCGTCTTCCTCGACCTGCACGGCGTCCCCGGCAGTCAGAACGGCTGGGATCACAGCGGCAGGGAGGGTACGCTCGGCTGGCACACAAGCCCCGATAACATCGCCCACAGCCTGCGAGTCGTGGAAGACCTGGCCGCGCACTGCAAACAATTCGACAACTTTGCCGGCTTTGAACTGCTCAACGAGCCGCGCTGGGACGTTCCCCTCGACATCCTGAAAACATATTATCAGGACGGCTATGCCCGCGTCCGCAAATCGGTCGGCCCGGAACGCACTACGGTCGTGATCCACGACGCTTTCCGCCCCGACAAGTGGGCCGATTTCATGCCGCCCGCGCAGTACAGCAACGTCCTGCTGGACACGCACCTCTACCAGTGCTACACGGACGACGACAAGAAGCACGACATTTTCGCGCAGGTGGAAATCGCCGGACTGGAGCGTAAGCGGCAGCTCGATGCCATGCAAAAACAACTGCCCGGTATGGTGGGCGAATGGTCGTGCGCCCTCGACCCGCACAGCCTGCCCGGACTGAGCGGATTCGGCCTTGACGCCGCCATACGCGCCTATGGCAGCGCACAGCTTATCAGTTACGAGACCACGCGCGGCTGGTTCTTCTGGACGTACAAGACCCACGATGGCGGCGGCTGGAGCTTCCGCGACTGCGTCAAGCGCGGCTGGCTGCCGGATCAGTACGCCGACATGCCCACAGCAGTCTGATGTGTCTTGAATTGTGATTTATCTGGTTCGTATGAGGACTATGATGGCGGGTTACGGTCTGGATTGCGGCCTCATTAAAGTCGTGGATATCCTGCTCCCAAGATGATAGAACAACGCCGCGCATCTAAATCATAAATCATAGTATTCCAATAAATCACACAAATCACAGTTCAAGACAAAAGAAACGGAGAACGCAACTCATGAAACCAATAAGGAAACGAACAAGGTTCCAAACCGCCTGCTGCCTGGGCCTGGCACTGGCCGCGTCCGCAATGTGTCGGGCGCAGCAACCCGACGCGCCTGCCGCCGCAACGCCAACAACAACCCGCATACCGACATTTCACCTGATAGAAAACCCGCTGCCTGCCTCGCTCACGGGCGTACATCGCATCGTGTGCCTGGGCGACAGCATCACGCAGGGCGGCGAAGGGCCGGGCGGGTACGTGTGGCTGGTGCGCCACTATCTCGCCGACCTGTACCCGCAGCAGAACATCACGGTCATCAACGCGGGCATATCCGGCCACAAATCTTCGGATATGCTGGCGCGGTTTCAGCGCGACGTGCTGGATCGCAGCCCCGATATGCTCACCATCAGCGTGGGCGTCAACGACGTGTGGCACGCGTTTCGCGACTTTGCCCACAATCAGGATCATCCCGACGGCGACCTGCCCAACGGCGTCCCTCTCGACGCTTTCCGCCGCAATGTAGACGACATGGTGACGCAGGCGCAAAAGGCTAATATCCGCGTCGTGATGCTGTCCCCCACCCTGATCTACGAAGACCTGAGCAGCGTGGAAAACGCCCGCCTCGCCCTTTACAGCGACGCCCTGCGCGACATCGCGCGTCAGCACAAATGCTCGTTCGTGGACTATCAGAAACCAATGAAGGCTCTTGTGCGCGACTACCGCGCGCTGACCGGCGCGTCCGACAACCTGCTTACCGTAGACGGCGTTCACATGAACGCATCGGGCAATCGCTGCATGGCGCATGTCCTGCTCTCCGGCCTGGGTGTCACGCCGCAGGATAGGGCGAGCGTGCAGAAGACCGTCGAATCGGAACAGCGCGCCAACAAAACGCCCTGACGCCCTGCCAACAACATCTTAGGGGCAGACCCCCGTGTCTGCCCTTGTCACAGCAAACTGGAAAACAGCAATGCAGCCGACAAAAAAAGGAACGCGCGTCTACACGCGCGTTCAGCCGAATACGGGACACGAGATCACTGTTCGCAAGCGCAAACAGCAGTTCATCGTCTTTATAGACAACACCGAGACGCAGGAGTTCGCCACGCAGCAGGCGGCGATGCAGGCCGTTGACCGCATGGCGGATGCCGGCGCGTCCCCTTCCCCTTCTGCACTCCCCGATTAGCGTCTCATTGACATTATGACGGCGCAAAGACCGCAGGGGCAGACACTCGTATCTGCCGTCTCTGTGTACACAGCTGCCCGCCCTATGTCTGCGTCTGCCCGCGCGCGCTTAACGTTCTTCGCGTTCATTTGCGTTCATTTGCGTTCATTTGCGGCTATTTACACTTGGGAGCAGCGCATCAGGCGTCCGGAGGCGCAGGCAAGTGGGGACGGCCCGACGCCTGCATTTCGGTCACGCCCGGATACGGGTACACGGCGGCCTGCCTTAGTTCTCCCGTGTGCCGATCCGTCCATACTATCGCCATCCGACCGGGCAGGTACAGGCGCGTGATCTCGACCGAAGCAATCTTTTCGACAGCGGCGCGGCTTTCGCGCGCCTCCTGATCGCTGATCATGCCCAGGCGACACATCCAGGCGCTGCCCCTGACCGGGCGGGACGCGCCGCGCAACGGCAGATTTTCATTGCGATGCGCTGGAACAGGAACCACGCTGATGCGAAAACAGCGGCGCGTATCGTCGTCCCAGAAGAGATGCACCCTCTGCTCATTGGCTGCATCCAGGCAGTCTATAGCGAAGCCGTTGTGAGTGGCTCCAATGCGAGTTGGAACGCGATACGGCGTCAGTAGAAATCGCAGCGTGTCTTCTTTGGGCAGAAGCGCGCGGCAAAGCGGCTCCACCTGCACTACGACACGCTCCCGAACGGCAGCCTGTTCCGTCTCGCGCGCCTCGGTTTGTACCCGGCGGCTATGCGCTCTGAAACAGCACAGGGAGACAAACACAATTGCGCTCGCGAACGCGATCCCGCGCCACAAACGCAGCCTGAAACTTACAAGGCGGTACAGCGTCATCGGTAAACCTCCTCAGCAGGCAATTTGCAGTGTGCTGCGCTGTTTCTGCTTTGCTCCGCCACTATCCCGGACGAAACAGCGCAGCCTGCGGCTACATAGATTTCGGCACAGTGTAAAGATCTCTTCATCTATCACCAAGCCGGAGGCCCCTTGGTTTGTGCATGGGGACAGGTCAGAAAAACGGGCGCACCTCGACAGGCGCCCGACAGGCGACGGCAGCCTTGCGCCCCCACGCCAGCGCCTCGTCCATGTCAGCGGCTTCCAGCACCCAGAAACCGCCGACATGCTCCGTGGTCTGCAGGTAAGGCCCGTCGGTGATGAGTACCCTGCCATCAGGCTGCGTTCGCAGCGACTTCGCGCTGCTTGTCGGGTGCAGGCCGCCGGCGAAAGTCCTGACACCGGCAGCCTCCATCTCGACGTTGAGCGCGTCAATGTCGCGGTGCATTGCTTCGTCCTCTGCGACGAACGGGTCATAATCGTCGGCATGATGAATTGCGACTAAATACTTCATACTTTCCTCCTGTAATAGGGTGTAGTTCAGAATTATGAAAGTCGCATGGCGGCTCTGGCCGCGTCTGCAAAGTCGGCTTGCTGCGTGTTGCACCAGGCTGTTCGCAAGTGCAGCATGGCTTCGGCTCCCGGTTCACTCCAGCGCATCCCGGCTTGCTTGAAGCGTGCCTGAACGACATTCTTGCAGGCGGCTTCCGCCACGCCGCTGCCAATGTGGTAGCCTGCCTGCGCAAACGTTTCGTAGCGCATCCGGCGTAAATGCGTCCGCAGGTACTGCGCCACTTTACGCTGCACTTCCTGATGCGCGTGGGTAGTGGGCTGCCACTGCGTCACGTCGCGCAGCACCCAACCTGCTTGGTTGGCATGAAGCCGCGCCTGCTGGCGATCCATCCACGTCTTCGCCGCCTCGCTGCTCTCCCCGTAGCGGGCATGCGCCACTTGCCACAGATGTTGGCAGGCATGGTAGAAGTCAAGGATCTGCACGCGTGTGGCGAAATACTTGCCCGCCTCCTGCCAGATCCATTCGGCTCCATCAGCAATCACGGCCACTTGGCGGCAGTTGTCGGCTCCGTGCTGTTGCGCCAGCCGATGCAGACGCTTGCCAAAAACCGAGGACTTGCACAGCGTGGCGTAGTAGGCGGCTTGCGCCACCCCGCCACCCGGCGCTTTGTGGTAGGCCGCGCCGATCTTGGCTTCGCGCCAGACACCCTCAATATGAAGCATGACCCCGTCGCAGGTCAGATGCAGTTGCTTGGGGCGAGCGGGCGCTTCTTCTTGGGCCGGTAGGTCGTGGCGCGGGTCGTGCTGTGTCCAAGCCTGCTGCATCTGCCCTCCTACCGCGACGGCCACGCGGCGCACCGTGCTTGCCGACACGTCCAGGCCGCACACCACGCGCAGTTCGCGCGCGGCAGTGGCAAACGGCAGGAACGCGGCGAAGCGACAGATCAAGGCTTGCGCGGCGATGCTGCACTGACTTGCGCCGAGTTGCAGAACGCTGTCAAGCGGACAGAAGCCTTGCTTGCACACGCCACAATGGTAGTAAGCGCGCGAAAGGGGCAAGGGGCCGTGCAGCGTGACTACACAGCGCGTGTAGTCCGCTACATAGCGAGCGGGCTTGCCGCACGCGCAGGCAAGGACACGTCCTGCATAGCCCGTTCCTTGCGTCTCGCTCACTTCCTTTTGGATGCGCTGCTTGACCGCCTGACCGATTTCGTCGGCGTTGCGCTCGATCTGCTCTAAGGTTTGCGGGCCGCTCGGCAGCGCCTGACGCAACTGCTGTTCGTAAGCGCGCACCAGACGACGTATCTGTTCTTCGCGTTCGTGGGGAGTAGCAACGGGTTCTTCACCAGGCATAAGGGCCTCCAAAAGTAAGGATGCCCCTATGTTCGCCACAACCACCCGCCTATGCCTGCTACAATGTTAGCCACTTTCATAATTTTGAAACGCACCCCCTGTAATAGTCTTCGGGTGGGAGGGTCGCCCTGCCTTCCTACATAGCCGAACGGCCAACCCGGAATGTGACAAATCCTCCAAAAAACTTTTCGGACGCTGCTGAAAATTCTTGAAAGCTGTCTGAAACAAGAACTCCAGAATGCGAAGTGAAAGCGGAAAGACGCTTTTTAGCGTAAACTATCTGAATCATTCAGGCTAAAACATTCAAAAAGGCGGTACGACATGGCAGTTACGCAGCGCGTCCTCATCACAGCAGACCCGTTTGAACATCTGAATGCGGGCTTGGGCTGGAATAAGAAAGGCATCTGGCCCTGCAAGTGGGTCGTGTGCGCCGATGCGGGCGCAGCCCCGTTCGTCACGGCCTATCGCTGCCGCTTTGACCTGCCGGACGACGACACCCTGCGCGTTCACGTCACCGCTGATGAGCGGTACGAACTGTTTCTGGACGGGCAGCGCGTCGGGCGTGGCAGCGAGCGGGGCGACGCCGATCACTGGTTTTTCGAGACCTATGATCTTGACCTGACAGCGGGCTTGCACGTCCTTGCGGCCCGCGTCTGGTCACTCGGAACGCAGGCCCCGTATGCCCAGATGACGCTGCGGCCCGGATTTCTGCTCGCCCCGCAGACCGAGGCGTACCAGTCTCTTGTCGGCACGGGGCAGGCCGCGTGGGAAGCGAAGCGGCTGAACGGCTGCGCTTTCCTCGATCCCTTGCAGGCATGGGGAACGGGCGCGAACGTGGTTGTGGATGGCAGCCGCTTCGATTGGGACTTTGAGAGCGGCGAGGGCGGCGACTGGCAGCCCGTCCTCGTCGGCGAAAACGCCTCCACAGCCCGCCGTAACGACCGGCCCCTTGTGCCTCTGCTCGAACCCGCCACGCTTCCCGCCATGCACTCGCAGCCCTGGACGCGGGGCATAGTGCGCCACCTTAGCACCCTGCCCATCGCAGCCATCAGCGCCATCGTCAGCCCGGACGGTCAGCCGCTGCGCTATACCTGTGACCTCCCTATACGGCAGGCCGACCATCTGGATGACGAGGCCGCGCAATGGACGGACCTGCTCAACGGCAAGGCCTTGACGCTGCCGCCCTACACCGCCCGCCGCGTTGTCCTCGATATGGAGGATTATGTTTGCGCGTATCCCCGGCTTATCGTGTCGGGCGGCGCGGGCGGCGTGATTCGCGTCCACTGGCAAGAGTCCCTGTTCGACGGGCCGGAAGCCAGATCAAAAGGCAATCGCGACGACATCGAAGGCAAATACTTTACGACCATCTGGAGCCGCAGGGACGGCATCGGCGACGCCTTTCTGCCCGACGGCGGCGCAGAGCGATTGTTTGAAACGCTGTGGTGGCAATGCGGGCGCTATGTGGAGATCGTGGTGCAGACGCAGGACACGCCGCTGACCCTGCACAGCCTGGCTTTCGACGAATCGCGCTATCCCCTCGAACCGCAGAGCCGCTTTGATTGCAGCGATCCACGCTTGGCGCAGGCCACGCCCCTGATGATCCGCGCCCTGCAAATGTGTTCGCATGAGACGTACATGGACTGCCCCTACTACGAGCAATTAATGTATGTGGGCGACACGCGCCTCGAAGCGCTTGCCACGTATGCCCTGACACGCGACACGCGCCTGCCCCGCAAAGCCCTGCGCCTTTTCGGGCTGTCACGCAGGCTGGACGGCCTGACGCAGTCTCGCTACCCGACCCGAGTATTCCAATCTATCCCGCCGTTTTCGCTTTGGTGGGTCGGGATGCTGCACGATTACGCGCGGTGGCGCGACGACCCGGATACGGTGCGCGAACTGCTGCCCGGCGCGCGGGGCGTCATAGACCATTTTGCGCGGCTGATAGATGCGGACGGCCTGCTCCACGCCCCCGACGGCTGGAACTTCATGGACTGGGTGGGGGGCTGGAAGGACGGCACGCCGCCGGGCGGTCACGCGGGCGTCTCCGGCCCGCTCACCTGGCAGTTCGCCCTTGTCCTGCGCCTCCAATCCGAACTGGAAACGTATGCCGGCGAGCCGGAACTCGCCGCCCGCGCCCGCCGCCTGGCCTCCCAGGTGACAAAGCGAGCCGAAGTCGCATTCTGGAACGAAGAGCGCGGCCTGTTCGCGGACGATCTGGAACAACAGCATTTTTCCGAACACGCGCAATGTCTTGCCCTGCTCGGCGGCATTGTCGGCGGGGAGCGGCAGGCCCGCATCGCGCAGGCGCTATTAGGGGAAGCGCGTCCGGGCAGCGACGGCAACGACAACCGCAGCAGCGAGAACGCAGCCACACCCGACACAACCGATAGAAACAATGTGACGCCACAGCCTGCCCCCGACATGGCCCGCACCACCATCTACTTTAACCACTATCTATTCGAGACCTACCATCTGCTAAACCGCACCGACAAAATTCTTGACCGCATGGGCCTGTGGTTCGATCTGGCCGCGCAGGGCCTGAAAACAACCGTCGAGATGCCCGAACCCACCCGCTCCGACTGCCACGCGTGGGGCGCGCACCCGCTGTACCACTATTTCGCCAGTATACTGGGCATACGGCCCGCCGCAATGGGATTCCGCACCGTCCGCATCGCGCCCGACCTGGGTTCGCTCACACACGCAAGCGGTACATTTCCCCACCCCAAAGGCGACATTGTGGTTGAACTGAGGCGCGGCGAAGCGGGATTGGAGGGGTATATCGTGCTGCCCGACGGTTTGCGCGGCACATTCGAGCAAAATAAAACCCTGCTCGCGCTTAAAGCGGGTCGCAATCCCATCGGAATCGGGGTAAACTAAGGGGAGCGTCTTACAGAAAATTATCATAAAAAACATACCGAAAGGAGAAATCATCATGGCCGCAAGACACAAGGGCAAGCATCGCGCCCGTCACCATATCAACCCGAATAAGCCGTCCGTGTTCGCCAAACTGCCGCCCCTTCCCACCAAGGAAGAGACCGCCGCGCCGACCGTCGCCGCATCCGCACAGGCTCCCGTCGCCGCGCAGATCGAGGACGCCGCTACCGTAGGCGCGTAACGTTCCGCCGCATCAAGATACAAAAACAACCGCCCCCCGCAGAACGTTCTGCGGGGGGCGTCTGCGGCACAGTCGGCCTAGAGAGTGTTAGGCACTTTTGAGCAAGGGAGCGGCCTTCGCGAGCATCAGCACGGCAAAAGCGACAAAATGAAAGGCGGTGAGCGTCTCTTCGAGCCGTTCGTAGTCGCGTGCTAAACGTCGGAAGCGACTGGCCCAGGCAAAAGAACGCTCCACTACCCAGCGTCTGGGCAATAGCACAAAACCTTTCTTGGCTTCGGGCAACTTGACGACTTCCAGTTGCACTCCCTGTTCTTGGGCGGCGTGGCGGGCGTTAGGGCCGGTATAGCCTTCATCTACATACGCCACTTCAACGTGGTCACCCGTTACTTCCTGCACTTTTCGGAGTAGTGCGCCTACTTGGGCGCGTTCCTGCTCGTTGGCAGGCGTTACCAGACAGGCGAGCAACTGACCGAGTGTGTCCACAGCGATGTGCGTTTTGCTGCCGCGCGTCTTCTTGTGACCGTCGAAGCCACCACGACTGCCGCTCTCAATGGTGCTTCGCAGGGTGCGTCCGTCCAGCACCACCGCCGTAGGCTCTTGGTCACGCCCCAACGCCTTGCGGAGCAGGTGGCGCAGGTCATGCACGATGTTCTCGAAGCACTTGGCGGCAATCCAGCGTTGCGTTTGCTCGTAGACGGTGTGCCACGGCGGTAGATCATGAGGCAGCAGACGCCACGCCGCCCCGGCTCGTACCAGCCAGCGCAGAGCATTGAAGATTTCACGCAGCGGGTACTGCCGTTGCGGAGCGTCTTGGGTCATTAGGGTCAGGTAGGGCGCGACGAACGCCCATTCATCGTCAGAAACGTCACTGGAATATGGCTTGCGAGTAGACATACCTGCTACTACGACTTGCCTGCTCGCCAAAGTGCCTAACACTCTCTAGAGTTGACCAACCCTCCTATTTGAACTCTCAGGCGCGGCACGTCAGCAGAAAGCAGGCGTTCGCTCCTCATTCAATTATGAACGCCTGCTGATTTCCGTCGCCTAGAGAGTGGTAGGCACTTTTTTGACGCATCTGCTTACATTGAATGTCAACAAGGCGAGCGAATGAACAGTTTACTGGACGCCTGATACACTAACCCCGCTACATCTGGCGCGGTACGGTCGTTGTCACGCGATATGTGGCCCAAAGTGCCTAACACTCTCTAGCCTCGGCTCTACACGGAAGAAGGAAGAAGGAAGAAGGAACCAATCAACTCGCAAACGTGGTATACTACCACCAGTGAGGCCATCCCACTAAACCACCTGGGGAGCAGAAAGTGATGCCAGTCGTTTTGGATCGAAACATTGTTTTCGACGAGATCAAGGAGTCTGTTAAGGCTGACGACAAGGGGCGCGTTATACTGGGCCGCGACTTTTCCGGCAAAAACTACCGCGTGTCTGTCAGCGCGACGGGCGAAATCCTGCTTACGCCCGTTGTCATTATGCCCGAACGCGATATGTGGCTGTACAAGAACCCCCACGCGCTGGCGCTGTTCCAGCAGGGGCTTGCCGACGCGCAGGCCGGTCGCGTGGCCGCAGCGGAAGACTTCTCCCGCTGCGCGCAGATCGAAATCGAGAACGAGATCGAGGGCGAGTAGGAATGCCTTTTTTGCTTGCGCGCACCCTGGTTGTCGTCAAAACGATGGACGAACTGGCCGCAAAAGACGAGCGCAAATCTCGCAAGGTCCTCAAAACGCTTGGCCTGCTGTCGCAAGACCCGCGCTACCCCGGCCTGAACTCACACAAGCGCGAAGCCGAAAAAGGCCCGAACGGTGAGGACGTATGGGAGTCTTACGTCGAAAACAACACGCCGAGCGCGTGGAGAGTGTTCTGGTTTTACGGCCCTGAAACCGGCGTCATCACGGTTTTCGCCATTACGCCGCACCCCTGATTATTGCTCCTGTACTGTCGCTTGCGCTGAGGCGCAAAGATGTGGTGCAGGACGATCATCTTGTACCCTGCCGCAAGCAAGGTTTGCAGCGGCCAAACGAAAACAAAGGCTGTCCTCCAATGGATGTTCTTGTTCCTGAACGGGAACATGAAATTCATCAGAGGGCAGCCTTTTGTTACATCTGCCGCGTCAGTTCAGGTCGGTGCGCTTGAGGCCGAGCGCACTGACTAGCCTTCGCGTTCCGGGCGGCTTGAACGGCCCGGATTGGGAACGTTCGGACGCACTGGATACGCGGGGCGCGACGCGGGACGGGCGGGGCGCGAACTATCGTTGAAGCCGCTGCCCAGGCGCGCGCTGCGGCCCGCCTGCGGGGCCGAGTTGGCATACGAACTGCGCGGGGCCGCGTTGCGTCCGCCGCCGCCGCCGCCGCCGAAACCGCGCCCGCCGCCACCCATTGCGCCGGGACCGGGATACGGGGCCGGGGTCGCCAGACTGAAGCCCGTGGCCGTGCGCTGCTCGATGCTCTTCTTGGTCAGCCGCTCGATGGCCGCAAGATACGGGTACTCTTCGCCGCACACAAGCGACAGCGCCTCGCCCACGCTGCCCGCGCGGCCTGTGCGTCCGATGCGATGCACATAGTCTTCCGGCACGTTCGGAAGCTCGAAGTTGATGACATACGGCAGTTGATCAATGTCCAGGCCGCGCGCCGCGATGTCGGTCGCCACGAGGATACGGGCCGCGCCGCTCTTGAAGTCGTCCAATGCGCGGGTGCGCTGCGGCTGGCTGCGGTTGCCGTGTATGGGAACCGCATTGATGCCGTCGCGCTGTAATTGCTGCGCCAGGCGATCCGCGCCGTGCTTGGTGCGCGTAAACACGAGCGCCTGCGAGATTTTATGCTCGACCAGCAGATGCACGAGCAGATCACGCTTGCTGTCGCGGCTTGTCAAATAGACCGACTGCGTGACCAGTTCGCTTTCCTGATTTTCGCGCGCCACATGGATGTGGGTCGGGCTATTAAGCAGGTCATCGGCAAGCCGCTTGATCTCCTCGGTAAAGGTCGCCGAAAACAGCAGGTTCTGGCGCTTGGTGGGCAGGATCGCCAGGATGCGGCGAATATCGCGGATGAAGCCCATGTCCAGCATCCGGTCGGCCTCGTCCAGGACGAAGATTTCCACGCGGCTCAGGTCTACTGTGCGCTGCTGCACATGATCCAGCAGGCGTCCCGGCGTCGCAACAAGAATATCCACGCCCCGGCGCAGCGCGCCGATCTGCGGGTTGATGTTGACGCCGCCGAACACGACTGTGGACGTGAGCGGCAGATACTTGCCATACGTCCGCACACTTTCTTCGACCTGCGCGGCCAGTTCACGCGTAGGCGTGAGTATCAGGCAGCGAACGGGCCGAAAAGGGCGCGGCGCGCGGCTGTTGTCACGGGCATTGTCCTGCGCGCCCAGGCGAACGGGCGCGGGCTGGGCCGGACGGGCCAGATCGGTATGCAGGCGCTGCAAGAGGGGCAGCGTGAACCCGGCGGTCTTGCCGGTTCCGGTCTGCGCGCCTGCCAGAATGTCTTTGCCCTGCAAGATCACGGGAATGGCCTGCGCCTGCACGGGCGTAGGAACGGTGTAGCCGCTATCGGCCAGGGCGCGCAGCAGTTCGGGGCGCAGCCCAAGAGAGTCAAACGCATTGGCGGACGTGTCCGCAGCCGCCTGGGACTCAGGCGTCAAAAGGGAAGTCATGAAAAACGGGTCTCCTGCAATCGGCCTGGCACTTCCTTCCAAGGAAGCGTCCGGTTCAGGCAAATCACAAGTCGGGTGCAAAGGTCGGGGTTAAGGGTAGAAAACCGCGAGCGGGCGGAAACGCAAACCGGAGCGCGAAACAACACAGCAATGCACTATATAGTGAGTTCGCATTCAGTGTACCACATTCGCGCCCGGTTTGTTGGACATTCCCGGCCCTGTGGCTGGGTAAGCCTGTACAGGCTAACGCGCCAGTTCGTAGATGGCCTGCCATTTGGGGGTGTGCAGGTCGGCGCTGTCTTCGCTCAGGCCCCAGCAGCCGTGCCGGCTGTACGCGCTGACATGGCTGAACACCATATACAGGTCGCCGCCTTTCGCCCACCAGTTATCGCGGGCGTCGTGCAGCATGATCTCTTTGATGCGCGGGTCACGATTGGCGCGAATGCGGTTGGCGACGTTTTCGGTTTTGCCGCCGCCCGTGTCCGGCCCCACCTCATATTGAAAATGCTTCAGTCCATACGATGCGGCTATTTTGGCGATGGCGTCCCGGAACCTGGAATTGTCGTCGCTGTTGGTTCGCATGGCGTCCAATATCTGCGTGACGCTCGCGGTCGGCGCGGCCTTTTCCGCGTTGTAGTAGGCCGCGTCCGCAACAGCGTAAAAATAGGTCGAGGGCGGACCATACGTTTTAGCAGCCCATTGCAGCACGTCTTTATAATGCGCGTCCGGGCTGATGAGCCACGACGCGTACACGGGGCGTATGCGCGTGTTCAGGCTGCCCTTGCCAAACTGCGCCTCAAACAGCCGCGCGATCTCGATCAGCCGCTTGGCATGGCGGCGATGCGTCCACGTCTCTTCGTCCTTGCTGCCGTCGTTGTTCAGGGGTGAGCCGCCCCGCTTTACTTCGTCAATCGCGGCCAGCTTGTTGTATATATATTGCGGAAACCCGAAGTTCCACACCTCATTGCTATGTTCCACATAAATGTTCAGGCCCGGTTTCACATCACGCTTGAGCATTTTGGCAAGCTGCGTCACGTAATCGTCCGTGGCCGCAACCGGAATGTTGATCCACAGATCTTTGTTCGTCTGGTTGGCAAGGGCGGCGACGGTTTCCCACGCCACGCCGTACTTGCCGCCGTCCGACTGCTGCGTGGCATCCGACACAAGCCTGCGATCCTTCCAGTCCAGCGCGTGATGCCCTGTGTCGCCATAAAATCCCGGATTGTGATTGGTGTCCAGCCAGTCCATGTAGCGCAGCGTAGAAAATGGGGCCAGCGACTGCGCGAACTCCCGCGTAAACACTTCTTTGCTTGCGAGCGTGTAGCCGGGGCGCATCACGCGCAGGTTGGTAATGCCCGTACCCGGCGCATCTTTGGGTGTGCGCCGCGTGTTCGTAAACGCAAGTATCAGCAGGCCCGCCCCCTTCGGCACGACGATCTTGCCCGTTGTCGTGTTGCTGCCCGCCTCATAGCGCTGGCCCACGATGTGCAGGCTGTTGTCTTCGCGCACGGCAAGCGTCGCCTGCCCTGTAAACGCGAACGCGTATTCGCCGCTCCAATCCGGCTGAAACTTGTCCGGGTCGTCAATCGGCGGCGCCCACGCATACGCGGGCCGAATGTCAAACAGCACCGTCAGCGCGTCGGATGTCGGCCAGCCCGCCGCGTCCAGGGGAACCGCGCCCTGCCCGCCGATCTTGGCCCACGGGCGCAGCGTCTTCGCCACATCCGCAAAGGGCCGCGCCCGATCCCCGTCCCCAATGCCGTCCAGTTCGATGCCCAGCCTCGCGGCAGGGCGAGCCGTAGCCGAACGCGCATTCTGTGCGTTTACCGCAGGCCCGACGCTTACGGCAGAGGAGGCGAGCAGCAGGAGCGGCGCGAGCAGGAAGGAGCGGCGCACAAGATTTGTAGCTACATCAAGCATTGTTTCTCCCTTGAACAGCCAGACGACAGCAAAAAGAACGAATTAGTCAACGGTTGTAGGGGCAGACCCCCGTGTCTGCCCTTCCCCGTTCATTACGCAGACCCCCGTGTCTGCCCTTCCCGTTTATTACGCAGACCCCCGCATCTGCCCTCCCCATCTACTGCCTAGGGCGTTGATACCGTCCGCACAGGGCGTTGATACCGTCCGCGCAGTTGATACAAATACAGGGAGGGCAGACACGGGGGTCTGCCCCTACGTCGTGTCTGCATCCACGCGGGTGTATTGCCATGTTTCAGCCCTGTTCTCTGCATACCGCTTTAGTTTGGCGCACACACCCGCTTTTTCCTGCCTGCTTCCCACTCGCTTTACGCGAACGCGTCCCAACAATTCGCACAGCGACAAGGAAGACGCCGGTAAAAAGGTGAATTAGTCCCTGATGGCCCCACATACTGATGCGTGTGATTTGCGCCTTTTGCCGCCGCATGTCCGCGCCAGTATCCTCTCGCAGTACACAACAAAACACAGCACACAAAGGAACGGACACATGGATCGAAGACGATTTATCGGAACCTCATTGACCGGGGCGGCAGCATTGGGAACAGGTCTCGCTTCTCATGCCGCTCCCATGCTAAACCCCGCGCCCCGCAAGGGCGGCGAAATGCGGATGGTGGCGGGACATCAGCACGACCACACCCCCGATACCCTGCGCGCCCTGGCTGCTCTCGGTGTCACGCATGTATGCAGCGGCCTGACCTCGCCGCGCATGGACGCGCATTGGAGCGTGGACGGACTGACCGCCTTCCGCAAATACGTGGAAGGCTTCGGCGTCACCCTGGAGATGATGCCCCTGCCGATGAGTTCCGTTCCCATCGAAAAGCTGGAAAACCCCAATATCCTGCTCGGCAAAAGCCCTGACCGTGACCGCGAGATCGAACGCATCACGCAGATGATCCGCAATGCGGGCAAGGCGGGCATCCCCTCCCTCAAATACAACCTGACCCTGCTGGGCATTGTCCGCAGCGGCGTGAAAACCGGGCGCGGCGGCGCGCAGGACAGCACGTTCGTGTTCAATGACCTGAAACCCGAATTCGTTGCCACTCCCACGCTCGCGGGCGATGTCAGCCAGGACGAACTGTGGGAACGCATTACCTATTTCCTCAAGCGCGTCGTGCCTGCTGCCGAGGAAGCCAAAGTCCGCATCCTGTGTCATCCCAACGACTGTGGCCTGCCGCGCGGCAAGGCGTTTCAGGGCGTGCATTGCGCCCTGGACAACGTGGCGGGGCTGAAACGCTTTGTCGAAACGGTTCCCAGCGCGTATCACGGGCTGAACTTCTGCCAGGGGACGATTTCCGAAATGCTCGATGATCCGGGCAAAGAGATATTCGACATCATCCGCTGGTTCGGCAGCCGGGGCAAAATCTTCAACGTCCACTTTCGCAACATTCGGGGCGGCTATCTGAACTTTCAAGAAACGTTTCCCGACGAGGGCAGCGTGGACATGATTCGCGCCCTGCGAACGTATCAGGAAGTCGGGTTTGCGGGTATGATAATGCCGGATCATGTGCCGCAGATCGAGGGCGACACGGACAAGGCGCGCGCCTTTGCGTTCTGCTGGGGCTACATACAGGCGCTTTTGCAGCAGGTACGCAGCGAAACAGTACACGGCGAAACAGGAGCGCGAGCATGAAAACCCTGCGGGCGCGGGCATTGAATGGCGACCTGCTGTGCGGAACCTGGCTGAACCTGGCCTCGCCGCTGACCTCGGAACTGGCCGCGCAGTGCGGCTTTGACTGGCTGCTCATTGACCGCGAACACGGCGCGGGTGACGACGAGACCCTGCTGCATCAGATGCAGGCGATTGACACATCGGAATCTATCGCCTGCCCGATTGTGCGCGTCACGGAAAACGAGCCGTTCCTCATCAAGCGCGTCCTGGATCTGGGCGCGGGCGGCGTGATGGTTCCCTATGTGAATACCGCTGAAGAGGCGCGCAAAGTCGTGGCGGCTGTCCGTTATCCGCCGCAGGGGACGCGCGGCGTGGCCCGGTTCACCCGCGCGGCAGGTTTCAGCCGCAATTTCGACGCCTACTTCGCCCACGCCAATGACGATCTGCTGACGATTGTTCAAATCGAAACCGTCGAAGCAGTCGCAAACGCAGCGGAAATAGCGGGTGTAGACGGCGTGGACGTGCTGTTTGTCGGCCCGCTGGATTTGAGCGTCAATCTGGGCGTTGCGGGGCAACTGTCGCACCCGAATTTTCGCGCGGCCATACAAAAGGTGATCGCGGCGGCACAATCCGCGGGCAAGATGTCCGGTACGCTGCTTGGCAGCATAGACCAGATCGCGCCTGCCGTCGCGGACGGCTACACGTTTCTGGCCGTCGGGTCGGATGGCGGCATGGTCGCAAACGGCATGAAAATCCTGTCTGAGGCATTCGCGGCAGCCAGGCCGCAAGAAAAGCACACAAAAGAAAAACACACAGAAGAAATACGCGCAAAAGAACTCAAATTATGAATGTGGTGGAGCGGTTTACCGAGGGGCCGGATACGTGCATCTATCTGCCGGACCGCCAGGCCACGCAGACCTACGAAATAGTGACCCGCCTTTCGGATGCCGAGTACGAGGCGCGCATGAACCAGGGCTGGCGCAAATTCGGGGCGTTTCTGTTTCGGCCCGTGTGCGCGGCCTGCCAGGAGTGCCGCCCCATACGCGTACTTGTCGAGCGGTTTACGCCCGACCGCAGCCAGACGCGCACCCTCAAACGCAACGACGACCTGACGGTTCGGCTCGCCCTTCCCGGCGTGGACAAAGCGCGCATGGACCTGTACACGCGCTACCACAACGCGCAGGCAAACCGCAAGGGCTGGCCCGACCGCGAGCGCGACCCGCAAGACTACGCCATGCAGTTTGTCCACAATCCTATACCGGGCGTGGAGATCTCTGTGTGGGAAGGCGACATCCTGCGCGGCGTCCTGCTGACCGACATCACGCCCAACACGGTTTCGGCCATCTACCACTATCACGAACCCGACGCGCGGGAGCGCAGTCTTGGCACGTTCCTGATCTTGCAGACGTTCGCGCTCGCGAAGCGACTGAACAAGCCT
Source organism: Chthonomonadaceae bacterium (assembly GCA_965277875.1). Taxonomy (GTDB): domain Bacteria; phylum Armatimonadota; class Chthonomonadetes; order Chthonomonadales; family Chthonomonadaceae; genus CAWFQB01. The sequence continues at coordinate 1,650 of CBDIDV010000003.1, read as the reverse complement.
TATGCGTACTTGGGATTCTACGTGACCGGCTGCGGCAGCATGGCCTACAAGAACCGCTTCCGACCGTGCGAGATCATGGGCGTGGACGGCGTCTGGCGCGAACTCACCACCCCTGCCGTAACAATACCGTAGGGCCGGACAACTGTAGGGCTTGTCCCCTGCCGCAAAAACATCCGCCGTCGCCGCCATTTCGTAGGGCAGCCAACTTCTCCTCTGCCTTAGACGCGCGGTGTAAGGCCGCTTACCTTGTCCCCTCCGCTGAATTTCCGCGTCCGCCTCCAACTCTCATACAAGCGCAAGGCAGCAAACCAAAAGGCGATAAAACCGTTGACATCCGAAATAAAGCCCGACTTTGATACCCTGATGACCCTGCGCTACGGCGACGACAAACCCGCTCTAAGCGACATCGGCAACCCCACTCTGACAACCCTGCTAAGGCACAAGTCATCCCGCCATTTCACGGACGACCCGCTTCCAGCCGGCGCGCTGGAACGCATCGTGGCCTGCGCCCAGAGCGCGGCCACCAGTTCCAACCTGCAAACGTGGAGCGTGATCGCCCTGCAGGACCCGGCCCGCAAAGCGCAGGCTTCCCTGTTGTGCGGCGACCAGGAGTTTATTCGCAAAGCGCCGCTGTTCCTCGTCTTTTGCGCCGACCTTGCGCGAACAGCCGAGATTTCCGAACAGCAGAACTCCCCCGCTGAGGGCCTGGACTACATGGAAATGTTCGTGATGGCGACTGTGGACGCGAGTTTGGCCGGTCAGAACGCCGCCATCGCCGCCCAGGCGATGGGCCTGGGCATCTGCTACGTGGGCGGGGCGCGCAACCATCCCCGCGAACTCGCCGAATTGCTCGAAATGCCGCCGCGCGTGTTCGCCGTGTTCGGCATGGCCGTGGGCGTGCCGAGCGCGGACGACACAACAACCGTCAAGCCGCGCCTGCCGCAGCCCGAAGTCCTGAGACGCGAAACCTACGCGAACGCGTCCGGCCTGCACTGGATCGAACGCTACGACGAGACCATGCGCCGCTTTTACGAGTCCCAGCGTATGACCGCGCAGGGCGACTGGACGCGCCGCTCGGCCCAGCGCGTGGCAAATGCCGGCTCGCTCGGCGGCAGGCACGTCCTGCGCGAGATTTTGCAGCAACGAGGTTTTCAACTGAGATAAAATCGCGCAGACAAAACGCCCGTCCGCAGAGTATAATAAGACAGGTACAGCGCCGCCAACATTCGGTGACGCTCCAGACCGGCTTCACTGTCGCGCTGTGAGAAGCGGAAAACGTTGTATGACCACGCCCAAGTGCCGCATAGAAATGCTGGGGTCGCTGCGCGTGCTGCGCGGTGAGCAGGAAATCACGCGTTTTCGCACGCATAAGACCGGTGCGCTGCTGGCCTATCTCGCCGCCTTCCCCGACCGCCCCGCGCGGCGTGAAGATCTGATCGAACGGTTCTGGCCCGGCAGCGATATTGATGGCCGCAACTGTCTGCGTATGGCGCTTTTCGCGCTGAAACAGATGCTCGCCGCCCCCGTCCTCGTCCCGCCGAGTTATACCGCCTTCGAGAGCGATCAGGACGTGGCCCAGGCGCGTTACCAATCCTCCGGTGCGGTTATCCCCACGGATCCCGCCGCTCCTGCCGACCTGTCCGGCTCCGC
>CBDIDV010000002.1:4800000-6147117 GCA_965277875.1 Chthonomonadaceae bacterium | reverse complement strand
GGAATCGCCGCACCCCGGTCGGCGAAGTCTGACAGGTTAAACGGCCGAATGCCGGGCGTGGCCGCCTTGACCCCGGCGCCCGGGGGCGTCAGGCGTCCTCGCTGGCGTCGTCATCGGCGTCGGGCGCGTCCGCGCGCCACGCGAGCGCCTGCGCGTACAGGCGCTTGCGCGGGAGGCCGCAGAGCTCCGCCGCGAGGGCCGAGGCCTGCTTCAGCGGCAGCTCGCGCAACAGCACGCGCAGCGTGCGCTCGGCGTCGGCGGGCAGCGCGTCCTCCTGCACCGCGCGGGCGGGCGCCGCGTGCAGCACGAGCACGAACTCGCCGCGCCGGTGGTTGGCATCGGCGGCGAGCCAGCCGGCGAGCTCGCCCACCGGTAGCGTGGCGACCTGCTCGAACTGCTTGGTCAGCTCGCGGCAGACGGTGACGAGCCGGGGCGTGTCGCCGCCGCCGAGCGCCTCGCCCATGGCCGCGCCCAGCGCCTCGATGCGATGCGGCGCCTCGAAGATCACCGTCGACTGGCGCGCGTCCTTCAGCCGGCCGAGCTCGTTGGCGCGCTCCTGCGCCTTGTTCGACAGGAAGCCGGCGAACGTGAAGCCGTCGGCCGCGGTGTCGCCCGCGACGCTCAGCGCCGTGATCGCGCTGCTGGCACCCGGCAGCGGCATCACGCGGTGGCCGGCGGCCGCGACGACCTGCACCAGCACCGCGCCCGGATCGGACACCGCCGGCGTGCCGGCATCGCTGATGTAGGCCACGCGCTCGCCCGCGGCCAGGCGCGCGCACACCTGCGCGGCGCCGGAGCGCTCGTTATGTTCGTGCAGCGCCAACAACGGCTTTTCGAGGCCGAAATGGCGCAGGAAGGCGCCACTCGTGCGCGTATCCTCGCAGCCGATGACGTCCGCCAGCGCCAGTGCATGCAGCGCACGCAGGCTGATGTCGGCGAGGTTGCCGATGGGCGTGGCCACCACGTACAGGCAGCCGCGCGGGAAGTCCTGCTGTCCGGCCACGGCCGCGGCGGTCTGCAGCGTCTGGCGCAGGCCGATCGGCGGGGCGGGGGTGTCTTCGCCGGGGATCGGCAGGGAGTGGTCGGACACGATGGCTGGGCCTTGGGTGAACAGGACGGACGCGGGCGTCGCGGCAGACGGGGGTGACGACGCTCGCGCGATCACCGGACGGGCCGGCGAGGCGTTGGCGTTGCGCTACCTGCAGGCGCGCGGCCTGCGCTTGGTCGAACGCAATTATCGAGTCGCGCGGGGCCGCTCCCGCCGCGGCGGCGAAATCGACCTGATTCTGCTCGACACCGACGCCACGCTGGTGTTCGTCGAGGTGCGGGTGCGGCGCGGCGGCATGGGCGGCGGCGCGGCCGCCAGCGTCAGCCCGGCCAAGCGGGCGCGCCTGGTCTATGCGGCGCAGGTCTACCTGGCGAGGCTGGATCGGGTGCCTGCGTGCCGGTTCGACGTCGTCGCGGTGGACGGGGAGCGCGTGCAGTGGCTGCGGGCCGCGTTCGACGAGTGCTGACGCCTCGGATTCGGCCCTTACAGTCTCTATTCGACCGATAAAACACCGTCTTGATAGGTGTAAACCCTCGGTTTTGATGAAATCTTGGCCGATACATGCGGAACTCGCCCGAAGCTTGCGACTCTGTCTTGCGGAGCGCTGAACTATGATCCGCGCGCGGTCCTTCCCTCCCGACCGCCTCACCTGGCGTCCATGCTCGAACCTCGCATCCAACAGCACTTCTTCGAAAGCGCCGACCTGAGCTACCAGGCGGCAGAGGCCATGGCGCGCCCGATCGCCGATGCCGCCCAGGCCATCGTCGACTGCGTGACCGCCGGCGGCCGCATCTGGGTGCACGGCCGCGGCATCGCCCAGGCACCGGCCCAGTTGCTCGGCGCCGCGCTGTCCGGCCGCTTCGAACGCGAGCGTCCGGGCCTGGCCGCAATGGTGTTGGCGGTCGACCCGCTGCTGCTGTCCGAGGCCCGCGACTCCGTGGCCGACGCCCCCGCCGTCACCCAACTGCGCGTGCTGGGCCAGGCCGGCGACGTCCTGGTCGCGTTCTCGCTGCGTCCGGACGACGCGCTGCTGGCGGCCGTCGTCGGCGCCGCCCACGAACGCGAGATGAGCGCGCTCGTGATCGCCGGGCGCGAGCCGGGCAGCAGTGCCCCGCGCGGCGCGGCCGCAGCCATCACCGCCGAAACCGACATCTGGATCTCCGTCCCGCACGAGCGCCCCGCGCGCATCTGCGAACTCCAACTGCTGACGCTGCACGCCCTGTGCGATGCCGTCGACCTCCAACTACTCGGCGACGCCGACCTCTGATGACCCTCCAAACCTCCTCTTCGCCCACCCGCCGCCCGCTGCTGCGCACCGCCATCGCCGGCGCCCTGGCCGTCGCCACGCTGGCCTCGATGCAGGGCTGCATCGCCTTGCTGGGGGTCGGCGCGGTGGCCGGCGGCCTGTCGCTCAACGATCGCCGCACCGGCGGCACACAGGTGGACGACCAGGCCATCGAGGAACGCGCGCTGGCATGGGCAAGTCGGGCTGCCATAGCCGGAAAACTTGTTGCTAAACCGAAGGGGAAGGCGGCGCAAACAAGTCTGTATCAGGACGACGCGCTTATGCAGGCGGCAAAGTCGCTTATTCGGCGTGTTGTGCTGCCGGGCGAGTGGTTTCTGGTGCGTTGGGGCGGCACGCGCAAGGGATCAGGCACGTTTTATACGCGGCCCGCGCTCGCCGTGCCGACCGCGCATCGCACACTCCGTCCCCTCGCCTATACGCCGCCACTGGGGGCGGATGGGCAACCCGATGAGAATGCGCCGGTTGCGGAGTGGACTCCAAAACGCCCGGAGGAGATACTGGCGCTGAAAGTGTGCGATCCCGCAATGGGGTCGGGATCGTTTCTCGTCGCCGGGTTGCGCTTCCTCACCGATGCCCTGTTCGCAAGTCTGTATCATCATGGACGCATTCGGCAGGATGGCGACCGCACACTGGCCCTGCTTGGGGAACCGGACGCCGGAAAAGAAAACCTGACTACGGAGTACCTGCCGTGCCGCCCGGATGCAGACGATTTCGAGCGGCTGCTGCGCGCTCGCCTGAAACGGCACGTCGTGGAACGCTGCCTGTATGGGGTGGATTACGACTCGCTCGCCGTAGAACTTTCCCGACTCTCGCTGTGGGTGGAAACGATGGATCGCGCGCTGCCCTTCGAGTTTCTGGATCACAAACTCAGAAACGGCAACGCGCTCATCGGCTGCTGGTTCGACAGATTCCGTGATTATCCTGCTCTCGCCGTAAAGCGAAAAGGAGGGGATGAAGGGCATAAAGGTGTCCACTACGCAGGGGATCAATGGGCAGAGGCGATCAAGACGTTTGGAAACGATCAGGTAAAACCCGCGCTCGCCAAATGGGTATCGCCGCAGTGCGCCCTTTTTGACGAAGTGGATGGACAGAAGCCGGAAACCCTGCACGAACAGGCAGTAGGCGTGATGGAATGGATGCACGCGCTCGGCACGTCCGACAGTGACAATGAGGAGCGCGAAAAACTTTACCAGGAGTTCATCCGGCCCGCCGATGGCCCGCATACCAAACTGCGCGCGGCTTTCGATGCGTGGTGCGCGCTCTGGTTCTGGCCCGCCGATAGCCTGGATACCGCGCCTCTTCCGGGCGACTTCAGCAGTCTGAGCGACAAGGCGCGCGCCCTAGTGGAGAGCCTGCGAAACAAGTACCGATTTTTCCATTGGGAACTTGAATTCCCGGATGTGTTTGCCCGCCCCGAATCTGGGTTCGACGTAACACTAGGCAATCCGCCCTGGGAAACGCAAAAACCGAACTCGCTGGAATTCTTCTCGAACTACGACCCGCTGTACCGCACGTATGGCAAACAGGAGGCGTTGGACAGGCAGAAAGAACTGTTTGAGGCCGATCCTGGCGTAGAGCGCGCGTGGCTGGATTACAATGCCCGCTTCAAGGCATTATCCAACTGGGTCGCGTATGGCGGCGAACCATTCGGCGACTACATCGACTCGGAAGGTAAACAACTGGACAGTGGCGAAAAATTTGCCCTTGTAAAAACGTGGGGTGACCGGCAGAACTACGCCCTGCACGACACCTGGCGCTCGCGCCGTAAGCAGCGAATGGGTTACGCGGACAGGCAGCACCCCTATCGCCATCAGGGTTCCGCTGACCTGAACACCTACAAGATGTTTCTGGAAGTGGCGCACACGTTGCTGAGAACGGGTGGACGCATGGGCCTGATTGTCCCCTCCGGCATCTACACGGACAAGGGAACGACGGATTTGCGCCGCCTGTTCCTGAATCGCTGCCTGTGGAAGTGGCTGTTCGGGTTCGAGAACCGCAACAAGATTTTCGACATTCACAGTTCCTTCAAATTCTGCCCGATCATCGTGGAAAAGGGTGGCGAGACGCAGGAGTTTCGCGCTGCCTTCATGCGCCGCGATGTGCGCGATTGGGAAGATGCCGAATCGCACGCACTCGCTTACCGACGCGCGCAGGTGGAGCGGTTCAGCCCCAAAACGAAAGCGATCCTGGAAATCCGCACGGCCCGCGACCTGGCTATTCTGGAAAAGATGTACGCCGGTTCAGTCCTGCTCGGCGCAACTGGCCTGGACGCCTGGTATATAAAATACGCAACCGAGTTTCACATGACGAACGACTCGAAACTGTTTCCGCCGCGACCGAAGTGGGAAGCGCAGGGCTTTGTGCCGGACGAATACGGGCGCTGGCTCAAGCCAGAACGCGTTGCCGACGCGGAGTCGGGCGAGCCGGGCTGGATACATCTTCTCAACGGCGGCTGGGTTCACGAGAACGACATTGAGGAAACCGCGCTTCCACTTTACGAAGGCCGCATGATCGGGCAATTCGATTTTAGTCAGAAAGGTTGGGTCAGCGGTAAAGGCCGTACTGCGGTTTGGCGCGACATCCCATTCGAGGACAAGGTAATTGAACCGCAATATCTGATGGACAAAAATGATGCGGGTTTCCTGCCACCGAAAGTATGCTTCATGGATGTGTGTTCTGCTACAAACGCCCGGACAATGTACGCGACGTTTCTTTCCGGCGATCCCTGTGGGCATTCTGCACCTACAATGCAGGCAGGTAGCGAGACAGACGCCCTCACTTTGTGCGGTGTTTACAACTCGTTTCCCTACGACAGCCTTTTGCGAGGGCGTGTCGGTGGTTTGCACCTTACGCTAAACTATCTCGAAGAAACACCGCTTCCCCGCATCATAAAACAACAACGGTTGCGACTGGCGGTTTTCGTTGCAAAATTATCGCTTTGTACGCCTGAGTTTTCCCCGGAATGGCTTCGTCTGCGGGCCGAGGTGGAGTGGAACGGGCAAACGCCAGGCGCGTGGAAACGCCTGTGGGCCGTGACCCCACACGAACGGCTGCGCTTGCGCTGCCTGCTGGATGCCGTCGTTGCCGAACTCTATGGCTTAGAATGGGACGACCTGGCCTGGATATTGCGCGACTGCGATTACCCGGTCGCTCAGGTCAACAACAAGGCGTTCGCCCGTGACCTTGATCCCAAAGGCTTCTGGCGCACCGACAAGAATCAGCCCCCGGAACTGCGCCACACAGTTCTGACGCTCGCCGCGTTTGCTGACCTCAAGGCTGCGATAGCCGCGCACGACGGGGATCAAGAGCGCGGCATTGCCGCTTTTTGCGCGGGCGCTGACGGTGAGGGATGGATGCTGCCTGTATCGCTCTGCCTCACCGATCTGGGGCTGGGCCACGACGAGCGCGCTGCCTGCCTGCAGCCGGTCAGGGAAAAAATGGGCGAGCGTTTCCGGGATTGGCAGTTGACGCAGAGTATAGAGGAAAGTTGGGCCGAGTGCGAGCGCCATGCCCGCAATCTGCTCGGTGAGGCCGGGTATCGCGCGTTGCTGGAAGAACTGCACGGCCCGCCTGTATCTTACGCGCTCGTCGCCGAAACCGCCGCCGCATACGGCGACAGTAAGCCAGTTGATGATTTTGAACTCGTCGCGCCGGACTACACGCCGCAGGTTAAACTGCCGTTTTGATATGAGGACGCAGCCGTAAGCACAATCACCATGAGAAAAGAAGACCTTAAACCAAACGAGATGTATTGTCACGCTGACGGTACGGTGATTATCCCGGATAACTTCGAGGTGAACCACGCGGCATGGGAGGCGTTTTTCAACTAATGTATCAAACTGGCAGAAGTATCACGAAGACGCAAAAACGGGCGGGCCACAGGCCAACCCTGCCAGTGTGGACACACGCCCGACCAGCACCGACCAGAACTGCGGTGTCATGCGGAAGGTTGTAAATGCCGCGTGTATGACCCCTGAGCCGGTTTGCCTGCCGTCTCGAAGTTCGGGACGGCAGTAGAGCGACAGTTTTCCACGCCAGCCTATAATCCGCGTAACGACAACACTCACATAATTACAAAGCGCGGGCGTCATAGGAGCGCTCTCGAATGGACACCACTCGATCATCAATTGACATAGCCCGCCGCATCTCTCAGACCATAGGTTGGCTGAAAGAGGATTACGGGGTTCAAGTCACCCCTGGAACGCCGCTTTGCTTCATTTTGGAACTGGTGCAAAAAGAGGTGAGCCGTTCGCAGAGCCAGGATTTGCTGGTAAGCGGGCAACTGCCTGCCAGCCACAATAGGGCTATACGGGGCCTTGAACTACTTTGTGAACGTCTTTGGCGCGCGCGCGATATGACCGGCATTCCTGCCCAATTTCGGAATTGGATTAAACAAATCGGTGTCGGAATTCCATCCATGTGCAGTTCCTACTCCGACTTTCCTACTGATGTTCGCGGCGGCGAGAAGGTACGCCAGGCATCCACCGACTTGTTTGAACTTGTTGTCGGCTTGTCCGCGTTGGAAGTCGGCAGCAACATCCGGCTGGAGTCACGAGGGCCGCAGGGCAAGCCGGACGTTCGTGTTGACGTGGACGGTCAAACATGGGGCTTTGCCTGTCGCGTGTCGAATTCCGCCAACCCGCAGCAACATTTTTCTATTCTCGCGGACGCGGCAACAAAGACCGTTGCACAGTTGGATAAGGGACTGGCAGACTACGCTGTTATCGTCTTGTGCGTTCAGAACGTATTCCAAAGACACAAAATCTGTTACCCTGACTTTCTATCGGCGCAGACCGGATTGAAACATCGAATGCTCGAATTTATAGAAGATGTAAAGAGCAGAGTCTCTCGTGAACGCCGAGAGGCCGAACTCCTGTTCCGTGACGCTCGCATTCTCCCCGGCGCGCTGGTCTATTTCGAGGACGTGGTTGAAATCGGATCGTTCAACGAGTTTGCCGTGCCGACACAACAGGGCTTTATCAATTATGTTCCACTTTCTTACGCGCAGTACGTCACCTTCGACAGCATCGGCAAAGAACTGACCGACGTACCGGAACGATTAGCGATAGCCCTAACCGGCCCGGATACGGAAAACATCGTCCCTCTCCTTAATGTCCCGTAGTAATCGCTTGTTTTCGGGTGTGCGCCGAGTGGCGCAACTTTAGGCTGAATCATCCGGTCAGTATTTTCCTCAGTTCTTTACGAGGAGATCGAAGAAAACGATGAGCAATGAAAACCAGTTTGACATTCAATACTGCCCATTCGTGGTGGACGAGACGCCGTACTGCTTGTGGGACGACGACCTCGCACGCCTGAACATGGAGTATCTCAAACAGATTGATCCCATGTATTTCTCGCAGATAGCCCAGACGCTTGCTCCACTGCTGGATGGCGAAAGTAAACAGTATGCAGCAACGATCCTGCGAAGCACCTACTCGCACGGGTTAGAAACCCTCTTTGCTATGCTCGGTGCCTTTGTTCAAGCCCCGGATTGTCCGGCTGGGTGGATACTGAAATATACCAACCGTGAACTTTACAGCGTCACTCGCAAGATACATGAAGGGCAGTCTGTGCATCATCGTCTTAATCTACCGCAGATTACTTGGGAAACAATCGCCCAGGCCATCTTTGGATTTCAAACCGGCGATGCCGAGCGTGACGCGGCCCGTTCGCAAGCCTTTGCCAGTTTATGGGGACGGCTTGCCCATGAATTTATCAATGCGTATTTCTCCGAAGAATACAATTCGATAAAGCATGGCTTTCGCATCGGCATGGGCGGGTTTGACCTTACCTTCGGCCCTCGCCCCGACAGCATGAGACAGATCGCTGCCAGTCCTTTTGGAACGGCATACTTCATGCCTCATCCCATTCACGATAAAAACAACTTTCACCTGGTCGAGTATAAGCGGAACTGGAACCCATACAAGTTCGTGTTTGCGCTGCAACTGATCGGAATGTCCATTGTGAATGTCATCAATGCTATGAAAGCCGTAGCGGGTGTTCCGCTAGTGGAACTCGAATTTCCTGAACCGGACAATTACGGCTTTATTGAGGCTCTGGATCAGTTCGACGCAGATTTTGCAAGCGTTCGTTATTCTCCGGGATTTGAACCCGATGATCCCGCGGCATTAGCGAAATCAAAGAGTGACATTCTTGCCTCGTACAACACCGCGAGGCCAAGCGCGCCGCAAAACGCCGAATTATAATTATAACCCGGAGGCGCGAATGCGGAGCCATCGCGCTTGTTACGAAATCCGAATTCGTCGGTGTTCTCGTTCTTACGGTGTCGGACAACATTTTGCAGACTTGCCCCGCACTTGAAAAGGACATCATGGCGACACATATCTCCGCCCGCATCGCGTGGCACAATGACGGCTGGAACGGACACATCTGCACGAATCCGGCAGAAAATACCTATTGTGTCGGCTGCCACTCCTATCCCGGTGAAATGATCCGCGAACGCCGCAACCTCGCCTGGGAACAGGCCAATGCCGGTAAGAACTGCGCCCAACTTGAAGCCATGCCGCCGTGCATGTACAGCATCAATGCGTTCGGCAAGGACACACTGCGCGTCTTCGCCGACCCGCCCGATTGGTGGGGCAAGGACAACGCGAAAAAGCGCGAGTGGGATATGCCGCCAGCCACCGTCTGCATCTGGCCTTACGAGCAGATGTACGGCGACGCGGTGGAGAACAAAGAGACGGGGCAGGGCAAGTTCAACTATGAGGAGCGCCTGAAAAGGGCGAACGACTACTTTGCCGCCATCCAACCGGATCACAGCCTGATCTTCTACTACGCTAATTACAGCAACCCGTTCAGCGAGGACGAGCAGAAGCAGTACGTTATCGTCGGCCTCTCCCGCGTTAAAAAGGTTGGTGCTTTAGAGTATTACGAGGACTGCACCCCCGATGTCAAGCAGAAGTACGCGGGCGGCTTTGTGTGGCAGCGCAACATCACCTCGCACTTCCCCGATGAGGGCTTCTGCTTGCCCTACCACCGCTATCACAATGATCCCGACACGCTGGCGAAAATCGTCTTTGTTCCCGACAACCCCCGCAATTTCAAGTTCGGCACGCGCGACTTCTCCGACGATGAAGCCCTCAACCTCGTGGAGCGGTTTCTGGAAATCGCCGGTACGCTGCAAGAGATGGGGGACACCAGCGAAAACTGGGCCGTGCGTATCGCGTGGCTGCAATCCCTGATCGGCGAACTGTGGCAGGCGCGCGGCCTGTACCCCGGCATGACCGGCGTTCTGGACTATCTGGGCTTTACCGAAGCCATTCCCTTCTGGAAGACACGGGTAGAAACGCAGCAGGAAAAAGCAACCGCCGCTGCGCTGCGCGACTTTTTACAGAACAAAGCGCCTGCTGTCGCCGGGCTAGACCTACCCGACGCCCGCGCCAAACAACTGCGTCGCGCCTGGGCATTGAAAATTGAGCCGGAGCAGTGTTTGCTCGCGGACATCTTTCCTCGCTACGGCCTCTCTCCCGACAACATCAAAGCCATCCTTGCGGAAGATCGCGCGCACCATAGCATCACGGCAACGCTGGATGAGATCGCCGCAAACCCCTACCTGATCTCTGAGCAATACATCGGTAACAGCCCGGATGACGTGCTGCCGTTCTATCGTATTGATCACGGCATGTTCCCCTCGCCTGATCTCGGTGAGCCGTCCGTGTTAGACCCGGATGATCCGCGCCGCCTGCGCGCCCTGTGCGTGGAGCAGTTGAAGCGCGAAACCAAGCACACGTTTTTGCCCGCCGCCAACATCATTCACGCCGTCAACCATCGTCTGAGTTTTCTGCCGGAATGGAAGCGCCGTCAGTTCACGGAAAAGTACATCGAAGTGGACGCAGAGGAATTGGCTCCTGCCCTTACCACCCGTCATTATGAAGGGCGCAACTACCTGTACTGGAAGCCGGTCTATGAGGCCGAGCGCGCCATCGAAACGCAGATACGTCAGTTGACGCGCCGCCCCGACATTGTTCTGAAAGCGCCGGTCACGACAGCCCACTGGCACAACTATCTCTATAATCCCGAAAGTGAATTGGCGCAGGGAGACCCCAGCCTTTACGATAAAGCCATCGGCGGACAGGCGGCGGTGTGTCAGGGCATCTTTCTCCAACCCATTTCGATTCTCTCAGGCTCCGCAGGTACCGGGAAAACCACGATTATCAAAGCCATTATCGAGGCTATCGAGAAGGCGCACGGGGCGGGTACGAGTTTCTGCCTGCTGGCCCCTACCGGCAAAGCCGCCGAGCGCATCCGCAGCGCAACGGGGAAGGACGCCTCCACGGTTCACTCCTTCCTCGCCAAGCGCGGCTGGCTAAATGGCAACATGACTTTCAAAGCGGAGGGTGGGCAAAAGGCGGACAACGCGAGTACCTACATCATTGACGAAGCCTCCATGCTGGACTTGGAGTTGATGGCAGCCCTGTTTCGTGCCATCAAGTGGTCAACGGTGCAGCGCCTCATTTTTGTCGGTGACCAAAATCAACTGCCGCCGATTGGACGCGGGCGCGTGTTTGCCGACATCATGGATTGGCTATCAGAAAGCAAGCCGGAAAGCGTCGCGGTTCTGACCACCAATATCCGCCAGATGGCGAACCGCATCAAAAAGCGTGGAACCGGAATCCTTGAACTCGCCTCCGTCTTCGAGCGAACGCCTCCTGCCGACAAGCAAGATCACCGACAGGATGGCGATGCCGAGCAGATGCTCCGACGCCTGCAAGAGGGTGGCGACATTGACAAAGACCTGCGCGTTCTGTTTTGGGACGACGCAGACACGCTCGCCACGCAACTGACCGCGCAAATCGTCTCCGATATGGAGGTGGATACCGGGCAAACATTCGATCCGTATGCCCCTAATAGGTTGTGGAATGCGGCGCAAAAAGGAACAGACGGACGCAAGCGCGCCGACTATTATCAAATTCTGTCTCCGTATCGCGGTGAACCATTCGGAACGGAAAACCTCAACAAGGTGGTGCAGCAGTTCGCCAACAAGTGGAGTTTGCAGAAAGGGAATCTCAGCGGCGTTGCTATGTTCGACAAAGTGATCCAAGTCGTGAACCGTCCACAGTCCAATCCCGTTTGGGCCTTTAACCAAGCGACCAAAAAATCCGAAAAGATTAACGTTTATAATGGGGAAATTGGGTTTGCCGAACCCACACTTGCCGATTGCAAAACCGTGAACGGCAAAGCAGGATGGCGTGGCTACTACTTTCGAGTAAAGCATCTGCACATTGTCTTCGACCGAAATCCAGAATATCGTGTTGAGGCTAATGGTGAGTCATTCATCGGTGAAAACCTGGAATTGGGCTACGCCGTTTCGACGCACAAAGCGCAGGGCAGCGAGTTCGAGCGGGTTTATTTTGTGCTTCCGCAGAGCAAAACCACGCTGTTGAGCCGCGAAATGTTCTATACCGGCATCACGCGCGCCAGTCGTCATTGTACGCTGTTTATCGAACGCGATATTGCGCCGGTGTTGACGATGTATCGCCCGGAGAGTTCGGCCCTTATTGGCATCAACGCCTCCCTGTTCCAGTTCCGCCCCGTTCCCGACGCCATTCTCAACCGGAAGGAATGGTACGCCGAAGGCAAGATTCATCATACACTGGCAAATGTGATGGTGCGCTCCAAGTCCGAAGTGATTATTGCCAACATGCTGCATGAGCGCGATATTCCCTTCCTGTACGAGGCTCCACTGTATGCGCCGGACGGGACATTCTACCTGCCCGATTTCACGATCACCTGGAATGGCGAGCAATACTACTGGGAACATCTCGGAATGTTGGACGAAAAGTACAAAAACCATTGGGAAACCAAAAAGCATTGGTATAACAAAAACTTTCCTGGTCGCTTGCGAACCACGGAAGAAGCCCCCACTTTGAGCCACGATGCCAAAGCGCTCATAGATACTAATTTTATCTGACTTGTTCCGAGGCTAAATTTGCTTTGAACCTTTATGAGGAATAATCATGGCCTTAAATCCCGTTGCCTATACCGAGAAGGTTGTCGGAAACTTCCTGCGCTACCAGTTGACCGCGTACCCCTTTGCCGACCCGGAACTCTACGCCCAGATGCGCGCCCTGTTATCGCTGGATACCACGCGCAACACGCCCCTTATGCGCGGCCCCTATGTGAGCCTATCCCGGTCTTTCCGGGCAGGCGCGTCCATGTCGCAACTGGTGGCGGAGGGCCTGGCACATCCTCTGCTCGCGCAACTGCACCCTTATCCGACGCTCTACGGGCATCAGGAGCGGGCGTATCGCGCTATCGTTGGAGGACACTCCACACTGGTTTCCACCGGCACGGGTTCGGGTAAGTCGGAATGTTTTTTTTACCCCATTCTGAGCCGCTGTTTGCAATTGCGCGATCAGGGCGCGCCCGCAGGCATCACCGCCGTAATTGTGTACCCTATGAACGCGCTTGCCGAAGACCAACTGGGCCGCCTGCGTGATCTTCTCGCCGGTACGGGAATTTCATTCGGGATGTATGTCGGCAAGACCCCTGAAAAGGCTTCGGATGTCGCAGGAAAACGATTGAAAACGGGCGCGTCGCGCGCCGATTATCAGGCTGCGCTTGAAAAGGCGCAAAAGGAGCAGCCGGGTCTGTCCGTGCATCCCGCCGAGGAGCGCTGTTCCCGTGAGGAGATGCGAACGCCCGGACAGCAGCCGCGCATCCTGCTTACCAACGTTAAACAACTCGAACTTCTTCTCACTCGCCAGTCCGATGTAGAGTTGTTCGACTCGGCGCGTTTGGATTTCCTGGTCTTCGATGAAGCGCATACGTATGGTGGCGCGGCGGGCGGGGAAACGTCATGCCTTATTCGTCGCCTGCGCGCCTACTGCGGTAAGGACGAAAGAGACACCGTATGTATTGCCACGTCAGCCACCATTGCCGATACGGAAAAAGGGCCAGAGGCGGGCAAAGATTTTGCCGCGCGCTTTTTTGGGGTTCCACGCGAAAACGTGGCGCTTGTCGGCGAGGAATACGAATCCGACGTTTGGGCTAAACACCTGATTGTTCCCCCACCGCTTCCTGGCACTCCTGCCGATCACCTGCGCGCCGTTCTCGCCGCCGTGGACGCGGACACTGCCATACCCATTGTCGCGGCCTACGGTCAGATGACGGGGCGAGTGTTGCCTGAAGTGGACTGGCAAGAAGCCCTTCATCAAGAACTGTCTACTAACCGTGTTGTCTACGAACTCGCCGACATTCTCAAGCGCCCTCTTGCGCTTGCTGATCTGGTTGTAGCGGTATCTGGGCGCGTCGGGCGGGCTGTGCCGGAGGAAGAGACGTTGATCTGGCTGGCGCTTGGGGCGGCGGCACGGGCCGAAGGCCGTCCTCTGCTACGCCCTGTAGTGCATAATTTTGTGCGCGGCGTTGGCGGCGCAGTCGTCACGTTTCCGACAAGCGGCGAACATCTGCTTCTGCATCTAACCGCTGAGGATGCAGAGAAAATGCGGGGAAGTGAAAAGATAGCGCGGCTGCCGATTGTCACCTGTTACACTTGTGGGCAGCACTATTTTACCCATCATGTTGCCGATTTCACGTTTACTGGGGACAAACCTGGAGGTGGTGAGGCAGTAGGGACAAAACGCGTATGGCTGCCACTGGAGGAAAGTCAGGGAGGTAAGCGCGTAATGCTTATTGATAGCCTGATTGCGGCTGAGGAAGATGACGATGATCCCGCCCGTACTGCCGAAGTTTACCTTTGCCGTAGTTGTGGTACGCTCCATAACGTGTCATTCGAGTCATGTGGTGGATGTGGCAGGGATGAAGTTCCAGTTCGCCTGCTCGCTATTCAGCAGAAATCAGATGACCCAGGAAAATTAACGCGTTGTATTTCTTGTGGGACGCAGGGCCGCAGAAATGGTGGACGCTACCGTGAACCAACGCGTGCCGTTCGCGCCAACACGGTTTCCGACGTGCATATTCTGGCGCAAGACATGGTGAATAACGCCGAGCGTGCGCGCCTGCTCGTGTTTTGTGACAATCGTCAGGATGCGGCGTTCCAGGCTGGGTGGATGCGTGACCACGCCCGACGTTTCCGTTTGCGCTCTTTGATGGCGCAGGAAATCAACAAAGGCGCGCTTTCCGTTGGCGACCTGACTGCTACCCTAGATAAGATGTTGGAAGAGGACGATCCTTTATCCCGTGCGCTCGCCCCAGAGGTATGGAACGTCCTGAGAAAAGAGACGCAAGGCGTAAAGCACGCAGAGGAGCGGAAACGTTATCTGCGAATCCAGGTGCTTCGTGAGATCGTTAGCGGTGCCAAGAACCGACAGGGGCTAGAACCAGTTGGTCGTATTCGGATTGAGTATGCGGGCTTGACGCAGACCGTCCCCTTTGTAACCGAATGGGCCACGCGGCTGGGCTTGGAGGCGGATCGCTTTACGGAAGGCATCGCTGGGTTACTAGATCGGATGAGACGCAGCCTTTTCCTGCTAGACCGTGAAGGCCATCAATATACTCGTATGTGGCAGGACGGAGACTACGAAGTGATGCGAGGGTATCTTCCGATGTTGAAGGGAGTCCCTAAAGGCTTGAAACTAGAGCGTGACAATCCTGCGGCTAATCGCCTGATGCACTGGCTGGGAACTTCTGGTGACACTTCGGTTAGGCAGATAGCCCGCACTTGGGGGGTGCCGAAAGAGGGCGTGGATGTATTTGTGCGCGCGCTGTGGGCATTCCTGGTTGATGATCTGAAAGTTATTGTACTAGTTACCCTAAACGGCTCGAAGGGGAAGCCCTTGCCCAACTGTGAGGGCGCACATCAGGTGGATGCTGACTGCCTTAAAATCGTACCGAATAAAGGACTATGGCGGTGCAAAAAATGTCGGCGCGCACAGCCTCGGCCCATGCCCCTAGATCGCTGCCTGGCGTGGCGGTGTGACGGTATACTGGTGTTTGAACCGGAAGACGCTGACAACTATGACCTTGAAATGCTAGACAATACAAGGCGAATGTTGCGTCCACAGGAACACTCTGCCCAAGTGCCATCAAATGACCGTGAAAGGCTTGAACTTTTGTTCAAAGGTCAGGGCGAGGCCATCAACACCCTGGTGGCGACACCCACGCTTGAACTTGGCGTGGACATCGGCGCACTGGATGCGGTGCTAATGCGAAACGTGCCTCCGCTTCCAGCGAATTATTGGCAGCGTGCAGGGCGCGCGGGGCGGCGTCACCGCATGGCGGTCAACATCACCTATGCGCGACCCGCCAGCCATGATCAGGCGTATTTTGCCAACCCAGCAAAGATGTTGGAAGGCCGTGTAGAGCCACCGCACTTTAATCTCCGCAACGAGTTGATGGTCGCCAAGCATATCCATGCTACGGTGATCACCCGTCTGCATCAGTTGACGCGCAACACAGGCGCGCTTTCCGTTGCCGAACGAGAGGAAATTGCGATCATACTGGAAACGGTTTTGCCCCGCCAAATCAAACAGTACCTCTTTGATGCCACAGGCAATGTGTGCGCTCAACTCTATGACGTAAGCCCACTGAATGCGGTCATCACAAAGCACACTGCCGATCTTAGCGCTTATGTTGAAAGCGTTTTCGCGCAAGGCTGGCCCGCCGAAGACAATGAGGTTGTCACGGCGGAACGCTTGAAAAGCGGTGTGACAAACATGACTGCAGAACTGCAGAATGTCATCAAGACACTCAAAAAGCGATTGGACTGGGCGCTCGACCAAATGCGGCGTCTGGATGAGCGTCGCAAGAAAAAGGGAACGCTCGACCCGGACGAAGACGCTCTCTATGCTCGATGCGACCGGTTGATAAAACGCTACAAGGGGCAAGCGCACCGTAGCCGCCATGAGGCTGAGGGTCACGACGATACCAACACGTACAATGTCCTCGCGGCAGAGGGGTTCCTGCCCGGCTACGGCCTGGAAATCGGTGCCATCATCGGCACAGCGAACCTGCCTAAGCATTTGGTTGCCAGCAAAGACTTTGAACTGCCGCGCCCAGCCTCTATCGCAGTCAGGGAATACGTGCCTGGCAATATGATCTATGCGAATGGACACCGATTCGTCCCGCGCTATTTCCATTTGCAGGCGATGGAAGAACCTCTAAGATTTCAGGTAGACGCCGAAGCGCAAGCGGTATCCGAGGCAGGCATAGTGTCAGTCGCAGGCACGGAGACGGCAACACTTGCCAGTCTCAGCCTGGGCCTCCTGCCCGCTGTACCGATTTGCGACGTGGACATGAGCCACATCTCTCATATTTCGGATGACGAGGAATACCGCTTCCAAATGCCAGTTTCCGTATTTGGCTATGAATTGGGGCGGCATAGTGGAGGGAAGGCATACCAATGGGGAGCGCGCAGCCTGCTCCACCGCCGTGGCGTTCATCTGCGAATGGTCAACATCGGGCCGACCTCGTTGGTGAATCAACGAGCGTTTGGGTATCCGGCCTGCCTGGTCTGTGGGCAAAGCCGCTCGCCGTTTTCTTCACAAGCCGAACGGGAGCATTTCGTCGCAGACCATGAAGAACGATGCGGAAGGCGCGTCGAACAAGCCGGTTTTTACGCCGATGTTGTCGCCGACGCCCTCATGCTTCCCGACTGCGCCACGCGGGACGAAGCGTACTCGATGGCAGAAGCAATTCGTACCGGAGCCGCGCAGGTGCTGGAGATGGAAAAAGATGACATTGACATTCTGGTAATTGGCAAGCCCGGCGTGGACGCCTGTGACGCTCTCTTAGTTGACCCAATGCCGGGTGGATCAGGGCTGATTGACCAGATTTTAGCACGGTTCGGTGAAGTGGCACAGGCTGCGCTTACAGCGACGCGAGGCTGTTCTTCCGGCTGCGCGCGCGCGTGTATTGATTGTTTGTACACATTCCGAAATGGCTTTTTCCATGCCCACCTGAATCGCAAACTTGCGGCGGATTTGATAGACAACATGGGCGTGTCTATAACGCTTGCCCACGACATTCCGCCTCAACTGCCCACTACGGGGCCGACCGGATCAGATATGCCGGTGAATAATGCCGAGGCTCTACTCAAGTCCATGTTGGAAAGCGCTGCCTTCCCAGCAGCGGAGTGGCACAAACAGATTATGCTGGGCAAGCCATTGGGTTCCACGTCCCCGGATTGCTTTTGGCCTGGGGATGAGGATGACCCCGGTACCTGCGTTTATCTGGACGGCCTCAGCGCGCATATCCACGGTAACGCGGCGAATCAAGAAAACGATTATGCCATTCGCACTGAACTGCGGAATAGAGACTATCATGTCATAGAAATCGCTGCCACTGACCTCTACGACAAAGGCGCGATGGCAGGACATTTCTACCGTCTAGCGAGAGTTCTAATCGGCAAAGATAAAGCCAGAGCCATACGTGACAACACTGCCTGGTTCGACTGAGAACAAATAATGAACTCCTTACATTAACGCTTTAGATAAGCTTTAGTTTCCGGTAAAAGTATGTAGACACAATTCGGGTGCGACATCAGGCAAGCGGCTGCGGTACAGTAGAGTTACCACACTACACTGGCCGAGGCTTACCTGATGTCACTCTTAGTCTACCGTATCTGTACCCTGCTCACGCAAGTGCTGGAAGATGTGCCGCTCGGCACGAACCTGGGCCTGCTGCACTTGTTCCTCGCGCTTATGTCCGGGCGTTTCCTCCACGCGCGCGGAGCCGTGTTTGCCGCTCTGGACAGCTTGGGCCTTGCGCCTGCCGCGGTGCGCCGCAGTAGTGCCGCCCTGTGCTATGGCGGCTGGAACACCGCCGACCTGCTCGCCCGCTGGCAGCAGACGGTAATACAGGAAGGCCGCTTCGTTGCCGCCTGTTATGAAGGCGTGCGCCCGGTCGCCTGTGACCTGACCGCCTTCTTTCGCCCCCACTTGCAGGGCCTGGACAGCAAACACTATGTGAGTACGGCGGGCAAGGCCCTGCCTGCCGTCTGCTTCGGGTTGGGCGTGGCCGTCGGGCGCATCGGTAACATGCGCTTCGCTCTGCCGCGCTTGTTCGTGCGGCGCAAGGCAGGCGAAAGCGAGAGTGACCTGCAAACGCGGCTGGTCGCGCAGGCGGCCAGAACGCTTGCCGCGTGCGAAGCCCTGATTGTAGATGCGGGCTTTGCCCTCGCCGATCTGCTGACCGCCGAGAACCTACGCTTTGTGGCCCGCGCCCGCGCCAACCAGACGGCGCGGCGCAGCGAACTGCCCGCCTACAAAGGACGCGGACGCCGCCCCACACGCGGCGACATCGTGCGGCCCTTAGCGCGAACGCGGGCCGGCAAGGACATTGCGGCCACGCCTTGTGACGCCACGGCGCGCTGGCACGACGGCGCACACCGTTTGACAGCGCAGATATGGAACAACCTGGTTCTGCCCGACGCCAAACCGGGCGTGCCCACGTTCCGGCTGGTCGCCATCTACGACCCGCGCTACAAGGAACCGCTGCTGCTGGCAACGAACCTGAGCGTGAGTGCGTGGGCGTTGTGGCGCTTATACAAGGAACGCTGGGGCGTGGAGCATCTGCCCCTGGCCGCCAAGCCGCTGCTCGGCTGCGAGCGGGCGTATGTGTGGGGACAGGAAAGCCGCTTTCGCCTGCCTGAACTCGCCCTGCTTGCGGGTAATCTCCTGTCGTATGTCGCCGCGACCAGCCAGCCGGTCGCTTCGGGGTTCTGGGATCGGGCGGCGCGGCCCACGGGCGGACGGCTGCGGCGCGTACTTGGACAGGTGCATTGTGCGGACTTGCCCGACCTGGCGGCACAACTGCGCAAAAAGAACAGCGTCACGGCCCACTTGAAGACCGGAGTGGACGCCCACAGACGCCACAAGGCACAAGCAACGCCGCAACAGGCGGCGCAAGCCGCTTCATTTACCGGAAACTAAAGATAAATGGTGTTTGATAAAAGCGCGCGGGCCGGATCAAACGCTTTGATGTCATCGCTGCTTGACCGGGCGTTATGGAGCAAACATTGATCGTATAGGAGGCTATCCTACGCCAATCGCGTAATCGCAGAGCCATTTTCTTGCCTTCTTATTTTCACAC
The DNA here is from genome assembly GCA_965277875.1 of Chthonomonadaceae bacterium. Lineage (GTDB taxonomy): Bacteria > Armatimonadota > Chthonomonadetes > Chthonomonadales > Chthonomonadaceae > CAWFQB01. The sequence continues at coordinate 6,127,753 of CBDIDV010000002.1, read as the reverse complement.
ATGAAATATATTTCACACATGAATAATTATGTGATATAATGATCCAGACAATGAATTTATATCCAGAAACGGCAGTACGAGGAGATCAACCGCCCATGAAAAAAGATTCACCAGGCGGGACACCCCAATCAGCCCAAGTCGTCAGTCTGGAAGATTTGGGGAAACTGATCCGTGAAAAGCGTCAGGCTGTGGATTTGACGCTGGAACAGGCCGCTCAACAGGCAGGTGTCAGCGCGGCGACTCTCTCCCGGTGGGAACGCCAGGGGAAATTACAGCGGGGCGCTGACGGCGTACAACGAACAATGCGCTCGCCCGACATGGAGACGCTTGCCGCTATCACCCGCTGGCTCGGAGTGTCCGTTGGTAGAGTCAGCACTTTTGAAACACCGCCGCCCGCGCACAGTGTGGTGCATCACGCAGGCGAAGCCACGCCTGACATCGTAGAAGCCCATCTTAGGGCAGATCGCAACCTTGACCCGGATACAGCCGGGGCGCTGTCGCGGATGTTCCGGGTCGCTTATGACCAGTTTGCTAAATTGCAGGCTGCCGCGCCACCCGAAGACCATCCAGAAAGGAAGCCGGACAATGAGCCGGATAACTCAACCAAAACCGACTGAGGACAAGGAGGGCAGCAATCGCGCGCCGCGATTAGCGACGACTGGATTGCGGGAGTTTCTACGCCGCATTGAGGAAAATGGTCTTGCCCTGCGGCAGAAGGCAGGCGTTGGCCCGGAAGAACGATTGTACCCGCGAAGCCTGGCGACAGAGTTCAAGTTGCATTTCATGGAACTCAGCGACATGGAAGGGCTTGCGCCCGCAGACCGCGCGCACATCGAAAGCAGTGACCCGAAGACATGGTCAGGCAGCGGCCTTTCGCTTGGAGATGACCAGTGGTTGATTATTCTGCACCCCTGCCAAACGCCAGAACGCGCCACTGTGACCACGATGGAGGAGATTGCTCACGTCTACTATGGGCATAAGCCATCTCGCCTGATAACAGACACAGCCGGAGTGACGCATCGGGAGTATGACCCGGAGATTGAAGACGAAGCCTACTGGACAGCATCCGCAGCCCTGCTGCCCTCCAAAGCCGTCGCGCGTCGTGTTTATCGTGGCCTCACGACCGAAGCCATTGCCGCCGAGTTCGGTGTCAGCACACAACTCGTGGAGTTTCGCATCAAAACGCTGCGCCTGTGGAGTGATCACAAGGCGCACCATCGTGGGGAGGAAGCGCACGCATGAAAATGTCTGTCGAGGAGATGCGCGCCTTCTTCTCCATACCTATGCGGGAATCTGATGAGGAGCAAATCGCCCGCTCCTCTTTCCATGAGGATCATAATGCCTCCCAGAAGGCATCGTCTCTCTACGGCAAAGGTGGGCTGCAAACGCGGCTGCGAGTGGCGCTTTCCGGTGCGGAACGCGAAGCCGTGAAGTTGGTGGCACAAAACCGCCCGCTCGCGTTAAGAGAGTTCGATCAGATACCCATGTACGACCGTGACCTACTCCGCCAAGCCAAACTGATCGCGCCATACCTGGCGGGCAAGACGGTTGCTTTCGTGGGAGACATCGACAGCGCCAGTCTGATGCTGGGAATGCTATCTCTCTGTGGCAATCCGTCACCGGCGCGTATGGTGCTGCTGGATTTCGATGCGCGTGTGCTTGCGGCAGCGCGCAGGATGGCTCTGCGATATGGATTTTCACGTTTACTCGAAACCCAGTTACACAACTTCTTTGATCCGCTGCCCGCTGACCTAATCGGCACTTGCGATTGGTTTTATACCAACCCGCCGTTCGGCTCGAACAATCAAGGGGCGAGCGCGCAACTGTTCATTGGTCGTGGACAGGAACTCTGCAAACAGGAAGGTGCAAGCGGCTGCATCATCATGCCCTACGATGCGCGCAGGCCGTGGACACTACAGACGTGGCTGGCAACGCAGCGGTTTCTGGCAAATGGGGGCTGGGGGGTGCGCGAGAAAGTAGACGGAATGCACCGCTACCATTTGGACGACGACCCAACCCTGACTTCCTCGATGGTTTTGGTAGATGCTATTGCTGGAGAAGGGTTAGACGCCGCACCTTATGCCGGGCGGCGCGTCCCATTCAACGAGATTCCTCTATTTTACGGGCGAAGCGTGCAGCCGCCGTATCCACATTATGTGCGCGAGGACGGCAGTTTTGATATGGATTGGAGCGCTGCGGAAGGCGAGTACAACACCTGATATGGACGACCCGACAAGCCCAGCCCGTCGAACCTGGATTTTCCAGGGCAACCCTAACAAGTATCATCTGGAGAATTCGCTTCGAGACGAGCAGGAAGAATGGTGGAATCTAAATCAACACGCCAAGAGTGTGCGCGCGGGAGACCGCGTTTTGATTTGGATTTCCGGCGATCACGCAGGGATTTACGCGATTGGCAGTGTGCTGACCGCCCCGGAAGTTCGGCCCGACTCCACCACGGGAATTGGGTACTGGTACAATCCCGCCGAAGGGCTGGCAGCGAAGGCGCGCGTTCGAGTGCGCTACGAGCGAAGGCTACTCAGCAATCCCTTGCGGAGAGCGTATTTACAAGCCGACCCTGATTTATGGGATATGACCATCCTCCACATGCCGCGCGCGACCATCTTTGCGGTCAGTGAGGCGGAGTGGCAGGCAATCGAAGCATGGTTGAACGAGAACCCAGACAACGAGACGGCGTAGTACAGGAGCGTATTCGCTTTATGAACGCAAGTGTCTACTCAGTTTGAACTTAACGCTTACTTTTAGTATTGAAAGGCATGAGATGAGAACCGCGCAACATGTTACCATTTTCTTGGCGTCTCCCGGCGATGTTCAGGCGGAACGCGATGCCGCGCGCGAGATATTGGAAGAACTTAATCGTGTCACCGCCCGGCAAAAGAACATCCACTTCGACATTGTGGGCTGGGAAACGGACGCTTATCCCGGCTTCGGTGGTGACGGGCAACAAGTTCTCAATAACGAGATCGGTGACATGACGCAGTACGATCTTTTCGTTGGCATCATGTGGAACAAGTTTGGTTCACCTACGCCGCGTGCCGGGTCAGGAACTGTAGAAGAGTTTGAGCGCGCGTTCGCCACGTACACCACTACTGGCACTCCCGACATAGCGTTTTATTTCAAGAACCAGCCTGCCAACCTCGCCAATGAAGCAGAACTCGCACAAAAGATGGAGGTTGTAAAATTCAAGAAGTCCTTGTTCCCCGAAGGGCTTATAGGCGATTTCACCGACACGAACGACTTTCGGGCGCAGTTCCGCCGCCACATGGAGCAGCGGCTCGCTACGTACAATGTCCAGACGCCTTCGCCGCCTTCAACTATAAAGCCAATGATTGATCCGGTAAGTTCCGACCGCTCTATTGCCGCCCCACCATCTTCGCGCACTGTGGTTTCTTCGTCGCCGGACATAACTGCTCAGAGACCGCAACGCTTGTCAGAAACGCCTACGGCCAGTGTCAGCGAATCCGGCATGTGGGTATTCCTAAACAACCGCTATTTTCTCGCTGAGACGGTGGACGAAGCCGCTGACGGCAGCCTGAATATCGAAACCGTCTCGACTGGCGCGCAAGATGACGTAATGTTCAAATCGTTGCGTTCGGAACCTTATCAACGAACCGAACCTATCCCTTACGCACACCGCAACGATGGCGGCCTCGCGCGTGTTGTGACTGTGACCTCCAACACTTCGTCCGCAGGCAAGGTCTGGTCACTCACCCTCCAACCCGAAGAACTGAAATCCAACTTCTTTATGGGCGAGGCGACCATCAACGGGGTTTCGCCGGATAAGATCGCGGAGATGCGTGTGCGACTTCTGCTGCTAAACGAACTGCCTGGTGGTCACAATGGAAGGGCAACAGTCAATTCGCGCGACCTGCACGATATGATGCTCCTTAGTTCAGTACGTGGTGACAGCGGGCGCATGAAAATTCCGGGAAGCCTGTTTCCGCAATTATGGGAACAGTTCCAGGGTCAGGAGCAAACCTTCCTTCCGCTTGCACGTCTGTGGGCTATCTTCGGCTTGAAAACCAATGGCACGGTTGAGCACATCCTTGAACTCACATTGGGGCCGCGCGCAGGCAACATGCTACACGTCCGCTTCCGCGGGCAGCGGCACAAAATGTATGGCAACAAGTCCCCCGTCACCATAGACGTGGAAGGTGATTGCGACTTGTTGTCCAAGCCGCCCTTAGATGAGTGAACTAACTGCAAACCAATCGCACGGTCAAGCGTAACATGCTAACAGTATAAGCGTTGAAGCGCAAATAAACACCCCACGCATTGATTGGGGTGTTTATTTGCGGGCAGATAATAGGGCTTAATGGCGTCAGCCGTTCCACCCACGTATGGGCTTAGGTGCAGCCTCGTCAGCCTCGCAATATACGCGCGGCGTATCATTCAGTGCGTCCAATGTGCTTCACGATTATAGATGCAAACTTTTCTGCCTATTCGTGGGTCAAGAGTATAAAGGAGAGGGCCATGAGCAAAAAGGGGAAGCGCAAAACGGGCGAGTGTGCATATTGTGGAGAAATCAAAGAATTAAGTGTTGATCACGTCATTCCTAAATGCCTGTTCGTTGAGCCGTATCCACCCGATCTAATAACAGTCAAAGCCTGTGACATGTGCAACAGCCAGAAAAAGTCTTTAGATGACGCATTTCTGCGTGATATGCTGACGCTTGACCTGTTCGGCAATGCGAGTCCTGTGGCGCAAGACATCTTCCACGACAAAGTATTAAGCGCCTTGCGGCAGAATAAATCGCCCGTTGCAAACGCTGCAATACGCACCGCACACTTGGAACCGTTCTACTCGATAGGCGGTATTTACCTGGGCCACTTCCCCTCTTTTCCGATTGATGAGGATAGGGTGACACAGACCTTCTCCACAATCGTCTGGGGGCTTTATTACAATGCCCGAAAGCAAATACTGCCCTCCCACTATGAATATGAAGTACGTCGGTTCCACTCCTGGGATTTTCCTGCTGTGTGGAGGGAATTCTCAAAGAGAAATGTGAATGGGCCACGTATTTTAGGAAATGTATTTGGTGGGGCGTTTCTCTCAGCACAAGAGGACGCTTTCACCACCTTGTGGATGTTGTGGTTCTACGAAAGGATATTCATTTCGGTAGCAGTCACAAATCCTGATCTCGAACCAACAACAGAGTGACTAAGGCTGTTTTCAAATTTCATCTGCGGCAGTTGCTTTTAGATCAATACCAACATGATCGTTGTCGCATAGCAGTTGATTTGGGTGAGGATGTACATTCTCTGGTCGTCAACATAGTACACCAATAAGAGCCGACTACCTTCCACGAGGCCACAGTCATTTGCCTGCCAGCCGATAGGAGTGTTACTGTCCCTGTCGCCTCTGAGATGCCGTTAAGGAAGGATCGGGCGGTAATTACAGTCAAGAGTTGGCTGTTAGAAATCCAGGGCAGGCAGAAAATTTTCTGCCTGCCCTGAAATAAGTGTTGGTTACATCTTTGTAACGATCACTCCCCACGCGCATGGAAGAAACGTTCATCTCTTGCTCGAAAAACATGTCTCTCCCGATCACTCCCCACGCGCATGGAAGAAACATGACATCCCCGACCGTGCGGCAAAACAACGTCGATCACTCCCCACGCGCATGGAAGAAACACATACAGGTATCTACCTAATGCAACAGTGCGTCAAAGTGTCAGGATTGCTGGAAGGCGTGGGGATTTCACCAGCATGGGCTGTGATCCAGCCCGTAAATGTATTATGCACAACTTAGTCGCGCATTGTCAAGGTTCTCCCAGGGCGAACGTAGGGCAAACGCATTTTAATCGCGTTGAAGCAGGCGCGCACTTGTGCGATGAGATAGGGATTTAGGGCCGTGCGTTTGCCCTGATATGTCGTGAGCCGTGTTGAATTTTCGATCTCCACGCCGAGGGCATCAACGCCTTCGACGGGTCATATTTGTACCCATTTCAAGTAAGTTCATCAAAATAGAATGCCGAAGCCGAAAAGATATTCCGGCTCCGGCGACGAGGACTACATGTGCCGATTGACAGACCACTCCTTCACGTTGAAAGCCTCATGTACGTGGGTAGCCTGTGTCTTCGGCGTCCATCTGAATACAGGCGGCAGCAGTCAGAACTTGCACAACATCCTGCATGATCATCTGAGTGCCGTCTTGTAGACGGCAAAAGCATTCGGCCTGTCCGACTTGCTTGCCATGCTCGTTGTCGCGGTAGATGGCAACTTTCCAGCCCTGATCTTCCTTGCGAAACGGAGGTGTTGCCGCCGCATAGAAGCGCTTGCCATGTGAGTCACTGAAAGTGAGGTGAACTCCAGGAGCGCCATCTCTGTCCCAGCAGATTGTCAGATCATAGATTTGAGTGGCAATCGCTGATTGGCTAGTCGTCAGATACTCGTCCATGTATTCGGCAGGCAGAGGGTAATCCTCATAGGCGAGGATGCGTCGTTCGGCAGTTATAATCGTCATGTTCATCTCTCCTTTCAGCATTCGCATTCATTCGGGTCGGTGGGCTGCGCTATGCGTTCAGCCTCACACCACACCGCATCGAAAACGGCTCGAACCGCAGGGCGGATGTCTGCGAACGACACCTTGCGCCCTTCAAGTTGCGCGAAGTTGCAGTCGTCACACACCTCTATCTTGTCATGGTCGCGCACGATCTGGCATTGGTATTCCCACTCGACACTACCCAAGATGAAGCGAGCGACCGAGCGAGGATCAGTTTCATCGCAGTCCGTGTTGTCGGGTATGTTTTGGGCGCAATGGGCCGTGTAGGTGTCAGCGCTGTTCAAAGCCATGAAGGAGATGGTCATCGCGTTGTCATCTCCTCTGTCCCAAATTACGCCCAAGATGATGAGCGCACGGGTGGCGGCGTACTGGCACAGGGACAGGTCGCTATACACCTGTTCGCTGTCAAGTTCCATTGGCACATAGGCGTAGGCGCGCTTTTGTCCGCGAAGCATCATCGAATTGGATGTAGTCATATTCGTTCTCCTTGATGTCTAGCAATAGTGGCAATAAACCTGCCGATTAGAGGGTATCTTCGTCGTCAAATCCCAACTCCTCAATGTTTTGGGGAACTTGGATGGGGCAGCGCCCAGTGAGTTTCAAGTTGCAGTAAAGACATGCCTCACAGGGGCTTGCGACAACTGCATCGCGTTCCACTGCCTCTTGGAATGCAGCCGCAAGCGCGCCGACCTCCAAGTTCACGCCTTTGAGGTCTGCACCTTTCCAACTCGTCACCTGAACCTCATCGCTGGTCACGGAATGGATTTCCAAGCGGTAGCGTTTGTACCTATCGTGCTTGTAGCGCGCTTTTGCCACTGCTAAATCCATCCACGCCTGGTGGATGTGCAGGGGCTTGTCCCCACACGCCAAGTCAACCACAACGAGGGTTTCGCCATCCGTGTCAACTTCGACGCGATCAAGGCGCGCGGAGACCTGAGCGACATGGCGGCCTTGATAGTACAAAGGAAAGTCTGCATTCTGCTCCACCGCCAACACGGTACGCCCTGGCTCGTGAAAATCTAAGTAGGCCGCCACGAGACTGGAAATCCAGCCACTCGCCATCTGCTTGGCAATGGCGTCAGGGTAGGCTTCTGATGCCACCGCTCTTCGCAGAGCCACTTCTAGCCGGTCAGTGTGCGGCGGGTTAGAGCCGTGTTTAGGATCAAACAACTCCCGAAACACGGCGTGAGCAGCGCGACCATTTAGCAGAAACGTTGATTGCGCGCGCTGCTTGGGCCAGCGTCTCAGTAGACGTAATTCCTGGTACTTGAATCCACAGCCAAGATCACGAATACTGGTGGGAGATAAAGGTACGGGTTCGAGCATGATTGAACCTCCTTGATTTACATAGTCGCGGCACTAAGTAGTAAACTTCCTTAAATGATCCCTAATGTACACATATTCAAGTGTACACTAAGGTTTATTTATTGTCAAGAGATTAAGCAAAATACTGGCTAATAGGAAGCAATTTTAGGTATAATTTTTATATGACCCTTATCGGTATGCCAGAAGCAGGCAAAAGGCTTGGTCTATCAAGTAGAAGTGCAAAGCGCGCTCTGAGAGATGCGGGTATTTCACTTCATGCCATCAATCAGCGGGCGCTCGCCGTGGAGGAAACAGAACTAGACGCGTTTGTGGCTAAACGCGTCGGTTATGCTGGAAGAGGCCGCCCGCGAGGAACAAACGAAGAACCAGACCAAGAAAATCATAGTAATAAAATAGAAGATGAAAATAGCAAAATACAGCCAGGGTAATACATCATGGCTGTATTTTGCGTCCGAAGTTCTTCACAATAGACAGATTGCCGTTTGCAACAACTCTGCTAAACCATTTCGCTCACAGTTAAGGCATTTGTATGTTGCCCATACAATTGTAATTAGTGCTGTGGAATTCGTCGTCAAAATCTTCATGGTAGGTAAAGGCTGCCACTCCGCCATATCAATCATCTCCCAGTAGAGGTTGCCGAATGTTCCAGTACCACACGCGGGCCTCCGGCAATGTCTGTTTGTAAACTGGCTTTCCGGCTTTCACCCCTTCTTCCGCAGACCGATGTTAGTAGCAAGCGGGATTGCTAACAGCGTTTCGTATTATTCAAAATTTGATGAGGCGAGTATCGTTAGGTGTACCGTGATAAATATTGGTGGTATCCATGTAACGAAAATCCTCTCAGGTGTTTCAGATTTTCGTTACATGAACATTTACAAAACAAGGCCGGTGCAGATATTATCTGCACCGGCCTTGTTTTGTCTGCTCTACTCGTTCGGCAGTGTGTCTTGGACATCGTAGTCGGGGAATTCGTCGGGAATGTCATCCCTGTACTGAAACCCTATGACTTCACCGTACCACTCACTGCCCATCAATTCACGTTTCACGTCTTGATACCAGGCAGCCGCGTCGGGGAACCGACGCGTGTAGTTGGCCCGGTCACGCTTTACGAATTGCTGCACCTTCGTAATCAATGTGACAGGCGGCAGTTCGCGCCCGTCACGTAAAATTGGTGTTACGTAACAGTTGGGGTCGTTGCCGCGCACTTCCCAGCGGTCGAACACGCGGAGGATAATGGCATTTTGTTCACGCACTTCGAGCGTGTCCCATTGTTCCACTTTGGCGTTGATTCGGTCTGCCTCATCGTTTGTGGTGTACACATCGAGTTCCGCCTGCACGTCATTGCGGCGCTGTTCGGCGTTTTCAAACTCCTCACGTTCGCGCTTTGTGGCATTACGCACTATAAGGTGGACGTAATCAACTAACTCCTTGCCCTCGAATCCTTCATCCTCTGCCGTGACGGTGTGCTTCACCTGCAATGCGGCAGCCTTTTGGTCGAGAGCGAGTTTATGCGTGATTACGTCTTCGTTGGCTTCCGCTAGGGCTGTGCGTTGCGTTGCGTATTTTGAGTCGTCACGGAAAACCGTCGCAACCTCCCGGTAGCGCAGCATTACGTCGCGTATGAAACGATGTACGTCATCCGCGAAAAGGCGTGTATGGCGCACGTCTTTTTTTCTGTTCTCGATTTGATCCGTACATGAGTATGCCTCCCACTTCTTGCCTGCGCCGCCGATCCGCGTATGACACATGCGCCCGCCGCACACACAGCGTAAAAGGCCAGTGGCGAGGTAGCAGACAATTTCTAAAACGCCCTGCTCGTTTTGTAGTTGCGTTCGTTTGAGTTTGGCCTGGTGGCGCGCGTTCAATTTTTTGGTGTCGTCGAGAATGGCTTGCAACTTCAAAAACTCTTCCATGTTCATTACGCGCACACCAGGTAATTCAAATTCTAGCCCAAAGTGAATGTGTTTGCCCGCCAGGATGGAATTAGAGAGCATTTCCGTAATAATGCGTCGGTTCCATTCGCGGGTGTGGCCTAGCGACGGATGCCCCTCCGCACGCATAATGTCACTCACGTCGCTGTAAGAGCGCCGCTTTCCCGTTGTCGGATCAGGGATTCCAATGAGTTCGGCAAGCCGCAGGATCGCCTCTCTCGCGCCAGGTTTCCACATTGCGTAATTGTCTTTGTCGCGCATCAAGAAGTACGGCAATTTGCCATGCGGCCTGCCGCCTTCGAGCATTTGTAGTGTGCCGCGCAGTGTATTGACGGTCACTTGATTCAGGAAGCGTTCCGCCATGAAGCCAAAAAACCACTTTTGCATTTGTGCGCCAAAGTCTTGGGATTTTCCTCGGTTTAGAAATTCAAGGGATTCGATTAAGCCTTCGATGCGCGCAGTACAGCCATCCACGTTGAGTCGCTCGCTCAACTCGTGCGCGATGGCTTCGTTTCGGTACAAGCGCGAGAGGTCGCTGACGGCAAGCACATCGTATCTGTTCAAATCTTGCAGCAGCAGCGTAAAAGCGGGCCGATACGTAATTTTCCCACCGCGTTTGATGAGCGTGATCTCACCAGTTTCCGTGAAAATGACATCAGACGCCTCTTTGATTTTTTTAAGCGCTTTTTCCAAATGGGCTTCGATGCTTTCACGTTGAGCGGGGGTGTACGTCTTCGTTCCTTTGCCATCCAAAAAAATGGTACGCATGTTGCGCTCGTAGCGCTCGGCGTGTTTCTGCACCATGAGTTCGATAAGACTCTTGTCTTTGGGCGGGTAGAAACCGGAAAGAGACGCGTCATTGTAAACGCAAAACGGCTGTTCGCGCTCCACGAAATAGTGTATGATGCGCGTGATTTGCTCCTCAATGCTAAAGCCGTCTGCGCGCTGTCGCTCAGTTGACACACGGCAGTATCCCGCACCCGGTTTTCCAGGACGAGTGAGTTTGCGCGGCTCGCTTTCACCGGGCATGACGATCTCGCTGATGAGAGGGGTTACGCATAAATCGCGTTGGATCGTGTTGCTCAGGATCGCGTCACGAGGGCGCAGCGATGCGGTTGCAGAAAGAAGTTCGGCAAAAGTGGTAGCCATGAAGGATTCTCCTTTAGGGCAGGAGAATCTAGTCCTGCCCTGATTGTGGTTGATAGATGATGTTGGTCGCATCAAGTCTAATATACCATAGTCAGGGCAAAATTTGATATACAGTATGCCGCGATTCCCGCAACGCAATAGGCTGATAAGCGGGCTTTCCCAGGGAACCGTGGTCGTGGAAGCGCCGCAGTCCAGCGGCGCGCTCAATACCGTGCGTCACGCGCTGGAGCAGGGCCGCACCGTAATGACCGTGCCGGGAAACATTGACCGCCCATCCTCTGTTGGAACCAACACCCTGCTCAAAGAGGGCGCGACGCCCATCACGCAGACCGAGGACATACTGCGCGCCCTGAACATGATCGTGCTGCCGCCCGTTGTGCCGCAGCAGCACACGTTCGACATGCCCTTTGCCGCGGAGGACGCCGCGCCCATTCAGAAAGCAGGCGCAGGCGAGGCGGGCGCAAACGCCGCCCCGCGCCCTTCCATACCATCCAGTGCCTCCGACCCGCAGCGCAAACTGCTGTCATATCTCTCCCTCACGCCACGCCACATTGACGCCGTAGCCAAAGACGCGGGCATGACCGCGACGCAGGCGGGCGTGGAAATGACGCTGATGGAACTGACCGGCATGGTGCGTCGCCTTCCCGGCAACAACTACATACGCGCCCTGTGAACATCCGCCACAGCGCACAGTTCCACGGCAAAGCGGCGCACAAAGCAAAATCACACGGGCGCAATGAGTTCAGCGCGCCCGTGTGATGTATTCGATTGACTTGCTCGGCTACCCCTCGGAGATCAACTTTCTCAAAGAGGCGGCTCGCGCTTACGAAGTCTTAATGAACGCCTTGACGCGATTGAAAACTTCGATGGGCTTCATGGTCAGGTCGCGGCCATTTGAGGTTCCCGTGTTGGGAGCCAGCGGATTGTAGCTCGTGGCCGTCGGGATCGTGCCGGGATCGCCGACAAGCGGAGCCACGGGCGTGATCGGCTCCGTGACGCCCGCAGTGCCTGCCACATACAGCAGGTTCCGCACAATCGTGAGGATGCTGGTATGCCGCGCTTCCGTACCCTGGATCGCCGCTGCCGTGGGCAGATACTGGCTCTTAGCCGTGAAGCTGGGGATCGCGCCCAGATACGCCTGTACGCCGGTCGCTTCCGCTTCCAGCACCAGGTCAAGCACCTGCGGGCGGGTCATGGTCTGAATGCCGAAGTCGTACTTGGCGGGGGCGATGGTCGTAACGGCCATTGCGCCCAGCGCGCCCTTGAGAAAGTCGCGATGCGCGGCCTCTACGGGGGCGAACTTGGCGATGTAGGCGTAGTCCAGTTCCGTGGTAGCGACGTTCAGCCCCGTGATGGCGCCGACGCTCGAAGAGGCCTGCGGATCGGTTCCGCCGCCGCCGAGGCGAAGCAGCGCCTGCGCGTACAGGTCGGCTTCCAGGTCTTCCAAAATCAGGGCGAAATTCAGCACCTGAATGTCGCCCGTGCCGGGAACGGCGGCGGGGATTTCGCCCGTCGAACTCTGGGCCATCGCCATGTTGGGCAGCAGGCCCATCGCGGCCACGCCGACTGCGCCGAGCGCCGCGCCGCGCAGCAGCGCGCGCCGGTCGGTAAACTGATTATTTGAGGTTTCGTTCATTATAGGTTCCTGTGAGTTCCTTCCGGTGTCATTCTCTGATGTTTTCCGGCTCCATAGCATGATCTTGACGCGTTACGGCTCCAAGCTGATCCAAAGACCGCTTAGGCGAAGTATGCGCTGGATGCCGCCGTCAGAACTGTGGCGGGCTTCAGGTACTTCTCGAAGATGTTGGGTGCGGACGCGGTCTGCACTTCCAGTTCGCCTGCGGGAACGCCCGCAATGCCTGCGCGCGGGCCGGGGTCCAGGCCGAGAATGTATTCCAGGCTCGCGGAGTGGCGGCACTCGGTCGAATAGATCGTGACCGCTGTCTGCAGGACGGTGTTGTCGGTGATAAAGCCGCCCGCGCCAAGATAAGCGCGCACACCGGTCTCTTCCAGCGGCAGGATGTTGGTCAGGATCGTGGCCAGGTCGGTACCGGGCAGGCCATCCGGCGTCGCGAACTTGTATTTGCCCGATGTCGAGGTAACAGGCTGATATGTCGATGTGCCAAGCGCGGCGCTCAGAAAGTCGCGGTGCGCGGCTTCCACATACGCGAACTGCACCAGATACAGAAAGGCGGCGTTCGTGAACTGCGACGCGATGCCGGTGCCGACCGGAACCGACAGGCGATAGTTGCCCAGGCTGTTGCCTGAGGGCGCGGTATCGAGGGCGGTATCAATTTTGCGGCCCGAAGCCACGTTCAGCGCCTGCCGATACAGGTCCGCTTCGAGCCGCTCCAGCGTCGAGGCATAATTCAGCACGACGGAGTTGATGTCTTTACCCTTGACGCCGGGGAAGTTCGGATCGGTAAAAGTATTCGTCGTAGTCGGGCCGGGCGGGGTCGGGTTGACCGTTTTAGAGCCGGAGCAGCCATCCAGGAGGGCAATGGCGGCGGCGCCAAGCCCGGCAGCGCTCATTTGCGTGAGGAACGCGCGGCGGCTGTGGACATCGCGCTTCATTTGTTCGAGATCGTACATGGAAAAAATCCTTCTCTGCCCTGGGGCAGTGACTTCGCTGTTCGCGCGGTCAGTCATAGCAGCAATGCTGATAATCTTCCGCGCATGTCACAGACAAGGTGCAGCAAACGTTTTTCTCAGCATAGCGGCAGGCCTTTACGGCCTCAGCGCATCCTCTGAAACATCAAGCGCGGCATACTGAAAGGCGGTATCACCGCGAGATTCATGCCGGTAAGGTCCAGCACCTGCGCGCGGAACCAGACCTGAAAAGCCTCCTGCGAGATCGCGAGATCCGCAAAGACTTCATACGGGTCGGAAGTCACCAAATGGACAATGGCGATTTCGCCCAACGTCGTAGATTGAACAAACCAGCTTTCGCTGACGATGCTTGAATGCAGACGATCGTGTTCTTCCCGCCACTCTGTGGACAGGGCTGCGATGAACTGTTCCAGTGCCGGCAGTTTGCCGGGCAGCAGGGGGAACACAAAGGCCGTTTCTATTCGCGTCATCGTGTGTTCCTTCATCCAGGGTATGTCGTTCCGCTGCTAACAGAATCGGCATACTCTTAATACAGACTAAAGGCGTATACAAGGCTACGTCAATATAACCAGAACATTACATTTACAGCAAAATTATTTTGATTATCAGTATGAAGCCCTTCATGTGGGTTACGTATACATCGAAAGGCCGATTTTGACACAGTGAAAGTGACGCTGCGCCGATGTAGGTTTACCAGGCTGTAACCTGACTTGCTGCGCGGCGCGGTTTATTTTCGCGCATTTTTGAGCGTCTTACTGGTGTTTGTCTATTATAGTATGTTCTCTGAAAGTGAAGAATCAATGCAAAACCAACGCCGTCTCATCTTATATTTGCTGTCAATGTGCCTGTGGAGCGCGGGCTTCAGCAGTGGTTCGGCGCATTGCGATACGGGCCGGAACACAAGCGGCGACAAAAACGCGGACAGAAAGCGCGTTCAGCTTGCCCACATCCGCCGCGTAGTCGTGATCCCGCCCTTCTTCGGCACGGACACCATCCTTAGAGCAACGCCGCCGCCCGGAGCCGCGCCTCCTCATACGGATGCGAACGAACCTGAACCACCTCCAAAAGCAAACGACGCGCGCCCGCTGGCATTGGGCGATCCGCGTAACCCCATAGATCCCAAACTAACGCGGTATGCCGAACAACTGCGTAAACTCCAGGACGCGGCGCGCGCTTACCTGCCGCAGCGACTGGCGAAGCGGGCAGGTTTCGAGGTCGTGCCGCCCGACGAGACCGCAAACGCCCTGCGCGCGCTGGGCCTGACGCCGGAAAAGATGTTTATGGACGACGGGCGCGTCAAGAACACCCACTTTCCCCTGCCCCTGCCCGACGCCATCCGCAAGGTGTCCGAAGCCCTGCGCGCCGACGCCGTCGTGTTGGGCGTACTGGACGAGCCGCGCCGCGCAAACGGCAAATACATGTACGACCCGCTGTACGGTTTCAGCTATGAGCCGGGCTTCGCCGAAGCGCACGCCGGGTTTTACCTGATGCTGCCCGAAGGCACGGAGGCTCTGCACGGCTACATGCGCGTCCGCAACCCGACCAGCCGCGAGGGCAGGCGCGAGTTCGTCCTGGCCGACTGGGCCGATGCCCAGGATTTAATGATCGAAAATCTCATGGACGAGTGGACGTACTACACGCCCAAAAAGCCTTAAATCCGTAGACAGGATCAACAGGATTGACAGGATTGACAGGATTAAACAAAACTGAGAAGATTTGTGACTTGCCGTAACAGCAGCATTATGAAACGCGACGCATCCTCTCCTGAATCGTTTTTGAAATCCTGTTCATCCTGAAAATCCTGTTCATCCTGTCTATGGATTTTTTCCCCGTACAAGTATTGTCAGCGCAATGCCGCCAATGACGAGCGCGCCGCCCAACGCGCTCTGGGGGCGCAGACCTTCGCCGCGCAGCAGCCATCCCCATAGCGGCCCGCACAATGGCTGTATCAGGATGAACACGGCTAACTGCGAGACCGGAAAACGCTCCATCAGCCGATACCAGACGCCGTAGCAAAGCGCGGTGCAGATCAGGGCCAGAAACACGGTTCCCGCAATGGCAGACAGGGTAATGACGGGCGGATGATGGGCGAACTCCCACAGGGCGACGGGCAGCAGGAGCAGGCTGCCGATGAGCAGTTCCCAGGCCACGACGAGCAAGCCGGGGTAACGCCCGGTCAGCCGCTTGCCGATCACGCTTGTGCTGCACTCGAAGGACAAACCGAGCAGGGCGATCCAGTTGCCCAGGCCGGCCCCGGCGATCAGGCGGATGCCAACAAGCCCCAGCAGCAGGCCGGCCCATTGCGCGGCCCGGAGCCGCTCGCGCAGAAACAAAAAGGCCGCAAGGGCAATGAGCAAAGGCTCGCAGGCGAACAGCAGGGACGCGTCGCTTGCGGTCGTGCGGGCCACGCCGTAATATAGTATGCTGTACGTAAGAGCGATGCCCACAAAGCCCAGGACGAAGAGGGGCAGCCGGTCGGTCGGTTGTATCGGCACAATCAGCTTTTGACGGCGACACAGGGCAAACAGCAATAGCGCGGCGGGCAGAAAACGCAGCAGGGCCAGGCTGCACGGCCCGAACGCGGACAGCCCGTACTTGGTCGCCGCTGACGACGCCCCCCACAAGACGTTGATGACCACTAGTTGCGCCACAGCGGACGGGGTCAGAGTGTGATGAGGGGAGTGGGTCGCGGCAACGCTTTGTGCAGATGCGCCATCTGTTTCAGGCTGACCAGGTCCGGGCGCGGCAAACGCGGAGGATTCGGTTCGGGAATGGGTCACGCCGACGCGCCCGTTTCCGAAGCAGGTTCGGAAGCCTGCAAATGTTCCGGCGCCCGTTCGGGTCTATGGTAGAACGGCAACGCGACAACGGACGCCTGCCGCGCCGCGTTTGCGCCCTGTACCCGCAAGATGCTGCCCACGCCGCGATGCTCGTGTCTCACATAACCGAGCGCGATGGGTCGCCCATTCATTGCAGGCGAGGCGGCAGCGACACTGGTAATACGCCCGGTCTCACGCCCCTCACTGCCCGCCTCGTCCGCAAAGATTTTGTCGCCGGGCGCGGGTACGTCGTTCTCCGCAAACACCAGTCCGGTCAGGGCGCGATTGGTATGTCCCCGCGAGTCAATGCGGGCTACGATCTCCTGCCCCACGTAGCAGCCTTTGGTCAGGCTGATATGCGTCGCCATCAGCCCCGCCTCCGGCGCAAGCGTACTTTCATCCATATCCACGCCGTACTTAGGTATCCCCGCCTCGACCCGCAAAATCTCCTGCGCTTCCGCTCCTACCTCCACAACGCCATTTGTCGCTAGTATGTTGTCCAACAACCCTTTATCTTCTGACGCAAAATAGGCGTTAAAACCTAAATTGCCAGTATAATCGGCAGGCATCCCGACTTCATACTCCCAAACGCCTCGCAGGAGATCATTGTCGCCGAGAGGCGCTAAATCCCATAGATAAAAAGCGTGTCTGCCCTGAAAAGAATAACAGCCTAGCTCCTCGCTTACGTCGCGCAGTTCAACGTCTTCCATGATAATAAATCGCTCCCACAGTGCCATCATCTTTGGGACGTTTTCACGGGGCAGATCAGCAAGGATGAACTCGGAAGCGCCAAGATGAAGCCGGTCGGCCATTGCCTGACCTTTCTTGCCGTCCATCCGAACCAGAGATAAGTCCGTCAAAATATGACCGGTCGCGTCGAGTACGCAGGATTGAAAGAAGCTATATGCCTTTGTGAGGGGCCGTACATCGTTGCTAATCATGCCTTGAAGCCACGTAAAGCGATCCGCCCCGTAAATGGCGATTTTACCAACGTCCGAGCGATCCATCAAACCAATGCCATTGCGAACCACATCATATTGTGTTTGTATGTCTATCATGCTGATTTTATTTTGCGAAGGGTCATTTTGGCGTGTTTCGCACCGACACGGTTGCGGAGGCCTGGGCGAGCGGCTTGACGACGATCTCGTCTATGTTGACATGCGGCGGGCGCGTCACGACATACTGGATCACGTCGGCAATGTCCTGGGCCGACAATGGCTGCAAGCCCTGATACACTTTGGCGGCGCGTTCTTTGTCGCCGCTAAAGCGTACCTCGCTGAACTCGGTTTCGACCATGCCCGGAGCCACTTCAGAAATGCGGATCGGCTTGCCCACCAGTTCCAGGCGCATTACCTGCGTGATGGCCCGCACCGCAAACTTGACCGCGTTGTAGCCCGCGCCGCCGGGATACGCCTCGCGCCCCGCGATGCTGCCGATGTTGACGACATGCCCGTTTTGGGACGCTTCCAGTTTGGGCAGCAGTTCGCGGGTCACGCGCATCAGGCCCAGAACATTGGTGTCGTACATCCGCTCCCAATCCTCGTCTTTAGCGTTCGCGACCGTATCCAGGCCCAGCGCGCCGCCCGCATTGTTGATGAGGACATGTGCTACCGAGATTTGACCGCAAAAAGCTTTGACGCTCTCAGCGTCCGTCACATCGAGCGGCAAAAACCGGGCGTCTAAGGGTTTGGCGATCTCGGCCAGTTTGTCCATGCGCCGCGCGCCCAATACCAGATCAAAGCCCGCGTCGTGCAGCGCGACCGCCGTTGCGGCCCCGATGCCGCTGCTCGCCCCCGTCACAACCGCCACTCGCTTCTCATTCACCACGCGCATAACCCTCACATTCAACCAAGTTAGAGATAAGTCAATCCAGAGACAGGATTAACAGGCTTTTCAAGATTTACAGGAATATTGTAGCACGAATGAAACCTGCATCTTCCCGGCGGCTTCATTGAACCTGCGGGCGTCTAATCTGATATACGCCTGCAAAATCCTGTAAATCTTGAAAATCCTGTTAATCCTGTCTCTGGATCTCTCCTTTTTATTGACGCGCTTCAGAGTTCCGAGGCGAGCTGCGTCATGGTGACGAACCGCGCGCCGCGCTGTTTCAGGTAGCTGATGGCGTGGCGCAGGTTGTCGGCGTTGTCCACACAGTCGCACAGGGCCAGGCTGAGGAACTGCGGGTCGCCCGCTTCATTCAGGCTGCTGTCAATCACGGGCCTGATGCGGTCTAAACCGTCGTCGAGATAGCCTCGCGCGCCGCCGGCATTAGCGACAGGCGCGATCCACATTTTAGCGTCACCCGCCGCGTGGACATTGTCGTAGGAGGGGTGATAGGGCGCTCTGGGGGCATTGATGGGCCGGCCCGCGCTGCTGCCCGGCGTACTGTCTATCACGAAGCCGTAATCTTCCAGTGTGCGCAGGTCGGCGGCTTCCAGGCTGCCGTTCGCGGCCCGAAAGGCCGTAGGCTTGATGCTGTGCTGTTTGAGCAGGTCACGCCCGATACGGATCAGGTCGCCCCGCTCCACCGTATTCGATGCGCCCACATCGAAGGCCAGGTACATTCCCAATTCGTGCCAGGCGGGAATGCGGTGCAGGTACTCATTGTGGTACAGGTTGAGGTTGGAGAGCGGGTCGTGTTCCGCGATTCCCAGCAGCCAGGTCAAAGGCACATTGTACTGCTCCGTGACCGCAACGAGTTCCGGCACGTAACACTTTCCGCTGGACGCGCAGATGCAGTCCGCGCTGATGGCAACCGTCAGAGTGGGCATTGTTTTCCCTCCAAAAACACGATCAAAAGTACGATGTATCCGGCAGGTCTGGTAAACTGCCTGCCGGGATGGTAACTGCCACAAACGAGAGTTAATCCTTTCGCTGAACCAGTAATGAAACGATAATTAGAGGGTCATTTCGACATCGCTTTGTTTATCCCTGCCGCGCAGACGCTAATATACGGACTAGATAGGAGGAGAGAAGGAGGGCGGCGGCTAATAGGTTCCGGCCCTATACCCCCGGCGAATAGTTGCGCGCCTTCCGCCTGCGCCTGGCGTGACAGGGCGGGAGGAGAACCGATGCCGCAAATCGTGGTCGAAAATTTATGCAAGACGTTTTATGTAGCGGAGCGGCAGGCGGGGACGTGGGGGGCGATACGCGGGCTGGCGCGACGCCGCACCAATGCCGTCAAGGCGCTGGACGGCGTCTCATTCAGCCTCGATGCGGGCGAGTTGGTGGGTTATATCGGGCCGAACGGCGCGGGGAAAAGCACGACCGTGAAAGCCCTGTCGGGTATTCTCGTGCCGGACAGCGGCAGATGTGAGGTATTGGGCTGCGTCCCCTGGCGTGACCGGCGAGCGTATGTGGGGCAGATCGGCGTGGTCTTCGGACAGCGCACACAGTTGTGGTGGGACCTGCCCGTGATAGAGTCGTTCGATCTGCTGCGCGACATCTACGGCGTGGACAAAGCACGGTACGCACGCACCCGTGACGAACTGATCGCCCTTTTGTCGCTCGACGCGTTTCTGGACACGCCCGTTCGCCAACTCAGCCTGGGCCAGCGAATGCGCTGTGACCTTGCCGCCGCCCTGATCCACGCGCCCACCCTGCTGTTTCTGGACGAGCCGACCATCGGCCTGGACGCGGTCAGCAAACTGGCCGTGCGCGGTTTCGTTAAAACCCTCAACCGCGAGCGCGGCGTGACCGTGATCCTGACCACGCACGACATGGACGACATCGAGGCGCTTTGCACCCGCGTCATCGTGATCGCCGGCGGCAAGATTCTTTCGGATGGCACATTGGAAGACCTGCGCCGCCGCGTCAGCGGCGAACGCTGGCTGCTCGTGGATCTGGAAGACAACGCTTTATCTAATGATGTTGAGGGTGCAGATACGACCGCCGCTCCGAACATCATAGACGACCCGGACGCGCAGGTTCTCAGACGCGAGGGCAATCAGGTTTGTTTGCGCTACGATCCGCAGCAGGTTTCGACGGCGGCCCTGATCGCCCGCATCACGGCCCGTTATCCGGTCAAAGACCTGTTCGTACAAAACCCGCCCATTGAGGAGATCATCGCGCGTCTATACGGAAGTGTGAGCGGCCAGGCGGCAGGACAGGGCGAGGCGGGCATTATTAAGCCGGAACAAGGTAGAGCAGAAGTCGTTGAGGGCGCGGCGCAATGAGTTTAACTCCGTCGAAAGCCCTGCGGCCCTATATGGCGGTCGTGGGGGCGCGGTTCCGTTCCCTGCTGCAATACCGGGCGGCAGCGTGGGCCGGGTTCGGCACACAGTTGTTCTGGGGCTTTCTGCGCGTCGCCATCTTTACGGCCTTTTATCGTTCGAGTACGCGTCCGCAGCCGCTCACGCTCGCCGACATGGTCAGTTACCTGTGGCTCACGCAGGCCCTGTTCGCGCTCGCCATGTGGAACGTGGATCAGGACGTGCGGACGATGATACGCACCGGAACCGTCGCGTATGAACTGCTGCGCCCCGTAGATTTGTACGGCCTGTGGTACAGCCGCGCCCTCGCGTCCCGGCTGGCCCCGACCGTGCTGAGAGCGGCTCCCATGTTCGCGGCCGCCCTCCTCTTTTTGGGCCTGCGCCTGCCGCCCTCGCTCGCATCCTTTGGGGCCTGGACTCTGGCGACGTGCGGGGCGTTCGCGCTTGCCGCCGCCTTTTCCACCCTGCTCACGATCTCCCTGCTGTATACCGTGTCCGGCGACGGCATCACGCGTCTGGCCCCGACCCTGATGTACGCGCTGTCGGGAATGCTGCTGCCCCTGCCGCTTATGCCCGCGTGGGCGCAGCCCGTCGTCGGCTTTCTGCCGTTTCACGACATCATAGACACGCCGTTCCGCCTGTACACGGGCAACCTTCCGCCCGCCGCCCTGAGCCTGGCCCTTGCCCATCAGCTTGCCTGGACAATCGTTCTTGTCGCGTCCGGGCGCATCCTCCTGCACCGCGCCGCCCGCCGCCTGGTCGTGCAGGGCGGCTAGTCTATTGCAAGTGCTTCCTATTGCTGGAACAAAGTGGTTTTTGATGACGTTGGTTTGTGGAACATTCCTGTTGAACAACGCTGACTTGCCCTCGGAATGAATTCCTGGGCTACGGGCCTGCGGCCAAGTGTCCTTCGGACACACCTATTTACGAGAGATTTCCAGCAAACGCACCGTGTCCGAAGGACACTTGGCCGCAGGCCCGTAGCGAAGCACTTTAGTGCATTGCTCAACGAAATCGCCTGTTACGTCTGTTCTGTGTTATCTTTCCGGGCAATCAAACCAGAGCGTACCAAATAGTTTTTTACTTGTGCCTCCGGTACGCTCATTACTCTTGAAATCTGTTTTGCTCGTAGTCCCTCTTTGTGCAGATTTACAATTATTTCACGTCTTTTTTCTAGCTCAACGTCATACCATTTTGAACCTATGTATTCTGGATGTCGCGCATCATCTAGAGCTACTTGTTCGCCCGTCTGGTAGTAGGCTACTTGGCGGTTGGGCTTGCCCATATTCCAATCGTGTCCAAGCAGGTAAGCTACCAGTTTGATCAAAGCGCTTATAATGTCTATTTCGTTGTTGCTCGTCTCGTTGTAATCTCGTATGTGGGTTACCAATGTATCTAAAGTGCCATTAGTGGTGAACAGTAGTCTCTCGTCGGCGGTGCTGAGGTCATCAAGAACGTGACGAATGCGCTTGACGGCATCTTCCAATGCCTCACGCACTTCGGCAGGCGAATGGAAGACGCCAGCGGCACTAGCCCATTTGGACTTACTTCCACAGAGTTGCCTCATAGCACTCTCAAGAGAAAGGGAGTAATGAAACGGTTCTTTATAGGTAGGCATTATCAATCCTTGCTTATTGCAATACATCGAAATGGCACATATTACACAAGCGCAGGTGTCAATCCTGATAGGCCGGTAACTCACGCCACACGTAAACGCATTTGCGGACTTCTTCGCGCCCGTGTACGCCCATTTGCTGGCTGCTGTTGCCCTTGCCCCGTGGCAGTACCCAGATCGTTTCAACGCTCAGCCCTGCCGCCGTGGCGAAGTCAGATAAAATCAGATCCACAGGCACATGCGCCCCCATGTAGCGCACATTGTCATTGACCATGACAAACGGCGCACCGGGTTTCAGCACACGGGCGCACTGGAAAATAACAAGCGCCATTTCAGCAAAATACCCGCGTATCATGCGCGGTATGCCCGTGTTGTTCAGTGTGCCATTGGCTTTGCACACGTCCAGATAGGCGAGTAATTGCTGTAAAACTTCCTGCGTCTCAAAAGCCTGCATCGCCGCCTGGTACTGCTCGGCGGGGTAGTGCGTTTCCAGGTACGATTTCGCCTTGTTCTCCACGGTGCAGGAAAGCATCGCCTGACGCAGACGCCGGATGCCTGCTTCGTCTACGCCCATCATGGCGAGTTCTAAGGCATACGTCCGCGTATAATCGTAGCGGTTGGCATAGGGCGGCGAGGTAACGATGCCGTCGAAACAGGCGGCATTGAGCGTGGGCAGAATGTCCAGACAGGAACCCGTCAGCAGGTGGATGGCTCCGGCAGGAGCTGCATCGGCCTCGTCAAAGTCAAAGAGATGCGAGGACGCGGACGACGAACACAGATCGCTTTCGATTTCGCACAGCTTCGACGTGATCGCCTCGGTAAAGCCCAGGATGATTCCCTTGTTAAACGGCCTTGCGCCCTGACGACGCCCGGAACGCATGTCCCAGCGCAGATACTGCCCATCTTTGCGCGTGTAGCTGATCGCTTCCAGTACGCACATCGCGGCGAAATGCAAAATCCGTCCGACAGACGGATCGGGATGGATAGCGGCCTCATGCAGATAGCGGCACAGCAGGCGTTCCGTATCTTCAGGAAAGGCTCCCGACGTGATTTTGATGTGCGCGAAAGGCTGCGATGCGCTGTCGGCTTCCCATATCAGGCCAAGTCGGAACTCACCCAGGGCGCGGGCCATGTGCGCGGCATCTACGGACAGCAGCAGACGCCGCGCTTCCATGCTTTCCCCGCTGCTTGGCAGCAGTTCGATTCCTGTGGCTTCCATCCCTGCTTCAGACGCGGCGAACAGCGCGGTTCCCGCCCCGGCAAAGGGATCGAGAAGGTGTCCGTTCGACAGCCCTGCCTTGTCGAAGATGTAGCGCATGAGCGTTACGGAGAAGCCTTCTTTATACTTGAACCAGCGGTTACCTGTCTCGGTTTTGTTCGCCTGAAAGCTGACAAGTTTACGATCCAGTTCTGCGTTGACGACAAGTTTCGCTTTGTAGCGTTCAGAAAGTCGGGCGTCCGCCTGCTGTATAGCTTCCAACGTGGCTGTTTCTGTAACTGTTTCTGTAGTCATGCCTGCAAATCCTTGTGCCGAACAGAGAGAATTTATGTGCCGAACATCCCATTATTCTTGACTGGCAGAAGCGGCCTGGGATGTGTTATCATTTGCCTGCGCTTTTTTCCTGGCCCATGCCGCTTTGCGGGCGTCACTGAGTTTTGCGCGGGTCTCTTCGCTGATGCCGTACTTCTCGCGGGCTTCATTGATGCGGGTCATGTTGGCCGAGCTTGCCGCGCGTCGTGTAGGCGTTTCGATAGACGCGGCGAAGCGGGCGCGAACTTCACGCAGCAGCATCGTGCGGTCGGGTTCCGGCAGGTTTTTAACGTCCGCAAGCAGTATGTCCACGCGGCGACGCAATGCCTCAATGGTGTCCGCCATTTTCAGCCTCCATTGCGCCTATAATAACACGTATCTAGCACGGTGTCAACATCTTGGACGGAGAACATTTGAAAATCGTTAAGCAAAACGCCGCTGACACGCCGTTACAGAGTACGAGTGCGCGGGAACGGTTCACCGATCAGATGCGGCTGTACGGGCGGTATACGTCCATCTCGTTGCGGGGGCAGATGCAGTATCGCGCCTCGTTCGTGATGCTGGCGTTTGGGAACCTGTTTGCGACGGCCACGGAGTTCGCGGGGATCGTGGCCCTGTTTACGCGGTTCGGTAGTCTCCGGGGCTGGCGGCTGGCCGAGATCGCGCTGTTCTATGGCATGGTGGGCATGGCGTTCGCGATTGCCGAGGCGACCGGGCGCGGCTTCGACGTGTTCGCCACCATGATAAAATCAGGCGACTTCGACCGGCTGTTATTGCGTCCGCGCGGCACGGCGTTTCAGGTGGCCGCGCAGGAATTGCAGTTGATGCGCGTGGGCCGGCTGGCGCAGGGGCTTGTGGTTCTGCTGTGGGCCATGCCCCGCGTGCATACCGCATGGACGCCCGCCCGGCTTGCCCTCCTCGCGCTTTCGGTCGGGGGCGGCGCGTGCCTGTTCTACGGCCTGCTCGTATTGCAGGCGACCCTCGCCTTCTGGACCGTAGAAAGCCTGGAAATCATGAACACGGTCACGTATGGCGGAACCGAGGTGGCGCAGTATCCTCTCAGCATCTACAACCCGTGGTTCCGGCGCTTTTTTACGTTCGTCGTTCCCCTCGCCTGCATCAACTACATCCCCGCCCGCGTCCTGCTGCCCGATGCGCCTGCCACGCACAGCGCCGCCCCGCTGTGGGCCGCATGGCTCGCGCCTTTCGTCGGCATGGCGTTCCTGGCCGTGACGCTGCAAGTGTGGAATGTGGGTGTTCGCCATTACCGCTCGACCGGCAGCTAACAGGGCTTGGGCGCGTTTGTCTCTAATTTGGCAATGTGCAGGCTTGAACAATCCGCATTGACACCAGTATATCGTGTAAATGTGCGAAAAATCGCAAAATAATTCGCGAGCAGTATTGACGAAATGCGTAGAATGGCGTATTATAAGTGTGAGAAACGTTTCGCGAAGCGTTTCTCAAAAGCGAGATAAGGCTAACTTATGGCTTCCACGATCAAAGACATTGCGCGTCAACTGAATATCTCGGTCTCTACGGTCTCTTACGCGCTCAACGACGGGCCGCGCACCGTGCCGCCCGAAATCAAGGCCAAGGTGATCGCCGTGGCGCGCGAACTGGACTATCGGCCTAACTCGCTTGCCCGCTCGATGGCGACGGGGCGCACCAATACCCTGGCCGTTGTGCCGCCGCGCGGCGCACACGCCATGCTGCTGTCGCCCTATCTGCTGACCGTGCTGAACGGCATCATGGAGGCCGCCGAGGCGCTGGAACAGGATGTGCTGGTACATACCGCGCAGGGCGACTCGGAGCCGTCCGGCATCGCGCGCAGCGTGTTCGGCGGCAAGGCCGACGGCGTGGTTCTAATCGCGCCCAGCGTGGATTCGAGACTGGCCGAACTGATCGCCACACGCGGATTTCCGTGCGCCGTGTTCTCCTCGGACGGCCCATCAGGAACCCTGACCCTGACCACGGACAATGAGGCCGCCACCTATCAGGCCATGCGTCATCTGACCGGCCTGGGCCACCGACATATCGGACATGTGGCAGGCAAGCCGGGTCTGCGCGACGCGGAACTCAGGCAGGGCGCGTACTGTCGGTTTCTGCAAGAGAACGATCTGCCTGTCGTGCCGGAATGGCTTGTGGGCGGCGACTTCACGTATGCGCGCAGTTACCAGGCGTCCCTGCGCCTGCTCGCCCTGCCCAATCGTCCCACAGCCATTCTTGCCGCGAATGACGAGTCGGGCCTGGGCGTTATTGACGCCGCGCAGACGCTTGGCCTGCGCGTACCCGACGATCTAAGCGTGATCGCGTTTGATGTGCTGCCGCAGTCCGTGCTGCACATGCGGCCCATCACGTCGGTCGGGCAGCCTTTGCAGCATATGGCAGGCGAAGCTGCGCGCCTGGTAACGGAATGGGCGCAAAGCGGCGTCTGTCCCGCCCCGTGTCGGCGCGTGTTTCCCACCGATCTGGCGGACATGGGTTCTACCGCGCCGCCACGCCAACAACAGGCGTCATAGCCGGAGTCATGTTTCTGACATGTCTTTTATATGGCATGTTTGACATGTACAATTTTTATCGCTGTTTGCGCGTTTGCTGTGCTGTAAATACCCTATCGGGGCTGTCGCCTACCTCTGTTTTCAAACGCTCTTTGTGCTGTTTGCGAAGAACATGAAGAACGTTCGGAAAGATGCCCGAAATAAGCGTCCCGCCCGTCACTCGTGAAGGAGACCCTGAATGAACAATGTCGTTGTTTCTGCGCGTCGCGACCGTTCCGGCTTTACGCTGATCGAACTGCTTGTCGTAATCGCTATCATCGCAATTCTGGCCGCCATTCTATTCCCTGTTTTCGCGCAGGCCCGCGAAAAGGCCCGCACCACAAGCTGTCTTTCCAACCTCAAGCAGTTGGGAACGGCGGCCATGATGTACACGCAGGACTATGACGAAACGCTCGTCATGTCGTGGTGGGGACGCGGCCCTGATTGGAGCGGCTTTACCTATCCCGGCAATCAGCGCTGGCAGGACGGCCTGATGCCCTACAACAAGAGCAAAGACATCTACAACTGCCCGTCCGACGCCAACGTTGTGCGCTATCAGCCGACAAGCGCGAGCAGCACCCAGTCCAGCGCGGACTTTTACAACAGCGTGTCGTTCCCCGGCTCGTATGCCATCAACGCCACGTATTGGGACGGCTCGGATGGCGTTCACAATCCGGATGGGCAGTCGCTCGCGCAGGTACAAAAGCCCGCCGAAACCATTCTGTTCTCCGACCTGCGCGCCTATTATCTGCCGGTCTGCTCCCCCGGCGGCGACGGCTGGCACACGCCGGAAATCCAGTGGCCTAATAAGAACGACTGCTATGCCACGTTCTATCCCAATTTGTCGCCGCCCATGCTCGGCAACCTTGTCGGGCGGCACACCGTGGGCGCGAACCTGGTCTGGATAGACGGTCACGCCAAGTGGTCGCGCCTGGATGCCCTCGCCGCCGTCAACGCCAAGGGCATTCGCCCCTTCTTCACCATTGAGGACGACTAATCAGATGATGATTCGGCGAAAATATAATGCAGGCCGCTTTGTGACCATGTGCGGCGCGCTGACATTGGGATTTGCGCTAGTGGGCTGCCATTCCGACCCGCCCGTAGATGTGTCCAAGGGGAGCTACGGCAAGGCGGACACGGCCACGCAGCTTCCGCCGCAGCCTAACGTGCAGGATGTGATCAAGAAGCATCAGCAGGGCGGCGGCGCGGCTCCCGGCGGGGCGGCGGTACCGTCTTCAGGCTCCTCTATGGGGCATTAATCGCGCGTATGCCCGTCACGGCGTCAAAAGTGCGCCTATCACAGCGTACAACGATATGCCCGTCACGGCGTACAATGTATGGCACAAAATAAGAAACAGCGTCCTCCCGACAATCGGGAGGACGCTGTTTTGTTCTGTGATGTACTGCCCTGCGAAATCACGCAGGCGAAAACATAATGGCAAAGGTACATCAGGCCGGGTGCGCGACGCGCAGGGTGGTGTCAATGGCGGGTCGGGCAATGGTCTGCCCGCTGCCATCCGGCCAGCGTACCGTGATCTGTTCCACGTCTTCGATCTGTCCCAGGCCAAAGTGAGCCACGGGTTCCATCTGGCACAGGTAGCCGCTGCCCGCATCAATGGCGCGTGACTGGACGCACCCGCTCGCTCGCAGGGTCACGACCGCGCCCCGCGCCGGCGCTCCCGACCGGGTCATCGGCGCGACGCGCAGCCAGTGATTGGCATTCGGGATCGCGTGGTACAAGCACAGGGGCTGTCGGTCCGCCTCGCCGTGCGAGACGAGAAGTTCCAGCCGTCCGTCGCCGTCCAGGTCCGCGACCGCCGCGCCCGTGCCAAGTCCGAACGGTTCCAGGGCGTCGCCCATCGGGATTGGCGTCCACTTGCCGTCACGGTGCGCGAACAGGCGATTGGGTTCGCCGATGTTGTTGAAAAACAGTTCCTCGTACCCATCGTTGTCCCAGTCCGCCGCGATCACGGTGCGGATACGGCTCGGCGCGGCCATGCGTTCGGTCGCCACGTCCACAAAGCGGCCATCCCCGTCCCGCGTGTACAGCCGATGCTCGCCCTCCCAGTTGCCCAGAGCCAGATCGAACACGCCGCCCGCCGTATTGGTGGATGTCCCCGCATCCAGAACGGCCACGCCGCACGCGTTCTCGTAGGGATCGTTCAGGCCCATCCGTTCCCCGACCTCCTCGAACGTGCCGTCGCCTCGATTGCGAAACAGGAAATTAGGGCCGTTTTCATTGCCGGCGAAAATGTCCATGCATGCCGAGACAAGCGGGAGGGACAGCAGACTGCGCCCGCCCGTGACATACGCCAGCCCGATATACGGCGCGAGATCGGCCAGAAAACCGTTTTCTTCCAGCTCGTAGCAGCGCATCGGCCCACCGTAGTTGGCGACGAAGAAACCGTACCGCCCGTTTCCCAACCGATCCACGCAGGCCACCGACCGGCCCGCCGTCAGGTTCAGCGCGTCTTGATTTTCGGGCAGGCTGAACAGGTCTCGCCAGCGTGTGCCGTCGTATTGCAGCAGGCGATCCGCCAGTTTTTTGCGCCCGGCGAAACTGTCGGTATTGAGGATGTAGATCTCCTCGCGCCCGTCGCCGTCCATGTCGCCCGCGCAGACGCCAATCGCCTGCCTACTCGCATCGGCAAGCGTCTCGTCCGCGATGTTGTGATACGCGCGTCCATTCCACTTGAGCGCCTGATTGGCGCAGCCGTACCCCGCCACAAAAAACTCGAACCTGCCGTCGCCATCCACGTCCGTCACAGCCACGCCATAATTCATCTGAGTGGGGTTGTTCGCCAGCAGTTCGCTTCGATCCTGAAACATACGTTCCTCTTATCCAATCGTTTTGCTCTTTTGATGTCGTCTGCCTCTATTATATCACGGTCTGCCTGCAAGAATGAGACGGGGCTATGCACAAAGGGACATGCAGGCTTGGGGAAGTGGAGAAGGATATTAGCGCGGGACGGCGAACATGAAGTATAGCCGGGAATATAAGGCGCACTCTTGCCGCCGTTCCCACACTGCTTCCCACACTCCGAAGTATCTGCGAAGAAGGAACACTCATCATGAAAACGCTTGCCACAACGCTGCGGCGGCTTAGGTCGCTGGGCGCTTTGTCCTCAACCCTTGCCGCTCCGCTCGCCTCTATGGGATTGACCGGATGCGCCGCACTGGCTGTACTGTCCGCGCCCATAGTGGCCCGCGCCGACGATGCCGCGCCCGCCGCCCTGCCGCTCGTCAGCCCCCTGTTTACCGACAACATGGTATTGCAGCGGGGGCGTCCCGTCGTCGTATGGGGATGGACGCAGCCAGGGCAGACGGTCACGGTCAGCATAAGCGGCAAGAGCGCAAAAGGGATTGGGGACGCGCAAGGGAAATGGACGGCGAAACTGCCTGCCCTGCCCGTCGGCGGGCCGTACACCATGACCGTTGCCGATCAGGGCAAAGAGGGGCTTGTTTCGCAAAACAGACCTCGGACAGCGCGCGCTATGCTTCCCGCTCTGCCACGCGGGCCGTATACCACGGCGGAAGCCATGACGCGCACAATCTCGCTGTCGAACATCCTTGTCGGGGATGTGTGGGTCTGTTCGGGGCAGTCCAACATGGAGATGGGCATCGGCAACGTTACGAATGCCGCACAGGAAGTGGCGAGCGCCGACTATCCGCAAATCCGCCTGTTCACGGTAAAGAAAGACATCGCGCAGTCGCCCCGGCAAACGCTCTCCGGTCAATGGGACATCTGTACGCCCCAGACGGTGCGGGCAGGCGGGTGGAACGGCTTTAGCGCCGTGGGCTACTTCTTTGGCCGCGAGCTTTACAACAACCTGAAAGTCCCCATCGGCCTGATCCATACGTCGTGGGGCGGCACGCCTGCCGAAGCGTGGGTCAGCGGCGAAGCGCTCCAGACCATGCCCGATTACAGCGATGTCATGACGCGCATGGCGAACGCGCAGGCAGGCGCAAACACGGCTTCTCCCAAGCCGAACAATCCGAACGCGCCGACTGTGCTGTACAACGGCATGATCGCGCCCCTGCTCCCCTACGGTATCAAAGGCGCGATCTGGTATCAGGGCGAATCGAACGCGGGGCGCGCCTATCAGTACCGTACCCTGCTGCCCACCATGATCGAGGATTGGCGGGCGCGCTGGCACGAGGGCAATTTCCCGTTTTACATCGTGCAGCTCGCCAATTTCCAGCAGGCCGCCACGCAGCCGGGCGATAACGACTGGGCCGAACTGCGCGAGGCGCAAAGCCTGACCGCCTCCCATCTGCCCAACGCGGGCCTCGCCGTGACCATTGACATCGGCGACGCGGGCGACATCCACCCCAAGGACAAGCAGGACGTGGGCAAGCGTCTGGCCCTGGCCGCGCTTGCCCAGACGTATGGCGAAAAGATAGAATACAGCGGCCCGCAGTACAAAGCCATGAAGGTCGAGGGCGATAAGATCCGCCTGACATTTACGCACACCGGCGGCGGACTGACGGCGCACGCGGCGGGCCAACCGGACACTCCCAGCCCATTGCAGGGCTTTGCCATCGCGGGCGAAGATCACAAGTTCGTCTGGGCCGAAGCGACGATCAACGGCAGCGCCATCGTCGTCTCCTCGCCTACCGTTCCCCACCCGGTCGCCGTCCGCTACGCCTGGGCCATCAACCCCGTCTGCAATCTGTACAACAGGGCCGGCCTGCCCGCCTCGCCCTTCCGCACCGACGAGTGGCCCGGAATAACCGTTAAAAACAGGTAGGAATGAACCACCCGCTACGCTGGAGACACAGAGAACAACAAGAGGAGAGCTATTCACAGATTAACACAGATGTTCACAGATTACGATGCAAAAGAACAAAAGTCATTGCAGCAACTGTTCATTTGCCCAAGTGAAATCCTGTTCATCCTGAGACATCCTTTTAATTCTGTCTATTTCCCCTCTTCTCCTTGTGTGTCCTCCTCTGTGCAGGGTGTCTCTAGCGCAGCAAGTGGTGTATACTTATTTATGTCCGGTGCGCGGGATTTTGTTGGAGATGGAGGCGCTGGCGGGGCGCGCGCCGCCGGTGCGAATGCCGCCGTTGTTGGACGGATGCGAGGCGGGAGCGGCGGTCTTTTTGCCTTTGGCCTGGGCGCGGCGCTGTTCGCGGTTCAGGACAGGCGTGTCGGTCAGAATGGGTTCCTGCGCGGCGCTTGTCTCGGATGTGTTTGCAGGCGCGCTCTGGTCTTCGTTTTGCGGGTCTTCGGCGGTCATGGGTTGTTCTCCTGAAAGCGGGCGCGTCCGGGCGACGGCTTTAATGTTATGGTTGGGTTATTGGTTCTGCACGGCGTCGGCGTAAGCAGACGCCGAAGCGCACTGTCTGCAAACTACACGCAAATGCTGTTCTGCACAGGGGCTTGCGCGTGAACGTGCTGGTTATAGTATATATAGTATACCTTGACGGCAGGCGTTTGCTAAAAAGGCAGAACGGCTAAAACACGCCCTCCAAAAGCGGAGTGCAGATTTGCGCGGCCTGTCGCTGCTGACGCAGCCAGTCCGCAAACAGTTCCGCGACGATGAGGCCGCGTGTGGCGTCGTCTAAGGTGGCAGGGTACAGCGCCTCGACCAGAACCAGATGCCAGCCCTGACTTGTTTTCAGGGGGCCGACCACCTGCCCGGCCTGCGCGCCGAAGATGGCCGCCTCCAAAACCGGCGGCAGGGTCTTGCGCCCTACCCGCCCCATATACCCTCCGACCGGGCGTGTTGCGGCGTCCTGGGAGTAACGGCGGGCCAGCGTGTAAAAATCCTCGCCGTCCTCCACGATACGCGCCCTCAGCTCGCGGCCCGCGTTTTCCTCGCTTACCAGCAGCCGCGCTACCGTCGCCTGCTCGAATTCCAGCCGATGCTGTACGAAATATGCCTGTATATGGGGCGCGCAAACGGCCTCGCGCAGTTTGCGGGCCGTGACGGTCTCGCTCAGATGCGCCTGCCAACTGCCGGTCGTCTGCCCCCGCTGTTCCAGCCAGCCAAGCAGGGCGGACGCCTGCAAAAGATCGTGCCTGCGGCGAAACGTCACGGCCTCGGCGTCCAGTTCCTCCTGCGTCGCCTGAATGCCCTGCGCCTGCGCCGCCTGCCGGATCAGCAGACTGTCGGCAGCCTCGCTTAGCAGCCCCAGCGCGTCCTGCCACTGCGCCCATTGCAGCAGGGCCGGAGTGCAAAGCGCTTCCCCGTTTACAATCAGCACGACGTTCTGTTCCTCTTCCATACAGACTCCGGTTGCTTGTTGCTTGTTGTTTGTTGTTTGTTGTTTGTTGTTTGTTGTTCTTTAGTTTCCGGTAAAAGTATGTAGACACAATTCGGGTGCGACATCAGGCAAGCGGCTGCGGTACAGTAGAGTTACCACACTACACTGGCCGAGGCTTACCTGATGTCACTCTTAGTCTACCGTATCTGTACCCTGCTCACGCAAGTGCTGGAAGATGTGCCGCTCGGCACGAACCTGGGCCTGCTGCACTTGTTCCTCGCGCTTATGTCCGGGCGTTTCCTCCACGCGCGCGGAGCCGTGTTTGCCGCTCTGGACAGCTTGGGCCTTGCGCCTGCCGCGGTGCGCCGCAGTAGTGCCGCCCTGTGCTATGGCGGCTGGAACACCGCCGACCTGCTCGCCCGCTGGCAGCAGACGGTAATACAGGAAGGCCGCTTCGTTGCCGCCTGTTATGAAGGCGTGCGCCCGGTCGCCTGTGACCTGACCGCCTTCTTTCGCCCCCACTTGCAGGGCCTGGACAGCAAACACTATGTGAGTACGGCGGGCAAGGCCCTGCCTGCCGTCTGCTTCGGGTTGGGCGTGGCCGTCGGGCGCATCGGTAACATGCGCTTCGCTCTGCCGCGCTTGTTCGTGCGGCGCAAGGCAGGCGAAAGCGAGAGTGACCTGCAAACGCGGCTGGTCGCGCAGGCGGCCAGAACGCTTGCCGCGTGCGAAGCCCTGATTGTAGATGCGGGCTTTGCCCTCGCCGATCTGCTGACCGCCGAGAACCTACGCTTTGTGGCCCGCGCCCGCGCCAACCAGACGGCGCGGCGCAGCGAACTGCCCGCCTACAAAGGACGCGGACGCCGCCCCACACGCGGCGACATCGTGCGGCCCTTAGCGCGAACGCGGGCCGGCAAGGACATTGCGGCCACGCCTTGTGACGCCACGGCGCGCTGGCACGACGGCGCACACCGTTTGACAGCGCAGATATGGAACAACCTGGTTCTGCCCGACGCCAAACCGGGCGTGCCCACGTTCCGGCTGGTCGCCATCTACGACCCGCGCTACAAGGAACCGCTGCTGCTGGCAACGAACCTGAGCGTGAGTGCGTGGGCGTTGTGGCGCTTATACAAGGAACGCTGGGGCGTGGAGCATCTGCCCCTGGCCGCCAAGCCGCTGCTCGGCTGCGAGCGGGCGTATGTGTGGGGACAGGAAAGCCGCTTTCGCCTGCCTGAACTCGCCCTGCTTGCGGGTAATCTCCTGTCGTATGTCGCCGCGACCAGCCAGCCGGTCGCTTCGGGGTTCTGGGATCGGGCGGCGCGGCCCACGGGCGGACGGCTGCGGCGCGTACTTGGACAGGTGCATTGTGCGGACTTGCCCGACCTGGCGGCACAACTGCGCAAAAAGAACAGCGTCACGGCCCACTTGAAGACCGGAGTGGACGCCCACAGACGCCACAAGGCACAAGCAACGCCGCAACAGGCGGCGCAAGCCGCTTCATTTACCGGAAACTAAAGTTGTTTGTTGTTTGAAAATGCGGTTGACCAGGCTGAACAGTTGGGCGCATCGGCCATAAGCGCGGCCAACATGTCCGGCAGCAAGCAACAAATGACAAGCAACAAACAACTATCTCGTGCTTTCCGCCATGCGGCGCAGTTTGCGGAAGGGTTCCAAAAACAGCGCGAGGACGCTTTTGCGCTCGACAACGATCTCCGCCGTGGCGCTCAGTCCGGGCCGCAGGGGGATGCGCTTATCGCCCGCCTGCATCGCAGTCTGATGCAGGCCGACCGTCACTTTATAATAGCTGTTTTGTTCTTCGTCCCCCTGGGCGTCCGGGGAGATGTCTAAGACGTCGCCGTCGAGCGTGCCGTAATCCTGATAAGGAAAAGCGTCGAGTTTAATCTTCACGGGCAGACCGGGCCGCACAAAGGCCACATCCTTGTTCAGCACATGGGCCTCGATCACGAGCGGCGCGCCCGCAGGCGCGATGGCGGCGACTAATTGCCCGCTATGCACGACCGCGCCGACCGTATGCACGTCCAGACGCGTGACGACGCCGCCGGTGGGAGCGACGATCTGGCTGCGCTGCAAGGTCAGTTCGGCGGTCGCGATTTCGGATTGGAGGCGTCCCAGCCGGTTTTGCCTGTCTACCTGATCCACAAAGCTGCCGTGCGTGGCCTGTAATTGTTCCAGTTGCGACTGAGTGGCATCCTGTTCCTCGCGCAGCTTACCCAGCCGCGTTCGGGCCTCGGTCATGTCGAGATCGAGCATTTTCTGGCCGCGCGTGACGACATCGCCCTCCCGGACGCGCACGACCTGTACGCTGCCCGCCTGCGCGGCCTGCACGGGCAGAACATTGCCCTGCGGCACGACGCGCCCGCGCGGGTCTACGACCACATCCACGCCGCTTAAAGCCGCCCACAGCAGGGCCGCGAGCGTCAGTGCGGCGAGCAGATACAGCATCGCGTGACCGATCCAGGCCGGAGGCTGCGTCAGCACGTCCGATACTTCAAGCGTGGCGGGAAAAGAGCGGCCTGCCGTCCACGTCCTGCCCAGTGCGGACAGGCTGACGCTTGCTTTTGGTTTCTGAGCGGCGAGTGGGTCAACTGCATTTGAAGCTGAGGGTGGCACGGGTGGGCGCACAGCATTACATCCTGTTTCTTGTTACGGTTCGCAATACTTTATTATAGCCGCATTATAGCCGCATTATAGCCGCATTATAGCCGCAGGATGGGCGAAAGCGCATGGGGGCGAAAACGCATGGGGGCGAAAACGCATGGGGGCGAAAACGCATGGAAAGGCGCGGCGAAAGCCCCTGTCGCTTCCTCCGCGCCTATTGGCCGGTCTCACGCCCGTATTCCGGGACAGGCGGGACGCCGGCCAACGCGTGTTCTTGAACTATGGTAACGTCTATTGGTGAACACGCCCTTAGTATGACGCAGGACAGGCAGGCATACAAGCAACAGTTACCACACCCCGCCTGTGAACTATGCCACAACAGCGGATTAACGCGAATGCGCGGTCAAAATCCCGCGTGGGAACGCTCGCCGCAATACGAAAACGCCGGGAATGAAACAAAAAGGGGCGCGACAAACACATAGCTGATCGTGTTTGTCGCACCCGCTTATAGGTAGTACAATTGCCAGCCTCAGGGTGCATTTACAAGGCCACCGGTTTGAACTTCACCAATTGAAGGCGCGATGGACTGCAAAGCGCGAGGCTCTTAGCGGACGCGCAAAAAGACGCGTCCCCGGTGTCGTCTACGTACCCCAGAGGGCTTTGCCGCCGACAACCTTATTCAGTTCGATCTCGGTTACTTCCACCTCAACCACGGGCAGGTCATTGATCTGAATGTTCACGTTCGTATCTCCTCGGCTTGAATGAAAATGCCTGCCTGCGCGCATACGCAATGTTGGCAAGCGATACCAGCGAAACGGCCCGCCCGCGAACGGGCGCACACCAAGCACACCAAACACGTTCCATGCACAACGCAGCGAACTACGTACCCCAGAGGGCGCGGCCACCGACGACCTTGTTCAGTTCGATCTCGGAAACCTCGATTTCCACGACCGGCAGGTCATTGATCTGGATGTTCATGCGTGTCACCCCCCATCAGGAGAAGATTCGCCCTTGCGCTTACCGTGGAATGCTCAAAAAATAAATACTGCGGCATCACGGGGAAGCGTTCGAACGTGCATATAGTATAGCAGGCGGACAGAGGGTTGTCAAGAGGGTTTTCATTATTTATCGGTAATCTTTATCCAAATCCTTACGGTATTTTCGATTATTTTCAAAAACTGCGGATCGGCGGGTACATGTCGCCAATCAAGCGCTCATCTGCTGCCCGTTCAGGTAAAAATACAGGCCTTCCTGCCGCATCAATTCGTCGTGCGACCCCGTCTCGACGATGCAGCCCTGATCCAGTACGACGATCAGATCGGCATTGCGAACCGTACTCAGGCGGTGCGCGATCAGCAGGGTCGTCCGGCCCTTCAAGATACTGTCCAGGTTGCGCTGTATGGCGCGTTCGCTTTCCGTGTCCAGGGCGCTGGTCGCCTCGTCCATAATGAGAACGCGCGGATTTTTATAAAGGGCGCGGGCGATGGCGACGCGCTGCCGCTGTCCGCCCGACAGCCCCTGCCCGTGTTCGCCGATTTTGGTCTCGTAGCCCAGCGGCAGGGATTGGACAAACTCATGCGCTCCCGCCAGCATGGCCGCGCCCACAACAGCGTCGAAGTTCGCGCCCACGTCGCCGCACGCGATGTTGTCGCGGATCGTGCCGCTGAACAAAAAGTTGTCCTGCATCACGACGCCCACCTGCCCGCGCAGGCTGCTCAGGATCGCGTTTTTGATGTCCACGCCGTCCATGAGGATGCGCCCCGATGTCGGCTCGTGCAGGCGCAGCAGGAGATTGGCGAATGTGGTCTTGCCCGCCCCGCTGCGGCCTACAAGCGCCACGGTCTGACCGGGCTTGATCTCCAGGCGGATGTTTTGCAGCACATTGGTGTCGGGGCGTGACGGGTAGCGAAAGGTGACATCCTCGAACGTGATACGTCCGTCAAGCGGGGGCAGATGGCGCAGACCCGCCCGGTTCTCATCCTCTTCCGGCACGGCGTCGAAGATGTCGTTCAGGCGCTCCAGGGCGACCCCGAACTCCTGAAAGTCGTTCCACAGGTCAATGAGGTTGAGGATGGGGCGCGTGATAGTGGCGGCAAGCACATTGAAGGCGACAAGCTGCCCCACCGTCAGTTCGCCCGCGATCACAAGCCGCGCCCCGTACCACAGCAGCAGCACCGTGTTAAGGGTTTGTATCACGCTCGCGGCAGCAAAGATGTTCATGTTGGACAGGGCGTTGCGAAACTGCACATTCAGGGAGCGCACCATCAGGCTCTGCCACTGCCACCGAAACGGGCCCTCGGCGTTCGTCGCCTTGACCGTGCCGATACCCTGCACGGTCTCGACCATCAGGGCCTCGGCTTCGGCGGCTTTCTCAAACGCCTCGCGCTGCTGCCGGCGCAGGATGGGCGAGGCGACAAGCAGCAGCAGGCCATACAGCGGCACGAATGCGGCGGCGAGAATGGACAGTTTCAGGTTGTAAAACACCATCAGGGCCAGATACACCACGATCATCATGCAGTCTACAATTACGGCAATCGCGCGCCCGGTCAAGATTTCGCGTATGCGCGCGTTTTCATTGAAGCGCTTGAGCATATCGCCCACGCGTCGGTCTTCAAAAAAGCGCATCGGCAGGCGCAGCATGTGCTGGTAAAACGCCACGACCATCTGCAAATGCAGACGCCGCGCGGTATGCACCATCAGATATTGACGAAGCGCGACCGCGAGCGCCTGAAACCCCGCCACAAGCAGCATCCCGACAAGCAGGACATTGAGCATGGACGCGTTTTGATGCACGAGGACTTTGTCCACGACGTACTGCGTAAAAATGGGCGTCGCCAGCCCGAACAGTTGCAGCAGGAGCGAGGCCAGCAGTATGTCCACAAGAATGCGGCGGAACGGGGCGAGCAGGGGCAGATACTGGCGCAGGGTCGGCGTAGACTCGGCCACCGACTGAATTTTTGCGGTCGGAGCGCAGAACAGCGTGTAGCCCGTCCAGCCCTTGACGAACTCCTCGCGGCTTAGCCGCCTTAGCCCGATGGCAGGATCGGCCACGACCACGCCGCCTGGCCTGACCTCATACAGCACGATGAAGTGAAAGCCCTGCCAGTGGACAATCGCGGGCAGTTCGCTGCCGCCCCCTTGCAGAAGTTGTTCGTAGCCGGTCTTCACGGCCCGCGTTTGGAAACCCAGGGTCTGGGCGGCCTGGGCCACGCTGCGCAGCGTTGCGCCGTCCACGCCCACATTGGCAAGGGCGCGCAGGCGGTTGATGCTGACGTGTTTGCCGTAATAGCGCAGCAGCATGGCAAGGCACGCCGCGCCGCAGTCGGTCTCGCTTACCTGCAGCAGGGCCGGACACTTGCGATTTTTGCGGTTTGATTTTCGATTTCCGATTGTGTCCGGCGCGTTGTCGGGCGCGACGGGAAAGTCAGGGCCACTGGAGGGGAGAGGAGGCGCAAATCCGGGTGCGGGCTGCGTGTCACTCTGCGTGGCAGGCGCGGCATTTGGCGCGAACGCCTGGGCCGTCTGCGCGGCGAGCAGGGCGGCTATCTCCTGCGCGCGCTGTTCCAGGAGGGCGCGAAGTTCAGGATGGGCAGTAGTGAGCGCGGCAAGTGTACCGTCGTCAAAAGCGGCGGAAGGCACGGAGGCGAGATTATTGTCCTGCAACGAAACCATGTCACCGGACGAACCCGCCCCTTTTTCCTTTTTCCTTTCTCCTTTCTCCTCACTCAGGCACAATATGCGGCCTTCCTGCGACATGCGGGCCAGGATGTCCCCTGCCCCCGCGTAGGCGTAGGCGCGGGCGGCAAAGAACTGGCCGGGGGCAAGGCGTTCGAGTGTCACCTGCGACCCGTCCGCGCCCTCGCGCAGTATGCGCGCGCGCCCGGTCAATACAACGAAAAACGCGTATTGCCGCCGTCCCGCATCGTCCGCATGGGTCATTACATCGGGCGCGTCCGGCGTGTCGGGCCGCGACCGAAACAGGCATTGCCCAAGCGCGGCCTCGACCGTCTGGAGCAGGGGAGCATCCTGCCCTGCTTCCAACGCTTGCAGGAGGGACAGCACGGGCGACACGGACAGGATCGGTTCCGGGGAAAAAGACGGTACGACTGTTTGAACAGAAGGCATGAAGGAATTTCCTGATAACTTCCAGAAATACGTGCTGCAACATCGCAATGGGCATGGTTCTCTACAACAAGTTTTCCATGACGATGCGGCAGGCACAGAAAGCATAGCACACAGGCAGGCATTCCACCATAGTTTCGCGTTTGCAAGCGCGATTCCTCCCTGACTAACCGCAGCGACCATCAGCAGGAGTTCTCTTTAAGTTTGCTTTGATCTTCTTTTGAATCTTTTGAAGGAGCAGCACCCATGACACAAGTGCGAGATGCCGGACAGGGCGCGGCGCGGGGCGGGCCGCAGTCGTTCAAATTGATCATGCGCCAGGACGGTGTATCCCGCGAGATGGGCGGCGAACTGACCGAGGCCGTGACGCAGACCGACTTTCTATTGCGTAAGGCGCTGGATCTGGGCGCGTCCGACGTGCATTTGCAGCCGGAACGCGCCCGACTCCTCGTGCGCTACCGCATTGACGGCGTGATGCAGGACGTGGGACAGATGAGTCCCGACCTGGTTCCCAACGTCCTCGCCCGCCTCAAACTGGCCGCAGGGATGCACATTGACGAACGCCGCGAGCCGCAGGACGGACGCCTTGACATGGAATACGGGGCGCGCAAACTCAGCGCGCGCATGTCCGTGCTGCCCGGCCTGAACGGCGAAAAAATCGTCATGCGTATTCTCGACCCCGCCGGGGCCAAGGTAGAACTGGATAAGCTGGGGATGCCGCCCGACCTGCTCAAAAGCTGGGCGAATGCGGTGCAGTCGTCGTATGGCCTGATCCTCGTCACCGGCCCGACCGGAAGCGGGAAAACGTCCACATTGTACGCCAGCCTGAACAAGCTGGACAGGCTCAAGCGCAACATCGTGACCGTGGAAGACCCGGTCGAATACGAGTTCAGCGACCACGTTTTGCAGGTGCAGGTGACGGAAAAGATGGCGTTTCCCCGCGTGATGCGCTCGTTTCTGCGCCAGGACCCGGACGTGATGCTCGTGGGCGAAATGCGCGACGCGGAAAGTCTGGGCATCGGCATCCAGGCCAGCCTGACGGGGCATCTTGTCCTCTCCTCGCTGCACACCAACAACGCCATCGAGACCGTGGGCCGCATGATGGACATGGGCGCGGAGCCATATCTCATCGCGTCCACGCTGCAGGCGATCATGGCGCAGCGGCTTATCCGCACCATCTGCGTCAACTGCAAGACGCAGTATCAGCCCAACCCCGACGAACTTATCGAGATCGGCATTGACCCCAAGCAGCATGTGGGCCGTCCGTTCTACATGGGCAAAGGCTGCGAGAACTGCCGACAAACCGGCTTCAAGGGGCGTCTGGGATTGTTCGAGCTGCTGATCAGCACGCCGCAGTTCCGCGAACTGGTCGCGAAGGGCGCGACGGTCGGCGAAATGACAACCTATGCCCGCGATGTCGTTAAAATGCGAACCATGCTTCAGGACGGTCACGACAAGATATTCGCGGGCCTGACCACGCCCAAAGAGGTCTTCAACGCCGTCTACTCGACCATGACAGTCGGCTGAAAGATACGTTTAGCAGCGGCATATCGCCGTCTCAACGCGCCTCTATCCAAATACAACTAAGGGCTTGCGGGAACGAATGGATGCTATCTCCTGTTCGTTCCCGCAAGCCCTTAGTTGTATCCTCCGCCCCAAAGACGAAGGTATTATTGTGTCAAACCTACTGAGCGCAGTAGAAATACTCTCCCCACAGGAAATTCGGGTCTAAAGTCTGCTCGAAGCGCTGCCATTTGGCGTGACCGTCCGCGAACGTGTAGTTGGAGCCGCCCTGGTGCCGAAACAGGGCGATGTAGGACAGGCGCTCAGTCGTGCTGTTGGATACTTTGTTGTTGATGTCGGCCATCACGTCCGCCACGTTGGTATGGGTGATGGGGCCGGTGGATTTGTAGGGTTCGGCAGGCTCGAAGCCGTGCGCGGGTCGGTGGGCGGCATCGGAAAGCGGATCATCGTTGGCTTCGGCAATGGCAATCACGCTTGCGGGAGTGCCGACCTGCGCCAGCGTGACGGCGTGGTAAGGCCGCACATACGTGGCGTTCTGGCCGGCAAGTTTCTGGCGCGGGATGATGACCTCGTTGGGCAGGTACGTCAGTTGCGGAACCTGAAGGTCAATACCGGGCGATTCGGGAACCTGCTTGTACAGGGCGCTGGGGCATACCCAGACCTGCGCGCTCTTGATGTAGGGCTGTGTGATACCCGACCACTGCTGGTAGGGCGGCTTGGTCATGACGCCGTTGACGGGAATAGTGCTGTACAGATACGCGAAGGGGTATGTCTCATCGTAGTCCTGCACGTACATTATGACAGCCGTGCCGATCTGCTTCATGTTGGACTGACAGCTTGCGCTGCGGGCCTTTTCCCGCGCCTGCGCGAAAACCGGGAACAAAATGGCGGCTAAAATAGCGATAATGGCGATTACGACAAGCAGTTCGATCAGGGTAAAGGCGTAGCGGCGCAGGTTCGTGTGCATGGTTTCTCCTCGGTTTCTCTTTTTCGACCATTCGCGGCGGTTCGCGATGGGTCACTCTACGGGTGGGAAGATGTTACGAGAACATCGGCGGAACGCGTGACAAGGCAATGGGGAGGATAGCGGCGGCGGGACAACCACACTCAAAGCTTAGAATACTCTAAGATTGTTAAGGGGCCGTTAAGAAAGGATTAAGGATGTATTAACATTTGGTTATACTTTGCGCCTTGTCCTCCTCTTCTGCACCGGTGCATTCGTCCGCTGTGGAATCCGCGCATTCCTATGCTCTCCTTATGGTGTTGTTTCTCGTGCTATAATGAAGTCCGCTGCTGGAGTGGTTCGGGCTGTGTCGGACTGAAGCGAGCGCAGAACAAATTTTAACAGCAGCAAGTGTGACGGAAGCGGACGAGAACAGGCGCACACGGATAAAATTTTATGGCTGCCTGCGCGACGAAGCGCGGCAGGGCGAGAAGGAGGCGGGGCATGATTATCATATTGGGGCCGGATACGACCCAGACGCAGCGCGAGGATTTGCTGCAGGACTTGAAGGGGCGCGGCTACGGCGTTCACCTGTCGGAGGGCGTGGAGCGCACGATTGTCGGCGTGATCGGCACGCCCGAACGGGACAAGGCCGACCTGGTCGAGCAGTTCGAGTCGCTGCCGTTCGTGGAGCGCGTCGTACCGATCTTGAAGCCGTACAAACTGGTGGGCAAAGCGTTCAAACCCGAAGGCACGATCATCAACGTGCGCGGCGTTCGGATCGGCGGCAGTCAGATCTGTGTGATGGCCGGCCCGTGTACGGTCGAGTCCCCAGAAATGCTGTTCGAGACGGCGCATTTCGTCAAAAAGGCGGGGGCGCACATTCTGCGCGGGGGCGCGTTCAAGCCGTCCACCAGTCCCTATTCGTTTCACGGCATGGGCGAAGCGGCCCTGAAACTGCTGGCTGAGGCGAGCGAACAGACCGGCCTGCCGATCATTACCGAAGTGATGGACACGCGGGATGTGGAACTGGTAGGAAAATATACCGACATTTTCCAGATCGGCACGCGCAACATGGCGAATTACAGTCTGCTGCGCGAGGTGGGCATGGCGCGTAAGCCCGTAATGCTCAAACGAGGCTGGGCCAGCACGATTGAGGAATGGCTGCAGGCCGCCGAGTACATCGCCAGCCAGGGCAACTATGAGATCATCTTGTGCGAGCGGGGTATTCGCACGTTCGAGACGTACACGCGCAATACCTTCGACATCAACGCCATTCCCGCCATCAAGGAACTGTCGCATCTGCCGATTTTCGCCGACCCGTCCCACGCCACGGGCAAGCGCAGCCTGGTGAACGCGGTCAGCCGGGGCGCGGTCGCGACCGGGGCGGACGGCATCATCATCGAAACGCACCCCAACCCCGAAAAGGCCATCAAGGACGGCCCGCAGTCGCTCACCTTCGCGCAGTTCGACGACCTTTTGCGCGATCTAAAGCCGATT
Organism: Chthonomonadaceae bacterium; assembly: GCA_965277875.1. Classification (GTDB taxonomy): domain Bacteria; phylum Armatimonadota; class Chthonomonadetes; order Chthonomonadales; family Chthonomonadaceae; genus CAWFQB01. The sequence continues at coordinate 6,084,581 of CBDIDV010000002.1, read as the reverse complement.
GCCGCCGCCGTAGGCCGGACGATATGACAGCCGCGAATGAACGCAAATAAACGCGAATGAACGCGAATGAATATAGAACATAGCGAACCACAAAGGCGTGAACGCGAGGCCGCGAGGGAAGCAGCGCCTGCATCGCCCGTACAGTCGCCGCTCTTTGGGCGGATTGCGATTGTGGGCGTGGGCATGATGGGCGGTTCGCTCGGTCTGGCATTGAAGGCGAGAGGCATAGCGCAAACGGTTGTGGGTATTGATACGAACACGGCGGGATTAAAGCGGGCCTGGGAGATGGGTGCAATAGACGAAGGCACGACAGATTTGCAGGCAGGTGTCGCGGACGCGGTTGTAATCATCCTTGCCGCGCCGGTCAGCGCGATTCCTGTCCTGCTTGAATCTTTGCCCCTATATGCCCGCCCCGACGCCCTGATTACCGACATCGGCGGCGCCAAACAGATCATCTGCGAGGCCGGAGAGGGCTTATGCGGGCCGCGCTTTGTGGGCGGGCATCCGATGGCGGGTTCGCCGCAGGGCGGTATAAGCGCGGCCCTGCCGAACTTGTTTGAGGGCGCGGCATGGGCCGTGGTTCGTTCCCGAATGCCGGATGGCGAGGAAGATACGTTTGTAAGGCAGGCCATAGCCCTGGCGAGGGCATTGGGCGCGCGTCCGGTTCTGCTCGACAGCGCGGCCCATGACCGCGCCGTCGCCCTTGTCAGCCACCTGCCGCACATTTTATCGTTCGCGTTCGCCGACATGGTGGCGGGCAGCCCCGATCCCGCCCTCGCAAACCGCATGGCCGGCAGCAGCTACGCCGATATGATGCGCGTATCCACGTCCGACCGAACCTTCTGGCGCGACATTTTCACCTCCAATCGCGCCGAGGTACTGAATGCCATCACTCTTTATGAGATCCAACTGGCCCAACTGAAAGCGACGCTGACGGAGACGGATGGAGAACCTGTCTTGAACTCGGATTACGCGGATTGATAGGACGAACAGGATTGGATGCAGCGCTTATCCAAGATTTTTCACGCATTAGTAGGATTTGATTACTTGGTTCGTCCAATTTATCAACGGTTTAATCCTGTCCATCCTGCTAATCCGCGTAATCCGAGTTCAAGACAGCAAGCTATTCCGACCTGGCCTCGCTCTGGCCGCGCGTCGCCGATGCGGGAGCGTTTGCGGCAACGTTGTTCAGGGATTGCAGCAGGCGCGCGCCGTCGGGTGTGCCAAGCCCCGTACAGGCGTCCCATCCCGGCGCGGCGCGGTAGCTGCCGTTGTTGCCCTGCGTGATGTCGCGCAGCGCGCCCGTTCCCGTGTGCGCGTAGAGCAGCGGGTTCAGGAAGCCGACCTTGTGACCCAGACCCTGATTGATGCGCGCCGCAAGCGCGGCCCACAGCGGCGCGGCCGCGCTGGTTCCGCCGATCACCTGCTGCGTTCCCGTAGTGTCCACAATGATAACGCCTGTCGCGGGGTCGGCCACGGCGGCCACATCGGGAACGCCGCGCCCGATGTGATGGCCCGGATTGACGGACGAGGGAACATTGGCGTTCTGCTGATAATCCGGCAATGAAAACAGCGCGCTCACGCCGCCCCCGCCCGCACTGCCCGGCCCATCGTTCCACACCGCTTCCTGCGTGATTCCCGCCGCGCTCGCAGTCAGGCTGGTTCCTCCCACGCCCGTAACGAACGCGCTTGACGAGGGATAGTCGCTGTGCGCCAGGCCGTCCGGGTCGTTGTCCGGGCTGCCGCTGTCGCCGGACGCGGCGAAGATCGTCAGGCCCCTGAGCGCCGCCACCTGAAACGCGAGGTCTGTCTGTGTAATAGCCCCATGCGTCCACAGGCTGCCGCGCGTGTTGGCGTCCGCCGCATCCGAACTGGTTTCGGGGTTGCCGTAGCTGATGGAACAGACGGAAGGATTGTGCGTGGTGTCGGCCACAACGGCGTGCAGCGCGTCCACCCATCCTACCTCGGTAAACTCGGAAAAGTACACGACGATATTCGCCCCCGGCGCGAGCAGGCCCACCATCTGTATGTCGAGCATCACCTCGCCCGATATGTCGTTGGGGTCGCTGGGATCTCCCGGCGTGTTTCCCGGCCCATGCACCACGACGTTCGAGATGTCAGGCAATTGTACGCCAAGTTGTGCAAAGTAGTTTTGCAGGGCCGTCAGGCTGTAACCGCCCGTCACGGACTGGCCCGTATCGGCGATCTGGCCGTTGAACGCCAAAATCGCTACCGTCTGCCCCGCGCCGTTCAGATTGGCGGGGAAATCGTAGAGATTGGCGAGGGCGGTAGGCACGAAAGGTTTTTTGCGGCTCTTGACGCGCGCCCTGAACGGACGCTGATACGACACGCCCATACGCCGGTTGTCCATGCCGAAAATGGAATGCACATGCGGCACAAATTCGGCGGGCAGGTTCAGCGGCCCGGTTCGCCCCCGATAATCGCCGGTCGGGTGCGCCCAGCGCTTTGTATCCACGCCCAGCGCCATCTGGAAATCGCCTATTGTGCCGGACACCTGCAGCACATGCCCTAAATGCGCTCCGGCCGGCTGCCTGGCCGTTATGCCGTGATCCCCCAGATAAGCGGTGACATCGGCCACGATTACGGGATCGGGCTGAAGGCACTGTGCGGCCTCCTGATGCGTGTAATACTGACGCGAACGGGGCAGGGTGGCGCTGAACTCGATTGCGTCCGGCATCAGCGGCGCGTCGGCGGCAGGTCGAAAATAGACCGAGATGTTATCCAGCCTCTGCGACGTATCCACATCCCCGATGATCAGCGCGCCGGGAAGCGGACGGCGAACGCTGCCCGGAAGAGGAACCATTTTAACCATCGTGCAAACCCTCCAATCGTTATTAGGACGTTATTAGGACGTTATTAGGACGTTGTCAAGCCGTTCGTTACGAGCCGTTTGAAGCGCAGTGATAACCGTATGAACCTCTTAGAGACGCACGGGTGTCGGTACTACCATGTGGCATCAACTGGAAGCTTTATCGTTGTCAGCATACGGATAGTATACGCCCAGACCCGCATTTTTACGGTACGATCTCCCGCGCCTGTTGTAAGGAATTATTCTGTGGCGCGGCGAATAGTACACGGCACTTCCCTGTGAATTCAGCCCGACAAATCTTCATCATAATCTTGTGCTTACGGATCAATCAACTTCTGTTCATACTGAGGTAAACCTTAATGCGACGTACTATGCGTTCCCTGTTTCTTCCGTGCGCGCTTTCCATGTTATTGCCCTTCGCCGTGGCGGGCGCGGGCCTTGCCGTTCGCGCCGACGACGGCATTTTTAATGCCGCGCCTGCCGCCAAATCGGCCATTGATTTCGATGGCAAAGGCTTTCTCATCCAGGGACGGCGCGAGTTCATCGCAAGCGGCACGATGCACTACAGCCGCATTCCCCGCGCGTTGTGGCGCGACCGCCTGCTGCGTATCAAGCGGGCCGGATTTAACACTATTGAAACGTATGCCTTCTGGAACTTCCACGAGATGCAGGAGGGCAAATGGGACTTTACGGGCGACAAGGATTTCGGCGCGTACCTGAAACTGATCAAGGAATTGGGTATGTACGTCATTGTGCGCGTCGGGCCGTATGTGTGCGCCGAGTGGGACAGCGGCGGCTATCCCGTCTGGCTGCGCTTCCGTCCCGGTGTGCAGGTGCGCGTGGACAATGCGGCCTTTGAGGGCTACGTGGACAAGTGGTTCGACAAGATCATGCCCATCGTCGCCGCCAACCAGATACATCGGGGCGGGGCCGTAATTCTGGTGCAGTTGGAAAACGAGCATCCGCTGGGCTGGGGCAAGGAGATGCCCAATCCCTACTTTACGCACCTGCGCGACAAGGCGCTCAGTCTTGGCCTGGAAGTCCCCTACTTTTTCAGCGGCCTGCACCACGGCCACGACCCCGCAGGCGATCAGCCGTGGGACAGCGCGAACCGTACCAACCCCTGGATGACAACGGAGTTCTGGCCCGGATGGTACGACATTTACGGCCCGCTGAACGCCCGCGACTATAGAACGTATACGCGTGGCCTGTGGAAGATCCTCGCGTATGGCGGCAACGGCTACAATTTCTATATGCTGCATGGCGGCACGAACTTCGACACATGGAACGATGAAGAAGTCGCCTCCAATTACGACTATGGCTCGGCAGTCGGGCAGACCGGCGACCCGCGCCCTATTTATTACGCGTTTAAGCGGGGCAGCCTGTTCGCCCGCAGCTTCGCCGATATTCTGGAGAACAGCGCAAACAGCACGGACAAGTATAAGGACACGGCAGCGGGAACAAATCTGCGCGTCACGGCCCGCACCGCCCCCGCCGGTACGCTGATCTTTCTGGACAACAACACCAACGCGCCCATAGCAAGCGGCGGCATCACGGTACAGCCGGGCGAGATCGCGCCCCTTGTCCGCGACTACAAGCTGCTGCCCGATGTCACGCTGACTGAATCGAACGCCCACGTTTTGGGCATTGCGCGGCAGGGCGATATGACCACGCTTGTCATCTATGGGCAGCCTCATGCTGTGGCCGGATCGAACACGCCTCTGGACGAACAGCCGTCCTTAAAATTCCGCATCGCTGCGGGTAAACGACTGACCGCAACGCAGAGTAACACAACGGTCGTAAGCGCGTCAGCGGAAGTCCAAAGCCTGACGTTTATGCCTGAAATCAAAAGCGATGCGCCCGGCGAGTACCTGTTCAGCGTGGGCGAGCAGAAAGTGCGCGTCGTGACCCTGTCCCCGGCGCAGGCCGACCGGACATGGTTCGTCGAGGCGAACAGCAAACCGTATGTCGTCACGGGGTTTGACAGTGTGGGCGAGGTCACGGAGCGGGGCGGCAAATTGCGCGTTGTCGGGGAACGCTACGCCAATATGCAGACACCGCTTGGCGCTCAGACAGGTGACGCTCTCGCCTGGGGCGCGGACATCAAGCCGCAAGTCCTCCCCAATGGGAACAATACGGCCTCGCTGTCCGGTTCGTCCGACCTGACCAACTGGCAGATGCGCCGCGCGGACGGCGAGGCCAGGCCCGCCTATGCCGCCACAAACTGGAAGACGACCGACACGCCCCTGCAAATGGGCGCGGACGGCGACGCGGGCGCATATGCGTGGTATCGCTCCTCCGCGCATGTTGCCCGCGACGGCGCGTATACCCTGCGCTTCGCGTCCGTTGCCGACTGGATGGCCGTCTGGATCAATGGGCAGCGCGTTACCACGCCTGCCCTGTCGCGCCCCGGCCAGAGTTCCAAGGCCGCGCCGCGCACCGTGCCGGTCATGCTCACAGCGGGCGACAACACGGTCGCCGTTCTGACCACGCACTATGGACGGCCCAAGCTGTTCAACTACCTCGGCCCGATTGACATGGCCGACCCCAAAGGCTTGTCCGGCCCGGTCGTTTTAACGATGGGAACGCCTGCTCAGGTCGAGGTTGCGAACTGGAAATGGCGCGCGGCAACGGGATTGCGCGCGTCACGCCTTGCCGCCCAGCTTCCCGCCGACGTAGACCCGAACAGTGGGGACTGGCACACCCTGACGAACGCGAGCGAGGATGTATTCAATCGCCAGCGGGGCTTTGCATGGTTTACGACCACGCTTGGCGACATCGCTGGCCCCAGCCGCAGGCTGCACTTTGAGAACGTGGACGACAATGCCACGGTCTATCTCAACGGTAAACGGATCGGCGCGCATCAGGGGTGGGGCCAGCCGTTCGATGTGGATGCGGGCAGCGCGTGGAAGGAAGGCGGGCCGAACCAACTTGTCGTGCTTGTCGAGAACACGGAAAACACGGGCGGCATACAGGGGGCAGCGTATTTGCAAAGTGTGCGCGGGGAAGACGAGACGCCGGTGCGTGGCTGGCAGATGCGCGGCGGCATTGACGAAGCGGCGGCGCTTTCCGGGACGGGCGGCGCGGCCTGGCAGACGCTTCCCTCCGGCGCGACTGGGACAGGCACACCCACGTACTTCCGCGCCGACTTTAACGCGGCTCCGCCCGCCCCGCTCGGCGCGCATCCCATCCTGCGCGTCACGCTCGACGGTCTGGCGCGCGGCTTCATCTGGCTCAACGGCCACAACCTGGGCCGCTACCCCGAAAAAGTGCCGATCAAGAGCCTGTACCTGCCGGAACCCTGGCTGCGTAAGGGCAAAAACACGCTCGTCATCTTCGACGAGGACGGCAGCTCGCCCACACAGGTACACATCGAAGTGGAAAAAGCCTCCAGCCGCACCGTCACAGAGTACGTGGCGAAGTAGATAACCCCTCGTATCAGGCCGTCCGGCAATGTTGTCGGACGGCCTGATGCTTTGCAGTCATGCGGGTCGGAGAAAATGGCATGTAACCCCAATACGCCGGCGCACGTCTAAGGCGCGTACCGAATGGGAGCCGTCGCAGTGACGACAAACAGCCATGCGCGCAGGGGGGCGATACAACCATTTACAGACCAATGGGAAGCGATACAGGAGAAACATTCGATGCCGAAGTTTTCACGGTTTGCTCATTGCGGCAGGATGCTGCCCGCTCTGTCGCTCATGTGCGCTCTGGCCTGCGCGCAGCCCGCGCTTGGGCAGAACAACGATCCGCTGAACCCGCCTCTGACCGCGCACATCAACAATGTCCCTTTTGCCGCCGCCCTCGACATGGTGTTCCGCACAACAAACGTGTCCTTCCGGCTTCCCCCCAACCTGGCGGCGCAATTAGATCCTGATGCACTCGTCAACATGGACATGGACAATGGAACGCTTCAGGATGGGTTGACAGCGCTGCTCAGTCAAGCAAACCCGCCCATGACTTTTCATTTGGAAAACGGCATGTATGTGGTGGGGTTTACAGGTGCGCCGCGCCGTCCCACGCCCGCAAAGAAACCCAAGCCTTATCCCTTTGACATAAAAGGCAGGCCCTTTGAGGAAGTGGTGCGCTTTATGTTCATGGCGGAACATGCGCGCTATCGGATTGACCCCGCCGTGACCGCGTATCGCGACCCCCTGACCTTCAATGCAGACGATACCACGCTCGACACGAAACTCGGCCTGCTGCTCGCATCCGTTCCGGGCCAGAAATCGCAGTTGACGTATCGTGTTGACAAGGGCGTTTACATCATCGCGCTGAAGAACGCAAAATCCTCGGAGGCCGGAGCGCCTGTCGGCCTGCCGTCTTACAATCCGCAGCCCGTCATCAAGTCGGTCGTGATCCGCGATGAACACCCCGACGCGGCCCTTGAACAGATGTTTACGCAGGCGGGCGTCAATTACGCGTTTACGCTGCCTACGGGCGTTGGCGCCACGCCGCGCATGAATTTCGCCATGCGCGATGTGCCTCTGGAACAGGCGGTCGTGCATCTGCTGCGCTCCGCGTCTGTTGACCCGATGCTGTGCCTACAAATCACGAGGGGAGGAGAGGGAATAGAGGCCATTGAAGGCTTGCAGGCGACGGCAGGCATTGAAGCCCGCCAACTCGCGTATACGGTACTGCCCGATCCCCTGGCGCTTGCGCCCGCGTCTGCGCCCGTAATGCACCACTGGTTCGGCTTCCATAAGATGGATCTTTATGTTGCCTTCAAAGCGCTGCTATCCGGCTCGAAGATGGGATGCACGCTTGATTCCGATCTGCACATGCTCGATGTCACCGTAAGCGGCAGCGATCTGACTTTGGAGAAGGCCGTAAGCCGTTTGCTGGCGGCATCGCCCGCGCCGCTGACATTCAGCACCGCGAACAATACGCTTGAAGTCCGCCTGGCAAGAAGACAATCCATTACCGTCAAGAAGCGTCCCTGAGCGTTCGCTGCTTCTCCGGCTTTTATCCTGCGCCGATTGTGTCGGACTATTCCAAAAAGTACCAGTCGGCGCAGGGCGTACCGTCGCGGCCCGTAAAGAAGCCGATCTCGTCGCGCACGGGGTCAACGACGAGGGCAAGCTGCCAGTCGGCGGAAAAGATGGTGTCCTGCGTGTCCAGGTCGGTCTCGGAGAGGAAGACGCCCATGTCGGGGTGCGAGTGGTAGCTGCCCAGCAGTGTCCAGTCGGGGTGCATTTGGGCGACCTGCGGGGCCAGGGTGTGCCAGCTTGCCGTGGTGTAGCCGAAGAACGTGGGGGTTTCGATGCCGTCCGGGGCGGGCAGGGCGTCGTGGATACGCAGCAGGTATGTGCCGAGGGTGGCGTCCACAAACGCCTGTCCCAAAATCAAACCGCCCTGTTCCACTTTGACATTGCTCTTTAGATGCGCGGTGATCTTGTCCAAAATGGAATGGGACACGAAAATGTAGACCTGACTCGCCAGCATGACAGGCAGCCGCGCCAGGCCAAGCGTTCGCACAAACGCCGGGGCGTTTATGGGAGTGGGCTGATACCCGTCGTCGCTGTCTTCCCACTCGATGCCGTCTTCTTCCATATCTCGCTTTCGGTCGGGACGGGCACAGAGAACGTACCCATCTCGGAGTCGGCGCAGCCGACAAGCGTCATATTGGACGCAATACAGCGGTGCCTCTATAATGTGCTGTGCTACTCGATGTCCTGCCAGATCAGGGACGTGTCTTCCACAAGGCCTGTGAACGCTTCCTCGGCGCGTTCTTTGCCGCCAGTCTGCCGCATCCAATCGCTTATCAAGGGCAGGCCGTCATCGGGTTTGGCAGCGTCTACGCTCCGGGCGGCAAATTCGTTGCCCAGAAAAGTTATGTCATCGGTCGGCAGCAACAGCAGATTTTGCGTGACCCAGTACATCGCCTGCTCATTGGCCGGATCCAGCACACTCATGTAGCGGCGGTCGAATTGCAGCATCGCGCCCAGCCTTAAAACCACGTCTTCCAGATACTCGCTTGTCTGCCAGCTTCCCATACAGACCACGCGATTGGCATACACATGCGGATTAAAAACCGGCGTTTGCAGTTCGCACACGGGCGCGGCGGACGGCAGGGGATAGCGGGCGGGCAGCTTGATACGCACCCGGCTCATAGTGCGGTATACAGGCTTGCCGTCGCGCAGGGCTTCGATGGTGCGGCAATGGTAGGTCAGGACATACTCGTCGGGCGGGCGTCCGCGTGTGCTGTCGAGGGTCAGCCGCCCCTCGCTGCGCCGTGCCAGGGCGCGCACCTGTTCGTAATCCGCTTGCAGTCGCAGGTCTCTGGCGTTGGGCATGGCGACGCTGTCACTCCCTAGTTCGTGCCGTGCGTGGGAAACGGCTGGAGCATCAGCACGTCGCCGTTCTGCACATTGTTGGCGTTGAGCGTGTCGTAGGGCAGCAGTTGTTTGTTGCTGTTGAGGTTGACGATCTGGAAATCCATGCCCAGTGATAGCCGCCACCGGCCCCGGCTGGCCTTGATGATGTCGGATACGGTCATGGTGCGCGGAACCGTCACCTGCGCCTTGCGCGTCCGATCCGCCGTCTGCAAAATCACGCTTACCTTGCCAACATTCATCGCGCGTCTCCTTTCCTCGCCGACAACCCCTGTCATCACGCCACTCAAAACAGTGTACAAACGGTTCCCTGCCCTACGACGCCGCGCCCATGCTGCCCGAAATCTGCACGTAGCGCCGCTCGGTCTCGTCCTTCAGCGTCAGTACCTGATGTTCCGGGATACCCAGCGCCGACAGTGTCCTGTCCGCAAAGGGGCTGTCTATGGCAAGCCACGCCGTGGTTTCAGGCTGACGCGTCGGCATATCACAGTGCGGACACCGGTTCAGCGCGAGCGAACACGCTTCGAGCGGCTTGCAGATCTCCTCTTCGCGCCCACAGTGCAGGCAGCGCATCTGTGTCAGCAGATCAAAGCCAAGTTCGACAACGCCGTTCGCCAGTCCTGCCTGCCTCAGCAGTTGCGCCGGGGTTACTTCCCGCGCGCCCTGCCCTACGGTGTGAACCGGCCCCCAAAATTCATGTGCCAGACACTCCCTACTGCGCGGCAGATTTACCGTTTGCAGTCCATACGGCGCAACGCTCAGAAACAGCTTCTGGCCGAACGCCAAGCCGGTCTCCTTTTTGCCTTCTTTTCTGCCGTGCAGCAGCAATAGCGCCTCATTGACGGCAAAGCCTGCGGCAAGCGAGGCCACGGTCGCGGTCGTGGGTACGGCGTTTTCGGGCAGGTCGGAATGCAGGCCGCCGCAGGAAAAACGCTGATTGCGCCGCTCCCACATTTCGGGCGACATGGCGCATTCAAAGCAGGCGTTATCACTCACATCAACGTTCTCTAAGTTCGCACTCGTGTCCGGATTTGCGCCGCCGTACAGCGCGATCTCGGCTATGGTCGCCTCAATGCCCGTATTGATCCACGGAATGCCCGCCCGCAGGCAAAGGCGGTTCAGCGCAAGCCGGGCATTGATGCTGTCCAGGCAGCCGATCACGACATCGCAGGTTCGGTACATGCCCAGGCCGACATCGAACTCCAGATTGCCGCACACGGCGCGAACTTCGATGTCCGGGTTCAGGTCGCGGGCGCGTTCGGCGGCGGTCTGCGCCTTGCTTTGTCCCACATCGCCTGCGCGAAACAAAACGCTGCGCGTCAGGTTCGACATTTCTATGCGGTCGAAGTCCACCAGAATCAGATGGCCCACGCCTATCAGGGACAGCAGCTTGACGACTTCATTGCCGACCGCGCCTACCCCGGCCACCAGAACGCGGCTCTGTGCCAGCCGCTCCTGATCCCACCCTTCCAGCAGATGGTGACGGGCATAGCGGGAAGAGGATGTTGTTTGTTGTTTGTTATTTGTTGTTTGCTGTTCAGTCGTTGGCTGCCCCAATGTTTGTTGTTCTGTCTGTTGTTCGGCTATTACTGAACCTGTTGGCTGTTGGTCTGACATCGCGAGCGTACTCCATTCAGCGGGTGTTCAACAAACAACAAACAACAAACAACAATTAACCAACAACACTCTTTATTGTATTTCGTGTGTCGCAGCCGCAGCAGCGGCCTTTGTCGGCGTCCTGCAAAAACTTCCAGCCTTCCGCGCTGAAGCATGTGCCGCACTGCTCACACTGATAGAGCGGGCGGGACGGGCTGAGTGTCTGGCGCGTGACCGGGCAGACGAGCGGAGGGCGATCCGTTTTGGGACGCGGCGCGTCCATTGCGCCGCGTGTCTCGGAAGGATTGATGTACGCCAGTAAAATAGCGACGACGTGCTTGCAGGCCAAAGTTCGCGCGTCAGGTTGTTTGTCGGATTGTTCGTCAGGTCGCTTATCGGCCTGTTTGCCCGCATCGTTCGGGGCGGGAAGAACAGGAGGAAGAGGCGTGGCAGGCGCGCGCGAGGCAGCGCAGGAACATTTTGCAGCCAGTGTGCCGTCGCGCAGCGTGATTTCCTGGTCGCAGTAACCGCGCTCTTTGGTCGTGCCTGTCATGCGCGGGCCGTGGGCGTGAACACGCGTTACCTGCTTGTCAAGATAGCATTTGCGGCCCTGCGCGAACACTTCGCGAGTGGTATGCGTTTGTATCCAGGCGACGCTGACATCAGCAAAATCATGCAGCGGAACATTCTCGTCGGAGGAACGAGGGTCTAGGGTGGTAAAATCGACATCGGGCGACGCCTCGTAGACCTCCTCTAAGGCGGGCGCAACCTCATCCCGCGAGCGTGTCCGCGCCCGCCACGACTGATACCGGCTTTTTAGTTCGTCCACAAGTTCAACGATTTCGCTCAAGGTAGTTGTCCGTCGCGCAGGCGATTCATCTGGTTTCTTGGTTCATAGTTGGATTTACGTATGGGCAGTTTAGCGCGGCTGGGGCAGTCGGGCGACTGCGTATACGCGCACCTCAATCTATATGCTAATATTACCGTATGTTACGCGGCAAAACGAGCAAACATTGCATTTGTATTATTGGCCGTAACGGTCTTATTCTTGAAGCAGGAGAAAGATGGGCGCATAATGACCCATTCAGCATTTCGCATCAAAGACGAGGGGCAGCGCGTGCCGCGCGGCATCGGTCTGCGCCGCGCATCGGGCGAGGACGAGACGACCACCTTTGACATCATGCGCCGCGCAATGGGCCATGACATGAACCTGGCGCACCACATCAACACGCGCCGGCATCTGCGCGCGGCCCCGCACAGCAGCTACTGGCTGGCCGAAGAGTCGCCCCGGTTCGGCAAGGCGCGGGCCGTGGGCTACGCCCATGCCATCGTGCGTGACAGGGTGTGGAGTCTGACCGAGTTTTTTGTTCTGCCGTCTCACCATCGGCAGGGCATCGGACGCGCCCTGCTGTCGCGCTGTCTTCAAGACGGCGAGGCAGCGGGCGCGGATACGCGCCTGGTTCTCGCCTCGCCCCATGCCTCTGCGGACGCGCTGTATATGCGCCGCGCGGGCTGTTTCCCGCGCATCCCCATGCTGCTGCTGTCCGGGCCTGCCGCCAATCTGCAGTTGCTGCCCGCCGATGTGCAGGTGACGATTGCCGACGACATTCTGCCCGCCAACAACGCTTTGTCAGCGAGGTTCCCGGCGGGATCGGGATGGCATAAAGCCGCGACGGGTCTGCTGCTCGCCGAACCGCTTGTCCTCACCCCGGACGTTCAGCGACAGATAGACGTTCTGGATCGCGATACGGTCGGCTACGCCCGCGCGCCGGAACATGATTTGTGGTGCGCGGAGATGGGCGGCGCGATGGGAGCGTCACGCCTGTATAGGGACACGGACACGAATGAAATCGTCGGGTACGCGTATTTCGGGCCGTATTCCAGCGGCCCCGCGCTTGCCACAACACCCGCTCTGCTGCCGCACCTGATCGCCCATGTGATGCGCGTATCACGCCATTACGAGCGCGGCACGCAGGGCGCGAACCTGTTTGAACCCGCCGATCCTTATTGGGCCGTGGCCGGAACCAACGAAGTGATGCTGCGCTGGCTGCTGGACTGCGGCTGGCAAATCGTGTTCCAGTACCTGTTTATGAGTACGCGCCCCCTCGGCCACTTAGACCGCTACGCCTGCCACAATCCGCTTTATATGTTGTAAATAATAGTGTGACCCATCTATTACTACATTGTTTTTATTGCATTGCGAGTACGCTGCAAGTCGATTTTGTGCTGTTTCAGCATTTGCCCTGCTAAACCTTCGTCTTCACGTATGCTGCCAAGCAGCAAATGCTCAGGGCGAAGATCGTCACTGTCCAGTTGGCGAGCTTCATCAAAAGCGAAGTCAAGGGCGCGTTTGAACTGAGGCGTTAGATGACCAACAACCTCCGTTGTTCCTACAACAGTCACCTGACTTTCGATGTCGCTACGCAGGTCTATCGGCGACGCATTCATTCGCTCGATGATCCTAAATGATGAACTGTCCTCCTCACGCACAAGAGCAAGCAGTAGATGCTCAGTTGAGACGCTGTTCGTACCATGTCTCTTTGCTTCTTCTTGACTGTAGTTTAGCGTTTTGGGTTGAGTGAACAGAAAGGGAGAGTAGCCGCGTCTAGTTCAGAAACTTCTCGCCAAAGAGGTACTGAGCATGAACGCGTCTGTCTCTCCCGAATGGGAGGTTCTCCTTGCACCCTTCCAATCCCTGTTTTCTAAGCCGGGTTTTCGCTACTTTTGTGTGTTCGTGCGTGTCTTGGCGCATTTGGATGGACGCTTGTGGGTCACGCACACCGTCTTGGCGGGTCTGCTCACGCGGCATTGGACGAACTTCTATCGCTTTCTGCGCTCGCCCGCCTGGTCGCCGCAGGCCGTAGCGAGCGTGCTGTACCGGCAGTGCCTCGACATTGCCGCGCAGGGCGGGCGGGTGTTCCTGGTTGTAGATGACACCGTCTGTGCCAAGTACGGCGAGTGCTTTGACGCGCTGAGTACGCACCATGATCCCATGAACCGTCAGCATCCCAAGCATCTGTCGCGCGGTCACTGCTTTGTGTGTCTGGCCGTCTTGGCGCAGCAGGGCGCGGCGCACTGGACAGCCCTGTTCGTGTCGTGCGCCCTCTACATACAAAAGAAGGTGTGCGGCGAGGGCCAGTCTTTTCGCACCAAGCTGCAACTAGGCGTGGCTCTGCTCGACGCGTTGCCTGCTGTGGCGAACCTGCGGGTGGTCGTGGTGGGCGACGGCGCGTATGCCAAGCAAGCGTTCGTGCAGCCGGTATGCGCGTCCGGCAAGCACGTCTGCTCACGTTTGCGCTGCGACAGCGTGTTCTATGACCTGCCGCCCGCCCGCAAGCCGGGGCAGAAGGGAGCACCGCGCAAGTACGGCGACAAGCACAAAGCCGCGCAGTGGGCGGCACAACCCGGCGAATGGCAGCCCGTCACCTTATGCCTGTACGGTCGGGCCAAGCCCCTCGCCCTCAAGAGCCGCATGGTCATGCTGCGCCGCTTGGGAGTGCAGGCGCGTCTGGTGGCGGTGCAGTGGAAGCCGGACAAGCCGGGCAAGATCGTGTTCTTGTTCTGTACCGATACGAGTATGACCGCCGCGCAGATTGTGCAGGCATACTGCGCCCGCTTTGCTATCGAGACCGGCTTCCGCGATGCCAAGCAGAGTTTCGGCCTGGCAACGTACCAGGTCAGGAACCAGACCGGCTTTGTACGCTTGGTACCTCTGTGTTTGTGGGCGCAAACCCTGCTGCGCCTGCGCTGTCACCACCAAGTGCCTGCCGAGCAGTATGGCGGCTGGCGCAAGAAGCTCGACTACCTGACGCTCAACCAGCAGAAGCGTTTGTCACGCTCTCAGGCCGCTTTGTTGCACACTGGCCGTACACACTCTGTACAGCCAAGTTGCTAAAAAAGCAGGGGCTAATCTCGATGACACAGTGTTCAGGACGCCTGAAACGCTAAACTACAGTCTTCTTGAGCAAGCGCCACAATATGCCTTGCCTCCGCCGAAAAACGTTGTACCTTCATAATGGGGTCTCCGCTGATAGGTATTGAAACCGTCAGATCGCACCGAGGGGGAAATTAGCCACTGACATCAGCTATCACCTTGCTGTATTAAAGCAGACGACTTTGAGTTCCGTCATTTCTTCCATTGCGAAGCGGACGCCCTCACGGCCCAGACCGCTTTGCTTGCGCCCGCCGTAGGGCATGAGGTCGGAACGGAAGGTCGGAACGTCGTTGATCATAACCGATCCGGCCTCGATGTCGCGGGCGGCTGTCATGGCTTCCTTCATGTCGTTGGTGTAGATGCCCGCGTTGAGGCCATACGGCGTGGCATTGGCGAGCGCGACGGCTCCGTCAAGCGTGGCATAAGGCATCAGCATGATAAGAGGGGCAAAAGCTTCTTCGATGGCAAGCGGGGAGCGGGGCGATACTTTGTCCAGCACGGTGGGCGCGTAAGTCGTTGCGCTCAGACGTTCGCCGCCTGTGATGATGTTGGCTCCCGCATTTCGCGCTGCGTCTATCGCCTGCGTGACCCGCGTACAGGCCCGCTCGTCGATCAGCGTCCCGACATCTACGGTCTCGTCGGACGGGTCGCCCACGCGCAATGCCCGCACACGAGGCACGATCAAATGTGCCAGTTCCTCTTGAATGCTGATGTGCGCGATCACGCGCTGAACCGAAATGCACAACTGCCCCGCGACCGCGAACCCGCCGCGTACTATCGCCTCGGCTGCCGCTTCCAGATCCGCGCTTGGCGTGATGATGACCGGGCTGTTGCCGCCGAGTTCCAAAGCGACGCGCTTAAATCCCGCCCGACCCGGCAGGCGCATCCCGACCTCGCGGCTGCCCGTAAAGGAAACGAACGCCACGTCCGGGTGCGTAACAAGCGCATCACCCGCCGTCTCGCCCGTTCCCGTCACCACTTGCAGGGCTTCGTCAGGCAGTCCGGCCAGTCTTAAAATATCGCACAGGCGCAGGGCGCACAGGGGCGTTTGCTCGGCGGGCTTATGCACGACCGCGTTGCCCGCGCCGAGCGCGGGCGCGATCTTGTGCGCGGACAGGGCAAGCGGCACGTTCCAGGGCGTAATGGCCCCCACGACGCCCACAGGTTCGCGCGTCCAGTAGCCGGTTCGATTTTCGCCGCCTGAGAACGCGTCGAACGGCAGGGTCTCGCCGTGTAGCCGCCGCGTTTCCTCGGCTGCGAGCGCGAAAATCCCCGCCGTCCGCGCTACTTCCGCCCGCGTTTCGCGAATCGTCTTGCCCGACTCCGACGTAATCAGACGCGCCATCGCCTCGGTGTCCCGTGTCAGCAGCCGCGCCGCCTCGGAGAGTATGCCCGCGCGCCGGTGCAGCGGCATGGCCCGCATCAGCCCCGCGCCCTGGCGCGCAACCTGCACAGCCGCGTTTACATCCGCCGCCGTTCCGCAGGCGACCCGCCCCACCTCCGCGCCCGTAAACGGGTTCATCACCGTCAGCGTGTCCATAGCATCGCCTTCCGTACAAGCCTGCAAACAACTTTACCGCAGATTATGCGGATGAAACGGATAAACGCAGATACTTTTTGAATTTGTCCGTTTGAATTATCCGTGTTCATCCGTTTCATCCGCATAATCTGCGGTAAATTCCTGACTACCTTCCTTCTTCCAGCACGGCGACGAGCGTGGGAACAAGCTGCTTTTTGCGAGAAACGATGTCGTCCAGGTCAAACTCGTTTTCGCTCTGGCGCGCAAAGGGCAGGGAGGCCAGTATCCAGCTTTCGCCCTGGCACAGCAGGCGGCTTTGCCCCTCGACCACGTCCGTGACCATCAGGCAGGCGAGCGCCATAGCCTCGCGCTGGCGCTGCTGGCTTAAAGCTTCCAACAGGGCGGCGCGGCGCTGGGGCAGTTCCTGCAGGCCCGTCACCTCGACCTGCGCCACGCTGACCGACTTGCCGCCCATCTCATAGGTCTTGCGGTCGGCGTCCACGATCTCGCTTGCGTCGCGGGCGGACAGGCCGGGGGCGGCGCGCAAGAGTTCGTTGCCATACGTGTCCACATTGGTGCGGCTCAGATCGGCGAGCCAGGCCGCGACCTCGATGTCTCTGTCCGTCGTGGTGGGCGACCGGAAGACAAGTGTATCGGAAAGAATGCCGCTCAGCATCATGCCCGCCAGACCTTCGGGCGGCTGAAAGCCGTGCTGCTGACAGTGTTCGGCGACAAGCGTACACGTACTGCCCACAGGTTCCACGACAAAGGGGATGGGCAGGGCGGTCGGCGCGTTGCCCAAGCGGTGATGATCCAGCACGGCGATGATATCGGCCTCGTCCGCGCCCGCCACGGCCTGACCGAGTTCGTTGTGATCCACGAGGACAAGGCGGGCGCGGGGCGGTTCTAAAATGCGCCTGCGCGTAGCGACGCCTTTGTACTGATCGCCGCCATCCACGACGATGAAATCGTCTTCGTCACTACGCAATAGGGCGGCGCGATGATCGCTCAAACGATCCTGCGCGTGGTAGACCGAAGCGCGTTCCGCCACTTCGCCGCACGGACGCGCAAACGGGTTAGGACCGCCGCCCGATGCGCTCGCCGCCCGCGCCAACGCCATCGGGGTCACGATTCCCCGGCAAACATTATTACCGTCCACGACCGGAACCACGCGGATACCGGAGGCCAGATGCGCCACGGCCTCGGCAAGCGGGGCCGTGGGCGTGACGATGGCCTGCGCGCGGGCCACATGCCCGAACGTGGGCGCAACGCCGGTCATCAGGCGCGGCGCGGTCTGCCCATAGCGGTTCAGGGCAAAGCGCGTCTGCTCGACCGGCTGCCCGACACGAATGGCCTGCACCTTTTTTTCGCCCGTCTGCTGCATGAACCACGCATAGCCCAACGCGCTGCTGATGGCGTCGGTGTCCGGGCGCTGATGCCCGACGACATACGTGGTTTCGGGATCCCAGGTCTCGTACCTGTCTTTTACGGCGTCTTTGGTCGTATCTTTTACAGGTTCCAAGTTGTCCTCATCTATGTCAAATTACATCTATTTCCGATTGCAGTTAGCTCGAATTATTGCCGCGCAACTTTAGATCGCGCCAGCCGCGCAGAGTGTTCGGGCTGCGGAGAGACGTACACGTTGCCCGCCTGCGACTCTGTCGCAGGTATCTTTACTGTGATACGTTGGTGTATGGCCGTTCCGTTCACAGTCTTCCCTTTATTATGGCACACGTCCGCATTTGGATTGAGAGAGTGGAGGGCAAGAGTTGAAACTCAAAGGCGTACCGGGATGGGCGGGGCGTTCGTGGGCTTGCCGTTGTCGTCGAGAGGGGTGGAACCGCTGCTGAACAGGTCATAGCTCGCGCCGTTGTTCTGGTAGCGCAGGGGATTGCCCGTATAAGGATCGAGCGTGAGTTTACCGATATGCAGGTCGGCAAGGGTCAGGGGCAGGCGGTTGTGTTCCCATCGGTAGGCCCGCACGGCGGCATGGACGCCCAGCAGCCGCAGTTTCGCGTCCATCTGATCGTACTTGTTGGCGACCTGGTCAATGGATGGCGTCAGCGTGTCCAGCAGGCGGGCGTCCAGCGCTTCGCCGCCCACAGGTGACAGGATTTTGCGCTGGCTGCGGGGCAGCTGAACATTCACGAGGGCCGCATCATAATAAGCTGCCGCTCGCGCCTTCGTTTGCGCGACCAGGACGCCTATGTCCGGGGGATTGCTGCGCAGGCGCGCCGCCAGACGACGCGTGTTCTCGTCCCATTCGTTTTCGTCCCCGAAACCGTCAATCACACTTTCGGTCGCTTTCGGGTCTGCACCGAGTTTGTCCAGAATGCGGTTCGTCACCTGCTGTTCGATACGCATCAGGGACGTGAGCGGCGAGGGCCACGCGGCCATCTCTTCGGCCATGCGCCGCACGCGCAGACACTGGTACTCAGACAGTTGATCCAGATGCGCGCTGAAACTTTTCAACACAATGGCGTCCACGGCGATGCCCACAAGACCGCTGATGAGTAGGCTGCTCTGCATTCGGTAGCCGAAGCGCAGGCCATCGTCGAGGGTGTCCAGGGCCATGTCTATGCGTCCATCCGCGAACTGTACGTACATTTCCACGGACAGCAGACGCGCCATTTTGCGGAACACGGTGTATTCGGGAAAGGTCGTTTCGGCGTCTATTACAGCGTGAGGTGTCTGCACAGGCTTGTTCAGGCCCGTATGCAGCAGATGCAGCGCGGCCTGCACACCGGGTTCGGCCAGCAGACGCCGCTTGGCAGTCAGGGTGGCATTGGGTTCCAGCGCCTGCTCGATGCGGTCGTTGTTGATTATCAGGTCGCCCGCCTGCACCCAGTTTTCGTAGCCGTTCTGCCCCGTCGGCTGCCCGAACAACTGCCCGAACACGGGCAGCTTGGGCGGGTCGGGCGCGTCCTGCGCGCAGGCCGTTCCTGCTCCAACGATGAAGAGCAGCGACGCGGACAACAGCATACGGTAAACCGAGGTTCGAGGGGCCGGCATAGATAAACTCTCCTGTGCTATATAGGCGTGATTTTGTGTTTAGACGGGAGGCGAATGGGGCGGGTTTCGAAACAGGACTGCAACTCGCGACACAGGAAACACGAATGTTCCCTGTGCCTACTTCACTCTGGGTTCTTCGCGCCCGCCGCTGGCGCGATGGATTTCCACGATGTCGCCCAGGCCGAACACTTTCTTGATGATAAGCTGCAAATGATCCGTGTTGCGGACTTCGATGGCGAGTTCGAGCGTGGCGGTCTTGTTGCGGTGCGACTGCGTTTTGATGGCCGTGATGAACGTCTTGTTTTCGGCAAACACGTTCGTCACATCGGCGAGCAGGCCGGTGCGATCCAGCGACACCAGACTGAGATACACCTGGTACACCTGCCCCTCGCTGCCGACATATTCCACGGACGTGCAGCGGTCGGCCTCAGTCATCAGGTACTGCCGCGCATTGGGGCATTCGCGCCTGTGCAGCGCCATGCCCCGCCCCCGCGTTACATAGCCCATCACGTCGTCGCCGGGTATGGGCAGGCAGCAGCGCGAGCGGCGAAACGCGACGTTTTCCGTCTCCATGTCGCCCGCCGTGATACGCAATTTGCGGTCGTCGGAGTGCTTGCTGTTGAGTTTGATGTCGGCGTCTGTGGGCGCGACGACGGGCTTCAGGCGGTTGAGGACGGTGGGCGCGGCGAGCGTACCGTAGCCGATGGCCGCCAGCAGTTCGATCTCGGACGGCATGTTGAACTGCGTTCCGACGTTCCTCAGCGACTCGTCTTTGATCAGGTCACGGGGGTTCTCGCCCCACGCTTTGGCGTCGTGGGCCAGAACGTGCGCCAGTTCTTTTTCCAGCATGTCACGGCCCGCCTGAATGTTTTCCACATGGTGCAGGCGCTTGAAATAAGCCTTGATCTTGCTTTTGGCATGGGACGTTTTGACCAGGGCCAGCCAGTCGCGGCTGGGCATGGCGTTCGGGCGCGTCAATATGTCTATGACATCGCCGTTCTTCACCTGATACGACAGGGGAACGAGCCGCCCGTTCACTTTCGCGCCCACGCAGCGCTCGCCGACCGCGCTATGTACACGAAACGCAAAGTCAATCGGGCTGCTGCCTTTGGGCAGGTCAATCACGTCGCCTTTGGGCGTCATGGCGAACACCTGATCCGCGTACAGATCGTCGGTGATGTTACGCATGAACTCGTTGGGGTCTTTGCTGTCGGCCTGCCAGTCGAACATCTGCTGGCGCAAAAACGACAAACGCCGCTCAAACTGGTCGCTTGTCTTGCCGCCCTCTTTGTACTGCCAGTGGGCCGCGATGCCGAACTCTGCGGTTCGGTGCATCTCCCAGGTGCGTATCTGCACTTCCAGGGGCGTACTTTTGGGACCAAGCACCTTTATATGCAGCGATTGGTACAGGTTGGTCTTGCTTTGCGCGATGTAGTCCGTGAACATGCCGGGGATCGGCGTCCACGTTCCACTGACCACGCCCAGCGCGTTATAACATTCGTTGCGGGTCGGCACGATGATACGCAGGGCGATAAGGTCGAACAGATCGGTGAACTCCAGCCGCTGCTGCTTCATCTTGTTATAGATGCTGTACAGGTGCTTGGGCCGACCCTTGATCTGCGCGTCAATGCCCGCCTCTTTAAGTCTTTCGCCCAGAACCTGGATCGCCTCGTCTACCTCGGCCTGCCGCTCGGCCCGGTTGCGGGCCACGAGGGTGGCGACCTGAGCGTATTCTTCGGGCGCGACATATTTGAAAGACAGGTCTTCAAGCTGCCATTTTAGCTGCCATATTCCCAGCCGCTGCGCGAGGGGCGCGAAGATTTGCAGGGTCTCGGTCGCCATGCGGAACTGGCGGGGGGGCGAAAGCGCGGCCAGAGTACGCATGTTGTGCAGGCGGTCGGCCAGCTTGATGACGATGACGCGCATGTCTTTCGCCATCGCCACGAAAATTTTACGCAGGTTGGCGGCGTTCTTCGCCATATCGGCCTGCTTTTTGCGCCGCGCCTGCAGCGCCGCGCTGACATCCTGCGCGTCCTCGCCGGGCTGCGCCTGCGCGTCCTCCTTTTTGCCCTCGTCCACGCCCGCGATCTGCAATTTGGTGACGCCGTCCACAAGATGCGCCACTTCCAGCCCGAACTCTTGGGCGATTTGCTCGGATGTGACGCCGCAATCCTCCACGACATCGTGCAATAGCCCTGCGGCCAGCGTCTGCTCGTCCATCTCCAAGTCGGCAAGGATTTCGGTCACTTCCACGGGATGGATGATGTAAGGTTCGCCGCTCTGCCGCGTCTGGCCTTCGTGGGCGGTGCGGGCGCGTTCAAAGGCGCGGCGTACCAGGTCGGTATCGGCGTGGGGGCGGTGGGACAGCAGGCGAGCCATAGCGCGCTCAAAGGTGGCGCATAGCGCGTCATCAATCGAGCAGGGGCCGGCTTCTACGGGCGGCAGCAGGACATCCCCACTCGCCGTTTCTTCGGGCGTGGTCGGGTACAGGGCGGTGCGCGGGATTATTTGTGTCATTTCGGCGCGGCTCCTTTGCGACACGAACATTTGCCGGACAAAAACAGAACGCCCTCAAAAATGGCCTGAAAAGCGAAACAAAGAAACGGCCACGCTGACGTTTCCCTGCTTCGCACTGCTTTTTGTCCCTTAGCGCGTGGTTGCAGACATTGCAACAACGTTCTTGTTTATCTCTGTCTACCTGTCAATACGTAAAAATGGGACTTCAAGTATACCACGATTCGGACGGCAAAAAGACGGGCAACACCCGGCATATAAAATGCCGGTTACATGGGCCTGCGGCCAGCCATTCTGCGGACGGGTGCAAAGTTCAAGCTGCGCACGTCAATGTAGCATAGCACCAGTCAAGGCATTGTTCCGGCTGACAAAATATACTCGTGTTTAGGAATTGTCCGCAGGACAACTGGCCGCAGGCCCATGTAACCGGCATTTTATATGCCGGGTGCTGCGCCTCTCTTGACAAGCATCGGATTCCGATATATACTGTATTATAGCATATTAGTGTGAGGAGTTGGAATGCAGGAAGACAAAGAACTATTGAAAGGGAACACGCCTACCCTGGCCCTGGCCGTGCTGAGGGACGCGCCCCGGCACGGCTACGGCATCGCCCGCGAGATCGAGCGGCGCAGCGGCAACGCCCTGAAGTTCAAAGAGGGAACGCTGTACCCGGCCCTGCACGCCCTGGAGCGCGACGGCTTAATCGCAGGCACATGGGAAAAGGAACCGGGCGGACGCGAGCGCAAGATGTACGCCATCACGCCGGACGGCCTGGCCGCGCTAGAACGGCGCACACAAACGTGGAACGCGTTCGCAAACGCCGTACAGCAGGTGATTACGGGCGCAAGTCGAGGAGAAGAACATGCAGACGAACGGACAGGAACAGCAGCAGGAACAAACGCAGATCTACGCGGCAACCCCATCGCCCGCCCTGGCCGCCCCCGTCCTGAACCCGCCGGATAGCGGAACGTCGGCGGCAGCGCAGGCCGCGCACATAAACGCTTATCTGGACGCCGTCTGCCTGCAAATGCCCGCCAAAGTTCCTGCCGACGCGCTGGCAAACATGCGCCTTGAAATGCGCGGCCATCTGGAGGCCGCCATCGTCGCGCATTGCGAGTTAGGCCAAACGAAGGCCGAGGCTACACAAAGCGCCCTGGTACAGTTCGGCCCGCCCAAAATGGTGGCGCAGCAATGGCAGCAGGAGTGGACGAAAACGCTATCGGAAACGCAGATCAGTCCTGCCTGGTCCTCCCTAAAAACGGTCTTTAGAACATGGACGATTGCAAACGTTACAGCACTGGCGCTGATAGCAATTTACACATTTCTGGACGAAATCACAACAACTGAGTCGCCTGTGTTCAGGCTCACGCACAATGCGGCTGATGTGGCTGGCGTTCGCTGTTGCGACAACGAAGGTGTCAGGCGTAAGCCCCAGCGTCAGCACCTGGGCGCAGAGAATAACGTCGCCGTCCAGCGCCTTGGCGTCGGCAGTGGGAATGCCCGATTGCCTGGCTTTGGCCCACAGGTCGGACGCGAGCAGCATGGCATCCGTCGTCATCGGTACATAACGCGTGTTGGCTTTGAGAACGTCCAGGCGGGCAACGCTGTCGGTCTTGTTGGCTCGCACCAACTCGCGACGGACTTCGTAATCCGCTATTTCGGGCAGGATGATTTCAATACCGGCGTTTGTCAACGCAGCCAGCCACTTGTTGATGGCAATGACCAGGGCGGATCTTACAGGGGCAGCGAGCAGGCCGAGCGGCGTAGAGTCTAAGATGACGGCTTCGATCATTTTGCTATGTGTCCCTCGCCGAAATCAACGCGGTTCGTCTGTAGGTTTTGCAGCAGTTCCGCCGCCTCTTCTTCCGACTTCCTGATCTGCACCAGGTCGTCCGTAGCATCTTCCTCAGTCCACGCTTGCAGGATGGCGGCGAGTCCGCTATGTTTCACCAGTGGCAGACTCGCTTTCGTGGCCCCGAACAGGCGAACGCGCACCAATGTATTCACGTCAATGTTTTGTACGCTTGCCTGTTGGTTCAAGGTAGCTTCCTCTTGCGGCGTCAGTTCCAGTGTCAATGTCATAGCTTCATGCTCCTCTCGCGTGTGTCTGCGTGTTTCTGCTTTATACGCTGCTTGTTTATACGCTACTTGACGCGGACAAAGGGTTGCATTTTGGCGAATTTCTTTTCGCCGATGCCCGATATTTGCAGCAGGTCTTCGGGGGCTGTGAACTTGCCGCTCGTCTGCCGGAACTCCAAAATGCGCGCAGCCATCGCGGGGCCGATGCCGGGGATGCGCTCCAGTTCCTCCGCATTGGCAGAGACAGTCTTATACTAACCAGTCCCCGCAAAACGATTCGTCAAGCGGCGGTCAGGGAATAGTCGATACAAGTGAGTCTCTGCGGTGGCGGAGATTGCCTATTGCTAAACTTTCCCCAAGTGGTTGGACTTCACTGCCCCTAAACCCAGATAAAGTGAAAACATTTCTCTTGCATTCCTCAAGAGCGAAAAAAACGTTTTCTTGAACTGCGTTTCTTCAAAAGTCACCACTATTGTGCCCTGATATTAATCCGCGCCTGAAAACGCGAGAACTGCAAGCGCACTTGATGCAAATTAACTGCGCCATTTGGATCGAGGATTAGGATAGTTATAAAGGTATGTTATCGTGTAAACATGAGTCCTGGGTTGACGATCAACGCTTATTTATTGGTATATAGAGTTACAATCTCTGACCACGTTGTAATGGTACAACGAATACTGGAAACAAGCGGACAGTTATAAATGGATATATTTGATACGTCAGGTCTACGGAGCGTAAGCAAACTTGACTTAGAGATCCTAGCGTGCAAGCGCAAAATAGTTGTGGCGAGTGTTTCCATATGGGAACTTCTATGCCATTTGGACGAACCGCAACAAGGTAGAAGTGGTCAAGAATCGTATGAATCCGCAAAAGGACAAATACTCAAGGCGCGCAATCTCGAAGTGTTGCCTGATCCCTTTGCGTTTCAGTCGCAGAAGATCGGTGGTGTTACCATGATACATCCTGATCGATATCTAGATCCCCATGCTGTAGATTGGTTGTTCCTAGCTCTAGAAGCTTCTCCAACATTACAAGATTTGTACAGCCAATCTGTAAATTTCACAAGAAACCAAGTAATAAGCTTCGAGGGCTGTGCCCTCGGAGCGCGAGAATCGTTATCAGATCAAGAGGCCAAGTTCGTTGCGACTTGGAAAGATTTAGTAGGTGAGATCAAAAAGCAGGGGATCACAGATTGGAAAGAACAAGTCAATTCAGAAGAAATGTTTTGGAAGACGATTTCCAACACGACAGATGGCATTGCTCAATCCCTACGACAACTGGGCAATACACGCCCTGATCTCGAAGAAGAACTCTTCCATGTTGCTTTCTGCTATAACGGTTATATCCTTGCAAAGTTGATAGGTAAATTGAGGATGCAAGATATAGGAAAATTCTCCGTAGACAAAAATGATACTGAAGATGCTTTGATATGTGGCTATGTTGATGTTCGTGCCGATGACATTCTCGTAACCAATGATAAACAAACGATCAAAGCGCTGAGCGCTGCGTTTGACGCCTACAATACTCATTATGCAGGCAAAAAGCAAGTTGCGAGCCGCGTTGTAACCACTGCCCAGTACAAGCATCTCTTCCTCGCCGATAGCAGTATCTAACTTGGATTTGCCCATTTTACTGTTCTTGACATCGTGGGCCACCATACTACATCAGTTCTGCTCCTGCCGTGCGTATACGGTAGGAGCAGACATGGTCGCCATTGATAATGTGCTGCTCACGCTCTACTGTCATACTTGGGAGCAGTTTGCGCAGCATCAGCATCTCGCTGTGGCAGCAAACCTGGGGAAAGCGGCGCGCCAGACTGCACACCGCGCAGTTGTGCTGGACGAGCAGATACTCGCCTGCCTCTTCGCCTTTCCTACTGTGCGCCATGTAACCGCTCTCGCTCTGGATGCGGGCCACTCCTCCAAGCAGGCGGCGCCTTCCAAGCCAGCCAACCGCTCGCGCAGAACGGGCAGTTCGCGCTCGTGCTTGAGGGCAAGCAGCGCATGCACCGCGTCCTCACCCTGCCATGCGCTCAGTTCCTCGATCAGGCTTACTGCCATGTGCATATAGCGGCGTGTAAACTGTTCATCCCCTGCCTCTGTCAGTCGGTAGTAGTGCGCGGGACGTCCCAGGCCGCGCCGCACAATCTGGATCGTTACACTGCCTTCCGCTGCCAGCGCACTGAGATGCTGGCGCACAGCGACGGGCGAGATATGAAGCTGCTGGGCAATTGTTTCTGCGGTCAGGCTGCCGTGGCACTTAATGGCGGTAAGTATTTCCTGACGGGTGAGGCCATTAGCGCGAGACATAAGTGTTTCTCCTGCGATAGACTATTTTTTTGCTGCCGTGCAACAAGAGGGAAGAACGGAAGAAAAGAGAAGCGGAGCGCAATGGGCGGAAGCTTTCTTAGCGTACAAGCCCCCATGCTATTGCGCTGAAAATACAATTCCACCACATAACATCACTCTCTACTGAATTGTTGGTAGTCTACAGGCTAGACAACAGGCGGTATGCCCTTCTTCTCTCAATTTAGATACTGCTATTTTAACTTCTACTCTCCACAAACGAAAAATATTTTACTATTTTTCAAAATTGTCGCGTTTTCCCTCCAAAAGTCACTATGACAGATTTGAAAGCAATTCTGAACTGGAAATTAACGGCCCAGGCAGACATTTGCTACACCCAAACCGCTTGTTACTAACTCATATTGCACTGGGGTAATATGAGTTACTAGCAAGTCATAGCAAACATGTTGGAGGCAATGTATTATGGTAGACCCTATCGCGATTGGTGGATTAACGAACGGTGCGCAGAAGAACGCCGCAATTTATGTGCGGAGGAGCAATGACGAAGGCAAGTCGAAAAGCATCGAAGAACAAATCAACGAATGCAAGGCGGTTTGTCAAGACTTAGGGTTAGATGTGTTGCCACAACACATCTATAGTGAGCCAGAAGGTAGTAAAGGGCATTGGTGGTGGAGCGTAAGCGAGATGCCCGAACCATTACGGAAGGAGACACCTGGACCATTGCGGGCCGAGCTTGGGCGTGTTGTTGCGGACATGAAAAACGGAGAATTCGCGTCTCTCGTTGTCTGGCGTACTGACCGTTTGTACAGGGATAGCGGTGTGGCAGACGCCTTGCTCAAGATCATGGTGAAGCATGAAGTTAGCCTAATTGCCAGTCGCCACGATTATCATATTGAAACGTCAACAGGATTCACCAACGCATCGAGTGACGCAGTCCGCAATCGAGAGTACAGTGCTAAAATAAGTGAAGACGTCACGCGTGACAAAATTTGGAAAGTTAGCAAGGGTAAATACATAATTAACCCTGAGTGTTTAGGTTTCCGTCGCTCTGGTAAAGGAGACGGAATATTAATCGTTATAACTTGCGAAATAGAACTGGTTATACGAGTTTTTCGCATGTATGTATTCGGGGAAAATGGTAGCGGCCCCCTAACGGAATATGGGATAGCCAAAATTCTCAATGACGAGGGAGTGCAATGGCCGCGCTTTAAACACCGAGAGTTAGGGGCAGCGAAATCAACAATAGGAGCAAACGACATTACGAATACGTTGAAGCGATTATGTTACGTTGGACGAGCGCGTCACAAGAAAAACGTTTATGATTGCCCCGCGTTTACAGTGCCATCTGCAGATGGTAGCGGGAGAATGGAAACCGTTGTTCCACTGACATTGTGGGAACTGGTGCAGGAAAAGCTGCAATCTTGCACAAAGACCGATAAAAGGTATGGAAGCACCCATCCACCTCATCTGCTGACGGGATTATCTGCATGTGGTCTTTGCGGGAGACGGTTGTTTGTTAGTGCCGCTAAGAAACGTAGTGACTCATCCTACGTGAGATATTACAGTTGTTCCAAGAACAACATAGGTCGAAATAGGTGCGTCGGCATTATTCCCAATATCCCAGAGTCTCTAATGGATGAATGGGTATTGACACAACTTGCCCCTGTTCTGATGGCAGAAATACAGAACAGGCGAGCCGTTGATGGACGCGACTATGACTTGGAACGAGCGATAGTGCTCAAACAAGAAATTGCAAAAATACTTCAGCGCACGACAAGTGAGGCCATGAAAATGCTCGCGCGTGAAGACCAATCGCTAACAGAGAGTGTCATTCGCCAATGCCGTGTAGAACGAGAAGCACTTGAACGCGAGTTAGCAGAGTTGGAAAGACGAACAAGAACACTTGTTGTAGACACGGTGGATTTGTCCCCAGAAGCTATAAAGGGTCAATCTATGACAGCCTTGCGCGCTATTTTACAACACGTTGTAAAATCAATCGTTCTCACACAGAGTGGAGTCGTGGTTTTGACACGATGGGGAACATATATTGTCGGCAAACTATCCAAGGTTCGCATGAACGGCAAAGGACAGCCACGTTGGCAGATGGCAGTGCCTAATGTAGCTGATACATTGACATGTCTATCCTGGTTTTCTTCACCACGAGCTTTTTTGGTCGGACGACGCGACCTCTTAGGTGTGAAAGCCCTCAATCTGACTGATGATGAGATCCTGCCTGGCATCTCTAAATATTTGCAAATACCCGATACCTGTGAGCCGTCAGCATCCATTGCACATTTCCTTATGCCAGAGAGTTCGCCTCCAGGAATACTATCAATAGTTTGACGCAAAATTTATTGGGTAGACAGAGCCACCTGTCTACCCAATAAATTTTGTTTGCATATATCTATGTTGTAGTGAAAGCTTCCGCCACCGCTTGGCTCAAATCATCGTTAAGAAGACTATAATCAGTGCAGCACCACTGCTGAGTTTGATTTTGGACTACTATCAACTTCTGCTCACGCCTTCGTTCATCCTGCTGCCGTAAGCAACTT
Source organism: Chthonomonadaceae bacterium (assembly GCA_965277875.1). Classification (GTDB taxonomy): domain Bacteria; phylum Armatimonadota; class Chthonomonadetes; order Chthonomonadales; family Chthonomonadaceae; genus CAWFQB01. The sequence continues at coordinate 6,055,904 of CBDIDV010000002.1, read as the reverse complement.
TCATCAGCCAACAAAGCCAAGACGTCTGATTGCCCCTCCTTCTCCAGCAGTACCGCGCGCGCGTATAGCCAGCCGTCGCAGCCGTAGGAGTGCAGGCGCTTTGCCTGTTCACGGAGTTGTCTAACGGCATCAGTGCTGGTGACAGGAAGATAAAACGTGAGGAGACGTTCTTGACCTCGCATTCCGATCAGCAAGCTGCCTGAAGCGCCCTGCGCATACGCTCCACACATCTGTTCAAGTTCTTCATCAGAGAAACCTGGCAAGTTGATGAGCCTTTCATATTTTTGCCTGAAACAGTAGTAGCGTCAGAATCGTGGTGTTGGGCCGCGACTTTCGCACGGCGGAAACCGAGGTGATGGGAAATAAGGTATGGCAAGATCGGCTTGTCGGGTTTGGTATTGCGTCAACTCTGGCCTGGCGCTTTTAGCCACCTCTCCCGCACGAGGAACAGGCAGTGTCGGCAAGCCCAATCACGGTGGAGCAATGACTATAACGGCGCATGTTAACCCTTCTGATCCTATGGAGTATGTCCTCGGATGTCCGCTTCGTGGGCTTTAGCCCGTAGACCTGGACAGCGTTTCGCCTTAAACTAGGCGAATGACAACTACAGGGAAAGCGAAGAGTCGTATAGGGAAAGCGTTCGGCCACGTCATACGGCAGCAGCGCAAATCTCTGGATATGAGCCAGGAGAGACTAGCGCTTGATGCGGGTGTTGATCGCTCCTATCTGTCGGAGATTGAGCGCGGCCTGAAGAGCCCTACATTGGAAACAATACAAATACTTGCCAATACACTTCAGACCACTCCGAGCAAAATCTTGTATGCTACGGAGGAGCAGATGGCGGGTACTGACTAGTATGCCGATATCTAAACTGTGGCTTCACGGGATCGGCCATCCCCGTTGCTAGGTTTGCTTCTATCCCTAGATCTTCTTCAACTTGCGGCGCGCGACGCGTAGATTCAATGTGATACGCGTCGAACAACAAATGTCCGATTATGTTGAGTTCTGCAGAATCTGCGCAGTGGCTTCCCCACACGCGCTCTATTGCGACCTTCTGTGCAAGTGCTGCCGCCTCATCTTCCGTTGCCGCTTCAACTATGCATTCTACAAAAGCCTGTTGTGTGATTTTGTAAATAGGCACTGTGTCACTCCAAATGCGGGCTATTGCCTACACATATAATTGCAAAAAGTAGAAGTAAACAGGCCCCAAACGCCACATAGAAAAGGGCCACAAACAGGGAAGCTCAGATTTCAGAGATCAATGCCCATTCTTTGTCCCACAACTCTTGAAGTCTGGTGGCGTCTACAACCTGACCATCCACAAACTTGCCTGTGTGCCGAATGGCAACTCGTATAGTCCATAACCCATAAAAAAACTTGTTCGGTTCGTCTGCGCATAAGAGAAACTGCGGATCGCTTGGAGGCAATCCACCCGCAACGATCTCACGCACCGTTCCGTCCTCAAATAATTTACTTATGTATATGTCCCATTCGCGCGCACCAATCACATCAGGCGACATCGTCTGACGGATGGCGAATTCAGGGCAATACGTGACCAATCCTTTTTCACCCGCAATCCAGCGGTCCATCTGCGCCACGGCGGCCTGGAAAATAGACGTGTCTTCACCCGCGGCAAGACAATCCTTCACAGTATCCTGATCGTCGGCTCTGAGCGTTCGCGCCCACTCCTGCATGTTGAACACAAGCAACGGCGCGCAAGTCGCTAGTTCCCACGCTCGATTTTTCCAGATCACGATCCCGCGCACATGATTCATCGTATCTGATACTTGCATGAGATCGTCTCCATTGTCAAAATCGCATCAGGCACGATCTTTGCCGCCAACGTGAAATTTCGGACTATAACCCACATTATAACATATATTTGTAAAAAATACAACAATCCGCTCGATCAAAAGTCAACACAAATCTTCGTATACTGGCAAACAGAGAGGTGACACGCACACGCTTTCCACATTATTTCTGCTAAGATAACGTACATCTCTGAACAAGGCAAATAATTATGTTGGACAATGCGGATAAAGGTGGGTGGCGCGCCTTGGTGGGGTTTTATTACCAAATGCTGGGTACTCTAGGTATTATGACCCTCACGTCTCAGCACGAGGCCGATCCTACATCACTTCTTGCGACCATCAATGTTGATCATGATACACTCTTTTTACCTGAATGCTTGGGACAAGACTTAGTGATTGCTTCTGGAGAAACCAAGTGCCTAATACAGTTTAAGCATACTGGAACATACCCAGGCACTACTATTGATAAAGCTGACATGTGGGAAATTATCAACAGCTTCCGAGTAAGCTTGCTCAAAGCAGAGAAGGCTGGTGTACAGAGGGAGGCGATCAACGGTTGTATCTTGATTACCAATCGCAGTCTTGTAGGCGAAGCCAAGATCATTAGGCAATGGGCACAAAACTGTCAGGATACTTGTGGTATAAGTGCCACAGAGCTGGCCGCCAAGTCTGTTGATCTAAACGAAATACGTCATTTGCTTTCTAAAGTAAATGGGCCAACGCTCGAAGAGGTTATATCAAGTGAAATCCAGGCAGAGTTTGAAAATATAGAAGCCACAAGTGGAAAACAGAAAAGATTAACAGAGGCTGTAAATGCCACTCTTTATGTTTTATCTCGTCTTTACGTTCGCGACGTATCGGCTCACGCATTTGAAAAAAAGATTGAAGAGTTTGCGCTGTCCCACGGAGCGGACATGTCTGAATTGGATGCCGCAACAGACAACTTGTTGATGGATGTTTGGAAAAAGTCTATAGCGGGAACAAGTATCAGTATCACCCGCTTTCTCAAAGCTCTTACGGGGTCCTCTAATGCAAAGCCACTAACTCCCGAAGGCATCGGTGGTAAGTGCAAGGAAGCTTGGGACAATTGGAAGAAGGAGCAGCAGGCAGGCGCCTCGTGGCTTTTAGGTCGCGACATTAGCAGCATTATCAGCAAAATTCAACAGCACAAAGTGGTGTTCCTGACGGGGGATGGGGGTTGTGGGAAGACTGAGATGCTGACGGCCCTTGCGGGTGATAGTGCTGCGCACGCCGATACATTTGCACACTTCGAAGGTTTTCCTGTTTTAACACAATCTAAAATGCTCCGATCCGAGTGGCTGGAAAGAACAATCGGCGGATGGGCAGAACGATCTGAGGCATCTTTGAAAGGCATTGAGTTGCGGCTGCGTGCGGCCAACCCGAAGGCTCCTACAATCCTGCTAATTTGTGTTGATGGTCTTGATGAAGACTTACCTGACGCATCATTCATTCGCTACCTCTACGATATGACCCAGCAGGATGAAGGCGTACGCCTTCTTATTACAAGCCGTTCTGAATCTGCCGAGAGGTTGGTACGTCAGGTATTCCCTGGTGGCGCTACAGGGTCATGGAATTCAAGTCGCGCCTATGAATTTGAACAGGTTGAACCGTTTACTGCAGAGGAGGTGCGTACAGCAGCAACCAATGTATTTGGTGATATCTTGAGTGATATGTTCGAGGGGACAATTCAAAGCGCTAAATCCTTCTCCACGAACGTGCTTCGTTCGTCTCCCGCTGATCCTGACATACTCGATAGTCTCCGCCACCCACGTATGTTTGGAGCCTTTGCGTCGTTACAAAACGATCCAGAAGGCGCGCGCGAGTTTTTGGAGGGGAGAACAGCAGCCATTCAAAAAGTGGCAAGTATATTTCTCTCGAAATTTTTTGAAAAGTATTTACAGCGACACTCTCGTCCATCAGAGGCACATTTCGATCTAGGTTGGCACGCCGAAGCATACAAAGATATTGCTTCTCAAACCAGAGGGGCTGATCGGTATACGTATGCTCTATGGAAAAATATTATTATGCAAGATGATAGACAGATCCAAGTTGGGGCCGACGGGCTTTATAAGGAAGCTGCAACAGGAGGTCTGATCATCGCGGCAGGCAAAGAGTGGTACTGGCGTCACTCGTTCGTCACTGATCGCTTGGCCGACGACTCGACGTTCAGCTACCTTCAAGGTTCAGAAACATGATAGAACAAGAGGAAATCGTTTCCAAAGTCGCAGGCGCGCGCGAGGCGAGTGAGGTATTAAACGTGTTTGACCACCTCGCGGAATACGAAGACGACACACGAGTGCGTTTGCTGAGTAAGGGATTTGACCGCTTAGCTGAACTGAAGTACCCACTTTCAACGGATTGGGCGCTGGAGTTGTGCTTTGCGCCGTCTGAGAAAGATCGTTTTCGGGCGCAGCGAGAAGTGCTGACGTGGCTTTACCGCTCGCCATTTGAGGAGCGCGAGGTCAAGAAAAACTGGATTGATGCATTCGTAAACACGCTTACTACCGACACTGATCTGCAAAAACGCCTGGCCGCCATCTGGATGCTACAAAGCATTGGAAGTCGCGATGAGTCTGCAGTCAGGCAACTGGAGAAGATTGTAGGTTTGAACTCGCCATCGATAGAGTCACCTGATCTACAAGAAGCAGCTTTTTGCGCGCTCGCCTGGCTTGCATATGAGGATGAGGAAGCTCTTACACAATGTTTATTGTCATATCTCACCAACACTGAAAAGCCTGGCATTCCTGCGCTAAAAGCGGTAGGTATGATTGCATCTCCTACTTTTTTGCCGCAACTAGCAGCCTGTTTGAAGATGTATATCGCCAATAGAGGCATTGTGGAAGAAGTAGCGCACGCTCTTGCCAATATTGCATTTCGCCACCCCGAATTCTCAGATGATACTTGGGCTATACTCGTTGCCACCATTAACGAGCATGTGACGACGGCACTAACGTTTTGGGCGGATGTGTCTACGCAATTTAACAGCACACAGGTGGTTGAGACCTACCTCAAACTTCTAATTTTGACCACTGGCGACGTTGAAAAACACGCAGATGATACGCCTAATTGGTATATCTACAACCGTATCGGCGCACTGCCTTGTCCAAAACAGGTCGAAAGTTTGTTATCAACGAATTTGCGAGCAAACGCCAGCATTGTTGAAGCAATTCGGGATGACGCCTGCGGCGATACAAGAAATGAAGGCAAATGGCAGTCGATGCCAACAAAAGTCAAGGCTATGAGTTGGGACATAGCCCTGCGCCTGAACTTGCAAAACGCGCTTAGTTGGTTTCCCGCCGCCTTTGCCGAAACTAACCGCTTTACCAAAAGAGAGTTGTGTAAATTTGCGGGTTACACTCGCGCTGTTACCGCTCTGCCTACCCTCCGCGACCTTGTCAGCGACCCCAATACGGAAGTTGGACTTGGTATTGAAGCCTTGGAAGCTCTAGGTTGTTATGGTTCTTCCGACGCGGCCACAATCCTCTTGGGAAACTGCATTGCAATGGACCGTTTCCCTCCTATGGCTGTGCGTGACTCCCTCGCCTATGTTTGTTATGATCTAGGGGACTGCTCGACGCTGGTGCAGCATTTACTTGACGATAATGAGCGTCCGATTACAAGGTTGGCTTGTGCGGCGGCATTAGAACTCTACGCTTCCTTCAGTCCTGAGCAGGCTTCTTTGTACAAGGATGAACTATTATTACAGGCAAAGCATTGGGCGTACAGCAATGATGAAATTACAAATTCTGCGCTCAACTATTTGATCTCGGCCATCGGCTTCCTGGACATAGATCGGAGTGCGGCTGATTTTGTCGCTTCTTTAGCAAAGAATAAGAACCTTGACCATGAACGCGTATGTGAAACCCTTGCCAGACGCGGCTTCCTAGCCGATAAGCCTGAGTTGATGCTCTCCGCGGGACTGGTTCAGCAAGACGGCCACTGGACGTTATCGCAAGCATCAATGCGTCGTTCGGCATTTATTCTTACTTTACTCTATCATGCTGACCCTGAAAATTTTTCATCGGCGATCGCTGAAGCCATATCCTCTGATCATTCGTATCGTGCTCCTACTGACATTCTCGATTTTTTAGGCGAACAAGAAGCACCTGACGCACTTATAATTGAGGACGCAGTAGCAACCAGAGCACACAGAGTGGACGATCCGCGTAAATACGAGATAGATGTACTAGAGGCTCTGACGCGTATGAACCCTCAGCGAATAGCGAGCGAGTTTACCTACACGGAGTGCAGAGATTGGTACTGGCCCGCTCGCGAGGCGTTGGCTTCTTGTTTGCACCAAGCAGGAATGAATACAAACGCGCGCGCACAAGCCATAACAACGTTGACCGAAATGTTGACTGATGGAGTTTATACAGTGCGGCGATTGGTCGCTCGTGCTCTTGGTGAAATCGACGCTCAGAAGCTCCAACAAAGTTGTTTGGACCTGCTGGAAGAAGAAAATCCGCAACTCAGACAATATGCAGCGGAAATTGTCAGTTGGCTTCCAGACGAAGAAGCATACAGAACGCTCTACTGGCGTACATCACATGATCCCGAAGCAAGCGTGAGAATCAAAGCCAGAGTAGCTGATAAAGACCGTGTTAATCGCGCGCACTCAGCATGCTACCTCGAAAAGACACTTGGTATTATGGGTGACGCCATACTTCCCGTATGGGCTTTCGGACAAGCATTGCGTAATGTAGGGGACGACTCAACGGCGGAGGAACTACAAGATGCGGCGCGAAAGCCCAGCTACCCAACCAATGTGCGTATGTGGTTGTTCTCGTTAGCAGAAGGCGTGGAAGAGCGCTGGAAGAAGATCATGGAAGATCGTAACCGCAACGAAGTCTCTAGAGAGTAAATGCAGACTTGGGCCGATGCAGTACAATGAGATGTACAATAAGGAAAGGCGGATAACGGGCGTCAGGCATGGAAGTGCAAAAAAGAGGCACAGTGACGAATGGAGCATGAGATTTTCAAAATCATCTATTCTTAACTATTTGTCTACTTGTGGAAATAATACGATGTATACCACAATACAAGCCAAGCTTGAAGTCTATCGCAGAGGAATGTTTATTGGTTCTATGGAATATACATTCAGCATTTGATTTTCCACTCACCGTGAGACATATATGTACCCCAAACTCGAAGCATGGACTGTCGTTATCGTTGGGTATTGGAACCCTCGTGTCTTTACGCCCCAATGGGTAGCTCAAACACTGCTACATGAACAAAACATTACTTTGGAGTTTGGAGTTATCAACGCCGACCCCAGCTTGCGTTTTACTTCACCTTCCGTCTTGCTAATGCCGACAAACAACAATTTGCAGCTTGCAGCAAAGGATACATCGGACGCAACATTGCAGCGCATGGAAGAAGTTGCGACACGTGCACTTGAGTTGTTGTCACACACTCCTATTGCAGGAGTTGGCATAAACTTTGGCTTTAGCGTTGCCGATGCACCTCCCGATGTGCTCGCGTTGTTTAAAACATCCGATCAAAACGCATTGAGCGAAGTAGGCTACGAAATTGTTCGTACTGATATACAGCGCGCTTTCCAAGTCGAGGATCGTGTCATGAATCTGACATGTTCCTTTCATGATGGCGGAACTGATATTCTGTTGAATTTTCATAGCGATGCACCATCTACAGAAGTCGCTATAGAAAAACTACGCGGACAAGTTTTGCGTAGTAGAGATATAGCCTTGAAGCTTTTAGACGATGTATATCACCTAACCCTTGACACGGAGGAAGAGACATGACAACCAACGGTTCGAGAACGAACTCTACAAAATATACGGGTGGGTCTTTCCAGGCCGCGAACGTGTCTCACACGTTTGTTTCTGGACATGCCAACACCTTTTCGGTCGTCGCGGCCTCGTCGCTGGATAAAACGGTTGTTGTTCGCGGGGCCAACGTGACGGAGGTATCTGTACCTTACGATGCCCAAAAGGAAGCCGAGCGCCGTAAAAACCTGATTGCTAACCGTGGCCCAGAGCGCAGCACGTCCACTTTTAGCAAATAAGTACATAATGTAAGAGCAGCCGATGCCACAAGATGATCAGGAACAAGGACATACGCTTGACTATCACTTCACCTACACCTCGAAAACGTCTGCTGATCTAGTTCAGGGGGATGTTCTTTCTAGAACAGAGGAATTAGTTTCTCTGTTGAAGGAAGTACATCCCCATTATACACAGCCTGATTATACTCATTTCTTGGTCTTAACCCAGACTTGTGATTTGGTGAGGCGCGATGGTAAACCTTGTAAAAGCCGCTACATTACCCTCGCTGGAATTCGGCCTCTGAGTTTGTTGCTGGGATATGAGGTAGAAGAGTACCAAGACCCCTTCTTGCATCATGCAAATATATGCAGCATGAAAAATCGTGAACAATTAGAGCGGTTCCTTCATCGCCTGTTCAACAACAACGAGCCAGACTACTTCTATCTCCACGACGACGTTGTATTGAAATTTCCCGACAGATCTTGTGCTTTCTTGCGTTTGGCTATATCGCTACGCGCGCGTGAACACTACAATCTATGCTTAGGAGCGCGTCTCTTCTCTCTTGCTGAACCATTCACTGCAAAACTGGGATGGCTAATTGGCAACATGTACTCTAGGATCGGCACTGAGGATTGGGTTCCTGAACATGCTACTATAAATGATTTCAGAAAGCAAATATCTGACATACTTGACAGCCACTGTAAGTTTTATGATGACGCGCAAATCAAACTCGCTAGAAGCAATATCGGCTCTGAGTGGCAGGAAATTGATGCCGAGACATTGCGCACTCATATAGACAAAGTACGTGTAGCGAGCAGACGCGATAAGGTGCTGGATGGAGTAATCAAAGTATTGCAGGAGAAGAAGATAATCACTGATGAAGCAGAGGCACGAAAAATCCGCACTAGCCTGAGCAATGACCCAGGGATTGCTCAGGCACTAAAGTGACAATGCACACCTCTCTGATAAGCATGCTGATTTTATTTATTGACTGCAATGCCTGTAACTATGTGTTTTTACAGCAGATTGTTATAGCCTAACTCTCCTGGTGGTGTGTCCGCTTTAACCCAGTCAAGCGGCTTCTGCGTTCCACGTAAGGTAGCTGCGATAGGATGATAAAGGCCGCTGTAACCAGACGCGCTTAGCAATATGCGTGTGAGTAAATCCAGCAGGTGCAAATTCGTACCATAGAGTTTATCTAAGGCATGAGCAGGCTGGCTGGTATCGTGAAACGCCTCATGTGTGTTGACGTTTCGGTACTCCGAAAGCATACTCCGCCAAGTAGTCATCCGCGCCGACAAAGGATTTGCTGCAAGGTGTGCATCCATCGCTGCCTCATCTTGAAAACCGAACCGTTGTGCCAACATACACACAGCAGTCCCGAAATCTCGATCCGTCTGATCCGCTGCTTTGACTCTACCAGCAATTCGCTCCAAGGCTTTTTGGGCATTGATGTCGCCTGTCATTCCCGCATGCGCCGCAATAGTATGAATATCTTCGACAGCTTTGTTCAATACTTCAAGGGCGCAGATTTTCATTGGATCCGCGAGCGCCGCACGTAAAAAAACTGTTTTGAAATTATACTCTTGGCATAAACGGTCAAACGCGCGGAACAGATAACTTAGGCTGTCATCAACTGTCGATTTGCTTGCCCCTGATTGCATCGCAAGATGTAACAAAACTTTGTACACATTGCTTTGACAAAATTGGTTGGTTTGAACAACGGTCAGGAGATCAGTTATGTTGAGTTCTGTAATATCTTCCATGACGTAACGACCTTCAGTCAGAGCTGGTGTGCCTAAGTGCCTATACACCCTTTTAACTAATTGACCCCTCTCATCCCGAAATTCAATCCACGGAGAGCCAATCTCATTTCCAGTAGCAAACCCCAGCAGGTACAAGAACACCTCAGGAAACCAAGAGGCTACCTGCGCTACGTCAATAGAACATTCACCAATCTCTCCCACCATGACTGCGGTTACCAAGTTTTGTTCATCGCCGTGCTGCAACAATTCTGCGCGCAGCTTGTAATCAGGTAAAGGCTCGATATAAGCAAACTTGCCGTTCCAGGTGAACGGAATTGTTCCTGAAGTGGGGTCAAGGCAAAGCGGATGAACGCGATGCTCTTCAAAGTGATGATAGAAATTACCAAGAAGATTTGATAGTGGAAGCACCCAGTAGAAAGGTTGTTTGTTCGAAACAATTAGTTCCGCGTTTAGGGTCTTGAAGGAAGAGCCACCCAGGGGGTATACCTGCGACGCAATGAAGCGGCCATCAGGCGTGTTCACTTTGATCCCATCAGAGGCGGGTACATCGCCCACAATGTCCATAAGATCTACGGAGTTGGGCGTCACTCGCTCTCGTTTAAGCTTGACCGTGACGGATCCCCGTTTATCAGTGCTGATCACAGCAGAGCCATGAATGTCCACGTTAGCACTTTCGATGCGCGCGCGGCCAACCCCCCGTGTATCCACATCCGTCGAGAACCATTTGTGCGTTGAAGCTAGCATACGTGTTGCCATTATTGTGTATATGCCCCGAAATGATCAAAGGTCTATGGGAAAAGAAATGAGCCTCTGGTGTAGAGGCTCGCGCAATTCTTGTCCTCATCAAAGGCATCAACCACTGATTATCGCCTGCTTCTTTTCTTGTTTTACCATTAAAATATCGGACGCAATCAAATGTAGACGTTGCCGTACCTTATTCATATGCCTCTTGTATCTTGGTCTACATCGGTAAGTTGTAGTCAGCGATACTTGTGTTAATCATTTAGCATCTTTTTTCGGACTCTACTGAAAAGAGGGTATGGAAGGGTCTCCATTCATTAACCGCTTTACACTTGAAGATCGCGCGTCTATTCGTAAATTTAGCGAACAAGGTGCGTTCAACGAAAAGCAAACTGCTGACATACCAACGCATCAACTTGACGCAACGATTTGACGGTGCAGCGTATCAATTGTACCCCAACTCGATGGCAGGTGTATCAGGCTGAATTCGGTTAATGTAATCTTGAGAACCTGCCCAGATTTTAGGGATAGGATGATATGGCCCATCGTACTTGCAGAGTGTCAACAACATACGCGCCAGCAGGTCTTGGAGATGCACGTTCATGCTGTACAGGTACTTCTGTGAGAACATAGGATCGCTCGTATCGAAATAGCCGTCATGAATGGCGACATTCCGATAGATGTTGAGCAGTCTTACCCAGGTAGTCACATCTCCAATCGGACTTGCGGCGAGGTGCGTGTTCATCACCGCCTCGTCATGGAAACCATGACTTTGCAGTAACAATGACATCGAAATACCAAAGTTGTTGTCTTTCCGATCCGCTGAACTTGCTTTCTGCGCTATAATGTCGAGGATGTTCTCCGATCCAGTGTCGCCCAGATCACGCGACCGCGACGCTAATACGCGGATTTCAGTTCTGGCGTTGTCCAGTATACGCAGCACCGCTGTTTGATTTGCGGCAGCCAAGTTGTCGCGCAGATTGATCTGACGAAAGCCACCATCTTTGCATAAACGATCAAACGCTCTGAACAGGTGAATTAGTCTGTCGTCCAGCTTTTGACCGCTTGCTCCAGCCTTCAACGCTTGATGAAGTAAGACAAAGAAGGTACTCGTCTGGCAAAATGGCGTACTTTGTACCGCTTCGAGCAACTTGCTCAGATGGTACTGAGTAGGTTTCACTGTAAGTGCGGTTTTGTTCTCAGCGGCAGCCCACACCGCGCCTAGCGGATGCAGATGCTCCTCGATAATACGACGCCCGCTGATGAAATCAGGTGATCCCATGTTGCGATGGATGCGCTTAACGAGATTGCCTGCCGTGTCACGAAACTCAATCCAGGGTGCAGCCACTTCGTGTCCTGTGGCAAAGCTGAGCACTCGCAACAGGGTGGAAGGAAACCATGTTTCAACGGCGTCTGTATTCGTAGGATTGTCCCCTATTTCTCCCACCATTACCGCAGTAAGCAGATACTGGGTTTCACTACTCTCAAGCAGTTTTTCTCTCTGATCATAATCCAGTAACGGTTCGATAAATGAGGGCATCCCTTGCCAAAGGAACTCAACAACACGCGATTCGGCATCGAGCCGCAAAGGATGTTGACCAACAATCTCGCCCCGTTGAAGAAAATCACAAACAAAGTTTGATAGAGGCAGTACCCAGTAGTGCGGCTTGCCATCTGAAATAGCATATTCTGAAACTGATGGTGACAACTTCAATCGGGCATCTTTTTCTGTGCTGATGTTTACGCCTGAGTACCCAGATTTCAATGCGGTAAAGATGCCATCCGCAGTTTTTACTTCAATCGCATCAAACTGACGGATTTCGATTGCTAGTTCGAGCATGCTGAAGTTCTCTTGCGATACCTCTTGGATCTCAAGGTCTACCACTATTTCGTTCCTTCGATCAAGCGCAACACTCGCCTGCCCAGATAGAACAACTTCCCGTTTCGGCACTCCTACCTTTCCGCTACCATTCGTTTGGAAGGTAGTATTGAACCAGTTATGCTGATCCAGTAGAACTATGTCGTCAATTGTTGCCATCGCTGATCTTCTCCAATCATCAGTCCTTTGCTTGTACCAACACACTGACATACAGTGAGAGCGTTTGGTTGCATGATAAGTTTTTCGCCAGAGGTTATTAGTCGAAGATTTTGACCAACAAAGGCCGTGCATACGCGTGTGCACGGCCTTTGTTGGTTGGAGCCTCGGCCTCAGAAATCAAATGTGGAGGCGTCAACCTCAATTTCGATTGCAGGCTGACATGTTGGCTGAAGCGGACAAAATTTACATCCATCTCCAGGCTCGGCGTCATAGGCGTCACTGTTGAGCACACGCTGCAAGCGCTTCCAAACCAATTTGTGGATCCCTTTAACGTCTGCGCTGGTGATGATTTCACGGCGAACCTCTGCGTCTTCCGAGATCGTGTCGATCTCAAGAACGTATCTTTTGTATGCTGGGTACATGCACTTCAAGGTTAAAAGGGTCAAAAATCCCTCGAAGAGATCGCACTCGCGGCTGAACAGTTTCGCATCGCGCACCACTAAAACGTCTGGCTGATCGTCGCGTACCAAAATTCTGTCCAAGCGGCCAAAGACCTCGTACAAGGGTTCGCCTGCATGGAAGAAGGCAAATTTACCCTGTTTTTCGGTGGCGATGGTCGTCGAAGGGTCATCTCTTTCCCACTCGACATAGCCGAGCACCATCCGCTCACAACGTTCCCACGCTTCCTGCCTTTCGATTTTGCTGGCGTAACTGACCACAGCGAAGGCGTCACGAATTTCAGCACTCAAATCTTCCAAGTGCGGTCCAGCGCCCGCGCGTGGATCAAACACATGCATCATGACTTTGTGCCAACCGCTCGCGAACTGGGCACTACGGTTGCTTGTTCGGCGCGGCCAGTTTTTGTCTATTCGCAATGTTTTGAATCGTTTGACACAAGACAGCTCTCTCACGTTTGAGGGCGTTAGCTGGACGAGATTAGACATGGCGGTATCTCCGACGAAACGTTGAAGGTTATTGCCTTACAAAAACTAAACTTAGCAGGCATATGCTAGTGGCTTGCGAACACTCACCTCTGCAATATACTTCGCCTCAAAAATACTAAAAGAAGGGATTATGTACTCCAATGGAGTACATAATATCACTCTGGTACAGAATTTGTCAAGTGGCAGACAAAAATTAAGAGGTGAGGTTATGAGATTTGGGGCAAAGTTGCGAGTGCTGCGGGCGCGTGATGGATACACGCTGCAGCAATTAGCAGAGTTGTTGGGGTACGCCACCCGTGGATACGTCAGCGATGTTGAGGGTGGCGACAAACTACCGAGCGTCGACTTTGTAGTTAAAACAGCACGGCTCTTTCAAGTGACCACTGATATTTTGCTACTCGATGACCTTGATCTACCAGAGACATCTGAGGCTGGTAATCAATTGAAAAGAGATACTCCTCCGCCACCACGATCCGCTAAAAGCAACACGGGAGAACCTAGCGTCCCGCCTGATGTTCAATAGCAAAAAGTGCTCTCATGCCGTTTTGTAGGCTTAGACAAGAGAAAACACGTATTTTAGTTCGTGATTTACCAAAAATCGCAATACCACATTTCTTTTGCACCGATACTTAAGTGGCGTTAACCTGGTCATAAACATAATCCACCAGCATGGCCTGGAACCTGTCCATCGCCGCCTTGTCTTGAAACACTTTTTTGCCCATAGCTTGGTAACTGTCCATCGCGGCGACAAGCGCGTCGATCAAAACATTGCCAATGGTGGGACTGTGCATGAACTGACTTTTGGTATTGGCTTTGGCCTGCTTGTTGATCTCCGCGTTTTCCATCATCTTACCCGCGACGTGCTGAAACATGCCGACCTTGTCTGCTTCGGTGAGCGTTCCATCGTCGAAGAGGTCGTTCAACTGCTGGATCAGCGCGGTCAGTTTGACCTTTTCGGGATCGCGCGCTGCCTGAGTTCCTAACGCCGTTATAGGGGACAACTGCTTTTCTTCTGCGACTGCCGTGCTGAGCGAGACGGGTACCGATGTGCCTGCGTTGATCTTGTGGTGGGTGAGCAGAACCCCCGAAAGGTCTATCTGCTGCCGTATGGTATCGGGGCGAACCAGAGGCTCCAGGTGCTTGAAGAAAATATAGTCTGTTTCCAGCGTAGTATCTTCGTAACTCACGATCTGCGACAGGAAATCGTACAGTCGGCAAAAGGAGCCGAGATTCTTGTGGAAAATTGTCAGTCGGTCGAGGGCTTCCTTGTCTTTATCCTGTTCCGCCTGCGTCCACTGCTTTTTGAAGCGGTCAACGGGCGCGCTCAACGCGGCGATCAATTCTTTCTGCGACTGCTTGTCGCCGCCCTGATTGTATTTCAGGAATATCTCCGCGACGTTGCGCGCTTCCTGATCCGTATAAATCTGTTCCTGGGAAAGTTTGGTCTGTAGATTGTAAATCAGGTTGGGATCGGTTGTGGCAAGCAGCTCGGTGGTTTCGTAATAAGGCGAAAATGCCAGGCGCATGGTTTCGGCATCGTTGACAAAGTCCAGGACAAAGGTTGCGTCCTTGCCAGGATAGGTGCGATTCAAGCGGGATAGGGTCTGCACGGCGGTTATCCCGTCCAGGCGTTTGTCCACGTACATCGCCACCAGCAGGGGCTGATCGAAACCCGTCTGGAATTTGTTGGCGACGATGAGGATTTGATATTCATCAGTGGCGAACGCCTCGCGAATACCCTGCCCCTTCAGTTTCGTGTTCATCGTGGTTTCGTTGAACTTGTTGGGACCTGAATCGGTATCCGTGACATCGCCCGAAAAGGCGACCAGTGTGGCAAGATTGGTGTCCCCCCTAGCAGCGATATACTTATCCATCGCGAGTTTGTAGCGTACGGCCTCCTGCCGTGATCCTGTCACCACCATTGCTTTGGCTTTGCCGCCGAGGCGGTGGGCGACTGTGTTGCGGAAATGCTCGACGATGACTTCGACTTTCTGCGCGATGTTGTAGGGGTGCAGACGCACCCACCTGGCAAGCGCCTTCATGCCGTCTGGCTTGTCCACAATTTTGTCGTCCCAGTCCTTGCCGTCATGGGCGAGTTTGTAGGCGACGCGATAGGGCATGTAGTTTTGCAGCACGTCGAGGATGAAGCCCTCCTCGATGGCCTGCCGCATGGTGTACAAATCGAAAGGCTCTGGAAGGTTTGTCTTGCTGGCGGGCAGGGAAGGATCAGCAGGCCGTCCGAACACTTCCAGGGTCTTGCTTTTGGGCGTGGCCGTGAAGGCGAGGAAACTGGCGTTCGTGGGGAGTTTACGGGACGCGGCTTCCGCGAGCAGCATGTCTTCCGTGGTGATCTCTTCGTCGTCCTCGGCCTTTCCCTCGGAACTGAGTACGCCGCGCAGGTGTCGGGCCGCCGATCCGCTCTGCGACGAGTGGGCCTCATCAATAATCACCGCAAACTTCTTATCGGCCAATCCCGCGCTTTGCCTAATTTCATTCATGACGAAAGGAAAAGTCTGGATCGTCACGACAATAATCATCGCGCCCTTTTGCAGCGCAGTCGCGAGATGCCCTGACTTTGCTCCCTGTCCCGCATCAATTGTGGCAACCACGCCAGGGGTGGACTGAAACTGGCTGATCGTCTCTTTGAGTTGGGCGTCCAGAACGGTGCGGTCGGTCAGCACAATCACGCTGTCGAAAACCTTGTTGTCGTTCGCATCGTGGAGAGTGGAGAGTTGGTGGGCGCACCAGCCGATGGTGTTGGATTTGCCTGACCCCGCCGAGTGCTGAAACAGATAGGTATGGCCTGTGCCTTCGGTACGCGCCGCCTCGACGAGTTTCGTCACGGCATTGAGTTGGTGGTAACGGGGAAAGATCATGCTTTCCTTACGGTATTTCGTTCCATTGGCGGCGGTGGCAGGCTTGGTTTCGACCTGAAGGAAGGAGCCGAGGATGCGCAGCCAACTGTCCCGTTGCAAAATATCCTCCCAGAAGTAGGCGGTAGGGTATCCCTGGGGATTCGGCGGATTGCCCTTGCTGCCGTCATTGCCTTTGTTGAAGGGGAGAAAATACGTGGCAACGCCTTCCAGCCGCGTGGTCATCCAGACCTCTTCTGTGGAGACGGCGAAATGCACCAGCGCGCCCCGCTTGAAGGTCAGCAGCGGTTCCTCTTTGCCCGTGACAGCATCTTTTGGAAAACGGTCGTGCTTGTATTGCTGTTTGGCGTCCTGGACAGCCTGCGTGAAATCAGTTTTCAGTTCGAGGGTCGCGACAGGGATGCCGTTAACGAAAAGCACGAGATCAAGGCTTTTTTGATTGCTGGCGGAATAATGCACCTGACGCATCACGCGCAGGCGCACTTTATTGTATTTGTCCGCGATGTCCTGGTTAAAGCCGAATGAAGGTTTGAAATGCACCATCTGGAACCCTGACGCACCCGCGCCTGTGGCCTTGAAACCATTACGCAGGGCACGCAACGTTCCCTCTGTTGCCAGCGTGTTCCTCAGGCGGTTGATGAACTCCCATTCGGCTTTGGCGCTGTGGAAGGCTTGAAACTTCTGCCATGCATCGGGCTGCATCTCCTGTACCCACGCCAGAGCGTCTTCGGGAAAGAGCGCCTTTTCGCGGTCGTACCCTGTGTCGTTGGCCGAGTACAGCCAGCCGTTTGCGGCAAGATGGGCGCAGATGTCTTTTTCAAATTCGATTTCGTTGGCGATACCCATTGCTCACACCGCCTCCCGTACGTCTATCTTACCAGTCACTGCCGTTGAAATGAGAGTCGAGCGTCGCTCCCTCAATAGATCTATGGAAGTCTGCGCTTTGTGAACAAGCGTATTGATTCGCGATATTTCACCCTCAAGGAATTCTGAAATTGCTTTTTGCTCAAAAAGGGGTGGGCGAAGGAATGGTGCGTGGCGTATCAGGTATTGGCTGATATTCGGGTCTTTTCTTGAACTCTCCGCTCCATACATCCAGTGGGGGCGATAAAATTGGATAAAACGAAATGCGAATTCTGGTTGAAAATGCTTGCTCGGAAGTAACGCGCATACAGCCTGATTTATACAGGCAGAAATTCTGAGCAAGGAGTTCTTTCCGATAGTTCCGTCGCCCCCGTACATGGCTATTAACACTGAGTTGGCTGGCAACATTGTGCAAGCGCTGTTTCTTAGCGCCGCTTCCGTAATACCAACCTCGTATGTGGATAAATAGTCATTGTTTAGATCAGTCGTTCGAATCCACGGGAATCCATCAACATGGTAATAGAGCGTTTGCTGTGTTGTATCGGGAGTAGAACCACTCATAGTTCCGAACCAGTGCATGATCTTGCCGACGTCCCAATGCTGTGGAACTTTCCCGATCCACTCAATCCCACTGTCCTTCATCGGAACGTTTGGATCAAGCCCCTTCGTCACGGCACGGCTGATGACTTCCTGCCGCTTTTCGGTGAGAAGGCTTACGAGATGTTCCTGTTTCTCGATGAGCATGTCAGTTTTGGCGGTTTCGCGGTCAAGGAAGGCGGCGATGGCTTGTTGTTCTGGAAACGGTGGCAAGGCTATTGGAAGACGCCTGAGATCACCAAATTTTATACTCTGCCGTACACCGCCGCCTAATGCGTAAAAAACCTTAAGTAAGTCGAGTCCATGAAGCAAATAAGTGGCAAAAACAATATGGACCTTTTGACATGGTTTAACTGTAACATATGCAGAAGTGATTATTCCCCGTACTTTAACTTGTCCCGTTCTTAAACTTCTCTGGTCATTTTGCAAATCCGTGAGCCGCAGAACTATGTCATCGGGTTCAACAATGTTATAGCCGTCAAACGACTCAGGCAAAAGTCCGTTGTTTGATTCAACATCTCTGTCTATAATTTTTCCGTAGCTTAGAGACAAAACTCTCGAAATTCTGCCTCCTGCGTTGGGACACACACGCTGTTGAAAGCAAGAAAGCAGTGGAAGCATATCCCAATGCGTCGGTACATCACGTAACCACTGAACCCTGCTGTCTTTGTACGCAGGATAACTTGGAAAAGCGCTCTCAGGCTTCATGCGTCACCTCCCGCAGCAGTTCTAGTATCTCGTTCGTGACCGTCTTCAAATCGTGGTCAATTTCCTCAAGCGCTCTGGGCGGCTGGAACACATAAAAATGGCGCATAAATGGAATTTCGTACCCGATCTTCGTTTTGTCATGATCTATCCAGGCATCGGGCGCGTGGGGCAGTACCTCCCGTTTGAAATACTCCGTGATGTCTTCCTTTAGCGGAACGTTCTCGGTATCGCGCAAATCGGGGGAGGGATCAGGGCGTTTTTTGCTGTCCAAGCAGATTTCCGCCGTGTCGTCCTGCTCGCCCACCGTGGTGACGAGGGCTTTCCACTGTGCGGCGGCCAGGGACACGCCTGCCGCCATCAACGCCGCTGTCAATTCGGCTGTAAAGCCGTTCCGCGAAAGCCACTTTTTGCCAGTGGGCAGAGTTTGCAACCCTGCGATGATCTGATCGAACTCTGGCAGTTTCGCAAGTGCCTTGTTCTCTT
Organism: Chthonomonadaceae bacterium; assembly: GCA_965277875.1. Lineage (GTDB taxonomy): Bacteria > Armatimonadota > Chthonomonadetes > Chthonomonadales > Chthonomonadaceae > CAWFQB01. Next base: position 6,037,053 of record CBDIDV010000002.1, on the reverse strand, counting down.
TGAGCAACGCCAACCGTTCGTCGGTGAGCGTGAAGGACAGGCGGAGCGGCCTTTCCACCGTTATGGTTGAATATCCGAAATCACGCACGTCGAAGATTTTGGAGTGCTGGTTAGGGCAGAAGGCTCCGTAAATTTGCGTGATGCGGTCAATGTCGGCCTCACCCAGCTCTTTGCGCTTGGAACCCAAACTTTTGCGCATTTTCTGGAAGAGATCCACGGCATTGATGAGTTGGATTTTGCCCTTGCGCTGTGCGGGTTTGTGGTTGCAGACCACCCAGATGTACGTCGAGATGCCCGTGTTGTAGAACATATCCGTTGGCAGAGCGATGATGGCTTCCAGCAGATCGTTTTCGATGATCCACTTGCGTATTTCGCTTTCGCCCGACCCCGCACCGCCTGTGAACAGCGGCGAGCCATTCAGGACGATAGCGACACGCCCCCCGCCTTCCGTGACGCCGTTCACGGTGCGGACAGGCTGCATTTTCGAAATCAGATGGAGCAGAAAAAGCAGGCTGCCATCGCTGACACGCGGCAGGCCAGGGCCAAATCTGCCGTTAAAGCCTTGTTTGGAATACTCTTTCTCGACGGTTTCCTGAACCTTCTTCCACTCCACGCCGAACGGCGGGTTGCTCAGACCGTAATCGAACTTTGCGCCCGCGTGTCCGTCGTCGCTCAGGGTGTTGCCAAATACGATCTTGGACACGTCCTGCCCTTTGATGAGCATATCGCCCTTGCAGATAGCATAGGATTCGGGATTGAGTTCCTGCCCCGACACCACCAGTTGCGCATCGGGATTCAGGCGTTTCAGATACTCCTCCGCAATGGATAACATGCCGCCCGTGCCTGCGGTGGGGTCGTAGAGGGTGCGGATCGCGCCTGGTCTGGTGAGCGCGTCGCTATCCTCCAGAAACAGAAGGTTGACCATCAGTTTGATGACTTCACGCGGCGTGAAATGCTCTCCAGCGGTTTCGTTGGAAAGTTCAGCAAACTTCCGAATCAGTTCCTCGAACACATGCCCCATATCGGCGTTCGATACAACATTCGGGTGCAGGTCGATCTGGGCAAACTTCTGCGTGACAAGGTAAAGCAGGCTGGCGGAGGCCAGCCTGTCAATCTGGCTGTTGAACTCGAACTTCTCGAAGATGTCACCCACGTTCGCAGAAAAGCCAGCCAGGTAGCCGAGAAGGTGCTGTTTGATGTTGTTGGGGTCGGCGAGCAGTTTGCCGAGATCGAGTTTGGAGGTGTTATAGAAGCTGTACCCTGTAATGCGCGGAAGAAACAGGCCCGAATCCATTCCCTGCTGCGTTCGCATGTCGTGTTCGGCGAGCGCCTGGGGTTTGGACGCTTCCAGGGTGCAATCGAGGCGCCGCAGGATAGTAAACGGGAGGATGACTTTGCCGTAGTCGGATTGCTTGAAGTCGCCGCGCAGGAGATCGGCGACCGACCAGAGAAAGGCGGAAAGGTTATTGCTGGACATTACCCCTCTTCGTTGCGACCAGATTTCAGAGTAGCCCAACGCGACTTTACAGGGCAGCAATGCCTTTTGTGTGAAAACGGCACGCCAGGGTGCTGTTGCTGGCCGCGCGGCGTAAGCAGAAATACGTTGGGATCAGAATTACTGGCAGCAGAATTGGACAAGGTGGCCGCGAATACCTCCTTTGGCTGATACTGAAAAAAGACATAAATGTGCCGCGGTAAACGTTCTCATTGCCGAACGGCTTCAATAATATTTAGTTATGTGTGTGATTAATTGCTGTGTTTTGCCGCATCTTCTTTTATCTCTATCAAGATGCGGACGCGATCGAGTGGCGTCATCGGTACACCCCATTCATCTTGGTCTTGTATCCCTGCGTCGTTAAGAAGCTTACGTAATTTTTCTTGGTTATCCTCGGCTTCAACAAGTTCGTTGGCACGATTAATCGCACGCCCTGTGAGCGAGAGGAAAAGTTTCGGACTTGGCAGATTACTTCCTCCAACATAATTGGGGTCTTCGATCCTTAACATTCTTAAAACTGACATAGCATGCTCAGTATAAAAACGCGTTCTTGTTTTTAGGCACTCTTCAGCCGTATGATTACCAAGAGTATATTCTGCGTTGCAATGCGGGCATGTTCTCTCGTTAAGCATATTCTCTCCTGACTGTGACCATTGTAGGTTGTTGTATAAGCATACCATCTTTATGTCTTTAAGGGGGCAAATTATGATTTCGAAACGTAAGCACTGGCAAATTGTAGTCAAGGATATCTATACTGGTCGCTTAATCACTAATCCTCGACTTATATCGAAAAAAGAGGCTGTAGAATGGGTAGGATTTATCAACCAGTTCACGCTCGGATATCGCGCGATGTGTGAGCCGATCAGCGAACCAAAATTTACAAACACAGAGTTATCCTCTGCTCAGCTATTGCAGCAGTTCGAACAACATTCGTAATTAGTAAACGTTCAAACATCAAAGCGGAGTACAGGAGCACAACGCGTCAGGCGGCTTCCTTAACGCTCTCACCAAAAATTAAGGATCACACCTCGAAACTTGTTGTACGTCTTCTTTGTGATAAGCGAATTGTTGCACCTAGTTCGACCACATAGATTTTCTCGCACCTACCTGCCATAATCTTCCATTGATGGCGCGCGAAAATGGAAGAAGGGCATCACGATGCGTAGATTTGGCGATCCGATTGGCTTGGGTGCGCGCGAAAACGGCGAGGTGGCTCAGATTAGAGCGCTATTGAGCAAACTGGACATGACAGCGCACATCAATGTGTATGTTCGTCAAAGCGATCCAGACGCTGAGGCGATTAACTACACAAAAGCGCAAATGGAAATGTCGAAATTATTGGTTGCGGCGGGCGTGGCCGAAGACCGTATTCGCGTCAAGCAGGCCGACATGGGCATATCTGGGGCCAAAAGTACGCGACACAGAGCAGACTACAAAAGTACGCAGGATGAGATCAGGCGTGGTGAATGCAAAACGCTGATGGCTCTCTCAATCTCACGCATTCATCGCGACCCGACTGGCACCCACGCTTCACAGTTTTCCAGTTTGATGGGCGCAAACGGCGTCTCCGTGCTTGTGCGACTGGACGGCGAGTGGCAAGTTTTAGACATGGCGAAGTCAGGAGACCGTCGAATATACATAGACCATGCTTGGGAGGCGTCTGACGAGCGCAATGCGATTCGCGAGCGCGCCATCCAATCTAAAGAGGCAAGCGTTGCAGAAGGAAATTGGTCGGGCGGTGGCATCGTACCCTTGGGATGGCGTAAAGTTCCTGGGGTTAAGCGCTCCAACGGCAATTCTCAATCGCCTATCGTAGTCGTCTACGAACCGCACAAGCGTGTAAAGCTTGAGATCATGCAGGCGAGCCTACAGCCCCATATCAAAACGTGGGCAGGATTATGGCGCCATGTGCGCGACGCAGGATTGCGATTTCCACCTTTTGATCTTACGGTGCGTGATCAAGCATTTTCATCCAGCCCCTTCCGCCGCGCGCGCGTACGTGACGCAGATTCCCCTGGCGCCAAACGTAAAATGCGCGACGATGAGAGTTGTCTGCCCAGTCTCGCGATGCTCCGCGCAATTATTCTAGAACCATTAGCACTCGGCGACCGCTTTTATGGATCAGGCAGGGCGGGTGCGTATAGGTTGCGCAAGGCCGCGCAGGAGGCCGCTCTGGACGAGGTGCCTGTTGATACGTTGACCAACCCAGGTCGCGACTTCGTAGGCTGTTTCGAGGATCAGGCGCTGTGTACGACAGAGGAGGAGATTGCTCTGTTTTACGCCGTTCAGCACAAATGGAGCAAGATTGATCTCAAGACCGCCCGTGAAGGTGGTTACGAGGATGTCCCCGAAAATACCGCAAAATCGGCGGGCAACCACAAAGGCAGAGTCAGGGGCGAAAACCCCGTGAACGCGTGGGCGGGCAAAGTTTGGTGCGGGAAACATGGCAAAACCGACGACGAGTTCAGTCTGACGCATCCTCTCACATGGTGCCACAATCCCAACAGAGATGGCAAGAGTAAGTCAAGCCCGTTTGAAACTTGGCGCTGTGCGCCAGAAAAAGGCGAAACTGGTCCAAGTTGCACCAATTGGACAGGTGATGATCTAATGCGCATATTGGATCGCCATCTGCGGCACAACATGGGCGAAATTATAAATGGCGACCAAGAGATATTTGAAGGGCTGTTCGTGCGCCAAGCGCAGGCACAGGAGGCCCGCAGGTCACTAGAGAGCAATTTGGAGGCGACACAAAAGGAACTGGCGCTCCAAACAGTGCGCGCGGACGCTCGCGCCCGTGCCTTCGACGATGACCCTGAGACGATGGCAATCGAGTATGAGGCGTTCACCCGCAAAAACATCAAGCCGCTTACCATCAGCATCAAGCAGATCAAGCGCGACCTGGCCGCGCTTGAGGCTCAGACCAGCGCGATTGACATACCACTGGAAGCGCACGCGCAGATCAAGAGCGAACTTCAGGCTATATACGAGCGCTACCATGAGTTGTCCATCGTCAATAAACGAAACGTGATCGAGATGCTGGTCGCGTCTGTCGTCGTGGTCGCGGGGGACGGCATGGACGGCCAGGAGTGCGCAATCTGGTTTGAATGGGCGAACGGTAACACCGACTTGCTGGTAGGCTGGCGGGGCTGGCCCATCGACGTGCGGGCATGGACCGCCGAAGAGGACGAAGCCATTCGCCAACTGTGGGGGGTGGAAATGGATTTTGCCAAAATCACCACGCGATTGCAGCCAGGCCGCAAGATGCTCAAAATACGCAAGCGCGCGATTGCGTTAGGGATCGCAAAACAGCGCCCCACACCGCGCGTATGGCAAAACGCGCAGTTCGCGGGCGAGCGGAGTTTCCGCGAACTGAACCCTGAAGTGCTGTACATGATGCTGCACCCTCGCGCAGGCGTACAGGACATCATAGACGCAGACGGTGCGCAGGGTATGTCTGAAGACAGCACACTGCCCAAAGTGCTGGTCGTGATCAGCGAACCCGCGTACAACAACGAGTCGTGGTATCACGCCGATATGCCCGCGTCGGTCGAGGATGGCCTTATCACACGCTTTATTGAAGCAGGCGTAGAGAGCAAGAATAAGCAGGGAATAGTTAGTATAGAGGAGTCTCTCTGTTTGCGGTATTGATGTTGACGGTTCCCTGCCCCGGACTGCTGAACTTGCCGCCCTTGCCGCCCTTTGCCGCACCCGCTTTGGCGGCAGGGTGCGCGCCGGATTTGCCGCCCGCTTTGGCGACGGCGTGCGCGGCAGTGACAGCAGATGTGGCCTGAACGGGCGTGGATTCGGTCGGGGCGTCCGCGCCGCCCTCCGGGTGCTGTTTGCGCGTGGGCAGATAAAGCTGACTGCCGTCCTCGACGCGGGCTGCAAGGTTCAGGGCGTCCATGTTGGCCTCGGACGTGGGGCCGCCCGCCTTCTGTATGGCTTCGTCGTTGCGCGCCCCGACGGGCAGATGGTACACGCCGGGCTTATGCACCGCGCCCGCCACATGCACGACGATCTCGCTTGCTTCGGGCGTGGGGGCCGCAGCGGAAACGCCCTCCTGCGAAGTTGATAAGTGCGCGGCAGATTTTCCGCCGTCACCGGACCGGGGCGGCGAGGATGCAGAAACGGCGGAACCAGAAGTGGAGGAACCGGGAGTGGAAGCGGAAGCATCGGCAGGCGTAGCGTCCAGTCCTCCGGCTGTCGGCTGAACCGGAACCATCGGGCGACCGGGCGGAGGGCCGGCGGGCGGCTGCGGGAACGCCTCCTGCAAGGTGACGCCGGACATGGACGCGCCGCGCAGCCGCGCTCCCGCCCAGCCCAGGCCGCAGACAAGCGCGGCAATGATGAATGCGATGGCCGCCGTTTCCTTGCGCGACAGTTTACCCATGACACGACGCTCCTCAAATAGCGAATAGTACGGCAGCGACAACACAGCGTTGAACAGCCGGAGAATAGACGGACAGAACGCGCGCTGCGGCTTGAAGCCGGACGCAGCAATGCCGCCGGGTTATGTTCGCCACCCCGGCGGCATTACCTCCCTCGCTCGTAAGGGTGCGTTTCAAAATTATGAAAGTGGCTAACATTGTAGCAGGCATAGGCGGGTGGTTGTGGCGAACATAGGGGCATCCTTACTTTTGGAGGCCCTTATGCCTGGTGAAGAACCCGTTGCTACTCCCCACGAACGCGAAGAACAGATACGTCGTCTGGTGCGCGCTTACGAACAGCAGTTGCGTCAGGCGCTGCCGAGCGGCCCGCAAACCTTAGAGCAGATCGAGCGCAACGCCGACGAAATCGGTCAGGCGGTCAAGCAGCGCATCCAAAAGGAAGTGAGCGAGACGCAAGGAACGGGCTATGCAGGACGTGTCCTTGCCTGCGCGTGCGGCAAGCCCGCTCGCTATGTAGCGGACTACACGCGCTGTGTAGTCACGCTGCACGGCCCCTTGCCCCTTTCGCGCGCTTACTACCATTGTGGCGTGTGCAAGCAAGGCTTCTGTCCGCTTGACAGCGTTCTGCAACTCGGCGCAAGTCAGTGCAGCATCGCCGCGCAAGCCTTGATCTGTCGCTTCGCCGCGTTCCTGCCGTTTGCCACTGCCGCGCGCGAACTGCGCGTGGTGTGCGGCCTGGACGTGTCGGCAAGCACGGTGCGCCGCGTGGCCGTCGCGGTAGGAGGGCAGATGCAGCAGGCTTGGACACAGCACGACCCGCGCCACGACCTACCGGCCCAAGAAGAAGCGCCCGCTCGCCCCAAGCAACTGCATCTGACCTGCGACGGGGTCATGCTTCATATTGAGGGTGTCTGGCGCGAAGCCAAGATCGGCGCGGCCTACCACAAAGCGCCGGGTGGCGGGGTGGCGCAAGCCGCCTACTACGCCACGCTGTGCAAGTCCTCGGTTTTTGGCAAGCGTCTGCATCGGCTGGCGCAACAGCACGGAGCCGACAACTGCCGCCAAGTGGCCGTGATTGCTGATGGAGCCGAATGGATCTGGCAGGAGGCGGGCAAGTATTTCGCCACACGCGTGCAGATCCTTGACTTCTACCATGCCTGCCAACATCTGTGGCAAGTGGCGCATGCCCGCTACGGGGAGAGCAGCGAGGCGGCGAAGACGTGGATGGATCGCCAGCAGGCGCGGCTTCATGCCAACCAAGCAGGTTGGGTGCTGCGCGACGTGACGCAGTGGCAGCCTGCTTCGCACGCGCATCAGGAAGTGCAGCGTAAAGTGGCGCAGTACCTGCGGACGCATTTACGCCGGATGCGCTACGAAACGTTTGCGCAGGCAGGCTACCACATTGGCAGCGGCGTGGCGGAAGCCGCCTGCAAGAATGTCGTTCAGGCACGCTTCAAGCAAGCCGGGATGCGCTGGAGTGAACCGGGAGCCGAAGCCATGCTGCACTTGCGAACAGCCTGGTGCAACACGCAGCAAGCCGACTTTGCAGACGCGGCCAGAGCCGCCATGCGACTTTCATAATTCTGAACTACACCCCTTCCCCTGTCCAAAGAAGGAAATGCGAAGAAAAGCGCGAAATGCAATTCAGGAATAAGCCGCCGTCGGACATGGTAGCGCTCTGCGCATTTTGTCGTCCTATGCCAGTATGTGCAGGCAGAACGCGTATAGGTCTTATGTGAACAGCAGGCGTGAAGAGGACGCATGAAGATCACGCGTGACAAGTAAAGGAAGGCACAGGATGGGGCCGGCGCTGGAAACATTTTTGGGCGTGGCATTGCTGATTGCGCTGATGGTCGCAAGCGGGGTTTGGATCACGCGCCCGTTCTGGCCGCGCATTGCAAACTACTTTCGCCGGTGGCATGAGCGGGATATGCGGCTGGAACAGCAGCAGCGCGAGGAAGCCGACTGCCGCGAAAAAGCGCGACGGGAAGTAGGCGAGTTATGCCATGACGCCGAGCGCAAGCCGCAGACAGCGGCGGCGCGGACAGCCGACAGCAGATCGCAAACAGAGCCGGTAAACGAGTGGAAGCCGACTGAGACTTTGAGGCCAACGCCCGAATCAGCATCTGAGCAGACACGGGAACGGGCAGAGGAACAGATGGCCCCGGTGACATCCGAACGGGCCATAGAGCAGCCTGCCATCGGGCAAATCGAATCGCACAGGTAGAACGGGATTATTAGAAGTGCATCATTGAAACTGCATCATCAGAATTGTGTGGGCAGAACAGAAAGCGAACGAGAGACGATGAAACTTAAACGCGCGCTGGGGATTGCGGGCGGGCTTGCGGGCCTTGTGGCCCTCTACGGAACGTGGACATACTCGCGCACCGAATGGATACCGGCGGGACATATCGGCGTGATTTACGACGCGCAGGGCGGACTGCAAAAGAAAATCATTCCGCCTCGCGCCGTGTTTGTCGGCTGGCGGCAGCAGTTGTACACGTACCCGACACAACTACAGGCGGCGATTTACACGCAGGACACGAGCGAGGGCGAGGAGCGGGCCGCAGACGGCATCAACATCACCACGAACGACAACGCCAATACGGTTTTCGATGTAGTCGTGATGTACCGCGTATTGCCCCAGGACGTGCTGACCGTGTTCAACGCGTTCGGGCCGATACCCATTGAGGACATTCAGGTACAGCACATCCGCCGCGCCCTGAAGGAGGCCGTGAACACGGTCGGCACACGCTACGATGTGTTCGAGCTGATGGGGCCGAAGCGCGTGGAAGCCAGTATGCAGACGACCATAGAACTGCAAAATCTGCTCAGTCGCAAGGGTATCACGGTCGAGAACGTGATGCTCGGCGGGTGCTATCCCACGCCCGAAGTGCAAAGCAAGATCACGGCCCGCGTCAACTCGCTCACGGAACTGCAAATCTCGCGGCTGCGCGGCGAACTGGCCGACATCGAAAAGCAAACCGCGCTTGTGCGGGCCGGGGCCGAAGCGCAGTCGCGTAAACTCAGCGCGGCCCAGATACAGGGCAAAAGTATAGAGATGCTCAAGCTCGACACCGCCGAGGCCGCCCTGAAAAAGTGGAACGGGGCGCTTCCCGTACTGGAATCCAAACCGGGGCAGACGCTCGTGATCGGGCGCGATATGCTGATGGGCAATGGCGCGGCCCGAAGCAATACGAATAGAAGCAGTGTGGGCAGCGAAGAGGATCAGAGCAGATGAAACGCAGCACAGGTTTGATTAACGCGGGTTCGTTCAGCATGTTCAGCAGAGGCAGGGGCGCAGGGCGCAGCGGCGGACATACGCGAACGCGCCTGCGTCGCGCAGTAAAAGCGGGACTGCTTTTTGCGACGCTGCCGCTTCTTGCCGGGTGTACGCGGCAGGTTCCGCCCGCATCCGTGGGCGTGCAGTTCAATGCGGGGTCAGGCATCTCGCGCACGCTTATTAAGCCGCAGGTGGTCTGGATGGGGTTCCGCGAACAGCTTATCATCTATCCGACAAGCATCAAGAACGCCACGTATGTCAAGAGCGCGCGCGAGGGCGAAAAAGCGGGTGACGACAGCATCCCGGCCAGTACGCTCGAAGGCGCGATCCTGCCTGTAGACATCACGGTCGCGTACCATGTCGCGCCCGAAGATGTGCTGAAAGCGTTCAACAACTTCGGCACGGAAAACTTGCAGGAGATACAGCGCAAATTTATCCGCTGGACGACCATCTACGGCGTCAATGCGGTTTCGGGGCAAAAAAGCATTTTCGACTTGTCCTCTAAAGAGCGGGCGCAGTTCGGGCCGGACGTGAAGAAAGTGATCGCGCCGATCCTGCTGGGGTGGGGCGTGACCGTGGACGACGTGTATATTGGCGAGGTATACCCGAACGCCGAAGTAAAAGCCAAAATCGAGGAGCGTATCGGCCTGAAAAACCAACTGGAACTGGCCCGCAACGAGCGGCAGCGCGCCGACATCGAGGCCCGCACCAGCCTGACAAACGCCAGCAAGCAGGCCGAACTGAACCGGTTATTGCAGCAGGGAACCGAGCAGACCCTCCAACTAAAGCGCCTGGAACTGCAAAAAATGGCGATTGACAGATGGGACGGCAGGCCGCCCCTGATCGGCTCGCCCACGATCCCGTTTACGGACATCAGCCCGACCGCAAAATAAACGCCTGAGCAGACACTGAAGCAAACGCCTGCCGATGTGCTGCACAGCGCGAGACCGCTCTACTTCGCGGTCTCGCGCTGCGGCTCCGGCAAGAGAGACGCGAAATCACCCGGCACGATGCTGCCCAGATCACGGTCGGGGAAAAGCGGCGCGCCCACATTATGAAAGGCAGCGGCCACAAATTCCCCACACGAGTATTTATTTTTGGACGTGTAGTTGAAGTGTACCAGGCGGCACAGGCGATCCAGAATAATGACCAGGATATCGAGGTTGTCGTAGGCGTCGCCTATCTGCGTTTTGGCCCAGGCGAGCGCGGCCTGTCCCTTGCCGTGGGGGGCGGGGGCGACCAGGTAGGTCCCGGCACGGTCGCGCAGATCGTTATACTGCACCCCCGGCGTCCGCGCTTCCACGGCGGTATCTTCCTCCGCATAAATGCCGACATGATAGAACGGGGAGTGCGTGAACGCGGTAATCAGCTTGTTCAGCCCCTTCGCGTTGTGAAACAGCAGAATGTCGCCGGGGTTGGGCGCGGGCGTCTCGGATTGTACATGCGCCTGCGCCTGCCGCGCTTTACGAACGCGGCGGACTGTGTAAACAACAGCAGCGGTTCCCATCCCGGCGGCAAGCAGTAACGCGGCGGCGCGGGGCGAGGGACGTGGAAAAAGCGGCGGCAAAGAAGTCTCCTATTTTGGCGTTCGCGTCTGACCATTATAATCAGGCTGTTGCCTTGAAACCGTTGTACTCAAGCCATTATACAAGGCAGGCAAAAAGGTTTGTCGTTCGCACTTGTCGTGTTTACGAGTCGGGCTTGCCGCCGATGTGGACGCGCAGAAGCTGTTCGGCCTCGTCTTCGGGGGTTATATGGACGGAGCGCAGCAGAATGTCGCATCTGTCCTCCGAGGCGCGCAGCAGGCTTGTCTCGGAACGGTGTTGTGCAAAGCGCGTGTGCAGGGCCACAAGGCAGTGGCCGGCGGCATCGGTAACAGCGGGCCGCGTACTCTGCCGCGCCACGCGCGTTACGATGGGCAGGGCGGACTTGTCGCCCCACTGTTCCAGGCCGCGCAGCAGGACCACGGCGAAGTCGGGTTCGCGGTCGTAGTCACGGCGCAGCGCCTGTAATAGCAGTGCGCGTGTGCGGGATGTCAGGGCGTCTGCGCCTGTTTCACTGCCCGCGCCAACTCTGCCGCCTGCGCTTTCCACATCCCTTCCGCCTTCAGTCTGCATCACGTTTATCTGCATCACGTTTACAGGCTCGGCACGGCCTGCGTCACTCACGACACTTGTGTCTCCCGCGCCAAGATGCCTGAGCAGTTCGGTCAGCGCGCGGAATATCTCGTGCCGTTCCTCATTGTCGTTCAGCCATTCGGCCAGCGTTTGTACGGTCGCGGCCAGCGTCAAGCTGTCGTGCAGCCGCGCGGCCCGTTTCGCGATTAGCGCGCTGTAACCGTTCAGCACAGCCATGCACAGCAGCGTAGGGACGAGGCAGGCGAGCAGGCCGCGCGTGATAACGTCCGGCGCGAGGCCGTGACGCGGCGACAGCACGGCCAGATGCGGAACCAGCAGCCCGATCAGACACCATGCCAGAAAGATCGCCAGATAGCCGCACCACACCGCACCCTGACTGTTCTCGTACCATTTGGCTTTTATGTGCAGACGCCAGCGCGCATAAGCCAGCGCCTGCGCTTTCATCCACGCCGCATCGTGCGGATTGTCTGTCCAGGTTTCTGTTGCGGGGCGGACAACATCGCGCTTGCGGCGGCGCGCGGCCTGCCTGTTTGCGGGAATGGAATTTACAGAATGGGTTGACTGCATCGTGTCTCTTGCCGGATGTTCTTTCTATATTTCTCTTTTTGTGTCTTGCTTCTGAGTCTTGCTTCTACGTCTTGCTTCTACATCTTTCTCTACGATTCAACGCTGCGCCGCGTTTGTCCTGCATTCACCGGATTGATGCGGCTATGCTGAATATTATTCGCGAGCCGCGTAGACAGAAATACGTACCAGACAGAACGGTCGAGCATAGACAAGCATAGACAAGCATAGATTAGACGGGCGTGGGGGATGAGTATGATTGAGGAACAACCGCTCTGGGCGACGGACGACCAAACCGGAAGATTGGCGGAACTGATCGCTACGCAGGGCGACGCTAAAGACGCGCCGCTGCGCCGGGACGTGCGCTCGCTGGCGCGTCTGCTGGGCGAGATATTGCAGGAGCAGGGCGGCGCGTCCCTATATCAGGCCGTCGAAGACCTGCGCCGTCTGGCAGCCGAGTATCGAGAAGGAACAGCCTCTTCCCTGCTCCCCTTCGAGGCGCGCGTGCGGCAGTTGTCGCTGGACGATGCGTACTGCGTGACCAAAGCGTTCAGCATCTATTTTGAATTGACCAATCTGGCTGAAGCCAACCATCGCAAGCGGCGGCTGCGCGCGGCCCTTGTCGTGCCGGATCGCAAACCGCAGCCCGGCAGTATGCTCGGAACCTTGCAGCGGCTGTGCCGGGGCGGGGTTAGTGCTGACGATGCACTGGCCTTTTTCAGCCGCGTCGAGGTGATTCCGACCTTTACCGCGCATCCGACCGAAGTGGCGCGGCGTACCGTGCTGTTCAAGCGACGGCGCATTGCGGGGCAGATCGAGCGACTGGACTGGCTGCCGCTGACGGATTATGAAGCGCGTGAGCGCGAAAACATCATCGCGGGCGACATCACGGCCCTGTGGCAGACCGACGAAGTGCGGCGGCGCGCGCCGACCGTGCGCGACGAGATACGCATGGGCCTGGACTACCACAAGGGCGCGTTAATCGCAAGCGTGCCGCGCCTGTACGAGACGTTCGCCGACGCTTTCCGCATCGTCTACAATCGCGCTGTTTCGCCCTGCGACCTGCCCGCTGTGCTGCGCTTCGGCTCGTGGATCGGCGGCGACCGGGACGGCAACCCATTTGTCACGCCCGAAACTACGCGTGACGCCCTGCTGTTGGCCCGACGCGTGATCGTCAACTACTATGTCGGCGCGGTCGAGGAGATCATCGAACAGCTTAGTTCCTCGGCGCGGCAGGCCCGCATATCGCCCGACCTGTCTACGGCGTATGTGGAGTATACGCAGGCCATACGCATTGACGAGAGCCTGCTGCGTACCAAGTCCACGGACGAGATTTACAGAGGCTTTCTGGCCTACGTGCTGCTGCGGCTGCGCGCTGCGCACGATCTGCCCACGCCGCAAAACACGGCCATGACTCTGCACGCCTATGCGGACGCGAGCGCATTTGAGGCCGACCTTGTCTTGGTGCGCGACAGTCTGAACGGGAATAAAGGCGAACGGCTCGCCAGGCTGCTGCTCGATCCCCTGCTGCGTCAGGTGCGGACGTTCGGCTTCCACCTGCACACTCTGGACATACGCCAGCACGCCAAAATACACGCGCAGGCCATGCGCGACCTTGCGGCGGGCGCGCAAATCGGGCAGGCCGCGCAGAGCGAACAAGCCGCGCCGAATGCCCAAAACGAGACCGTCCAAAATGATACCGCACAGAAGCACAAGGCGCAGACTGCCGCGCTGACCCTTCCCGCCGCCCCTGCCCCGGAAACCACGCGCCTGCTGGAAGCCATGCGCTCGCTGGCCGATTTCAAGCGCGCGTTCCCGGCGCAGTCCATCACAACGTACATCATCAGCGGCACGACAAGCGCGAACGACATGCTTTCCCTCGTGTGGCTGCTCCAGACGTGCGGCGTGTGCGTGGCCGCGTCCGAGGATGGCAGCGACCCCGGCATCATGCCCGTGCCATTGTTTGAAAGCATCGAAGACCTGCGTAACGGCGCGGCCATCTGCCGCAGCCTGTGGCAGTCGCCGGATTACGCGCCACTGCTCGACTCGTGGGGGCGGCGGCAGGAGGTGATGCTGGGCTACTCCGACAGCAACAAAGACGGCGGGATGCTGACCAGTACCTGGGAGATTTTCAAGGCCCATCGCGCCCTGCACGACGCGGCCCGCGAGTGCGGCGTGACCCTGCGCCTGTTCCACGGGCGGGGCGGCACGGTCGGGCGCGGCGGCGGGCCGACGCATCGCGCCATCGCCGCGCAGCCACCCGGCGCGTTCGCAGGCTCGCTCAAGATCACCGAGCAGGGCGAGGTTCTTAACTGGAAGTACGGCGACGGCATGATCGCCGAACGCAACCTGGAACTGATGGTCGCCGCCAGTCTGGAAGCCCTGACGCGGGCCACGGGCTGGGGCGCGGTCGTAGAACCCGCTTGGGAAGCCGCGCTGGATGCCATGTCCGAGGACGCGTTTCAATACTACCGCGCGAACGTGGCCGAGAACCCGGACATCCTGCCCTACTTTGATCAAGGAACGCCGGTCGGGGAACTGGAACACGCCCGCATCGGGTCGCGCCCGCCCCGTCGCAGCGCCCGGACGGGCCTGGACGATCTGCGCGCCATTCCGTGGGTATTCGGCTGGATGCAGTCGCGGCACGTCCTGCCCGGCTACTTTGGCGTGGGCTACGCCCTGGAACGCTATCTCGACCAAAACCCGGACGCCGACACGCTGCTTCAGACCATGATGCGCCGCTTCCCGCTGTTTGAAGACCTGATCCGCAACGTCGAGTCCGGGCTTGCCAAAGCCGACATGAACATCGCGCGGCAGTACGCCGACCTTGTCTTAGATGCGGGCGTTCGCGAGCGCGTGTTCACCCTTGTCAGCGAGGAATTTGAGCGCACCCGGCGCGTGATCCTGCGTGTCACGGGTCAGTCGCGCTTGTTGGAAACAAACCTCGTTCTGGCGCAAAGCATCAAACTCCGCAACCCCTACATTGACCCGATGAGCCTGATCCAACTGGATCTATTGCGCCGCAAACGGGCGGGCGAGTCGAGCGACGAACTCAACTACGCCCTCGCCGCCACCATCAACGGCATCAGCGCGGGCCTGCGAAACACGGGATAAGAGGTATAAACCGCGGATGACACGGATAAAACGAATACACGCGGATTGTCTCTCGGAGCATCTGCGTTCATCTGTTTCATCCGTGTCATCCGCGGTAAAGCATTTTATCAGTTGCGGGGTTTGCGTAAAGGAGCAGAGCGGATGGTGACAAGTTCGAGGGGGGCGACGGGAACAGTGGCTTCGCCGTTGTGGAACACGATGCGTTGCGGCTTGCCGCTTTCGCCCAGGCGACTGCTGCGCGTAACCATAAACGGCACGTCACCGGACTGTTTCAATTCTTCAATGTGCAGCGTGACGTTCAGCAGTCGGGCCGCGCCGCCGCCCTGATCTATGTCGAATTTGCCCGTCGCGCTGTCGGCGCGAAAAGTCGTATCCGTAAAGTTGCTCAGGGCCACGCTCCAACTGTCGTCGGGGTTGAGGGCGCAGGCAGCGTAGAGATGCGGCTTTTTGCCGTAGGTCCAGGTCATTTCGCCCTCGGACGCGCTCAGGCTGTGGCGCAGGACACTGCCGACATCGAAGGCGCGGGCCAACTGCGCGTAATAGTAGAACTTCTGGAACGTGGTGATTTGCAGCGGCTGCACGGTGTATTTCAGGATGCGCGTGGCGTTGTCACGCGGATCGGGGTTCTCGAAGCCGACAAAATGTATCCAGTGCGTGACGCCGTGGTTCAGATCGTTGAGGACGCGGCTGGCGAGGCTTGAGGCCCGGACAGCGTCGCCGGGTTCTTCGGGGCCGTTGTCGCTGGCCTCGGTCATCCAGTATTCCTTGCCGAATGCGCGTTTGGCGGCGTCGGGCGTGGCGGCCATGTTATAGGAGTGAGACGCGACGCCGCGCAGAGCGTTCCATGCCTCGCCGTCATTGTGCAGCGCGTCCAACTGCTCGTAAAAGATGCCGTCCACGCTTGCGTTTTCCGGCGCGATGATACTGATTTTGTTTAGATTACGCGCATCCAGTTCATGCCGAAGGGTCTTGACGACGCGGACGATTTGGGCAGGCAGAAACCTGTCCTCGTCGTTGGGTTCGTTTTGTATGCCCGTCACATCTATGGCGATGTTGGCCTCACGCTGTAACTGCGCGATAAAGTCGGCGATAAGGCGGGCATAGTCGTCCTCCATGCCGTCCTTGAGTTTAAGGTGGCTGTTGGAACTGCCCTGCGGACTTTTCTCCTTCATGTAAGACGGCACGCCATCCGGGGCGAGCAGAAGCGTGGTCACGCCCAGCTTCTTTGCGTCCGCGATAATTCCGCTGTCCACGTACCAGCGCCGGAACTCGCTCAGGTCGCGCTTGCCCGGTTCGGCTGCGTAACGATCCAGGTTGCACCACAGGCGCAGATGCCGGAATTTCAGGTCATGCCACAGCTTGCCCGACAGCGTTTTGCGCTCGTCCGGGGTCAGCCGCTGATAGTCGCCCTGCCAGTTGATAAGCGATGTGCCGAACCCTCCAAACGTCTGCCGCGCTCCCGCCTGCACCGTGACGGTCACGGCCTCAACGGGAACGGCGGGCGTCTGCGCCACGGTTCCGAGCGGCAAACACAATACGAAGAGTATGAACCACGGAGAACACGGAGGACGCAGAGAAAGACAAGCCGAGGATTTACCGCAGATGAAGCGGATAACACGAATAAGCGCGGATGATTGCCAAACATGTTCTACATCAGCGTCCATCTGTTTCATCCGTGTCATTCGCGGTAAATCCTCCCTCATCTCCGCTCCGTGTTCTCCGTGGTTCATATTCTTTATATCCTCTGCCGCACATAGCCGTAGAGTTCGCTGATGGGCAGGCGGATTTGCGTCATGGTGTCGCGGTCGCGCAGCGTGATCGTGTCTTTGAGGCTGTCGTCGCCGTCTTTGCCCAGGCCCAGCGTGTCGTAGTCTACGGTAACGCAGAACGGCGTTCCGATCTCATCCTGACGACGGTACAGCTTGCCGATGGCCGCCGAATCGTCGTACACGGCCCGCATTTCGCCGGTCGCCTGCAAATCGCTTTTGATTTTTTTTGCGACGGCCACGATGTCGGGCTTGTTGCGGGCCAGGGGCAGGATGGCGACCTTGATGGGCGCGAGCGCGGGCGGCAGTTTCAAGACCGTGCGCGTTTCGCCGTTCTCCAAAACTTCCTCGTGGTACGCCTCGGACAGCGCGGCCAGAAAGCCCCGATCCACGCCCGCAGCGGGTTCCACGACAAACGGCACGATATGCTTGTTGTTGGGCTGATCGAAGTACGTCAGCTTTTCGGTCGAATGCTCGTTTATCATGGCGCGTTTGGCCGTGTTTTCCGACAGGCCCAGATTCTGCTGATCCCGCGAGTGCGAGCCTAAATCCCAGTCGGTGCGATTGGCGATGCCTTCCAGTTCGTCGAAGCCCAGGGTCGGAAATTTGTAAAGAATGTCCACGGTGCGCTTGGAATAGTGGGACAGTTTCTCTTTGGGATGTTCGAGTAACTGGAGGTTTTCGCGCTTCAGGCCGATGACGTTGACCCACCAGTCCATGTGATCCGTTATCCACATGTCGTGCGCCTGCTCGTCCTCGCCGGGCTTGACAAAGTATTCCATCTCCATCTGCTCCAGTTCGCGGACGCGGAAGATGAAGTTGCGCGGCGTAATCTCGTTGCGGAACGACTTGCCCATCTGCGCGATGCCGAAGGGCAGCTTGCGGTTGGTCGAGTCCAGCACGTTCTTGAAGTTGACGAACATACCCTGTGCGGTTTCGGGGCGCAAATACGCGAAACTCTCGTCGTCCGCGACCGGCCCGACCTGCGTTTTGAACATCAGGTTAAAGGCGCGGGGGGCCGTCCAGTCACCGGGCTTGCCGTCCACGGCGTCAATCACTCTGGCCGCGACAAGGGCTTTTTGCGCCTTGTCGGGGTCGGTCAGCAGGTGCGTGACAAGTTCCTCGCTGTCGTCGGTTTCGGGCGTGCCGAACGCCTGCGCCAGCGCTTTCAGCACGTCGGGCGTCTGTTCACGCAAGAGATGATCGAAGCGGTAGCGTTTTTTGGTGGTCTTGTTATCAACCAGCGGGTCGGTGAACGTCACCTCATGGCCGCTGTACTTCCACACGTAGCGGTTCATCAGGATGGCCGTTTCGATACCTTCCATGTCGTCGCGCTCATAGACGTTGTGTTTCCACCACAGGCGCTTGAGGTTGTTTTTCAGTTCCACGCCCAGCGGCCCATAATCGAATGTGCCTTGTAGCCCGCCATAGATCTCGCTGCCCGCAAAAATAAAGCCGCGTCGCTTGCACAAAGACACAAGCTGTTCCATCGTCTCGGCTGCCATAACATCATTCTCCTTAAAAATCCGGCATATAAAATGCCGGTTATACGGGCCTGCGGCCAGTCGTCCTGCGGACGAAGCTCATTCAAATAGCTGTTTGCGTCGAGTAAAACTCTTTTTATGCGCTATATACGACTAGCGAAAAGTATCTACTGTTGACCGACCTGCCGCGTAAAAAGTTACAAACCTACGTTGTGCAGAAAAATTACGGCAAGAGATTTCGTCCACAGGATGACTGGCCGCAGGCCCATATAACCGGCATTTTATATGCCGGTTACAGGCCGAACGCTACCCTCCCGGCCTGCTGCCGGGAATGCCCTGGAGTGGCTGGGCGCGGCGCTGCGCGCGGTCGCGGGTGGGAGGAAGCAGGTTGAAGATCACGCTGAACGATTGTGTGCGCTGGCGGTACGCAAGCCCGACCTGCATACAGTCGAAGTTACGCAGGATGGCAAACTCGCCGTCGTATTGGCGCGAGCGTTCCAGATCAAATTTAGCCTCGTAGCCGAACGCGGTCGGCCCGCCGGTCTGAAACAGCAGGCGCAGTTCGCTCCGCACGTCTCTGCGGTCAAAGACAAAGGGGGTGCGGCCCAGATCGTTGGAGAGGCGGTAGCCTGCACCCAGCCTTGTGGTGCGCGTGGGCAGATAATCCAATTCCGCTTCGGGCGAAAACAGGTTGTAAGCGGTTCCGCTTTGCGTATACGCGTTGAGCCAGTCGGAAACCGCAAGGCGAAACGAAACGCGCCTGCCGACCCGAAAGGGCTGCGTGGCCGCCGTGGTCAGCAGGGACGCGCGCCCCGATGTGACGCGGGTAGGGTACTCCGTGACCGCGCCCGCGCGCAGATCGAAGTCGAGCAGAAACGGCGCGCTGGACGTGCGCTGCAAAACCGGGTTGATGACCGCGCCAAGCGGGCCGTTCGGGCTGCCGTCGTGGCTGTGCGGCGCGTTCTGCTGCGCGTCCTCCAGAGTGGCGGGATCGTTGACGCGGCCCAGCACATTGACAAACCGGGCGGCAAGTTCGGGAAAACGGGACACGCGCAGGTCGGTGCGCCGCCGGTTATACACATACTGGTCGTTTTGCACCACGACGCCTGCCGTAGCGCGGGGCGCGAACTCGTCCTCATAGCGGTTCTCGGCATACTCGCGGTACGTGGGCGGCGTCAACTGTTCCAAATAACCGTGCAGCGGATCTTCCAGACCGATACGCAGGGTGCGGGGCGAGGGGGCGCGCGGCGCGGCGCGGGCTGTATCGAACTCATACGTGACAAACCCGGCGGGCAGTCGGCGCACGTCTATATGGCCGTCGTACTGCAAACTGCGGTGCGGTTCCAGGATGGGCGTATCGTGCAGGCGGGCGAAGATCCCCTCGCTTTTGTTGTAGCCGGGAGTGGGAATCGGAACCGAGCTTGCCGTCGCCAGACTGCGCCGCAGGCTGGGCAGGGTAATCAGGGCGGTCGGCCCCGCAAAGATAGTGACGCCTCGCGCCGACACATACTGGTTGGGCTTGATGGTCAGGCGCTTGGCGCGTATCTGATAATCGGGCCGCCCCCGGATACACGTCGTAAACACGCCATCCTCGACCGTGTAACTGCCATCGGCCAGCGCCTCGATACGCGCCCCCCGCATTCGGAAATAATCGGTCTCGGCAATGGCGTTTGTGGTAAACCCGGCCCGCGTGATAATGTTGTACGTGATCTCGTCGCCGACAAAGCTGCCTTCGGTGCGTTCCAGTCGCGCGCCCCGATGCGCGGTAATCAGGCCGGTGCGATAGTTGTACTCGGCGCTGTCGGCGTTAAGCGTGGTCTGCGCGTTGGTGCGCGGGTCGGTATACACGATCTGCCCGCCGCCGCTGAAGCTGTACGTGCTTGTTTCGGGGTTTTGCCTGTACTCCGTGGCGTTGCGAAGGGTGATGGGGCCGTACTGCGCGGGCGGGGCCGCGAACGGCAGGGCGTTTTCCAGCGTGATCGAGGGCCGCGTATCGTCCACAGAGAGTGGGAGTGGGGCAGTCCGCGCCCGCACACTGATTACGGTCGTGTCCCGCATATCGTCGAGCGGCAGGATCTGCTCGTCATCCAGATCAGAAGAGGAGAAGAGGAGAAGAGGAGAAGAGGAGAGGGCTTCGCCGAAGCTTGTTCCCTGTGTCCTTGTCTCCTCTTCTAAATTCTTCTCCTCTTCTAAACTGCCGCCGCGCAGCAGGCGTTCCGCAGTCAGGCGGGGACGGCGCAGGTCGGGCAGGGGCGGAAAAAAGAACGGCGCGGTCGTGGAGAGCGCGGGTGCGGGCGGCGCGTTTGCAGCTATTGCGGGCGTGTCGGCGTGAACAGTGAGGCAGGCCGAGGACAGCGCGACACCTGCGAACAGCAGGGCGTTCACGGCGCGGCGAGCGGAATAAGCATGACCGGGGCTGACTGAATATGATGTAGTAAAAAGTGGCAAAATAGATCGTCTGGAAGTGAATCGTCGGAAGGTAGATTGTCGGGAAGAAGAGTGCGCGTGTTTGCGTTGAGATGTTGGCATCTGAGAGTTGGGCATCAGGCAAAGTCCAGGTTACGGCTGCGGGCGAGGCGTTCGCGGCGGGCGGCGAGGGCGTCCTGAACGCTTTCCCCGTCTGCGCTCACGCTGCCGTTTGTGCCGTTCGCACCATTCGCGCCTGCCCCTGTGTTGTCCGCCATGCTGCGGCGGAAGGCTTCGTCGTCGTAGGCTCTGGTCTTGACTACGACGGGCATAGGGACAGCGTGACCGAAAATAAGCGCCTGCTGCTTGGTTTCCAGGCTGGCAAGCACGCCGCGCAGGCTGTTCGCGCCGGATACGCCCGTCAGCACGGCCTCAATGTCTTTTTCGTCGTCCAGCAGGCAGCAGATTTTCGTGCCGACCTGACTGAGTACCTCGTCGTCAATGCCGCTGGGCCGCTGATCCACGATGAGCAGGGTCACGTTGTATTTCCGCATCTCGCGGGCGATGGTTCCAAAGATAGTCTGTCCGGCAAGCTGCGGCGACAAGAACTTGTGCGCTTCCTCAATGGCGATCACGAGCGGGCGCGGTTTCTGGCCTTCGTTGCCCAGCGCCTTTTCGGTCAGGGTGCGGTAGATGTCATGCAGCCGGCGCGTCAGGATGTTGACCACGAGCATGTACTGCTTGGGCTGATCGTACTGCCCAAACTCCAGCACGACGCTGCGGCCCTCCTGCAAGGTCTGCAAAATGTGCTGTACGGCGTCATCGTCGCCAGGGACTGTGGGCATCAAAAAGCCCTTGCAGTCTTCAATTAAGACTTTGAGTTTGCGCTGCAGGGCCGACAATGCGCCGCTGTGCGCGTTGTTCTCGCCCACGAACTCTTTGATGTCGTCCGCGTCCATTTCCAAAAACGAGCCAAGCCACTTGGCCTGCCCGAACCGCTGCACGAGCAGATAACACGTCTCAACGGCCGTGGCGTTGAGGTTCAGTTCGCGCTGCAAGAGCATGATGTCTTCGACCGTGATGGCCGCATACGGGATGCGAACATCGGCGTCGGGGCGCACGTTGCGGCGCAGGCTGCTTGCGCGATCCAGGGTAAATATCTGCACCCGATTGCCGAAATACTGCTTCAGGCCGCGTACACTCGACCGGCCCGCTTCCTCGGTCGTACCCTGCCAGCCGTACTCGCTGTGCATGTCGAAGATAAGGTTGACGGCCTTGTCCGCCTTCATCACACCGCACAGACACAGGCGGGTCAGGAACGTTTTGCCGGTTCCCGACTTGCCGAAGATGGCATTGGAGCGTTCTACCCAGCGGTCCAGGTTCAGGCACACGGGCGAGTCCATGTCGAGGGGCGTACCAACGTGGAAAAACTTTTCTTTGCGCTCGTCGCCAAACACCTGCCGCACGTCGTCGTGCGTGGCGTCATAAACCGGGGCGAAGTGGGCGGGGATAGTTTTTACGGGAAGTTTGCTGTCTTCGTCGGCGGGGTCGGCGTCCGTGGGTATCATCAGCATCGGGCGCAGTTTGATGGTTCCGAACGTGCTGGTTCCCGACAGCACGGCGCGCATCAGGGTTTCACTGGCGCGGGGCGGGGTCAGCAGTACGCCGGGGTGGGTGGCGGCAAGCTGCACGTCGTTGAGCATGGCGAAGAATCGGAAGCGGTCGCCCTGGACGACAACGAACTTGCCGACGCGCATCTCCTCGACGCTCTTGCCCTCGGCGAGCCGCATTTCCAGCCCGTCAGCCAGACTGCCGCGCACGATCAGGCCGAGTTCCTCGTCATTGGATTGTTGGTTTTCGTTTTTCGCTTTTCGGTGGGGATCGTGGTCGCTCACGCTGTACTCCTCGCGCGCCCTTGCCACGGGCCGGACAAGAATGCTACCATTATAGCGGTTTCGCGAGTCGCCGTCAATGCCTGTTTGCCACGTATTGATTTTGCGGCGGCGTGTGGCCGGCTGCAAACCGTGGCAAAGCTGCAGCGTAGTAAGGAAGGAACAAGCAGCCTGCTTGTCCTATTATGCAGCTATCTATTTGTGTTCAGGAATAAATTATGCCCGAACTGCTTTTACCCTCGCTGGAAATCCAGAACTTCCGCGCCTTCGAGCATCTGCACATCGAACGGCTTGGCCGCGTCAACCTGATCACGGGCAAAAACAACGTCGGCAAAACCTCTCTGCTGGAAGCATTGTATCTTTATGCTCATGGTGGTGCGCCCTATCGTCTCCGCGACCTGTTGGCTGCACGTCAAGAGCTGAATATAGATAGCCCTGCGGTACGTCGTGCCATGCGTGATCTAGGAGAAAAGCATGACTACCTTGCCAATATCAGATATTTGTTTCATGGACGCAAAGAGATACACAAAGTTGTCAATCCTATAATCATTGGGCCAGCAGACCAATCTGAAAGTTTACTCTCGCTAAAAATCGAGTGGTTTCAGGAAGTTGCCGGGGCTGGAACAGGCGGACTTGGTTCGCCTGCTCACAGGTTAGAGCAGGTGCCAGTTGAGGATCGCACAACCAATGCTGGGGCCGTACCTTATGTAATTTCGAGGATGGGGGAGCAGTTGCCATTTCAGGCATCCCTTGAACAAGTTCTCGATGGCTACACAAATATGTTTTTTAGGTCTGTGGGATGGCCCTGCGAGTACGTTAAACCAAATGGACTGAGTAACACTGAGGTAGGTACATTCTGGGATCGCGTCTCACTTACTCCAGATGAAGACACAGTAATTGCTGCCTTGAAGATAATCAGTCCTGATGTTGAGCGAATAAGCATCGTGGCCGATCAACACGCTGCAAGCGAGCGTGTGCCAGTGATCAGAATGCGCGGGGAAACTGAAAGAATACCTTTACGAAGTTTAGGCGATGGTATAAATCGCCTGCTTGGAATAATACTCGCCTTGATTTACTCTGACGGTGGTATCTTTCTCGTTGATGAAGTGGAAACAGGTTTGCACTATTCCATGATGCCAGATGTATGGCGTTTGATCTTCCAAGTAGCACAACAACTTGATGTGCAGGTGTTTGCCACGACCCACAGCTGGGATTGCATTGAAGCATTCGAGCGGGCGGCAAGGGGAAATGCTGATGCGGACGGCGAACTGATTCATCTGGTGAACAAAGAGGACAAACTGTTCGCGGTTATCTATGATGATGAAGAACTGCAAATTGTCACGCGTGAATCGATAGAGGTACGCTGACAATGGCAAAGCCAATCGTTTCCGAAGGACCAAAGACAGATGTGTTGTTAGTCGAAGGCCCGGACGACTACCACTTTCTTATTCACCTCCTCAATCATCACAAACTCTACGGGCAGATCAGGTGTCAGGACACCGAAGGTATTGATGCACTACTGCCAGCTTTACCTACATGGTTAAAACCAAGTAGCCTTGAAAGACTAGGGATTATTGTTGATGCCGACTTAAACCTCCGAAGTCGCTGGACGGCACTGCGTAACATTCTTGTTAATGCTGACTACGGCGATGTGCCTGAAATACCACATACCACCGGAACTATCATCACCCACAAGGTACGTCCGACTGTCGGTTTATGGCTGATGCCGAACAACTCTCTGCCCGGCATGTTAGAGGATTTTGTGACTATGCTTGTGCCGGATGACGATAAACTCTGGAACAGAGCAGAAACTTCTGTCCAGCGAATACCTGTTGAAGATCGACTGTTTGCGCCGCAACATGAAATCAAAGCCAAAATTCATACGTGGCTTGCTTGGCAGGAGGAGCCGGGAACACCGTTAGGGCAGGCCATTACGAAGCGTTATTTGAATGCTGATTCTGAATACGGCCTATTATTGGTGGATTGGCTACGTCGTTTGTACCAAAAGTAAAAGGATTGTTGCTCACGAGGGCAGAAGGAGTTTTGGAAGATGCAGGAAGTCACGCCGGACATTGCGCGGCTGCAAACCGCGATCTCTAATGTATACTTTGTGGGCGACACGGCAAGTAACTGGACGCTGGTTGATACGGGCATACCGGGCTTTGCGCCGTATATACGCCATTTTGCCGAGCAGAAATATGGGACAGGGGCTAGACCCCGGTGCATCGTCCTGACGCACGGCCACTTCGATCATGCGGGCAGCGCGCTCGCCCTGGCCCGCGAGTGGGATGTGCCGATCTACGCGCATCCGTGCGAAATGCCCTACATCACGGGCAAGTCGCTGTATCCGCCCTACGATCCCACGGTCGGCGGCTTTCTGGCCCTGACCCTGCGTACCCTGCCGCAGACGTACCGCGATCTGCGCCCGTATGTGCGCGATCTGCCCGCCGACGGCACGGTTCCCAACATGCCCGGCTGGGAATGGCGCTTTACGCCCGGTCACGCGCCCGGCCATATCTCCCTGTTTCGCGCAAGCGACCGTACCCTGATTGCGGGCGACGCGTTCGTGACCGTGGATGTGGACAACGCCATTGACTTTTTGAGCGCCAAGCCGGAACTCAATCGCCCGCCCGCCCCCGCGACGTGCGACTACGAGGCCGCGCAATTATCCGTGCAAATGCTGGCCGACCTGAAACCGCTCACGGTCGCCTGCGGACACGGGCAGGCCATGTCCGACCCCGACCTCCCCGCGCAGTTACGCGCCTTTGCCGCGCAGTCCGTGATGCCCGCGCATGGCCGCTACGTGCCGACGCCCGCCAAAACCGATGAGGAGGGCATCGTCGCCGTGCCGCCGCCCGCGCCCGATCCCCTGCCGCGCCTGCTCGCCACGGTCGTTGTGGTGGCTGTCATCGGCGCAAGCGTTACGGCCCTGCTGCGCAAGAGAAAGAATACATGAATTCACGCAAAGACGCAAAGGCGCAAAGAGGAGATAAGTAACAAACCGCGAAACACATCAAACAAGCGAAAAAAGAGACACACAAGGCTGTTCAAGAGAAATCCTGTCCATCCTGAAAATCTTGTTAATCCTGTCTATGGATTTGTTTTGTTCTTCCTGTCCTTCTTTGCGCGGGGCGCCTTTGCGTGAAACATTGTCCGAGGTCTTGATTATGAAACGATTGGTTATTTTGGGTTCGACCGGCTCGATAGGCACACAGTCGCTGGATGTGGCGCGGCGTTTGCCCGACCGGTTCCGGATTGTCGGGCTTGCAGCCAACAATAATGTGGAACTTCTGGCGCAGCAGGCGAAAGAGTTTGACGTGCCGTTCGTGTCCGTAGGCCTGACGGAACGGGCAGGCGAACTGCGCGAGGCGCTGCGAGCCGTGGGCCACGACGCGCGGGTTTTGGGCGGCGTAGAAGGCATGTGCGAACTCGCCACGCTGCCCGACGCCGATCTGGTCGTCGTTGCGGTCGCGGGCGCTATCGGCATCGCGCCCACCCATGCGGCTTTGGGGGCGGGCAAGGATATTGCGCTCGCCAGCAAGGAAGTGCTTGTGGCGGCGGGCGAAACGACGATGGCGCTTGCCCGCGCTAAAAACGCGGCCATCCTGCCCATTGACAGCGAGCATTCAGCCATCTTCCAGTGTCTGCAAGGGGCGCCGGACAAAAGCATCGAGCGGATACTGCTCACCGCATCGGGCGGGCCGTTTCGCCGC
The DNA here is from genome assembly GCA_965277875.1 of Chthonomonadaceae bacterium. Classification (GTDB taxonomy): domain Bacteria; phylum Armatimonadota; class Chthonomonadetes; order Chthonomonadales; family Chthonomonadaceae; genus CAWFQB01. The sequence continues at coordinate 6,010,810 of CBDIDV010000002.1, read as the reverse complement.
ACGGCTATCGAAGACCTGGAACGCGTCACGCCCGCGCAGGCGCTCAAGCACCCTACCTGGAACATGGGCGGGCTGGTAACGATCAATTCCGCCACGCTGATGAACAAGGCGCTGGAAGTGATCGAGGCCCGCTGGCTGTTTGATGTGCCGGTCGAGGATGTCGAGGTCGTAGTGCATCCGCAAAGCATCGTTCACAGCATGGTGCGATTTACCGACGGTTCCACCATCGCGCAGCTTGGCCTGCCCGACATGCGCCTGCCCATCCAGTACGCACTCGTGTATCCCGAACGGCCCGATACTGACCTGCCACGCATGGAACTCAGGCATTATGCCGAACTGACGTTTGAAGCGCCGGACGAGACGAAATTTCCCGCTTTGCAGCTTGCGCGGCGGGCCGTCACGGACGGCGGCACGATGCCCGCCGTGATGAACGCGGCCAACGAAGCCGCCGTAGACCTGTTCCTCAACAACCGGATCGGGTTTTTGGACATCGTGCGCCGCATCGAGCAGGCCATGAACGCGCATGACGTGGTCGAGGCCACGTTCGCCAATGTTCTGGATGCCGATGTCTGGTCGCGGGCGTATGTGCGCGGTCAGGGCGGCTAATCGCGCATATAATTTGTCGTATAATCCATCGTATAATTTATGCGGCGCGGGAAACAGTTTGGCGGTGAAGTGCGTCATTTGAATAGAGACCTGCGTAAAGTATACTAATCCGTATCTGGCCCGTTTCGCACACATGAATTGCGTAGAGCGTAAACGGATGGTTCGCCGCGTGAGGCGCGCTGTACGCCTGACATACCGCTCGAACACGAAGTACGTGCCGACTGCTTATATGCGGCGCGTTTTGCAAGGAGCCTCGCCTCGATGAATTCCGCTTTTGACATAATCAAGTCTGCTGTGTATTTTTTGACCGTGCTGAGTGTGCTTGTCCTGGTGCATGAGTGGGGGCATTTCGTTGTCGCCAAGCTGTGCAACATGCGCGTGGACGATTTCTCGCTGTTCTTCGGCAAGCGGTTGGTGTGTCTGGGCGTCCGCAACGGCACGGAATACAACATCCGCAGCATTCCTCTGGGCGGTTTTGTCAAGATCGCGGGCATGGAACCGGACGACATCTCTAATGGCGCACCCATTTTTCGGCGCAAGAACCCCGATGATCCGACTACGCAGAAGAAGTTTTTGAAGACCTTGCAAGGCCTGAACGAAGAGGCGCTGGCGGATGTGAATTTCGACAACGTTTCCGAGCGCGTTGAACTGGCCGTGTCAGGCGCAGTCGAGGATGGTAAGCTGGCGACCTATGGCAAGGCGGAACTGCAAACCCTGCTGGCGACCACGAGCATCACGCAGGACGAACACAAGTACATCGAGACCGTGCTTGCCGCCGACGAGTATATTCCCGACCCCAACGGCTACAACCAGAAACCGCTGTTGCAGCGGGCCGCTGTGATCTTCGCCGGCCCGTTTATGAGTCTGACGTTCGGCTACCTGATGTTTTGCGTGATGGGCTTTACCATCGGCCTGCCCGATCCGAGCAATGTAAGCGTGGGCGCGGTCGTACCCGGCAAGTCGGCGGCGCGGGCGGGCATTCAGGCCGAGGATCAAATCGAGGCGATCAACGGCGCGAAGGTCGTGAACCGCGAAGAACTGATGCAGACCATACAGCACAGTCCGGGCCGCGTACTGCACCTGACGCTTGTGCGCGGCGCGCAGCATATCGCCTTGGACGCCACGCCCGACGTGGAAAAAGATGCGGGTGGGCAGGCCATCGGACGATTGAACGTGCAGTTAGACAACGGCTTTGTGTGGAAGAAGTATCCGGCCCGCGAGGCCATCGGCGCGGGAACGGCTATCATCACGGATCAGGTACGCATGACGCTGACCGCGCTGTTCACCAAGCAGGTGCGCCAGATCAACAAGAACATGGCCGGCCCTATCGGTATCGCCACGACCATCCACTCAGCCAGCAAGGGCGGCCTCAAATACGTGCTGATTATCGGCGCGTCTCTGAGCGTCAGCCTGGGCATCATGAACCTGCTGCCGATCCCCATACTGGACGGCGGGCATCTGTTGCTGCTTGCCATCGAGGGCATCCGGCGGCGCAAACTCACGATGCGCGAAGTATCTGCGGCGCAGCTTGTCGGCTTCTCCATCATCGGCCTGCTGTTCCTGATGGTGATGTACAACGATATTGTCCGGCTTATCCCGCATAAATAATCTGATACCGCACAAGTAATCGGATGCGGCAAACGAACGAAATAACAGGCGTCGCGCGAGCGATTTTGCGTTGACCTTCAATTAGCCCCTTTCTGAAAACGGTGTTTCCGTTGTATCAGGAAGGGGTTTGTTTTTGGCAAAAGGAAACTGTTTACCCACTTTTTGCGTGTTTGCAAGCAGATATACATTTGATAGTTAGCAGCAATGCCGCCGCCAATCGAAGATCAGAAAACGAAAGTCGAAAACCGAAAAACAACTGAGGAGCCCGCGCAATGAGCAAACTGACCCAATCCCCGGCCTGGACGGCCCTGCAAAAGCACTACACGACCGCGTCCCAACTGCAAATGCGCGACCTGTTCGCCCAGGACGACGACCGTTACAGCAAGTTTTCTCTGCGCTTCAACGATATACTGCTTGACTTTTCCAAGAACCGCATCACGGACGAGACATTAACCCTGCTGCTCGCCTTAGCGGAACAGGCGGACGTGAAAGGCTGGGCGCGGCGCATGTTCGATGGCGAAAAGATCAACATTACCGAAGACCGCGCCGTACTGCACATCGCCCTGCGGAACCGCGCCAACCGCCCCATTCTGGTGGACGGGCAGGACGTGATGCCCGACGTGAACGCGAACCTCGCCCACATGCGCGAGTTCAGCGAGGCAGTACGCGGCGGCGCGTGGACAGGGTACACAGGCAAGCCCATCACGGACATCGTCAACATCGGCATCGGCGGCAGCGATCTCGGCCCGGTGATGGTTACGGAAGCGCTGAAGCCCTACGCGCAGGCCGGCCTGAACGCGCACTTTGTCAGCAACATTGACGGCACACACCTTGCCGAAGCCCTCAAAGTGTGCCGGCCCGAAACCACGCTGTTCCTGGTCGCCTCCAAGACGTTCACGACGCAGGAGACGATTACGAATGCCACCTCTGCCAAAGAGTGGCTGCTCAAAGCCGTACCGAACGGCGATACGAGCGCGATTGCAAAGCATTTTGTCGCGCTGTCCACGAACGCCAAAGAGGTGGCGAAGTTCGGCATTGACACCAAAAACATGTTCACATTCGCCGATTGGGTGGGCGGGCGGTACTCGCTGTGGTCGGCCATTGGTCTGTCTATCGCGCTGACCATCGGCATGGACAACTTCGAGGAACTGCTGACCGGCGCGTTCGAGATGGACGAGCATTTTCTCAACACGCCCCTGCGCGAAAACCTGCCCGTAATTCTGGGCGTCCTGGGCGTGTGGTACAACAACTTTTTCGGGTCACAGACCGTCGCCATCCTGCCCTACGACCAGTACATGCACCGCTTTCCCGCCTACTTCCAGCAGGGCGACATGGAGAGCAACGGCAAAAGCGTGGATCGGGAAGGGCAGCGCGTGGATTACTCGACCGGGCCGATCATCTGGGGCGAACCCGGCACGAACGGACAGCACGCGTTCTATCAGCTTATCCATCAGGGGACGAAACTGATCCCGTGCGACTTTTTAGCGCCCATTGAAACGCATAACCCGATGGGCGAGCATCACACGATACTGCTGTCTAACTTCTTCGCGCAACCGGAAGCCCTGATGAAAGGCAAGGATGAGGCCGAAGTCCGGGCGGAACTGAGCGCGCAGGGAATGAGCGGCGACAAACTGGAAGCGCTGATCCCACACAAGATGTTCGAGGGCAATCGGCCCACCAACAGCCTCCTGTTCGAGAAATTGACGCCCCGCTCTCTGGGCAGCCTGATCGCGATGTACGAGCATAAGATATTTACGCAGGGCATCATTTGGAACATCAACAGCTTCGACCAATGGGGCGTGGAGTTGGGCAAGCAGCTTGCCAAAGCCATCCTGCCCGAACTGGAACAGGACGGCCTCATCACCGATCACGACAGCAGCACGAACGGCCTGATAAACTACTACAAAGAACACCGCAATGCCGCCCGCGAATAAAAGCGGGTAGGAAAACTCAGGGTTATTAAAGAGGCAGGCGTGTTATACGCTCTGCCTTTTTGCTTCCGTATAAACGCCCTCTTGACGCACGGCAGTTGACGAAACGACAGAATGAGCATATACTAACGACAGAGACACAGGAGGCGCGAACCATGATTGACTACAAAAATCTACCCAATATCGCGGTTGACCCGGAAACGGGAATCATACTGGACAGGCAGGCGCTCGCCGATGCGATGGACGCCATTTTCATCGCGAATGGCTATGAGGTCGGCCCGCCGACAATGACGGCGCAGGAACTGAGGGCAAGTATGCGGGCGCGTGGCGTCAGGGCCGAGGACAATCTTTGTTCGCGCGACATCATCCGTCACCGTTAGGGCTGCGAGGAAGAGGAGAGTACGCCATGCGCGACGTGATTACAAAGCCTGAACAAAAATCGGAGAGGGAATTGGAAGGAACGTGGGAGGAAATTCTCGCTCATGCCCCTGAACTTGCCGGACGCAGGCTGCGCGTATTTGTTCTGCCCGATCAAGCAGCCTTAACTGAAAACGGTTCTATGGAAATTGGACAGAACTTGTCTTTGTCATTGGCAAATCAACGTCTGCTGGCTGTGCTGGACGAGCTAAAGCGTACTCCCTGGTCAGCAGAGGAGATGGCGGCATTGGACGGGTTTGAGCGATTTAACAAAGAGCATCCTGTCACGCTGGATTGGCAGCCGAAAGACGATCAATGATCTACATACTGGATGCCGACACGCTGAACTATGCTGTCAAAGACGTAGGTTTGGTTAATGTGCGCCTGCGACAGGCGATAAGCGCACACGCGCAGATTGTCGTCAGCCAGATAGCGCATTTCCAGGTGACGCGTTACTTCAAACTTATCGGCGCTTCCCGGCAGTTGAGCGTTTATAACAGTATCATTGCCGGCTGGCGGCGTATTGAACTTACAACCGCAGATTGGGACATGGCGGCGGATATATGGGCCACGCGCACTCGCATAGGTCGCCCCATTGAGAACGCCGATCTTTTTATTGCGGTGGCCGCTCTAAAAGCAGGCGCAACACTGGTGACGAACAACACCAGGCATTTTGAAGATCTGGGCATTCCTCTGGAAAACTGGACTATGTAATGGCAAATTTGGTTTGATGCTGAAACAGTGTGGAAACATTGCGGCTGTATACTGAACACAATAGGCCGGGCCGCGCTGATGCGAACCTGGGCTTGCTTTCTTCCACGAACTTTTTCTGCACCGATGCACACTTACGGCGACGCTGCCTTTTTGCAACCTTTGACTCGGACTTTGTTCCGCGTCCGGCAAGAAGGGCGCCGCCATTATCATGCACTACGCTTCCGTTTCTACCGTTCCCGTTCAGCCTTCCTCTGTCGCTTCTGATACCGCCGATTCCAACCCGGCGTTTATGAGCATCACGACCGAGACGCGCATCGAGTATCTGCTGCGTACCCGGCAGGCCATGCCCCTGTTTTTGCAGGGCGTATACCCGTTTATGGGGCGCGGCGTGTTCGAGCTTGCGCCCCTGCATGACGAACTCTCCTACACCGTGCCAATCGGCAAAATGGCCCAGGTGCTGTATTTTCGAGCGGGCAATCTGTCCGACGATCTGCTGTATCTTACGCTGGGCGCGAACGGCCAGCCTGTGCGCTACTTCCCCGTCGGCCCCAAGTCCGATTTCCATGTGCCGCTTGTGATCGTGGAAGATTATCCCGCCGGGACGCGGCTTGAGGTGTGCATCGCCGCGCCGCGCGGATTATCCGGCAGCGTGGTCGTAGATGTCGGCATCATTGAGAGCGGCGTGGCTCAGTCGGGCGCAAGCGTCGCGCCTGCGAACGGAAAGGCCCCGTCGGCACACGCATGACCGCTACGGCTACCCACTGCCCCTACTGCGCCCTGCAATGCGGAATGCATCTCGTCGGCAGTCCCGGCCCATTGTCCGTCGCGCCCCGCGCCGACTGGCCCACCAATAAAGGCGGGCTGTGTCAGAAGGGATGGACGGCTGCCGACCTGCTGACCAACACCGACCGCCTGACCACGCCCCTGATGCGCGACCGCAAGGGCGACCCACTAAGGCCCGTTTCGTGGGAGACCGCCCTTGACCGCGTGGCACGCGAATTTACAGCCGTACAGGAACGCTACGGGCGCGACGCTGTCGGCGTGTTCGGCGGTGGCGGCCTGACCAACGAAAAAGCGTATCTGCTGGGCAAGTTCGCCCGCGTCGCGCTCCGCACCCCGCACATAGATTACAACGGGCGCTTTTGTATGGCGTCTTCAGCCGCCGCAAACCTCAAAGCGCTGGGCATAGATCGTGGCCTGCCGTTCCCCCTGGAAGACATCGCGAGCGCGGATGCTATTCTGCTTGTCGGCGGCAATCCCGCCGAGACCATGCCGCCTCTGATGCAGTATTTCGAGACGCAGCGCAAGAACGGCGGCGCATTGATCGTCGTAGACCCCCGCAAAACCCCCACCGCGCAGCAGGCGACCCTGCATCTTCAGACCACGCCCGGAACCGATCTCGCGCTTGCGAACGGCCTGCTGCACATCGCGGCGAGCGAAGGGTATGTGGACAGCGCTTTTATCGCAAGCCGCACGAACGGCTACGACCGCGTAAAGCGCGTGACCGCCGCGTCGTGGCCCGACCGTATCGAGCGTATTACGGGCGTTCCAGCCGCGCAGATGACGCGGGGCGCGCACCTTCTGGGCAAGGCCGAGCGTGTGCTGATTTTGACGGGGCGCGGCTCGGAGCAGCACAGCAAGGGCGTGGATACCGTTCTGGCGTGGATCAACCTGGCCCTCGCGCTGGGCAAGGCCGGCAAACCGGGCTGCGGGTACGGCTGCCTGACGGGGCAGGGCAACGGGCAGGGCGGGCGCGAACACGGCCAGAAGGCCGACCAGCTTCCCGGCTACCGCAAAATAGACAATCCCATCCATCGCGCCCATGTCGCGGGCGTATGGGGTATTGACCCCGATGAACTGCCGCCGCCCGGACGCAGCGCATACGAACTCCTGGACACGATGGGAACAGACGGCGGCGTTCGCGCCCTGCTCGTGATGGCCTGCAACCTTGTCGTGAGCGCCCCCCGCGCCGGTCATGTGCAGGAGCGGCTGGACGCGCTGGATTTTTTGTGCGTATCCGACATCTTCCTGTCCGAAACAGCGGAACGCGCCGATGTCGTCTTCCCCATTACGCAGTGGGCCGAGGAAAGCGGCACGATGACCAATCTGGAAGGCCGCGTTCAGCTCAGGAAACAGGCCGTCGCGCCACCTTTGGGCGTATGGAGCGACGCGCAAGTCCTGACAACCCTGGCCCACAAGCTGGGACGCGGCTGCTATTTCCCCACGTCGGAACCCCAGGCCCTGTTCGACGAGCTGCGCCGCGCAAGCGCGGGTGGCATGGCAGATTATGCGGGCATTACCTATGAGCGTATCGAGCGCGAAAACGGCGTGTTCTGGCCCTGTCCGAGCGAAGAGCATCCCGGTACGCCGCGCCTGTTCCTGGACCGCTTCGCCACTAGCGATGGACGCGCCAATTTCCATGCCGTGACGCACCGCGCCGCCAACGAAGAGCCGGACGCCGAGTATCCGCTGTACCTTACGACCGGGCGCGTGATGGCGCAGTACCAGAGCGGCACACAGACCCGGCGCATCACGGCCCTGCGCGACCTGGCCCCCGAATGTTTCGTCGAGATGCACCCCTCCCTTGCCGGACGCTATCAAATCACAGACGGCGCGTTGGTCTGTGTGACCACGCGCCGGGGGATCTGTCAGGCCCGCGCCCGACTGACCTCCTCCATCCGGCCCGACACCCTGTTTTTGCCCTTCCACTACGCGGGCAAGGGCCGCGCCAATCTGCTGACCAACCCCGCCCTCGACCCGACCTCGAAAATGCCGGAATTCAAAATCTGCGCCGCCCGCCTCGACCCGTACAGCGAGACCGTGCAGAACGAAGCCGCGCCATTTGAGCCAAACGAAGCGAATGAGGACAAGACCAAAGTAGACGAGACTACCGCAAAGGAGAATGCCTCATGAAGATCAGTGAACTGAAAACAAGCGGACACGCGCCCTCGCTGTTCAGCGCCTTTTTGCATTTCGATATTTCCTTCATGGTGTGGGTGATTTTGGGCGCGCTCGCGCCCTTCATCGCAAGCGACCTCGCCCTGACCGGCCCCAATCTGCGCGTCACGCCGGCTGCGGGCGTACAGGCCGGACAGTACAGCATCGTGATCCGCAAGCCGGACGCTGCCAAGAAGGAAGCGCCCGGAGGCTACATTCTCGCGGTCAAGCGGGCTTCCGAAGCGACCAAAGCGGGCGCAAAGCCGGTGGAGAAGTTCGCGCTCGACAACGCCAATCCCGCCACGCTCGCCGCTCTGAACGTCAAGTCCCACTTGATTCAGGTGGCCTCGACACCGGGCGCGTCCAACCCCAACGAGAACGTGTTCGCGCTTCAGCCCGCGTCCGCGCTGGCCGCGCAGAACAAAACGTACCAGACGCTCGCCAATGGCCTGACGGCGGGGCAGAAGGGGCTGCTCATCGCGCTGCCCCTGCTCGGCGCGGCGTTTTTTCGCATCCTGCTCGGCTTCTTTTCCGATCTGTGGGGCAGCAAGCGCGTGGGAATGGCCTCGCTTGTCGCCACGCTCATTCCACTGGTGTGGGGCTGGCAGTTCGCGCACACGTATGGCGACATGCTGATCGTCGGGGCTTTGCTGGGCATCGCGGGCGCATCGTTCGCGGTCGCCCTGCCGCTGGCGAGCCGGTGGTATCCGCCGCATTTGCAGGGCATCGCAATGGGCATCGCGGGCATGGGCAATTCGGGAACCGTTCTCGCTACGCTGTTCGCGCCCCTGCTCGCCAAGGCGTATGGCTGGCATACCGTTCTGGGGATGCTGACGATCCCCGTTATGCTCGTTCTGGTCGTGTTTACGCTGATGGCAAAAGACGCCCCCGGCATCCGCAAAAAGACCAATCTGGCCTCGTATGGTCAGGTGCTGGCGCAGCGTGACACGTATGCCTTCTGCCTGCTGTACTTTGTCACGTTCGGCGGCTTTGTGGGCCTGTCGTCCTTTCTCAACACGTTCTTTGTGGATCAGTTCGACATCGCCAAAGTGTCGGTCGGTATTCTCACGGCTCCACTCATCATTTCGGGCAGTCTGCTGCGCCCGGTCGGCGGCCTGCTCGCGGACAAAATCGGCGGCATACGAATGCTGAACGTACTCTATGCGGGCGCATTGCTGACGACGCTTGGCGTGGGCTTTTTCATCAGCAGTATGCCGGTCGTGTACGTCCTGCTGTTCGTAGGCATGGGATGTCTGGGCATGGGTAATGGCAGTGTGTTTCAATTAGTGCCGCAGCGGTTTCGGGGCGAGATCGGGGCCATCACGGGCCTTGTCGGGGCGGTCGGGGGCGTGGGAGGCTTCTACCTCAACATCGTCCTGGGCAGTCTTAAAGACGTGTTCGGCACGTATGCCAGCGGTTTCTGGGCGTTCAGCGCGACTACGCTTGTCGCCCTTGTCGCCCTGCGCCTGCTGGCTCCGGTCTGGACGCGGTCGTGGCTGGGGGCGGGCGGCGTGGCGCAAACAAATGTGGAGATGCCGGCGCAGGCTGTGGTATCCAGCGCCGTCCCCTCCGCCCTTGAACCGGCAAGCTGATTTCCCAACAGTATCCTAACCTTGCCCCACGTTTCCCATAGTCAGGAAGCGCGCGGGCAGGGACATTCTTCGAATCAACCGTTTTCCAGGAGCCTTTACGATGTATTCGCAACCCCGTTTGATGCAGGGCGTGTTCGCTTTCGAGGGCAGGGGTCTGTTTGTCCCGGCTAAGATTTCCGAGAGCCTGTCGTATGTGGTTCCCGTCGGCAAGCGCGCGCAGTTGATCTATCTAAGAGCGGGCAACAGTTCCGACGAGATGATCTACGTGGTGCTGATGCGCGACGGCCAGCCGATGCGCTACTTCCCCATCGGGGCCAAAGCCGATACCCACGTCGCTCTGGCCGTGGTCGAGGATATGCTGTCCGAAACGCGCCTGGAAGCCTACTGCGCCGCGCCGCAGGGTACGTCGGGAACCCTGGTGCTGGACATCGGCCTGATGGAAATCTAACCCTTAGCAAGTCTCAAAAAGTAAGTCTCAAAAAGTACGTTTCAAGAAAGGCAGTCATTTAGATGACAACCATGCAATACAACGCCTTTGCAGATAACATAAGCGACAAACAACAAACAACAAGTAACAAACAACGCCTCGTCGTCGTGGGCAACGGCATGGCGGGCGTTCGCGCCGTCGAGGAAATACTGGGGCGGGGCGGGGACGCGCAGTTCGACATCACCATCTTCGGCGATGAACCCTATGGCAACTACAACCGCATCCTGCTTTCCAACGTCCTCAACGGATCGCAGGACGCCCGCGACATCTTCATGAACCCCCTGGAGTGGTACAAAGAAAACGACATTACTCTTCACGCCGGGGCGCGCGTCACGCACATTGACCGGCACACCAAACAGGTGACGGCGCACAACGGCGTCACGGTCGGCTATGACAAGCTGCTCATCGCGACCGGCAGCCGCCCGTTCGTGCCGCCCATTGAAGGGTTAGAACGTGAGGGTCTGGAACGCGAAACAGGCGGAGCCGGAACGGACGCGCAGACAGGCGGCCCAGGCGGACAAGGCGGCAATGCCACCTATGCCGGACAGTATCAGGCGGGGCATAAACCGGGCGTGTTCGTGTTCCGCACACTGGACGACTGCACCAAAATCGCCGGGTACGCCAACAAATGCCGCAAGGCCGTGGTCATCGGCGGCGGTCTGCTTGGTTTGGAGGCGGCGCGCGGCCTGCTCAACTATGGCGTCGAGGTGCATGTGGTGCATATCAGCGGCTGGCTGATGAACCAGCAGCTGGACGCGCAGGCCGGGGGCATCCTGAAATCGTGCATGGAGAAGCTGGGCGTACACGTCCACCTGGGCAAGAACACGCAGCGCGTACTCGGTGACGAATGCGTCGAGGGGCTGCTGTTTAAGGACGGCAGCGTCCTGGACTGCGACATGGTCGTGATTTCGACAGGCATCAAGCCCAATGCCGAGATCGGCCACGCCTGCGGCCTGACCGTGGAACGCGCCATCGTGACCGACAATCAGATGCGCTCGGTTGACGACCCGAACGTGTACGTCGTGGGCGAGTGCGCCCAGCACCGGGGGCAGGTATACGGCCTTGTCGCGCCGTTGTGGGAGCAGGCGCAGACCCTGGCCGACCATATCACGGGAACCAACCCCAACGCGGCTTATCACGGCAGCAAGATCGCTACCAAACTTAAAGTGATGGGCGTGGAACTGGCCTCGATGGGCGTGACCGAACCCATAGACGAACGGGACGAGATCGTACAGTTTACGGAACCCAGGCGCGGCACGTACAAGAAACTAATTATCCGCGACGGAATGCTGATCGGCGCGATTTTGCTGGGCGACATCAGCAAGGCCGCGTACCTGATGCAGGCTTTTGATCGGGGAACGCCCCTGCCCGAAGAGCGGTTGTCGCTCTTATTCGACATCGGAGCGCCCGCGCAGCAGGTGACGCTCTTGGAAATGCCCGATGAGGCGCAGGTGTGCAACTGCAACGGCGTGAGCAAGGGCGCGATCCGCAAATGCGTCCTGGGCGGCAAGCGCAGTATGAAAGCGGTGATGGAGGCGACGCGGGCGGGCATGGGCTGCGGCTCGTGCAAATCCCTCGTCACTGAGATCGTGGAATGGGCCTGCGAGGGACAGACCGAGGAAGATCCCTCCATCCATTATTACGTTCCGGGTGTGCCGCTAAGTCAGCCCGAATTGGTGCGCGCGATTCGCGAACAGAGCCTGCAATCGGTGTCGGCTGTCTTTAACGCGCTCGCGGACGGTGTCGAGGACGCGGCCAGCAAGCCCGGTCTTGCCAGTCTGCTTATGCAGATGTGGGGTGTGGCATACGACGACGAGCGCGACGCCCGCTTTATCAACGACCGCGTTCACGCCAACATCCAGAAGGACGGCACGTTCAGCGTAATCCCGCAGATGGCGGGCGGCATCACCAACCCCGACCAACTGCGTAAGATCGCGGACGTGGCCGACAAGTACAACGTCCCCCTTGTCAAGCTCACGGGCGGGCAGCGCATTGACCTGTTCGGCATCAAGAAAGACGACCTTCCGGGCGTGTGGAAAGACCTGGGTATGCCTTCGGGTCACGCGTATGGCAAGCGCTATAGGACGTGCAAAAGCTGTGTGGGCGCGGACTTCTGCCGGTTCGGATTGGGCGACAGCGTGAAATTGGCGCTTGAAATCGAAGACCGCTTTCAGGGACTGGAAAGCCCCGGCAAGCTGAAACTGGCGACGGCAGGCTGCCCGCGCAACTGCTCGGAAGCGTACATCAAGGATGTGGGAGTGGTGGCCGTTGAGGGCGGCAGATGGGAAATTTATGTGGGCGGCGCGGGCGGCGCGCATGTCCGCAAGGGCGACCTGCTTTGCACCGTGACCACTCACGAGGCCGTATTGCAGCTATGCGGACGCTTCATGCAGTATTATCGCGAGAACGCCCGCTATCTGGAACGCACATACGCGTTCGTGCCGCGCATCGGCATAGACAAAATCCGCGCCATCGTCGTGGACGACAGCGAAGGCATCGCGGCCCGCCTCGACGCCGTGATTCAGGATCACGCCGACACCTATGTAGACCCCTGGAAAGAAGCCATTACGCCCAAGACCGCCAACCAATTCACAGGCACGATAGGTACGGACGGAACAGAAATAGGCAGTCACGCGGTCGTCGCCATGAGCGCACCCGCGAACGAGGTGACGGCATGACGGCAGTAGAATACAAGGAACAGATAGAAGAGGAGAAAAGGAGAAGAGGAGAACAGGAGACAACAAACAACAAACAACAAACAACAAACGCCGGCGCAGAATACAAACTCGGCTCGATTGAGCAGATCCCTCTGGGGGAGGGGCGGCAGTTTCATCTTGCGGGGCAGGAAATCGCCGTATTTCGGGCGCGGAACGGACATATTTATGCGACGCAGGCCGCGTGTCCGCACCGCAATGGCCCGCTGATTGATGGGATGCTCGGCGGGAGCATACTAGTTTGCCCGCTGCACAACTGGAGGTGGAACCTCGAAACGGGACAGCCGCTGATGGGCGAATGCGCCCTGACGACGTATGCCGTGCATCTGGACGCGGACAGCGAAATCATTCTGCGCGTGGGTTGACCTATACTTTTGACGTATGCTATACTATGCCTCTGCTGGCCTGTAATGACAGGGTTAGCGACGGCTTTGATGACGGGCCGGAACAAACACGACTCACATTCCAATAAGCATTCTTCTGTAAGTGATCTTCGCAACAACTTCCGCAAAGTGGCGGCTGCAACCTAATCCGATTATGATTGATTCATAGGATAACGCCGCCGCCATGCCCGATGTGCTTGTGATCGCCCCGAACCTTGCGTCCGCCGCCCCGTCCGCGCGCCTCGCGTGCAGCCTGCGGGCATCGGGCCACGCCGTCGTTTGCTGCGCCGTAGAGGGTGGGCAGGACGATGTGGACGCGTTCATGGACGCGTTTGGCGGTCGCCCTCCCGATGTGCTGCTGGCCGACCTGTCTGCAACCCCGAACAGTCTGCCCCTGCTGTACGCGCGGCGTTTGCTGCGTAATGTCTGGGGCGATGATCTGCCGCCGCCCGTGTGTCTTGCCCTGCTGACGCCCGCGCACCTGTCACAAACCGAATGGACAGCCTGCGCCGACGACTTTCTGCTGCCCCCCTACGACGCCTGCGAACTCGGCGCACGCCTCAAACTGCTGCGCTTTCGCCGCCGCCACGTTCCCGCTGACGACCTGCTGCGCTTCCACGATGTGATCCTCGATCTGAACGGCAAACGCGCCCTGAACGCCCAGATGCAGGCGCTGCCACTCACGCCCCGCGAATACGATCTGCTGGCTTTTCTGGTCACGCACCGGGGCAAGTTCTTCGGACGCGATCAGTTGCTCGCTCTGGTGTGGGGCATCCAATTCGAGGGCGGCGAACGCACCGTAGACATCCACATCCGCAGGCTGCGCGCCAAACTGCCTACGGGGTGCGCCGACCGGCTCCAGACCCGGCGCGGAACCGGCTACGGCGTCGAGGTTTGAAGCAGGGCAGGCATTCAGGTACAATCAGACGCAAATAACAAACGACAGAGGAAGCGCAGTGATATTTTCTACAAAGAGACCGGGTCGTTGCGGCGCAGGCGCGGGGATATTTTTTGCTCTCGCAGGCATCATGTGCGCGGGCGCATCAAGGACGCAGGCGCAAGTGACGCCCAACACAGACGTGGCGGACGCCGACATCGCGCGCATCGCGCATGACATCGCCCCGGCCAACATCGAGCGGACCATACGCAAACTCGTGTCGTTCGGAACGCGGAACACGCTGTCGGCTCAGGACGACCCGAAGCGGGGGATTGGCGCGGCCCGTGATTGGCTGTACACGCAGTTTAATGATCTAAAGGCCGCGAGTGGCAATCGGCTGCGCGTCGAAAAGCAGACCTTTATCCAGCCGGTCGCGGCCCGCGTTCCGCAGCCCACGCCCCTGACAAACATCATGGCCGTGCTTCCCGGCGATCTAGGGCCGGGACACGAACGCTACCTCATCGTCAGCGGGCATTACGACTCGATGTGTACCAGTCCGACCGATGCCGTGCATGACGCGCCGGGAGCCAACGACGATGCCAGCGGCGTGGCGGTCGTTTTGGAATCGGCCCGTGTCATGAGCCACTACCATTTTCATGCCACGCTTGTCTTTGTAGCGGTGGCGGGCGAGGAGCAGGGCCTGCTCGGTTCCACATATTTTGCGGCACAGGCCAAACAAAATGGATGGCGTATTCAGGGTATGTTCACAGATGACATCGTGGGCGGCACAAAAGGTGGCAACGGCGTTCACGACGACCGCTCGGTTCGCGTCTTTTCAGAGGGCATTCCCTCAAGTGAGACAGAGGCCGACGCGCGAACGCGGCGCTCGGTCGGCGGCGAAGAGGATGGGCCTTCGCGCCAGATCGCCCGCTACATTCAAGAAGCCGCGCGGCGCTACGTTCCCAAAATGCGCGTGACGCTGATCGCGCGCCGCGACCGCTACCTGCGCGGCGGCGATCACATCCCGTTTAATGAGCAGGGCTTTCCCGCCGTCCGGTTTACGGAACCGAACGAGGACTATCATCACCAGCATCAGAACGTGCGCACCGAAAACGGCATCGTGTACGGCGACCTGCCGGAATACGACGATTTCCCCTACATAGCTAATGTCGCCCGCATCAATGCCGCCGCGCTCGCTAGCCTCGCGCTAAGTCCAGATACGCCCCAGAACGCGGGCCTTGTCACGCGCCGGCTGACCACGGACACCGATCTGGAATGGAAAGCCAACAGCGAGCCGAACCTCGCGGGCTATGAGATCGTATGGCGCGAAACAACGGCCCCGGCATGGACGCACAGCCGTCTTGTCGGCAATGTCACCAAGTACACCGTCGAGGGCTTGTCAAAGGACAATTACCTCTTCGGCATTCGGGCCGTTGACACGGAAGGCCGCCGCAGCCCCGTCGCCTATCCTAAACCGGTTCGATAGCACGGCATCCATGTTGTTGCGCGAGTAATGCACCGAAGTGGACGTTTTGCGTCCAAAGCAGAGGATTTGCGCTTACCGCGTCGCGCATCGTCCCTGAGTGCGCCCGCTGCGCGGTGAGGCGTTCAGGCGGGGCCGGGGGCGTCAAGGGGGAACGTGACGATGACGCGCGCGCCGTGGCTGTCCTCCTGATTCTCATAGCAGACATCGCCGTGCAGGTCCCATCGCGCCGTGCTGTCAATGAGTTCCAGGCCCGTGCTGGCGTCCTTGCGCGGGTCGAAGCCGACTGGGAAGCCCGCGCCGTCGTCGCACACTTCCAGGCGCGCGCTGCTGTCCTCGACGCGCAGCGTGATCTCCACTTCTCCCTGCGCGTGCTTGATGGCGTTGCTCACGCTTTCGCTGACGAGCAGGGCCAGGGACGTGGCTTTTTGCACGGGGAGCATGATGTCCTCGACATCGGCCTTGATGTGTCGGTCGCCGCTGGTCGCCTGCAGCATGGGGAGCAGGCGCATCAAAACTTCCCTGGCGCTGACGATGGACGTGGCCGTATCTGCCTTTGCCTGCTGCGTGAGCAGGTCGTGAATAGAGGCGAGCGCGCGCACATGCTGCTTGATGCGCTGCACGGCCCCGCCATCCCCTAATTCTTCAGTCTGCATCTCCACGAGCGCGGCGATGATTTGCAGGTTGTTTTTGACGCGGTGATGCGTTTCCTGCATGGCGCGGGCCAAGCGGACGTTGAGCGCTTCGATCTCCTCTGTGTGGCGTGCGCGTTCTTCTTCGGCCTGCTTGCGCGCAGTGATGTCGGTAAACAGGACGACGAATCGGCCCGGCCCGACATGCGTGGCATACACGTCGAAGAAGCGGCCCAGCGCTTCGGAACCCTGCTGAAAGCGGATGGCCTCGCCCGTCGCCACCACGCGCCCATACGTCTGCGCCCAATGGTCTTCGATGTCCGGCACAAGTTCGCGTATGCTGCGCCCGGCCGCATCCACAAGGCCCGTCATGCTCTCGAAGGCCAGGTTGACCTCCAGAAAGCGGTAATCCACGGCGCGGCCTGCCTCGTCCAGAATGATCTCGCAATGGCAAAAGCCCTGATCCACGGACGTGAGCAGCAGGCGGTACTTCTCTTCCGACAGCCGGAGCGCTTCCTCGGCCTCTTTGCGGGCGGTCACGTCCATCACCATGCCATGCAGGTGCAGGAACCGCCCTTCCGCGTCAAAAGTGGCCTGCCCGCGCGAGTCGAGCCAGCGGGTCGTGCCGTCAGGGGAAAGGACGCGGTACGTAACCTCCAGCTTCGCGCCCTCAGTCATGGAGTATTCGAGCGCGCGCGCTACTTTGGCGGCGTCGTCAGGGTGGACGCGGCGAAAATAGGTGGCGGGCGTGGCGTCCAGGGCTTCCTGTTCCGTCATGCCGAAGAAGCCGCGCTGGATCGCGTCGGCGGTAACGCGGACGGGATCGGCTGTCACGATCCACGAGCCGACATGGGCCGCGTCCAGCGTGGCTTGCAGGCGGTCTCGTTCCGCGCGCGCAGCCTCCAGCGTTTCCGCCCGCTCGGTAGGTATGATTTGCGGCGCTGCCGCTTCGTAGAGCATAATGTGGCTTCTTTTCTTCGTCCAGGACAGACAACAGACCTTCTGCGAGGTTCGGCAATAGATTCGACGCGAAGAGTCTATATTCATGCCTGCCCTATTCATGATAGCGTTCTTTCTTTAATGATGTCGCTAATGATGTCGCTCCCCCTGTAGTGCCGGCTTCACGGACTGTTTTTGTCAGCATGTTTATTCCTGCGCCCCCGCCGTCCTGTTCAGTACAGCGCCGATATGCTGCACTACGCGCCCTTGACAACACGCCCAAATAGGCGGCATAATCATTTCTATATTTCAAGAAATGTGGTGATGATTATGACGGAATCAAACGAGTCCTATGACTACGCGCTGATGTTCAAGGCGCTGGGCGACCCGACCCGGCTGCGTATCTTTGACTTTCTGCGCGCGCAGCGCTGCTTGGTAGCGGTGGGGGAAGCGGGCGATGTGCGTCCTGTCAGTGCGCGCTCGATAGAGGGGCCGACGGTCGGCGAAGTCTGCTGTCATGTGATGCCGGGGGCGCAGCAGATCAACTCCACCATCAGCCACCACCTCAAAGAACTAAGGCTGGCGGGGCTTATCACCGTGGAGCGGCGCGGCAAAAACATGATCTGCGGCGTCAACCGTCGCGCCGTGGCCGCGCTTGCGGCCTATCTGGACAAAACGGGTTTGGGCGAAACGGACGGCGCGGAACCGAACGAATGCTGCTGACAAATCATATCAAGGTAAAACGACGGCAAAGGAAAACGACGATGACGGAAATCAAGCTGATGGAACGCGCAGACGTGCGCGAGATCGTGCGCCAAAAATACGGCGAAGCGGCGCTTGCTGTTCTAAACGGGCAGGGCGCGGCTTGCTGCGGCGGCAATGCCGGGGGCGGCGCGCGCTGCGATGACGGCAATGCCGTTATCACGGGCGGATTGTACGACGATGCACAGGCCGCGCAAATTCCTGAAGCCGCCCTGCTCGCCTCGCTGGGCTGCGGCAATCCCACCGCGCTCGCGTCCCTGGCTGTCGGCGAGACCGTACTGGACCTGGGCAGCGGGGGCGGTATTGACGTGCTGCTCTCGGCAAAGCGCGTCGGGCCATCCGGGTTCGCGTATGGCCTGGACATGACCGACGAGATGCTGGCGCTCGCGGAGCGCAACAAAGCCGAAGCCCACGCCGAGAACGTGCAGTTTCTAAAGGGCCATATCGAACGCATTCCGCTGCCCGGCAACAGCGTGGATGTCATTATTTCCAACTGCGTCATCAACCTGTCGGCAGACAAAGACGCCGTGCTGCGCGAAGCCTTCCGCGTCCTCAAGCCCGGAGGCCGGTTTGCCGTGTCCGATGTCGTGGTGGAAGGCAGCCTGCCCGATGCGGTGCGCCACGACATGGAAGCGTATGTGGGCTGCGTGGCGGGCGCGCTGGAAAAGAGTGACTACACGCGCCGCCTGGAAGCCGCAGGCTTTACCCTCGTGTCTATCGAACCCACGCGCCGCTACCTGTTCGCCGATCTGGAAGGCTCGACTTGCTGCTCGCCCAACGTAGCGGCGCTGTCTGCCGGGGAGAAAACCGCGCTGGACGGGCGCATCATGGGCGCGTTTATCCGGGCCGTAAAGCCGTCGTCCTGCTGCGGGCCGGACTGCTGCCAATCGGAAACGGCAGCGGTCGGCGCGGACGCCATAACGCCATTGGCGCAAACCGTTTCTTTCACAGCTTCTCTCACAGACGAAAATAAGGCGCGCTTAGAAGTCGGAACGATGAAACTGAGCGCGTTTAAGGCACTGCTCCAACTGCATCGTGAAAAGCAGTTCCGCCTTGTTCTGCCAAGCGCGAACGCGGTTCCGATCTGCTTCCACATCACCGAAGTCGCCTATATGCAAAAGCGGTTCATAGATTGCGGCGGCAGGCTGCACACCACGCACACCTGTCAGTTGCAGGCGTGGGTATGGACGGATGTTGAACACCGTTTGCTGGCGGGCAAGATGGCCGATGTGCTGAACATCGCGGAACGAGTTCTGCCCCAGGACCGTGACCTGGACATTGAAATCGAGTACGAAGACGTGACCATTTCGCAGTACCCGGTCACGAGTTACGCGGTCACAGACGACGCCGTAACGCTCCAGTTGGGCTACAAGCACACGGACTGTCTGGCAAAAGACGTTTGTTTGCCCACCCTGCCCTTAGCGGACGGAAGCGCGGGCGCAGGCTGCTGCGGGCCGTCCTGTGACTGCTGACACAACAACTGAGGCAACTATGAAAACTATCCTCTACGTCTGCGTCCACAACGCGGGCCGCTCGCAGATGGCTGAAGCCTTTACCAACGATATGGCGCGTAGGCGCGGCCTGAGTGTGCGCGCGTCGTCGGCAGGCACGATTGTCGGCAAGAGCATCAACCCCGTGGCCCAGGCTGTGATGCAGGAAGTGGGCATTTCGATGGAGGCGCAGTCGCCCAAACCGCTAACGCAGGCGCTGGCCGACGAAGCCGATAGAATCATTACGATGGGCTGCGGCGTGGACGCGGACGCCTGCCCCGCCCGCATCTTTGTTTCGGAAGATTGGGGTTTGGACGACCCCGCCGGGCAGCCCATCGAGACGGTACGGGCCATCCGCGACCAGATCAAAGCGCGCGTCGAGTCCCTGCTCGCCGACATGGGAGATGCGGCGTGAACCCGGACATGATGCGCCGGTACGCGGCGGAGTTTGTCGGCACGTTCGGGATCGTGTTCGCGCCCGTGGCCCTGTCGGCGACGGGCCATTTGCAGGGAGGGGAGGGTGGGCTGATGGCCTCAGCCTGGGTATCGGGCCTTGCCGTGCTGGCGATGATCTACGCGCTGGGCCACATCAGCGCGGCCCACTTCAACCCCGCCGTGACGCTGGGCTTTGCCGTAGCAGGGCGCTTTCCGTGGCGGTATGTCCTGCCCTATTGCGCGTCCTCGCTTGGCGGCGGGATCGCGGCGGCGGGATTGGCCGCGCTGTTGTTCGGGGGCGCACATGGCGCGCATGTTCCGGCCCCCGGCCCGCTCGTTCGCGCTGTGGGCGTGGAAGCGACCCTGACCTTTTTCCTGATGCTCGTCATCATCTCGGTCGCCACGGACAGGCGCGCGAACGGGGCGGTTGCGGGTCTCGCCATCGGCCTGACGGTCGTGTTCGACGTGCTGATCGGCGGGCCGGTCACGGGCGGCAGCATGAACCCGGCGCGTTCGCTCGGCCCCGCGCTCTTTGTCGGCGGCGCGACGTTGGCAAACTATTGGGTTTATGTTGTGGGGCCGTGTGTGGGCGCGGTCCTGGGCGCGCGGGTGTACGAGGCGCTAAGAGGCGGCGAGCAGCACGCGCAGGGCGCGCCCAACGACCTGTACGAGGCCCTGCGCGAAATCGAAGCGCAGGCTGCTGTGTCTGCGAGAGAATGAACCCTGCCCGTGCCGCTTACCCGTGCCACTCAAAAGCAGGACTTCAGCGGCGTAACAGAGAAATGCAAAACGCGTCCTGTTGTAGTTCCTGCTTGATCAGACATTTCGGGGCGCACTACGGCAAACAGGCATACAGCGGATCTATACGACTATGAAAAAACACAAACTTGTTTTCTGCGCGGTTCTTGGGGCGGCGTTCGCGACTGCGGGCATGGCTTCGTCGGCACAGCGCGTCGCCCCGACGCGCAGCCGCGTGGTAGCCTATGTTCCCAACTGGATAGACGTGAACGCTTTCGCCGACACCATTGATTATGCGCGGCTGACACACATCAATATCGCCTTTGAGAACCCCCGGAACGCGGACGGCGATCTCGATTTTCACCCTGCCGACGACGCGCTGATCGCCCGCGCCCACGCGCACCATGTCCCCGTCCTGATTTCCATTGGCGGGGGCGGCGTGTCCGAAGACAAAACCATGCGGGCGCTGTATTTCGATCTGATCGGCGATGCGAAACGCGCCGGGTTTGTGGCGAAACTGAAGGCGTATATCATGGCCCATCATTTCGACGGCCTGGATGTAGACCTGGAAGGCGCGGCCATCAACAGGGATTACGGCGCGTTTATTCAGGCGCTTAGGAGCGCGCTCAGGCCGCAGGGCAAACTGCTGACAGCCGCGCTGTCGGAGGGCAACGGCGGCGCGAATGTGCCGGATGCCGCCCTCGCCTGCTTCGACTGGGTCAACATCATGGCGTATGACGCTTCGGGGCCGTGGAACCCCAACGCGCCGGGGCAGCATTCGTCCTTAGAGTTCACCAAAAACACCGTGGCCTACTGGCTGAAGCGCGGTCTGCCGAACGCAAAGGCGGTCGTGGGCGTTCCCTTTTACGGCTACGGTTTCGGCGCGGCTTACAACAAGCAGGGATATGCGTACTCGGAACTCGTGCTTGGCTACAAGGACGCGGCGAACGCGGATCAGGTGGGAAACACCATCTGGTACAACGGGCCTGGGACTATCCGGGCTAAAGCGCGGTATGTCAGGGAGCAGAAACTCGGCGGCGTCATGATCTGGTCGCTGAACCAGGATGCGCCGGGCGACAATTCGCTGCTTGCCGCGCTCGCGAATGCCTTGAAACGCTAAACCTGCCGCGCCGCCAATAGTTCCTGCGGCGTGATGACCGGGCCGTATAGTACAAGACAAGCCGTGTGTCCAAACGGGGCGCTGCACATAGAATACATTCCCGTCGTTCTCTCCACTATACTCCTATCAACGTGCGTCCTTTAGAAACAATTCGCTTCTGAGGGACGCTTTTTTGTTGTGTTTGAGGCATTGAACGCATGTATATTTTGCAAATCAGCAAAAATATTTGTTTTGACGCGGTTTTACCGCAAAAATACGTTGACAGCAAATTAAATATATGTTAAGATGAGCAATCCTAACGTGTGACAGCACACGTGTGCATAGTGCGAGGAGGCAACGTGCGCGTTACCATCAAGCAGATAGCCGAGGAACTGGGGATTTCACACTCCACGGTTTCGCGTGTACTCAACGAGAAAAAGGACGCTCTGGTCGGCGAGGCGACCCGCGAGCGCGTCCAGCAGACGGCCAAACGCATGGGGTATCGCCCCAGCCGGATCGCGCAGGCGCTGCAAAGCAAAAGCACACAGTTGATCGGCGTCTTTGTCCCGGATACCGAAGATCATTTTTTTCAGGACGTGATGCAGCATCTGCGCCACACGCTTGAGGAGAGCGAATATGAGCTGATGGTGTTTGTCAGCACCCCCAACCAGATCGCGGCCAAATGGCAGCGTCTGCTGCAATGGGATCTGGACGGCGTGTTCGTGTTCGACTACATGTTCTATGTGGACGGCCTGTGGGAAGCGCTCACGCAGCATTCCGGCTCGATCCCTCCCATCGTCGGCCTGTTCAGCAGCAACACGCGACTCAAGGACTACGTTACCGTAGACTTTGCGCCTTCCCTGCGCGCACTTTTGGAGCATTTAAAGGCGCAGGGCTGCCGCCGATATGGCTACATGGCGTTTGAGAGCAGTTTCCATCCGAGCGAGCAGCGCTATACGCTGTTTTCGGAGTTTGTGCGCGGGCAGGGAATGCAGCAGTCCGACATCCCTGCGCTGGGCGGGCAATCTTCCCTGATGGAAGCGGCGCGCATGGGCATCAAGACGTGGATCAACGCGGGCCGCGCGCTGCCGGACGCGCTGTTTTGCCAGAACGACGAGCTTGCTCTGGGAGCCTATCGCGCGCTAAGGGAAGCCGGGGTTGCCGTTCCCGGTCAGATAGCCCTGGCCGGCTGCGACGATATACCCTATGTGTCTTATCTGGAAACGCCCCTGACATCGTTGTCGCTTCCAGTTCAGGAGGTTTGCAGGCAGGGCTGGAGCGTACTGCAAACCCGAATGGCCGAGCCGAGCGGCGCTGCTCTGCAAATCGTGCTGGATGTGAATCTCCGTCTCAGAGAATCCTGTCAGAAACGCTGATCGAATGTTCTCATCGAATATTCTGGCTGAATATTCTGGCTGAATATTTCAATCAAATGTTCTGACGGTTGGCTGCGGTTGAAAAGCATCGGGTGGAAAGCCGTCTCCCGAACTTTGATCGCAGCCCCTGAGCCTTTCACTTGAAGCAGGGGCGTACTCGTCCCGGTTTCCGCTCTCACCGCTACGTTTCAGGAGAAAAGTATGAATAGGACAGCAACAAACGCGCGCGCCGGTTTCACACTCATCGAACTGCTCGTCGTCATCGCCATTATCGCTATTTTAGCGGCCATTCTCTTCCCCGTCTTCGCCCAGGCTCGCGAAAAAGCCCGCACCATCTCCTGCCTGTCCAACACCAAGCAGATCGGGCTGAGCGTGATGATGTACGTGCAGGACTACGACGAGACCTTCTTTTCGCAGCCCTGGCCGGGCGGCTGCCCGGATCCGGGTTACTGGGCCGGGGCGACACCGGGACAGCCCAACGAACACTGGGCGGTTCTGCTGTTCCCCTACACGAAAAATGGGCAGATATTTCGCTGCCCGAGTTTCAAAGGCAGCACGTACACCGCGAGCTATCCGCTGTGGGTGTGCGGCGACCCCAAGCAGACCAAGCTTGTGGCGGAAGTGGACTATGGCCTGAACGAGTGGATCATCGCCGCGCCCACCAGCCTCGCGCAAATCGGCGCGCCCGCTGAGATCGGGCTGGGCGAGGATAACACCTATCTCTACACCGGGCCGTCCGTGTGCGTGAACCACTCGCTGTACTTTATCAATACCATTGAGTTCGGCGGCTCGCCCATTGACTGGTGGGGCAACTCCGTCCGCCACACTGCCGGCAACAACTTCTTCTTCTGCGACGGGCATTCCAAGTGGGCGCATACGGGCGGCCTGCGGCCTGCGGGAACGGATTACAACGCCACCTCGAACCCGCTGACCGTCAACGGTTCGTCCACCAAGTTCGGCTACTGGCCTGTCAAGTCGTGGGACGTGTCCTGCCCTGACAACTGACAAGCGCTGACAATCCAAAAAACGGACAAAAAGAGGGCGATAACAATATGGAACAAAAAACAGTGCCAACTCCCGTGATAGCGGCGCTTATTTCCCTGGCGGTGATCGTGGTCGGCTTCTTCCTGTACCGCACTGTAGTCGGGGGAACCGTGGGGGACGGTAAAGAGGGCAATGTTCAGGCTTCGCCGCCCGGCCAGCAGCACGCGCCACAGGGCAGCGCCTCTGCCAGGGGAGCGGGAGCGCGTACTCCCTGACCGTTGCTCGCCTGAAAATCGGCGCGGCACGTTTGAAGCCGCGCAGCATGATAACGGCCCTGTGCCTACTCGATGAGAAAGAAATCTTATCTCATCGAGTAGGCACAGGGCCGTTATGATTGAAAGAGAAAGATTAAGCGCGCAAATATCCCTACATGTCTGAACCGCAGTCTCTTTTTCGCGTCCAATAGGGTAACAGGCATCGTGCCGACTTCATCTGGAAGTCGGCTTCCGATGGCGCTTATCGTGAAATTCGGCAGCGACTTGCCGGGAAGGACGCTCAGGATGGCGGGAAGAACACAGAGAGCGGGGCGAAACTCCCTGCTTGTTTTGACAGCGTGGGCCTTGATGCATGTCGGCGCGGCGGTAAGGGCGCAGAACGCCGGGGGAGCGGCCACCGCCGGCCAACCCCCAACATCTGCAAACGCAGCGACAACGACAGCGGCGGGCGACACCGCCTTACAAAAGACGCTTCAGGAGACCTACGACAAGTGTGTGGCGGCGACCAAAAAACGGGACGAGAGCGTTCTTGCGGGCGTTCGTTCGCGCGATTTCGTGTACAAAGAGGCCAATGGCAAGACGTATACGCGGGATCAGGTGGAGGACGGGGAGCGGCGCTCGCTGGCTCAGGTGCAGACCATCACGAGCGTCAGCAGCAAGATAGACAGCGTGACGCAGGCGGGCGGCAAGGCCACCGCGACCGTGCGCCAGTCGTTTGTCGGCACGGTCATGGACGCGCAGAGTAAACCGCACGTCATGAACATGACGACCACGACCCGCGACACCTGGACGCAGGGCAGGGATGGCTGGAAACTGCAAAGCGTCAGCGTCATGGGCCATCAGGACACCCGCGACGGCAAAGCGTTCGATCCCGGCGCTGCGCCGTCGACAGCGAACAACCAGAACGCAAACGGCAATAACGCCAACAATATTGGAAATCGCAATCGGGGCAATTACAGCGGCTATCATGCCCCCACCTACCACATGCCGCATATCTCCACGCCCAAAGTCTCAGGTACAGGCCGACATGTCGGCAAAGTTTAGTTTCTTAGGACAGGGCCGCATGTTGATGCGCGCAGAAGAGGTCGAGAGCGCGAAACGCAGAAGCCGAACGCAGATCATAGCTTAAAATTTACGAGCGGGGTGTAGTTCAGAATTATGAAAGTCGCATGGCGGCTCTGGCCGCGTCTGCAAAGTCGGCTTGCTGCGTGTTGCACCAGGCTGTTCGCAAGTGCAGCATGGCTTCGGCTCCCGGTTCACTCCAGCGCATCCCGGCTTGCTTGAAGCGTGCCTGAACGACATTCTTGCAGGCGGCTTCCGCCACGCCGCTGCCAATGTGGTAGCCTGCCTGCGCAAACGTTTCGTAGCGCATCCGGCGTAAATGCGTCCGCAGGTACTGCGCCACTTTACGCTGCACTTCTTGATGCGCGTGGGTAGTGGGCTGCCACTGCGTCACGTCGCGCAGCACCCAACCTGCTTGGTTGGCATGAAGCCGCGCCTGCTGGCGATCCATCCACGTCTTCGCCGCCTCGCTGCTCTCCCCGTAGCGGGCATGCGCCACTTGCCACAGATGTTGGCAGGCATGGTAGAAGTCAAGGATCTGCACGCGTGTGGCGAAATACTTGCCCGCCTCCTGCCAGATCCATTCGGCTCCATCAGCAATCACGGCCACTTGGCGGCAGTTGTCGGCTCCGTGCTGTTGCGCCAGCCGATGCAGACGCTTGCCAAAAACCGAGGACTTGCACAGCGTGGCGTAGTAGGCGGCTTGCGCCACCCCGCCACCCGGCGCTTTGTGGTAGGCCGCGCCGATCTTGGCTTCGCGCCAGACACCCTCAATATGAAGCATGACCCCGTCGCAGGTCAGATGCAGTTGCTTGGGGCGAGCGGGCGCTTCTTCTTG
The DNA here is from genome assembly GCA_965277875.1 of Chthonomonadaceae bacterium. GTDB lineage: Bacteria > Armatimonadota > Chthonomonadetes > Chthonomonadales > Chthonomonadaceae > CAWFQB01. The sequence continues at coordinate 5,984,431 of CBDIDV010000002.1, read as the reverse complement.
GGCCGGTAGGTCGTGGCGCGGGTCGTGCTGTGTCCAAGCCTGCTGCATCTGCCCTCCTACCGCGACGGCCACGCGGCGCACCGTGCTTGCCGACACGTCCAGGCCGCACACCACGCGCAGTTCGCGCGCGGCAGTGGCAAACGGCAGGAACGCGGCGAAGCGACAGATCAAGGCTTGCGCGGCGATGCTGCACTGACTTGCGCCGAGTTGCAGAACGCTGTCAAGCGGACAGAAGCCTTGCTTGCACACGCCACAATGGTAGTAAGCGCGCGAAAGGGGCAAGGGGCCGTGCAGCGTGACTACACAGCGCGTGTAGTCCGCTACATAGCGAGCGGGCTTGCCGCACGCGCAGGCAAGGACACGTCCTGCATAGCCCGTTCCTTGCGTCTCGCTCACTTCCTTTTGGATGCGCTGCTTGACCGCCTGACCGATTTCGTCGGCGTTGCGCTCGATCTGCTCTAAGGTTTGCGGGCCGCTCGGCAGCGCCTGACGCAACTGCTGTTCGTAAGCGCGCACCAGACGACGTATCTGTTCTTCGCGTTCGTGGGGAGTAGCAACGGGTTCTTCACCAGGCATAAGGGCCTCCAAAAGTAAGGATGCCCCTATGTTCGCCACAACCACCCGCCTATGCCTGCTACAATGTTAGCCACTTTCATAATTTTGAAACGCACCCCAGGGGAAGTATTCCATTGTGAGTAGGAGCGCCATCAGGGTTTGCGCCCCTTGATTCCGACTGGTACAATGACAATACAAGGCGCGTTTGCATCATTCCCGTGTCAAGCGTCCGCGTATCGCCTTCGATTGAAATTATGCTTGCCTGTTTTGGATATTTTGTGCCGGAATTGAAAGGATCGAGTTACACCACATGACCGCCGCGACTGTTGCCAACCGATTGGCGCACGAAACCAGCCCTTATTTATTGCAGCACGCCCATAACCCCGTAGACTGGTACGCCTGGGGCGACGAGGCGTTTGAACGCGCCCGCACCGAAAACAAGCCCATATTGCTGTCCATCGGCTATTCCGCCTGCCACTGGTGTCACGTCATGGAACGCGAAAGCTTTGAGAATGAAACCATCGCGCAGATCATGAATGCCCACTTCATCAACATCAAGGTGGATCGCGAGGAACGCCCGGACGTAGACGCCATCTATATGAGCGCGGTGCAGATGATGACCGGGCAGGGCGGCTGGCCCATGACCATGTTCCTCACCCCGGACGCCAAGCCATTCTTCGGCGGAACCTATTTTCCCCCGTCCGACATGTACGGACGGCCTGGATTTCCCAACATTTTGCAGTCCGTGGCGAGCGCGTGGAAGACCGAGCGCGTCGGCATCGAGTCGCAGGCCGATACCATCCTGGCCCATCTGGAACAGGGCAACGACCTGAGCCGCGACCTGCCCGACAGCCTGGTTACGCCCAAAGTGCTGGAAAACGCGTTTACGGCCCTGTCCGTATCCTTTGATCGTCAGTACGGCGGGTTCGGCACGGCCCCCAAGTTCCCGCAGCCGTGCAACCTGGATTTCCTGATGCGCTTCCGTGCCCGCAGCAGGCGGCAGGAACCGCTGGGCATGGCCGAAAAAACGCTGCAAAAAATGGCGATTGGCGGCATGTACGACCAGCTTGGCGGCGGCTTCCACCGTTACAGCACGGATCAGACCTGGCTCGTACCGCATTTCGAAAAGATGCTCTACGACAACGCGCAGCTTGCCCAGACGTATGCCCACGCGTTCCAGATCACGGGCAAGGCGTTTTACAAAGGCGTGGCCGAGGAAACGCTGGAGTACATCCTGCGCGAAATGACGGACGCAAGCGGCGGCTTTTACTCCGCGCAGGACGCCGACAGCGAGGGCGAGGAGGGCAAGTTCTTTGTCTGGACGCCCGACGAGATCAAGTCTGTGCTGGGCGAAACCGACGCCCGCGTGTTCTGCGCGTTCTACGATGTCACGCAAGGCGGCAACTGGGAGGGCAATTCCATCCTGCATGTCGTGATGGATGCGCCCGCCGTGGCCCAGCAGTTCGGCCTGTCCGTAGCGCAGGCCGCTGAGATACTGGACAGCGCGCGTATCAAACTGCTGGACGCCCGCAATACGCGTATCAAGCCGAACTTGGACGACAAAATACTGACGGCATGGAACGGCCTAGCCCTGGCGGCTTTTGCCGAAGTCGGCGCGATATTGGACAGGCAGGACTTTATAGACGCCGCCATCAAGAATGCCGAGTTCGTGCTTGCCAATCTCGCGCAGGAGCAGGAAAACGGCGATCTGCGCCTGCTTCGCACATACCGTAACGGGCAGGCCAAACTCAACGCGTACCTGGAAGATTACGCCTTTTACGCGGACGGTCTGCTGCATCTGTATCAGGCCACGTTCGAAATGCGCTGGCTGCACACGGCCCAAAAACTCGTGGACACCATGCGCCGTCTGTTTCACGACGAGCAGCACGGTGGCTTTTACTGCACCAGCAACGACCACGAAACCCTGATACAGCGTCCCAAAGACATTGACGACAATGCCACGCCGAGCGGTAACAGCGTCGCCCTCGACGTGATGCTCAAGCTGTGGGCATATACGGGCGAAGAGCATTATCAGCAGTGCGCCGCCCGCGTCCTGCGTAAACTCGGCCCCGTAATCGAAAAGCACCCGTATGGCTTTGCGCGTCTGTTGGGCGCGCTGGATCTGTACCTTGCCGGCCCGCATGAGATCGGCCTGCGCGGACACGCGACCGACCCGGCTACGCGCCGGCTTATCCGCGCCGCGTACACGCCCTACCTGCCCAACAAGGTACTGGCTCTTGGGGCCGTGGACGGCACGACATCCGACATCGCCTTCCTGAACGACCGTCCCGCCCAGAACGGCCAGCCAACCGCGTATGTCTGCCGCAACTTCGCCTGCAACGCCCCCGTCACGAATGCAGACGCGCTCTTGCAGCAACTGCAAAGGTCGTAAGTTTTTGTATCGTTATCCGGCAGTCTGATTACCGGCTGCAAAAAGGCTGTATAATGGAGGGGAACATACAGCGTGTGTTCCCCTCCATCTCGTTACTGACAGCATACGCTTCAAGAGGCAGACCTTTCATAGACTAACGGGCGTACCTTCGCTGCAAGGGAGTCCTATAAAGACAGCACAACTAAGCTTGGACGAGGTAGGGAACGTGACGAAGCCTTGTACGAGTAGAGAATCCGCGCGAACGTTGAGACTGTGGAAAATAATGGCAAGACTGCTATTGCCTCCGTAACGTGTGCGATCATTCGGTTACACGCTTGACTGTGCGACAAACGCTGTGTAATCCTCAAACAAGGCGCACCGCAAATCATTTTATGCTGCAAAGCGCAGCCTTCCCTCGTAAGGAGAACGCGTTTGATTTCCTATTTTCGCAATACCTTGCTTGCAGCCTTGCTCTGCACACTATCGGCGGCGATGGGACAGGCCGCTGTTCTAAGCATACCTGACACTACCGTATCGGCAACGGATGTTTTCAGTGGGCCTTCCTTCACGGTGTCGGGCAGCTTCGGAAGCAGTGACATCGTCAATGTGCGTGGGATTGGCACTATAGACTTGGACTACGGGGATTTCACTGCCGATGCCGCTGGCATTATTGTATTCCCTTCCACCACGAATACCGGCAACCACCCCGGCGAAATCGCGCTTGGCCCAGGCGGTTTTCCCTACGCCAGTGTGCTAATCGGTAACGGCACACTCGGCTTCTTCCCTCTGTTTCCAGCCGATGCCTCAACGGGACTTGGAAGCTCGACGCCGCCAACCACAGTCACAGCATTAAACCGGACGCTGGGCAGCATCTTTGGCTCAAATTTTGCCGGCCTGTCTAATGGCGCGGTTCTCCAGCTGAGAATAAATGACATCAACACAGCGGGTAATCTAAGAGCTTTTCAAATCAGCACCGTCCAGGCGGTCGTACCTGAACCAGGAACAGTGGCTTTGCTTCTGGCGGGAGGTCTGACGGGAGCCAGTCTGCTTCTGCGCCGCCGTCGGAAGTAGGCGAGTGTGGCGCAGAACGGTTAGCACATAAATTCATGTTGTTATGGGGGCGATTGAGTGTAAAACGGAGCAGATAGAAGACATTACTGCTTCCTATCGGCCACGCAATATATTTCCTCCTTTGGCATTTTATATGCGGCAGGGACACGAGAGACCCTGCGGCGTTCTGGAGCGTACCGGCTTATAGCAACATGAAACGAAGGGAGCAGTTTACGTATGGCAGCCGAAACTTTGGAGGAGCGTATGTTGGCAATGGAGCGGGAACTTGCTCAGATCAAGCAGCAACTGCAATCGCAAGCAGCGCCCTCTCCCCTTCCGTGGTGGGAAAAGATAGCCGGCACATTTGCCGCAAGCGAACATTACGACGAAGCTATGCGGCTTGGACGAGAATATCGCGCATCACAGCAGCTCAAAGACAATGAGGAAGTGGGCTGATGTATCTCCTTGATACCGATCACATGACCCTTATCGAACATGGCGGGGCAGAATATGAGCGCATCAAAGCGCACCTTCGCATGGTCGCGCCGGATGATATAGCAACGACAATCATCAGTTACGAAGAGCAAATGCGCGGATGGCTTGCGCGCATCGCGCAGATGCCCACGCCGGAACGTCAGATCTCTGTTTACGGCGAACTCAAGCGCCAACTCAGGAACTACTGTGATGTTGCCGTTATCGAGTTCGATGCAAATGCGGCGGCAGAGTTCAAGCGCCTCCGTCAAGAAGGTGTGCGGATAGGCACAATGGATTTGAAAATCGCCGCTATCGCGCTTTCCAGCGGCGCAACCGTCGTTACGAGAAACACACAGGGTTTTGCCCGTGTACCTGCCCTCAAAATTGAGGATTGGTCGGTCTGAGTGTCGGCCTACCCTAACCATACAATTCCAGAAGGAGAAAACATGATCTATAAAATGCAGCAGAAGTTTTTCACGCTGGGTCACGACTTTAAGATTCAGGACAGCAGCGGGCAGAACGTGTACGATGTGGACGGCAAATTCCTGAGCCTGGGCAACAAGCTGTCATTCCGCGACATGGCGGGCAACGAACTCGCCTATATAACGCAGAAACTGCTCGCCTGGGGGCCGACCTACGAAATCACGCACAACGGGCAGTTACAGGCCGTCGTCAAGGAGTCGCTGTTTACGCTCTTCAAACATCGCTTCACCGTAGACGTGGAAGGCCCGAATGACCTTGTCGCACAGGGCAATTTTATGGATTACGAGTACAATTTGACGCGTAACGGCCAGCACGTCGCCACCATATCCAAACAGTGGTTCAGCATCGCCGACACGTATGGCGTGGAAGTGGCCGAGGGCGAGGATGCCGTTTTGGTTCTGGCAAGCGCGGTCGTGATTGATCTCGTGCGCGACGCCGCCCACCATCGCAGGCACTAAGAACAATATCAAGGCAAGCATAAAGGGCCGGGTACAAACGCTTTGTACCCGGCCCTTCTACGTCTAATGCTTCTGCGTTCGTTTTCTCAGTCTTCTCTCACTTCAATGTCAATCGGCTTGAAGCTGTAATTGTTGCTCATCTCGGCGGAGCAGGCCGTGATGCCGACGATCAGATCCATTTCGGCCCGCAGGTCTACGTAATCGCCCGCCTTCGACAGGGGCGGGCCAATGGTCAGTTCCCCGGATTGCGGATCAACTACCACATTCATAAACACGTTGAGCGTGGTGGGTATCTGGTGCGGCGCGATGCCGAACGGGGCCAGATTGCGCCACAGGTTCTCAAAGCAGGACGGGTGGTAGTCGTGGTTCTTGTAGATGATCTGAAAGGTTTCCGGGCTGCATGGCGTGAGCAAAAAGTCGTGCCGCCCCACCTTGTCCGTGCCAATCGTCAGCATGGGCCGGCTGTTGTTGGAATACAGAATATGGCCCGTCGTCAGATAGATGGTGTTCGCGTAATCAATGCTGCGGCCCGATGACAGCCATTCGTCGGCATTGCCGTCCACGAAAGCGATAAAGTCGGACACCTGCTCGCCGGCCGGGTCTATGATACGCAGGGTCTGGCCTTTACGCAGGCGTAATGCCGTACCCGTTTGCGGGGCGAGGTGTCGGCGTTCGATAACGCGTCCAACGCTGCTGCCCGGTTCGCCTGCCGCCACGTTTTCAGCCGTCGTCGCCTGTGCGGATGATACTGTCAACGTCCCGATCTCCCCTCATGTTCGCGTGTCGTTTCGGGCAGGCTCTCGGCATCGTCTTCGGTTTCCTGTTGACGCGCGTGGGCATGAAACGGGCATTGCCACACCTCTTCGACCGGACGCCCCGAATACTGGCGGGCGTCTGAATGCGAGCCAAAGTCGGCCAGGTTAGCGTTGATGCTGCCCTGCAAATGCCGGTCGCGCGTCCGCATCACATCCTGCATTCGCCCATATTTACCGGACTCGCGCAGTTCCTCAAACTGGAAATGGGCGTTGAAGACGAGCGTGGGCCAGGCAAAGCGGCGCGTCCACCGGCTGCTGGCCGGGTGCATTCCCACGACAAAGCAGGCGCGGCCCGCAAAGCTAAACTCGAAATGCGGATCATCGGGGTCGTCGCTTACGCTCTTATCCCATCCGTGCAGGGGCGCGTCCAGTTCGTGCAGCTCCTGTAATTGCCGCCATAACAGCCGCTCAAAATCCGCTTCGTCCACAATGGCCGGCCCATAGAAGCTCGCCACGAACGTAGAAAAGCCGTTCTGCCGCAGGGTATCCTGTTCGCGCAGAAAATGGTACAGGTCACGCGCCAGTCCCTCCGTCGCCTGAGTGGAAGCAAGGTCGGCTTCGTACATGCCAAAGCGGTAGTTGTCCCGATTAAAGGCGGATTTTGCCGCCACGCAGGTGAAGTGGGGGTTCAGGACAAGAGCGCGAAAACCATCATGCACAAACTCCGCGAGTGGCGGCACGGGCGCGGGCGGCACAGCGGCAGAGATCAATTTGCCACTCTCAAAGGCAAAATAGCGGCTATTCTCAAATGCGGCGGGATGCTGAAAAGGGTTGTCATCGTGTGAACCGCGCTCGGCCTCGAACGCGTTTTGTGTCTGTATCATGGAGCATCTTTCGCTTGTTACGCGCCGGGGCGCAACACATCATCGGGTATTCATACGTCTTTGTACCAGACGTATCTATACACTCTGATGTTCCTCCAAACCGCCATGCTATGTCTCATTACCGTTAAAATATATCGTCAGATATAGCCCTTCTGTTTCGCGCAGATCATTCCGTTTTCAACGTAGCGAACAATTCGGCGCGGCGGCGGGCAAACTCAGCATCGGGCAGAGCGGGCAGCGCATCCTGCAAAGAGACGGGGCGATCCAGCGTGACCCAGGACTTGCAGCCGACATACGCCTTTTGCATGGCAAGGACTTCGGGGCGGGGCAGGTTGTACACGCGCAGCACGAGCAGATACAAGGGATCGTAGGGGTTAAAGTCAAAACGCTGCTTAACAAAAGCGGGGTTCCAGATGTGGAACGCGGAGGCGGCGTTCACCTGCGCCTCGTCTCGCGCCTGCAAAATTGTGTCCACGACGGCGTATGAGGTGAGCGAAATAGTGTCGGCAGGGTGTGGCTGCACCTGTAAGGTATGCAGGCGCGGCACATACGCGGGCTGAAGCAGGGCCGCGTTCTGATGCTCATAGGTGGGCATCAGAAGAAACGCCGTGTCGGCTATCGTAAATGCGCCGTTCTCCTCGCGTATGCCGCCCTTGCGGATCAGCAAGGTTTGTTCGCCCGTACCCAGCGCGTCGCACGAAATTGCCCACTCCTTAAACGCCCGGTCCAGTTCCATTTTCATCCCTCAGCCTCCGTCTTGAGATTAGCCGCAAATGAACGCGAATGAACGCGAATGAACGCGAATGGGAAACATGATGCACTATGGTGTGTGAGGCGGATAAGAGCCTGATACACTTCGCGGTGTTGTCAGTTCGGCTAGGCTTGTTCACGCAGATGCGGGTTATTGCGTCGCTCGGTTCCGATGGTCGTAGGTGCGCCGTGACCGGGCAGAACGCGCGTGTCGTCAGGCAGTGTCAGCAGGCGGGTGCGAATACTGTGCAGCAGGGTTTGCAGGCTGCCGCCGGGCAGGTCGGTGCGCCCGATGCTGCCTTGAAACAAAGCGTCGCCTGCGATCACGTCCGTGCCGACAAGAAAAGCCACATGACCGGGGGCGTGTCCCGGCGTCCACAAAACTTTTATGGGTGTTTCGCCGAGCATCAATGTTTGGTCGTCTTCGAGATACAAGGTCGGGTCGGGCGAAGCGGTCGCGTCGAAGCCGAACATCGCCGCTTGATCCTCCAGACCTTGCATCAGGAACAAATCGTCGCGGTGCAGGGCGATGGGCGCGTCCGTCTCGCGGGCAAAAAACGCGTTGCCTATGATGTGGTCGAAGTGCGCGTGGGTGTTGAGGATATACCGGATGTGGTAGCCGCCCTGCTTGAGCGCGGGCAGCAGGGTCTCGCTGTCAAAGGTGGGATCTACAAGCGCGGCCTCGTTCGTCGCCTCGTCCACGATCAGATACGTGTTGTTATCCATCGGGCCGAGATTGTAGCGCAATATCGCCATAGGGTCTTCTCCGAAAAACACGGTTTCAATTGTCTTTAAACCGCTTTAAGCTTGTATGTACGCATTTAGTGAACGTTTCGCTCGGCCAGAATATAGCGCGTTTCAGCGACATCATGGGCCATCTGCGCGGTCAGTTCAGCCAGTGAATCGAACTTTTCCTCGCCGCGCAGACGTTCGATGAACCTGAGCTGAAACTGCTGCCCGTAAATGTCCTCGCTGAAATCCAGCAGAAAGGTCTCGATGGAACGCCCCGCGCCCTCAATGGTGGGACGCTCGCCGATGCTGCACGCGCCGCCCACAATACGCCCATTTTGCAGCGTGGCAAGTACGGCATAAACGCCGTCACGGGGTACGACCTGGCGGTACGCGAGTTCGAGGTTCGCGGTCGGATAGCCCAGAGTGCGCCCCAGCCGCTGCCCGCCTACGACCGTGCCTGCCAGCAGATACGAGTGTCCCAAGATCGCTTCCGCTTCGCCCACGCTGCCCGCTCTCAACAGGTCGCGAACGCGCGTACTGCTCGCCGGCACGTTGTTGACCAAAACAGGATTCAGCGCGTCCAGCGTAAAATCGTACCGTGTCTGGGCGTCGCGCAGATAGTCCACGTTCCCGGCCCGATCTTTACCAAAGCAGAAGGTGGCCCCTTCCACAATCGCCCGCGCGCCCAGCAGATCTTTCAGGATGTCCTGCATAAACGCGTCGGGAGCAAGCTGTGATAACTGCGCGTCAAAGCGAGCGATGACGAGACCGTCCGCGCCCAATCCGGCGATCAGGTCATTGCGCTGCGGCGGCGTAGTTATCAGTTCGGGCGCGCGGTCGGGGGCGAACAGTTCGATGGGGTGACGGTCGAAAGTAAGCACAAGGGCGGGGCGGGCATGGCTACGCGCATCCTCGACGGCCCGGCGGATGATCGCCTGATGCCCTTTATGGACGCCGTCAAACGTGCCGATAGCGACTGACGAGGCCGCGAACGGTATTGGGATGGCGTCAAGACCTTCGTAAATCTGCATGGACTGGTGCGTATTTTGCATCGTGAGTGTGGCGTCTGGCTGTGTCACCCGCATTGTTGTGATTGTTTCATTTATTTTACGGAGCAAACACCTTGCGCGGAAACAATGTCTCGTCTCGCAGGGCTGCGAGGGCGATGATGTCGCCGCCTGCATCCATCAGGGCTATGGGCTGCTGCTCCTGCGCGAGTGCGTCCTGGCCGGACGGCTGCGTCCCAAGCGTCAACGTGAAATTCTTAATCTGTGCGGACTGAACTTCGGCAAGCGGCACAAAACGCCCCATACGAATGTTGGCTGTTTGCGGTTCGGTCAGGCACACTTGGGGCCAACCGGACACGGCAGCGGCAATCGGCAAAATCACGTCCGCCAGAGTTCCGGCCTGCGCTCGCTCGCGCAGAGCATCCAGAGTATACGCATTGGCGAGCGCAAAAGGCCGGTCGGTCTCGTCCAGGCGTTTGCCCACCCAGGTACGCCGCAGGGTCTGCATCATGCCGCCCACGCCTGCGGCTGTGCCAATATCGGCGGCGAGCGAACGAATGTACGTTCCCGTCGAGCAGGTGATTTCCAGCGTGGCCGTCGGGTGCGTTCCGGGCGCGAAGCCGGTTAGTTCCAGTTCGTCAATGTGAAGGGTACGCGCTTCGCGCTCTACGGTAATACCCTGCCGTGCCAGATCGTACAACCGCTGTCCCTCATGATGCAGGGCCGACACCATCGGGGGGACTTGCTTGATTGTACCCCGAAAGCCTGTAAGCAGGCCACGTATCGTGTCTTCGGTAATATGTGCGGCGTCTGATTGCGCCGTGATCTGCCCGGACGCGTCCTGCGTTGTGGTCTCCACGCCAAATACGAATTGGGCGACGTAATGTTTACGGGCCGCGCTCAGATACTCGGCGAGGCGCGTGGCGTTGCCCAGGCACAGCACAAGTACGCCGGTCGCGTCCGGGTCGAGTGTGCCGGTATGCCCTACCCGCTTGGTGCGAAACAATTTGCGCGCCGCCGCCACCACATCATGCGATGTCACGCCCGCCGCCTTGTCCACAACGACGATGCCGTGAACGCTGCCCTGTTTCTTTTGTGGCTCAACTATTTCCATAGATCAGTGCAGAGTAGGTATTCCGCCGTCCGAGCGTTCTTTTACGGTACAACTTCAAACACGCCTTTGTCATTGATACGATAAAAATAGAAGTCACTATCGAATGTGAAGATGCGCGTTACATTCAGAGCCTCTGCGGCGGCTACAAGCGACGCGTCCGCTAGATCCATCGGTCTGTCTCGATACTGTTCCATCAACTGAATCATACGTAACTGTTCGGCAAAGGTAGAGACATGGAACTGAAGAGTTCCTTTCTCGATAAATTGCCACAATTTGCGTTGAAGCGGCCAGCCGCCTAACTTGCTGAGCAAATAGTTGGCCTCCGTGAAGGCAGGCCATGTAGTGACCAGTGGAAATGCGACCACAAGAAGAGAAGCCATGCAGCGAGCGTGTAGGGGCTGATTGACATCAACCAACGCCACTTGTATATTTGCGTCCGTCAAAATCATACAATAAAACCCATTTTCCGATACTTTTCTTCGAGTATTCTTCCAAACTCCGCTTCGTAGGGATCGGTCAAAGATCTGCCTGGCTCTCGTTCAATGCTGCCGACATCTTCCAACAATTCCATCATTGTTTTACGTAATCTGTCTTGCTCCGCCTCGTCCACGATATGCTTGTTCTTGGCAGGTTCGCGTGGAGTGTTGTCCGCTTCCTCGAACACACGCAGTCCCGTAGCGCGGAGCCGCTCCTGCTCTGCTTCGTCCACATCATACGCGATTTTGTCGGGCAGAACAATCAACTGCAGCTTGTGGTCTTTGAATTGGTCGGCATGGGCAGAAATCTCTTCCCAAGTCCCCTCTACAATCATTGGCAATGCCATGTTCTTATTTCCTCTTGTGGTAGTGCGTATAAGCAAGAGCGGCAAGTATGTCCTGACGTTCTAAATCTTCATAGTCTGCAAGCACTTGATCGTAAGTCATTCCCGCACTGAGTAACTCCAAAAGCATTTCGACTGGATAGCGCAGCCCACGAATGGTGGGCTTGCCATGACAAAGTTCTGGGTTGATGGTTATTCGTTTGAGCGCATCGGCGTCTGCTTCTGGTGTGTCAAGCATTCAGCTTACCTGCCTTTTGACGCGCTTCTCTTCGTCATTGACAACGGGAACTAACCCAACATATCATGTCCAATGCTGAGGCGACTTCTTAAACGATTTTTCCGGACCGGGCAACAAAGGCGTTGGTTGGCGTTTGCCGGGTTCGGCTGGGATGTCGGCAGGCACTTCATTTTGCTGCCTTCCTCGGTGTCAGCCCGTCGAATAAATGACATTAGCAATACGGTCGGTGTCTTCAAGACGTTGCTGTTCCTTTAACTGTTCTTGCTCTGCCCTCTCGCTGTATTCTGCGGCAACGGCGCGCAGTATGTTTCTGTCTTGTTCCCATTTGATCTTATCCGCAGAGTACGCGTCTGTCATAGGAAGCATAGGCTGTCCCAAAACGAAGATATACGCGATGCCCGTTTCTCGCAAACGGCGGCGATACCAGCGATTCAGGTCATGGAATGCCATAAAGAATCCGGCATCAGCCAGGCTGTCTTCCAGCAAGTCCCGGCGCTCTCCCTGCACATTCATGGTATCGAAGTAGGCCGGGCAACCCGGCTTGAGCGCGTCATGATGGACTTGCGCTACCTGACGCATGGTTTCGGGTGGAAAAGCCTGAAATGCTTTTACGTTGATTATAAGGTCGAACGCGCTTTCCATGTAGGGCTGGCGAAAATCATGCACCGAGCAGGTCAGCGTACCCGCAGCCCGCGTTTTGGCTTCGGGTTTGGGGACAGTAATATTGTTTGCGGGGCTTTGTTGATAGGCCACGGCTGTTGAGGAAACATCCGTAGCATGAACGTCCAGTCCAAGAAGCGCAAGCAGTTTGGGCAAGGGAGACAGCCCACACCCTGGTATCCAGGCAGCGCGGCCTCCATTTTCCAACAGGTTATCAACAACAGCGGGAAGATCTTTTGTCGGGATGCTGCCCATGTCACGCTTATCTTTGTAAGCGCCAGCAGGGTACAAGGAAGCATAATAAGCTTCCCAGCCGTGCGCGTTGTTCCAATCTTCCGGCATCTTCACGTTGCGCATGGTGTTTTCCACATCAATCTGGTGTGTAAACCGGATCACTCATTATAGAATGCTGCCTGCACCAGAGTGGGTGGTGTTGTAGTTCGGTTCCAGCGAAGGAACAGAACATGACCCGGCCAAAGACGGTAATAGATGGGCCATGCTTGCGGCGACCCGCTTCCCGAAGAATGCGAGGCAAAGTGGTACTCGGACAGTCCCAGCGTCTGCCAGACTTCCGTGTCTGTCATGCCGGGTTTGAGCAGGGCAACGCAGTCGCGTGCGTGAGCGGCTTTCCAGGGCGAGACACGAAATGGAGAGGGCGGCAATACAGGGTAGAGAATAGCCCAGCCAAAAGACAGAAAGATCGTCAGGTACAGCCACTTTGCGGGATCAAAACGCATTGGGTACATTCCGTTTCTCGACTGTTCAGGCGGTTGTGGCGTCAAGCTGGCGCAGGGTTTCGGCGATTACCTGCTGTTCCACGTCGGCAAGGGGCGGATCGAGCGAGCATCCGGCAGCCAGTTTGTGACCGCCACCGCCGAACGCGCGGGCGATCTTGTTGACGTCCGCGCCCTCGCGAGCGCGCAGGCTGATGCGTACCTTCTTGCCCGGCACGGCCCGAAACAAAATGCCTATTTGCGCGCCCCGCACGGCCCGCACATGGCTGACGATGCCCTCCGTGTCGGCGTCATCGGCGTTCAGATCGGCGAAATCCTGCTCGCTTACATGCGCCCAGGCGACGCGGCCATCCGGCGTGGTTTGAAGCGAGGCGAGTGCGCGTCCCAGCGCTTTCAGGCTCGCATAGCTGCGGTTCTCGTATACCAGTTCGGAAATCATGGCGGGCGACGCGCCTAATCGCTGCCAATGCGCGGCAAGTTCAAACGAGCGGGGCGTGACATTGGAGTACTGGAACGAGCCGGTATCCGTAATCAGGCCGCATAGCAGGCACTCGGCAATGTCTCTGGTTGCCAACTCGCCGCCATGCCGGTTTTGCAGGGCGAGCAGCAGTTCCCAGATCAGTTCCGCCGTGGCCGCTGCGGTCGCATCCAGCACCTGTATATGCCCGAACGGGCCATCGGCGACATGGTGGTCAATGTCTATTATAACCGGGGCCGCCTCGACTACGGAACGGACGGTTCTGCCGACGCGCTCAATGCTGCCCGCGTCGCACACAATGGCGAGTTCAAAATCCTGCCGCTCAGTGTACGTCTGCACAGCATCCGAACCAAACATCCAGCGGTAGATGTCGGGTACGCCGTCCGCCATCAAGGGCGTTACGTCCTTGCCCAAAGTACGCAGAATGTGCGTCATGGCAAGAACGCAGCCCAGCGCGTCGCCGTCCGGATTCACATGACTCGTGACGACGATGCGTTGGGCTGCATCAATGGCCCTGACAGCGGCCTCTATGCCGGCCTGCACACTGGCATTCAGGTTAGAATGACTCACGACGACATTACCAGCATTGACCGGAACGGTATCAACAGTAGGTGTCATGCGGTCAGTCTGCCTCGTCCTTTAGTGTTTTCGCCGTTCCGGGCGTGCCAGCGACGTGTTCCGGCTCCCCTGCGACAGGCGGCGAAACGGGCTGAGCCGCTTCTTCCGGGCGTGGCTTTAGATCGCCCTGCACCGAGTTGAGCAGTTCAAAGATATGCGCTCCCCGCTCGATGCCGTCGTCAAACCGAAACTCCAACTCCGGGGCGATACGCAGATGCGCCCGGCGCGCAAACTCGCCGCGCAGCCAGCCCGACGCGCCATTCAGCGCTTTCAGGCTCTGCGTCCGCACATCTTCCGCGCCCATTACGCTGACAAACACTTTGGCATGGCGCAGATCGCGTGAAATCTCCGCGCCGGTCAGCGTCACAAACCCCAGGCGCGGATCGCGCAGCTCGCGGTGGATCAGCTCGCTCATCTCCTGCACAAGCTGTTCCTGTACCTTCTCCTGCCGAACAGTCATAACATTTCGTCCGTTTCTTTTCTATGAGGGTTTCTATGAGGAAGGTTAATCCACTTCCATGTCCACTTCGCCCACATCCAAAAGCGGGTTGCTTTCCAGCGTGTCCAAAACCTTGTCCAGTACGCGGTTGACGTGCTGCTTGTCGTTGGACACAAAAGCCACTCCAATGGTAGCCCGCCGCCACGCGTCCAGGTCGTCCACCTCGGCAACCGAGATATTAAACTTCTGGCGCGTGGTCTCGATCAAACTTTTAATGATCTGCCGCTTGTCCTTGAGCGACTCTGTATCGTGCAGATGCAGGACGATGGTAAGGGTTCCAATGTGCATATTCGTTTTGATCCGCAGATTACGCAGATTGACACAGATTAGATACAATTCAGATGCGGAAGAGCATCTTGGCATCCAGATTCAATCTCGCAGACTTTGTAATCTAATCTGTGTCAATCTGCGTAATCTGCGGATAGTGTTCTTAAACGCGCGGTACGACGCGCATCTCGAAGCATTCCAGGATGTCGCCGACCTGGACATCAATGAAGTCATGGATCACGACACCGCACTCGTAGCCCTGGGCCACTTCGCGGGCGTCGTCCTTGATGCGGCGCAGGGTGTCTATTTTGCCCACAATGATGGCGTCCTTGCCACGACGCACACGGGCTTCGGCCCCGCGCACCAGCTTGCCTTCGGTAACGAAGCTGCCCGCGATGATGATGCCTTTGGGTGTGCGGAATGTCTGCCGCACCTCGGCCTTGCCCAGCGACGCTTCCTCGTAGATCGGCGTCAGCATACTCTTCATCAGGCGATCCACGTCTTCGGTCAGATCGTAGATGATGTTGTAATGGCGGATGTCCACGTCGTCGCGGTCGGCGGATTTCTGCGCTCCCACATCGGTACGGACATTGAAGCCGAGTATCACGCTGCCGGTCGTTTCCGCAAACTGCACATCGGCCTCGGAGACGTTGCCGACCGCGCTGTACTTCAGGCTGATGCGGACTTCCGGCTCTTTTTTGTTCTCTTCCAGCTTGTTCAACTGTCCGACAACGGCCTCGACACTGCCCTGTACATCGCCCTTGACAATCAGGTTCAGGTCTTTCACGACACCGATCTGCGCCTGTCGGGAGAAGTCGGCCAGCGTCATGCGCTTGGTCGTGCTGCTCATGCGCGTATCGCGCTGCTTCAGCGAGCGGTTGTCGGCCAGGGCGCGGGCCTCGCGCTCGGTCTTGAACACCTCGACGCGGTCGCCGGCTGCGGGCGCAGCGTTCAGGCCGCTGACCTCGACGGGCGTGGCGGGCGGCGCCTTGAGCAGGCGCTCGCCGCGCTCATTGGTCATGGCGCGCACCTTGCCATACGTGCTGCCCGCGACAAGGTTGTCACCCACGCGCAGTGTGCCGCCCTGCACCAGAACGGTTGCGACAGGGCCGCGTCCGGGCAATACTTTGGCCTCGACAATCGCGCCCGTCGCATTCCCCGACGCGTCGGCTTTGGGTTCCACGATGGTATCGGCCACAAGCACGATGTATTCCAGCAGGTCGTTGATGCCGTCGCCGGTTTTGGCGGACACGGGGACGGTGACGATGTCGCCGCCGTAATCTTCCACGACCAGGCTATGCTCGGTAAGCTGCTGCTTGATGCGGTCGGGGTTGGCGTCCGGCTTATCCATCTTATTCATGGCGACGATGATCGGCACTTTGGCCGCCAGCGCGTGGTTGATGGCTTCCACGGTCTGGGGCATGATGCCGTCGTCGGCGGCCACGACCAGAATCACGATGTCGGTCACACTGGCCCCGCGCGCCCGCATCTCGGTAAACGCGGCGTGACCGGGCGTATCCAGAAACGTGATTTTGCGCTTTTCGCCGTTGTGGTCTACCTCGACCTGATACGCGCCGATGTGCTGCGTGATGCCGCCATGCTCGCCGTCCACCACTTTGGTCTTGCGGATCATGTCCAGCAGACTGGTTTTGCCGTGGTCAACGTGTCCCATGATGGTAACGACGGGCGGGCGCGGCTGCAAGGCTCCCATCGGCGTTTTGGGCTTGGGGCCGGCTTTGACCGCTGCTCCGGCAGTCGGCGCAACGGTTGTGTTCGCGCCATTGGTCCCGTTTGTTCCATTCGCTGCGGCTGCCACGGGCTTGGGTTCGGGCTTGGGCGCGAGCGTGTAGCCGTACACGGCGGCGATGCGTCCCGCCAGGTCAGGCTTCAGTCGCTGCGTGATGGACACCAGTTCGCCCATTTCCACTAATTTCTTCTGGACGACATTGGGCTGCATTCCCATCGCTTCGGCCAGGTCTTTGACATTGGGGGTAGGGCCGACTTCGGCCACTTTGCCCGTCGTCGCCGCTGCCTTGCCCAGCATCTCGCGCACCATGTTGGCCGTCTCGACGTCAATGGTGGCGTTTGTCCCGGACGCCTTGACGCCCAGATCGGTCAGGTCCGCCATCATCTCGGCGGGCGTTTTCTTCAGTTCTTTCGCTAGATCGCTAACACGTACTCCTGCAATCGCTGTCATGCGTTCTCAGCCTCGCTTTCGGGCGGCGCGTTCGCCGCCATAGGGTTATCGGGTGTGGGGGCTACATCATTGGTCACTCCTGCGTGGTCACTTTCCTGTCGGTTCACCCTCGGCCCCAATTTTTGCTTTAAGGCGCTCTTTGTTAAAGAAGAGGCGTCCGGCGGCGCAATCGCGGTTTTGCCGTCTGCTGTCGGTTCAGACGCGGGCGGCGCGGATGAGGAAATAGGTTCCTGAGTTGGCTCTTGAGTTTTTGTCAATGCGGCCTGTGCGTTGAGTTCATCAAACACATCTGGAGGAACGCTAGGAATTTTCAGCGAGCGTTCCAATTTTTTTTGCTTGCGGGCGAGCGCGATGCACACTGGCCGCGCGCACACATACGCGCCCCGACCGGACAATTTGCCCTTCGGGTCGAAACGCGCGACGCCGTCCGGCTGACGTACCACGCGCAACAAATCGCGTTTTTCGTCGGTCTCGCGGCAAGCCACGCAGGTACGAACCGGCACATGGCGCGGTTTTGCCGCCTGCTTTGTCGTTTGTTTGGGCGCTGGTTGTGCCGGTTGTTTGTCCATTACCATCTTATACGGTTTTGCGCCGGGACGCAATTAGCCTCGCAGGTTATTCAAGCAGAAATGAACGTTAGAAGCAAACGTCGAATGGAAGTTGACGAGACAGCCGAAACACAGAGGACGAACGCGGATACAGTTCACAGCGGCCTGCCGGTCACAAAGACCAAAAAAGCCGATGCGGGGGCATCGGCGGGAGCAGGCGCAAAGCAGGCGCAAAGCGAGAGACAGCATTCCTTACGAATCTTCACAGATTTTCGTAGAGAATGCTTTCCTACGCGGGCGCAGCAGGCGACTACATCATAGCCGATCCCCCATGTCCGACGCGCACCCCGCACAAGCCCGCAGACAGCTTCATGCCTGCCTGCAAGCCCCGTGCAAAACGCTGCGTTCCTGTTGACCTCATTGCTGTTTCAACCCGGATATTCCTCGTGAGGCGCAAGCCTCAAGTTGTCTGGCTGCCATATCTCGCTGTAAAATCACGTTGCGATGCGTCATGCGTGTGAGCCTGAAGGGTTTGAAGTTACTATCAACGCATCGCGTCCGTGAGGGCGCTCGGTGACGCAGTCACCTCCGAGACGGGTACGTTTTCTGTACCCGGAACAAACAACAAACTTACGCTTCCACGCGCCCGATAAGCAGGTCTTCGCTGGCGGCGGTTTCGGAAACGTCGCCGGACACGTCCGACATGATCGTTTCGACACTGCTTTTGGCTTCTGTCGCGCCGCCGATGAGAATGGCGTCCTCATCGCCCTTGTCTGTCGCCGTCCCCTGCCCGATGGTGACGCTGCTGCCGTCCTCGTCATCGTCTTCGCTCATCTTCATGAACGTGGCGCGGGCCACCTGCGACTCGCTGCGAATGTCTATGCGCCATCCTGTCAGGCGCGCGGCCAGGCGCACGTTTTGGCCGGCCTTGCCGATGGCGAGCGAAAGTTGATTGTCCGGCACGACCACGAACGCGCTTTTGTCGTCGTCCTTGACCATTACCTTGACCGCTTTGGCGGGAGAGAGCGACTCGCCAATAAACGCGCCCATGTCGTTGTTCCAGCGCACGATGTCTATTTTCTCGTCGTACAGTTCGTTGACGACGGCCTGGACGCGGCTGCCCCGGTGTCCCACGCACGCGCCGACCGGGTCTACCTTTTCGTCGCGGCTTGTTACGGCGATCTTGGAGCGCGCGCCGGGTTCGCGAGCCACGCTCTTGATCGTCACGACGCCATCCGCGATCTCCGGCACTTCCAGTTCAAACAACCTGCGTATCAAACTCGGATGTGTGCGCGAGACAACCACCTGCGGCCCCTTATTGGTGTCGCGCACTTCCAGAACGTATATCTTGATACGGTCGTTGATGCGGTAGGGTTCGCTTTCCACCTGCTCCTGCACGGGCAGCACGGCGTCTATTTTGCCCATGCCGATAATGATGTTGCGGCCTTCGCGCCGCGACACCACGCCCGTGACGACTTCGCCCTGCTTGTCCGCGTACTCATCGAGCATCTTTTTGCGCTCGGTCTCGCGGATGCGCTGCACGACGACCTGCTTGGCTGTCTGGGCCGCAATGCGCCCAAAGTCGCCCTGCTTCACGTCCATCGTAAGGATTTCGCCCACGATGGCGTTGGGGTCGTACTTGCGGGCATCGGCCAGGCTGATCTCGGTATAATCGCTGGTCACTTCTTCCACGACCGTCTTTTCGGAGTACACCTTGAACGGCGTGGCGGACGAGCGGTTGCTGTCAATGCGTACCTTGACCTCGCCGGACACCGAGTTGTTCTTTTTGTAGGCGGTCGCCAGCGCGGACTCGACCGTCTCGATCAGGGTGTCGAGCGGGATGTCCTTTTCTTTGGCAATCTGCTGCAAGGCTTCGAGAAATTCACCACTCATGTCTGCGTGTCTCCCAGCAAAACTCAGCGCTTATCAGCTGCTATCGAAAAGAAACGGCTCTGTTTACCTTCGATCAAATTTCGATTGGATATATACAAATGCAAAAGAGTGGGCTAAACCCACTCTGTTCCGGGCATCCATTTCCTACCTCCAAAAGTATATCACACGCGGGGCAAAATTGCAAGCGCATACGCGACTGCCGCCGTCTGGGAAAGGCAGTCGCTCGCGCTGTTTGCGCGCCGTCCGTCGGTGAGACAGCAAGACGGTTCGATGTGATTTTTGGTACACTGCTCGTTGGATAAGTGTCACTCTTTCGCGCCTGCGTCCTGGAGGAAAGTAACCAGACGCGGGTTTTCTTCCTCCTTTGCCAACATCAAAGCCGTCTTGCCTTCCTTGTTCCGGGCGTGAATGTCAGCCCCCTTGTCCAGCAGCAGACGCGCCATCTTTCGATAATCCTTGTCCGACGGGAGACCTGGATCACCCTCGCCGCCGTCGGCATCCTTTATGAACAGTGGGTACACCGCCCATAACAAAGGCGTATTCCCCTTTTTATCTTTGTCGTTGCTGTTGGCTCCCCGCTGCAAGAGAAATCGGGCTGTTTCCAGATCGTTGCCGCCTGCGGCAAGCATTAACGGCGTTTCTCCGTCAGGGCCACGCTGTTCAACCTTAAAACCGTGCCGCAGCAGAACCTTTACAACAGGTATATTGCCCTGGTCGGCTGCCAGTTCCAGCGCATTGTAGTGCAGGCTGTTGAGGACTTTCGTGTCGGCTCCGGCCTCCAGCAGCATATTGACAACGCCAAGACTGCCACGGCGAGCGCAGGCGATAAGCAGCGGCGTCCACTGTGCAGGCAGGTCCCGCGCATTCACATTGGCTCCTGCCTGGAGCAAACGTCGAACCACCTCCACATGGCTCCCACCCGCCGCAAGATGCAGAGCCGTCCAGCCACGGACGCCCGCATTTACATTGACTCCCCTCGCTAAAAGTAGATTAACGATAGCCATTTGCACCTTCACGCTATTGCCGCCGGCATTCAGGGCTACCATGAGGGGCGTATATCCGCTTGCGTTGGTAAGATGCAAATCCGCCTTCTTCTCAAGAAGGCAGCGAACCAACTCTACTTGATGGGGAGTAGGCTGATAACTCTGCACGGCCACCATCAAAGGAGTGTCGCGCCGCGAGTCGCGTTCATTGATGTCGGCTCCTCGCGCTAATAGATGTTTCACTTGGGCAAGGTCGCCAGCGGCACACGCTACATGCAGAGGTTTGTTTTTCTCAGCATAAGGAGGCAGTTGCCCCAAGCTTTCTGTTGCCGCTCTTAGAAACAGCGCCGTCAACAGCACGAACAAAAAAACGCAGGCGTGGAGGGCAGAACGTTGGAAGGGACGGTTGTGCATGGGCTACTTTCCACGGTTGCGCAGCAGAGCTATTGTACGGGGGTTTTGTGAGTCGTAATCTATGGGATTTTGGTCTTTCGGTTCTTGCGCGAGCGCAAGAGGCGTTTCTCCCCGTTTGTTCCGACGATACGGGTCTGCGCCATGCCGGAGAAGTGGCCGAATAATTTCATCACTTGGATAGCCCCACAAAGCCTTATGCAGCGCCGTATTCCCCTCTTTATCCTGCATATTGACAGTCGCGCCATGCGCCAAAAGAAAATTCATCATGTCAGGGCAGGCGTGACCGGCAGCATCCATGAGCGGCGTACTGCCGAGATCGTCCTGCGTATCAATGTTCGCGCCATGCGCCAGCAGCAGTTCGACAATACGCCGCCGGTTTTCGTAAGCAGCATATTTTAGCGTGGTTTCTTCCGCCGTCGCCCGCGTGTTCACATTCGCGCCGTGTGCCAGCATCGCCTGTACCAACGCGACGCGACGACGCGCCCCATTATCATCGTCCAATAGTGCGGCGCTATGACCCCAGCCCATGCAGGCGCGCGTGAAGGCGGTCTGTCCTGGATCGTCAGAAGGCACAACAGGAGGTGAGGTATGCAGCAGTTGATTAAGGAGCAGTTTAATGGAAGGCGGCCTAATAGATGGCGGCGGCAGGGTTTCACGCGTATTCGGGTCGGCTCCCGCATTGACAAGCGCAAGCGCCTTTGGAAAATCGTCGTGATCTAAGGCGGCAATCAACTGCCGATTGCGCGCGTACTGCTGCTGCTGCGAGTGCAGCAGCAACCCTATGCCGCCTGCAAACGACAGCACACACAGCCCAACCCCTGTCAAAACATAAAAGCGTGTTTTCATGCCTGCTTATTCTCCGTCGCTTACCCGAATCCTGCCGCTTTTTCACTCGCTCAAACCGCCTCCCATTGTTAAAAAAACAGTCCGGCAGATAATGTGGGATGCAGAAAAGAGTTATCCTGACTAATCGCCAGAAGTGTTTAGACGAAATGTGCCGGTTGTCAGCGCAGGCTGAGTTTAGAGGCGCACATTGTGACAATGACAGACCGATGTGGCATAAAGGCGCTGTTTTGGTACATAATAGCGCGTCTTGAAGCGAATTGATGCGCGTCCGGCAGTTGAAAGAACAGCCGGCAGCCTTGTTCTCCTACTTATTTGCACTCACCACACAAAGGAATTTTTTGCCGTTATGCCGTGCCGTTCTCTGCGTTTCGGAATTTTGAAAACCTGCGTTCCTGTTTTGCTGCTGGCGTCGAGCGGAAGCTCGGCATGGGCGCAAAGATCGGCAGCCTTTGGGCCGAAAGTGGCCGTCCAAAAAGAGCGTGTCCGCGACTATCACGTCAGTCATCTGCTGCTGCGGCTGAATGTGGGCTGGCCGAGCCGGCTTGTGACCGGCACAGTCTCGCATACGCTGACGCCGCTGCGTCCCGGCCTGAACGCGCTTGTTTTCGATGCGGGAACCGCGCTCGCCATCACGCGCTGCACGGTCAACGGCGAGTCGGCCACGTTTAAGCGCGACAAGGAAAAACTGACGCTGACGCCCGCCAAGCCTTTGCCCTTAGACACGCCCTCGTCCGTCGTGATCGAGTACGCCATGAAAGCGGCCCCGACGAATGAGGCCAGTATCGGCGGCTTTGGGTCGGGGTGGACGTGGATCGCGCCGGACAAATTCGCCCCCGACCGTGTGCCGGGGTTCTGGACGCAGGGCGAGACCAGCACCAATCACCAGTGGGTTCCGCTGTACGACTATCCCAACGACAAGGTCACGAGCGAGGTGTACGTCACCGTCCCCTCGCAATGGTTCGTGGCGGGCAACGGCACTCTCGTGGACACAACGCGCATCGTGGACACAGTCACATATCACTGGAAGATGGATCAGCCCCACTCCACGTACCTGCTTTCGCTTGCGGGCGGCGAGATGGATGTCGTGCAGGACAAATGGAACGACGTGCCGCTCTACTACGCCGTGCCGCGCGGCGCGGGCAGCCTGATACCTACCTCGTTCGGCACGACCAAAGATATGCTGACGTTCTTTTCCGACCGCCTGGGCGTCAAATACCCCTGGCCCAAGTACGCGCAAACATCGGTCTTTGATTTCGGCGGCGGCATGGAGAACGTGAGCGCGACCACGCTGGTTCAGGAAGACCTGGCGGGGCCGCGCGATGAGGCGTTCAGGACGGCCAGCCTGAACTCGCACGAACTGGCGCACCAGTGGTTCGGCGATCTGGTAACGTGCAAAGATTGGGGCCAGGTGTGGCTTAACGAGGGGTTCGCCACGTTCTTTCAGCAGTTGTATACGGAACACGCCGAGGGCAAAGACGCTTATGATGAGGATCGTGAGGACGCGCTGAACAGCTATCTGAGCGAGACTCAGGGCGGGCATTACGGCGACTACCGCTTTATAGGCTACAAGCGGCCCATCGTGACCGAGCGGTTTGCCAACGAAGGCGCGATGTTCGACCGGCACACCTACGAAAAGGGCGGGCTTGTGCTGCACACGCTATGGCGCAAACTGGGCGACGACAAGTTCTTTGGGGGCCTCAAACACTATCTGGAAAAGTACGGCTACGGCAATGTGCAGACCGCCGACCTGATCGCCGCCCTGAACGAAACGAGCGGTCAGAATCTGACGCCGTTCTTCGAGCAGTGGGTGTTCAAGCCCGGCCATCCCATAGTGAACTGCGCCTGGACATGGAAAGCGGACACGCGGCAGGTCACGCTGCA
This sequence comes from Chthonomonadaceae bacterium, assembly GCA_965277875.1. Classification (GTDB taxonomy): domain Bacteria; phylum Armatimonadota; class Chthonomonadetes; order Chthonomonadales; family Chthonomonadaceae; genus CAWFQB01. Next base: position 5,960,722 of record CBDIDV010000002.1, on the reverse strand, counting down.
TCTCAGGCAGACGCAGGACACGCGCAATGGTACGCCGATCTACGCGCTGGACCTGCCCGTCGCCCTGATCGCAAGCGGCAAAGTGCAGCGGCAGACTGTCACATTTGACAAGAAGGAGCAGACGTTTACGCTTGACGCACCGAACAAGCCCGATGCCTTACTCCTTGATCCCGATCACGACTTGATCATGAAGGTGGTGGGGCAGGACACATCCGCTCATGCGCAGGAGGCTATCCTGCGCTTCGCGCCCTGCATCGTGGATCGCAAGCAGGCGGCGCAAATGCTGCTAAAGGGCCATGCGTCTTCTGCCACGATGCGGCGCGTACTGGAAATCGCGCAGCAGGACGCGGCCCCGCATGTCCTGCGCGCCGCCCTGGATGCCGCCGCCGAGACGCGCAGACCGGAACTCAGGGACACGTATCGCGTCCTGCTCGCGCACAAGAACAACGATGTGCGGGTCGCGGCCATCGGCGCGCTGGGCAGGCTGCCCCATGATGCGCAGGACATGTCCCGCCTGCGCGCCCTGGTCAACGACGCGGAACCCATTGCCGTGTACACCGCCGCCCTGGACGTTCTGGCCGCCCACGATGAAGCCGTCAGCGAGGACGTGATACGCAAGGCCCTTGCCACGCCCCTGCGCAATCATCCGCAGCGCAGGGCCGTATCCGCATTGCCCGCTCAAAAGAGCGAACGGACACGGGCGTTCCTGCTGGAACTGACGGGGCCGGGATATGCGCGGCCTATCCGCACTGCAGCTATCGGCCAACTGCGAACAGTCAGCGATGCGCCGGGTGTGCGGGAACGGCTGCTCGCCCTGCTGCTTGACGAGGACACCGAGGCCCGCCAAGCCGCGCTGAACGCCCTGCGCGGACGCACCGGGCGCGAACAGCAAAACGAACGCACCCTCGCCGCCTTCCGCAAAGCCGCGCTGGAGGACACGGACGCCGAAATACGTACCGATGCCAGGAACGCCGCGAACGCCCTGGAAAGCGCCGACGCTCCGAAACCAAGTCTGCCCTGGTCATTGCCTCGATAGTGGTGTCCGGCGTATAGCCTCTGTGCATACCGCTTCCACGGACTTTGTACAATATGTCACAAAGTCCGTGAGCGGGGCGTATATTGAAGTAGTCTGCTCCGATACAAGATGACAAGTCATGGTATAATCAAGCTGTAATAAGACATTTGCACAGCAAAATCGCGTGGACTGCGCGAACAGGTAAGAACCCTGCAACTTCATGCGCGCTGCAGCGTCCAAACCAGTGTTCAGAACTTTTGTTCCAATTCGCACCGGCGTTGTCCTATTTAGAAATGTTGTCTGATTGAAACCCTTGACTGATGTGGCTGCCGATGCGACGGAAATAGCCCCTGCCCTGCTCGTACAGTTGCAGGATGTGGAACACCGTTTCGGACTAAGGCGCGTTTTTCAGGGCGTCAATATGCAGGTGCGGCCCGGTCAAGTCGGCGTCATCATGGGCGCGAACGGCGCGGGTAAAAGCACCCTGCTCAAGATAGTCGCCGGATTGCTGCCGCCCACATCGGGAGCCGCGCTTGTACAGGCAAACGGGCGCGACCTGGACGCTATGCAGCGGCGCAAAATGCTGGGCTATGTCGCCCCCGACCTGATGCTGTATCGCGAACTGACCGGCGTGGAAAATCTGGAGTTTTTCGCCCGTCTGCGCGGCATCACGCTAAAACGCGACGACCTGCGGGCCATGCTGGAGCGCGTGGGTCTAAAGGGACGCGGGCGAGACCTGGTGAGCGCGTATTCGTCGGGAATGCGGCAGCGATTGAAGTATGCGTTTGCCCTGATAGGCGATCCGCCCCTTTTATTACTGGACGAGCCGACCGCTAATCTGGACACGGACGGCGTAGACATGGTGGAGCAGATCATCGAGCAGTGGCGCAGTAATACGCAGCGCCTTGTCATCGTCGCCACGAACGAGCCGCGCGAGGAACAATGGGGAACCGTTCGGGTACGCCTGAATTGACAGTACAGGCCGGGACAAAGCAGCAGAAAAGCACGGCTGCGACGGAAAAAGCCGTATCCGGGTCTGCGTCGCACACGCCATTCGGTAAAAACGTGTGGCTGCGCGAGGCCACGGCCCTGTTCGGCAAAGACCTGCGCGCCGAACTTCGCACGAAAGTCGCCGTCAGCAGTGTGGGACTGTTCACGCTGGCCGCGCTGATGCTGATCGCATTGGCGACAAGCACCTTGAAAGACACGATGATAGACGGGATGCGTCCCGCGTGGTCGTATGAGAGCCGCTTTGGAATGCTGTGGGTGCTGCTGTGTTTCGCGGCCTTTGCGGGCCTGTCGCATTCGTTCGTCCATGAGGAAGAGACCGGCACCACGACGGCCCTGCGCCTGTCCATGTCGCCCGAAGGCGTTTACGCGGGCAAGTTCGCGTTCAACCTGGCCCTTGTGCTTGCAATTGCTGCGGGGGCCACGCCGCTGTACATGCTGGCGACCGACCTTATCATCGGGCAGCCTGTCGTATTCTTCCTGACAATGCTTGCGGGCAGCGTGGGGCTTGCCGCGAGCGCGACGTTTATGGCCGCTCTTGCAGCCAAGTCGCAGGGGACCGGCGCATTGTACGGCGCACTCGGCCTGCCTCTTTTGCTCGTGTTTCTTGTTCTGCTGCTGGGCGCGGCGCGCACGGTCTACCTTGTCAATCCGCCCATCGCGCAAATCATCAAAAATGTCGGCGGCATTGTTAGTTTCGACGTTTTTCTGGTTACGCTGTCCGCGCTGACGTTCCGTTATGTCTGGGAAGATTAATTTAGAAGATTAGCTCGAAAGATTAGTTGGAGAAGACACAGGCTTTAACAAGCCTCGGTCGAATTGATTTCTAAGGATTTGTTCGGGAAGAATAAACATGGCTGCTGTCCCATCGCGTACATCAATCAATAACATCTCCGCCTCAACGGACGTTTCCGCTTCGACAGATGTTTCCACCTCTGCCGTCACGGTCAAAACGGACGCGCTGCGCGGCGCGTGGTGGAAGTGGGCTACGGGCCTGCTGATGGCGTTTGTCATCTACGGCGCGTTCTTCATCGCCAAAGGCGCACAGAGTTTCGGCGCGGACGCCAACAAGTCGCGCATCGTGTTTTTCCATGTACCCGTCGCCATTCTCTCCTTCATCTGCTATGCCGTAGCGACTGTCTACGCGCTGCTGACGCTGGGGAGAAGCGGGGCGGCGAACAGCGATTTGTCGCGCAGTTTCGACGCCGACGGCAAATCGGCGGCGAGCATGGAGCTTGGGTTTTTGTTCTGTATCCTGACGACGATCACGGGCAGTATCTTTTCGCAGGCCGCGTGGGGCAAGTATTGGAACTGGGATCCGAGCCAGACGCGCATCGTGATGATGCTGATGCTGTACGCTTCTTATCTCGTCCTGCGCGGCGCGAACGGCAACAATCCGGCGCGGCGAGCGCGGTTGTCGGCCGTGTATACCATCGTCACGCTCGCGCCCGCGTTCTTCTTGATCTGGGTCGTGCCACGCATTTTGGAAACCCTGCACCCTGTCACGGTGATTTCGCAGCCCAGCAACAACAGCCCGGCCTACAACATCTTTCTGCTGCTGTCCTTTATCGCTTTTAACATGCTGTTTGTATGGCTGTTTCAACTGCGCTGCCGCCTCAATCGCGTTTTGGTGCGCCGCGAACTTGCGCGGATACAGCAGCATGTGGGACAATAAATCAGACACAAATAGAACACAATCGGGACAAAGACAAGCAGAAGTAAGCAGAAGATAGAGAGACAATAGAGATGGGTTCGTTGATTTATGTCATGGCGGTCACGCTTGTTACCTGGCTGGGCGTGTTCGGCTATCTGCTGTATATGGATCGGTCGCTGCGCCGTCTGGAGCGCGATCAGAAGGACACCGACGACCTGTGAATAAGGCCTATATTTTCGCGTTTCTGGTCATCAGCATGGCCCTCGGCTTCACTCTCTACGCGTTCAGCGCGTCCATGACGCCGTATGTGGACATCCACACGGCGCGGGCTGCCGCCACGCCCGTGCAGGTCAAGGGCAAAATCCTGCACGATACGGTACGCTACGACGGGGGCATCGGCGCATTGCGCTTTCAGATCGAGGACAAGAATAAAGAGCGCATCGAGATCGTGTATATGGGCGGCAAGCCCGACAGCTTTGATACGGCCCCGGAAACCGCCGCAACGGGCATGGTGCAAAAGGACAAAGCCGACGGTCATGAGATTTTCGTGTCGCGCAGCATGGTCATCAAATGCCCCTCCAAGTACGACGATCAGGAAAAGTTGAAGAAGCCTTCTACGGCGGGCAGCGTGGCCTCGGCAGGACAGGGAGCCTGAAAACAGCATGACATCCGGACAGTTTGGAACCTGGGCGCTGTGGCTTGCGCTTGTCGCGTCCGTTGTGACGATGGGCGCGTATGGGCTGGCCCTGCTGCGTCCTGAACGCGAGCGGCGTTTCCGCGCCCTGGGACGTGGGGCGTATGCGCTGACCGCGCTGGGCGTGCTTGGCGCGTTTTCGGCCCTGATCGCTATCGTCTACAACAACAAGTACCAGTACATGTACGCCCTGTCGCACACGGGCAATGACCTTAAAGCCCTGCCCACCGACACGTTCAGTCACTGGCTGTTCCACCACTGGATACGGCTCGCCGCGTCGTGGTCGGGACAGGAAGGCAGCTTTCTGCTGTGGGCGTTCTGGACGGCCCTGATCGGATTTATGGTGTTTGGGCGCGCGGGCAAATACGAGGCGCGCGTGATGCCGTTCTTCGTCAGCGTCCTCACGTTTTTGTGCGCCATTCTCATCAAGCAGTCGCCGTTCCACTACATCGTTCACAGTATAGACCCCACAAAAGGCTGGACGGGCATTCCGCCGGACGGACAGGGCCTGACGCCGTCGCTGCAAAATTACTGGATGACCATTCATCCGCCGACGATCTTTTTCGGCTTCGCGTCGCTTGCGGTTCCGTATGCGTATGCACTTTCGGCCCTGATCTGGAAAGATTACCGGGGCTGGACAGCCCGCGTGATGCCGTATGCCCTGCTGACCTGCGCCACGCTCGGCCTGGGCCTGTTCATGGGCGGGTATTGGGCGTATGAGACGCAGGGCTGGCACGGCTTCTGGGCGTGGGACCCGGTCGAGAACGCGAGCTTCTTCCCGTGGCTGGCGATAACGGCCCTTGTGCATGGCCTGGTCGTGCAAAAGTCCCGCGACGGCATGGCCCGCACCAATACGTTTTTGGGCCTGCTGGCCTTCTGGCTGTTCCTGCTCGGCACGTTCCTGACCCGGTCAGGCGCATTGGCCGAAAAGGGCGCGGATGGCGCGATGCTGTCGGTTCACGCTTTTGATAACATCAGTAAAAGCGGCCTTGTCTTGATGGAGGCCATGCTGCTGATCTACGGCATCGGTGGTCTGGTGATGTGGGCGCTGCGCCTGAAGAACATGCCCGCGCGCAAGACGACCGGCGAGACCCTTGTTTCGCGTGACTTCGCGTTCTTTGTCAGTATGCTGCTGATGCTGCTGGCCTGCGCCGCTATCACGCTCGGAACCACGACCCCGCTGTTTATGAGCTGGATGCACAAGCGCCCGTCGCAGCCGCAGCCATTCTTCTACAATCAGGTGATGATGCCGCTGACGATCCTGCTGGCCCTTGCCCTGGGATGCGCGCCGTGGCTGGCCTGGAAGCGCACGGATACCGAAAAATTCCTGCGTAAGATGCTCGCGCCGTGGCTGATCATGGTGGTCTTCGGATTTTTCATGATCTTCTGGGTGCAGAATGCGACCGTGGGTTTGCAGCAGGCGATGGAACCCGCCGACTACCAGAGTACGCTGCACTACTGGTTCGGCCCGACCGTACAGCGCGTGTCGGTCGTGCTGCTAAGTTCGCTCGGCCTGTTCGTGGCCCTGTCGAACGCGATGCTCACGTACAAGGTAATGCGCGCCAAACCACTGAACGCGGGCGGCTGGCTGGCCCACGTCGGCATGGGACTGCTCATCATTGGCGTGGTCGTGTCCAACACGTTCGAGCGCACGGTGCGCGTCATGGTCACGGAAAACGAGCCGGCACGCGACTTGTTTGGCTACCGCATCGCCTGCGAGGGCATGACCGGCAAGCCGCAGGACATTCGCCCGGTTGATCCAAGTTACGACCCGCACAACACCGTGAAACTGCGCGTCACGCCCCCCGGCGTGGACGACGGCAAAGCGTCTTCCAATTTCGGCGGTTCAAACAATAACAGTGGCGAGGCCAAAACATTCGTGCTGGAACCCCGCTGGTTCATTCACAATGTGGGCAAGGCCTATCCGTGGAAGCTGGAGCGTATGCGCTGGCCGTCCATTGACAAGTACTTCGGCCACGACCTGTACGTCGGGTTGGCGAACGATGCCGTATATGAATGGCCGTTCGGCAGCACATACAGCGCCACCATGCAGTACACCCTCACGGTGGGCCAGAAGATGGACATTCCCGGCTACCGCATCGGCTACTACGAGCCGATCCTGGAGCCGATGAAGCTGATCGGCGCGCGTATCGTGATCCTGCCCATTGACGCAGACGGCAAGCCCAACGGTAAGCCCATCCTGACGGAACCCGCGCAGCGTATTATGATGCCCGCCCCCGACTTCAACCCTGACCAGCCGGAAAGCGACACGAACCAGCGGATGCAGATGCTGGCCGTCAACGAGGACATTCCCGAACTGAAGGACGAGGACGGCAGCATCGGCGCGATTGAGGCTCTGAGCGTTGACCCGGCCACCAAAGCGTTTTCGTTCCGCCTGAGCCTGCCGCACTATCGGGGCCGGTGGAGTGTGCCGCTGGAAGTGACCTACAAACCGTGGGTGAACTTGGTCTGGGTCGGCGTCCTGATTGCCGTGAGCGGAACCCTGCTCGCCATGCTGCGCCGCATCCGCGACGCCCGCAAGATACGCGACGATAAGGACGACGCGCCGCCCGCCCCGCCCACGAGTGGCGAGGGCGAGATCGTAGACATGCAGCCGTGGGATATGCCCGACGCCCCTGCCGTTTCGGTTCCCGGCTCAGCCCTGCCCATCGCGGTAACGCCCCGCGCCCCCGTCAAGGGTACGCCGGGTAAACTGCGCCCCGCGAAAGAGTAACAGCGCGTAACGCAGGCAAAATCAAAAACAGCAGAGGCAAACAATCAAGTTCGCCTCTGCTGTTTTTATGTTGTAGATTGACACCGCTTTGCAAGGACAAATAGTTTATGTCAGACACACTATCCGGGACAAACGCGCCGCCGCCAGACCCGCGCCGCAATCGCCTCGCCGTCAGCACCTACTCTTTCTGGCAGTTCAAGAACGAGGCGTACCGCAGCATAGAAACGTGCATTGATCTCGCCGCCGACATAGGATTCGATGGCGTGGAGATACTGCACCGCCAGATGGAGAGCGAAGACAACGCTTATCTCCAAAACCTGAAACGCCGCGCCCTGCTGCTGGGCCTGGACTTGTGCGGCTTCTCCATCCACCAGGGGTTTCTCACGCCGGACGCGGACAAGCGGCAGCGTAACATCGAGCATACGATCTACTGTATCGAACTCGCTTACAAACTTGGCATCCCAACTGTTCGCGTGAATACCGGATCGTGGCAGACAAGCAAAGATTTCGACGAACTGATGGCGAACAGGGGCATCGAGCCGCCCCTGCCCGGCTATCAGGACGAGGACGGCTACGCGTGGGTGATTGACAGTCTCGCCGCCTGCCTGCCCGCCGCCCAACAGTGCGGCGTGGTGCTGGGGTTGGAAAACCATTGGGGGTTGGGCCGCACACCGGAGGGCGTACTGCGTATCGTGGACGCTGTCGCCTCGCCCTGGCTGCAGGTGACGATGGACACGGGCAACTTTCTGGAAGACCCTTACGACCGCCTGGAGATGCTGGCTCCGCAGACCGCGTATGTGCAGGCCAAGACCTACTACGGCGGTGGCCTGTGGTACGCCCTTGATCTGGATTACGACCGTATCGCCGCCATGCTGCGCCGCCACGATTACCGGGGCTACATCTCCCTGGAATTCGAGGGCAAGGAAGAGCCGACAGCGGGCGTTCGCCGGAGTTACGAATTGTTCCGCCGTGTTTTCACGCAGGCATAATGTGGGATGGGAGATTTGACCCTCAACCCCGGCCCTTCTCCCTGGTTCGCTCCTTCGTCGCTAGGGAGAAGGGAGCGAAGGCGCAAGTGGGTTCGCCGTTACATACAAACCTGTGTCCAACACACAACGTGAACAAACTGGCCTTCTCCGGGGGGAGAAGGTGCGCGGAGCGCGGATGAGGGCCACCCCTCTGCAACACAGAAAGACTACACCAATTAGCACAAAGTATCGCATATACCATACAAAGGCCGCGTTCGCCCTGCTGACTTTGTTTCTGCTTGTCGGCGCAAAAACAGGATGGGCGCAGCAAAAATACGCTGAGGGACAGCCGTTCGCGCCGCACTGGTTTCCAAACGAACTGCTTGCCTGGAGTCCCGACACAGACCCGGACGCGGCCTACAATCGCGGCTCGGTTCCGCTTGCCGCCCGTTTCGCCGATCCCGGTACGCAGGCTAATCCTCATGCCCGCGCAGGCGAGGCCCGTGTCGTCTCGCTGGCCGCGTTCGGCCCGACGGCACTCAATCCTTCGCAGGGCGCGGCGGAGTTCAAGACATACGCGTTCGGCTACTGGCAGTACACGGACAAACTTGTATATTGGGGTGGGTCGGCAGGCGAAGGGCTGATACTTGCGCCGAAAGCCGCCGTGATTGATGCCGCGCACCGCAGCGGCGTTCCGGTGCTGGGTACGCTGTTTTTCCCGCCCGTCGTGTATGGCGGGCGCATCGGGTGGGTGCGCGACCTGGTGCAGCGCAAAGGCGACACGTTTCCTGTCGCGGACAAACTCATCGAGGCGGCAAAATACTACGGCTTTGACGGCTGGTTTTTTAATCAGGAGACGGCGGGCGGCGATGCAACCCTTGCGTCCGACCTGCGTGACCTGCTCAAATATATGCAGCGCAAATCACGCCTGCATATTATGTGGTACGACGCCATGACGATGGACGGAAACGTCCGCTGGCAGGGCGCGCTTAATGCCGTAAACCAGATGTTTTTTCAGGAGCCGAACGCGCCTGCGGTTTCCGATACGATGTTTCTTGATTTCCGCTGGCGTCCCGCCCGATTGACAGCCTCGCGCAGTCTGGCGCAATCGCTGAAGCGCGATCCTTATGATCTATATGCGGGCGTGGATGTCGAGGCGAACGGCTACAACAGCCGTGTGGACTGGCCGGCCATCTTCCCCGAAGAGCAGCCAGGTGTCGTTTCGCTGGGATTTTATCGCCCCGATTGGACGTTTAATCAGGCCAAAGACGAGGCAGACTTTGCGCGGCGCGACAATCGGTTCTGGATCGGGCCGAATGGCGACCCCGCTAACACGCAGACAGCAGAGGCGTGGAAGGGCGTGGCGCACTACATACCCGAAACGTCGGCGATCACGCGCCTGCCCTTCGTCACCAATTTCAATACAGGGCAGGGACATCTTTATGCGGTCGAGGGCAAGGTTGTCGGTCGCACGGACTGGAACAACCTGAGTTTGCAGGACGCGCTGCCGACGTGGCGCTGGCGCATGGAGGGAAGCGGAGGCGCGAAACTCACGCCCGCTCTGGACACATCTGAGGCGTATGAGGGCGGCGCGTGTCTGCGCGTTACGGGAACCCTGAATGGCGCAAGCAACCTAAAACTATTCAGCACACGGCTGAAAATAGAAAACGACACGCATCTGCGGGTTATTTACAAGGCCGGAAACATCGGGCCGACACATACACAGGTGGGCGTAGCTTTCGGGGACGCCCCAACCCGCTTCACATACCTGGACGCAGGCGCAGCGCAAAATACCGACTGGAATACCGCCGTCTTTGACCTGCGCCCCTTTAAGAACAGAACTTTGAGCGTGATTGCGCTGCGCCTCCAATCCGATACGCTCCTGAACGACTACGACATTCGCATCGGCCAGATAGCCATTCTCAATGGTGCGCCCCGCCCCCCTGCCCCGCCGTCCGCCCTGCGTATCGAAAAGCAGTGGCCTGCCGCTTCCAATCGCGCCTCCCTGCGCCTGCGCTGGAAACCCGCCCCCGGCTCGGTCTACGTCTACAACATCTATCGCCGGAACCCGGACGGCAGCCGCGTATGGCTTGGCGGCACACCTAATACCGCCTACTTCGTCGCCGCGCTGAACAAAAATGGAGCAGAGACGGCGACGACAGTAGAAGTGGAAGCAGTCAGCACAAGCGGAGAGCATTCCAAACCTGCTGTTATACAGATAGAGTAGCAAAATTGATGTAGGGGCAGACCCCCGTGTCTGCCCTTCTTCTATACGCGTCTGCCCTTATACTGTATATGGGTCTGCCCTTCTTCTATACGCGTCTGCGCGATAATCATGGAAGACAGATGACACGTACCGAGGGAGGGCAGACACGGGGGTCTGCCCCTACATTGTGTGCGTTGGTTTGGGCGTTGGCACAACAGGCTTGTTCATTTTGTACAGCAACACGCCCCGGACCGCCTGCTTACTCCCGTTCCCCTGCCGCTCTCAACAATTGCTCGCTATGCCACTCCTGCGTTTCGACAGCCGCTCGTAACAGCACGGCCCTCTGCGCCTGCAAAGGCTCTTCCGAAGCGCGCAGAAGGCTGCTCGCGTCATCGTTGAGGTCGTCACCTTCCACAAGGAACAGAGGTTCGTCAGGGTCTCTCCACTTTGGCTTTAACGCCGTATAGACGAATCCACCATGTATCAAGCTGCTATCGATAAAGTAATACGGTCTAAAAGGCGTAGACATACTGAGCAAGCAACCGACCACTGCCAGCGCGATTGGCCTGCGTCGTCTGGCCCGCGCCTCTGTGTACTGGTTGTCGCCATCAGCAATGTGTTCGGGTTCCTGTGCGCTGTTCATAGGGGCTTTCTCTCCGTGTTCTCCATGTCCCCGGCGGTGAACATTACTCTTTCATCGCGCCGTCTACCTGGCCCCGGAAGTCGGGGGCGGACAGGGCGGCTGCCTCGACCGCTTCGGGGAAACTTGGATACGCGTGCATGGTGTCAGCAATGGCGGACACGGGCAGATGATGCTTCATGCACACGGCCAGTTCCGCAATGATGCTCGACGCGTCCGGGCCGATCAGGTGCGCGCCCAAAATCTGGCCGTCCAGTTCGTCCAGTACCAATTTGACCATGCCTTTTGGCTCGCCGAACAGGATGGCGCGGTCCAGGTCGGCGAACGAGAAGCTGCGCGTTTCCACGTCGTAACCCCGCTCGCGCGCCTCGCGCTCCGTCCAGCCGATGCTGGCGACTTCCGGGTCAATGTACGTGCAGCGCGGCACGACGCGATGATCGAACGGTTCCGGCTTGTCGGAAAAGGCGTTGCGGGCGACCAGTCCGCCCTCGTAGCTGGCGACGTGAGTAAACAGATACCCACCCGCGATGTCGCCCGCTGCCCAGATGTGCGGCACGGACGTTCGCAGGTAGCGGTCCGTCTCGATGTGGCGTATATCGGCGGCCAGGCCCGCCGCGCCCGTGTTCAGCCCCTCGAACGCGCCCCACCGCCCGACCGCCACCAGAATCTCGTCGCAGTCCAGGTCTTCCACGCCGCCGATGTGCTGAACGCGCACCTGCTTGACAACGCTGCCATTCGTCAGGGTCTTGCTCACCTGCTCGACATGCGCGCCGGTCAGAATCCGTATGCCCTCCTCGCGCAGAAACTGCGCGGCAAGGGTCGCGATGTCCTCGTCTTCACGGGGCATTACCTGCACATCTCTTTCCAGGACAGTGACCTGTGCGCCGAAGCGGTGGAATATCTGCGCGAACTCCAGGCCAATCGGCCCCGCGCCCAGAATCACCATGCGCTTGGGAAGTTCGGTCAGATGCACGGCCTCGCGGTTCGTGATAAATCCGGCCTCGACCAGTCCCTTGATGGGCGGCACGGCAGGCACGGTTCCGGTCGCCACGATGATCTGCTTGCCCCGCACCACATCGCCGCCTATGCGAACGTCATGCGGACTCTCGAACTGCGCCCGCGCATGGTAAAACGCGCCGCCCATCTTGCCCATGCCGCCGTCGCTCGGCCCGCCCTCGCCCGCCACGCGCTGCACGGCCCGCGCTTTATAGGCCATCGCGTCGGCAAAATCCGCTTTGGTCACGTCTACGTGGATGCCGAACTCGGACGCGTGGCGCACGGTATGCCACACCTGCGCGGCCCGTACCATTGCCTTTGTCGGTACGCACCCGGCCCAGAAGCACTCGCCGCCCAGTTCGCGTTCCTCGGCCAGCGCCACTTTGCGCCCCAGTTTCGCCGCCGTGCGCGCCGCCTTCAGCCCCGCCGACCCGCCCCCGATAACAACCAGATCAAATTCCTGCAACGTCGCTTCCTTTCAAGACAAGCACATCAAGACAAGCACATTAAAACAAACATACCTACACCACACACATCTATAATACGAATAACCACAGCCGGACAAAACTAAGGAGAACATACGCTATGACCCGTCCGCAGCAAGGCGGTCGAGCCACTCTTGGAGCAATTCGCGCTCCGCGTGGGTAAGCGTCGTGATGTCCGGGAGCGCGGCCCGCAAAGCAATGGCGACCACAGCCACACGGGAGCTTTCATCTACTGGAAGCTCGGTAGTAATGGCGGCAATGGCGGCTTCCCGCGCGATCTCAGACAGAGCGGGATCCCGGCGGTCTACGGGCATCGAAAGCAGCGTCAGAACGGTTCCACACGCGGCGGCATGAAAAAGGTTTGCCGCTCGCTCTTCGCTGACCCGCAGCCGGCCCGCAATGGCGACGCGGTGGATATGCTCCTGCAAAATCCGATGCGCGGCCTCGGCGGCGGACGGCTTCGCGCCGGGATGAGGATCGCCGTACATCAAGGCATACAGCGCCGGGTTGGAAAGCCCGAAGTTGATATGTGAAATCCAGCCGGCGCGCAGGTCTGCAACGGGATCAGCGCCGGGTTTGCGAACCGTCTTCTCCTTCAGGTAAGTCTCAAACCCGTATTCTGCGACCGCATGGAGCAGGCCATCTTTATCTCCAAAGAGCCGATAGAGCGTCGGCGCCTGAACAGCGGCGGCAGCCGCGACCGCGCGGGTCGTGACGGCGGCGCGTCCTCCGGCTGTGAGAAGATCCATCGCCGCGGCCATGACGCGCACACGCGTGTTGTCGCGGGAATCGTTTGATTGAGCGTCAGGCGAGTCCTGCGATTGCGTCCCCATTTCCACGCTACACTCCCTGCTCTGCTTTTGATTCACGGATTTTGATAAATTTCTTCTCCGTTGGTATCCCGTTCGTATCCATGATAACATATTATACGTATCAAAGATAACGCCCTGAGCTTACTCAGGGGTGACAAAGGGAGATCATTATGATTGTTGTTACAGGAGCCACAGGAAAACTCGGCCATGCTATTGTCGAACGCCTCCTCGAAAGACTGCCCGCCACTCAGATCGGCGTAAGCGTTCGCGACCCGGAGAAGGCCAGGGCCTCTGCGGAGCGCGGCGTTCGTGTGCGCCAGGGCGACTTCGGGGATACGGCAAGCCTGCATCATGCGTTTGAAGGAGCCGCCCAGGTTCTTATTGTTTCTGTAGACAGTGTGGGCGAGGCTGCTGTCAATCATCACCGCAATGCTATCGAGGCTGCCGGGACAGCCGGGGCGCGGCGTATCCTTTATACCAGCCACATGGCGTCGAGTCCTGCCTCACTTTTCGCGCCCACGCTTGACCACGCCGCTGCCGAAGCGCTTTTGACGACTTCGGGCAGGGCCTTCACGTCGCTGCGGAACGGGTTCTATATGGAGTCGGCGCTCATGATTATGGGCGACGCTCTCAAAACAGGCCGGCTTGTCGCCCCGGAAGACGGCCCGGTATCCTGGACTGCAACCGCCGATCTGGCAGACGCGGCTGCCCTCACGCTGATGGATGAGGGGCTTTTTCAGGGTATGACACCGCCCCTTACCGCTTCGGAGGCTCTCGACTTTGCGGGTATCGCAGCGATTGCTTCGGAGCTTGTCGAGCGTCCGATAGTTCGAATCACTGTGACGGACAAGGAATATGTGGCGGGCCTGATCGCGCATGGCGTTCCCGAAATGTGGGCCGATTTATTCCTGGGTATGTTCAAGGCCAGCCGCCGGGGCGAATTCGCTGCGGTTGATCCGACTCTGGAGCGCCTGTTGGGGCGGCCGCCGATTACCATGCGAGCATTTCTCGCGGCTCGTACTTCGCGTTGAACAGAGAACGCGCCGCAAAGCTGATACGGATTTCAAATCCTTCTGATGCTCTCTAAAGGCCGCTGACAGCCTCGGCAATAGTCGGCAATGCCTGCCTGATGGCGCGATCCCAATAGGGCAGATTGTGATAACCCGGCTGCTCGATGTAGGTATGCCGGTAGCCGATGAAATCCAGGTGCTGATGGAAGCGGCGGTTGCTGTCGATCAAGCGATCCTCGGTTCCGCAGTCCAGGTACAGGTTGGGGCGGGCAGGGGGCCACGTTCCCAGCGCATCCTCGGCCCGCTTAAAGACGTTGGCCGCGCGCCGGGTAACGAGGTCGCCGTCCGGGTCGCCAAAGACCGGGTGCAGGGGCTGTCGCTGCGGGTACTCGAACGCGCCGCTGTGACTGAGGGCGAGCGAGAACATGCGCCCATGCGTGAGCGCGATTCTGACGGCCCCCTGCCCCCCCATAGACATGCCGCCGATGGCCCAATTTTTGCCGGATGGCAGCAGGGGCAGCGTACTTTGCAGGTGCGGCAGGAAGTCGCGCATTAAATCATCTTCGTAACGCGCCGAGCCGTCGTAGGCGTTCGTGTACCAGCCCTCGCCGCCTTCGGGAAACGCGATGAAAAAATTGTACGCATTTGCATACTGTGCCAGTTTCGTCTGGGTGGGCCAGGTGAGATGATTTCCGCGCAGGCCGTGCAGCAGGATCAGCAGGGGGAAACGCGAACCGTCCTGGGTCGCGCCGTCCGCCTCCAATCCGGGCGGGGCATAGTAGGCATAGGGCTGGCTGCGCCCCAGCGACTGCGAGTGGTACACGCCCTGATGCAGTTTTAAGGACGCAGGGCCGGAACCCGCGCGGCCTTTGTCGTCTTTGTCCGTTATGGCAGTTCCTATATTGTCCCGAAGCGCATTTGCATCTTCTGGGAAATCGGCCTGAACCGGCATCGCTATTACCTCATTACACGTTATTTCTTGCGTCGCTTCCTGCGTTTTGAACTCCTGGACAACGGGCGTAGGCAGGCAGTTGTCACCAGCTTGCAGTAGTACGCGCCCTCTGCTATAATACGTCGTGGACAACGCTTTTTCTACACAATTTTTCGCGGAGGGGGAAGGTCAAGCAGGGGGGTTTGCGCCTGATATGGCCCGCGTTCTGCCCACTACGCCCGCATGTCCCGCCCTGCCCGCCGCCCGGCTTGCATTCGCAGGTTCAGAGCCGACGCAGCAAATTCAATGGCAGCTGCCGAGCGAGCCGCGTTTTTGCGTGACGCGGGGCGGGCGAATGCGTGACTGGAAACCGTGGCTTACTATGCTTGCCGCGATGGGCGCAATTTTCCTGCTGATGGTGACGCTGTTCTGCTGGCCGCATTCTGCGCCGCATTTGTCCCCGACCGCGCCGTCACTTCCCGCCACAGCCGAGTTTGACAGGGGATCTTCAACGGCGGCTTCGCGTTCCTCCTCGCTCACTATTGCCACAGCAGGCGCGCTGGCGGGAATGCCCGTTTACCCCAACACGCCCGCAGGTTCCTCTCCGGGTTTGCACTACGAACGCCGCCCGGTTCCCGGCTACGCGCCGTCACCGACGCACTCGGCGCGGCGAACCTACGCGCCTGCAAACGTGCTGCCCGCCGCCCCTACCGCTATCGGAATGCCTGTCGTCCGCTATTCTTATTAGAAGCAGACATTATAAATGAAAATGTTCGCGGCGGACATACGGGCCTGCTCTGATTGTACAACACAAGCCCCCGCAGTGTCTACTTTGCGTCTACGCAGAAAAGTTTGATGTTTTTTACTAAACCCTCTTGACAGACTACCCCTAGCGGTGTTAAGATACATCGTCTCTACATTTAGGCAGACAGCCGAATCGAAACGCTGCCCCTCGCCTCCGTAGAGTAACCGCTCTTTTGCTGCACTCCACAAACCCTGTATTGCCGTACTCAGGGCAGGCGAACGCGGACAACTCACAGATTTGCACAAGATTTGTACACAGCGCTCAGGCGTATGGATACGCGGAGGCGGGAGCCGGTCGGGATGACACTCAGGCAATGAAATGTCCGTTTTGCGGCGTAGCGAACAAAGACCGTGTGCTGGAAACGCGCACGCTTAACGAAGGAGCCTCCATCAAGCGGCGGCGCGAGTGCGAACACTGCGGGCGGCGCTTTACCACAATGGAGGAGATCGAGGAATTGCAGTTGTTTGTCGTCAAAAGCGACAACCGCCGCGTTCCTTTCGACCGCAACAAGATCGTGGAAGGAATGCGCCTGGCCTGCAAGGGCCGCAAAAACATTCGGATGCAGACTTTAGAGGAGGCCGCCGAGGACATCGAGCGAATGCTCTACAACCGCCTGGAAAAAGAAGTCCCCGCCCGCGAGATCGGTGAACTGGTCATGGACAAGCTCAAGGCCATAGATCAGGTGGCATACGTGCGGTTTGCCAGCGTGTACCGCCAGTTCGAGGACGCCACGCAGTTCAAAGAGATCGTCAACATGCTGCGGCGGCGGAATACGAAGAAACCATGACTCAAAACAGAGGGGGAGAAGAGGAGACAAGGAGACAGGGAGACGAGGGGAATGCTTCTTTGCCCGTACCTTTGGCTTCTCGATTCCGGGCGATTCTGTTTGACTTGGACGGGACGCTTTGCGATACGCATGGGCTGATAATGCAGTGTTACGAGCATACCCTGCGCGAACACCTGGGCCAGCCGATGCGGCGCGAGATTTGGGAGCGGCTTGTCGGCCTGCCGCTTGACGACATCTTCCGCGAGACCTACGCCCACTACGATACACCCCTGTCGCCCGAACTAATGGATATGTTGAAACATACGTACCGCGCCCACATGCGCGAACATGCAGATGGGATTCGCGCCTTTGAGGGCGTTATGGACATGCTCAACGCCTTACGCGCACAGGGCGTTCGTATGGCAATCGTCACGACCAAGCACCGGCAGATGGCGCAGCGGCATCTGGAAACTTCCGGCCTGACAGAATATTTTGAGTTTGTTGTTGCAGGCGACGACGTAACGAAAGTGAAACCCGACGCCGAGCCGTTTCTGCTTGCCCTGAAACGCCTGGGTCTGCCCGCGTCTGATGTGGCGCACGTCGGAGACAGCCCGCACGACATCACGGGCGCAAAGGCCGCAGGCATCTACGCCATCGCCGCGCTGTGGGGTGCAGACAACAAAGATGCTCTGAGCGCCGCTCATCCCGACATTAGCGCTGACGCCCCGATGCAAATAGCCGCGCCGTCCTGACCCGATTCGACCATTTTGCCGCTTATATTTGTTCTGCTTCGACTTACGATCTCACGCCGCGCGTTTGATTGCGCGTTTTGATTTCATCATTTTGATATTTCCAGTTTCATCATTTCTTGAAAGGGAACTCGCCTCCATGCAAGACCCAAACTCCTCACCCGACGCCATTCTGACCGATATGCAGACCGACGCGCAAACCAATATCGAAAGCGTCATTCATCAGGACGAACTGCAAACCATGCCGACCGAAGCCATCGTAACCCGCGCAAATGGGAATGGCTCTGCCGAAAAAGGCCGCGTCAAAGTGCCTGCGACAAATGGCAGCGCTAATTCAAATGGGAACGGGAACGGCAGGCAAAGCAATTTCCGCCTGAACAACGCGCCCGGCCTGACTATAGAACGCCGCTTCACCAAACCGGGCGAAGACGTGTACAGCACGGTCGAGTGGGAAACCCGCAGCGCGGTCATCGCCAACGAACGGGGCGAAAAGGTATTCGAGCAGACGGGCGTGGAAATCCCCAAATCGTGGACGCAGCTTGCCACCAATGTCGTCGTATCCAAATACTTTCGGGGTCATATCGGTACGCCCGAACGCGAACACAGCGTCCGCCAGCTTATCAGTCGCGTGGCCGACACCATCGCCGTATGGGGCCGCAAAATGGATTATTTTGCGACCGAGACCGACGCGCAGGCGTTCCAGGACGAACTCACGCACATTCTCCTGCACCAGAAAGCGGCCTTCAACAGCCCCGTATGGTTCAACGTCGGCCTTGCCGATCAGCCGGTTCCTCAAGTGTCTGCTTGCTTTATCAACAGCGTGGATGACACAATGGAGTCCATTCTTACGCTCGCCAAGACCGAAGGGATGCTGTTTAAGTACGGCAGCGGAACCGGAACCAACCTGTCTACGATTCGCGGCTCGAACGAGCCATTGCGAGGCGGCGGCACGGCATCCGGGCCGCTCTCCTTCATGCGCGGCTTCGATCAGTTTGCATCGGCGATCAAATCGGGAGGCAAGACCCGAAGGGCCGCAAAGATGGCATTGCTTGACATCACCCACCCGGACATAGAAGCGTTCATTGTGAGCAAGGCCGATGAGGAGAAAAAGGCCCATGCTCTGATTGACGCGGGCTATAGCGGCGCGTTCAACATGTCCGGCGGCGCGTATGACAGCGTACAGTTCCAGAACGGCAACCACAGCGCGCGCGTTACGGACACGTTCATGCAGACGTACCTCGCAAACGGCGAATGGACGACATTAAATGTCACCGACGGCAAGCCCAACCGCACCTACAAGGCCGCTGACCTGATGAACAAGATCGGCCAGAGCGCGTGGGTCTGCGGCGATCCGGGAATGCAGTACGACACCACCATCAATAAGTGGCACACCTGCAAAAACACAAACAAAATCAACGCCTCCAACCCTTGCTGCATCACGGGCGATACGCTTGTCGCCGTGGCGGACGGGCGCAACGCCGTCGCCATTCGAGACCTTGTCGGTACGGAAACGCTGGTCTACGCGCATGACCACGCGACCGGCCTGACAACGATTTCACGCATGTGGAACATTGGAGTCAAGCGCCACAATGCCGCCATTCACCGCGTCATGCTGGATGACGGCAGCAGTTTCCGCGTTACGGACGACCATCTTATCATGCAGCGCGATGGTTCGTACCGCATGGTACGCGATCTCAAAGCGGGCGACTCGCTAATGCCGTTTCATTCCAAAGTGATTGCGCCCGCCCAGAGCCGAACACGACGCCGTCACTATTGGACAGGCCGTGCGTGGCAGCCGCAGTATCGCGCCGTGTGGCAGCATCTTAACGGTCCGCAGCCCGCAGGGTTCCATATCCATCATGCCGACTTTAACGCGCTCAACGATCTTGCCGCCAACCTTAAACTAATGCCTGCCGAGGAACACAACTCCCTGCATGGCGATCAGATGCGGGGCGACAACAACCCCGCCCGCCGCCTGATGAACGACACATGGCGGCGCAACATTAGCAAGGCGCAGAGCGGCGAAAAGAACGGCAACTATGGACACAGACATAGCGACGCGGCGCGGGAGCAGATGCGGGTCAAAGCCAACTTACGCTGGACTGATCCCGATGAGCGCATTCGTTCCGGTGAGGCTGTGCGGCAGGCGCTGGCAAAGGCCCAGGAGGAAGGCCGCGCTGTGGGCCGTCCGCGTGGCGAGCGGCACAAGCGGTGCTGCCCTGTGTGCCGCGCCAATTACAGTACGCCCCGTATCGAGCAGATATTTTGTTCTCTTGCCTGCCGCCGCAGTCCAATGGGCAGCCTGATGAGCGGCGAGAAGACGGCCATTCAGAACAGAGGCCGCGCTCTGTCCGACGCGCACCGCGCTAAAATCAGCGTCAGCGGCAGTCTCGCAAGCGACCCCGACACCAAGCGACGCGCAGCCGCAGCAGGTCACCGCAATGCCATACTAAAGGCGGCACGATTACTGCTCGACAACGACCGGGAAATCTCCCTGGGCCAGTGGGACGCAATGCGGAATGAGGCCCGCGCGTTTGGCGCGACCCGCGTACCGACAGCCGCAACCGTAGCGCATCACTTCCCAAATGAGGGTGAACTGCGCGAAGCGGCGCAGCTCTATAACCACAAAGTCGTGTCGGTCGAGTTCTGCGGGTATGAGGACGTGTACGACGGAACTGTAGACGAGCATCACAATTTCGCTATTATGACTTCGGAAGAAGCAGCCTGCGTCCCGGACGCGCTCAACTACTCCGGCATTTTCATCCACAACTCGGAGTTTGTCTTCCTGGATGATACCGCGTGCAACCTCTCCTCGCTGAATCTGATGAAGTTCCGCACCTCGGACGGGGAGTTCGATGTCGCGCCCTTCCTGCACGCCTGCCGCGTGATGATTACCGCACAGGAGATACTGGTAGACAACGCCAGCTATCCCACGCCGCGCATACAGGAGAACTCGCACGATTACCGCCCGCTCGGCCTGGGCTATGCCAACCTGGGCGCATTGCTGATGGCGCGCGGCGTTCCCTACGACAGTGACGCGGGCCGCGCCTATGCCGGGGCGATTACGGCCCTGATGACGGGCGAGGCGTATAACCAGTCCGCCGTTATTGCCCGCGACCACGGCTGGGCCTTTCCCGGCTACGCCAAGAACCGTGAACCCATGCTCGATGTGATGCGAATGCACCGCGAGGCCGTGGACACGATTGACGGCAGCCTGGTTCCCGCCGAAATGCTGACGTCCGCCCGCCGGTGCTGGGATGATGCGGTCGCCGAGGGTACGCGTCATGGCTACCGCAACGCGCAGTCTACCGTGCTTGCGCCTACGGGCTGTCTTGTCGGCGACAGCCTGATTTTGACCAGTCGCGGACTGGTACGTTTGCAGAGCCTGGGCAATACACAGGGTCGCCAGTGGCAGTCCCTGGATATTGAAGTATCCACGGACGAGGGAGCGCGCAAAGCCACGCAGTTTTATGTCAATGGCGCGGAACCAATCGTCACAGTAGAAACCAAACGCGGCTATCGCATTCAGGGAACAACTCTCCACCGTATCAAGATTGTAGACGCGCAAGGACAGTGGCAGTGGCGGCGCTTTGCCGACGTTCGACCCTCGGATCGCGTTCCTCTGATGCTTGGCGGATTAGTCGGCGTACCGCAGCGCGTACCGTTGCCGCCGCTGCCGGAGGCGTACTGGACTTTAGATCATTCGACGTTCGTACCGCGTCAGATGACGCCCGATCTTGCGGAGTTCGTGGGTTACTTTATGGGCGATGGATCGCTGCACTCCAAAGGCATTCGCCTGTGCGTCGCCAATGAAGATCAGGATGTAGTGTCAAAGTTGACAGTTCTGGGCAGGTCTCTGTTCGGTCTGGAAGCGGCCATTGCCGCGAAACAGGGCTATACGGAAGTGGCCTTCCATTCCGTGCGACTGACACTTTGGTGGGAAGCCTGCGGTTTTGCCAAAACCGCGCCATCCGAAGGACATAGCGGGAAAGGCTACGCTCCCCATATACCTGATACGATTCTCCGTGCCAACGACCCACAGGTATATGCGGCTTATGTACGCGGCTTGTTCGAGGCGGACGCCACCTGCACCGGTGGTTACGTCGCCTGGACGACGACGCATGAGCGTTTCAGCCGCGATGTGCAATCCCTGCTGCTGACGCTGGGTTTTGTCACCACGCGCAAGACTGATGTGCCGGGGGCAGGCAGCTACGGCGTCAACGCTAAATATGTGCTGCGCCTGCTGAATGTGTCGATCACGGGACAGTTCGGCGAAGAAGTCGGCTTTCTGTCGGCGCGCAAGAACGCGCAGGCGAGCGCAGGCGAACATCCGCAGGCGGCACGCCACGACCACATTCCACTTTCGCGTGAAATGGTTGACCTGCTGGCTCCCGTCAATGACAATCTGCGTAAAACACTGCTGCTCTCCCTATCACGCACAGGAACAATCTCGCGGCGATCTGCCGAAGAACTGCTTGCCCGCGCCGCCAACCCCAAACTCGGTCATTTGCTCGGCTTTTTCTATGACGAGGTCATCACGGCGGAATTAGGCGAAGAACAGTTCACCTATGACATCTCCGTCCCGGAAAACGTTACGTATGTCGCCAATGGCTTTATTAGTCACAACACCATAGGCTTCCTGATGGATTGCGACACGACAGGCATCGAGCCGGACATCGCTATCGTCAAGTACAAGAGCCTCGTGGGTGGCGGCGTGATGAAGATCGTCAACAACACGGTTCCCGAAGCCCTGACCAAACTGGGCTACACTAGCTCTGAGGCGAGCGATATTCTCGCGTATATTGACGCCAACGATACGATTGAGGGCGCACCGCTGCTCAAGCCCGAACATCTGCCCATCTTCGACTGTGCCTTCAAGCCCGGCAACGGCGAGCGTTCCATCCATTACATGGGCCACGTCCGCATGATGGCTGCCGCGCAGCCGTTTCTTTCGGGGGCTATTTCAAAAACCGTGAATATGCCCACGGACGCCACCGCCGAGGACATTACGGGCGTATACGTCGAGGGCTGGAAGATGGGACTGAAGGCCATCGCCATCTATCGCGACGGCTCCAAGCGCACCCAGCCGCTGAACACGAAAAAGGCGGACACGGACAAGGAGAAAGAGGCAAAGGCCGCGCTTGCCGCCGCGTCCGCGCCTTCGCCCGCTGTCGCGGCCAAACCGCTGCGCCGCAAGCTGCCGGACGAACGCGCCGCCGTGACGCACAAATTCAGCATCGCGGGACACGAGGGCTATATTACGGTCGGCATGTATCCCGACGGCACACCCGGCGAGATCTTCCTGACCATGAGCAAGGAAGGCTCCACGATTTCGGGCCTGATGGACAGCTTCGCGACCGCTATATCGCTGGCCCTGCAATATGGCGTTCCACTGCCGACGCTCGTGGATAAATTCGCTCATGCCCGGTTCGAGCCGTCCGGCGTCACCAACAACCCGGACATCCGCTTCGCCAAAAGCATCATGGACTACATCTTCCGGTGGCTGGGCACCAAGTTCCTCAACCGCGTTCCGGAAGCCACGCAGCCCACGCTTTCCAATGGGCATACCGAGGAAAATACGACAGCGACGCCGGAAGCGCCCACGGTTCCCCGGCTCACCCTGACCGCTTCGCCCACGGACGCGCGCTCGGCCCTGGAACAGCGCGAGCATGAGACGTTCCAGAACCAGGCCGACGCGCCCATCTGCACGGAATGCGGCAGCCTGATGGTACGCAACGGCGCCTGCTTCAAGTGCCTCAACTGCGGCAGCGTGTTCGGCTGCTCATAGGCGGGGGAAAGAGCAGCAAGGGAGAGAGGGAAAGAGTATGATGCCCTACGACATTTCCTCTTTCCCTCTCTCCCTGTCCTCTCCTTCACTCATGGAAACACTATGCTCAAAATTATGGAGATACAGCCCGCGCCGGATGCGCGGGGTGAGTATATCGTGCTGCAAAATACGGGGCTGGTGACGCTGAATTTGCGCGGGTGGGCCGTCTGCACGGAGGCGTATCTTGATCCTGCCACACGCGACATGGGGGCAGCCATGTATGTTTTCCATCAGGATATACTTGTTAAGCCCTACATGCGCGTCGTACTGTTTAGCGGATGCGGCGTGGATGAATGGATGCCGACGACGGATGGCAAGCAGGCATACTGCGCCTACTGGAACCGCGCGCACAGCGTCTGGACGCAGGCGCGTGACGCGCACGCCCTGCACATCGCCGCCTCAAAACGCGTTGTAATGGAGGCTGCCCCCCGGCCTGTCGTTCCCGCCGTGGCATACAGCAGTTCAGAACCGCAGCCGCTTCCCGGCTGGCAGGCAGAATACACAGTCGTGGCGCGCGCCGAAGCAAAGCGTCCGCCCGTTTAGCTCTTCCTTTGTTTAGCCTTTTTGCGCCTGCAGATCGGGGGTAACGGCGCGCTGATCCACGATGTCGTTGATGTCGCCGTTCGGCTGGCGATCTCCGGGCATCGTGCCG
This sequence comes from Chthonomonadaceae bacterium, assembly GCA_965277875.1. Taxonomy (GTDB): domain Bacteria; phylum Armatimonadota; class Chthonomonadetes; order Chthonomonadales; family Chthonomonadaceae; genus CAWFQB01. The sequence goes on along the minus strand of CBDIDV010000002.1, from coordinate 5,936,770 downwards.
ATTGCGCCGCCCATGCGCGGCGTCTCATCGCTCAATGTTTCCTGATCCACGACCAGACGTTGCGAGATCGCTCCTGTGTCCTGCGGCGGAACCGGAAACTCTCGGTCGCGCAGTTCCTCGCCGACCGCCAGTTTGCCCTCCGCCTGTGTAGCAAGCGCGTTCTCAGCGGGAGCGGCGGACGGTACGCCGGGTGCAGCAGGTGAAGAAGCGCCCGCGCTCACATTCGCCACGGCTGTCTGCGCCGCGCTTCCCCCACTGCCCGGCCCCTCTACGGTGTTTTCTTCCAGAGCTTGATCAAATTCTTCGCTCATTTTGCTGCGCTTGCCGGTCGTGTTGGACATTTTCTTCTTTCCTGTTGCGGCTGCGGACGCCGACGGCATTTCGGATTTCGACGCGGTGCGCGTTGTTTTTGACGATTTTGAGCCGGCGTCCGTGGTTTCTGTCGTTTGGGTTGTCGCCGCGCCTGCCACTTTGCGCTTGCGGGTGGCGACCGTTCCGGGCAGGGCCGCCCCAGCCTGCATAGTATCCGGGGCGGGCGCATTAGACGGCGCTGTGTCCGCTACATCGGCGGCAGACGATGAGCTTGCAGGGGACGGCAAAACGGGCAGTACGGCGGAAAACCCTGCCTTCGGCGCGGCAGGCGTTTCCAAAACGGGCGGTGCAGAAACGACAGCAACGTCCGTTGTCTCCGTGCGCGGCTTGGAACGCGTCGGCAGCGAGATCATGGCTAGTTCACGCTGATCAGCCGCGCTTAATTGCTGTCGGCGTTGCTGTTCGCGGCGGGCGTTCGCAGACCAGCGAAAAAAAGCGGCCCCGACGCCCAACGCACCCGCACCCAGCAGCATCCACTGCTGCGGCTTCAGGCGGGGCGGCGGGGCGGTATTATCGTCCTGCTGTTTATCGTTCGGTTTGGATCGTGAATTACGGCGTTTATCAGTCATGAGATCGTCTCCGCGCAGCACCTGTTGTGTGGGGCATTCGATTGTATTACTAAAAGGCGCGACGGCGCACCGCGCGCGGCTCTGGCATGATAGCCGACCGCGCAGCGCGTGATTGTGCGAAAGACGTTCGGCCAAACGGCCTTGTTCCTCTAATGCGGAAACAGGCGAGCCGGCGCAGCGCGTAGTTTGCGAAACATAGCTTCGTCCTTTGCAGTCGCGGGCAGGCTGAGGAGCAGGCAAGTGCAAAGCCGACAGCCCTGCCGGGTCAGGGCAGGGCTGCATAGATGTGAGACGCGCAACAACGCGCGTGTTGAAATTGGCGGGAGCGAGTGAGAATCGAACTCACCAGAGACAGGAGTAGCCCGCCTCCCAGACAGTTTTGAAGACTGCGCAGACCACCAGGCCCGATGCGCCCCCAGAGTGCAGACAAAGCCGCCAACGTATATTTACATAGGTACATTGCCGCCCTGTGTATAACGCGCGGGCGGCGTGAAAACGTTCCTTTCCTGTCGGCGCGTTAATCAGCGATTATCATATTACTCGCCCCGCACGGCGATGTGCGCTTTTGCGCCGAGCAGCACGCCGCAAAAGGTTTCGCTGGCGACAAGGACAAGAGCCGTCAGCGCAAAGGCGATTGCCCAGAACGGACTGCCTTCCATGATGCCGAGGAACATGAAATAGGTAAAGTAGAGCGGCAGGAAACTGAGCAGCAGACTCCACCACAGGTTCAGGCGATTGGCCCGCCCTGGCCCGACGATCAGGCCGACCGTGAACCCCCATGTAAATTGAATGCCGAACACCGACCAGATGGCGAGCGCGAGCGTCCAGTCGGGCGGCTGCTGACGGGCCTCAAACAGAAACAGCCACACACAGCAGAAGAACAGATGCAGCACGAGCAGGGGCTTGCCCCACAGACGCGGATTTTTTATCCCATTCAACGGGCGGCTCCTTTTCACGTTCCAAGTAGTGCAGGTCAAGTAGCGCCGAGTACACTTTGCGAAGCGGCTTGAACCCTTGTAATCAAACCCTTGCAGCAACATAGACCGGGCGAGTAACAACGTTTATCGGGTTACGTTCAGCGCGGCGCGTTTCGACCGCGCCGCGCCCTGCCGGGGAACCTTGTTCGTTAGACGCAATCGCAGGTGGATGCGCTGCACTATTTTCGTATCCGTCCGCTTTTTTCCTGCCTTTGTTTTACGTTACGATGCAAAAACAGGAGGATGCAAAGCCAATGGGACAGGCATAACAGTACAAACGCGCCCTTGTCCGCTGCTCTTGAAACTACTCCCGGCTTTGCGGGCGCAGCAACTGCTCGGCAGGCGTTTCGCCGACATACGCCTGGGCGGGGCGCAGCAACACATCACTGCCGGACGCGGTCAGGAACGCGGCCCCGGATGGACGCAGCAGGGTCTGCGCCTGCCGCTGCTCATTCAGACGCGCCGCGAGAACGGGCAGACATTCTTGTTTCACCTGGCTTAGAAGCTGCTGATTGGCGACCCGCGCCGCGCGTTTTTTCCTGGTCGCCAAACGTTCCTCAACGCTCGGCTCCAGTCCCATTTGCTGTATGGCGCGATACGCCTCTTCATTGCCAACGCGGGCCATCGTTTGCAGAACGGCCTCTGTAAGTTCAATGTCCGCATAGGGTTTGCGAAGACAGCGCAGCAGGCTGTTCCAGTGCGCGCCCGTCCACTCCGCCGCGTCTGCCTGTTGGGCGAGGGGCAGCAGGCGCACAAGCGCGTTACGCAAGTTGCGCCCGGCAAACGAAATCCCCAACTTGCTGCCACTGCGGATGAACATCAGACGCAATGCGAGGAAGGGAATCAGGCGAGCATCCTGTGCGCCGTCCAGAAGGTCTTTGGCAAGCGTCGGCAGGCGCTCAGTACGGATATGATTTGTCATGACCCCGGCGAGCAGCGCGGTGAGGATGATCCCCGTAATGGCTCCGGCTATGCCGCCCATTATAGCGCTGGCAATCACACCAATGACGACAAGCGCGCCCGTAATGAAACCTGCGTTGTTGATAAACTCTATGGCTCTGATGTAGGCGGAGGCAGTCAATACGCACCGCGCGGGCGGCGGCAGGCTGTGGTACGCGCGTCGAGCCTCTTGCCGAATATGCGCGTTAGAGCTATTAAGATGCCGGACCCATCGGCGCGGCGTCTGACCACCGAAATGCGGCCCGGCCTCTCGCATTAGTTCGGCCAGCCACGTCGTTTCGGGCAGGATTTTCTGTCTCATGCGCCGCCAGAATGCAGGCTGTTTCAGGACAGCAGTACGCTTGCTTGACATTTCAGCTATGTGCGTTCCTGCCTGTGCCGGTTCTGTACCACTTTGCTCGACTGAATGCCACGCTGCCGCCTGTGATACCGTTGTCTGTGTCGGCTCCGTACCCTCTGTCTGCTGCTGTTGCGCGTCCACTGGCGGTTCCCTCCGTGGCGTGGGCTTCATGCGCCGATGGCAAACGTTTTGCGCTGTGTCCTGTCCTGATTGTCGCCATTGGGATACAGTAGAGCGTCGGCGTCGGGGTTATGCAGGGTTCGCATTTTGCGGGCGTCCCAGTGCAGCTTTGCGCCGACTCTGTACGCCACATTCCCCAGCGCGACCGTTTCGGCAAGCGGGCCGCTGTAATCGAAACTGCATGTGGTCGGCTCGCCGCTTTTGCAGGCCGCAACCCATTCGGCGTGATGCCCGATGCTGTCCGGCAAAAACGGCTTGGGCGGCGTATAGTCGGCAAAGCTGTTTTGCGGCAGCAGGACGTGACGCCCATAATCCGACAGCAGCATCCCTTTATCGCCCACGAACAGTGTGCCGTCGCCCCACCTGGGCAGCATACCCGGCGTGTCGAACTGTGGCGGGCGCTTGCCGCCGCTGTACCATGTCAGGGCCACGGGGGCGCGTTTGTCACGCAGGCCGAACGTATAATGGACTATCTGCCAGGCCGGGGCTATGTCCGGGTCTGCGGCCGGCCCCTCCGCTTCTATGGTCAGCGGATGATCCAGGTTCAAGGCCCAGAATGGCAGATCTACATGGTGACAGGCCATGTCCGCGAGCGTTCCCCCGCCCCACTCCCACCAGCCGCGCCATTTTGCCGGCGCATAACAGGTGTTGTACGGGCGAGGCCGCGATGGCCCCAGCCACAAATCCCAATGCAGGGCCGGAGGCTGCGGCTCGGATGGGGGCAGAGGCGTGATGCCCGTCCACACTTTATCGGCCCAGCAGTGTGCTTCGCGTACCGTGCCAATAGCCCCGCTTTGTATCAACTCCACGACGCGGCGATAGTTGGTGGTGGCGTGTATCTGCGTTCCCATCTGCGTGACGCGCTTCAGGCGGACTGCCGTTTCCATCATGCGGCGCACCTCGGCCACGGTATGCGCGAGCGGCTTTTCACAGTACAGGTCATGCCCGCTCTGCATGGCGGCGAGGCCGATGGGCGCGTGCATGTGATCGGGCGTACTGACCACGACCGCGTCAATGTCCTTTTGCTCCAGCAGCCTGCGATAATCGCTGTACGTCGAGGCGCGTGGAAAGCGCATAGCGGTAGCGCGGAGGTAGTTGTCGTCCACATCGCACAGGGCTACGATATTGACATCCGGCAGGCGGGCCAGTTCATTGAGGTTGTCGCCTCCCCGGTTCGCCACGCCCACGATGCCGACATTCAGCCTGTCCAGTCGCGAGCGACCGCCTGCCCGCGCCGCCTGATTTTCCATCCCGATAGCCACTCCTGCGATTGCGGCCTGCGCCAGAAACTGCCGCCGATTGCTCGTCATGTCTGCCTCCCGTCGTCTGCTGCTGTACGTGCTGTTAAGTTGACTTTTCTCACTTCGGCCTTAATAGCTGTTCGTTCGGCATATTCGCGCCCGCGTCGTGAGCGGGCCTTAGCAGCGCCTGCGCCTGCATCGTAGCGGGCTGTTCCGCGGCTCGCAGCAGAACAGTCGTTTGTTGCTGCTGCTGCTGACGCGCCAGAATGCTGTTCAGGCTGTCTTCCGCCTTGCGTTTCAGGTACAGGGCGGCAGCCATATACGTTTCGCGCCTGTCCGCATCGAGATTTTCAAAGGAGGATCGCGACGCGAAAGATGCTGCGGGCATCACCGCACCATGTTTGATTGCCTGCTCCATCTGCTGTTCGCGCTCCAATTCACGTAAAGTTGTTTCACGGCCAATATGCACGACATACAACCGCTCTGCTATACGCGAAGTCTGAGCTTCCGCTAACTTACGCACGACCGGAATGCTATCAGCCTCCCCAACCCTTCCAAGTGCATCCAACGCAAAAAACTTTAACTCTAGATCGCCCCAGGAGTGGCGCGCAAGATTAAGCAGGGCGGCTTTGTGCGCGCCTGTCCATGCCCGTATGTGTATGTCGTCCAGCAGGGACAGAAGGCGCAACAGCGTTTTTCGAGTGCTTGCCTGCACGTCCCGTCCTGTGACTTCTGCATGAATCAAAAGCGTTGGCCCTACAAACCGCGCGTCTTCCTGATGCTCCAACAATCGGCTCAGACTAATATACAAACTTTGCCGAGGAACACGGCGAAAAAGAGTAAATACATATATTCCCCATGCGATCAAAACACTGGACGCAATAAATGGGGTAAGAGACGGCTCAAAATTTATAACAAACAAGCCTGATGCTACCCACGTCCCGGCGATAATATTATTCATCGTCGCTGTACGCGAGGAACGGTTCGCCTCCCGCGCTGGAGAAGCGACAATGTCCCACAACTGTTCGGCGGACAAGTCCTGCGCGTCCAGATACGCCTGATACCGCACATCGCTGCTTGGGCTGCCCAGCCGCTTCCGCAAGTCCGCAAGCGCATCCGGTTTTCGTTGGTTTCGGCGCATGGTTCTGCCTTTGTGGTCTGTCTTGATGGTGGAATGGGGTACAAGACGGCAGTTTGTACCCTCACCCCCGGCCCCTCTCCCTGATGCGTTCGCTGCGCTCACAGGGAGAGGGGAGCGAAGGCGCAGGTGGGTTCGCCGTTGTATGCAAATCTTTATCCAACGCACAACGTGAACAAATTAGCCTTCTCCCTTCGGGAGAAGGTGCGCGGAGCGCGGATGAGGGCCAAACCTACCGGGGCCGCAGCAACTGTTCTTCAGGTGTTTGCGTATTTGCTCCCGATGCCCCGCGCAGCAGATCGGTTCCCTGTGTATTACCTGCGGCGGCGCGAAGCAGGGTTTGGGCCTGCCGCTGCTCCACGGCCCGCTCCTGCAAAAAGGGCAGACAGTCGGCAGCGGCCCGCCGTACCAAAATGGGCGTGTCACGGTCGAACGCAGTCAAAGCCTCTACAACCGGTATGGCCCGCGCATCGCCGATCTGCTCCAGAGCTTTCAGGATGCTCAGGCGTAGTTCCGGCTCCTGCTTTCGGTCGGCAAGCAGAGCAAGCAATTTCTGATACTGCTCCGGCGTCCAATTCTGCGTGTCCTCCACGTGAAGTTGAGGCAGCAGACGTTTGAGCAAAGTGTATATTGCAGGCATAATGTCTGCCGTTTTGTCCTGCAAAAGTGTCAGCGCGACGGGTACAAAGTGAATACTATCTACATCTTCCAGTGCGTTGGCTATACTTTGTCTTGCCTTTGAGGGTCTAAAACCGCTGTATAGGTGTCGAATGTTGGGAAGGACAATGTACAGCATGACTATCATGTACAGGTTGAAAATATACACTCCTGGCCGTGCGTGCAATTTGCAAGCGAGCAGAAATATAGGAGTATACACAATGGCAACAATTAGAAAGGCCGTTCGCCAGTCACCACGCCGATAGCGGCGGAAATGCTGCACTTCCATACGGGACAGGGTGAGCAGCGCGGCAGGCGCAAGTGTTTGTACGCGCCGTATGGCATCGGCGCGTTCCTCGTCCTGTTTGCTGTCCAGCGCTTTCAACAGAATGACAAGCGCATATTCGTCCGGTTCGGCTTCTGACATGACCGCGCTTCTCCGCATCGTATTGTCTATCAAGATGCAAGGGGAAGGGTCTGGGTCTGGCCCGTATTGGCGGCGCGCAGGCCGGCTTCCAGTATCTCTTGGGCGTCGCGGCTGACCTGGGGCGAGCAGAAGCCTTCAATCGGCTTGTTGTTTTCCAGGCAATAGAGCAGGTATTCGGGTGCGCTGCGATGCGGATATTGTAACGGGGGCGGCGTAATGGTTTCTTCGGCTTTGCCGGGACGCTGGATCACTATTTGGCCGTGGTGGATGCCCAGCGAACCCTCGCTGCCGTAAACGACCGGGTTGGTTCCCGCACTGCCGACCGGCTGCGTCCAGCTTGCCTCGCACACGCCGAACGCGTGTCCGTATTTTGCCATGATGAGCGCGTTGTCGTCGCTGGCCGCATACGCGGGTTCCTCGCCGAACACGCCGCGCATTCCCGTGACGGACAGGGGAACGCCCAACAAGCGCGCGGCCAGGTTCGCGCCATACCCGCAATAATCCATCAAGGCTCCCGCGCCGTTGATTTCGGGCGTGGTCAGGTCGCGCACAAAGCTCGGCGCGCAGCCAATGGCGACGGGGCCGCCGTGCGCGCTGCGATAGCGCGTATAGCGCAGTTCGCCGATGTCGCCCCCCAGCGCGCGGCGTTCCAGTTCCTGCCAGGCAGGCGTCCACGCGGTCGGCCAGTTAATGACCAGCAAAATGCCCGCATCGCGCGCAGACTGGAGCATCTGCTCGGCCTGAGCAAGCGTCGCCGCCATCGGCTTTTCGCTGATGACGTGCAGGCCCTTTCGCGCAGATGCCCGGACGATTTCCGCGCCCTCGCTGTTGCCGCCCGCCGCCTGTACGATGTCCAGGTCTTCACTGTCTATCATCTCGCGATAGTCGGCGTACAGGCGCGTGACACCGTGTTTCTGTTTGAGTTCTTCCAGCAGGTGCGGCTCGTCGTCCCCGCCCGCCACGATCTCCACGTTGTCCAGTTTGCGCCAGTGCGCCAGTTCACCCCAGATGTGGTCATGCGACAGACACGCCACGCCGACCCGATATGTCTTTGCCAAAACCTGACCTCCTGAATACTATGCAATAGGGATTTCCGCCCTGGTATACGCTTCGCGCAGGCTGGCGCGAACGCGCATTTGTTCCAGCGCGAGATAGGCGGGTTCCGTGACGACGGCCACGCGCACCGTGACGGCGAGGGCGGTAAAGGCTGTAATGCCCAGCACATAGGGCGCGTTTTTGAGGCGATGCTCGTCCCCCGCAAACAGCGACGCTCCGACCGCATTGGAAACGTCAACGACCTTGTTCAGATTGGCGTTTGCGGCGACGCTGACCTCGACATAATCCAGAATGGCGTGGCGGGACAGGTTTGTGACCGTGCCGATGTCGCCATTAGACAGCAGATGTGTGCGTCCGTTCGTGTCCAGCAGGCGCGTCACGCGCATACCCAACTCCTGCACCTCGCCCGTGATCGTGCCCACCGTGATCGTTTCGCCCACCGTATACAGGTTGTCCACGACGATGAAGAAGCCCGAAATCACGTCCTTGAACAACTTTTGCGCCCCCAGACCGACCGCGATACCGATCACGCTCGCGCTCGTGATGAACGGCAGGATGGGAATGCCTACCGCGCCCAGCAGCAGGACGCCCAGCACGAAAAACAGCACGTACCCGACCACGCTTTTGGACAGGCCCTGCAAAGTTTGCAGCCGAGATGCCCGCTCCTCGGTCACGCCCAGCCGATTGTCGCGGGCGATCAGGCGGGTCAGCACACCGTCAATGGCGCGGTACAGCAGGCCGCGTATTACAAGGTAGGCGATCAGGATGCCAACCACACGCACCGCGCCATGCACGATGTCTTTGGCCGTGTCGTGCCAGAATTCTATCCAGAACGCGGCGGTCAGGACTTTATCCGTCATGGCCGGCCCAGAATATTCGTTTTATCCTATTGATGTATATCATCTGCGAATGCTTTCTGTTTTGTGACCGCACCGGGTTCTCCAGAAGCGCCGGGGGCGTAAACGCGTTTCAGGGCGCGGGAGGCGTAAACGCGAAGTCCGAAGCGTTCAGCGGCACATTGATTTTGATGTTGTTCAGCCGCATCACCTGAACGCCATGCCGCCCGCCGCTGTTGAATTCCAGCACGTACTCGTGGATCAGGTCGTCGGGGCCGATGTAGAGATGCTGCTCGAAGGGCGTGGCCTCGCCGCCCGCGATATTGCCGTTCTCGAAGTGGTGCGACAACACGCGGTATGTGACACCATTGATTTTCTGTGTGCCTTCGTACTTCAACTCGTTCATATTGCGGACGTAGCCATATTTGTAAATGGCGTTCTCGACATCGAAAAAGGCTCCGAACGGAATGGCGTCCCACAGGTGGATGTTCTCGCCTATCTCCTGCGCCGGCTGTGTGCTGTACGTTCCGCCGCCCCCGGCCAGACCGGACGCCTGCCGCGCTCCCAGCAGAGAGTCAAAGGGAACGGCGGCGAATGTGCGGTTGGGAAGAAAACTGCTTGGCGTGAACGTAGTGATGGTTTTGCCGTCTGAGGCGACCAGATTGGGAAACGCGGGCTGGGCCATAAACGAAAAGACGACACGGGCATAGTTAGGCTTCATTACGCGGAACGATCCCGTAACGGTCTGCTGGCTTTTTACCGAAGTGACCGTATACGTGAAATCCGCCGTCATGCTTTTTGTTTTCAGTCCCGCGCTCAACATACGGCGCAGGACTTCGGACACGCGCGGGTCAGGATCGGCATTTGCCGACACGGGACAGACCGCCTGCGTTCGGGCGCGTCGCGCAGGCGTCTGCGCCGGACAGGAACCGATATTTACAGACAGGCCGCTCAATAGCAGCAAAAACATCGCCAATCGCCGCATCGTTCTCTTCTCCTCCGCTTTCTTCTATCGTCGTCAACAGTGTTGATTACATTCTCATCGTTCTGCGAACCATTTTATTCCGTGAGTTCAGGCGACCATTGCCACAGCGCGTAGTGCGTTTTATCGTCCGGGGCGTGTCCGGCCTGCCGCAGCAGGGCGTCTATCTTGCCCAGGTGGTAGCCCTCGTGTACCAGCAGATAGCCCAGAAAAGCGGAGGCGTGGGGTTTGAACGCTTTGATCTTGCCGCCCCTCTCACGGCTCTGGGCCAGCAGTGCGCTCACAGCTTCTTCTGACTGCGCCAGTGCCTGCCCAAGTGCGACAGGGTTTATCGCGTCGCCTTTTTGCACCTTGCCGATGCCTTCGCACAGGGCAGACGCGGCGGGCTTCAGCCAATCCAGGCGGTTGTTATGGATATGCGCGAAATGGTCGCCCACGCGCCGCTCCCGACTCGTGGACGCAATGGCAAGATGCTCCGGCGGAACCGCGTTCAGCCAGCCCCGCAGCAGCCGGTTATGTATCCGCCACGTTTCGATTGCCTGCTCATCCATGCCTGTCTCTTCCTGCTCCTGTCAATCCTGAAAAATCCTGTTGATCCTGTTTCGGATTTGTCCTTGTCTTTCTTGTTTTCTTTGCGCCCTGGCATCTTTGCGTAAAAATTTTATTTCGCCGCGGCTGCGAAGCCGGAGTCGCGGCAGGTTTTCGTGTAGCGTTGCGTGGCTTCCAGGCAGGCTTTGATTTGCGGCATCGGGTCGTCGGGATGCTCCTCGTATTCCAGCATGATCGGCCCCTTGTAGCCCGCTTCGATCAAAACGCGGAACAGCGCGACCGTGTCCAGCAGGCCGCCCGTGACCCCGACCTCGGTAAACTCTTTCTTGCCCATCATGCCCACCTTGACGTTTTTGAGGTGCACGTCATATGTGCGCGCGCCCAGGTCTTTGGCGACTAAGACGGGGTTTACGTCACTGAGCAGGTAGTGTCCCGTGTCGTTGCACGAGCCGATGCGCGGGTTGTGGCCCTCAATGGCTTTTCGCAGTTTGTCCTCCACGTCGTACATGTCGCCCGGCCCGTGGTTGTGGATGGCGATGTTGATTTTGTACTCGTCTGTGAGCTTGTCCAGGATGGGAAAGGCTTCGGGCTTGGGAGACGCAGTCAGAACTTCCACGCCCATCGCTTTGCCGAACGCGAACTTGCGCCGCGCGTCCGCCTCGTCGCCGCTGAAGTTGAGGACACCATAGGCGACCAGTTGAATGCCGTTCGCTTTCAGTTGTTCTTTGTAGCCGTCGAGGATTTTGGGGTCGTCGGTTATGGGAAAGTGGGCGGGGTACGCTTCCAAATAGTGGAGGCCGAGTTCCTTGACGCGGGCCAGCATGTCGTCGGTCTTGAAATGCCGCAGAGAGTAGGACTGAATGCCCATGCGAAACGGCGCGTAGGGGTTGGCGGCATCGGCAGGCGAGATGATAGCGCCGGCAGGAGGATAAGGTCCGGCGGGCTTCGCAGGCTGCCTGGCGGCGTCCTTTCCTGCCGCTTGCTGTGCGAGCGCGGCAGCGCAGGAGCAGGAAAGCAGGGCGGCGGACTGTATGCCCACGCGGAACCATTCGCGCCGGGTGCGGGCGTTTGGACGCAGATCGGACATAACATCGAAAATGTCAAACGGCATGGTTTTTACTCCTGCTTTGAGCTGGTATTTGAGTTAGCATCTGGTACTCGAAAATCATATGCGGCGGGCGCGTTTGGACACGGCCTTTTGCGTGATGGCGACCGGCTGGCCCGACATCACAAAGGCGCGCTGCATCATCTGAAAGAAGGCGGTTTTTTCGGGCGCGCGAATCACGGCCTGCTCGTGCGCTTCGGCAAGGGCGACCGGGTAGCCGTCACCCTTGCAGCACTGATCCCAGCAAAGCGCGTGAGTCAGAGATAAGAGTTCCTTATCGTCGCTGACCCAGGCGGGCATCTCGACGCGGGCCACCTCGCGCCCCGTGTGCAGATAAAAGAACGTGATCCGGTTTTCAGGCCGATACGCAGCAAATATTTTGGACGTGGAGCGGAACACCGAGGAACGCTGCCCCGGACGCAGCAGGGATGCGAACAACTCGTGATCCATGATGCGGTCGGGGTACGCGCACGGCGGCGTGACGGCGGGCAGGCGGGGCTTGTTGGGGTTGGGGCAATGCGTGTCGCAGTCGGCGCGTTCGTGCGGGCAGACCGACACGCGCAGCGAATTTACGACATCGCGGCTCTGCGGCTGACTGATGTAGCCGACAAGCGGAATGCCGCGTTGCCGCGCCGTGTGCAGATGGGCCTGAAACGCGTCCAGGGTCTGCATCCGAAACGCCTCAGTCTCGGTTTCGAGCATCCACAAGATCAGTGTACCGTCGGACAGAGCCAATGTGGGTACGTTCGTAGGCATCAGGTCGGTCAATCCGCCAAATTCGGCCAGCAGCCGGCGCAGGGCGAGCCGCTTGCCGGCAATCGTGGCCTGATCGCCTTCCGACACATTAAGCAGGTCGTCGTCGGGAAAATCCAGCGTGGGCCGCGAGGTCAGCGTAGCGCGTTCGCCCGTGCCGTAGCGCAGGGCGATCAAGCCGACGTTCAGCAAATAGCACTGGCAGATGTCGTGCCGCTCGCTGACGATCTGCGAGCCGTCGGCGGCAAGCACGGTATGCACATCGGGGCGGACGGGCGGATCATAAACATTGTCGGGCGGTTCCGTCCATCCCGCAACCAGCCACGACGTGCGGCTTTGCGCTATTTTTTCCTGCGTCTGCTCCCACGCGCCGCCGGACCCTCGCAGGCGGTCGCCCGCCTCCCTGAGCGCGGCCTGCAAGCGCGGCAGGGCGCGTTCCCGCTCCCGCGTAAAGGTCTGTATCTGCGTCGTCACCTGAGAGAAATCGAGCATAGGCATTGAAGGAAGCAGCATTTAGCGCCTCTTTAACAGAGTTGTTGTGGTAGGTTTGCACAACATCCTCGTCAAGATCGCACTAATGAAAGACGGGGCCACGTACCGGGTCGGCGACAGGACGATCCATGATCATGGATTTCAGGACGTGATCCCAGACGGGAATGGCGCGGGCGGCGTGTTCGGGCCAGAAGCCGAACGTAAGAAAGCCGTACAGGTTGCGGGTCGGGCTGGGCGCGTGGGCCATTGCCATGCGCCAGATGGCCTCGCGGTTCTCCTTGCTGTCTATCTCCCGGTACTCGCCCCACACAACGGCCAAGTCTTCACGCGGCACGCGCTGTATGTCTTCGGGGTCGAGCATCTGCTTGGCGTGAATGAACGCGTTTTGCAGCAGCATCTCGACCGAGGGGTGTCCGGCCTTGAGCGGCGGAAAGCGCAGCACGGAGACGCGCAGCACACAGTCGTCGTTGGGCGGCGGCTTGTCCGTGACCTTGATCGCGCCCTCTTCGGGCGTGACATGCCAGTTCTGCGGGAACTCAAATTGCAAGTCGCCCTTGTCCAGCACGAGGATACGGTTTCCCGGCGCGGCCCGCCAGCCGTGATTATCCGCCAGTTTATGCTCGCTTTTGCGCCACTTGTTGTTGCTCACAGTCCTGCTCCCATGACATTCCAGTGATAGCCGCAAATAAACGCAAATGATCGCGAATAAGTTGAAACGGACTGTTCTACCTGACCATCGGTTGCTATGTCCGCATTTTTATGTCTGGCTGATTATTGCATTTGATCTGCGTTCATTCGCGTTCGTTTACGGCTAATTACTGTACGTCGTCTTCGCGCATACTCGCCTCGTCCAGTCCCATGTCGCGGCAGAACTGCCGGTACGCGAGGGGGGAGATTTCCGAGGGCTTGATTTCGCTGCGCCCGCCCCAGAACACATTCGTGTAGCCGACCGGAATGCCCACCGATTGCAGATGCGCGTCAATGGACGCTTTATGTTCCAGCAGCAAAGATTTATCCAGGCCATGCGCCACGCCCATGATGTTGACGCTGCGGAACTCCGGCCCGCCCTCGCGCCAGTACGCGTGTGTCATGATCTCGAAGCGGCCTACCTGCTGCCCCGCCTCGATCTCGCGCCCTTCGGGTACAGCCCAATGAAATAAGGCGTTATAGCGTGTCACGCGAACGCCCTCCGTGGACGGCTTGACGTGTTCCAAAAACGTGGAGAACCGCCCGATGACTTTGCGCGCGGACAGCGAACGGGCCACTTCCAAAAATGTCGGCAGATCCACGCCCGCTTCCACAGCCCGCGCCTGCCACAGGTCACGCGTGATTTCGTCCGGCTCAAACTCCCGCTTCAGGGCGACGAGTACCTGCCAGTCCAGGTCGCTGAGGGCCACGATGTTGGTGTCCAGCACCTCGGCGGGCATGTCGGAAAGGCTGCCGATGGGCGTTCCCTTGCGCCGTACATGGCCCACGCCCAGCGCGAACAGGCGTTTGGCGGGCATCAGCAAAAACCGTTCCGCGCCCACCTGCTCGGCCAGAAACTGCGCGTGCTTGTGCAGCGAATATCCCTGCGGCGCTTTCAGGGTCGTCCACAGCCGGTAACTGCTTCCCGGCGTGGCCGCGTCCGCGCTGCGAACCACGACATGCCCGCTGAACGGGTCGCGCTGAAACATAAAGTCGAAGGCGGCGTCCAGGCGTTCGGCGGGGACCTGCCACGCCACAAGCGAGCCCTGCGCCAGATTGGTCGCCATCAGGGTCTGGCGGACGCGGCGAATGGTGCCTGCGCGCAGCATCGCCTGTATGCGGGCGATCACGACATCAACGGGCGTTTCAGACAGTTTCGCGATCTCGCCCAGCGGGTCGCTTAGAAATCCCTGTATGCGGTCTTCCGAAACGGACAGGATAGCCGCGTTGATCGAGTCATCAATTTGTGTGGGCAAAGTGAGCGTATTCATGCTTTATTGTACCCCACCGGCAGGGGGAAGTTACAGGAATCTCAGGCCTGCTCCGTCCACATCCCCGGACCCCGTTCGGGCAGGAAAAACATTTGCGGGGTCAGGGCAGGGTCTGCGTTGCCAGGATGAACGGCGTGTTGCCCTTGTTACCTGACGTGTCCTGCGCGTACACGACAAACGAATACTGCTGCGCAAGGGTTCCCCCGGTGATGTTGTACTGATAAACAAAGCCGTTCGGGTCGCTATTGAGAGATTGCAGCGGCTGCGGGCCATTGATCAGGGACACGCCGCCCGGCCCAAGAATGTCAAGTCGGGGCGGGTTGGTAGTGGTATTCAAACCGGCCGAATTGGTAATCTCGACGCGAATGGTGACGATGCTGCCGGTCTGCGGGGCCACAGCGGACGTGACCGTAAACGTCTGATTGTTGCCTGCCCCGCCGCCGAGGGCTGCGGGGCTGACAATCGGGCCGGTCCGCGTTGTATTCGTGCTGCCTGACCCGCCGCCGCATCCCGTCAGGACAGGCCCAATCAGCCCGGCACATGCCAGCGCGCAAAGGCCGCGCACAACCAAAAACCTGGAACCCTTATGAGAACGCAGACGCATCTAAAATCTCCATTTCGATTGTGAATATGTTCCCTGCCCGGTCGCCGCGCATGATCCGTCAGGCTTCTTCCAGGCTTTCTCAGGAACACGCTTTTTTGTTCACCATCCAAGCGGGGTTTCCCTGCATGGTTGACGATATTCGTTTGCGTACATAAACAAACAAAAAACAAACAAAGAACAAACAAAAACTACCCTGACGCAGCAGAATACTTCGTCAGGGTAGTTTTGGAATGCTGTTCCGTTGTTACGGTTTCAGCCTGCACAGTATAAGAGGCGACAGATCTGTTACGGCTGTGCCGCTTTCCTAGTGCTGTCCGCCCTTGCGGCCCGCCTCGGCGTGCTGTTCGGATGATCCGCCCTGCTTGCCTTTGCCATGCGACTCGCCGTGCGCTTCTTCGCTTTTGGCGTGGGCGCGTGTGCTGTGGCCGTGCGCGTTCGTGGCGTGGCTTTTGGCCTGCTCTTCGTTACCCGTCTCGTGATGCTCGGCGGCCTGGCGGTGGCTGTTGGCCGCAGCCTCGTGGCGCGACGCGGCCTCGTGATGCTTGTCCGCCGCCGGGTGGTTTTTGTGGCTCTGGCGTCCCGCCTCGACATGCTGCTCGTGTGTGCCGCCCTGGTTGCCGGGAACGTGTTCTTTGGTCTCTGCCATGATGTCGTAAACTCCTTCGTGGTGTTCTTCGCGCCAAACTGCATTGCCGACGCTCGACAGGTTTACGGCCTCGTCGCCGCTCCCGTCTGAACATGTACTACGCCGAGGAGAATAGATTGTTGCCATTTTTTGACACATCAGCCTGAAATAAAATTGAAATAAAATTGAAATAAAATTGAAACAACATTGAAAATGTATATTTATTTACGCGTTTTTTTGTCTGCCTGCTTAAATGCGGCGACAATCAAGGCCGTTACCGGCATTATCGGTGCGGCGGATGGACAGGCGGAACAGAGGGCGGATGGAGGGAGCGGGCAGGCGCATGTTTTCTTGCGACGGCCACATGACGGTCAATGTCGTTGAGAAGGCCGTGCGCTTTGTGCAGTATCACCTGCGTCAGCATCACCAGGCCGTAGGCAGCGAGGCAGGCGAGCAGGCACGACACACCCGAACAGGTCAGCCATGCGCGGCGCGGTCGTTCCCTGTTTGACGAACGTGGCGGAACGACAGGCGGCACAGGGCCGGGTACAGAGGCCGGAACAGCTTGCGTGTGGGAGTGAACAGCAGCAGCCTGCGTGTCACTCCACAGGCGCAGAAGAGCCGAGAGAAAACCTCCCGCCGCCTCCTTCGTGGCTTCTTTATTTTTGCCCCCGGTATGCGGGGCAGGTTCAGCGGGCGCGGCGGGAACGGACTGCGCTTTGGGCGGCTCTTTCCACCATCCGGGCGGCACGTCGCGCACAGATGCGGGCGGCGTGTCTGTCGAGGCGTGAGGAACTGCGGCGGGCGAAGCGGCGGCAGCGGGAACAGGACGCTGCCCCTTATCAGGCGAAGCATCCTCCGTATGCCACCAGGGCTGCGGAACGGGGATCGCGGGGACGCTCGTCAGAGTCTGCGCGAAATCCGGTACGCGCGCTAATGTCCCCTCGCAGGCCAGGGCGAGCCGCCGTGACAGTTCGCGCACCACGTCGTGGCCGCCGTGGTACAGCCGCTCGAAGACGGGCGATTTTTGGGGAGCTTTGAAGTCCGCTTCAGAGAAAATCAGGTTTTCGCCCGTGTGGAACCGCGCCCACAAATCGGGATCGTAGCTCAGGGCGACCAGACTGGTATAGATTACAAGCGCGGCAAAGTCGTCCAGTTTTTCATTGTAATCCGCGCTCGCCCGCTGGGGATGCTGATAATTGGGGTGGCCGAGTTCGCGGCTGGGCTGGCCGCGCAAATCGGGGATGAACATGCCGTCGTAATCCACAAGCCTTAGTTCGCCCGCCGCCGTTACCAGCGCATTGCCATGCTGCAAGTCGCCGTGAGCGATGCCATTGGCTTTGAGATGCGCCATCAGGTCACGCCACTTTGCCGCCAGGCCGCGCAGCCGGTCGGCGTCACCCACATGCTGCCCGATATAGGTATGCAGCGTAGTTCCCTCGACCCATTCCATCGTGACAATCGGGAACCACTGCCCCCGGATGCGGATGCCCTGCGCGTGGTACGTGAAGCCGACCAGTTCGGGGACATGCCGCTGTCCCAGGTACTGACTGAGCAGGGCGTAACGGTTCTGCTGATCCGTGCCGGGGCGCGAGAAGCAGCGCACGGCCCAGCGCTGCGACGGGTGCATGGTCAGATTACACAGTTCGTACACGCTCGCGAACGTGCCGGACGCCACGCGGGGCAGCCCCAGCTTGGTCACGACAGGACGGCAGAGTTTAAGCTGCGCGTCTCCGAAGCACTGCGCGGGGTTTTGTACGGCATCCTGATAGTCCGAGGCCAGCGGCCAGTTCATGCGTCTGTCCTGTTGTTCGCGGCTGCGCCTTCCACATGGCTTTCGTCACTCGCAGCGACGGCCTTAGAGCCGACGTTAGCGTCTTCTAGGGCTTCGGCGACACCTGACGCGTCTTCCGCGCCGTCGTCTGCGCCTGCTGAAAGACCATCCAGGATGAGCAGGGTGACATCATCGTTGCGCATCGCGTGAGACTGGCGCAGGCCGGTCACAAAAGCGTCGAAATCGGATCGCGATTGCAGGGCGCACAGGGTTTCCCACGGCTTTGCGCCCGCCTCATGCTGCACAAGAAACCAGCGCGCAAGCGCGTCCGTGAGGAATAACAAAATGTCGCCCGGCTGGACGGTTCCCCGTTCCAGCGCAATGTCGTCCCACACCTCTTTGTTGTTGATGTCGTTGGAACATACCAGAACGGGCCGGCTGTCGAACTGCGAGGAATGGGACAGCGGAAACGCGAGTTCAAGGTCGTTATCGCGTATCTGGAACAGGCAGCTGTCGCCTATCGCAAAGGCCACGAACGCCCCCTCTTCATACGCTTCTATATCTATGAGGTTGTCGCCCAGGGCCGACTGCGCCGCGCCCAGAAACGAGATCGCTAGCGAGGACTCCATTGGCGGCGGCGCTTCGATTTCCGGGGGGTCCTCTGCTGCCTGTTCCCTGTTTGCTGTTCCCTCATGCCCCAGCATCTGAAAGCCCAGGAACGTGGCGAACGCGCCCGAACGCGCCTTGTCCTCGGCGAACCAGGGCAGGCGATCCCAGGCCACGCCCGCGTGCCAGGCCGATTGCAGCGGGCGCAGCCATGCCTGCAGCCTGCGGATACCCGGCGGCTGCGTCGCCCCGGGGTCGGCCACAAAGCCCTCGGTCAGCGCCTGCGCCCAGGCCCGCGCAAAACTGCTTTCGGTCGCGCCGTCCGCGATGGCGAGGCAGTCCTGCCCGATGGCAAAGGCGTCCTCGTAATCGGCGGGGGCATTGCCCGCCTTCGCCGCCCAGAAAGCGCGCGGCGTTCTGCCCGCCAGTGTGAAAGTGTCCGTATTCGTATTGATTATCTCGTCCTGCATCTTCATCAAAGTATCAAAATGAGCTTCGATAGAAAGCCCGATTAGCGCAGATTGCTGGGCCGCGTGCCGATGTCCAGAAAGCGGATCAGTTCCACAAGGTCGGCGTTGAAGGCGAAGCCCCGCGCATCGGCCCCGATAGGATAGCCCTCGCCGATGGCCGAGTCGCTGATGCTCTGCGGCAGGGGCGAGGACAGGGCGAACAGTTTCCGCGCCCAGTCGTCGGGCAGGCCCGCGTCGCTGTTGGGGAACACGACCGGCGCGCTCACATGGCCCGAAATGTGGCAGTTGAACAGCAGGGTATTGCCGTCGGATGTGGCAAGGGAGGTCAGCGCCTGCGCCTCGTTCGTCGGATCGTTGTTGTACTCGCCGTCCGTAATGTTGATCACGATGGGCGGGTACGAGTCGGGATGGTTGGCGATCCACGTTTGCAGCAGTTGGTGGGCCATGCCGAACGCCTCGCGCATGGGCGTACCGTTGTCCATCACGGGTTCCAGCCACACGGGGAACTTGATGGTCTGGTCTATCAGGCCGCCCGCGCCGTCGTCCACCTTTTTGGTGCGCTCCTCGACGCGGGCCGGATTATTCGCGACCTCGCTGACAGGAACCAGGAACTTGCCCGCCAGCGGCCCGCCGAACGCGGGAACCACTTTGCCCCCGTACCCGATCACGCCGATCACATAATAATCGTTGATGCCCTCGCCTTTGGCGCACTTGATGACGAGGTTTTGCAGCAGGCGGTTGATGGCGTCGGAGACGCCGTCGGCCTTGCGCTTGCCCTGCCCGCCCCCGAACGGCTCTTCCATAGACTTCGACTGGTCAATCAAAAACACAAACGCGCTGGGATTAGAGCGGCTGACTTCGGCTGAATACGCCATGAGGGGTATTCCTTTCACATTACAAAATTAGAGAGTAGAAAAAGAGAGTAGAAAAAGAGAATAGAAGATCGATTATCAAAACAGGCCGGATACGACCTTAAAGCACATCTGAAATACAGCAGCGGGCAGAAGATGTCGCAACAGCATAGTCCGCATACCCCTTTTGTTCCCCTGTCCATTACGCCCTGAGCGTACATTCGGTTTCAACGCCCGCTTCCGGTGTCCGGTTTCGGCGCGTCGCTACATTGTACCGGATTGTACCGGATTGTACCGGAAAGACCCCCGAACAATACCCGCATTCGACGCGTCTATCGCAAAACTACGTCACATCGCCTGATAAACGGGCCGTCAGAGACACAAAAAGAGCCACAGGGAGCCTACATCATCATGGAACATTCGATACCGCTCGACCCGGCAGGACGGGCCGAGAACCCCGAACTGGACGCCGCGCAGCACGAGGGCGCACACGAGATCGCGCCCGACCTGTCCTACAAACGACTGGCGATCTCCAATATCGTCTACTACGGCATGGAGGGCGCGGAGGATCGGCAGTGGGTCTTGATCGACGCAGGCATTCCCGGCACGGCGGGGCTGATCAGCGGCACGGCGGCAAAGCGGTTCGGGGCAAATGCGCGGCCCGCCGCCATTGTGATGACGCACGGGCATTTCGACCACATCGGCGCGCTGGAACAGCTTGCTGCGGAGTGGGACGCGCCCATTTACGCGCACGAACTCGAAATACCATATCTGAACGGACAGGCCGCGTACCCGCCCGCTGACCCGTCTGTGGGCGGCGGCCTGATGGCCCTGCTCTCCCCGCTGTACCCGCGCGGCCCGATCAATGTCAGCGCGCGGCTGCGTATGCTGCCTTCGGACGGCAGCGTTCCATTTATGTCCGGCTGGCGCTGGATACACACGCCGGGACATACGCCGGGGCATATATCCCTGTGGAACGAGGCCACGCGCACCATCATTGCCGGGGACGCGTTTATTACCACCGCGCAGGAGTCGGCATACGCCGTCGCCACGCAAAAGCCCGTGATGCACGGCCCGCCCATGTACTTTACGCCCAACTGGCAGGACGCCCGCGAGTCGGTACGCAAGCTGGCCGCGCTCAACCCGCAGCTTGCCGTGACCGGCCACGGCCCCGCCATGCAGGGAGATGACATGACGCGCGCCCTGCACACCCTCGCCAACGACTTTGACCGCATCGCCGTCCCCGAACATGGCAAATACACCGCCCATCCCGCCAGCGCCCAGGACGAAACCGCCTACAATCCTGTTAAGTGACTGTGCTGTAATGTAGAAGCTACAGGTATGCAGAAGGCGAGCGGCTTCCCAACTTAAAGGAAGCCGCTCGTTCTCTGCGTCGCGCCATTACAGGCCGTGCCATTAGGAAGTGCGGCCCCGCACGGTTAAATAACTCAGCTTATGGGGGCGCACTCGCGCCTCTGAGAACTTGCAGTTCCCGATACGCACTGGCCCATTCAGGTCTAACGTCACCAGGTCGCCCCGGCTGCTGTCCGACACTATCAACGTTGTCATTTTTTGACGCTTCTCAAGCGGCGCACAGTGACGGCAGAGCCTGAAACAGCATTTTTGCGCGGCGTCTTTGTGTTCGGCCTGGGCGGGCTGTTTCGCGGGATCAACAAGAATTGACGCGCGTTGCCGTCGAGATAGCCATCTCCTATAATCCAGCCTGATTGATAAATGTCACGCGCTTCAGTAAGCCGCCAATGCGAAGCGGCAGGGATGAGCGGTTCAGAACATGCGCCCTTGTGCCACAAAATGGCATGGGGTATCGTATGATGGTACAAGGGATAAGCGGCGGTAAGGCCGGTACGTTTGGACACGACAGGCTTCCACTCTACCGCTTGCCCGACGATGTCGCCCTGATTGTTGATGCTATACGCGTAACTTTCGGTGCATCCGCGAGGCATTGATAAATCGCTTGTTTTGCCATTGCGATAGTAGAAGGCGTGAATAGGGCCGGCGGGCGTACAGTAATAGCCGACCACTTCTCTTTTGTCGTTGATACATTCTGCTCCGCTGCTCAATTCCTTCAGGCTGTCTATCAGATGTAATTTGCCGTTGTGCCAGAAACAAGCGCTCGGCCCCGCCCCGGCAATGTCGCCGCTGTTGTTGATCCAAAGCGCCCCTCCCCTGCCGTCGCAAGGTAACTTCAGCAATCTTCCTGACTGCCACAGGACGGGAATGCCATCCACATCGCCCACGACCTGCCCTTTGTCATTGATACAGTGAGGGAAGGTGTTATCGCTGTCGGGCAATGTTCCCAAGTCACGCTTTTTGCCATTGTAGTATATAAAGGCATGTTGTATATCACGGTACGCCATGCCCTCCGGGGCCACTACCCGCCGCCCTTCGGCGTCCGTAATCATGCCGTCGCCTCTCCGCCCCACAACCTCCGTGCCGATACTCTGGCCCCTGCTGTTCACGCCCCCTATCCCCTTCACTCCGGCATGAGCAGAAAGGTAAGAATCAAGAGGCTGAACCGTATACGCGGCGACCGGCGAACCAGACGCAACGGCGCGCGAGGTGACAAGAGCGTTGACATGCGCTGCATTGGAAACCCGTCGGCTTGTCTGCAGAACGGACGCGATTTTTTGTATGCGGTAACAACTCCGCGCTACAACGGCATGGCTGAGACTGACGGGAAGCAGCGAGAAACAACAGGCGAACAGTACACTTTGCATTAGTAAGCCTCCTTCGTATTCTGCACATCACCGGCCGGCACGCAAGTCAAAACTCGTCAGCCTTGCCATGTAGCTCATCCGCAACGTCGCCGTGATGGCGGCATTCGCAGGACTGCCGCCTACGACCCTTGCGGGGTTCTTGCGGGGTTGAGGAACAGCCCCACGTTGAAGCTGTCGCGCGCGTTTCGCAGGCGGCAGATGCGATCCGACTGCGTGAGCGGCAGACTGCCATCCGGGTTATTCATTTTGGAATATCGGCAACAGACGTGAGTAGATCAGAGTGGATAGGCAGCAGTTTTGCCGGCAGCATATTGTTCCAATCGGCCTCGCCAAAAAGATGGATTGTGGAAGCCTCGACGCTGACGGCGACAATATCGGTATCGTTCTGACGCAACGTCCGGGATGCAAATAAAAATTGTCCATCCTGTGACCAACGAAGAAAGCCATGCCAGGGCAGAGGAACGACGCCAAGCAATCGTACCCGCCGGCTTGCAGGATCGAGAACCACCAGGCGATTTGAAGCTGAGAGCCATCCCGCTAATTTCGTGCCGTCCGGCGAAAAGCAGAGACCGACAAGGGCTTCCGGGAACGTAAAGCCGGCGGACATGCTCAACTTCTCCCCTGTCCCCAAGGAGGCTAACGTTGTAACGGAAGGTTGGATTTGTCCGGTTGTCAGCACACTATGCGTATCATTTAGCCAATACATAGCTCGCTCGCGTGGCAGTATGCCGGAGAAACTGTTTATAGAAAGACGCCTGGATGAACCTCCCTCGACGTTAAGCAGCAGAGTTCCCAACGGCGTGCCTGCCGCGTAGAGAAGAAAGGGTTGGTGTGGCAGCCACACAAGACTTTTGTCTTCATCAAAGCCAGAGGATGCCCATTTGTTGTGAAACAATGCTTTGCGATTTCCAGAGTGTATGTTCTGTGTGTACACAGTTACGCCCGGATTGGGCGGTTCCTGTTCTCTGTCGAAGGTGAGATAGTACCCATTGTGGCAAACATAGGCGATGCTGCTTTCATCGGCGGACCAGCATACATCACTGTAGCCCTCTGCGTCCGTCGTCAGCGGTCTTGCGCTGCCGCCTTGTGTTGACACCAGCCACAGATCCGTGACACTACCCAAAACGTGTATCTGTCCTCTGCCGGCTTGAACAATCAGGTACTTGCCTGATGGAGAGGGGTACCAAGTCGTTGTTTCATCGTAGAGATTCCACAAAGCCTGTGGAATATGGGCAGACATTTTCAACTCAGGGCCGAATGTTGTGATTGCCGCTTGCTGTGCCTTAACTATGTCACTGCTCAACGGTGTTTTGCGGTTCGCAGCGAGACTGCGCGCCATTCCTGCCGCGAACTTCTCACTTTCTGTTACCCGACGAGAGTACAGCGTTACGAAGAGCAGCAGGAGTACAGTACAACCACAGCCCAACAAGCAGGCTTTTAAGGGATCAACAGAAGTTTTTTTTAGCGTCATTTATTTGATCTGTGGGCGAGAAAGCGGGCGATCCGGTACAAAGGCGGTTCGCAAAAGTGAATGCGCGGCGATGAAGTCAGGCGCCGCATGGGTGCGGGAACAAACATCGGGAGCGTCTCCGAGAGTATGACAGGATTGTAACAAACCCTGCGGCGTCTGTCAACGGCGCATTTCTCTTTGCATATTAAATTTACATTAAGAAGTGTACACTACCGAATGTGTCTCGAATTTGAGGAGGAGTTCACGGTTGTCGTTTTGCCATATCCGTCGAACCTACATGAGAAGGTATGGAGCCTGCGCGACCCGGACGGCTTCTTTTTCATCATGTATACTGATGGAAGTATAATCAAAAGGCATGGAAGCGAACGTCCCTCAGCTTGAAATTCCATACGTCAAAGCTCAACTTATCACGGAACAAACTTATGCCTTCCATTCTCGCAAGTAGAGAATCAAATTTAGATGCTGCAATAGGGAACGTGACGAGCCGGACGGAGCAGTACGCGTATGACGCGCTGAACCGGCTGACGAGCGTGGATTATGGCGACGGGCAGACGCAGAGTTACAGCTTCGACAGCATGGGCAACCGCGCGAGCAAGACAGACGCGGGCGGCGGCATGGGCGGAAGCGAGGCGTACAGCTACAACGCGGCCAATATGCTGCTCGGTCGGGCGGGCAATCCGTACCTCAGCGATGCGAACGGTAACACCCTGTCAGGTTTGATTTCTTTGTTGGTTTGCGGGTCGCTCTCTCCTTGCGGCCCGTTTACCCCCGCACTCCTTTGTGTCTGCAATGAAGGCGCGGCCTGAACGCCCCCGCATGTCCCGCGCCTCGCTGCAAGATGTGTTCGGCCCCCTCAGTGTTGCGCTAACGCCGCCGACACGCTTTGCGTACTAATGCACGGCGCTGTTCGCGGCGCTGCTTTCGTCCCGGCGTCGTTTCGCGGATGTATTTACGCGTCGGCTTGTCCGTATGCCGTCCTGATCTGTTCCGCCGTATATCCGGCATTTACTCGATAGAGCCTGCTTTGTACAGGGGAGGATTGTTTTGAAATCACGATACAAACGCGCGCTTGGCGCGGGGATCGCGGCGGGCGCGTTGTGCCTGTCCCTGCTGCCCAGGGCGAACGCGCAAAATGAGCCTGCGAACGGCCTGCCGCATGAGGCCAATATTGCGATACCACGACTGGCCTACAAGGAATCAAAACTCGCGAACGGCCTGAAAGTCATTACCTTAGAAGACCATCGCGCGCCCGTCGTCACGCTGCAGGTGTGGTATCGCGTGGGCAGCAAGGACGAGGCGCAGGGCAAGGCCGGATTCGCGCACCTGTTCGAGCATCTGATGTTCAAGGGCAGCGAACATGTCGGCCCGCAGGAACACAGCCGCTACGTCGAGCAGATCGGCGGCGACTACAACGCCAACACGTCCTTCGACCGCACCCTGTACTATGAGACCGTGCCGAGCAACGCCCTGGATCGCGCTCTATATCTCGAAGCCGACCGGATGCGGAGCCTGCGCGTGGACGCCCCCAACCTGAAATCCGAGCGGGATGTGGTCGAGGAAGAACACAGACTGGGCGTGGAAAACGCGCCCTATGGAACCCTCATCGAAAATGTGCAGGCCATGCTGTACCCCGCCGCCCACCCCTACGCGCATACCACGATTGGCATTATGAGCAACCTGGACAACGCCGCCCTGAAAGATGTGCAGGCGTTCCATGACGAGTATTACAAGCCCGACGACGCGACGCTTGTGCTTGTGGGTGACTTCAAGAGCGACGACGCGCTTGCCCGCATCACCAAGTATTTCGGCGGCGTTCCAAAATCCTCCAGGCCGTTTACGCGCTATCCCACGCCGTCCATCACGCAGACAGTCGAGCAGCGCAAGACCCTGTACGACAAGCTGGCTCCGCTCCCGCTTGTGATCGTGGCTTTCCGCCTGCCCGCGACCGAGGGGCCGGACGCCCGCGACCTGCCTGTGTTCGACGTGATCTCGCGCATTATTTCAGTCGGCAACAGCAGCCGCCTGTACCGCTCGCTTGTACGCGACCAGCAGATCGCGGCCCAGGCGGGGGGCAGTCCCGAAACCCTGAAACTCGGCGGCATGTTCTTCTTCGACGCGCTCGCCAATCCCGGCAAAACGCCCGATGCGCTGGAAAAGGCGCTTGTGGCCGAGATCGAACTGCTGCGCGCAACGCCTGTCAGCCAGTCCGAACTGGACAAGGCCCGCAACCAGGCGATTTCGGGCCGCGTGTTCGGCAGCATCTCGACCGAGGCCAAAGCGAGCGAATTGGGCGAGGCCGATCTGCTGTACGGCACGCCCGATCAGGCCAACAAAGAACTGGCCGAATTGCAGGCTGTGACCGCCCAGGACATCCTGCGCGTGGCCCAAAAGTATTTCGCGCCCACGCAGCGCAACATCATCTATATGCTGCCCGCGTCCATGCAAAAGAGCGCGCCGGCAAAAAGCGCGTCAGCTGCGACACGCGGCGGGGAGGCCGGATAATGCCATTGTTTCCTCTGCTTAACGCCGGTGATGCTTTGCGCGACGCGATACCCGACAGCCTGAGCGCCGTCAGAACTGGAAATAGTATGCGCCACAATACGAACGCCAAGAACGCTTACACTCGCCCTTGTCGCGCTTTAAGGCCCGCCCTGCCCGCTTTCACCCTGTGCCTGTCCCTTCTGCCCTTGACGTGGGCCGCGACAGCAAACGCGCAGCAGCCTGCGAGCGCCAAAACCGTGCCGCCGCTTGCGGCTGCCCGCCCGCTTGTCCTGCCGCAGATCGTGCAGGACACCTTGCCGAATGGCATGAAGCTTGTCCTGCTTGAAGACCATACGCAGCCGGCCCTGTGGATGCGGCTCGCCCTGCCTGCCGGCAGCGTCCGCGACCCGCGCGATAAAGTGGGACTGGCCTCCATGACCGCGCAGATGCTCGTCAAAGGCACGACCGCGCGCAGCGAAAGCCAGATCGCCGATCTCATAGACGGCCTGGGCGCAAGCCTGGATGCCAGCGCGGGCGAGGACTTCTTTTCCGTTTCGGCGAACGGCCTGAGCGCGTATGGCGACACTCTGTTCAGCCTGCTCGCCGATGTCACCCTGCGTCCCACGTTCCCCACCGAGGAACTGGAACGCACGCGCACACAGACCCTGAGCGGAGTCACGTTCAGCCTGTCGCAGCCCGCCACAATCGCAAATGCGGCAATAAACCGGCTTATCTACGGCGCGCACCCCTACGGCAACCTTGCGAGCGGCACGCCCAAAACGCTCGCAGCCATTACGCAGGACGACGTGAAGCGCTTCCACGACACGTACTTTGCGCCCAATGGGGCCACGCTGTTCCTTGTGGGCGACATCACGCCCGCCCAGGCCCGCGCCAAAGCCCTCGCCGCGTTCGGCGACTGGGCCAAAAAGGACGTGCCGCCCGCGATTGCCCCGCCCGCGATGATGGCCGCGCCCACAGACACGGCCAGGCCGCAGATCACCATTATAGACCGTCCCGGAGCCGCCCAGACCGAGGTACGCATCGGCACACTGACAAGCGGGTACAGCGACCCCGACCGCATCGCGGGCAGCCTGGCGACAGCCGTGCTGGGCATGGGGCAGTTCGAGGGCCGTCTGACCAGAGAAATACGCGTCAAGCGCGGCCTGACGTATGGCGCGGCCAGTTTCTTCAGCCGCAACAAGGACGCGGGCGCGTTCGAGATCAGCACGTTCACCAAAAATGTCAGCACGGGCGAGGTCGTCAAGCTGGCTCTGGAAGAAGCGCGTAAGATCAGCACAGAGGCCGTGCCTGCCGAGGAACTCAAGGATCGCAAGACGTTTTTGGAAGGCTCGTTCGCGGTCAGCGTCGCCACGCCCACGGGCGTACTTGCGCGGCTGGTTCCCGCCGTGCTGTACGGCGGCGGCCCCGACGACCTGACCCGCTACACGGGCAGGGTCGAGGCCGTCAACGGTACGCAGGTTCCCGCCATCATGCGCGCCCTGCACCTCAACGCGCCCTACGTGGTGCTTGTCGGCGATGCCAAAGCCATCCAAAAAGATTTGCAGTCGGTCGGCACGGTGCGCGTGATCCCCGCCGCGAGCGTAGACCTACAATCGCCCACATTAGAGGGCAGCGGCAAGCAGGGAACAGAAGGCGGCAAGACGCCCGCAGCAGGCGGCACGGGCGCGGCGACGCCTGCGGAACTTGCCGAAGGGAAAGCGCGGCTGGCCGCAACCATCAAGGCGCACGGCGGCGACGCCTTTGTGAACCTGAAAACGCTTACGTTCAAGGGCAAGGGCGAGCTGACCGATCCTACCGGGCAGCTTCCCGGCCCTATTCCCATTGAGAGCCTGACGATTACGATAGCGTCCCCCGATAAGGTACGCGCCGATCTCGCGGCGGGCTTTCTCATCTCCTTCGGTACAGAGGGCGGCGACAAGGCGGCATGGCTTACGGCAGCGGGCATGGATCTTCCCTCACAGCCGGGGCTGGGCATGGCGCTTAATCCCTTTGGCCTGCTGCGCGACGCATATGCCAAAAACTACCCGACGCGCAGCCTGCCCAAAGCAAGCGGCGGCGAAAGCGGCTACGCCATTACCACGCCTGCCGGCACGACCGTGCGCGTATACACGGACGCCGCAACAAACCTGGCCTCGCGCATCGCCGCGACCGCCAAGGAGGGCGAGGTCGCCGTCCTGCTCGGCGGCTATAAGGCCGTGCAGGGCGTACAGCTTCCCGGTACGCTCAAAGTGGTGCAGGGCGAGACCACGTTCCTGAACATGACGTTCACGAGTACGACCGTCAATGGCCCGGTTGATGACACGATCTTCGCCAAACCCAAAGCGTAGAGCGGGGCAAGCACGAACGTTTTTGATAGTCGGCCCCGGCGCGAGCGGCATTTGCCATTCGCGCCGGGGTTTTGTGTCGCGGCTGTGATTACAATGACTGTGCGAATGACTGTGCAAATGCCTGTGCAAATTATACGCGCACTCACACGCCGCTGAAATAACTCAGCAAAATTAATGAGTAACCGCTCACATTTTATCTAAACTGGTGTATAATAAGTGATTACTCATTATTTAATTGATGTACGACACAGGCGAGTATGCAAAAACGCGTCTCGGAGTGATAACAGTTGCAGGCAAGATCACCTAACCTTATCATCACCCCCTTACGGGTCAAAGGACGCTTACCAGATGGCGCGAAACACGACGATTACCGATGAGCAGATACTGGAGGCGGCGCGCGCCGTGTTTCTGGAAGAAGGGTTCGGCGGGCAGACTGCCAAAATCGCGCAGCGGGC
Organism: Chthonomonadaceae bacterium; assembly: GCA_965277875.1. Classification (GTDB taxonomy): domain Bacteria; phylum Armatimonadota; class Chthonomonadetes; order Chthonomonadales; family Chthonomonadaceae; genus CAWFQB01. The sequence continues at coordinate 5,907,755 of CBDIDV010000002.1, read as the reverse complement.
GGGCGTCTCCGAAGGCTCTATTTTCAAGCGGTTTTCCACTAAAGAAGCCTTGTTCTTCGCGGCCCTGCAAATAAATCCCTCCCCCGACTGGCACAGGCAGTTGGAGCGGATGGCCGAAGGCGAGCCGGGACGCGAGGAGTACATCGCCCTATTCGCCGGTATCTTACTGTACTTCAACGAAATCCTGCCGTGCATCATCGCCGCAATGGGCAATGGCAATCGCCTGCCGCCCGCCAGGCACTTTGAAGGCATGGACGAACCGCCGCCGGTGCGCGACAGGCGACTGCTCGCCGCATTCTTACAGCGCGAAATGGAAGCCGGACGCCTGAGAGTCGGCAATGTAGAATTTTGGGCCGCTCTGATCCTCGGCAGTCTGAAAGAACACATCTTCAGCGTGATGATACAGGGGCGCGAACTGACATGCGAGGACGCTTACAAAATAGGCGAGGGAACTTTTGACCTGATCTGGAACGGCCTCCATCCCGACTACCGGGGAAATGCGAGATGAACACGATGACAATGACCCTGACCACGCCTTTACAGGCCGACTTTGAAATCCTGTGGCAGCGCAGCCAGCGCCGCGCGTACAGCCTCGCATACCGACTGACCGGCAACAGCGCCGATGCCGAAGACGTGACCCAGGACGCGTATCTGAGGGCATGGACGCACTTCGACAGCTACGACCGCGCATACTCTTTCGAGGCATGGCTCAACCGCATCATCACCAACCGCGTGATTGACCTGCATCGGCGGCGCATTCGTGTGCCGATGCTGTCCCTGGATGCCCCCCACTATGAGGATACGGACGGGCAGACGATTGTGCAGGAAACAGCCGCCCCGCATAGCAGCCCCGAAGAAATCGTTCTAAGTCCCATGATGGATGAGCGATTGGAACGGGCGCTGGCCGCGCTGCCCGACCGTTACCGCAAAGTGGTATGGCTGTATGATGTGGAAGAGCGTTCGTACCTGGAAATCGCCGACGCCCTGCAATGCGCGAGCGGCACGGTGCGTTCCCGCATCCACCGCGCCCGCCAGATGCTCCGCAATTACATGACTTCGGGTTATGTCACGCCCGCCGCCGGCCTGCGGGCGCAAAAGTGCCAATAAAAAGCGTCCCTGAACAGCGACAGGGGCCATGCCCTGCAACCGAATCGGCGAACGTCCGTATGAAACACAGGCGGGCTGTTTCCGCCCGCGAACGCGTCTGCGCGTTACAAAGGCGCAAACCCAAACCGACGCCATGTAGATCTCAGGTACACGAATCATAGATATAGAAACTACAGGCGCACACGACAGAAACAGGCGCGCAACAGATTTTGCAGATCATCATCGGACACATGGGCGAAAATCTGCCGTTCTCCCTTGCCCGCTCCGAGAATGCCGAGCGCCTGCTCAATGTGTGACGGCCTCTGTCCACGCGCCTCGGCAATAAACGGCAGCGAATGGGAGACAAACAGGAAGGTCTCTATTCAGCGCTGTAAGCGCTGAATAGAGACCTTTTGTTCATTCGCAAGCGTGTGTTCCCAAGCATATATCTGCATGGAAATGCAGTGGACAAGGGAACGCGGCGGATGAGAACCGTCTACTGGTTCGTCGTGCCGCCGACTGTCTCGCCGGGCAGAGCCTCGCGCTTGGCCTTGGCCGCCTTCGTGACTTTTTTGTTCATCTTCATCGTCTTCTTGACGGACATGGTCATGTCGGCCAGGGGACGCGCCTCGATGTTGGCCGCGTCGCTGACCGTGCCGAAGGCCACGACCGTGTATGCGCCGCCGCCCACCACCTGAATGTCAATTTTCTTGACCGCCGTGGAAGCGCCCGCAGCGCGCACCTCGACGCTGTACGATCCGGCGGGCGCGGTCAGGTAGGCCGAGGCCGTGCCGGTCATCAGGCCTTTGGCGATGTAAACGGGCGAGCCGCTTTTGGTCTGGGGGATCACCAGGTCTACGGGCGGGCCGTCGGGAATGGCGTAAATCACGCGCACGGCCGCCTTGTTCTTGACGGACTTGGGCGTGATGTCTTCTAGTACCAACGGCTTGATGCTCGAATCGCTGGCGCGGCCAATGGCGAGAATGGTGTAGTTGCTGTTTGCCTTGACGGTCACGGGCGCGTCAATCACGGCGGTGTCGGTTCCCGTCGCCACGACTTTTACTTGATGCGTTCCGGCGGGTACGGACAGATAATCGGACACGGTCTTGAACGGCACATTCGTCAGGGCTTTATTGCCGTCGAGCAGCACATCCACGGCGGGCGCGTCGGGCGAGGCATGAATGATGCGTACATGCGCGGCCATGCCCATCGGCGCGTTGGAAGCGGGCGGGGTCGTGGGCGTGTCCTGCGGGGCCGCAAAGCCCACCATAGAAACGCTCATCAGGCCCGCAACAGCGAGCGAGCGCAGAAACAAAGATTTGTTCATCGAGAAAACTCCTTACATCGTCCTTCACATCGGGGCGTCAGAACCTGACACATCGCTACTATGATACAGCATAGCCATGCTTCAATAGAGCATAACTGTGCCTCCGGGATTGCAGCAGCAGATTTTCCAATGCAGCATCGCGGCGCAAATATCGCAAAACAGAATAGGCGGTCACAAACGCAGCGCGGCGGGGGAAGCGCTACGGAACATGTCCTCACAGTGAATTTACGCGCAAGGTATTCATTAGTTGCCGCTAATGCGAAACTTTTTGGCAGATAGGTACAGCAAACGCTCAGGCAGCGTTATTGGCCGCATGAAAAAGCCGCCGGAACCCTGTAAGGTTCCGGCGGCTATACAAACAACAAGCAGCAAGCAGCGCGCTTACTCGTTCGGCACGATGTCAGCGTCTGTAATGGGCTTCTTGCCTTCCATCTGGGCGCGGCTGACGTGGTACGTGACGCGGATCAAGCGCAGCGGCTGGCTGAACTGATTGAACGGAATGGCCGCGCCGTCCCATACGGGGCCGACGCCTCCCTGCCCTTCGATCATCTTGGTTCCCATCGATTCCGGCCGGCTGTCCATCACGACATGGCCGGGCTGCGTGTCGGTAAGCCCCTCGCCGTTCCAGCCGAAGCGGTCGAGAAGGTGCGGGCTGGATGTGCGGACATTGTAGTCCATCATGATCTTGTACGAGTCGGACGCGAAGGCGTACATCTTCGGGTCTTTGCTCATGTCCATTTCGCGGGAGAACTTTTCGCCGCGCACACTGATGCTGTCGTGCAGAATCGTGGTTTCCTGATCAACATCGAACGTGTTGAGCGACTCGCCCAGACCTTTGGCCTTGTAATTCCAATCGCTGATCCACACGTACACGCGCGCTCCGTCCAGGCTGTTGAACGTGCCGGAGATTTTCAGGACATGCGGGCGCACCACATCAATCTGCGTCTTCAGGGACACGTCCCATGGGCGCGGCGTCTGATCCTTGCTGACTTTAGGCGGGCGGACTACGTCGGGCGTGTTCGACGGGTTTACGTAATCGTGGTGGCCTGTCGTGTAGCGGTTGTAGTAGCGCTGCAAGGTCTCGTCGTAGTTATGAACTTCCGCCGCCAGCATCTGCTTGCTGCTGTAGTCTATGTTCTTCGGATCGGTTTTCGCCTTTACGGCCATTTCGGCCTCGGTGCGCGCGCGGGCTTTTTTCCACTCGGCCAGAGCCTCGGGAATGCGGCCCTCGCGCTCGTAGCAGTGGGCCAGAATGTGCAGCGTTTTGAGCGGCGCGGCATACGGGTAATCGTCCGTACCTTCCATTACCGCCTTGCCGTCACCCCTGGGGCCGTCAATCGCCATCTGGAACGCTTTTTCCGCGACCGGATAGTCCTTGATCTTGTCGTAGTTCTGCCATCCCTTTTCAAACTTGATGTCTGGGATGCTCATGTTGTTTTTGATGCCTTCATCGAGCAGGGCCTGGGCAGGGGCGATGTAGCGCCAGTCGCTGCGCTCGCTGCTGTCGGTGAAGTTGTAGGCGAGATGCCACGCGCCGGTCACGTACACGTTATCGGCGTGGGGGTCGAGCCATGTAATCATGCGGACAAGCGGCAGGATCGCGTCGTAATCGCCGCTATGGAAGAACTCGTCGCAGCGCACCCACAGCAGGCCCGCAGCCGCCTCGCGAAAGCCGAGCAGGGGCAGCAGCATAAACTCGTTGTTCAGGCCGGTCGCGCTCTGCCCGACGCTGACCTCGCCCTCATGAATTTTCTTGACCTGCGGATCCAGCCTGGCCTGCACGATAGCTGCACCGATAGCGAAAACGACTAAAGCAGGCAGCAGCTTCTGCCGCCGCTTGATGCTTTCGCGGGACATGCGCTTGGTGGCATGGGTTGTATTGGAATTATCTTGATTAGCCATGTTTTATCTCACACTTCCCGGCGGTCGAAGATCAGGATCGCAAGCGTCAGCAGGACGGCCGAGTAGATCAGGGCGTAGATGATGTTGTTGCGAATGAACACGCCCTCGTTGGCGATCTCCTGGGTGGGGTGGATCAGCGCGTTCTGGATGTTGAAGTTGCCGAAGTTGGGCAGCAAATAGTGAACGATTGTGCCGACCGTGCGCGCCGCCGCGCCCTTGCTGGTCGTCAGCGACTCGGTCACGCTCGACAGGTTGCCCACCAGGAAGATGCCGAAACTCAGGAAGAAATTCACGACGGGCGTGGCGAAGGTGGAGAAGAAGATCGTCAATGCGGCCAGGAGCATCATCTGGAAGAACGTCATATAGACGCCCTTGATCATTTCGGGCGGAACCTTGCCCAACTGGAACTTGAGCATGATGAGGAACACGATGCCCATAGCGCCGATATTGACGAAAACCGTAAAGAAGCCGCCCAAAAACTTGCCCAATACGAACTCGTACCGCTGCACGGGCTTCGATAGCACGGTATAGATCGTGCGCCGCTCGATCTCCACGGGTATCAAATAGATACAGGTGACAATCGTGATGAACAAACCGGCCAGAAGTATGGCGGCCAGGCCCAGGCTCTTGAGAACCGTCTGGCTGTCTTTGGGGCTTAAAAAGTTGAATACGGGGCCGAGCGCGATCAGGAAGATGCCCGAAATCAGAAACACCCACATTACGCGGCGACGGAGCGCCTCGCGCACGGTCTGGCGCGCGATTGCCATTGTTACCATCATTATACTTCGTCCTCCTTGCGAACCGTCTCGACAAAAACCTCTTCCAGGGTGCGCTTGTGCGGCACGACCGCGATGATCTCGCCCTGCGCCCCGCGTACCGTGTCAATGATCGCCGCGACTTTTTCGCGGTCGTCACTGGACAGGCGCACGGTATCCGTACCGTCCTTGATGGCGTCGGGGGCCAAGAGGCGCAGTTTCTCGAACGTGCCGTTGACCAGGTTCTTGCCCTGCACGACCATTTCGGTGCGCTCGCCTGATACCAGTTCGCGGATGGTTCCGGTTTTGAGCAGTTTGCCCCGGTGGATGATAGCGACGCGCGTACAGATCAGTTCCACGTCGGCCAGTTGGTGCGAGGACAGGAACACGGTTTTGCCTTCGTCCTTCAGGCTGCCGACGATGTCGCGCAGTTCGGCATGGGCGATGGGGTCGAGGCCGGATGTCGGCTCGTCGAGGAACAGCAGTTTGGGGTCATTAATCAGCGCCTGGGCGATGCCGGTGCGCTGGCGCATCCCTTTGGAGTAGCCCCGGATGTTGCGCTTCCACGCGTCGGGCTGCAGGCGCACTTTCTCCAGGCTGAGTTTGACGCGGCGACTGCGCTCCGGTTCGGGGATCTTGAACAGGCGGCCATAGAAGTCCAGCAGGTCCCAGCCGGTCATGCTGTCGTAGAAGTAGGTCTCTTCGGGCAGATAGCTGATCTGCGCCTTGACCCCGTTGTCGCCCATCGGCTTGCCCAGGATGTTGGCGTCGCCGGCTGTCGGAAAGATAAGTCCGAGCAGCATTTTGATCGTGGTAGTTTTCCCCGCGCCGTTGCGTCCGAGAAAGCCGAAGATTTCACCCTCTTCGACTTCGAGATTGAGGTTGTTGACGGCAGTGACTTCGCCCGTGCCGACTCCCAGGTACTTTTTAGTCAGTCCCTGTATAGAAACCGCAGCAGCCATAGAAACAAACCCTTTCTCCGTCGCGCGGAGTTGTATCGCATAAAGTGCAGGCGAGATATGAAAAGAAGAATAACTGAGAATGACCGGCGACGGCAGAAACAATGCAGAGAATAGCGCACAGTGAACCGAGCAAACGAGAACAGAACGAACAGGAAAAACAAGTCAGGAAACAGGCCATGTGACCGTCTGGAGTATGGAGTCGTCAAATCAAGCTGACAAAGCCATTTTACCACTGAATGCCAACGCTGTCAAACGCCGCGCGCCTGAACAGTTCCGCGTATGCGGCAGGAATACCGCAAAACGCGCAATGGCAGCCCCGCTATTTCCTATTCCTTTTGTTGTACGGACATATTGGAGGGTTTTGTTACGCTGAGGCGGAATGTAGAACCGTCTTTTTGTCGAACGAAGGTAACTATTCAGGCCGGAGCCTGCGTTGGTGAATGTGCGTGTCGTTTTACGTATTCACACCTATGAACCGTCAAGACATCTTAGAACTCTGTGCGGCCAATCCTGTGGCTGTGGCCGACCTGGTGATGCAACTGCAAGCCACCGTCGCCGCGCAGCAAGAGCAGATCGCCACGCTTAGTGCGCGTGTCGCCGTGCTGGAAGCGCGTCTGAACAAAGACAGCCACAACAGCAGCAAGCCGCCTTCTTCGGACGGGCTGGCAAAGAAACCCGTGTCCCTGCGTCAACCGAGCGGGCGCAAGGCGGGCGGGTAGCCTGGACATAAGGGCTGTACGCTGGCCTTTGCAGACACGCCCGCTGAGGTTAAGGTGCATACGCCCGTGTGCTGCGCGGGTTGTCACGCCGACTTGCGCGCTGCGCCCGCTACACCGGGAGAACGCCGTCAGATGCACGACCTGCCGCCGCTGCGCCTGCTCGTCACCGAACATCGCAGTGAGCGCAAGACCTGCCTGGCCTGCGGCCATGTCACACAAGGTACGTTCCCGCCTCAGGTAAGCCAGCCGTCCCAGGTCGCCGAGCAGACCCGCCCGCATCGTCAGCAGATCCACGCAGTCCCCTACCGGAGCGACGTCCAGCAGGCCAAGCGCGCGTTTCGCATCCCCCTCGGTTCGCAGGCGTTCGCACTCGGTCAGCAGGATCGCCGCATCACGGGGCGGCGCTCCAGAACCCTCTTCATTTGTGTACTCAGTCAAAGCCATAAGCGGTGCAGAAGGACAAGATCACGCGACTGTGCAGAGGTTTCAAAATCATTGCAAAATGATGCAGGAGTCGTTACCAGACGCGTGTAACCTCTGCTTGCAACGGGCGTAGTAAAAAGCGTTCGCGCGTTCTGCCTTACTCTTATGCGTCTCTTCGATGTTCGTTTTTGCTTCGCTGCTTTCTGCTTCGTATCCGCGCCGTCCGGGTGGGCGCAAAGGTTCGTCAGGCCCTTATTGTTTGGTTTTGCCGCCACAGTGGAGGTACTATGTCGTACTCCGTTTCATTGCATTCTTCGCACCCTTTCATCTCAACCCGTTTGCCGTTCCTAACGGCAAATACGCTTCATCGCTTTGCCTGCCGCCTGCCCGATGAGGACCGGGAAGATTGCGCCGTCGAGTTTGCCGAACGGATGCTTTCGCGCCACACGGCGCAATCGGCGGCGCGTCAAAGCGCTTTTCACTCCGACGCGTGGCTGGATCGCTGCGCCCGCAACCATGCTGAGGATTTCTGCCGCCGTCGCAGACGCTGGATGCGGCGCGAAGTCGCGTGGCCGGAACATGAGGACGAGGACGGCGCAAGGACGCCGTGGGAACCCGCAAGCCACGACACGCCCTGCGACGCCGTAACCCTGCGCCGTGAATGCGCTGCGCGCGTGATGCAGGCCGTTCAGCGTCTCGCGCCCACACCCCGCGACTTATTTCTGCGCCACTGTCTGCACGGCGAGACCCTGACCGAACTGGCGGACGCGACCGGCAAAACGCCCGACGCCGTGGGCAAAGTCATCAAACGCGCCTGCGCCACGCTGCGCGCCACCCTGGAACAGCAGGGCATGACCGAGGCCGACGCCTGCGAGTACCTTGCCGCCATGCAGCGCGGGAGGGGGGGGTTAGAAACAGTCGGCGCGGCGCGATCTACGACCGGATAACGCCCGCGCAAAATAGTTTGCAAAAAAGCGAAAATCACCCGTCGGTTTTTACGGTCTAGATTCGTTATAGACAATAGGAGCGCAGCCAAGCGCCCGCCAAAGCAAAAGCGGCCCGTTTCCCCCATCCGACCAAGATCAAAGGAAACGCGCCGCCTGCATCCTCCCGAAGGAATGTGTGCGCAGTATAACATACTCTTTCGGGTACGTCAACCCTGTCACAGCGCAATCGTTACGTCTGCGCCCTGACAATGCGCCGCAGAAACCCCACAAGGTTCCTGCCGCGCCGCAGAAGCCCATGTCGCTTCTGCCCGACCTGCAAAGCCTCCGACGACTTTGCACTGCCCCGAAGGAGTATACGCTATGTCCTGCCTCTTCAACATCAACGGAGCGCGTTACCTGCGTGTCCTGCTGCCCGTGCTGTTCTGCCTTGCCTGTCTGATGGGTGTCCGTCCCGCACACGCCGCCACGGCAAAGGTTATCTTCATTACGGCGCAATACGAGTTGCAGCCGGATTCGATGTCGTCCAACATTGTGGATCGTGTCTCGTGGAGCTATTTGGCCTCTTGGGATGCCATCGCGAACCCCAGCATCTACTGCAACTATAGCACCATTCTCGTCGCGCAGTATTTCGATGGGGCTGGCAAACAACTCGACATCGGCCAAGGCCATTTTGAGAGGACATGGCCTGTGCCGCAGTTGACCGGCACAGTCACCACTTCTCCCGGCGACCTTTCACTCAACAAGGACGTTCCACGCGGGGCGGGTCCAGTCGGCTCCGCCCAACCGGTTCCTCCCACCGCGACACAGCTCAAATACTTCTACCGCTTGTACGTCACCGTAGCAGACGGCTCCAACGTCTATGCAAAAGACTCGAAAGAGTCCACAGCCAGAACAATCCCGGTCTTCACACCCGGTCACTAGATGCTGCATCAAAGTGCATATTGACGCGCGAACGTATCACACTACTTCAGCGCGACCCGCACCGGATATGCACCCTTTATTTAGCGCAGATGCAGCGCGAATTATAGCAGATAAACAATGGCAGGCCCGTCGAACCTTTCGTACACAGGCCTGCCACTGTTTCATGGTGAGGATACGCCAAGCACATACATGCGTTGGCTTTATGTCGTGAGATACAGCAAGGGATCATGGAGGAGCATTGTCATGCGAGACACTACAAGAGGGTATACAAAATATCTGCTGGCGTTTGTTGCAGCGGCAGGAGGCGTTGCGGGTTGTCAGCCTGCGGCACACACGCAGCAGCCTGTTTCATCTGTCGGGGGTAGTGTTCGTACTCCGGGCGCTGTGGAACCTGCTGACAATTTGCTTCCCGCCGGATGGCAGCGTCTGCCGCGCCTGCTCACGTTGACCACGTTTATGCAGCGCGACATCACTCTGGCGGACGCGGTACGCACCCTGCGCCTGAGTACAGGCGCAAAAATACAGGCTGAGGGTAATGAGGTGTTACCCGCCCATGTTTCCCTGTACTACCGCAATGTGCCGCTTGCGGATGTGCTACGCGGTATGGCGGCGGCGTCACACAATCTGATGTGGGTCAAGACGGAAACAGGGGAGCTAATATTACGCCAGCGACGCCAAGCACACGAATTGGACGGGCTTCATCCTCATACCGAAGCCGAAGCTGAAATGTTCCGCAAAGGGCAGGAACTGGTCAGGCAGGTCGCCGATCTGCCGCCCGACGTCCAGCACGATTTACGCTTCCCACACCCTTTGTCGCACGGCGTGGCTTTTACGGACTTGCCTCCTGCGATGCAGACAAACCTGCGCGCTATGTACGCCGCGCGCTTGCAAATGCAGGAAGAATCGGAAGAGAAAGTTTACTATGGCATAAGCAAATTGCCTGAATTGTACGTGCAGATGGATGAGAGCGCACAGGAGACACTAACGGGATGCCGTTTTATGCTGTCCGACAACCATGGCGGCTCGGACATGTGGACGCACAAGTTCCGAGATCCAAAAGAAGGCTACGCAATAGTTCCGAAAGAGGCGATGGTTCCTCAATCGCTACCTGCCTACCCCGAAGACACCGCAGCACAGCAGCAGGCGCAAAGTGACGCCGCGTGTCTGAAAACGCATGTTCACCTGTCGGCAGGAACTTACACCTTGCAGGAAGTATTGTTCGCGCTGGCAGCGCAGGCGCACTTCCACTTTGCCCTGCCGCTCGACCGCAGCATCGGAACGCGTAAGTTCCACTGCGACGACGAAACGCTGGGCGATGTGCTGCCGCGCCTGTGCCGCGCCTATGCTTTCACCACGCCCACGACCGGCAAACAATGGGAGTGGAGCTGGAACTGGCGCAAGGACGACTTCTTTGTGTTCCACTGGCGACCGCAATCCGACAAGCCACGGGCGGACAAGGCGCGCACAGCAGCCACGCGCGACACGCCTTCCGGCAGTCAGGCCATACCGCCGGGAAAGTGAATCCTCTTGCGGCAATTTGCCCGAACGCTTGCCTCGCATATAGTTCGGGGGCCGATACCATAATTGTGCAGGGCGCGGCAGATGATTTCTGCCGCGCCTTGTTGTGTTATCCCGACATGCAAAAACAGGGTTTTGTTGAGCAGCAAAGCAAGTGGGTACGATAAAGCCAGACAGATAAAAACGCTTGACTCCCATTCGCGCAGATAGGATAATACAGTATGTCAACAAAAGCACCGTTAATCGAATTGAATGAGGGCGAGCGCGCCATACTGGTCTCGGTCGAGACCGATGATGCCATCCGCCCCTACGCCATAGAAGAACTTACGGCCCTGACCGAAACGGCGGGGGCCAGCGTGGTCGGCGAATTCTACCAGAAGCGCGACCATCCCGACGCCGCCTATTTCGTCGGGTCGGGCAAGGCGCTGGAACTGCAGGCGGGCGCAGCCGACACGGGCGCGAACCTCATCATCGTGGACAGCGAACTCACGTCCGTGCAAGCCCGCAACCTGGAAGAACTGGTCAAGGTGCGCGTGATTGATCGCACACAGCTTATCCTGGACATTTTCGCGCAGCGCGCCCAGACCCGCGAGGGTAAATTGCAGGTCACTCTCGCGCAGTTGATGTATTCGCTGCCCCGGCTTGGCAACCTGTATACCAAGTTCGAGCGGCAGCAGGGCGGTATCGGCGTGCGCGGCGGACAGGGCGAAACCAAGCTGGAAACCGACCGCCGCAAGGTGCGCGACAGCATCAAGGATCTGGAAGGCCAGCTTGCCGAAGTCCGCAGTTCGCGCACACAGCAGCGTTTGCAGCGCAAGCGCCTGCCGTTCCCGACCGCCGCGCTTGTGGGTTATACCAGCGCGGGCAAAAGCACCCTGCTCAACACCCTGGCCGGCACGGACGTTCTGGCTGATCCCAAGCTGTTCGCCACGCTCGACCCGACTACGCGCCGCGTCGTCCTGCCCGACGGATGGGCCATGCTGCTGACAGACACGGTAGGCTTTATTCGCAACCTGCCCACCGACCTCGTCGCCGCCTTCCGCGCCACGCTGGAAGAAACCATCGAGGCCGACTTTCTGATCCATGTCGTGGACGCCAATCACCCGCACCGCGACATACAGATGCAGGCGGTTCAAGACGTGCTGGAAGACCTGGGCGCAGCCGACAAGCCCACCGTGACCGTGTTTAACAAGGCCGATCTTGTCGAGGACCAATACGTCCTGCGTGAACTCGTCGCGAGTACGCCCAACTCGGTCTACATCTCGGCCAAAACCGCCGAGGGGATGCCGCAGCTGATGGATCGCGTGGTACACACATTGCAGAGCCTGCTGGTATCCGTCAGCCTGCGCCTGCCGTATGACCGCAGCGACATCGTGGCGCAATGCTACGAGTACGGGCGTGTCCACAAGGCCGACTACAAAGACGATGGCATTTATGTAGACGCCAGCATCACGCATTACCTTGCGGGCCGCGTCAGCGAGTTTAAGATACAGGATTAACCACCCGCTGCCCTAGAGACACAGAGGCACAAAGAAGAAGATAAAAGGATACGAGGGCGATGATTTTTTGGCAAGCCAATCTATGGTTAAGCTATTACAACGGTCATCTTCATCATTCAAGCGAGCAAAGGCGCTGAATATACGGCAGGGCAGCGCCGCCGGATTACAAACTGTCGCTTTTGCGCCTTGAACAATACGCCGAAAGCCGCGCGTCTTCCTGCAAAAGACAGCGCGGTTTTCCTGGCGTAGTGGAGCTGCAAAATAACACGAGGTACAAACACGAACTAAAGCAGGTTCTGCTGTCCGCCGTTGTTGCCGCCGTTGCCCCAATCGTCGTTCTTGTTGGGCTTTTCGCGATAGGGCAGGCACAGATGATCGCAGGCGGCGCGCGTGATGATGCGGCCCCGGTTGGTGCGGTTGAGGAAGCCCAGCTGCATCAGGTACGGCTCGACCATGTCTTCCAGGGTGTCGCGCTCCTCGCCCAGCATGGCGGCGAGCGTTTCCAGGCCGACCGGCCCGCCCTCGTACTTTTCGTTGATGGCGGTCAGGAAACGCCTGTCCAGGCCGTTCAAGCCCAGGTCGTCCACTTCCAGATAGCGCAGCTGCGTGTCGGCGGCCTCGCGGGTAATGATGTTGTCGGTAAACAACTGCGCGTAGTCACGGACGCGCTTGAGCATACGGTTGGCGATACGTGGCGTGCCACGCGAGCGGCGGGCCATCTCGTAGCTGCCATCGGGGTCTATGGGGATGCCCAGAATGTCGGCGGAACGCTTGATGATAATATCCAGTTCGTCTATACTGTACAATTCGAACTGATGATGGATGCCGAAGCGGTCGCGCATAGGGGCCGAGATGCTGCCCGCGCGCGTGGTCGCGCCCACGAGCGTAAAGCGGGGCAGGGTCAGCGGCAGGGTGCGCGCGGACGGCCCCTTGCCGATCACGATGTCGTAGCGAAAATCTTCCATCGCGGAGTACAGCGCCTCCTCGACCGTGCGGTTCAGGCGGTGGATTTCGTCAATAAAAAAGACGCTGTTTTTTTCCAGGGCCGACAAAATCGCGGCCAGGTCGCCGGGTTTTTCCAGCGCGGGGCCGGACGTGATGCGTATCGGCACATCCATTTCATTAGCGATGATCTGGCTTAACGTGGTTTTGCCTAATCCGGGCGGGCCGTACAGCAAAACGTGATCCAGGGCCTCGTTGCGCGCTTTGGCGGCGTCAATGGCGATGCCCAGGTTCTGCTTGGCTTTGGGCTGCCCGATCATCTCCTTCAGCCTGCGCGGACGCAGCGAAAGCGCGTCCGTGTCATCCGATTGTTCGCGGGGCGACGTGATGCGCTCTTCCTCGTCGCCATCGTCCTCAACTCCCGCCACTCTTCCTCGTCGCATAGCTGCCTGCCTCCCCTCGCGCCGGACTGCGCCCACGCGTGATCTCTGATAACGTTTGGTGTTTGCTGATGTATTGTAACATCAAAGTATCATTTTGTCTACTACTGCGTGGCGCGAAAAACTGGTAAACTTTTGTTTATGTCCTGTCTTTTTGCAGCAATCATTTTCGCTGGTCATTTTGGGGAGGGAAGCGGCTCCGGGTACAGAGCCGGGTACAAAGAACGTACCCGTCTTGGAGGCGACTGCGCCGCCAAGCGTCCTCACGGACGCGATGCAGTATTGTGTTTCATGCTGCTGTGGCTAATGACAACTGTACCTCGTCGGGTATGGGCGCAGGCCCTGCCGCCGCGCCGCGTGCTTGTCGTGCTGGTTCCCGGCCTGCGCGCGGACGACCTGACAAGCCCGCTTGCGCCTGCCCTGCAAACGCTGCGCGCCGAGAGCGCGGCGGGGTGGATGGTGTGCCGCGCGGCGCGGACGACAGATCGCGCCCTGTTGCGCCCCGATGGCCGCGATACCGCCGCGTCGCTGGCCCTGACGCTTGGCAGCGGTTCGCGCGCACTCGCATCGGAATTTGCATCGGAAGGAAAAAGGAGAAAGGAGAAAGGAGAAAGCAACGTTGGTACAGCGTCACCCTCCAATAAGACCGCTGCTTCTATTGATGCCCTGCGTACCCTGAACCGGAATGTAGACCATCTGGTTTCTATCGGCGCGTTGGGTGACTTGATCCACGCGCAGGATTGGCAGACTGCCGTACTTGGTGACGCAGACGCCCGCATTCCCGACGCCAGCGGGCGTTTGCTGGCGATGGACAGCCGGGGCAGCGTAGACGTAATGCTGTTGTCCCTGCGACGGGGCCACGCCGACCCGCTTGCGCCCTACGGCGTTCGGGATGATGTTGACGGCCTGATGCGAACTTTGCGCGGCCTGCCCGCGCGTACAGCATTCGTTGTCGTCGTGTTCGGCGATTTGGCACGGGCTGACGAGTATGGCCCGCTGTGCCTGCCCGCGCAGCGCGACACGCACCGCGCCAATGCCTTGCGCGCACTGAACGCGCTGCTGCAACAGTTGCGGCGGGATGCTTCTGCCGTTTCGCGTCCTGCTGTCTTGCCTGCTTCCGCGCCGTTGCCTTCTGCCAAACCAACGTCTATTCCAGTGCATTCGTCGGCTGACAGTACGCAATCTGATTCCAGTGAGCCGCCATATACCATAGGCAGCCAGTCTTTGCCCATGCGATTGTATGTGCTGTCCGCTGCGCCCGCCGGTTCTTCCGATAGAACAGACCGTATCGCCCCCATTCTGGTGTGGGGCGTGGGTGTGCCGTCCGGCGTACTGACCTCGCCCTCGACGCGCCTGCCGGGCGTCATTGTCAACACGGACTTTTTGCCATCTATCGCCGCTGATTTAGGCCTGACTGCGCCCCGCGCCGCTGTCGGACGCCCGTTTCAGACACTGCCCTTCCCCGACTCTACAACGGCGGCATGGCGCGCGCAGCATGACCGCCTGCTCTTGTCGGAACATCTCAAGGACGTGTACGGCGGGCTGCCCACCGTGCAGGCCGCGCTTGTGCTGCTTGCCTACTGGACACACCGCAAGGGACGCACTAAGTGGACGCTCGCTCTTGGCGAGGCGATTGTCGCCCTGCCGCTCGGTATGCTGCTGCTGCCCGTTCTGCCGTTTGCCGCCGCCTCCGTGTGGACGGCAGGCGCGGCTCTCGTCTTGTGGACGCTGTTGTTTGCGACACTCGCAGGCTGCTGTGGCGGCGCGCATACTGAACGCGCCCGACGCCGCGCTCGATCCCTGCTTATGGCGCAGTTCGGCATTTTAGTCGCCGCTATTATGTTTGACCTGGTGACAGGCTCACATCTGCTGCGCGGCGCATGGATGAGCTACTCGGTAATGGAAACGGCCCGCTTCTATGGCATCGGCAACGAGTATATGGGGGCAGCCATCGGCGCGGCCTGCATTCTGGCAGGAACCTGGGGTCAGAGATCATGGGGCAGGGAAGGACGTATGTTCAGACTTCTATCGTCTGTCTTCTGTCTTCTTTCCCCTTTTCTCTGTCTTCTATTTGTATTCATTCTGGGCTACAATCGTTTTGGCGCGAAGGTGGGTGCGATCCCTTCGGCGGGATGCGCGCTGGGCGTCGTGCTGCTGATGCTGTGGCGCGGCCAGGTGCGCGGGCGGGATGTGGGGCTGGCGCTGCTGGGTTCGCTGTTGCTGCTCGGCGCGCTGGCATGGCTGGATACGCGGCACGGGATCGGCGAGCAGTCACACCTCGCGCGGGCGTTCGCCGGTGGAGCGGGCGGCGTGTGGCAGATCGCGCGGCGTAAACTGCTGCTGGAAGGGTATCTGCTCACGCACAGCGTATGGAGTATAGCCCTTGTCGGCGCGTCCGGCGTCTTTGGGCTGCTGACGAAGCCCGGACAGCAGAAAGCGGGCGGGCCGCAGTCCATTGCGGAGGGTGTTGGCACGGCAGCGGATAAAAGCCGTCGCGCCGTGATTTCAGGACTCGTGACCGGGGCCGTTGTTTCCCTATTATGCAACGATTCGGGCGTTACGGCCTCCGCGCTTATCATGCTGTTCGGCTGTGCCTGGCTTCTTTCGACGCAGCATGTTTCTCCGGATGGTGGCTCTACGGACGGTGTTTCTACGGATGACGTTTCTTTGAACAGTGTTATTGAGAGTGTTGTTGAGAATGTTGTTTAGCAAGCTTTTGGAAAGTGTTTCTCATGATAAATCCGAATAACTCTGCGCCCGCTCCTTCCGTTCCCGCCTCCGCCCCTGTCGTATCGGAAGGTGCGCGAAGCCGGATAATGCAGATGCTGCGCCGTTTTCAGCCCGCGTTCTACGTCATTCTTGTCTGCGCCCTGTTTTTTGATGCGCCGCGCAGTTTTGCCCTGAACCTGTGGATCGGGGCGAATGGCGTGTACGCGCTTGTGGCGATCATTTGGGCCATGTTCCACTGGCGACCGTTATGGGGGACGCGCGATCTGAGGCGGCGCTGGGCTACGGGCCTGACGCTGGGCCTGACGCTGCTGGCCTACTCCGCGCCCACAGGTATCTGGACGTTCCTGATCAACACCCCACCCCATAGTGAGGGCAGCGCGTTCGATGCCCTCTGGTTTCTGCTGGTCGGAGCGGTTGTGATGGCGTTCTGCCTGCTGATGGGGGCGGGCCTGATAGGCGCGAGCGTGGGGGCATTTGCCGGACGGCGCAGCAGCGACATCCCGCTCGCCGCGCACATCGGCGTTCACGTCTGCATGTTCACGCTCTACGTTTTATTCGTCCTTACTATTCTGCCGGGTTGGCTTGTGCCATTCTTCGATGTTAGGAGCAGCCTGCTATGCAGCATTCCCCTGCTGACACGGGCCTGCTGGCAATGGAACATTCGGCAGCCTGCGTATCGGCTTCGATTTCAGCGCGCTTTCACGGCGGGCTGGAAACGCCTGCTGATCTGGAGGTTCAAGCGAAAAGGGCGCGTCGTAGTTTTCGACGCGCGCGGCGCGGCCCTGGGCGCGGTAATCGCGGGCGTACTGCTTGCCCTGCCCTCCCAACTGATCGGGCCGGTGCAAAGTCAGGCGTTTACCACGATGCGCCGACTGGGAAGCTCCATCATGGCTTCCAAGTCGCCGTTTTTCACGCCGCCCTCCGAGGAGAAGCGCAGTGAGTTCACCAACCACCGCCGCCTGGATATGTTCGCCGACCGTAAGCGCATCGCCATCCTGCACATGGACGAAGCCGCCCGCTACGAGGCCGCACACCGCTCCGAGGCTGCCGTACAGGCCGATATGATCATTCTACTGGAAAGGATGGGCGTGGCGGCAATAGTGGTGCCGCTCCCCTACATGTACGAAAATGCTTATCCTGTCTGGGCGTCCGTATCCGAGGGCGCGGCTCCCAATGCCGACGATGTTGCGCATAATCGCGCCGATGCGGATCTGCTTGCGGGCGTCCTGCGGCGGTTTCCAACTGTCCTGCTGGCGCTGCCCGCGTCTCTGCCCCTTAGAGAGAGCAAAGACGACAAAGTAGAGCAACTTCTTGCAGCCGCGCCGTGGCATGGCAGCATGGCGCTGGCCTGGTCACAGATGTCGTTTCTGCCCGTGATACCCACCGCCTGGGATGCGGGTACGACGAGTCCTCCTCTTGCCGCGCTTGCCTGCGCCGCGCTCACGGAGCCTGCGTTCTTTCGTCGGCAGGATGGGAGGCAAAATCAATTACCGGCGCGGCTGCGCGCTTTTCCCGGCTGCGCCATCCCCAGCGTGGAACGCGACGGCGTCCTGGTAGATTTTGCAGGCGATGGGGCGCGGGAGGATTTTTTACACGCCTCGTATGCTGCCGCGCGCATGAACGCTCCAATACAGGATCTAAACGAAAACCGGACGCCCGCGCAATGGCAGAAGATGTCCGATGTGCTGCGCGGGCGCATCGTGTTTCTCGAACCCCTCGCCCACCCGCTGCTCCAGACTCCCAAAGGCGCGATCACCCAGGCTGAAGAGCAGGCGTATGCCGTCTCGACCCTGCTTGCCGGCGAGTCGTTTCGGCGTGTGCCTCACTGGTTTTTTGTTGTGCTGACCCTGCTGATCGCGTGCCGCGTGGGCCACGCCTGCGCCCGTTCCGATCCGCTCGACGCCGTGATACGCGGCGCATTGCCCCTGTTCCTGACGCTCATTCTGAGCAGCATCGCCCTGCTCAACACGTATTGGCTCGACCCGGTCGTTCCTGCCCTCGCCGTCGTCATGTCGCTCGCCTTTGCCACCCAACTGCGCTTTACACGCGAACGGGCCGACAAACAGCGCACGTCCGACATGTTCGGGCGGTTCGTCGCGCCGCACATGGTGCAGACATGGCTGGCGCAGACGCACGAGGAACTTGGATTGGGTGGCAAGCGCGAAAAACTGTGCATCCTGTTCGCGGACGTGCGCGGCTTTACCGCCTTTGCCGAGCAGCACGACGCGGATGTCGTTATTGACGTTATCAACGCCTACATGACCGCCCTGACCGACGCCCTGCACACCTACAACGGGATTTTAGACAAGTACACCGGCGATGGCCTGATGGCGTTCTTTCAGGTAGCGCAGTTGCCCTTATCGTCCGTTGCGGAAGCCAACTCCGACACGCTGCGTCGTGATATAGCACAGGCGGTGCAGGCTGCGCTCGCCATGCGCGATGCGGCCATAAACCTGTCCGTAGTCCGCGCTCTGGAGGGCAAGCCCACGCTGCAGATCGGCTTCTCTCTGCATTACGGCGAGGTGGTCGTGGGCCTTGTCGGTAACATCAAGCAGCAGGTGAACTATACCGCGCTGGGCCTTGCGGTCGTCGTGGCGGCGCGTTTGCAGACCATCGCGCAGGGCGGGCAGGTGATCGTCAGCGAGGAAGTGTACCGTGAAACCGAAGACCGTTTTGCCTACGCGGTCGGCGAACCCGTGCAGGTCAAAGGCCTGACCGCGTCTGTGCGCCCCTACCTTGTTGTTGCAAAAAGAGAAGAGGGATGATATACTGGAGGTTTCGTCCCTCACCCGGCCTCCGGCCACCCTCTCCCGTTCCGGGAGAAGGCTAGTTTGGAAGTTGAGCGCGTTAGATAAAGTTTGCATACGACGGCGAACCCACTTACGCCTTCGCTCCCCTCTCCCCTCCGGGGAGAGGGGCCGGGGGTGAGGGGCCAATCCTCCAACAAATATTTCCCGCTCAACAGAACAAACCGCCCCGAATCCGCTACTCATCATGCAAGGAAGCCCGGTGAGGTAGCCAGCGCCCATGTTCAACCCATTTCCAACAGACACACAGCTTGTACGCAAATGCCTGCACGGGCAATCTAACGCGTTCGGTGTCCTGTACGACCGTCACGCGGGCCGCGTGTTTCGCTTATTGCGCCAACTTACCGGCGACGCGACCGAGGCCGAAGACCTGACGCAGGAAACGTTTCTCGCCGCGCACCAGGCATTAGAGGCGTGGCGGGGCGAGGGCGCGTTCAGTACGTGGCTGTGCGGCATCGCGTACCGTCGCTGCGCCGCGCGACGGCGTGACCAACCACCCGACTGCGAACCACTCGACCTGCATCCCGATCTGTCCGTGCCGCACGGCGACCCATTCGCCCACTGTACGCGGCACGAGCGCGAGCAGCGCATCACGGATGCTATTGCCGCCCTGCCGACCGTGTGCCGGGACGCGTTTGTTCTGGTCAAGGTGGAAGGGCTGGCGTACCGGGAGGCCGCGCAGTTATTGGACGTGCCGACAGGAACCGTGCAGTCGCGCCTGTGGCGGGCCACGCGCCTGCTGCAAATCGCCCTCGCTTCCGACAATCCCCGCGCCGCACATGACGAATCCGCGGCCCGGACGGGGGCAATACCGACAGCGCCACACCCTGAGCAAAACCCACTCCCGGAACCGGAACTCGAAACGCCGAAAGGAGGCAGGCAAAATGCTGTGCGAGACTGCGCGTGAACATCTACATATCCTGAACGACGGCGAGCGGCTGAACAACCAACGCCAGTATGCGCTGACGCAGCAGCATTGCCTGACCTGCCCCGCCTGCCGAACCCATCGGCGTCAGCTGCGACAGATCAGCCAGGCAGCGCGGCGTCTGCCCGCCCCGCTCCCCGCCGGACTGCGCGAATGCGTTTTATCGCAACTCCCGCCAGCCGACATGCAGCCATCACAAACCTATACAACAACGCACACAACAAATGTGCGTCGAAGGGAACTTGCCATGCTCAAACGATTAACCGCCATTACAGGCGCAGTCTTGGTCGCTGCCGTCACCGCCACGCTCACAGCGCAGACGACACGCCCACAAACACCCATCGCGGCCAGCCAGGAGATCCAGCCAACACAGAACGAGAACGAAGTCAAGACAAAGAAGTACAACTACCCTGTCACCGACATCATTCTGCGCCAGCTCGAAAAGCGCGATTCAGCAATACAAGAAGCCAACTCCAGCGCGGTCATAAGCATGTCCGCCTCGCCGTTGGGCGCGAATGGCTGGGATAGAGACCTCGGCATATCCTGGAAAGTGCAGGGACACGTCACGGTAGATGTCTTCACGCCGGGCAGATCGAAGGGACAGGTAAGCGGCGGAAAGCTGACGGACGCCATGCGCCAGCAACTGCCGCGTGTGCCGCGTATCGAAATCACATTCAACGGCAAAATGCACGTCGAGCAGGGATACGGTCGCCACGACATCAAAAACGACGCGGGCAAACTCCTGATGCGGCTGGACGTGCAGCCTCTGCTCGACAAGTAAGCTGGGGGCGTCCGGTATACAGAGCCTGACACAACGGAATGAATTCCTTCGCTATGGGCCTGCGGCCAAGTGTCCTGCGGACACGGTGCGTTTGGTGGGAAGATGTTTGCAATGTGGCAAGACCATCAACAAACAGGTGTGTGCGAAGCACACTTGGCCGCAGGCCCATAGCGAAGGAATTCATTCCATTGCTCGCCTGCTGCTTGCTCTCGTGTAACTGCTCACATCGCCCGCCCTCCTGACGCCCAAACAAAGAACCGCTCCCTGCCGTAACACAGCGAGCGGTTCTTTGTTTGCTTTTTTCGTGTGCTTCACGTGTTTCGCGGTTCAAAACTCCTAAACCGTCTTCGGCTCGATCCGGGCCGTGCCGGTGCGCTCGAACTTGTTCCAGCCGACCGCGCTGCCGCGCAGGGCCGTCCACAGGGCGCGCAGGACGACGTAGTACATCAGTTGCCGGTACACAAAACGCTGCAAGAACAGCCAGGGCAGCAGTTTCAAGTTACCTTTGTCCATGCGAAGGGCCATGAACGCGGCCACGAACTCGATGCCGAACATCGCCAGGAAGTACCAGCCGAAGGCCGCAAAGTTGCGGTTGAGCAAGGCGTACACCATGCCGACATCCATAAACGGCGACACAGCCGGGAACAGTATCTGGTACACCCACAGGCTGGGCAGGGCGATCCAGCCGAACGCGCCGTCGTTCCACAGCGCGGCCCGGTGCTTCCACAGGCATTGCAGCGTGCCGAACGCCCACCGGAACCGCTGCTTGGCAAGATTTTTGAGGGATTCGGGCGCTTCCGTGTACGCCATCGCCGTGTTGTCGTTGACGATGCGCCAGCCCGAACGCCGCAGTTTCCACGTCAGGTCGGTATCCTCGGCGAGCGTGTCGTGCGTGTACCCGCCCACAGCCGCGACCGCTTTGCGCCGCATGGCCCCGACCGCGCCGGGTACAACCGTGATGCAGTTGAGCAGGTCATAGCCCCGCCGGTCGAAGTTCTGGCTTGTGGTGTATTCCAGGGACTGCCAGATGGTCCAGATGTTTGTCGCATTGCCCACGCGCACGTTACCCGATACGGCTCCAACGTTGGGATCGGCGAAATGGCGGGCGAGTTTGGCAATCGTGTCGGGCGCGAACAGAGTGTCGGCGTCCAGAGATACCATGATGTCGCCGGTCGCCACCATCAGGCCCCGGTTCAGGGCCGACGCCTTGCCGCCGTTGGGCTTGCGTATCAGTTGTATCAGCGGATTGTCGCCGAACTCGCGCGCCACCACCCCGCTCGTGTCGTCCTTGCTGCCATCATCCACGACGATGATCTGCAAATTGGGATAGCCGCCGAGCAGCAGGGCGTTGATGGTGCGGGCGACTACGGTTTCCTCGTTGTAGGCCGCGATAATGACCGATACGGACGGCGTGTAGCCTATGGGAAACACGCGCCGCTTTTCCCGCCCGCGCTGTATCAGCGCCAGCCCGACGAACAGGAAGATGCGCGACACGCCCAGCACGATAGACAGCGCGAAGAGGGTGGAAAGTACGCGCTGAAAGATGTACGCGGCCTCGAACGTGAGCCGGTCGCTGCCCACAAGATAAATGTCCTTGCCGGTCACGGCGGGCATCAGCCGAAAGCGTATGTCGCCCTGCACGGGCTTGATACCGCTAAGCTGCGCCACGCTGACGAACGTGTACCCCTGCGCCCTCAACTGCTGTATCAAGCCGGGAAGCGCGGCCACGGTGCGGCTGCGGTCGCCGCCCGCATCGTGCAGCAGGACGATGCTGCCCTGCTCTTTTTCGGTCAGGACGCCGTTGATGATGTCCTGGGGCGTTTTGAGTTGCTTGGTGTCCGGTCGGTTCGGAACGGGCTTGAAGATGTTCCAGTCCTGCGGGTCTATCTTCTGCCCGACCGTGATGTAGTTCATCTGCGCGGCCAGGTCAAGCGGGCGCACCTCGGCTCCTGTCGCCGGCTCTACATCGTTGCCATACGGTGGACGCCACAGCGTCGTGCTATGCCCGGTCAGCGCCTGTATCACGCGCTCCGTGGACGACAGTTCCAGCCGCTGAAACTCCGGCGACAACTGCGCCATGTCCTTGTGATCCCACGTATGATTGCCGATCTCGTGGCCCTCGTCCCACATGCGGCGGACAAGGTCAGGGAACGCCTCGGCCTGCTTGCCCACGACAAAGAACACGGCGGGTACATGGTATTGTTTCAGCGTGTCCAGTATCTGCGGCGTATAAACCGGATCGGGGCCGTCGTCGAACGTCAGCACAATCTGCTTGTCGGGGTTGCCTACCCGACTGCCATACCGGCGCACCACATACGACGACGGGATCAGCAGTTCGCGCGTGGCCGTATTCGGAACCGGGCGCGACTGGTACGACTCGGCGGTAATCAGGCCGGTCTTGGGATCAAGCGTGATGTCGCGGCGTCCATTAGAGGGGTCGGCGACGGGCTGCAGCAGTTCGCCCTCGGCGGTAAAGTCGATTTCGCCGGTTCCGCCGTACGAGATGGTATCCAGCGCGCCGCCCGCAATTATCTTTTGCCAGTCCGTGTTCCACGCGCTGCGGTCGTAGAACGTCCACAGGCTGGGGTCTTCCGCGCCCAGCATCCACAGCGCCGCCCCCCTGAGATGGTGCGATTGGGCGTCGCGAAGCTGATTGTACGCGGATACGGCGTCCAGCATCCATACGGTATGCGCGTCGCGGCGCGTACTGCCCGTGCCACCGGTTTCCTGATCCTCATACGTAAAGGTGGGATTAAGGCTGACCGGGTCGAGGCGTATCACGCCGTCCAGGCCCCGCCCATCGTAGCTTTCTTTGGCCGCTACGACCGCGCTCTGATAGCGCAGCGAGTCCGCGCCCTTCTGTCCCGCGATCCAGTCGTAGCCTTCCTGATCCACGCCCATCACGATCTTTTGGGGCGGGATGCCTTTGAGCAGGCTTGCGAGATGCTGCCGCGTCCAGTCCAGGCCCGCGACCGGCCCCGGTTCGCTGCCCGCTTCGTGCTGATCGTAAAACATGGGAACGATCCAGTCGTTCCACTGCGCCAAGGCGCGCGTGTCCTCGCCCTCACCCTCCATCTCGACATCCTGCGTTACGAGGAGGCCGACAGGGTGCAGGGTCTCGTACAGGGCTTGCATGAATAGGGTCAGGTTGTTTCTATCCTGCGGGGCTACCTGCTCGAAGTCTATGTTGACGCCTTGCAGGTTGTTGACGGTCAGCCACGTTTTCAGGCGCAAGGCGACATTTTGGCGCGCAACGGCATCGGACACGATAGCGTGAACCGCGTTCGTGTCCCAGCTTCCCTCGCCCTCTTCCTGATTTTTGGGGCGCGTGAAGTTGTTCAGCAGGGCGAGGATCGGCACATTGTTGCGGTGCGCCAGATTAGGTACTTCGGTCTTATCTTTGTCGTCGCGGGCATCCAGAAATGGCAGAATTTTCGGATCGGAACTCAGCGCGTCCGCCCCGCCCTGCTTGAGATGCAGCCATTCGGGTATGAAGTGCGTGAGATGCTCCATGTTCCGCTGCGCCGAAGCCCACGACGTTTCTTCCCAATTCACATAAAACGCCGCCACGACGGGCGCGAGGGGCAATACCGCAGTGTGCGCCATGCGTGGAGAGCCGGCAGCCGCATTTTTTGTTCCCTGTTCCCTGTTCCCTGTTCCCTGTCCAAACGGTACGCCGAACGGCGTAACGCCAGCCGGGTTGCCCCGCTCCAATCCGGCGCGGGCGGGCCACGATTGCAGGAAAGCCACAGCCTTGCGTCGGGCTTCGGCCTCGTCGCGCTGCCGTTTGCTGTCGAGCAGGGCCAGACGCTGCTTGTCGCGGGCGAATTTGACGCCAAGCTGACGCCGCTGCGGATGCGTGAGCGGATGCGCGGGCGTAGGGCCGTGAATAAACTCCGACAGATGACGCTGGTACTGCGTCAGCGTGGGTTCCTGATTGCCGTATTCCGGGGCGCGGGCGGCGCGCGGCAGAGGATTATGCGGCATCAGAGGCAGCACAAAGATGCTCAGGGCCAGCACAAACCCGGCCAGCAGGCTCAGCGCGAGCAGGGTCACGAACGCGCGGCGCACCCACGGCCAGCGCCGCCTGCGCTCGTCGTAAAAGACCGGAACCAGCAGTTCGCTCGCGGCCAGACGGTCGGCAGCGGCGTTCAGGTCGTCGGAGAGCGTGGGCAAACCGCTCGCCGCTTCTGCAGGACGCGGCAAATCCTGCGGCTCAGAAACCGCTCCCGCGTTCACGCCCGCTGCGTCATTGCCTGTATTCGTATTAGAAACGTTGCTGCTATTGTTATCGCTATTATTGAACATGTCCAGGGCGCGCGGCCTCCAGATGCTGAACCATCTCGGAAACGGTGACAAACTTGTACCCCTGCTGGCGCAGACGCGCCACCATGTCGGGTAACATCTGATACGTTTGCTCTACGCCATCGTGCAGCAGAATCGTTGCGCCGGGCTTGATGTGCGTGAGTAATTTTTGCTCGATTACGTCCGCGCCCGGATTGGCGTAATCGCCGGGGTCGTCCGTCCACAGTATCGTCGCCATGTTCAGGCGATGCGCGATTTCCAGCACCTCGCCGCTGCGCTGTCCCCCCGGCGGGCGGAAGAAGATCGGTTCGTGTCCGCAGGCGCGGCGTATGGCGTCGTTGTCCAGGCGGATCTCGTTTTCCACGAGTCCGGGCGGCAGGGTTTTCAGGTTCACATGATGGAAGGTATGGTTGCCGACCTCATGCCCCTCCTGTACCATGCGCGCCAGCATGTCCGGCGCGTCGTCCACCTTGCGCCCGACCACAAAGAACGTGGCGCGGACATTCAATTGTTTCAGCAGGTCGAGCAGCCGGCCCGTGAACTGCGGGTGCGGCCCGTCGTCGAACGTGAGCGCGATCTCTTTGCGCCGCGCGTCGCCGCGCACAAGCTGCACAAGGGCCAGCCCGTGTTTTTGGTCCGGCTCAAAGATATTGGTCATAGCGAAGCCGCCGAGCGCGTCGGGAGTACGCCCCGGATGATCGTCCCACGGCATCAGGGGCGTCCTGGACGGTTCCTGCGCCTGCATTTTGGATTTCAGTTTTTGTATCTGCTTGACGCTCGCGCCCCTGTGGGCGAGTGTACCCGCCCATACGCCCCGCGCGCCCGATGCAAAAGCAAGCGCCGCCAACATGCAGACCGCAGCCGGATTGATCCTGAGCAGACGCCGCCCTTTGCCCGCTTGCGCTGACGCAGACTTTACAAATTGTAAACTTATATGGAACGTAGACGATGCTGTTTTCACTGCTCTCCCAAAATTGCGCATGGCCTTTGACTTTGGGCGCAGATTTCCGTTATACTGCATCTGCGCCGCTGTTTGTGCGCGCATCCTGCGTACTGTCTACTAATGCTCATTATAATGCTCATTAAAGAGTTCATCAGAAAGAGTCCATCAGGACAGAAGGAATATTCTCAAACGCCCAGACCAATGCTACTAGTATACTGCACGATGGTTTGCATCCGAGCGTGACACGGTGCCGCGCGGTCATTGTAAACGTGTATTTCGGCGTGTTTTCAGGTTGTTTTTTTGTATTGTCGGATAAACAGCAGACCAGTAGGTCGCCAGTCAATCAAACGTGTGCAGGGCTGCATTGCGTATCGGGTTTGGGAGTAAGGATCATCATGCGTAACAGGGCGTTGGAGCGTATCAAGGACAAAAGAACAAAACTTTTTCATAAAAAAAGCGCAGTTGACACCATCATCGGACGTTCACTGCGAGCGGGGGTGGTCGGCCTTGTCCTCATGGCAGGGATCAGTTCGTCATTCATATCGCTGACCGCGCGCGCCGCCGATGCGCATGGCGCGACGGGCGAAACGGTGAGCATTCAGGACATGACCACGCGCATAGACGATTTGCAGGCCAGTGTTCATGTAGAAAAATGCGACCTGAAAGAACTGGAAAAGATCGGATCGGACTTTCAGCGCACGTACCAGTTTCAAGACCTGCTCAAGCGCGTAACGCTCCAATACAAACAGCCGGACAAATTACGCATATCGGGCAGCGGGCTGATCAAGGCGTCTATCACCATGAATGGCCCGCTGCGCAGTTTCCGCTCGCCCTTGCAGTCCCGCAAGGTGGAAGACCTGACGGACTCGCCGGGCAAGCGCCAAAGCCTGCTGGAATACGGCGGACTGCTTGCGCCCGCCACGCTGGACTACATGCAGGCCAAATTCGTCCGCCACGACACACTGGAAGGCCAGTCCACGCCCGTCTTCGATCTTACCTACAAAGGCGCGTCGGGCGGTTCGCACTATCGCGTGTGGTTCGACCCGCATACGAAAGTCACGGTCAAGCGCGAATGGTACGGCTCCGAGGGCAAGCTGAAAGCCACTTTTTATTACCAGGATGCCAAAGAAGCCGTATCGGGCGTGTGGCTGCCCTCGCAGGTCGAGGTGAAGAACGCCGAGGGCGTGAGCGCGGCCATCACGACGATTGACAACGTCAAGATCAATCAGGGCCTGCCGGACGCTCTGTTTACCGTCGGACGCTAAAACGTTGTTTTAATTCCACCAGGGAACGCATTTTGCGCGGGCTGAAAACACCCGGAACGAATGTGTCACTTGGTGGAATTTTGATTAAACCAACTTTGAAATGAACTGTCGAATGAATTTGCCTGCAAATACGAACGCATCCTCCCGCTCACGCTATGACCGTTACGCCCTGCTGCTTCTCGTAATCACGTCCCTGCTGCGCCTGACACAACTGACGCGCTTTGAACTCGCGCCCGATGAGGCGTACTATTGGGACTGGTCGCGGCAGCTTGCGTGGGGCTATTACGATCAGGGGCCGATGGTCGGGTACGTGATCCGGCTGACGACGCTTGTATTCGGAACCAATGCGTTCGGCGTTCGCATGGGCATCTGGGCGGCTTCGCTCGGCACGATTGTATGCTGCTGGCTGCTGGCGCGGCGGCTGTTCGGCGCGTTCGCCGGCTGGATCGCCGCGCTTATTCTCGCGGCCACGCCCCTGATGGCCGTGGGCAGCCTGATCGCCACGTATGACCCCCTGCTCGTTTGCTTCTGGGCCTTAGCCCTGTTGTTTCTGGAACGCGCCGTGTTTGGGGACACATCCAAACAGCAGCAAGCGGTCTGGATGGGCGCGGGCGTCGTCGTGGGCCTGGGATTTCTGAGCAAGCATACCATGCTGCTCATCGCGCCCTGCACCCTTCTGTTTCTCGTCTGCTCGCCCCCGCACCGCAGATGGCTATGGCGACCGGAACCCTATGCGGCCTTTGTGATCGCGCTCCTTCTGTATGCGGGCGCGTTCTGGTGGAATGCACACCATCACTGGTGGACGTTCGGACATCTGCTGTTCCTCGCCCATAAAACTAAGAATACGCCCATCAGTCGCCTGGGCGAGTTCATCGGCTCGCAGGCGCTGCTGTTGGGGCCGGGCCTGTTTCTGGCGAGCATGGCGGCGGCAATGCCTACACTCCGGCAGTTTCGGCAGCGTTTTACCGCTTCCAAGACACAGCAAGCCGCGCAAACAGATAGGAACAATGCTGCGGCGCAGGCGTCGTTCGACGCGGCGCAGCCTTCCTCTGAACAAACCTTACTTCAACAGCCTTCTTCTGCCTCAATGGACGCGCTCGCCTCCAAGTACCTGTTCCTGTTCTGCTTCGGCTATCCCGTCTTCGCCTTCTTCTGCCTGGTGGCCCTGCGCGCCAAAGTGCAGGCCAACTGGGCGCCCTGCGCGTGGCTTACGCCTGCGATATTGTGGGCGGGAATAATGGCGGAGAGGCAGGAAAAAGGAAAAAGGAAAAAGGAAAAAGGGGCGGGCGAACTCGAAGATGTGTCAAATACGGAACAAGAAATAACGGAGCGAAAAAGAGCCAGTGCATTACCTTTTTCCTTTCTCCTTTCTCCTTTTTCCTCTCGCGTCGCCGCTGTCGCCGGCACAAGCGCGCTGCTCACGTTGCTGCTCATCTGGCCCGCTTTGAGGCAGGGCGTGGGCATCCGGTTTCGGCCCGGTGACGACATTACCACGCAGCTAACGGGGTGGAGCGGACTGGCCGCGCATGTGCAGCAGGTGCGCGGCGAGATGGAACGGGGCGGGCGCAGGGTGTTTGTGGCGGGCAACGGGTATCAATACTGCGCCTTGATGGCGTTTTATCTGCCCGATCATCCACCGACCTATGACTTGTTTCTTCACTGGCGGCTGACGATGTATGCGGCCCACATCGCGCAGCTAAAACCGCATCTGGGCGAGGACGCCGTGTTCCTCAACGACGGCGAGGCCGACGATCAGGACTTGCGGGCCGTGTTCGAGCGCGTCGAGTGGGACCCGCCCTACCCCGTCTGGCAGCGTCCCACCTATGCTGCGCCCGTCCGCTACATCCACATCGCCCGCTGCTACGGCTACCGCCGCTACACAGGGCTGGATTGGGCGGTGGGAGGCTGAAACGGCCATCGGCAAGTTTCGCAGACAAACCTGCCTCTACCTGGAAGGCAGGATACGCACCTCGAAGGGGCCGAGCGCGACGAGGTCTTGTTTGCCGGAGGGGAGGTGCAGGCTTGTCGGCGTCTTCCGCAGGTTCACAAGGATCGTAAAGGCTTCCCTGCCAAGCTTTCTCGTAAAGGCGATCACGTCGTCGTTTCCGAACTCGCTTAGTTCTCCCCGCCTTAGCGCCTCATGGGTATTTATCATGCGGAGCAGAGCGGTATATTGGCGCGCGGCTGCCTGACCGGTATGCCAGTCCAGCAGGGAGCGCGTGAACATCGGGACGGCCTGCGGCCAGGCGATCTCCTCGCCATCGTACACCAGAGGATTGCCGCCATACAGGGCGGCCAGGGCAAAGGCCGCATAAGCGCCCTCGCTGCCGCCGTACAAAGACACCGCCGAGGCGCTTACGCTCTCGTCATGGTTGGTGGCGTAGTGCATCAGGGGTCTGCCGCGTTCCTTTGCCAGCGTGTCGCGCAGACGCGAGGCGGGCTTGCCGCCCCCGATGACCTCTTTCAGGGCGGTGCAAAAGTCCCAGGCATACAAGTAATCGAATCCCGCCTGGTAGTGATCCGGTCGGGTTCCTTCGGCAAGCAGAAGCAGCTTTTTGGAGGAATGAGCGCGCGCGGCGGCGATTACCGGCTGCCAGAAAGCGAGGGGAACAAAATCGGCGGCGTCACAGCGAAAACCATCCACATCCGCCTTGTCGAGCCAGAACTCCATGCTGCGGATCATCTCGGCGCGCAGGGCGGTATTGTTGTGGTCAAGCTGCGCCACGTCCTGCCACCCCGTTGAGGGCGGAATAATCACGTTCCCCGCCGCGTCCTGCCGATACCAGTCCTTATGCTCCGTCAGCCACGGATTGTCCCAGGCAGTGTGGTTGGCGACCCAGTCGAGAATTACGGTCAGTCCGAGGGTGTGCGCGCGCTTTACGAAACGCTGCAAATCGCTCAGATCGCCGAATTCAGGATTGACACGGGTATAATCCGCCACAGAATAGGGCGACCCCAGGCCACCCGCAGAACGCACCTGCCCGACGGGGTAGACAGGCATCAGCCAGACGACGGTAGCGCCGAGGCGGCGAATGGCAGGCAGCCTCGCCTCCGCGCCCCGCAGGTTCCCCTCCTCCGAAATAGCGCGCAGGTTCACCTCATAGAAGATTTCATGAGGAGACACTTGTTGATGAAGCGCCTCTTGTTGGAAGCCTTTTCTCGGTGAGAAGTCTTTGCGGGGCGCGGCGTGGACGGCAAGCGGGCAGAGGGCAAAAATCGCCAGCATCAGCCCGAAAGCCGCAGGCAGTCTCTGTTTCCCCGCTCTTTGTTCCTCTGTGTTCCTTACGGCATTCTGTGCAGCAGTCTGTGTAGCAATCACTTTGCGCGCCGCTCCTTATCCGCTCGCCGGGATGGGGTTTCTCAAGGCATTGCGGCACTCGGTAACTACTTGATTTCAAGCGTGGTTGTGGCGGAAGGCTGCGGGGCCGCGCCCATCGTGGTCAGTATGCCGACAAGCGTGTACTTTCCGGCAGCGAGAAGTTTGATTGTTTGACCAGGCATGGCCTTGAACTCATACTTGTCGCTGAACGTGAGTGTTTTGCCCGGTTCCAGTTTTTCCGACGCGATCATCATGGTAAACATGCGTCCGCGTGACCATTGCCACAGGGGTTTGCCGGTATCGGGTCTGGCTCCCGCCGGGATTTTGGCATCGAACAGCTTGAAATCGTAGCGCTGTCCGCTGGAAAACCGCAGGGGAAGCGCCTGCTTCGTGCCGTTCTTTACGGTCAGCGTGAACGTGATGGTGTCGCCCACGGCATACACTTTTTTGTCCGTTGCAACCGTGACCTTAACGGGCAGCATTTTATCCTGAGGCGCAGGCGGGACGGTGGGAACGGCGGGAGGCGGGGCATCCTGCGCCCACCCCCGACACTCTGCCGCCAGTCCGTTCGCGCACAGCGCGGCAACGCTTGCCATACCCACTACTCGGCGCATCCACGATGTGGGCGCGTTCACTACTCGGCCTCTTGAATCAACCATTGGTCGCCACCTGTGTTCTTGCGCCTGTCCATGCCGCATCATTTGTTCCTGTCTTGAACTCGGATTACGCGGATTAGCGGATGAACAGGATGTGACGCGACGTTAATCCTGTCCATCTTATAAGTTCGTGTAATCCGAGTTCAAGACAGGCTACCTGCCCGCACAAGCGCTGCTACTTGGTCGGAACGCCGCCCGGCATACTCTTGTAGATGTCCACGATCTTCTGCTTTTCCATCAGGCTGGGCTGGTGCTTGGGGTCTACGGCCAGCGCCTTGTTGTAGGCGGCGAGCGAGGCCCGGTACTTGACGGAGGGCATCAGCGAGGCGCTGTCATATTCGGCAGCGTGTCCCAGCTTGTACTCGGCGTCCACAAAGGCTTTTTTCGCTGCCATGTCTTTGGGCGCTTTCTTCATTTTCGCTTCCGCCATATCGGCAGACTTCGCCAGCGGCATCAGGCTCTTGTCCTGCATCGGGGCCATCTTCAGGGCTTCGGCCAGGGTCGGGGGCTTCATGCCGCCCGCGAACGGCGGAGCCATACCGCCGCCCTGCGCGCGGGCCATGCCCAGCGGGGTCAATGCGCCGGCCAGCGTCAACGCCGCCACACATGTTTTACAAAACGTGCTTTGCAGTCTCATATTTGTCAAACCTTTCAGTATACATGCTTTGATGTACCCGCTATCCTGCCCGACATTCCAGCCGTCGTGACTTTCTCATTGGAGATGTCAGATGTAAGGCATCCGCATTTTGGCGGCGCGGAAGGACAGTTCACTCCTAGCTATTCAAAACGTTGTCGCAGGTGCAGCGTGACGATGCGGTGTCTTGTAGTCGCAGCACACGCTTCACATCTAGGATACAACATTTTTGCCTCGTGCCACAAGTGCAAAGTTGGCAGGCAGTAGAACAACCGTACAGGCAGTCACGTATACCTGTGGGGGATAAAAACAAGACTGTTGCCGTTGGCTGCATCATAGTCAACGGCGACAAGGGCGGCATGACCGCCCGGATCGGCAGCGGCGCGATGAGTTCGTTGACCGCGCGCTTGGCGCGGCGGGCATCCCCATCCTGCACGTCAAAGTGCAGAAAAGCTACCGCGCCGAGGAAGTGCGGCAGTGGCTCGCACAGGCGTTTGCTATGTGAGGCCCGCATCCGAATGCGGGCCTTACCCTCGGTCCGAATTATCCTCAACGAGGTTACTGACGGAACAAGATGTAGGTTTTGCCCTCGTAGTTTTTCAGCGTCAGTTTCTGCCGGTCGCCGTCCTTTTCAATCGTCCAGGTGTAAACGTTCGCGCCGATGCTGACATGCGGCCCGCCCTCGATCAACTGCCACTTGAACGTTTCGGTCTGCTGCGATTTGGGCGGCGCGTCCACGTTTTCGGTCAGGCTTGTCACCTGCTGCGAGCCTTTGCCGCTCGCGTCGAACACAAAGCGATACCGCTGGTATTCTTTCCCGGTCAGGCCCACGTCCTTGTGGAAACTCTGCCATGTGCCGACAAGCGGATGAGAACGGTGCGCCTGCGCGCCGCCCCGTCCTTCACCCGCCTGCGCTTCGCCCTGTACGGCTTTGTAAGCGACCGTAAACGCGTCCGAGGTCAGCAGCAGGGCAGTCGGCGCGGCGGAAGGAACGTTTCCGCCCTGCCGGAGGGTAAGCCCCGCAATGTCCACATTCCCGACCGCATCTCCCGCCATGAACACCAGGCGATGCCCCTCACCCCGCGTGTCGGACGGCGTAAACGCCAGATCGTAACGCCTCCATTGCGGTGTCAGCGTCAGCCACGCGTTCAGCCCGGTCTGATAATACTCGCCTGTGACCTTGTCGGTATGGACGCTGATGATGCGGCTTTTGTCGGCTCTGGCCCACAGCGACAGGGTGTGCAGCGCGTTCGGCTCAAGGTTTATACCCTCCTGCCCGAACTGCAAATCCTCACGCGCAGCGCCGACGGTGAGGGTTTGCAGGCGCAGGGCGTTGCCCTCTGCGCCGGACGGAAGCGAAGTGGGCAGAGACTGGAGGCTGCCGGTCGCGGGCGGGGTCTGGTTAAGCGTCGCCCAGTGCGCGAGTCCTGCGGCAAGGGCGGTGTTTTGCAGTATGTTGTCGCCGAGCGGATGCGCGTACACGCCCTGCTGAAGCGTGACGCCTGCCAGGTCTACGGTTCCCAGCGCGTCGCCCAGCACGAACGTGATGCGGCTGCCCCCCTGTGTGTCCGTGGCGGTGAAGGCTGCCACATATTTGCGCCATTGCGGGCCGAGGGCAAGACGCTGGCTCAGGCCTACAGTGTGATAATTTCCATGATCCAGCGCGGCCAGCACATTGATCGGACGGTCACGCCCCGCTTTGGCCCAGAAAGTGAGCGTATATGGCTGGCCCTCGGTCAGCGCAAGCCCGTAATGCACAAATTGGGAATGCCACGCCTCTTTGTCAATGGCGTCCAGGCTCAAGCGCGCGGCTTTGCCCGCAATGCCGGGTGGAGGCGCATCGGGAGAAACCGCGAACGTGCCGCTCGCCTTGCCCGCGCTGAGTTCCGGGTTCCAGCCCTCCGCGCCCTGCGTAAAGTCGCCGTTTTGCAGCAGATTGGGGCCGACAGGGACGGCAGGGACGGCAGCGCCGCCCGTCTCGACCGTGCCTGCGTTTGTGGCGGGCAGGCGGGCGATCAGGCCGCGCCGGACATCCAGCACGTTCACGAGTGCGCCGGGCTGTCGAAAATCCAGAGGGATCGGCAGGGTCAATGCGCCGTCCGCGCCGGATGCGGGCAGCGGCAGCCGCGCCGACATGTCGCGATCCGCATTCGTGAACCAGTAAACATATTGGCCTTGCAGGGCAGCGGGGGCGCGCAGGCGCAGCAGGGAGGGCGGCTGCGACGCCGAGGCAGCGTCCTGCGCGCGAGCCGGGGCGGGAACAACGCCGCCTGTCAGGACGGCGAGCAGGGCTGCCCCCGGCAAGACGCCCGCAAATCCGCGCCGCGCCGGACGGCCCGAAGGCGCTTTGAGACCCAAAATAGACGGCAGAGCGCGTAACGTTACTCTGTGTCCCTGCGAGCGGAACATTGACTGGTTAGATTTTTCTGACATGACTTTCCCCAGTGTGGCTTTCTCATCCAAGTTTCAGACGGGCGGAATGAGAAGTCAACTTCGACTTGGAAGCGCAATATCTATTGCGGCAGTTTGTCCGTCCACTCATCCCCGTTGACGGAATGGGCCGGAGTTGTGTGCGCGGCGAACGTATCTTCTTCCCCGTCTCCTCCATTGCGCCTGTGATGCACAGTGGCGGCTTGTCTCGTCCGCGTGGAGTTTTGCTGCCGGGAACGGGGGATGTCGGCGGAACCGGTCGCCGCAGCACGAACTTGCTGAGCATGAGCTTGCTGAACACGAGCAGGACGGCTGACAGCGGGGTGTGACGCTTCTGTGTCCTCGGCGACTGTTTGCGCGTGGTGATGGCGCATTGCTGCAGGATGGGCCGGCGCAATACGGGGGGCGGTCGTCGCGTCGTGGGCCTGCGTACCTGCCGTTGCGGTCTGCCGGGCAGCGGTCTGATCCTGCTCGCGCGCTGCCGCTCGTTCTGTCTCTGAAATGGACGCAGGCGAAGGCTTTGGCGGTACGAGAGACATAGACGGGGCAGGGGTGTCCGGCAGTATTGTCGGGCCGATAGAGGTCACGGGCAGCGCGGCGAGCGTCATACGCGCGTTCGCATCCGTGTTTTCGGCGGGAGTTCGCGGTCTCTGCGCAGCCCAGACCAGCAGCCCGACTATGCAGGCCAGGCCCGTACCCAGCAGGACGCGACCCTTGGCGCGGCGCGGCGATAATGGCAGGCTCGCGGCGCGCAGACGGCTGTGCGCGGCGCGAATCTCTTTGGTGTCCAGGCGCAGGGTGGGCGCGATGCTGCCCGACTCGTCGGACGCTTCCGCAGCATTGTGGACTGCGCCGTCGGAGCGTGGAGTGTGCTGCGCGGCCATCACCATATCGGCGATGGAGGTCAGGTTGGGACCGTTGAACTGCGGAAGTTTAATGCGCTGTGACTGCGCGGCGGCAGCGGCAGGCTTTTCCTCCCGCGATGCCGCGTCGGGCGCGTCTAAGGAAACAGACGACTCAGCGCGGGCGGGCGGCTGTGGAGCTACAGGCGTTTGCGCGGAGGAAGGCGGCTGCAAATTGATTTGCGAGGTGATGACGCACTCGACGGGGGGCAGGGCCTCTTCCTGCGCCAGCAGGTTCAGTTCGTCCAGTGCGGCCTGCGCCTCCGCATGGTCGGGGGACAAATGGAGTGTCTGCCCCCACGCCGCCCGCGCCGCTTCCATCTGGCCCTGCTGCGCGCAGGCCGCGCCCAACCCGTAGTGCGCGGCGGGCTGGTGCGGCTGAAGATACAGGGCCTGCCGAAACGCCTGTTCCGCCTGCGCCCACTGCGCCAGTTCCAGATGGACGACGCCCCTATTGATGTACGCGAACGCGTTGCCGGGTTCCAGGCGAGTCACGTCCCGCCACGCTCCAACGGCCTGTTCCCACTGGCTGACGCGGCATAGGGCCAGGGCGTGTTCAAAATGCGCCTGGACGCTGTCCGGCTCTGACTCGACAAGTTGTTGCGCGCGGATCAGGGCCGCGACGTCGCTTTCAGGAGCGGACATAGATAAACTCATGGGTGGCGCTTTCAATTAGGGACAGGCTGCATGACCTATGGATGTCCCTGTCTCCTGCTATTTCTTACCGGCGGTTCTTACAAATGCGAACCTGTAAAGACCTGTAAAGAAAAGTAACGCATCAGGCGTTCGCATCTGCACACGTTTTGTATTTGCCTCATCAACATCTTTATCATCTGCATCGCAGGGGTGCAGAGCGGATATTGTGGCGCAAATTGTTGTACCACAAGAGGGGGCGTTGATGAGGCGGATAACGGGCTTGCTGTTTATGCTGAAATACCAGTTTTGCTGATGCTGCGCGATGTGTGCAGATTTATCAGCGTGAGACCGGCAGGAATTTGACGCACACGGGCCGGGGGATGTCGAGCGTCTGGCCGGTCGGCGTCAGCTTGCCGGTTTGCGCGTCCACGCGAAACACGACGACGTTGTCCGTGTCCTGATTGGCGGCGAGCAGGTACGCGCCGGTCGGGTCTATCTCGAAGTTGCGCGGCGTTTTGCCCTGCGTGGACTCATGCCCGACAAGCCGCAACATCCCCGTGTCACCGTCAATGGCATAGATCACGATGCTGTTGTGGCCCCGGTTGGAGGCGTACAGGAATTTGCCGGACGGGTGTACCACGATCTGCGCGCCCGAATTAGGGTCTGTGTAGCCTTCGGGCAGCGTGGAAATCGTTTGTATCTCCTTGAGGACGCCCTGCCCGCTCTGATATTGAAAGGCCGTTACGGTGCTGTTCAGTTCATTGATGACATAAGCGTAATGCCCGCCCGCCCCGAACGCGAAATGGCGCGGGCCGCTTACGGGAGCCGTAGACGCGTAGGGCGTCGCGCCGGGTGTCAGCGTACCTTTGCTGGCGTCGAAGCGGTACACGAATATCTTGTCCAGGCCCAGGTCAGCGGCGAACGCGTAGTGGTTGGCGGCGTCCAGGTTGATGCTGTGCGCGTGCGGGCCGGTCTGCTTGACCGGGTCGGCTCCCGCCCCCTGATGCTGAATGCTCGCGCTTGCCGGCTTCAAACTGCCGTCCGCGCCGATGGGCAGGCAGGCGATGCTGCCGCCCGCATAGTTGGCGACAAGGGCGTTTTTGCCTTTGGCGTCCAGGGACACAAAGCACGGCCCCGTTCCCATAGATGACTGCTGATTGAGCAGGGTCAGTGCGCCGGTTTTGGGTGCGATGGCGAACGCGCTCACGGCCCCGGTCGGCTTGCCCTCGTAATCGCTGATCTCATTGACGGCATAGAGATACTTGTGGCTGGGCGCGACAGCCAGAAACGAGGGATCTCTGGTCTGGGGGCCGACGCCCGCCGGGGTCAACTGCCCGGTCGCCACATCCATGTTGTAGATGTAGATGCCCTTGCTGGTGGTGTTTGTAAACGTGCCGATGTAAACGATCATTTTTCCTGCCCCGGCCTTGCTCTTCCTGTCACTTGCGCGCTTTGCGGAAGGCTTTGCCAGCCGCGCGATGGTGTGGTCGCCTGAAAGGGAGGCGCGATGCGTCACCTGCGCGTGTGCGCCGCCCGCTGTCATGCCGAGCAGCAAGCCCGCAGAGGCTTGCCGCGCAGTGCGCCTTACACTCGCGTTAAGAGAGTTATGGGAGAACGGTTTGTGAAGAAACGAGGTTTCGGCACGGACGAGGCGAATGGCTCGCGACAGTGCGCCCAAAGTTCGCATGATTTCGGCTCCTATGGTTATGGTCATGGTTATGGTCAATGTTTTGATATTTGTTTCAACATTCAGGCAGGCAGCGCCCCGACAAACAACTTACGACTTACGGCTCACAACTCACAACAAACGATTTACAACTCAGGATTGTAAAAGAACTCGATCACCTCGCCGTCGAAGCCTTTGACGAACGCGATG
This sequence comes from Chthonomonadaceae bacterium, assembly GCA_965277875.1. Taxonomy (GTDB): domain Bacteria; phylum Armatimonadota; class Chthonomonadetes; order Chthonomonadales; family Chthonomonadaceae; genus CAWFQB01. The sequence continues at coordinate 5,870,105 of CBDIDV010000002.1, read as the reverse complement.
CGGAACTCAATCGGGCGTTCGGCGTGGGGCGGGGCGACGGTCTTGGGTTCCACGGTCACGGTCGCGCCATGCGCGCGGGCGCGTTCCAGGGCGGCATCCACATCGTCGGTACGCAGCGCGAAGTGGAACAGCGCGCCTTCGGGAACCTCGCTGCCCGGACGCGTGCCGCCCGCGAACACTTCCAGATAGTTGCCGTCGCCCGTGTCCAGCATCACGGCGCGGCTGTCTGCGTCGCCCCGTCCCCGCCCGTCCTCGCCCCAGGTCAGCTTTTTGGTGAATCCCAGGCCATTCGTATAAAAATCTACGGTTTTGTCAAAGTCGTAAGCGCGCAGCGCGAGGTGATGAAAGCCCCCGCCGCCCAGAGTCGCGTTGTGTCCTGTCTTACTCATCCGTCTTGTTCTCCCACATTCTCCCGCAATGAATTATGTCCATGAGTTTCAGCTATAAATTTTATCTTACGTGACCGTTCGGGCTGATGCGCGCTTCCCTGCGTTCCGCCCCGTGCAGACACAGGGAACATCTCTCGGCAGTACGCCAAAGTGATAACCGATAGTCACGGTGAATACCTTACAATACCTTGCAAAGTATACCCCGCGCATTTGTCGGAAAGGGCCGAAAGCAACTCGGAAAATAATTTGTCAAAATGGCGGCGCAAAAAGGCGCGGGCATGGTAGCCGCCGCGCCCGGCTGCCGTTTTCTTGACATCGGCGCTGCATTGGCGGTATGATAACAGCAACTGTGTCCTGGGACACTTCTATTCAGCGCCGAATATATTTTGTACACATCCCCGCACTATTTGGTAACATTATGAGCGAATTAAACCTTTTTTCAGGCCCCAACACGGCCTACGTCGAGGAACTCTACGACCGTTACCGCGAAAGCCCGAACGCCGTAGATGCCGATACCCGCGCCTTTTTCGACGTTTATGCTATGGCAATGACGCCCGCGTCGCGCAATGGACACAGCCGGCACGAATCAGAGAGCGATGCTCCTGCTTCCGGCCTGCTGTCCTCGCCCGCCCAGGTGGCGGAACTGGTGCGCAAGACCACGGCGGCGGCGCGGCTGTCGCGGCTGATACGGCAGCGCGGACACCTCATGGCGAACGTGGACCCGCTGGGCCTGTCGCACCCCGACGACCCGCGCCTGGAACTCAGCGCGCATGGCCTGACCGAAGCCGATCTGGCCGGCCTGCCGTCCGATGTCGTCGTCGGCTCACCCCTGAAGGAGCAGACCGCGAACGCGCTGGACGCCATCAACCGCCTGCGCCAGATCTATACGGGCAGCATCGGCTACGACGACGAGCATATCCAGACCAACGAAGAGCGCTACTGGCTGCGCGAAGCAGCGGACAGCGGGCGCTACTTTGAAGGTTTCGACGACCGCACCCGGCGAGAACTATTGCAGCGCCTGACCGAAGTGGACGCCTTCGAGCAGAGCATCCACAAGCGCCTGCCTGCGGAAAAGCGCTTTTCTATTGAAGGAACCGATATGCTGGTTCCCATGCTTGACGAGATCATCCACCGCGCCGCTGTGGCCGGCACACGCGAGGTGATCATGGGCATGGCGCATCGGGGACGCCTGAACGTTTTGGCGCATGTGCTGGGCAAATCTTACGACGCCCTGCTCGAAGGCTTCAAAGCAACGACGCGGGGCGACGACAGCAGCAGCGTGTCGGGCAAAGGCACGCAGGGCTATTCGGGCGATGTCAAGTACCATCTGGGCTATCGCCGCCGCTTTAAGGAAGCGGGGGTCGCCGAGATGCCGATCACGCTCGTCCCCAACCCCAGCCACCTGGAGTTCGTCAACCCGGTCGTAGAGGGCCATGCCCGCGCCGCGCAGGAGGATCGTACTCAAGCGGGCCGTCCGCGCCGCGATACTCACGCCTCCCTTGCCGTTCTAATTCACGGCGATGCAGCTTTTCCGGGCCAGGGCGTCGTGCCGGAAACCCTGAACATGTCCAGTCTGGCCGGGTACTCCACGGGCGGGACCCTGCATATTATCAGCAACAATCAGATCGGCTTTACCACGCTTCCCGGCGAAGGACGCAGTACGCAGTACGCCAGCGACATCGCCAAAGGCTTTGAAATCCCCATCGTGCATGTCAACGCCGATGATCCGATTGCCTGCATCGCTGCGGCCCGCATGGCGCACGACTATCGCTTTAAGTTCGGCAAGGATTTCCTGATTGACCTGATCGGGTATCGGCGCTACGGCCACAACGAGGCCGAGGAACCCGAACTGACGCAGCCGGAGATGTACGCGCAGGTCGCAGCCCATCCCCGCCTGCGCGTGTTGTGGGCGCAGACACTGGAACAGCAGGGCGTCGTTACGGAGGCCCAGGCGCTGGAGATGCTCAAGGAAGTGAATACGCGTCTGGATGCGGCCTGGAACAGCCCCTACGAGGCGAGCGCGCATTTGGAATTGGACCCCGGCGCTCTGCGCGGCGGCACGCGCTACGAGGAAACAGCGGTCGAGGGCGACAAGCTGATGGCCTACAACGACGCGCTGTACAAAATCCCCGACGGGTTTGAACCCAACGACAAATTCAATCGCCGCACCCTGCAAGGTCGGCGAGACGGCCTGGGCAAGACCGATGGCGTCCTGTGGGGCCACGCTGAAGCCCTCGCCTTCGCGTCCATTCTCGCCGACGGCACGCCCATCCGCCTGACCGGGCAGGATACCGAGCGCGGCACGTTCTCGCACCGTCACGCCGTCCTGCACGACATCAACGACGACGCGCGTTTTGTGGGTTTGCAGACCCTGCCCCAGGCCCGCGCCGCCTTCGACATCCATAACAGCCCGCTTTCCGAGCAGGCCGCGCTGGGCTTTGAGTACGGGTACTCGATACACGCTCCCGAAACACTTGTGTTATGGGAGGCGCAGTTTGGCGACTTTGCCAATGGCGCGCAGATCATCATGGATCAGTTTCTCAGCGCGAGCCTGACCAAGTGGCGGCTGGCTCCGTCCGTGGTGATGCTGCTCCCGCACGGCTACGAGGGGCAAGGGCCGGAACATTCCAGCGCGCGCCTGGAACGCTATTTGCAGTTGTGCGCCGAGGACAACCTGCGCGTGTGCAACTGCACCACGCCCGCGCAGTATTTCCATCTGCTGCGCCGACAGGCCCTGCTGCTCAAAACCGAGCCGCGCCCGCTGATCGTGATGACGCCCAAGAGCCTGCTGCGCGCTCAGGCCGCAAGTTCGTCCCTGTCCGACCTGACAGCAGGCACGTTTCAGCCTGTCCTTAATGACGAACGCGCCCAGGCCGACCCCGCCCAGGTAACGCGCCTGATCCTGTGCAGCGGCAAAGTTTACCTGGATCTGATTTATAAGGCGCCGGCGAACAAAGACCTGCGGCCCGAATGGGAAGCGGCGCGGGGCGTGGCCGCCGTCCGCATCGAGGAGCTGTACCCGTTCCCGGAGCGCGAGGTGCGCGATGTGATCGCGGGCTATCCGAACCTGCGCGAGATCGTCTGGATGCAGGAAGAACCGCGCAACATGGGCGCGTGGACGTACATGGCGATGCGCCTGCGCGAAGACGTGGACTGGATGGGAACCCTCCTTTATCGGGGCCGTCCCGCCTCCGCCAGCCCCGCCGAAGGCTCCAAGCTGTGGCATGGCGTCGAGCAGGCCCGCCTGCTCAACAGCGCTCTGGAAGGCATTCCGCCCGTCGCCGAGCCGCGGGCCGAACGCCCTGCGCCTCTTGAGGAAATCGCCGCAAAATGATGGGCTTTCCGATACGATTTTGAGACAATGAGTTGAAGATGAATTGAAGATGAATTGAAATTGGAGTGTGTCATGGCTGTGGAGATCCGTGTGCCGTCGAGTGGAGAGTCCGTTGTGGAAGCGACCGTAGGGCGCTGGTACAAGCAGCCGGGCGAGGCGGTCAGCGCCGACGAAGATGTCGTGGAACTGGAGACCGACAAGGTCAACGTGACCGTGCAGGCGGGCAAGGCGGGCGTTCTGGAGGCCATTCTGCGCCACACCGGCGAGGTCGTGGGCATCAACGACGTGCTGGGAACCGTGGCCGAGGGCGCGTCCCTGAATGGCCTGCCCGGCGCGGAACTGATCCCCAACACGGGCGCGACCGCGACCCCTTCCCTTGTTTCGACCCCGCCGCGCGTTATGGTGGAAACGCCGTCTGCGTCTGCGGTCGAGACGAACGCCGACGCGTATGCCCGCGTCACGCCGACTGCCGCCCGAATGCTGGAAGTGCATGGGTTAAAGGCGTCCGAGGTGCGGGGAACCGGGCCGGGCGGGCAGGTGACCAAAGACGACGTGCAGAACCATGTGGCAACATTCAATGCTGTCGTCAGTTCCGGCGCGTCCCCCACTTCCGCGCCTGCCGTGCCTGCACCCTCCGCGCCCTCCATTGCTGCAACGGGCGGCAATGGCGCGACTGTACCGGAGCAGCGCGCGGGTGTCGGCGGCAACGGGCAGGGCGGCGACAAAAAGCCCGCTCCTTCCGTCACGAACCCTCTGCTCTCCGACGAACGGCGCGAGGTCGTGGAACCCATGTCGCGCCTGCGTAAAACCATCGCGCGCCATCTGGTCGAGGGCCAGCACAACGCGGCCATGCTGACCACCTTCAACGAAGTGGACATGACGGCCATCATGGAGATCCGCAAGCGCCGCAAGGACAGCTTCAAGGAAAAGCACGGCGTGGGCCTGGGCTTCATGTCGTTCTTTACCAAAGCGGTCATCGGCGGCCTGAAAGCGTTCCCCTACCTGAACGCCGAGATCAACGGCGACGACATCATCAAAAAGCAGTATTACGACATCGGCATCGCGGTCGGCACGGACAGGGGCCTTGTGGTTCCCGTCGTGCGGAACGCGGATAAGCTGACGTTCGCGGGCATTGAAAAGGCCATCGGCGATGTGGCGGGCAAGGCGCGCGCCAATACGCTGACGATTGCGGAACTCACGGGCGGCACGTTCACGATCACGAACGGCGGCGTGTACGGCAGCCTGATGTCTACGCCGATCCTGAACGCCCCGCAGGTGGGCATCCTGGGAATGCACAAGATCGAGGAACGCCCGATGGCGCTTAGCGGTCAGGTGGTCATTCGTCCCATGATGTACCTGGCCCTGAGCTACGATCACCGCATCGTGGACGGCGGCGAGGCCGTGCGCTTCCTGGTGCGCGTCAAGGAACTGCTCGAAGACCCCGAAAGCCTCCTGCTGGAAGGCTGATGATACGTGCAGTCACGGCAGGGAAGGTCGCAAGGACATTCGCAATGAATATCGAATTGACGCCGGAACTTGAATCCCGATTGCAGACAGAAGCGGAGCGGCATGGGGCGGATGTGTCCGCGTATGCGCTGCATCTGCTGGACAGCAGTTTGCCGCGCTATCTAAGCGCCACGGAACTGTTGCGCCTGTCGCCCGAAGAGCGCGAACCGTACTTGAGAAGGGCCGCAGAGGACGCGGCCCCACTGTACAATGCCGACCTTGCCCTTCCCCCTGGGGAACGCGAATTGACTGCGTTCACCGCTCTGGACGGTGAGCCGTTTTGTGAGGATGACGTTGATGCTGATTCCTGAACGCGGCGAAGTGTGGCGTGTCCGTCTTGATCCGACCGAGGGCGATGAAATCGGAAAAACACGTCCTGCTATAGTGCTAAACCCGGATAGCATAGGCCGATTGAACCTGCGCGTGATTGTTCCCGTCACCGATTGGAAAGACCGTTATGCAACATTCCCCTGGATGACCTGCCTGGAACCGAATGAATCGAACGGTCTGGCAAAGCGTTCTGCGGCAGACGCTTTTCAAATCCGCTCTGTTTCTACGAACCGCTTTGTAAACCATCTGGGTGTGCTGTCTGCAAAAGACCTTCAAGCAATTTCGGCGGCAATCGTAGTCACTGTTGGGTTCAGATTGCCTTCTGCCGAATAGTTATATGATGTGGAACTGTTTGATTTCGTTCCAAACCTATCTATTCTGTCCTAAAATCCAAAAATGCACTTGATTTTTGTCCGGTTCGCTGTTATACTCTCTGCTGTGTGGCAGGGGAAGCGCTTTCGTGGCGAACAGGACTCCTTTGAGCGAACAGCGTGGTTTGCTCGGCCTTCTTCTGACCCTGCCGTCACCCTCTCGACATCGCTGTCTTTCCGACCTGGCAACGCCGTGCCGCCTGCCCTTTCCACTGTCCGCGCCTGTTCTGGAAGGAACGTTGTACCAATGTCCAAGCGTCATGCGTTTACCCTCATCGAATTGCTCGTCGTCATCGCCATCATAGCCATTCTCGCCGCCATCCTCTTTCCCGTTTTTGCCCGCGCCCGCGAACAGGCCCGCAAGGTGTCGTGTTCCAGCAACCTCAAGCAGATCAGCACGGGCTTCCTGATGTACACGCAGGATTTCGACGAGGAACTGCCGCCCTGGACAGGCAATGCCGGATCGCGCAATACGGCCAACACGCCCCCGACCTGCAATGGCGTTCCTGCCGGCACATCGGCTTTCGACCTGGTATCCCTGTATAACAACCTTGTCGGGCCGTACATCAAAAACGGCGTGGACCCGACTACGGGCGGTCTGTCGGGCGTGTGGGCGTGTCCCTCCACCAAAGCGCAGTTTGGCCGCAGCATCCAGAACATCAAGAACACGTATGCCTACAACATCTACGGGCTGGGCGGGGTCGGCACGACCATTCTGTGTACCGGGTATAACAATCTGTCCAACGCCTATTTTCCGTTCAACGATCAGTCGTATGCCCGCCCCGCGACGCAGGCGCAGTTGACAAAGCCCGCCGAGACCTACCTCATCATGGACGGCAATCAACTGTGCCGCCCGCCCATCTTCTACACCAATGCCCTGAGCGTCACCTCTACGGCGGTGTGGGGATCGCATCAGATCGGCACGGGCAATGTGGCCCCCGCCAGCGGCGCGGACGCGAGCGCGGCATCCGGCGTTATCAACCCCCTGCTGACCGGGCGGCAGACCAATGTGGCGTTTTGCGACGGGCATGTAAAAACGATAGTCACCATGAACCTGGTGTCGAAAAACATGATCATGGAGGGCGGCGCGTGGCAGGGCGCGGCCATCGGCGACAACACGCCGCTGGGCAACGCAGGCTGGTGCCGGGACTGGTAGCCACACAGAAATGCAGCCACAGCGAAACTGACCGAATAACCCGAACCCTGAAAACAAACTTTCTCCCGAAATGTATACGCATTTCGGGAGATATATGCTAAAGTAGTATTACCTCGCCGTTTACCCCGTCACCGAATGACCTGTGACGCCAGCGCATTCCACAGTCACCGCCGACCTGTTCCCGCGCTATCTCAACAGCAGAAAGATGAAAGCATAGTACGCTTTCAGGGCAAAGAATAGCGGCTGCGATAATTTTGGCTTGCGCCTGACAAATTTTGCGCCGCAGTCTTGTATATTTGTCCGTTCCATGTTATAATCGCGGTATTCCGAGACATTGCGGCATTGATAGCTGCAAATGATCTTCCGTCAGCGTGGACGCGCCCTTCTTCTTATCGCCCGTCCGGGTGATTTTCTATCCGCAGTTCCAGGAGAACTACCATGCAGAAACGTAGTGCGTTTACCCTCATTGAATTGCTCGTGGTCATCGCTATTATCGCGATCCTCGCGGCCATTCTCTTCCCCGTCTTCGCGCAGGCCCGCGAAAAAGCCCGACAGACCAGCTGCATCAGCAACGGCAGGCAGATCGGCGTGGGCGAAATGATGTATGTTCAGGATTACGACGAAACGTACTCGCCGTACTTTAGCGGGTATGTCCCCGCCACAGGCACTTACACTTCGCCGCAGCTCTACTGGCCGCAGTTGATTTCGCCTTACATTCAAAAGGCCAATGGATCTGGACAGGGCGGACAATCCCTGGTAAGCGATCTATCCGGCGTGTTTATTTGCCCGGATACCACTTTAAACGCCGCTGCCGCCAAGCTCTACGGATACGGCAACATCTCCTCCTTCGGCATCAGCGACGACATCGTGAACTGGTGGGCGCCGCCAGGCATCAATGCCAAGTACATACCGGCCATCATGTCCTCGGTCTCTTCGCCGGGCAGCACGGTCGCCTTCGCCGAGACATTCGACTGGCTTTCCACAAACCACAACCTGCCCGGTGCGGCGCTCGCCCTAAGCGGCCTTGACACCAAGAACGTCTGTGGCACGACTGTAAACGGGGCCATCGGAACCGGAGCGGGGCGGCACACAGCCAACCCGGCCCGTTCAGCATGGTGCAGCCTGCCTGACACAAAATCCATGAGTACGACGATCTTCTGCGATGGGCATGTGAAATCCACAACAATCGACACGCTGAAAAGCAAGGATCTCTGGAGCCTGGCGGGCAACCAGCAGTGGCCGTAAGGAGTACGAATAAGATGCGTCTCATGAACAAAGCGCTTGCGGTACTGGGCCTTCTCTGCGTCATCGTCCCCTTGACCGGAACGACGGGGTGCGGCAAGAAAGAAGAACCCGTACCCCACGCCGACCCGAACAACAATGCCGATGAAGGCAAAGGCGGAATGCCCGGCCCAGGCTCGGCAAAGAAGTAACTTCCTTCGTCTTCCACAAAGCCCGCCAGAGAGCGAACAGCATTCTGGCGGGCTTTGTGTCGTCAGGACATTGGGCATTGGCAGAGCGAAGAGGACGCGGGTATTGTGTGCGTGGCGGGAAGATTGGCCCCTCACCCCCGGCTCGGTGCGCTAGTCTCCCCGGAGGGTAGAGGGGAGCGAGGGCGGCAGTCTCTATCGTTGCATTTTGATTGATGAACGCGCAAGACCTGAATAGACTTGAACAAACCTGAACTCCAACGGCGAACCCACTTGCGTCTTTACTCCCCTCTCCCCGCCGGGGAGAGGGGTCGGGGGTGAGGGGAGAGAAACCTGCGGCGTTGCGGAGGCTTCGCCCCTCACCCGGCCTCCGGCCACCCTCTCCCGCTCCGGGGAGAAGGCTGGTTTGGAAGCTGAGTGCATTCGATGAAGATTTCATCCAACGGCGAACCCACTTGCGCCTTCGCTCCCCTCTACCCTCCGGGGAGAATAGCGCAGCGAGCCGGGGGTGAGGGGCCAATCTTCCCGCCACGCACAAACAAAACGCGCCCATCCCATGTTTCAAGCACATAAAGCCCGCCTTCGTCACGTACAGGGGCGGGCTTTGCGCCGTCTGCACAAGAGCGTTGTTTTTGCCGCCGGATTTTGGTATGATGTAGGGAGTACACGGAACGACGGGGGCAGAAATCATGACACTTTTGCTGGATAACGATTTGGAACAGCTCATCAGCGACAAACTGGCGACCGGCAAGTACCATTCCGCGAACGAACTGGTGCGTGAAAGCTTGCGCCTGCTTGCCGAGCGGGACGCCGAGGAACAGCAGCGTGAAGCGTGGCGGCAAGACATCGCTTCGGGCCTGCGTCAACTGGATGCGGGTCAGGCCCTGACGCTGGACGCGCACACACTGGCAGACATCAAAGCGCGAGGCCGCGCTCGCTTGGCGCAGCAAAACCAGACGGAGGGCGCGTAAGTGGCAGATGCACAACCTGTGCTTTCTCCTGACGCGCTTGCCGACCTGGACGAGATTTGGCTGTACATCGCGGCGGACAGTATGCGCGCGGCGGACAAAGTAGTCGATGAACTCTACAAAGCCATTTACAAACTGGCTGAAAAACCATTGATGGGACAACACGCGGCAGGATTTGACACCCGAACCGCTGCGGTTCTGGAGCGTCTCTAGTTACCTTATCGTTTACAGGCAGGACACAGGCCCGCTTCAAGTTGTGCGCGTACTTCACGGAGCGCGCGACGCAAAGACGCTATTAAAAGACTTGCCGGATTAACTCCGCAGTCATACAATTCGGCTAATCCACACGAAATTTTGGTCGCGCCTTCTATAAAGCATCCTGACCCTGGATGCGAAAATCGGCGGTGCGGCAACGCTTATGTTCAACCCTCAAAAAACGTGGGGCAGCAGGATCAAAGGAAACGGCGCGTGACGGTGATGAACATAACAAGACGGGCGTGGATCGCGGGGTTTGCTGTATTGTGCCTGCCTGCGGGCGGGCGGGCGTGGGCGCAGGGCGGCGAACTTCGCATCGCTGCCGCCGCTGACCTGACGCGGGCGTTCGGTGAAATGGCGCAGGCATTTGAAAAACGAACCGGGCAAAAGACGGTCGTGATCTTCGGGGCCAGCGGGCAGCTTGCCCGTCAGATCGAAAACGGCGCGCCTTATGACGTGTTCGCGTCCGCCAACGAGGACTACGTGACGCAGTTGGAGCGCAAGAGCCTGCTCGTCCCCGGTACAAAACAGATCTACGCGCAGGGCAAACTCGTCTTGTGGACGCGCAAAGGGTCGCCCTTGCCCGCCACGCTCGCCGACCTTGTCCAGCCCCGCTACGCCCATGTCGCTATCGCCAACCCGCAGTCCGCGCCCTATGGCCTGCTCGCGAAGCAGGCGCTGACAGCCGCCGGAGTCTGGGACAAATTGCAGCCCCGGCTCGTGACCGGCGAAAACATCCAGCAGACGCTGCAATTCGCGGTCAGCGGCAACGCCGACATCGCGTTTGTGTCGCGTTCGCTCGCCTCCGATGGGAGCGGCGTGTTCCGCCCGGTTCCCGAAAATCTGTATCCGCCTCTCTTTCAAACCCTTGCCGTGCTGCAATCGTCCGCGCATCCGGCGCAGGCGCGCGCTTTCGCCCTGTTCGTGACCGGCCCGGACGGGCAGGCCATCTTGAAGAAGTATGGGTTCGAGGCTCCCCGCGCTCATGCCCGCTGAGGCCCTTGTCGCGCTGTGGCTGTCGCTGCGTATCGCCGGCTGCGCCACCCTGCTCTCCCTGCTTGTCGGCCTGCCGCTTGCGTGGGGGCTGTCACGACGGCGCGTTGCGGGCCGGGCCGTATGGGAAGGATTGATCCTGCTGCCCCTCGTCCTGCCGCCGACCGTGCTGGGCTACTATCTGCTGACCACGCTCGGCGCGCAAAGCCGCGTCGCCCACGCCTACCATAAGCTGACCGGGCGTGACCTGCACGTTGTTTTCACCTGGCAGGGCGCGACTCTTGCCGCCTGCATCGTCAGCCTGCCCCTGCTTGTCCGCACCGTGCAGGCGTCTTTCGCCGCCCTGGACAACGATCTGCTGGACGCGGCCCGCATATTCGGCGCGTCCGAGGCGCAGGTGTTTCGGCTGATCGCCCTGCCTCTGGCGCGGCGCGGCCTGTTCGCCGGAGTCGGACTGGCGTTCGCCCGCGCTCTGGGCGACTTCGGCGCGACCCTGATGGTGGGCGGCAGCATCCCCGGCCAGACCCGCACCCTGCCGCTTGTCGTCTACGACGCTTACAACGCGGGCGACGAGCGGCTTGCCGGCCTGCTCGTGATCGTCCTGTCGGGCGTCTGCCTGCTGTTCGCTCTGTCCGCCGCCGCCCTCGAAAAGCGCGTCTGATACCACGCCCCGTCTATCGCAACTTCCCCGCCCCCGACACGTACCTATATCAATCTTACTCAGCCGATAATCTAATGCATCCTGCAAAATACGCATGGTGTAGGGGCAGACCCCCGTGTCTGCCCACGCATGGTGTAGGGGCAGACCCCCGTGTCTGCCCACGCATGGTGTAGGGGCAGACCCCCGTGTCTGCCCACGCATGGTGTAGGGGCAGACCCGAATTTAGGGGAGGACAGCCACGGGGGGCTGTCCCTACGGGTTCCGTTTGTTCTGCGTCTGCATAGCAACCTTGTTCACCTTGCACTGAATGCCGATTACGCAAACTACAAACCTTCCAGGAGAAAACACAGTGAGCAATGCAGACACCGCCGACTCGGAGATGCACACGCCCGATGTAGTCACCACGCGTACCTATACCAATCCCGTATATCCCGGTTACTTTGCCGACCCGTTTATGTGGAAGGTGAAAGAGACCTATTACGCGGTCGGGACAGGGCCATTGGAGGCGAGCGGGAACATCAAGGAGGCCGAGGCGATGTCGTCCACGCTCCAGACGCAGATGCGCGTGTTTCCCCTGCTGCGCTCGGATGATTTCGTGACGTGGAAAAGCGTTGGCGGAGCGTTGTCGCCGCCTGACCCCGCGCTTGGCGACACGTTCTGGGCGCCCGAAGTGGCCCATGCCGATGGTAAATTCTACCTGTACTACTCGGTAGGCGTGGAGGACAGGGGGCATCAACTGCGCGTGGCGGTCAGCAGTCATCCGATGGGGCCGTATGTGGACGCGGGCAAGCCGCTTGTAGACCCGCGCAAAACGCCGTTCGCCATTGATCCCCACCCGTTTCAGGACGACGACGGACAATGGTATCTGTTCTGGGCGCAGGACTTTTTAGACAACACGGGCGGCGCGCGGCCTGGAACCGCCCTCATGGCCGACCGCATGACCGACATGACCACGCTTGCGGGCGAAGCGCAGCCGATTCTCAGGGCGCGTTCCGACTGGCAGCGCTTCCTCAAAGATCGCCCGATGTACGGCGGCGTCTGGGACTGGCACACGCTGGAAGGCCCGCACATACGCAAACACGCTGACCGCTACTATTGCTTTTACAGCGGCGGCAGGTGGGAAACCGACACGTATGGCGTGGACTATGGCGTGTCCGACCATCCCCTCGGCCCCTACTCGGACGCGGGCAATGAGGCCGGGGCGCGCGTCCTCCGCAGTATACCGGGCCACGTGATCGGGCCGGGACATAACAGCATCGTGACCGGCCCCGACCGCCAAACGGAATACCTTGTGTACCACGCGTGGGATGTGGGAATGCAGGCGCGGCGCATGTGCGTGGACAAGCTGCTCTGGACGCCCGACGGCCCCCGCGCAAACGGCCCCACCTGGACGCCCCAGACCGTTCAGGCCGTTGTGGACTGGCAATCTACCTTATAGACCTGCGTTACAGTCTCAGGACAAGCCTTCATTGATCTGGAGAGGATTTTCCTCGCTCGCGGCATATTTGCGAGCGGGAGAATTGGCGAGCGTGTCCACCGTAGCCGGGTTTAAGGTAGTGTCTTCAGCGACAGTATCCAGAGAGGAAATGCCGAACGAGGAAGTGTTGGAAGCGAAAGCAGCAGCAGCAGAATTAGCAGAAGAGGAAACAATGGAAGAGGAAGCATTGACGGGGAGACTGGTCAGGATGTCCATTTTCGAGGGTTCCAGGCGGTCAATGATCTCCTGGGCGCGCTGTTTGAAGTAAGTGACGCAGCGCGTTTCCAAAATGTCGCGGCATAGGGTCACGGCGCGATGGGCGTTTTGCCGCGCATCGAAGACGCGGGCCAAAATCAGCAGCGTGTTCGCCTGCGCGTTGGGGTTGACGCCCAGCGTGGCCGACCGTTGCGCGTAATCGCGGGCGCGGTCCAAGTCGTCCTGTTTCAGAGCCAATTCGGCCAGTGCGCGCAGGGCCGCGCCCTGCCGGAAGGTGTCCATATTTTTCAGTTCAGGGGCGATGTGCGCGGCCAGGGCCTGCGCCTCGTCCAGCAGGTTCATTTCGGTCAGGCAGACCAGGAGGCCGCGCTGCACAGCCGCGCGAATGTTGGAGTTGGGCGCTTTCGACTGCGCGGCGCGGCGCGCGACTTCCAGCGCCTCGGCTGCGCGTCCCTGGTACAGTCGGCACTGGCTCAGGTTGGCGAGAGCCACGATATGCACGTCGCTGCCGGGTTTCGCGCTCATCAGCACGTTTTGTATCAGCTTCTCCGCCGCGTCCAGTCTGTCCAGATTAAGAAAGCCGTTCGCCGCGAACAATTCCACCGTGGGGCGCAGGCGGGCGGGGATCGGGTCGGAAAGCGTCTGCTCCACCAATGGTCCGGCCCGCTCGAACTCGCCCTGTTGCACCAGGATGATTCCCAGATGGGCGCGGGCGCTCGCCAGATGCTGCGCGTAGCCGTACTTGGTGTTTTCGCGCACGGCTTCCTCGGCGAACGGCTGGGCCAGCGCAAATTCGCCCATGCCGACATAGCAGGCGCACATAAAGCCCGCGAGCGGCCCGCGCCACCGGGGCATCAGCCGACTGGCCGCATAGTACGCGCGCAGAACAGGCAGCGCGCGCCCGAACTGGCCCGTGCGAATCATGCTGGCCCCATAGTGCATCGGGCCGACGATCCCCGCGAGCAGCGCAAATTCCGAAAGTAACATCAGCGTCAAAGAGTTCATAATTGCAAATCTACTGTATCTTGAGTTTGGCGCTCGAACAGCAGGCGCAGACCTTCCAGCGTGACCAGTTGATCCACGATTTCAATCGTGCGGCTTTCCGCGTGTATCAGTTCAGCCAGTCCGCCCGTGGCGATCACGCGGGCGCGGGCGCCCAGTTCCTGCCGAAAGCGATCTACCATCGCGTCCGTCTGTCCCGCAAACCCAAAGACAAGCCCGCTCTGCATGGCATGAACCGTGTTGGTTCCAATCGCCTGTGGGGGCGCGGTCAGGGCCACGCGGTACAGGCGCGCGGCCTGCCGAAACAGCGCGTCCATTGAAATGCCGATACCGGGCAGGATCGCGCCGCCCAGATAATCGCCGTTGTCGGCAATGGCGTCGAACGTGGTGGCTGTGCCATAGTCTACCACGATGCACGGCCCGCCGTAGCGCGCAAACGCGCCGACGGCATTGCAGATGCGGTCGGCCCCCACGTCCGAGGCCGGCTGATAACGCACCGTGATGCCTGACGGCGTATCCGGCCCGACCACAAAGGGCGCGACGCCAAAGTAGCGGCGCGACAGGTCGGCAAGCGTCTCATTCATTGTCGGCACGACGCTGGAAATCGCCACATGCTGCACGGCGTCCAGTGCCAGGCCGCTGTGGGCGAGCAGGTCTTTGACGAGCATTCCGTGTTCGTCCGTGGTGCGTTCCCGATCCGTGCGGATGCGCCAGTCGCCAATTAGCTGCGCGTCCGCCCCCCGGCCCCGGTACGCGCCCAGCACGATATTCGTGTTCCCAACGTCAACCGCCAGCAGCAAAGTTTTTCTCTCCGGAAGGGTGAAAATAAAGGAGCCGGAACTGACACACCAAGCAAATCAACTCGTACTCTACTAAGAGTGCAAAACCAATGAGCCGGTATACGGCCAGACGCCTTATGCGCGGCGCTATTTTCTGCGTTCAGTATACCCCGTTCGGAACCTCCCGCGCCTGAACACAAGACACAGACGCGCAGCCGCCGCCCCGGACACGACAGCGTAAATCCGTGAAATCATTATGCGCCCTCGTCTCGTAATGAATAGTATCTCAGAACGCTGTCCGGGCGTGATAAAAAAAGCGAGACGTCTGCTTTCTGCTGTCCAGTTTGTGACCGTTTCATGTATAATAGAATCAGACCCATTCCAATCCCAAGAGTACAAATCGAGGCCAAGTAAGCGAACTACTCGCTGCCATCCTCGTCTTATAATATAGAGTTTGCAGAAATCAAAGATGGCGGGGAAGACTCCCGCCGAAAGCCGATGCCGCCGCGTCCCTGCGACGTGGCAGCCACTCTAACGAAGAGTGAGGACAAACACAATGCGCGCGAAAATGCCCACCTTTACCATACCCGACCGCCTGCGCCTGGGAACGCCCACGCCCGCAGCCCGCGACACGCGCCTGCTGCTGCTGTTCGCCACGCTGCTCACGGTCGTGCTGAACTTTATGCCGTACAGCCAGATTTTGCTGTATCCGCTGCGCCTGTTCATCACGTTCGTGCATGAGAGCGGTCACGCGTTCGCCACCCTGCTCGTCGGCGGCGGCGTCTCGTCCCTATCCGTGTCGCCGGATACGAGCGGTCTGACGTATGGCACGGGCCACTCGTTTATGACAAGCTGGATCGTGTGCAGCGCGGGGTATCTGGGAACCACGCTGTTCGGCGCGGCCCTGCTGCAAATCGGGCGTCTGCGCCGTGTACAGAACGCGGGCCGCACCATGCTCTACACACTGGCGCTGACGATGCTGGGCATTATGATCTGGGTGCGCGATCCGTTTACGCTGATCGTGGGCCTGGGCCTGTCGGGTATCTTCTGGCTGCTCGCCCGCAAAGCCTCGCCCCGGATTGCCGAGTTCATCGCCATGTTCCTGGCCGTGCAGTGCAGCCTGAACGCGCTGTTTGACCTGCGCACTCTGCTTTACATCTCGGCCAAAATGCCCGAAGCGCACTCCGACGCGCTGAATATGCAGAACATGTATCTGCTGCCCTCGGTCTTCTGGGCTTTTCTGTGGGCCATCATCGCCGTGCTGATCCTGGGCGTGTCCCTGTGGAGCTACCTACGCTCTACCACGCAGCGCAGCATCTAGCACACGCCCTTGGGGGCGAGTCATAAAATGGAACAAAGCGGCCTTTCGCACACACAAACAGTTGCGAAAGGCCGCTGTTTTTACCGGGCTGTTTCGCGCAAGCCGAGTGGCTCGATGTTGGAAACGAAAGGAGTGGAGCGAACATGAACGAAAACGCACAGCCGAGTAAACTGCTTGTCGGGGGAATAGGGATCGCGACGCTTATTGCAAGCCTCGCTCTTTACAAGTTGTGGACGGTGAATCCCAGCCTCTTCCAGGATCGCAACATCTGGATTGCGCTGCGAGTGGTCATGTTTGTGATTACGGCCGGCACCGCGTATAAATATACGCTGCGTGACCGTCTGGCTTTGCAGGCCAAAGAACGCGCGATGCGTCCGCCACACATCGTCAGCCAGGGCGAACACGCTGTCCTGACAGGTGAGAAAGTCGCTCTGTCCGCGCTTGGGGCCGTTCTGTGTACGCTGGCCTACATCGGTATCGCGTCGTCTGTAATTACCACGATTCTGTTCAGCGTCCTACTCTTCACCGGCGGTATTCCGGCCTACGGCGCGCTCCAAAGCATCGGTATGTTTCTCGTGGTAGGCGTTTCTTCGTTCGTGATGCTGCGGTTCAGCCGGGGTTCCTTCAAAAAATCGCACAGCATAGACGCGGGCATCCCCCTCACCCGGACCGAAATGAACGACCTGCCCGCCCCCGACACCCTGGTACGCGCCTCGCAGGAACCACTTCAGTTGCAGCAAGCCACTCTGCTGCGTCCCGCAACCGAAACGCCGGAAGCTCACGAGGAACAATTGTTAAGAGCCGCGAACGAGCAGCAGTAAACAGAAGCAGGAATCATTTAGTTAAGCGATTAAACTAACGCCACGCAGATTTCCAAACCGCTGACATAAACAGAAGGAAAAGCCCTCATGAGTTCTCAATTCAAAATATGTCCCCGTTGCGGAACACAGGCCGGTTTAACTGTGTCGTTCTGCTCATCTTGTGGTCGCCAGTACAACACGCAATTTACAGCCTCCATTAATCAGACACAGGTAGTTACTACGCCTCACGTAAATACTTCACCCGCTGATATGATGGCTGCCTACAGGCACTGGACGGGGCTGATTGGCGGGATACTTCTCATGGTTGGCGTGTTCTGTCCTGCCGTCAGCATTCCCATGTTTGGCAGCATCAATTTTTTCTCTAACGGCGCATCCTACGGTGTTCTGATACTAATTGCGGCCTGTGTGGGGTTGGCAGCTCTGTTCTCTCGCCATTGGATTGGCGTTCGAGTCGCCGCAGTTTTCTCATTGAGCGTCGTTGTCTGGGTTGCGGTGCGTTTGTTTTCAATCCTTAATGTAACTGTCAGGATCAATGACGGCTCGCCCTTTAGTAGAGCAATGGCAGACACGATAGAGGTGCAATGGGGATGGGTTGTTCTCACGCTCGGCGGCGTTCTTCTCCTGTTCTCCAGCGTCGCGGAATTAAGCCAATCGCAGACACCAACCCTGCCCTGGCATCGGTCACGCTGGGTCGCTACAATCGCCTCGGTTTTGTTCTTGGCCGCCGCTGGCTCATGGGGTGAAATACGCTGGAACGCATACTGCGTCGAGAAGGAAGCCGCAGATAAACAGGCTCGCATAGATGCGGAAGTACAAAGCCAGCGCGAAGCACAGGCGGCGCAGATGGATTTTTATCGCAGCCAACAGCGCGCGCAGAGCTACGATAATACAGTTCCCTCGGCTTCTGTATCTCCTCACACAAACAGCTATCCCGGTGTATCGCCAGCAAATACTGCGCCGTCCGTGCCAGCCGATGCCACATCCGGCCTCCCGCGCGCCTCACAAAGCTCTGTTCAATGGGATTCTTCATCAACCCCCCGTACAGGCGTCCCAATTGTACGCTCTATCGGCCAGCCCAACAACAGTAACACAGGTGGGCTTGGCAGCTTTAGCGGTGGTGCAGGGCAGGGTGTAGAGGGCGGAAGCTACTCAGGGCAAACGTCATCCGGTGGGATTGGCAGCGGCGGATTCGGCGGCGGTATGCCCGGCGGCTTTGGCGGCGGCGCAAGAGGCGGTCTCGGCGGCGGCATGGGCAGCGGTGGATTCGGCGGGTCGTCTGGTATGCAGTCAGGGATTGGTGGGGGCGGGTTCGGCGGCAGAGGTTATTAAGGACATGGAACAAAGCTTTAAGCCGTTCTTCTGTGTTTGCTCGCCGAAGTTTGTGACACGGCTTGTGTCACAAACTTCGCGGGTACAAAGCGCATTCAATCCCGATATCCTGTTTTATATGCAGAGAGGCGCATGACGACAAACGATTTAAACCATACAACAGACATGCTACCTACGAAAGATGGAGGAGACGTCATACCTGACGTGCCGGAAGGATATGCCGAGTTTCTGCGCGACATAAAGGCGCAAATCAAAAGCGCACAGGTAGATACTGCTCTTACTGTCAGCCGCAAAATGACGGCACTTTACTGGCGTATCGGACGCGAGATTTTGCGGCGGCAAGAGGATCAGGGATGGGGCGCGAAAATCATCACTCGTCTTGCCGTCGATCTTCATACTGCCTTCCCTGAGATGGAAGGTTTCTCACCTCGCAACCTAAAGTATATGCGCGCTTTCGCGGAAGCTTATAGCAATGAGCAAATTGTGCAACAGCTGTTGCACAATTCGGCGATCCCCTGGGGGCATCAGCTTCGCATACTGGATAAGGTGAAGGATACGGAGCAGCGGTTGTGGTACATTCGCGCCACGCATCAAAACGGGTGGAGCCGCGCCGTTTTGGAACATCAGATCGCAACCGATTTATACGGGCGGCAAGGCAAGACGCTGACTAACTTCGACCGGACATTGCCGCCGCCGCAGTCCGATCTGGCGCAGCAGGTTTTGAAAGACCCTTATAATTTCGACTTCCTTACCCTTGCCTCGGACGCGAATGAGCGGCATCTGGAACGGGGCCTGCTGGAACATCTGCGCGCGTTCCTGCTGGAGATGGGCGCGGGGTTCGCGTTTGTCGGCAGCCAGTACCACCTGGAAGTGGGCGGCAAAGACTACTATCTCGATCTGCTGTTCTATCACCTGCGCCTGCGCTGCTTTGTGGTCGTGGATTTGAAGATGGGCGCGTTTCAGCCGGAGTTCGCGGGCAAGATGAATTTCTATCTGTCGGCTGTGGATGACCTGCTCAAGCATTCCTCCGACGCGCCCACGATTGGCCTGATTCTGTGCAGGGAACGCGACGGCATTACGGTCGAATACGCCCTGAGAAACACATCTGCGCCTATCGGCGTGGCCGAGTTCATCGCGTCCCTGCCCGCTGACCTGCAAGCCAGCCTGCCGACCGTACAACAGATCGAGGCGGAACTGGCTGCCTCGGACATCTTGGGCTAAAGGCGACACAGGTAGAATCATATTACCCGCGCCCGGAGACTGACGAATGCGGGCGCGTTTTTGTGCCGGTCTGCGTATCGGTAGGTATGAACGACACGAACTCACAGCAACAGACCACTCCTCCCGCCCACAGTCCGCGCAAGACGCAAAAAGCGAATGAGGACGGGTCGTGCGAGCATTGCGGGGCGCTTGTGTATGGCGACAACATCCGTTGCCCGCAGTGCGACAAGTTTCCTATCAAGATGCACAAATGCCCGCGCTGCAAGAGCATCGCGGCAGCGAACGTCACACAGTGCTGGAAATGCGGGCGCGTATTCGAGCCGGGAGGCGACTATTTGTAAAAGGTATTGTAGTACGTGTGGTATATTCCACACTTGGTCTGCTGCATATTCCACTTGTGTTTGGCCTAAAATGTGCCTATAATAACAATGCGGAGCAACCAAACGCCTTTATTTTTTGCGGACTGTGCCGTTCGTAATACTTTTTCTACTACTCCTTTACCGCGCGCCTGCTCCCTAACGCCCGGTCGGAAATGAGAGCGACATGAAGGTGACACTGCTGGGAACCGGGGCGGCGGAAGGCTGGCCGGCCCTCTTTTGTCGGTGCGTGGCCTGCTTGAATGCCCGCCGGCTTGGCGGCAAAGATCTGCGTACCCGCTCCTCGGCCCTGATTGACGACGTTTTGAAGCTGGACTTTCCCCCCGATACACTGCATCAGGTGATTGCAAACGACCTGGATTTGTGCGCCCTTCATGCCCTGCTATTCACCCACGCCCACGACGACCATTTCAGCGGCGCAGAACTGCAATACCTCGGTCCCTACTTTGTCGAACAGATGCGTGACACACCCCTTCCCGTGTGCGGCCCCGCCCCCATTACGGATTGGCTGCGCGCGAACCTGAAAATGGAACGCCTGCCACTCGCTCTCCAAACCCTGGCTCCCTGGCAGCCCGCCTGCATCGCAGGCTATCAGGTGACGCCCCTGATCGCGCAGCACGACCCTTCCCAGCCCTGCTTTAACTACATCATCGAGGACAAACAGGGCGCGACCCTGCTGTACGCCACGGATACAGGCTGGTATGAGGACGCGACGTGGACGTTCTTAAAGCAATTTACTTTAGACGGCATCGTCGTCGAGTGCCAGAAGGGGCTTGTGGACGACGGCTACGCGGGACACCTTTCGATAGCGGGCGTGATCGCTCTGCGCCAAAAACTCATTGAAGCGGGCAGTTTCGCGCCGGAACGTCCGGTCGTGGTCACGCATCTGTCGCACCTGTCGGGCCTGATGCACAGCGATTGGGAAGCGCATCTATCGCCCTATAACATACAGGTCGGCTTTGACGGCATGACGCTGGATGTGCCGCCGCCCACCCTGCCGGAACGCCTGCGCCGCGCAGATGTGGAAATTCATAGCCAGGATTAACAGGATTTTCAAGATTTACAAGATTTTGTAACGAAATGGATTGTGGATGCTGAAGGCTTGCGGGATCGTACCCGTGAGCCTTTGTTTGTTTTGTGGCGTTCGTTCGCGGACGTGTTGGGGTACAAGGAATACGCCGGGGCGGCGGCGAATTGTCTGCATAGTGTAGAATAACTGAAATGCTGTGAGCGATGATGCCGGCACACAAGTTCAGCGATGAGGAAGAATTATGACCGTGACGGACGGGCGAAATACAACGGCGGAGTCTATGCTGCCGGACACAAACGCGGAAGTGGAACTAAAACAGGTGGCGATTTTGCTGCGCGAGGGGGACGAGGTGGCCGTCGCCAAAACGCGCATCGCGGCGGGGACGCTGATCACCCTGCCCGACGGAAGCGGACTGCGCGTGGCGCAAAGTGTGCCGCCCGGACACAAGCTGGCCCTGACGGGGGTGAGGGAGGGCGAGCCGGTACGCAAGTACGGGCAGGTGATCGGCTATGCTACGCGGCCCATCCTGGCCGGCGATTGGGTGCATGTGCAAAACCTGGGATTCGGCGCGGGCTTGCAGGCGGGATCGGGCGCGCTCCATCTGGATTACGAGTTCAGCACGGACGTTCCGGCTGTCACCTATTATCCGCGCGAACTGGAGCGCACATTCGCGGGGTTTGCGCGCCCGGACGGACGCGTCGGCACACGCAACTATGTGGCCCTTGTCTCGACCGTGAACTGCTCGGCCTCGACTATTCACGCCATCGCTGACCGCTTCCGCTCCCCCGACATCATGCGCGACTTTCCCGGCGTGGACGGCGTGCTTCCCCTCGCCCATAAAAGCGGCTGTGGGCAGGCGACGGGCAGCGCGGACTATGTGCAGCTGCAGCGCACGCTCGCGGGCATGGCCGATCATCCGAATGTGGGCGCGTACCTGCTGGCCGGCCTGGGCTGCGAGGTAAATCAGGCCATGAGTATGGCGCAGAACGGCGGCTTGATAAGCGCCGAGTCGCTGCTTGCGGGCCGTCCGCAACTGCCACCGATGATTACGATACAGGAAGCGGGCGGCATCCAGAAAGCGATTACGGCGGGCATCGAGGAGACGCTGAAACTGCTGCGTAAAGCAAGCCAGGCTACGCGCACCCCGCAGCCGATCTCAGGTCTGATCGTCGGCACGAACTGCGGCGGCAGCGACGGCAATTCGGGCGTGACGGCCAACCCGGCGCTGGGCGTGGCGGGCGACGAGTTCGTGCGGCATGGCGCGGGCTGGGTGCTGGCCGAAACCAGTGAAACGTATGGCGCGGAACACCTCTTAACGCGCCGCGCCGTGACGCCGCAGGTCGGCCAGAAACTCGTAGATTTAATGCGCTGGTGGGAGTGGTACACGGGGATGTGGGGCGCGACCATTGACGGCAACCCCTCCCCCGGCAACAAGGAGGGCGGCCTGACCACGATCTACGAAAAGTCGCTGGGCGCGGTCAGTAAGGCCGGCACGACGCCGCTTGTCGAAGTGTACAAATACGGCGAACGCATCGTCAAGAAGGGGTTGACGTTCATGGACACGCCCGGACATGACCCCGTCAGCGTAACGGGACTGGCGGCGGGCGGCTGCAATCTGATCGTGTTCACGACGGGGCGCGGCTCCTGCCTGGGCTTCAAGCCCACGCCCGTCCTGAAAATCGCCACGAACACGACGATGTACGACCGGATGCGCGACGACATGGACGTTGACGCGGGCGTCATTATGGACGGTGTGCCGATAGCCGATGTGGGCCGCGAGATTTTCGAGACCCTGATTGAAGTGGCGAGCGGCAAAACAACGAAATCGGAGGCGCAGGGCCTGGGCGAAGACGAATTCGCCCCCTGGATGCTCGGCCCTGTCATGTAGCGCCCATGATGCAGCGACAGACATATAGCGAACAGAAAGCGCCGAGTACGGAGTACGTACCCGGCGCTTCCTATTTACGGACACGATAACGCTGCAATCACGAGTTACAGCTTGGCGACGATCTGGCGGATGCGGTCGTCGAAAGCGGCCTGATCCACAATGAACGACTGAAGGGCCGACTCGGTCATCAGGTCGTCGAGCGCGGCGCGGCCCGCGAACTTTGCTACGTCGGGGATTTTGCCTTTGGTCTTGATGGCGGCCTGCTCCTCAAGCGTAAAGCCGCTGAACAGCTTTGTGCCGTGATCCTTGTCGGCCTGCCTTAGATCGTCGCCTGTCAAAGTATGCGCGCCCCGGCCCGCGATGTCCGCGCCGAACTTCTTGAACGCATCGTCAATCGTCCACAGCACCTCGACGCTGCTCTTGTCGGTGTCGTTGCCCAGCTTCACCTCGTACTGCTCGTTGAGCGTGTTCTTGATGTCTCCCTCGTTATGGTGCTGACTATAGAACTCTTCGACGGCTTTGGGCGGGATGGTGAACACGTCCACGCCCGCCAGGGCAAGTATCTGGTCGGCGTTACGCATCGAAGCCGCGATCTGGTGGGTGGGAATGTCGTCGTGGGCTTCGCGCAGTTCCCGCACGGCTTTTTGCGAGGCCAGCGTGGTCTTTTCGCCGACGAACTTGCCGTCGCCGAGTTTGTTGTCGGCCACGACCGCATTCAATCGGCCCAGAAACACGTTGCAGTAATTGGGCTTGGAGATCAGCGCGGCCATGTAGTTCTGACGGGCCGAAAATCCCAGCGTGTAGTTGATCGGGATGCCCTCCTGCCGCACACGGGCTACCGAGCAGAAACCTTCGGGCGTCATGGGGATCTTCACGATGAAACGGTCGGGGTTGACGGCGTAATAGCGCTGCGCGTAGCGCACGGTCTTTTCGATGTCATAGCCGATGCCGGGATGCAGTTCCACGCTGACCAGGGCGTCGAAGGCGTGTACCAGTCGCTGCGCGATGTGGCAGTTGATGACGAATGCGATGTCCATTACCATATCGTCGGCGGAAATGCCGGGTTCCACGTCCTTGATGCGCTTGGCGGCTTCCTGAATGTCCTCGTCCATCAGGCCGGTCTGCACCACCTGGTTGGCGAGCGTGTTGTTGGTGGTCAGGGCCGAAAATTCGTTGCGCCACAGCTTGCTGGCCTCGTCGAGGTTGCCCGTGTCCAGCCACAACTGTGTGCCGACCTTACGCAGTTTATCCAGAGCGGGATCGCTTGCGGGCGCGGGTACGCGGGCGGGCGGGTTCTTGACGGTCGCGGCCAGTTCAGCCAGCGTCGCCTCTTTGCGTGTCATGTCACTGAGGGATAAGGTAGCCACAGTCAAACTCCTTTGGGTTGAGCGTTAAGCGTCAGGCGTTGAGGACAAATGCCTCAACGTCTGGCATAGTACGCTTCTGGGGTTGAGCGACGCGCGTTAAGCAGATTACTCTCAACGCTTAACGTCCAATACTTGATGCTCTGCATGTATAAAAACGTATTTACGCAGCGTAAAGTTCGCCGCGCCGCCTTTGCGTGAGTGGTCAGTCAGGCGATTTTATAGGCGATTGGTCGAAATGAGCGAGCAGGTCCAGGGGCGACTCGTACACCACGACGGCCTGCCCTAGATCCTCGCGCTTCCAGCCTCCCGTGAGCAGGGCGATGGTCTGTACGCCTGCTCTGCCCGCCGCCTCGATGTCGTAAGGTGTGTCGCCCAGCATTATGGCCTCATCAGGTTTCAGGCCCGCTTTGTTGAGCGCGGCCTGTATGATGTCGGGGTCGGGCAATGAGCGTCCCGTCTATATCGCATAAAACGCCTCGGATGGCTGTCATGCCGCCTCTTTCGCCCGCAAGACCGAAATCATTATTTTCGCACACCCTACTTTTTCGCATACTCTTCCTGCCTGCATATTGGCTGACAGAACGCGTCGTCGGGGTAAATGGATGCAGCAGTATTCTTGCGGGTCAAATTGGGATACGAATGGACACGATAATCGTTCACGATAATCGTTCATACGGAACGAGCACCCACCCTAAACATCTATTCGAGCGCGAACCATGCCTTTACGGGCTGCTGAAACCAGCCGTAAGCGATGCCTGCGGCGAGGATGATCCAGAAGAACGTGACGAACGTTAAGCCGTGCAGGATCAAGGCGAGCAGGGCGATGATGCCCAGCGTGGCCGCGCCCGCCGTCCACGCCCACGGTCGCTGCGTCCAGGCAAAGTACGCAATCATGCACAGCGCAATGGCGGCGGGCAGCAGCAATACGCTTTGAAAGATGGGGACGACGATGCCCGTAGCGGCCTGTATCGCGTTTGTGCCGTCCGCATTAACGCGTGTGCGCCCGCTCCACGCCGCAATCACGCTCCACAACGGCCCTGCCAATGCGAAAAGGAGGCACAATGCGCTCAGGGCAGTTACCGCAACCGGGCGCGATTCGAGCGCGGCGACCTGCCCGGCCAATTTGCCCTCGTAGTTCTCCACTTGCCCGATCTGTCCCGCGTATGCCGTAAAAGGCCGCTGACAGTTGACGCAAGCCGCATTGCCTGCGTCGTTCGCCGTGCCGCAGTGCTGACAATGAACCACAATCCCGCTGTCGTTCGAGCCAATATCTTTATGTGTATCGGACATTTCGATTCGCGTCCTCAGTTTGCCTGCTTTTTCGCCCGCAGGAACGAAATATTTGTTGTCAAACGGGTACAGTGTTTCGTGGGTAAGTATTGCACTTTAGTTTCCGGTAAAAGTATGTAGACACAATTCGGGTGCGACATCAGGCAAGCGGCTGCGGTACAGTAGAGTTACCACACTACACTGGCCGAGGCTTACCTGATGTCACTCTTAGTCTACCGTATCTGTACCCTGCTCACGCAAGTGCTGGAAGATGTGCCGCTCGGCACGAACCTGGGCCTGCTGCACTTGTTCCTCGCGCTTATGTCCGGGCGTTTCCTCCACGCGCGCGGAGCCGTGTTTGCCGCTCTGGACAGCTTGGGCCTTGCGCCTGCCGCGGTGCGCCGCAGTAGTGCCGCCCTGTGCTATGGCGGCTGGAACACCGCCGACCTGCTCGCCCGCTGGCAGCAGACGGTAATACAGGAAGGCCGCTTCGTTGCCGCCTGTTATGAAGGCGTGCGCCCGGTCGCCTGTGACCTGACCGCCTTCTTTCGCCCCCACTTGCAGGGCCTGGACAGCAAACACTATGTGAGTACGGCGGGCAAGGCCCTGCCTGCCGTCTGCTTCGGGTTGGGCGTGGCCGTCGGGCGCATCGGTAACATGCGCTTCGCTCTGCCGCGCTTGTTCGTGCGGCGCAAGGCAGGCGAAAGCGAGAGTGACCTGCAAACGCGGCTGGTCGCGCAGGCGGCCAGAACGCTTGCCGCGTGCGAAGCCCTGATTGTAGATGCGGGCTTTGCCCTCGCCGATCTGCTGACCGCCGAGAACCTACGCTT
Organism: Chthonomonadaceae bacterium; assembly: GCA_965277875.1. Lineage (GTDB taxonomy): Bacteria > Armatimonadota > Chthonomonadetes > Chthonomonadales > Chthonomonadaceae > CAWFQB01. The sequence continues at coordinate 5,843,785 of CBDIDV010000002.1, read as the reverse complement.
TGTGGCCCGCGCCCGCGCCAACCAGACGGCGCGGCGCAGCGAACTGCCCGCCTACAAAGGACGCGGACGCCGCCCCACACGCGGCGACATCGTGCGGCCCTTAGCGCGAACGCGGGCCGGCAAGGACATTGCGGCCACGCCTTGTGACGCCACGGCGCGCTGGCACGACGGCGCACACCGTTTGACAGCGCAGATATGGAACAACCTGGTTCTGCCCGACGCCAAACCGGGCGTGCCCACGTTCCGGCTGGTCGCCATCTACGACCCGCGCTACAAGGAACCGCTGCTGCTGGCAACGAACCTGAGCGTGAGTGCGTGGGCGTTGTGGCGCTTATACAAGGAACGCTGGGGCGTGGAGCATCTGCCCCTGGCCGCCAAGCCGCTGCTCGGCTGCGAGCGGGCGTATGTGTGGGGACAGGAAAGCCGCTTTCGCCTGCCTGAACTCGCCCTGCTTGCGGGTAATCTCCTGTCGTATGTCGCCGCGACCAGCCAGCCGGTCGCTTCGGGGTTCTGGGATCGGGCGGCGCGGCCCACGGGCGGACGGCTGCGGCGCGTACTTGGACAGGTGCATTGTGCGGACTTGCCCGACCTGGCGGCACAACTGCGCAAAAAGAACAGCGTCACGGCCCACTTGAAGACCGGAGTGGACGCCCACAGACGCCACAAGGCACAAGCAACGCCGCAACAGGCGGCGCAAGCCGCTTCATTTACCGGAAACTAAAGTTGCATAAGGACGGAACAAAGAGAAGCAGGGTTCGCTTAATGTTGCGCGGCAATCCATCGGCCCACCACAGATGCATTGTCCAATGATCTTTTCGCATGGTTTGACAGGGGGTGCGCGTGTCTGCTGTCGGGGCTTTATTTTCAAGCATCGCGGCTGTGCTGGCAAAGCCGCTTACGCTGAACATTATGGCCGCATTATGTTATGCGAGCGGGGGCGTGTGCATGAAGCTGTCGCAGGGATTATCGCGCCCGCTGCCCGCAATCGCGCTGTTCGTTTGTTTTGGATTGGGCGCGAGTATGCAGGCCGTAGCCCTGCGCCGCGCCGATCTGGGAACGGCCTATGTCCTTGTGCTGGGCCTGGAAGCCGGTCTCGCCTTTGCTGCCGGAATTTTGTTCTTTCACGAGAGCGTCACGCTGCCCAAACTGCTCGGCTGCGCTCTGGTCGTTGCGGGAATCCTGCTGCTGCGCGCCTGACCGAACGAACCTGCGCTTTGTTCCCTGCCACTATGTCTCTAATGCATTCTTGACGAGGTTGTTGTACAAACGCCTGAACAACGCGCCCCGTAGGGGCAGACCCCCGTGTCTGCCCCTACATCCGTGACGCAACCTCTCCGTTAATCATGCGCTAGGTCAGCGCAAGGCCCTGTTAATGCGGCACGGACTGCTCTGCTATGGAGAAGCTTTGCCGTGCTGCCGAATTCTATCCAAAGTTCTTTCCAGAGAATAGGATTCATCGCGTTTCGCTTCCGCATCCCATTTGTCACTCCACATGTCTTGGACAAACCGCGCTTTTTCGAGTTCGCCTTCCGCCGTGTCCGGCCCCTCCGCGCACAAAGCCAAAAGACGCCGTAAGGCATTCGCGTCTACAGGATGCTGCCAGTGCGCGTCCGAGAAGTACGTAAAGCCGAATACTACCTCTTCGTCATTGGGATTAGGATTTACAAGCACTACGCCCACCTGTCGCGTGTCAGGGTTCAGGCGGATTTGCCTTAGCACGTCCAGCCCTGACATGTCCGGCAGGCCGGTATCTAAAATCATCCAATCGGGCTGTTCCGCCGCCAGTACGCTCAACGCCTGCGCTCCCGTAGAGGCGGTGTAAACCTGATGCCCGTATTCTTCAACGAGAGCCTGTAAACGCTTCACTTCGTAAGGATCATCGTCAACAATCAGTATCTTCATGTTTCCTCTGGACGCTCAAGCTAACCTGCTGTTAGCCGTGTGCCTTTGCTCAGGACGCTGCCGGACGCGAGTACAGGGGTGGGGCCGGACGCGCCGCGCCCTTCCAAAACAACATCGGCCTCGACAACGGCGTTTTCGTCCACGATCACGTTCCGCAGGCGGGCGCGTTCTCCGACCGTGACGCCGTCCATGACAATGCAGCCTTCCAGATGCGCGCCTTCCATAATGCGACAGTTACGCCCGATTGCCGTCAGCGCGTCTACGTGCGCGTTGGGGGCGATTGTTGTTTGCTCGCCCACAGCAATGACAGGCATGGCGGTCTGTACGGCCCCGCTGAGTACGGCCTGCGTCGCCACCATCAACTGCTCGGCGCGGCCCACATCCATCCAGAACCCGCCGGGCGTGATGCCGTACACGGGGCCGCGCTCAGCCAGGAGGGGCGGGAAGATGTCGCGCTCGACCGAAGACGGTACGCCGGGCGTGATGCGCTCGATGAAGGCAGGCGAAAACACATAAAAGCCCGCGTTGATGAGATCGGTTCCGGTTGTCGGGATGTCGTGTTCGGTCGCCAGCCGCTTTTTCAGTTCCTCGCTCGGCTCGCGCCACTCCTCGACGCGCCCGCTGGCGTCCAGTATCAGGACGCCGAATGGGTTGGGCGCGGGGATGGGCGCGAGCGTGATCGTAGCGATGGCGTTCTTTTGTTCATGGAAGCGCAGGATCGCGCCGATGTCGAAGTCGGTCATCACGTCGCCATTGAAGACGGCCACGCTCTCGCCGGGGAACAGGTCGGCGGCGTTGCGGATGGCCCCGCCCGTGCCGAGCGGCGTGTCTTCGAGGGCGCAGCGCATCCGTACCCCGAACCGGCTGCCGTCGCCAAAGTGGGACTGGATTTTGTCGGCCATGTAGTTGGTAGCGAACACGATGTCGTCAATGCCGTGTCGGCGCAGCAAATCCACCTGATATTCCAGGAACGGGCGATTGGCGACGGGAACCAGGGGCTTGGGACGCGGATACGTAAGCGGGCGCAGGCGCGTACCCAGCCCGCCCGCAATGATGATGCCTTTCATGTCAACTCTCCTGAACAACTATTCTGAACGAATTCTGAACGAGTATCGGTGTCGGTTTTTCTGTATGGGTATCGGGCAAAATGGGCGTTCGGCACAGGGCGGGCAGAATGCGAAACGGTACAATCCCTCCCTTAACCGTCTGCCGCGCAGCAACAGACGCAAAAACAAATGGCGGAGGGCTTGAGGCCCTGCCGCCATGTAAGAGGTAAAAATGAGGTTTTCCCAATTCCGCGTGTGTCTTTGTTGAGGCCACGGGGGATCGCGCCGCTCGGCAATGACACATCATCAATCGTGGAGAAAACATGCAGTGCATCGTTCCGGTCTGTTCTAGGCCCTGCGGCCCTTCGCATCAGGAACGACTTGATTATAACAGGACTGAGGCAAGGTGTCAATAGGGTTTCGCAACATTTCGGGAACTTTTTTCAATTTATTTTCGTCACGCGCGTTTGCGCCTGTTACGGAGCCTCGCCGACAGTGACTTTGCCTGTCCCGGCCTCGTTCTTGCGCCGCAACTTTACGGTCACGGACTGCCCTATTTTAAGACCGCTTTCCACGCGCTTGAAGTCCTCGTCGCTCTTGATCGTCGCGTCATTGATGCCGACGATCACATCGCCCGCCGTGATGCCCTGGTTCGCCGCCGGGCTGTTCTGAAACAGGTTCGTCACCACGGCCCCCGCCGTATCGGTCACGCCATACCGCGCCACATACAGGCGATTGTTGGTCTGCACGGCCACGCCCAGCCAGGGACGCTTCACCTTGCCGAACTGCTTGAGTTCGTCGGCTACGCGCAGAGCCGTGTCAATCGGGATGGCGAACCCGATGCCCTCCGCCTGACTTAGTACGATGGTATTGATGCCGATGATCTGGCCTTCGAGATTTACTAAGGCCCCACCCGAATTACCGGGGTTGATGCCCGCGTCGTGCTGTATCAGTCCCTCGTACAAGCGTCCGTCCGACGTGGGAACGGGCCTGCCCAGGGCCGACACGACGCCGTGCGTCACGGTAAAGCCCAGGCCGTAGGGATTGCCGATAGCGACCGCCATCTGGCCGGGAACCAGGCTTTTCACGGCCCCGATGGTCGCGGCGGGCAGATCGCTGCCCTTCACCTTGACCAGGGCGACATCCGTGGCGTGGTCGGCCCCCACGACGATGCCGTCGAGTTTACGCCCATCCAGCAGAGTGACGCTGATCTTCTTGCCCGCCTCGTTGACGCCGCCTACAACGTGTTCGTTCGTGAGTATGTAGCCGCCGCTGTCAACGATCACGCCCGACCCCTGCGAGACCGAGGTACGATAGCGCGGCTCGCCCATCATCCCTTCGTCGTACATGAAGCGCACCCGCTGCGTGGCGTCAATGTTGACCACGGCGGGGCTGGCGATGCGGGCGGCGCGGGCATAGATCTCCGTTTCGGCCAGTTTCATCGGCGCGGCGGGCCGGATGTTCAGGCCGGGCGTGGACTGCGCCGCGCTGTCGGGTTCGCGCCAGCTTACATGCAGATTGGGCAATACAATCCCGCCCAGCACAAACGCGCTCGCGACCACAAACGCGCCGCGCAGGCGCGTTCGTCTGGCGTGTCCCGACTGCGAACCGGACGAAACCGGCATCTGCTCGCTGCTCATAATAAACCTCTCTCCTCGCCATCCCAAACTCGTTCGCCGCAGTCTCTCGCGCTGCATCCGGGCCGAGTATCACGTCGAAAAACTATCGAAAAACAAACTACAAAACATTACACAAAGCCGCATTGACTATGATATTGATTATGATACGGATGCGGGCCGCGCATCCGTCACGGCAAATTTTTTATAGCCGCAAATCAGCCCAGCCAAAAAACTTGAAATTCAGGTATCGTACTGTCTTGGACGAAACTACGGCGTTTCGGTTTCTCCGTTTTGCGCGTTATGCCGTTCCTAGATTTGTTCTTCCTGCGGTTGTTCGTTCGGTTGTTCGTTGTCGGTGACTTGCGCCTGCTCATCCTGAACCGGCAGCGGGTCGGGGCCATGCTGACCGACGGCGGCGAAGGGAACCGGCAGCGCCAGTATAAAAACGACCGGGCGCAGGATACCGAAGTACGTGAACACGAATTGGGGCGCATTCGGCCAGGCGATCACATCAAAACCGTCCGCATAAGGCCACGCGTTGTAAAGGGGCCACAGCATCAGGCAGGCCAGGGCGAGAAATGCGTAAATCAGGACGGGGCGACGTGTGCGCGTCACAAGGGCGAGGAACAGCCCGCACAATGCGCCCGTCAGCGCCGATACGCCTGCGACCCACGCGCCCAAAACAGGACAGCGCAGCGGCAGCGACGCGGCCCACGCGGCCAGAATAAGTGCCAGACAGATCAGGCCCGCGCGCTTGACGCCCAATGCTCGCCTCCCGGACAACGCCCGCCTCTTTCACGGTAAACAGCCCATGCCCAACCAAAACCCATTGTCAGTCGGCGCATTGTATTGTACATTCAATGCGCTTGTATGTGCCGCCCTTGTCGTCGTTCCGGCACGAGGGCGGGCGCAAAAGCCTGCCGTGCCGCTCGACGCCTCGCTCCCGGTCACGGTCGGGCATTGGACGTGCCAATGGGCGCAGGGCGGGCTAAAAGCGGAATACGATCAGATCCCGATCCTGCGCGGCGGCAATGTGCAGTTGTTTACAACCGGGGGGCGCGGTCTGTACGGCGCGAACGCGCATCCGCCCGCCTGTCGGGTCGAACCGCTTGACGACGGCGGACGCGCCTACGTTACGCGCTTCCATTACGCGGATACAAGCGACAGCGCGACTTTTGACGCCGAACAGCGCATCGAGGTACATGCCTCGCAGCAGATCACCTTTGACATACGCGCGCATTGGAATGGCCCGCAGCCTGTGCGCCTGGAATGGAACCCCCTGCGCCTATGGGCCTACGCGCTCGTCAACGCGCAGTATACTTCACAAACGCAAATCAATGCTGTCGTGACACCCGCGCCGACAAAAAAGCCTAATCAGGACGGTCAGCGGCAAAATAATGCGCCGCCTGTACAGCAGTCCGCACAGCAGTTCGACTCTGGCAGTGCGAACGCGCCGATCTATCAGGACAACGGAACGGGGCATATCGGCTGGCAGCCGCGCACCGGCCCGCTCGCCGTCACGCAGCTTTCGACCGGCTGGCAGCGTCTGGCGTTCCGGCATACGGGCATAGGCGACATTACGCTGACCGCTGACCCGCTCGCTGAGCAAAGCGCGGCGCAAAACGGCGAACAGGCCAGGACAAATCAAAATACGGCGCTCACGAGCGTTTCAGCGACAGGCGCAGCGGACAAGAATGCCCCGGACGACTTGCCCATTGTCTACGACGGGCGCGGCGATGTCAACCTGCGCGGCGACCGGATTTTCTGGGGCGGATATGTCGGCGCGACACTGACGCCGGGCCGCGAGTTTGCGCGCCGTATCACGCTTACAGTGACGCCAAGCCCGCCGCTTACGCCCGCCGCGCCATCGCTGCCCACGCTCCTCTCTGCTGCGCCATCACTCGCTGCACCGTTTCCTTCTTCAAGTCCTGCGTCCGGTAAACAGGCGATTCCACAGCACACTCCCCTCATTTTGCCGGTTCGCTTGCGGCAGCAGACATTTACTTTGACTGCGCCGATGCAGGACTCACAGGGACACCCACTGATCGTTCCCACTCCCAAATCCGCGAAATTCAACGCGAGCGATTACGTCGTAGGTGGAACGCTGACCATCTGCACACAACCCGACCCGGAACCCAACGGCCCGCAGCGCGGCATACGCCTGATGCCCGTCACGCCCCTCAAACCAGCGGGGCCGCGCGTACTCGCCGAATTGCGCCGTTTGGGCGAGGAACTGAGCGCACAGGCCCGAACTAATGTACGCTTCACAACCTCGCCGCGTAAATGCGACCTGCATGTTTACATTGCGCCTCTACCGCCCCGCGACCCCGCCGCTCCCGCCTCCACATCGTCCACTATGTCCACTATGTCCACTATGGAGGAGGGTTACAGGCTGCGCGTGAGCGAGGGCGGGATCACGCTCATTGCGCGCGATGACGCGGGCGCGTTCTACGGCCTCCAGACCCTGCGCCAACTGCTGACGTAGCAACGTGACGGCAAATACGCGTTCCAGGGCGCGGACATTCTGGACTGGCCCTGCCTGCGGTTCCGGGGCGCGCATATCTTTGTGGGCAAAAACACCCTGCCGTTCCACAAAAAACTGATCGAGCGCATCTTTGCCCGCTTCAAGATGAACGCCATCGTCATTGAATGCGAGTACACGGCCTGGAAATCGCACCCGGAACTGCATGCCCCGAACAGTATGCCCCCCGACGATCTGAGGCAGGAGGTCGCGTATGCCCGCGAGCGGTTTCTGGAGCCGATCCCGCTTGTCAATTCTCTGGGACATTCGCAATGGATGTTCGCCAACAAACAGCATCTCGATCTGTGCGAAGACCCGACGCGCCCCTACGCCTACAACGCGAGCGACCCGGCCACGTACCGATTATTGTTCGACATCTACGCCGAGACCCTGGATATTTTCAAGCCCCGCTTCTTCCACATCGGCCACGACGAAGTGAAGATCCCCGGCGCGGACACGTTCGGGCGGTATCCCGCGCGTCCCGAAAATATCAAAAAAGGCGTAACGCGCCTGTTCGTAGACGACACGAACCGACTGGCCGACTGGCTCCGGGCCAGAGGCGCGCGCATCATGCTATGGGCCGATATGCTGCTGCACGAGTCGGAAGAAACCGACTCGAAGGAACATCCCGATATGTCGGCGGCGAACGCGCCCACGCTCGCCGAAGCCCGGTCGCGGCGGGCGCAGATGCCCCGCGACGCCATTATCGCCGATTGGCGCTATGCGGCGGGGAGCGAGCAGCGCAACGGCCTGGAGGTACTGCAAAAGGCGGGGTTTGAGACGCTGGGCTGCGCGTGGTACGAGCCGGGCAACATCGCGGGCTGGGCGCGGCAGGCCGTCCAAAACCATGCGCTCGGTACGCTGCAAACGACCTGGGCCGGCTACGACAGCAACGAGCGTCTTTTGGATACCGAATACAAGCAGTTCACCGCCTATGTGCTGGCCGCGCAGGCCGCCTGGACAGGCGCGGCATCCGACCGCGCTTTGCCTGCCTCACCTGGCTTTAATGCCGGGGACGTGTTCGCCCGCGCCTATCGTAACGAGAGCGCGGCCCGAACGCAAAAGGGCTGGCGGCTCGACCTGCGCGCGGCCTCCAATGTGCGGATCGCAGCGAGTCGGAACGATGGCTTTCCGCTCGCGCCGTACACGCCGGAGGCAGCATCGCCCAATGCGCCCTTCGGCAGTGCGTCAGAAAAAGACACATCGCAGACACTGCCCACAGGCATTATGTTGCACAGCCTATTCAGCCCGCTATTTAAGGAAGGCAACAAAGGCAGCGAAGACAACGAAGGACGGACAGCAACAGACAAAAACGGCACAGGATTGACGGCGGCGGCAAATAAAGACGGTGCGGAGGCGGCGGATAAAGACGGCACGACAACGGGGGCCGAAGCAAGCCGAACGCTGCCACGCCCGGATTTACAAAGCCCGGCCCCGCAAAAACAACAAACGGTGGAACACGCGCCCACATCCGACGCGGTCGTCTTCGCTTTCAAGGCGCGGGCAAACACGCTGGTTTTTGAACACGCCTGCGCGCGCGGCGCGGAAAATGGCGCGGTCGTCGCCGTGTACACTCTTGTGTACGCGGACGGCAAACGCGCCGACATTCCCCTGCGCTATGGCTACGAAATCCGCGCTCTCGACGACGACACGGCCGCTGACAGTTTTTCTACGGACGCACATACTCTGCATGTCCCCGGCGCGTCCGTGACCCTGCGCCGCCTGCGCTGGATCAACCCGCGCCCCGACGCCCTCCTGGAACGCCTGGAGTTTCGCGCCCTTAGTCCTGTCGCCGCCCCGATCTTGTTCGGCGTGACAGGGCAGCACTAGTACAGCGCGGCCTAAATACGTCGGTAGTTCCGGGTACAGGAACGTACCCGTCTCGGAGGATACGCCAAGCGTCGTATCGGACGCGATACTGCCGAAAGATTTACGCCGCAGTGTACTAGTCAGGCTCAGGCAATCAGCGGGAGGTTGTGCCGGACGAACTGCCGCTCGGCGCGGGCGACATGCTCGCTGTTTTCGCCGCTTTCAGCAGCTCGTCGGATGACAGGCGAACCTTGTAGTCGGGGTTGCTGTGGACGTAGCGGATTATGCGATCCGTGCCGATAAGAAACACGGACGGAACCGGCAAAATGTGATGCTTGCGCCCGCCCGCTGCGGCTTCCAGGTCTACGTGGTACTGCTTGTACTTTTCTATCGTGGCATCGTCCAGGCGAAAGGCCACGCCATACGCGCGCATGGCGCGGGCGTCGCTGTCGGACAGAAGGGTATAGCCCAGCTTGTGCTTGTCCATCGTCTTACGCAGGTCTTCGGGCTTGTCCGGCGTGACGGCCAAAATCTGATAGCCCATCTGCTTCAGTTGCGGCTCGACGGTTTGTAATTGCGCCAGGTGCATATTGCAGTAGGGACACCAGCTTCCGCGATAAAAGATCAAGACGGTGGGCTGCTTTTTAAGGTCTGCGCCCAGGCTGACGGGCTTGCCGTCCAGTCCGGTCAGCGCCGCGTCGGGCGCAAGACTGCCCACGGCAAGCGGTTTCGCGGTTTGCGGCGAGTCGGCCACCATGCCCATAGCATCGCCCTTTTCTTTCATATCGCCTTTTTCTTTGCTAATGGCGCTTTCTGTACTGGCACTCCCCTGTGTCGCGGGCGGTTCGGCGCGCAGCACAAGCGCGAGCGCGGGCAAAGCGAGCAGCGTCCCGGCAAGAGTCAGCGTAAATTTCATGATCGTTTCCTTCCAGCAAACAACAATCAACAACAAAGCGACAGTAATGCCTATCCATTCGGCAAAGCGTGTAAATCACACCGGCGCGAGTTCCTGATGCGACGCTGAAACGGATAGGCCCGTATAGTGAACTAACCACAGCCGTCGTTCGTTCCCTGCATAGCGACGAAATACAGCGCTTATCGCGGCCTGCGGGAACGCCGAACGCCGCCGCGCTCGTAGCGTCTGAAAGAACATCCCTGACAGCAGCCGGATAACCGTGTCATAAGACGGAATATCCGTGCCTGTATCGCGTCTGCCGCCTGCAAACAGAGCCGTACCAATAATGCAATGGCCTGCGCGAACGTTCGATATGATTACGCGTGATATGATTACGCGCTCCGCCTGTCTATAACTACTCAAACATCGTCCAAAGGAATTATGCCATGTCTCGTTTTCAACTCCCGCTTCTGCTGTCCCTGGCCCTGCTGCCCGCCCTGACCAACGCGGCGCGCGCGCAGGATGCCCCGCTTCCAGCCAATCAGCCCGCGCCCGACTTTAAGACGACCGCATTAGACGGCAAACCGCTGTCGCTGAAATCGCTGCGGGGCAAAGTCGTCCTGCTGGACATGTGGGCGACGTGGTGCGGGCCGTGCCGCATGGCGACGCCGATGCTGCAATCGCTGCACCAGAAGTTCGGCGGCAGGGGCCTGAAAGTGGTCGGTATCAGCGTGGACGATACCATCGCGATGGCAAAGCCGTTCCAAAAGCAGATGAAGGTAACGTATACGCTCGCCGCCAACCCCGACGCCAACCCCAAAATCGCGCAGGCGTACAACGCACAGGGCATTCCGGCCATTTACCTGATTGACCAGAAGGGCATCGTGCGCTGGAGCCAGAGCGGTTACGACGCCAATGGCGAAGAGCAGCTTCTATCGCAGAAAATCAACGCCCTGCTCGGCTCGTCTACGACCGTGGCGGCGGCGAAAGGCATCAAAACCAGCCACAAGTAAACCGCCTGGTTCGCAGCTTAATCCATTCAAAGCTAAATGAAACACGGGAGGGCGCGGCAGATTATTTCTGCCGCGCCCTGCGCTCATGTTCATGCCCTCTAGAACCGGATTTCAACTGCAAACTCTGTTTTAGATGTTGGCGAGGCGGGTGTTGGCGTCGCCGAAGTGTTCCAGAGTGACGCCCATCTTGTCCATCAGGGACAGGTACAGGCTGCATATCTTGCGGTTTTCGTCGCCCTTGTCCCTATAGTTGAGGACGCGCCCGGTCGCGAGCGTTCCGCCCAACCCGCCGACGGTCAGCACGGGCAGGGTCGTGTTGTCGTGGTTGGAGCCGGAGAACATGTTGGACAGCCACAGCAGGCACGTATTGTCCAAAACCGTGCCGTCGCCTTCCGGCATAGCCTGCAATTTGCCCGCCAGATACGCAAGCTGGCTGATGTAATACTGCGTGATCCGCAGATAGTCGTCGGACGTGTCGTGATGCGAGGCCGGATGATGGCTGTCACGCACTCCCAGGAACGGGTAGAACAGGCCCGACAGGTCACGGCACATCAGCATGGTCGCCACGCGGGTCTTGTCGGATTGGATGGCGAGGGCCACGACATCGCACATCAGGCGCATGTGTTCGCGGATGTCTTCGGGCAGGCCGTTTTCGGGCCGCTTCATCGCCACGAGCGGCTTGCCTTTGTCTTTGGCGCTGCCGGCGGCTTTGCCCAGGTCGCCGCGCATCCGCTGGGCGCGCTGCTCCACTTCGCGCACACTGGTCAGATACTCATCCAGCCTGGCCCCGTCGTCCTTGCTGACACGCCGGCGCAGGCCGCCCGCTTCCTCGCTGACGCGGTCCAGAATGCTTTCCAGACGCCGGCTGCCGCTGTTCTCGAATAGGCTGTCAAAGGCGAGTGAGGGATAGACCTCGCAGGGTACGGGGCTGTCGGCGGTCTGCCACGAGATGTGGGAGCTGTACGCCATTGAAAAGTTCGACTCATGGTAGCCGGTCAGGGGCTGCTCGCAGGCCAAAATCAGGCTGGGCTGAACCGTGTCCTGCCCGATGCGCGAGGCGAGCATCTGATCCATGCTGATGCCGCCATGCAGCACGGCCCCCCGCGTCAGCGGCATTCCCGAAAGGATGTTGCCGGTCATACCGGGGTGAATGCCCACGCCCACGGACGGGCGATTGAACAGGCCGTTGATGACGTTGAGCTTGGCCTTGTACGGTTCCAGGGGCTGAAGACACTTGCCCAGTTCCATTGTCGCGCCCTCGCCTTTGGCCGTCCAGTGATCCGGGCTGATGCCCGTCCCCATGAACTGCACCACCATGCGCTGCGGCGGCGAACCGGGCGCGCGGGCGGCGGACGCCGTCGCGGCGGCGGCATTGGTTTCGGACAGCGATTCGAGCCACGGCAGGGCCATCACGACGCCCGCGCCGCGCAAAAACAGACGCCGGGAAAGCGGCCTGGAAGGGTTCTGAGGAGAGGTTGTGTTTTGATCGGACATGCTGTTTGGTTTCCTTTCAGGCTTGCTTGGTCTTTGTGTTGTGTCTGTATCCGAGATATAAAATCTCGGATACCTGGGCATGCGGCCAGTGGACGAGAATGCGTCTGCGTGTCTAATGAATTGTGCCAGGTTGTTTCGTTATGATTCAACACGTATAGTTTAGTGCGTTAGTTCTTGGCAAGCGTGGATAAGGGCGCGCGGCGGTTGCGGAACTGTCGGCTGGTGACAATCGCCTCGACGAGCGTATCGAAATGATACCCGGTTGCGGCCAGTCGCTGCTGCATGTCGCGCAGGGTGGCGTCGTCCGAGGGCTGCAGACTGCGGCCCAATCCATACGACAACAGTTTGCGGCAATACGTGTCCACAAAATCCTGCTGACGTTTCTGGAGGATGAACTGCTCCAGACCCACAACGCCACTGCGCTCGGTTCCGCCGGGGAACGGGGCCTGCGCGTCTACGGGTCTGCCGCCCAGGTCTTTGGCGCGCAGTTCGCCCGTCATGCCGTAGCCCTCGAAGACAAGGCCGTAGCTGTCGAAGCGGGCATGGCAGCCCGCGCAGGCCGGATTTGCGCGGTGCTGCGCCAGCGCCTGCCGCAGCGTCAGATCGCCCATTTTGCTTTCGTCGGCGGGCAGGGCCGGAACATTGGCGGGCGGGGCGGGAATGGTCTCGCCCAGAACGCGCTTCACGACCCAGTAGCCGCGCTTGACCGGGCTGGTACGCAGGCCCGGAGAGTTCTTGGTCAGGAACACGGCCATCGGCAATAATCCGCCCCGGCCATAATGGTCGGCGTTGTCTACCTTGATCCACTCGCCCGCAGAAGGTTTAACGTCGGTCATGCCGTAGTGCTTTGCCAGGGACGCGTTCACGAACGTATACTTGCCGAACAGCAGATCCAGTATCGAGCGGTTGTTTTGAAACTCGTCTATGAGGAAGCGCGTCGGCTCCTCGAACATGGACTGGCGCAGTTCGTCGTTGAAGGCCGGGAAGCGTTCGCGGTCTACGGCGTTATGCTCCTCGAACCTGCGGAAGTCCAGCCAGTTGCCGCCGAATTCCAGGGCCAGGGCGCGGACGCGGGGCGATTGCAGCATCCGATGCGCCTGCGCGGTCAGCACGTCGGGCCGGTGCAAATCGCCCGCTTTGGCGTGGGCGAGCAGTTCGTCATCCGGCATACTCGACCACAAAAAGTAGCTTAGTCGGCTTGCCAGGGCGTAATCGGACAGGGGCTGTACGCTGCTCGTGTCGCTCTTGCTTTTGATTACACTGTTGGCATTAGCGCTGATGTGCAGCGGCGCGGCGGCGCGGACGTAGCTCGCGTTCGTGACGGCAGGCGCGTTCCGGTCCGAACTCAAAGCGGACGGGCGGAAAACGGCAGGGCCGGACGCGTCCGCCACGGTTTCCAGATCCAGCCGGAACAGGAACTTGGGTGACATCAGAATGCTGACGACGCTGTCGCGAATGGCGTCCTCGTGCGTCAATCCTTCTTTGTGGCGCAGCGTCCAGTAAAAGGCGACGATGCCGCTCTGCTCCTGCGGCGTCAGGGGGCGGCGAAACGCCTGCCGCGCAAAGTCTACGAGCGCCCGGATGTGGTTCGGCTCTGCGGCCAGACGCGCTTTTTCGGTCGCTCTGATGTTCGTCGAGACCCACTTGAAATGATCTTCAATCGCTTGAAGCGCGAGCGGTTCGCCGCCGTTTTTGCGGGCTTTGGCGAGATACGCGTCGGCCAGCCGCTTGATTTTGGCGTCCGAGGTGGCGTCCTTGTCTTCGGGCCGCGCAAAGTTGAATTCCGGGTCGTTGATGGTTCCGGCCTCGGCGCGTTCGTAGACGAAGAATTCCAGGTGCATCCGCTCCGGGATAAAGGCGACCAGATCGAAATCCAGCCACATTCGGTTCAGGTCGGCGCGCTGCTTGTCGTCGAGCATCAGCTCCATCAGGGGCGTGTCGTCGCGGAAGTAGCCCATCGAATTGTGCAGCCCTGCCGTGAGCAGCCGGCCCTTGTCGCCCGGATCGTCCACGAACATGCGGCCCCGTTCGGCGATGTAGAACGCGTCCGGGAACACGCTGCAAAACTTGTCGAAACTCGCGACGTAAGGGACGCGCGCGGTCTCGTCCTGCGGCACGAACAGATCGGCCTCTACGGGATCGGTAACGGTCTTGGGCGGCTGCGGCGTCCGGCTGCGGCGCGTAGGAAGGGTGCGCGTCACAGGTACGCCGGCGATTTGCAGCGTGGACGGGTCGAGTTGGCGGCGGTGCGAGGCGTACTGCCGATCCTTCCACAACACGAAACACTGTCCGCCATTCGAGAAGCCGCGCGGAACGTTCAGGTTGTTGAAGCGCCATGCGGCTTTCTTACGCAATCCCGTGACCCAGTCGCGCAGGGCGATGCAGCCTGTATGCGCCGCGTCCTCGGCGGGGTTGTGCGTCCTATTTGACGGTGTCTTGTCGGGGGCGGGCAGGGCGTTCCACTTGGTCTGCAACGCGGCGATGGGGCCGACTTTTTCGTCCGGCGCGTTCAGCGTTTTCCAAACCAGATCAAGGTAGCGCGGGCTGATTTTAGCGTTGGCCGCAATCGTCGGCAGGCTGGCGTTGGGCATACCCAGGGCGGCGCGATAGCGGTAGCGCCATGCGGCCTCAAAGTAATCGGCAAAATCGGTGGGCTGCCGCTTGTAGAAGTCCACGATACGCAGGATACAGTATTTGTCGCGGTCGGTCTCGGCCAGAACGGGATGGGACGCGAACTCCAGACCCCGCGAGGTCAGCGCCATGTGATCCGCCACATCCCGCGCCGCGCCCACGTACTTTTTCATCAGCGCGGACGAGAGCGTAAGCGACTCGCCGGAGTTGTCGAAGCCTTCCAGGTTGGCGGGGTCTACGGGAAACTCGCGGGTGGGGCGCAGGTCTACGCCGGTCAGGTCGCGGATGGTGTAATCGTATTCGGCATTGCTCAGGCGGCGGGTCGGCACGGGGCCGGGGTCACCCGCGTTGCGCTGCGCCTCGTAGCGCCGCGCGTCACCGATCCATGTTACTACGGCGTCGCGCTGTTTGGCGGCGGGCTGCTTCGCGCCCAGGGGCGGCATCTGCCCCGCCGCGATGCGATCCAGAATCAGCGACCAGTGCGCCGAGTCGCGAGTGACGCTGTCCATCGTGCCATACGCGCTCATGTCGAGCTGCGCCTGCGGGTTTTTTCCGCCGTGACAGGTGGTGCAGTACGCCTGCATAAACGGCTTGACCGTGCCGGCGAACCGCTGTTCGAGATCCGGGCGGGCGGGGGCGGGCGTGGCCGCGTTCGACGTACCGCCCCACCCCAGCGCGGCCATAAACGCCACACCGGACGCGCCAAAACCGCATGTATACGCATTCAACCTGAACTTACGGGACATGGATTAATAAAACTCCTGAGTTATCGAGACGCGCTGCGTAGGAGGCTTCGCCCCTCACCCCCGGCCCCTCTCCCCGAAGGGTAGAGGGGAGCGAGGAAGTTCAGGGGTTCGCCGTTAAACGCAAGTCTGTATTCAACGCAAATCTGCAATCAATACACTCGACTTGCAAACTGGCCTTCTCCCAGAACGGGAGAGGGTGGCCGGAGGCCGGGTGAGGGACAAAACCCCCGTCAACGCCCTGGCCTTCTCCCCTCACCCCCGGCCCCTACTCCCCGCATGGGAGAGGGGAGCGAAGAAGTTCATGGGTTCGCCGCTGTATCGAATCTTTGTCTAATGCACTCAGCTTCCACGTTAGCCTTCTCCCGGAACGGGAGAGGGTGGCCGAAGGCCGGGTGAGGGACACAAATTATAATCCCTTATTTAGAGGGCAAAACGTCGGATTTGCTGAATTATTTTTGGCGTATCTGGGAAAACATTTGGATTTTGCGCCATCGAGCGGGTACAGGGTCGTGGCAGCGGGTTACGGTGGCCGAGTCGCGAAGACATCGGGCGCGGGAAGGGGTATTTGTGGAAAAGGGAAATATGGAAAGACAGCGTCGAAATAGTGGCAATGCAGCGCTTTCAGCCCGGTGTCTCGTTGGTCTATGCGGTTGTGAGCAGAGGCGTCGTGACCTCGCAGGCGTTACGGGGGGCGGGGAAGTTCGCCACGAGGACGCGGGAGCAGACAGAGCATAGGCGATGGTTCCCTTTTTCCATTTAGTAGACGTGTGTATGCGCTTTGACGTTGTCTAATGGGAAAAGGTTGCAGCTTTTATGTGCTGTTTTTGTGTTTATTCCGCCTCCGAGGATTGCAGCAACACACAGGTCTGGGCGATCAGTACAAGCACACCTTCCAGATTGTCGCGCACATCGGCGTTTGTGACGCGCAGGGTGTGATGGCCGTGCAGGGCAAGCCATTCGTCGCGGGCCGCGTCGCGCTCGACCGTGCCGTTGTGCGAACTGCCGTCCACCTCGACAAGCAGATGCGCGGCGGGGCAGTAAAAGTCGGCGATAAACCTGTCCAGCACGACCTGCCGCCGGAACTTATGCCCGTCACACCGCCGGTCGCGCAGACATTGCCAGAGCCGCGCCTCCATCGGTGTCAGTTCGCGGCGAAACTGGCGGGCGCGTTCGGTCAGTTGCGGGTGGATGTGCAGGCGGTTCTTGTCGTCGGGCATCGGACACAATCTCCTGAAACTGGAAGGAGGGACAGGCAAAGCGTGTGCAGATTGGAAGATTTTCCCCTCACCCCCGGCCCCTCTCCCCGAAGGGTAGAGGGGAGCGAGGAAGGAAGTGGGTTCGCCGTTATATGCAAGTCTTTATTCAGCGCACTCAGCTTTCGAACCAGCCCTCGCCCGGAACGGGAGAGGGTGGCCGGAGGCCGGGTGAGGGACACAGCCCTCGTCACCGCCCGGCCTGCACACGCCGCCGATCCCACCAGTTGATCAAGTCCTGGCCTTCCAGCACTTTCGCGCTGCCCGTGACCCGAACATACGTCCGGGAAAGTTTCTTGCCCGCGTCTTCGGGGCGCGTGGACGCGCTTTCGTAGCGGTGGGCCGGATCGGGCCGGACATCTATACGCAGGATCGTCTCGCCGTCTATGGCTACAAAGCGCAGCGTGACCAGTTCGACCGGGTGCGGGCGCAGGACATCGCCCAGCGCGTTCGTCAGCACTAGCCCCAGCTTGTCGGCATTGCCCGCGTGTTTCAGGTCGCGGCGCAGGCCCTTAACGCCCTCGGTGTCGTGGACGCCGCACAGGATCGTGCCGCCGTCCGCGTTGAGGAACGCGCAGATTTCCTTGAGTACCTCGTCGCGCATCGTCAGGCTGTGCTTATCCTGCCGTATGTCCCACACGACCGACTCCTTGAACTCGACATGCGCGTTCTCGCCGCCCGCGATTAGGCCGCGTATGTGGGCGATGTCCGTGCCGCGTTCCGCCTCCTGCTTTGCGATCCACGCGTCGTAAGTCGGGGCTTCGTCCGCATGGAAGTACAGAAACTCAACGCGCCGGTCAATTTCCGCTTCCAGTTCGGTCACGTCGGCAGACGGGGCGGCAGCCTTCTGGCCGAGGATGCGGTTTACCAGAGCTTCAATCGCGGCGCGGTCCTGACTGCACACCGGCGGAACGGGAACTTTCTCCATGTAGATGGAGCGAAGTTCAAGACGCCCGCCGTCCTCGGCATCTCCTAAAGCGGACGCCCGGCATTTCAGCCACAGCCAGACCGCCGCTGAATTTAGCAGGCCGCACAGAAACATATCGTCGGTTTCAATGATGAATGCCTTATCATTGGTAAACATGCCGTCTCGATCAAAGGCAAACCGAGGCTCTTTTCCAATAACAGGATAGACAATCTTAGGGCGGCTAAAAGCTTTCCAATAAGCTACTTCGTCTTGGATTTCATACCAGCGGTACGACCCTGCCTTCCTGCCTGTCCATGTCTTGGAAGTCTGCGAAGGCTGCCAGTCGCGTGGCTTGGGTTCCAGTTGGGTTCTAAACTGCTCAAGATGCTGTTTAACCGCCGGGTAATCATCAATGTTTGTTCCGCGTCGCGTGAACAGCAGCCATCGGTTTTGTGAGCGGATGTTCCAACGACGTACATCATCGCCAACAGCAAGCGGCTTGATTATTTCTGAACTTCGTGGATCGTCAGCAATTAACTTTTGGCGCGTCTGTGAGTTGATTACGAACGCTTCATTTAGGCCAGTCAGAATGCCTCGATAGATACGACTACCGATGAACTTTTTGAGCGGCGTTCCGCGCTTATTCATAATTCTGAGACGCTGCAATGTCTGTTCATCTGCTAACGTCCATTCGTCATTAACGATTGCGTCCGGTGGAAGCACGAAACCAAGTTGCTTTGTTAGTTCCGTTACGTCGGGGTATGGCGCATCGAGGCTTTTTACCTGAACGAACTTTGCAGATTGGGGACGCGCCTGAACCGCCTTTGCCTGCTTTTGAGCAATGAAGATCATTGGGAATGTGGCGACGTTCTGGAATACCGGCAGTTCGCCAAAATCCACAATGTCACGCACGGACGTATTCTGTGCAACATAACGCCGCAGTTTCTCGCCGTAACCGGCCTTGTGCCACTTGTTGCTGGAAATGAACGCCATTACGCCGCCGGAACGCAGGATTTGTAGGGCGCGATTGTAAAAGTACACGTACAAATCAGCCGAGCCGGTGCCGGTTTCGCTGTACGCCTCAACAAGAGCGGCCTTGTATTCTGCGCCAACGTTTCGCAGCAGTTCGCCGGAATTGACGAAAGGCGGATTTGCCAGAACTATATCGAAACCGGGCAAACGGGCGGCAGCGGCGGGAAGTTCGGCCTGCCCGTTTTTGCCGCCTGCCGCGCCCATGTTCATGCGCCCGTCCGCCGTATACTCCGACTCCTGCGGGTCGAAGACCTCGGCGAAATCTATCTCCCAATCGAACGGGTTGGACGCCAGGGCGCGCAGTTTGCTGCCGCTCATCTCGTCATCAAAAGCGCGGGCGATCTCGGCCCGCTTGCGCGTCATGGCGTCCCGCGTCGGCTTGGTCTCGTCCGGGCCGGGATGGAAGTAGCGCCGCTTCATCCGCGTGTACTCGCGTATGGCGTCGTGGGGATGGCCCAGGGTGTGCTGATCGGGCTTGACCGGCGAGGCCAGCGAGTCGCCGCACATGATCAAAAAGTCGAAACTCGGCAGTGGTTCCGGCTTTTCGCCCTTGTTTTCCACGACCAGGGACAGCCACAGGCGCAGGCGGGCGATGCGGACGGCGACCGCGCTTTTGTCCACGCCGTACACGCACCGCTCCAAAAGGCGCAGCTTGGTATCGTAAGCGTGTTTCTGGCTCGGATTGCGCCGCTTGTTCTGCACCACTTCCAGCCGGTCGGTCAGTTCAAACAAACGCTGCAAGAGCATCAGCAGGTACGCGCCCGAACCGCAGGCCGGGTCAACGGCCCGCGCCTCGAACAGCCAGTCCAGCGCGTCCTGCATCTCGGACGCCCTGAACGAAAGCGCGTCCGACTCGACCGTGTCGTCGTCCACGAGCAGGGCCGCTTTGTCGGCAGGCAGGCCGCGCTCGCACAGATACCCTTTCAGCGCCTCGTTCACCATGAATTCCACGATGGGCCGGGGCGTGTAGTAGGTTCCGGTCTGATGCCGCTCGTCGGCGATGATGATGCGCTCGAAGATCTTGCCCAGCATTTCCGGGTCCACCGCGACCTCCTGATCCAGGGGCGTGGACTCGGTCACGGTAAAGTTGAAGCGGCGGAACAATCCGCCCTCGAAACCGGGCCGCTTGTCGCCAAGTATCTTGTCGAAGACCTCGTCCGCAACCGTGACGCCCACAACGTCCAGACCCGCTTCCTCGCTGAACAGACCGCCGTTCAGGTAGGGGACGCTGCCCAGTATCGGGTACATCGGATGCCCCGGACTGACCCCGCTCGGCGCGTCCAGGGCGTTGAAGAACAACTGTCCCAGCAGGCCGTTGAACGTGGCCGGGATCAAACTTTTGTCCGCGACCTGGGCGTAGCGGTCGGGGCGGTCGGGGGCGCTGTACCTCAGCCATTGCGCGTGTAGATAATCGCTGCTGCCGTCGGGGGTTTTCAGCCAGCCCATGCGCTCGATGAACGCGATGAACAGCAGGCGATTGAGAAGCTGCTGCACATACGCAGTCTTTTGCTCGCTCGTGCCGGGGTGCGACGTGACCTCCCTGACCGCATTAAACGCCTTGACGAACTCGTTATAAAATTCATCGGTCAGGGCGTCCACGTCCCAGGCGCGTTCCCACATCTGCCGGTCACTCCACAGCAGGCGTCCGAGGTTGTGCGTCAGGACGGTGCGCCCGACAAAGGCCCGCTGCCAGCCGAACGAGCGGATGCGCGGCAGTCTGCGCTCGCCCTCCTCGAACAGCACAAAGCGCACGTCCTCATAATCGTCTTTAGCGTTCCCCGTATCGTTCTGTTTCGCGTCTTTTGCGGTCACGATGAACAGGGTATCGCCCAGCCCGGTATGATCCGCGAAGCGTCCCGTTGCGCGGATGTGGCGGCGCACCGAGGCCAGCAGTTCGCGCAGGTCGCGCCGCACATACGGACGCTCGAACTCGGCCAGCAGCACGAGCCTGCTTTCTTCCGAGGACGGCGGTATCAGGCGCGAAACCGTTACGTGCGAGCCGCCCTTCACGCCTTTTGCGATTTCGGGTTCCAGTTGAAACGGCGCGTCGCGATCTACGGGCCAGCCCAGCCCGCCGCCGTCCTCGCGGGTTCGCAGCAGGTCAACAAGCGTATCCTGATCTATGACATTGTGCAGCAGACGGGGTTCGATCATGCTTTACGTAGCTCCATCCAGCAAATCAAATTCACGGTGACATTCTGGGTGCGGTCGGGAATCGAGGCGAGGGCGGCTGACCGCAGGCGTTTCAGGCCCTTTTGCAGCGTGTCCGCGTCGCTTGGATCGCCGCTTTTTTCGCCCCTGACCGTGTGGGCCAGCAGGTCGAGGAGGGTTGGGGCGTCGGACTGAACCGTATTGTTCGGGCCGAGCAGGAGGAGGCGGGGCGAGCCGATGATGCTGCCGAACCGCTTTTGTTCCGTTTCGGAAATGCCGTTCGGGGGCTGCCAATTTGCGCCCGCGTCGTCGGGTTTGCGCCACGCGATGTCGTACAGCGCGAAAACGCCGTCCTGGGGAGCGCGATCCCACACGCCCAGCGCGCCGGGGGGCAGGCCGTCGGCGATGGCTTTGTCGTCGCTGTCCAGGGTGATCTGCCGGACGTACTCGACAAGCTGGCCCTCGCGGGCCGTCTGCCCGCCCTCGTACAGGCGGTTGAACTCTTTGAGTGTGCCTTCCTCGTCCGTGGCCTTGAAAAACGACTGGTCAATGCCCAGCAGTCGGCTGATCTTGCGCTTGCGCTGCTCGACCGTATCTACGAGTTCGATCACTTCGTCAATGGCTTTGGGCGGAATCACGTTCAGAATGTCGAAGCTGTGGTCCGGCTCGCCCGCTTTCAATCTGCGGTCTACGCGCCCGATGCGCTGTATCAGGCGGGTCGGGTTCCAGTGCAGGTCGTAGTTGAGGATGCAGCCCGCCTCCTGCAAATTCACGCCCTCGCTCAGCACGTCCGTAGACACGAGGATGTGCATTTCGGGCAGGCCCTTCATTTCGCTGAACCCCGGCTGCTGTTTGTTTTTGCCCTGCGCGGGCAGGTCATTATATTTGGGCGAAAAGGCGTTCAGAATACGGGCGCGGGTATCACCGCCGACATCGGCGTTGACAAGGCCCACTTTTTCGTTGAGCCGCTTTTCCAGTTCGCGCTGCACATAATCTGCGGTGCGCCGGGACTGGCTGAACACCAGGACTTTGCGCCCGCGCGCCCGCTGTTCGCGGATGTGGCACACGATCTCATCGAGTTTGGCGTCCGGCTCGCGCTGCGCGTTGAGGCACTTGTCGTAGATGCTTTGCAGGTGTTCCAGATCGTTGAGTATGTCGTCGCGCCACCGGTCTATGTTGTGCGTGTCGCGGCTGAACCCCAGCGCCTTTAGGCGCTTGATGGCCCGCCGCTCCTCGCGGCTGACAAAGTCATCCGTTTCGCCGCCGCTGGCCTCGTCCGCTGTGGCATCCTCCGGCTCGTCGCCCAGGTCTGTGTCGGCGTCTTTTTGTTCTTTCTGTTCTTTGTGTTCTTCTTTTAGTTCCCCGCTGGCGGGCAGATGTATCCAGTTTTCGTGCCTTAGTAATGCCGCCCGCACCGTGGCCTCTTCGCCGCAGTAGTGGCGCAGGCGCAGGGCCAGCCCCTGACCGAGCGATTGCAAAATAGACTGAAAGGCGGGCGTGGAACTTTCCAACTGCTTCATCACATTGACGAACACCATTTGCGCCAAAAACGCTTCCACCTGCGCCTGCCGGTTGCCGATGGTCTTGGCCTTGAGGAACAGGTTGGGCAGATAGCCGCTGAACTTCAGCCCGTTCTGCGGCTGCCGCCCGAACGTCTTTTTCACCTCGCGTTCCTTCTGGCTGGCCTCGCTGACCTCGTGCGTATACGCGGCGAGATACTGGCCCAATTCCTTGAAGCGCAGGCTGGCCTCTTTAATCAGCGCCTCATGCCCGTAGCCCAGCGTGTAGTTGATCTCTTTCGGTTTTTCCCGCGTGGGAAAGCGCAGGGTCTTGCCCGCCGCGCTCGCCAGCTCGCGGCACGTCTGGCGCGAACGCTGTATGGCGACGCTTTCCAGCGCGGCCCCCAACAGCTGATCGGCCACGATGCCATGATAATCGAAAAGCGTGTCCTGTTCAGGCGGTGCGCCCTGTTTGGCGATCTCCTTGTCGCGCAGCCGCGCCTGCTTGTTCAGCTGCAAACGGGGGATGCCCGCGATATTGCCGTCGTCGTGCGTCAGCATCTGAAACTGGCTGGACAGGTCTTCGTAGCGCGTGTTGATGGGCGTGGCGGTCAGCAGGACAATCTTTTTGCTGCCCCGGTCGTTGGGGGCCAGGACGCCGTACAGGTTCTTGTACCGCTGCGTGGCCGAATTGCGGAAGTTGTGGCTTTCGTCTATGATGATCACATCGGCCTGAGCCGCGTACTCGGCGAGACTGGCGGCATCCTCGGTATCTTCGTCGGGGTCGAAGCCGAACCACGTCATGGGCCGATGGTGCAGGCTGGCGAACCCCCGGCTGTACTTGCCCAGGTAGCGGCGCAGATACCCCTCCCACGAGCTTTTCAGAATGGCTTTGGGCGCGACAAGCAGGACGCGCGAGCCTTCCGACAGCCAGTGTTCCATCAGGGCCAGGGCCACGAACGACTTGCCCAGGCCCACGCCGTCGCAGATCATCACGCCGGGTTCGCGCTGCAAAATGCGTAATGCCTGCCGGTACGCGTGTTCCTGATGGGGGTCGAGCAGGGGCAGTATTTCCAGGGGTTTGAGGGGGGCGCGGCCCTGTATGTGGTCGCCCCACGCGAGCAGCGCTTTCAGATAAATGGCGTAGGGGTCGTACAGGCGGATGTGCCGCTCGATCTGCTGTTTGAGAACATTTGTGATGTCGTCGGCCTGCGCCTCGGCCCATCTTGCCTCGTACCACGCGATGAGTTTTTCCGTCTGCTCTTCGATCAGGCGGATGTTCAGTTCGATGTTGCGCGATAGCCCGCTGCGCGTGAAGTTGCCGCTGCCCACGATGCCGGACGCGGGCGGGTAGCCGTCCCGGTGCGAGATATACAGCTTGGCGTGAAACTTTTCTTTCGTATACACGCGGGCCTCGACACGCCCCGCGTCAATCAACTGTTTTGCCAGGCGCAGCCCGTTCAGAAGCGGATCGGTCTCGCGCTGCGCGCCCAGGTCGTCATCCGAGCGTTCCTGCATGGCGCGTATCAGGGCGTTGCGCTGCCGCGCGCAGGCGTCGTCGCCGAACAGCAGGCGGACGCGCTCGGCCCGGACAAGGTTTTCGCCCGTCATGTTCAGCGCGTCTAAAGAAAAGAAGGCCGTGGCGATCCACAGTTCGCGCCCGTTCTCTGTGATGAGGTTCAGCGCGTTATGAAGGGTATTGCCCTCCCGGTTATCAACGATACTGGTCAGCGCGCGGGGCGGGGCAGCGGTCAAGGACATGTGTACCCTTCATAAATCAACAAACCTGAGTTTAACAAACGTGGTTCAACAAAATGGGCTTCAATGCACAAAGCCGTTCCTTCATTTTGGCAGAAGAAACGGCTTTTTGGCAAGGCAGAAAATTGTGTATAAACGGATGGAAAAGGAGAGGACAGGATTCGAACCTGCGCATCCTTGCGGATGTCCTGTTTTCAAGACAGGTGCTATCGACCACTCAGCCACCTCTCCCCGTTATGTGATGTATCAAACGTAGAGTGTCAGACAGATTATAGCGCAGATGCCCGTTTCCGTCAAGAAGTTTCTGCTTTCTGCGGTACGAAGAGCCTGAGCCAAAATTAAGCGCGTCCTTTTAGCGCGGACTTCATGGAGTCCAAAAACAGTAAAGGACATATACCTTTGCCGTGTACTTGGAAAGGCCGTAAAACAGTAAAAAATCGTTCAACGCGGGCTTTCCGCAGTCGAACGATTTTCTGTCATGGCGAGGCGACAGCGCAACGATGCTCGGCATCAGATTTCTTTTTCAGGAACGAACTGAAACCGCCGGGGACGCGCGGCGGCGCGGCGCAGGGCCTCTGTGGGCGGCTGGGCATCGGCCTTTAGAGCGCAAAGCGTTGCTGCCTGCTCCGGCGTTATCTCACGCAGTCGCGGCGTACCAGACGTAAGAGCCTCTGTTACGAAGTTGGCGGGCGCTTCCACGTTCGCATCAACCTCCAGCTTGTCAACTGTTTTTCCCATTACGGTTCTCCCAATACAATTATGGCTTTCGCAAATCCGGCCCGTACTGCTAACTACGACGCAATCAACGTGTTTTTAGTTTCACGCCACAAACCTCTTCAATGGCATCGCTCAATCGTCCATCAGGCGCATGATGGCCGTGGCGAGCAGGCCCGCATCGTGGCGCACCACGTCGGTCTCGTTGATGTACTCGCCGGGCAGGGTGCGGTAGCCGTCCGCTTTCAGCCGATCCATGTCCGGCTCGACCAGGACCGACCCGGTTTTGCGGTACTTGTCCAACAGGCCGCTGTCGGGCTGGCGCGTGTTCACCAGAACGTGACTGAATATCTTCATGCCGGCGTGCATCTCAATGGCCCGCACATGATCCGAGGCCGAAAACCCGTCCGTCTCTCCCGGCTGCGTCATGACGTTGCACACGTACACTTTTTTCGCTTTGGAGCGTTTCAGGGCTTCCGGCACGCCGCGTACCAGCAGATTGGGAATGACGCTCGTGAATACGCTGCCGGGGCCGAGGACGATGATGTCGGCTTTGGCAATGGCGTCCAGCACGGCCTGTAGGGGGCAGGCATCGTCGGGAACCATGTGGATGCGCTTGATCTTTAGAGGCGAATGCGCGATGTTGGTCTCGCCGTCCACAAACGAGCCGTCCGCCATCTCGCCGCGCAGACTGACGTGGTCTACGGTCGTGGGCAGCACCTTGCCGCGCACGTTCAGGACGCGGCTTGTTTCCTGTACGCCCCGCTCGAAATCGCCCTCATTGATGGCGCACATGGCCGCGATGAGCAGGTTTCCGAACGCGTGGTCGCGCAGCCCCTCGCCATAGCCCTCACGATTTTCGTTCCGCGCTCTCCGCTCCTCGACACCGGAAGTGGCGGCCTGCCCCGGCTCTCCCATAGCGCCCGCTACCAATGTCGAACGCTGTGCCGCAAAAACGCTCGTGGTCTCTAAGCCTCTAAGCCTTGTCTCCCCGTCCGTTCTTTCCGCCTTTTCCGCTTTTTCCGGCTGGACATTATTGCGAAAGCGGTATTGAAACAGTTCCGTCATCTGCGGTTCCGCGTCGGCCAGGGCGACCAGGCAGTTGCGTATGTCGCCGGGGGGCAGGATGTTGAGTTGTTTTTGCAGCTTGCCGGACGAGCCGCCGTCGTCGGCCACGGTAACGATGGCCGTGATGTTGTTGGAGTAGCGTTTGAGGCCGCGCAGCATCGTGGAAAGGCCCGTGCCGCCGCCGATCACGACGATGCGCCGCCCCTGCGCCAGCTTGCGCCGCTGATACACCACATCCACAAGCCCGCCCGGAGCCATTTCCGGGTCTAATACGCTTGTCAGGGATTGGATCAATTTGCCCAGCGCGACAAAGCAGACGGCTGCGCCCACCAGGGTCAGCAGCACGCCCAGATGCCCCGGCCTGAGCAGGCCGATATGCACGTCGTGGATCAGCCAGTCGGCGATGCGGACGGCGAGCGGTTTGCCCACGCCCTCATGCGCCTGGATGATGACGCCCGTGCCGATCATAAACAGCAGCAGGCCCACAAAGCCCAGCGCGACCCAGCGCTTGACGTGCATGTTCGGATACAGCCATTTCAGGCTGGTACGCCACCCGTTCATGGCTGCGCCTGCCCTTCCCGCGCATCATCCGAGGACGTCGAATCGCGCCCCGCACCCAATTCGGAGGAACTATTTTCGCCCTGCCCGACCTTTGCCGTATTGGGAAGGAGGGCGGAACTAACATCCGGCGCAGAAATAGAGGGAAGCGCATACGAATGGGAGGCTGTGTCATCACCGTTGCCGATAACGATGTCGCGATGGCGAACGGCCACCTGATACCCGTCCTGGCGCAGTTCTCGCGCCAGGTCTTCGGCCACCACGACAGAGCGATGCCTGCCGCCCGTACACCCGATGGCGACGTTCAAATACACTTTGCCCTCGCGCTCATATTGCGGCAGCGTAAAGCGGGCCATGTCGGTCAGTTTTTCCTGGAAGGGCCTGGTGAGCGGGTCGGCATGAACGTAGTCGGCGACGGCCTCGTCCCGTCCGTTGAGCGCTTTGAGGGTCGGAACATAGTGCGGGTTTTGCAAAAAGCGCACGTCAAAGACGAGGTCGGCGTCAATGGGCAGGCCGTGTTTGAAGCCAAACGACAGCACGGTCACGAGCAGGCCGGGGCGCGTGTCGGGCGCATAGGCGGCATGGATCACCTCGCGCAGCTGCGTGGTAGACATCGTGGTCGTATCCACGACATTGTCCGCGAAGGGGCGTGCCGCAGACAGCAGAGCGCGTTCCGCCAATATCGCTTCCAAAATGCCGTCGCTCATATTTTCGAGGGCTGCATCGTTGTCGCGCTTCGTATTGTTATCGCGTGGATGCAGTGGGCTTGCCGCGTCCTGACTTACAAGAGCATTATCCTTTTCCGACAAAGACGTTTGTTCCGATGGAAGGGTTTGCTCGCCTGCGGTCTTGTTCGGGGTGGGAAGCATCAGCGGATGCGGACGACGCGTTTCTTTGAAGCGCCGCACCAGAACGGTGTCGTCGGTATCCAAAAACAGCGTTTCGACACAGATGCGCGCCCGATTCAGGGTTTGTAGTATGTCGGGCAGTTCGCGGAACGCGCTGCCGCACCTCGCGTCAATCACGACCGCCGCTCGCTCGTACCCGGCCTCGCGGCAAAAGGCGATCAGGCCCGGCAGCAGGCGCGGCGGCAGATTGTCCACGGTGTAATAGCCCGCGTCCTCGAAACTGTGCAGGGCGAAGGTCTTGCCCGCCCCCGATGGCCCCGTAACAACCACAAACCGCATGATGCCTCACTTCCAAGCCCGCCCCGACTCGCCCATGTCAGACAAACCTCGGTGTAAACAGAGGGCGTAATGCACTCTATTATACCGTGTATACCGTGTTCTGCGGGTTTTGATGGAAAACAACGCGCCGCAGGCTCGACAAGAGCCTGCGGCGCAATTTCTGCACTATGCGATCTCTGCACTATATGGAAAAACAAATCAAACGCGCATTGGTCTTCGTACACGCCACAGGACTGTTCTCATGCTGAACAGGCTTCTGGAAAGTTTGCGTTTATTCGCGTTTATTTGCGGCTATCCACGAGTTCGAGATCAAACTTAACATTGTCACGGAAGTGAACTGAGCAGCGCCTGTTGATCCACGTCGGCCAGATGACCCGTATAGATGATGTTGAGCAGTCCTTCGGGAACCACGGCTCGCCATGCCATGCCGCCCAGGGCGCGGCGCGGGAGCAGTTCGCCGGGGCGTGGCGGGCGAGCAAGCGCGTTCGGGTTTACAACCAGACCCTCCAGCAGACTGAAATGGTTGACGCCGCTGGAATAGCGCAGCAGGACCGACGCGCGCCGCGCCTGCCCGAACACCCACACGCCGTCCAGCGCATACCCGGCGGGCAGATGCGTCGGCACTTTGATGGCGAATGAGAGCAGGCTGCGCGCCTGATCCACGGTCGAAAAGGCGGGCTGCCCACCGGGGAACAGCGGAACCTTTTCCAGCGCGGGGGGCAGGGTGTTCGGGTTGAACGCGTCCGGGGCCAGGGCCGCGCCCATCGTGACGCTGCGCAGGTACGTGGACGACAACAAGCGGCCCATGCGGTTATAACGCTCGGTCTTTAGCGCAAGCCCCGTCTCTTTATCCAGGCTCAGCACCTGCGACGCTTCGTTCTCGTCATTTCCCGTCACAGCGGAGATCGTGATCTGCGTGGCCGCGCGGCCCGCCACCATCTGCTCGCCCGTGACCTGGATACGCACCCGCCCGGTACGGGCCAGAACGCGCAGGCGGGACGCTTTATCGCTTGTCTCGACAGGCCAGAGCGCCAGATACAGACGATGTTCCCGATTTCTAAAACGGTAATACTGGTTGGGCCAGGTTAGAATCACATCGCCCGCAAGGGACGCGGGGGCGGTATATTCGCGGCGCACACGCCCTTTGGTGTCGCCCCGGATCGTCTCTTCAGAGGTCAGGCCATTGGCGTTGGAGATCTCCACGCCCTCATAATCCAACCCGGGCCGGTACATTTTCGTCAGCAGTTCCCACGCCTGCGGGTCAAGCGCGCTGCCGCCGTTTGCCGAATGAGCGGCGTTGCCGCGCGGCGTGGCGGGCGCGGTGGGCGGTGGACGCAAAGCCAGACCGCGCCCCCGTCCCAGGCGTGGCCTGTTCTGCGCCCGCGCGGACACGCTCGCGATGCCGGACAATGCGCCGAGACTGGTTGTAAGCAGAAGTGCCGCGCAGCAGGGCAACGGCAATCGGCGCAAAAAATTCACTTCTAACTCCCGTTTGTGGGCGCGGCGAAAACGCCGCTTTCGGATGCCGGGCTGCCCGCCGCACCTATCGCTCCCGGCGCGTCGGTGTTTTCCAGCGCCTCCGCCGCGACATCGCCCAGCGGATCGTTGGCGGTCAGCGCCACGTTGCGCTGCAGGTTCTCGTGCGCCGAAGCGTTCGCGCCGGTCGAAGCAGATACTCCCGGCACAAGGGGAACGGGCGGGACCGCGGCGGGGTGCGTGACAAACAACGTCAGCGCGACCATGCCCGCTCCGGCCATGCCCAGCGCCGTCATCGGCACACGCCTGCGCCCTGCCCCGTCCGCGATGCGCCCCCACAGGTCGCGCGCCCAATCTAAGGGATTGGAACGAGACGGCACGACAGGCGCGGCATCGTCGAGGCGGGCGTGCAGGCGAGCCATGAAATCATCGCCTGTATCGGCGCGTTCCGAGCCACGCAGCAGCGTAACCGTGGCCTGCATCTGACGCGAAACGCCCGCGCACTCTTTGCAGATCGCCAGATGCTTTTCGATCTCCCACGACTGCCGCGCCGACAGGCCGTTATCCGCATACGCGGACAGCGACTCCTGAATGCTGAGGCACAGGGGTTCGGGGCGGTCATGGGATTGTTTGCCTGCTGAAAAGTTCATAATCGCACACTTGCCTTCATCATACTGATACTAATATTATGATACTAACATTCTAACGCTAATCATGCTCACACTGAGTTGTTTGGCCCAGGACGGCTTTTGAAGCATTCAGCCGTGTCTCACGACACCCCCGTCAGATAAGGGGCCAGTTTGCTGCGCAGGGCCGTGCGCGCGTTGTACAGCCGCGATTTTACCGTACCCAGCGGGCAGGCGACAATGGCGGCGATCTCTTCATACGCCAGACCTTCGATGTCGTAGAGCAGCACCACGGTACGCAGTTTCTCCGGCAGGTCGCCTAATGCCTGCTCTAATTGCGCCCCTAATTCTTTGTTCAGCAGCAGGCGCTGCGGGTCAAAGGCCAGGTCGGGTATGTCGCGCTGTCCATCGTCCTCGGTGTCGTTGTCCTGCGACAGCGACTGCGTCATCGTCTGCGCTTTTTTGTTTTTGCGGCTGTAATCAATGCACAGGTTCGTGGCGATGCGGAACAGCCATGTGTTCAGGCTGGCCCGCGATTGAAACGAATGTATACTTAGATACGCGCGCACGAACGTTTCCTGCGTCAGGTCTTCGGCGTCGCCGACCGAGGGAACCATGCGGCGCACGTAGTTGAACACCTTGCTTTTGTAGCGCAAAACGATCTCATTAAAGGCCGCCCGGTCATTCGCCTGAGCGCGTTGTACGAGCGTGAGATCAGCCTGCATCACATTCCCCACAGCAAACATGCGTTCACCTCATCAAGCCGAGCCTGCCAGGTCGGTGTCGGCTCATTTGGTATCGGTTCAAGAAATGGGCAGAATGCGCGTCGTTCGCGCCCGCCGCTTGTGACGACGCTCTCCCATTCTCATCCGCTTACTCTTTTGCAGACGCATTGGAACGTGATTTGTTCACTTTGCAGCCACGTTCAGGGGTGTATTTTCGGGCTGCGGCTCCCGACTCCACGCTTCCACCTGTGCATACGTTCCGGGCCGCAAGCCAAGCGCTTCGATTTTGGCCCTGACGGCGGGATTGAGCAGGGCGCGCAGTTCCACGTCGCGTATGCCGTCGCGTTGTTCGCTGACCGGCAGCGCGTGGGCGTGTGTCGTGCCGGGATGAAAATAAATCTCATTCGTCTGCCCGGTCAGACGGGCAAGCAGGCCCAGCGTGTAACTGGTGTTCATGTTGCCCGTCTGCAGCTGCCCGTACACGCGCTCGCAGGTGAAGATCGGCTCGCCGCCCAGCGTTCGCCGTTCCTTCAGCACGCGCAGGTTACGACGGCGCACGGCCCGCAGGGCCAGCGTGGCGACCGTGTTCAGGTCGGGCCGCGCCCCTTTCACATGGAGATGCGCGCGCAATTCCTCATGCGGAACGCGCACGCGATGTACGCCATACGCGTCGCACAGATCCAGCAGGGCGTCCCACGCCACCACCTGCATGTGGAAGTGCTGATGCCCGTCTACGTGCGACCAGGGCAGGCCCGTACCCGCGAACCGGGCGAACTGCGCCTCCATTTCGCGCCGAACCTGCTGCTTGGCCGCCGGATTGAAAAAGTATTTGAGCGCGGCCTTGAACGGATCGCCGCCGAACCGCCCCTGCGCGTCCACGATGTCGGGCAGACTGGAAGCGGGCAGCAGGGCGTGATCTACAGTCAGGGCCACATGCAGGCCCACGCCCAGAGCAGGCGCGCAACGCGCGATCTCGACGGCGTGTTCAAACCCCGGTTCGGCCACCATAAGGCTCGCGCTGGTCAGTACGCCCTCGCTGTGGGCGCGCAGCACGGCCGCATTCACCGCATTGGAATAGCCGAAATCATCGGCATTGATTATCAGATAGCGCATAAGGGAAAAGAGTATGGCGTACAGCGTCACATGGCGGGCGAAAAATTGCCGCCTGCTGCATACAGGCCGGCTCGCGCTTGCTATTCTACCTGACGAACGCCCACGCCCGGAATACGCCCATACGCCTGAAATCTCCCAGATACGCAGGCCGCGCTCCTAAACAGCCGGTCGGCCCGGATCGCGCTTTCAGGCGTCAACTGCAAATATGCTTCTGCTCTAATCCTACGTGATCGGTCTACGGTTCTGCTATCCGCGCCGTCATGCGTTGACAAGCCCGTGATACGTCCATTCGTAGCGGCCTCCGTGTGTGCGAAACGCGCTGTCGAGAACGGCTCCATCCGCCTGCCAGCCCTCCACGACCGATCCGCCGACGCTGCCGACGCGCAGTGGCTGGTAGGTGGAATCGTCCTTATGCAGGTCTACGACGGTGAGCTGCCCTTCATGGCGCGACCGGCCATAGGAGGTGACGCCGCGCCGGATGAACTCGGCGAAATCATCCGCGCTCGCAAACAACTCTGACCCGCTCCCCTCGGTCTGCGAGACTGCCTGCGCCACAGCCGCAAATTCTACGGTATGTTCCGAAGCGCGCACCGCAATCCGCGTTTCGCCCGTCTGGTGGACGAGTTCGGCTTCGGCGTAAGGATGCGGGGCGGAAAAGCCAAGCGTCGTGAACCAATGTCCGAATGCCGAGTTGGTCTGCCGCTCGGTGACAAACACCATCGGCTCGGCCTCGCCGGTGCGGGTGTCCACGACGGCGATACGCGGGGCGCAGCTGATACTGTGCAGGCCCGCTATGGTCGGCAGGGGCGCGACCGTGATGTGGCGTAGGTCCAGTATGCAGAACGAGATCACGCCCCAACCGCGCACTAACTGAGGCGCAAGCCACGGCGCGGGCAAATACCTCTTGAGCGCGTCCGGCGGCATCCGGTAATTGAAGATGAAACGCTCGGCAAGTTCGGCGCGTACCGACGGCAGCACGGACATGATGTTTCTCCTCGTGGAAGTCTACAGAAATTCCTGTGACGCGTCGGCGGCAGATTGCTGTCGCTGCGCGTCTTGTTACAAAGCGCGACTGCTCAGGCGACAAGCGCGGCAATGTCCGCGATGCGAATAGTGACTATGTCCGGATGCATCACATCAGAGTCGTCCCACACGCCGAACGCTCCTGCAAAGACCAGTGTTTCCCTGGCGATGCGTTCGATGTATCCCTCGTACACCCTGCCATCGCGCATCCGAAAACAAGCACGGCCCTCCAGACCCCGATTGTAGCTTTTCAGGGCGACGCGCTTGGCCTTGAGCGGCCATTCCGCGATGTCGTAGTACCGATACGGCATGTGCCGACTTCCTTCTTCGGTTGTTCTTCGGTTGTTCTTCGGTTGTTTGCGGCTTCTTATACCGGAGCGACCTCGGCGGGCGGAAAGATGTCAGCTATGTAGATCGCCTCGGACGCCGTAAGCGGCGTAACGCTTTCACCTGTACTGTACCGCGTAACGCGCTGATACCCGTCTGCGCCGGGTTCGCGATAGACCTCCAGAGTGCGTTCAGGAATGTTGGCGATCCAGTATTCCTTGACTCCGGCGCGGGCGTACAGGAGGGCTTTCACGGCGCGGTCGGTTCGCAGTGTCGTATTTGCCACCTCGACGAGCAGCAGCGCGTCTGAAGGCCCCAGTTCCCTATCGAGATAATCTGCCAGTGTGCCGCGCAGTACAGCCACATCCGGTTCGGGATCGTTCTCGTCGTCGAGAGGAACGGACGACTGCGATTGGACATGCTCTGCCCCGAACAAACGAATAAGCAGATTGAACAGGCGCATGGCGACGAAAATATGCAGGCGGCCCTGTGCCATTTTGAGTACGATCTCCCCGGCGAGCAATTCGTAACGTCCCGCTTCAAGCAGGCCCGCGTCTTGAAGCGTCCGGCACTCCCGGCGCGTCCAGCGTTTGCGAGGCAGCAGGAACATGGCCTCAGACCATTCCCGTTCCGGCTGAGACCTTGACTGCAATTCCGCTTGCGGTACGGATTGCGGCTCTGTTTGTATCGTCTGCGTTGTCGGCGCGGTCAATATCGTACCTGCCATCGTCGCTGCTCCTTCTGCTATTGTGCCTGCTCATAAACGTAAAAGTGCTTTGGCAACTGCGTGTCCCACAACTCCGGCTTCAAAACGAGACATAGACCGCTTTTGGTGTGTTTGGTAAGGAAGGGGTCTGCAACCTGTCCCTTATGCACGGCATTATACGCTCGAAGAACGGGATTGAAACGTGTATCGCCATGAACCTTCCAGGTTTGACCTTCATGCCTGAAGCGTCCGACGACATCCCGATTGCCGCCAGCCAAGCCGTCCAGCCGATGCCATGTGGGGTTAGACCGCTGCAAAGAAAGCACATGAGCCTCTACCCACAAAGCGAATGAGTCATAAACCAATGTCGTGGTTCTCCATCATGTCGCACTTGTGATGCTTACGGGGCGCAAGTGTTTGAATACAATTTTGATTGATCTTCCACATAGGATAATGAGTTGTATCATCGCAACGAGTCGCAAATTCGGCTCCGGCGTTGACGTTCTCTACCTTCGCAGGTGTCAGGAACGCAGGCCGCGTTCGCGCAACAGGCAGTCGGCCCAGAGAGTATCGTCAGGCGTCAGGGGAGGAGCAGGCTGAGACATGTAATCCAGTTTGCGGGCATACGCGCCCTCTTCATAAGTACGGTTAAGGACGGCCTGTACATCCAGCGTCACATCGGACACGCCGGGATCAAGCGGTACGGCGACGCGCGGCAGGCGTTCTCGTATCGTATTCAGCCATACCGAATATTCGCGGCCTCGCCCTGCCCGATGCAGGGAGATCAGGTAATCATACTTATGCTCCGGGCCGAACAGCGTGTCGGGCGCGGCGACAGTATGCTTTCCGGCGCGCAGCAGATCAATTTCAAGTAGATGGGTATGGCTTGCCAGAACCTCGCGCTGTTTTGCCAGGTACAACTCCCGGCCCTTGTTGTGCAGTGTCTTGTTGGTGTGACTGAGCAATTCGATAGTTGTTACCACGCGTGACCTATCTTCCACGCTGAAGATGTTGATGTAGGTCTCGCGCGTTTCCTCCTGCGCATAGGCGCGAAATGTAAGCGCGGGGTCTGCCGCTTCCAGCACGGCCACGCTGCGCTGCTCCGTATCGGCAGGCAAAGGATACGAAGACTCGACAACTGCCACATCGGGAAGGATGCTCCCGCCCGCGCTGCTGATGTAGCAGCGCGTTTCGGAATTGGCGACATAGGCCGGGGGCAGAACAAGGTTGATAGCGGCTTCCGTGTACGTAATCATTTTGTTATGAACGGAGTACCACCGCGTTACTTGTTCCAGATAGGGATCCATTCCGGGAAAAGGGCCTGGCATAGCATTTCTCCTTACTTACAACCATGCAGCTTACAACCATTCAAACGCCGCATAAGCATTCAGGCGGCAAGCGCGGCAGCATCGTTGATTTGTATAATGATAAGTTTCGGCGCGGCTTCTAGATTGTCCCTCTTATTCTCGTCTGCCGACTTCAGGAGCGCAGGCCGCGCTCGCGCAGGAGGGCGTCGGCCCAGAGCATGTCATCACCTGCGA
The DNA here is from genome assembly GCA_965277875.1 of Chthonomonadaceae bacterium. Taxonomy (GTDB): domain Bacteria; phylum Armatimonadota; class Chthonomonadetes; order Chthonomonadales; family Chthonomonadaceae; genus CAWFQB01. Next base: position 5,808,445 of record CBDIDV010000002.1, on the reverse strand, counting down.
GCGGCGGGTCGGCCTCCTGTGTGTAATCAATCTGACGGTCGTAAGCGCCCGCGTCATAGGACAGGTTTACTACGGCCTGCAAATCCAGCGCAACGGAAGGATCGCCCTCGGCAAGCGGAACCTCGACGCGGGGCAGAACGTCGCGCAGAGAGTTGAGCCATACGGCGTACTCGGACGGGCGCGAGCCGCGATGCAAGCACATGATATAATCCCAGGCGCGGTCTGAGGGCAGGGCGGCGCGGGGAACGGCAACGGTGTACGTCCCGGCCCGCAGCAAATCAATCTCCAGCAGATTAGCGCGGCTTGACAGCACCTGCTCCTGCTTGCTGCGATACTTTTCATATCCATCATCTCGCGTATTTTTGTTCGTCGGGCTGAGAATCTCGATAGATGTCACGACTTCGGCATCACGAAATTTGCCGCTGCCTACGCGCATGATGTTGATAAATGCCTGGCGCTCCTCCAGCAGTTCAAGGTTCAAAACCAGTGGCAAGTCAAACGAGGCAGACACAGGGTATGGCTCAATGGTTTGAGGGCGATCAAGAACGCTGACACTGCCCATGCTGCGGGGCATCGAGACCGGACGCGACTCTAAAACAGCAACATCCGGCTCTGCGATGCGGGAGAAGTGTGAGATCACACAACGAGACTCGACGGCAGCAACATAATCAGGCGGTAAAACGGCATTAAGCGCCTGTGTTGTTTGTCCAATCATCAGGGTATGCAAGCCCCGCCAATCGGAGCGTTCTTCCAGATAAGGGTTCATGCCGGGAAATGGGTTGGGCATTATGCAAACCTCCTTGTACCAAACGCACTCCGCCCGCCGCGCCCTAAGCGGCAAGGACAGCCGATTGCGGGAGGGGCGGGCGGAGAACAAACAGCCAGGGTGTCTACCGGGCCGCAACGGCCTCGCTGCCGCGCTTCTTCACTTCGGCCTTGCGATCCTTGACGTAGTCGCGGAACTCCAGGCCCTCGCGCAGACGCCGCGCAAACATCTGCCGCTCGGTCAGCATTTCGGCGATCATCCGGGCGTACACTTTGGGCCGGAAGTAGAACCGCTTGTACATGCGCTCGACCGCGTCCTCGATCTCGGCTGTAGACATATCGGCATATTGCAGCGTGCTTGTCTGGATGCCCGAACCGGAAATCATGCCGTCGCGGGCGAACCAGCCGTTCTGCATGGCCTGGTCGTACAGTTCCGTGCCGGGATAGGGCGCGGCAATCGAAACCTGAATGGTGTGCGGGTCCAGTTCCTGCGCGAATCGGATGGTCTCCTCGACGGTTTCTTTGGTCTCGACGGGCAGGCCGATGATGAACGTGCCGTGTACCTTGATGCCCAGCTTCTTGCAGTTCGCCATGAACTCGCGGGCCATGTCCAGCTTGATGCCCTTTTTGATGCGGTTCAGGATTTCCTGGTTGCCGGATTCAAAGCCCACGAGAAGCAGGCGCAGGCCGTTGTCGCGCAGTTCCTTGAGCGTATCGTAATCCACATGGGCGCGGGCGTTGCACGACCACGTAAAGTTGTTACGCTTCATGTGCTTGCTGATCTCGATGGCGCGGGGCTTGTTGATGGTAAAGGTGTCGTCGTCGAACATATATTCGCGTACCTTGTCGCCCCAGATGCTCTTGGCCTCGTCGAGTTCGCGGCCCACGCATTCGGGGCTTTTGGTGCGGTACTGATGCCCGCCGATGGTCTGCGGCCACAGGCAGAACGTGCATTTGGCGGGGCAGCCGCGCCCCGTGTACCACGACACATACGGGTGCAGCAGATAGCCGATGTAGTATTTGTTGATGTCCAGATTGGCGGCATACGTGGACAGCACACTGGGCATTTGATCCCAGTCAGGAACCAGTTCGCGATCCTCGTTGCGCTGAATGATGCCGTTGCGGTCACGGTACGACAGGCCCGTAATCGTACTCCAGTCGCGGTCTTCGGCCAGTTCCTTGCAGGTGTAGTCGAACTCGTGGCGGCACACAAAATCAATGATCTTGTTTTCGCGCAGGGTCTGTTCGGGCAGCACGGCGACGTGCGCCCCGATAAAGCCGACCTTGACGTTCGGGTTCTGCTCCTTCAGACGGCGGGCGCAGGCCACGTCGTTTTGCAGGCTGGGCGTACTGGTGTGCATGATGACCAGTTCGTAATCTTTGGCGATGGCAAGGACTTCGGCGTCGGTCTGGTGGTGCGGGGGCGCATCTATGAGTTTGCTGCCGGGGACGAGGGCGGCGGGTTGGGCCAGCCAGGTGGGATACCAGTACGACGTGATCTCGCGCTTGGCCTGGTAGCGCGAACCGGCTCCGCCGTCGAAGCCATCAAACGAGGGCGGACTGAGGAAAAGCGTCTTTAACACGGTGGGGTCTCTCCTTATGCTGCCGTACATCGGTAAATCTATTATGATCCGGCTGCTAATCTATGGTCAAAATCCTGCCGCCGCCGAACCGTTGGCGCGAGCAGGGCCAAATACAAAGTTGTGCTGTTTGATATACGAAATATACCAACAACCAGTATACCAACAAACGCGCGGGTCTGCCTACATGTGAACAAAAGCATTTTCGTTTTCAGACGCGTTTATATGCGTTTTACTCCTGCCGCGTGGCGCGTAGAAGCTGCTCCGGGGGCGCGGCGGATGTGGCGGGAACAGCAGCGCGCAGCAGATCGTTGCCGGTATCGCTTGCTGCGGTCGCAGTCGGGCGCAACAGCGTGGTTTGCAGCCGCTGTTCCTCGGCGCGGATTTGCAGGTAAGGCAGGCACTCTATTGCGGCCTGCTGTATCTGCCTGTCCGTGTCTGTGCGAATGGGAATAGCCGCAAGCTGTTCTACAAGCCCCGCTTCGCGTTGATCGCCAATTTGTTCAAGCGCTTTGAGCATTGCAACGACATAACCCACAAGCACTTTGCCGCGCTTGTCGGCGCTCAGGCTTTGCCTCAAAGGCTTCAGAAGCGTTTGACGTTCGGACAGGGTGAGCGCATCTGCCTGTTCCCGGTTCAGGTGAAGCATTATATGTGTGAGTGTAGTTTGAACCTGTTGGACTTGACGACTGAAAGCGTAACCATTGCCAGATAGCAAAAGTACAAGGTGAGGAATGAAAACAACTTCGCTCACATCTTCTAATACCTCTATGAGACTAGAGTTGAGATGAGACATCTCTAATGCCACTATGTTGAACACAATTATGAAGGGGACGAGCCGGTCTATATACTTCCCGATAAGAAGCCCTTCACGCCCCAAGATATGGGCAGCGATAATGCCTCCAAAGAAATAGATGCCAAAGATCAGCCAACGAAACCGTTGGCGGCGCTGCAAACGCCTGCGGCCCTGCTGCATCAGCGCGAGCAGGGCGTCCGGTTCCAGTTGCTTCGCCTGCTCGATGGCGGACTCCCGCACAGACGGCTTCCAGCTTGCCAGGCGGTTCAGCAGTTCTTTTGTTGTCGGCGCGGGCGATGACAAGAGCAAACCTCCCCGGCGGCAAAGCCGCTTTAGCAAACCGAGGCCGAAACACGATAGGATGCAGGCAGTATAGCAAAAATGCGACGAGACTGGCAACGTTCCAAGTGTCGAAAACAAGTCTAGCGCATCTAATCTAAATTTAGGTACTTATATACTTGACGCACCCAACGCGGGGAATGTAGATTTCTACATTCCCCGCGTTGTCACATGTAATTGAGAGCATATACACACGCATATATACTACTGCAATATGCTTAAAATTGTTCTGCATTTTGCGATCTTAGTATTGACGAATCGGTGCATATTATGCTATATTGTCTCGTCCCCATCGGGGACGAGACAATATAGCATAATATGGTAATGGTTACAATCAATAATGAATAGTTAATTGTAACTGCTTACTACCTTGATATATAGTAGCGTTTTGTCCTGCTCTAAGGAGTGGTTTACCTCCGCTACCGTTTTGGGCGGCAAGCGTGTAGAGTAACATAGGGCAAATTGATTTTCCTGTGAATTATTTTGCAGGAAAATAGGCAAACAAGGTTTCTGGCACGAAACTTGCAATATGAAGAAGTAGAGCAGAATTGCCGATACTGATAGAATCAGTGTCCGTAATTCTGTTGTAGGAGTGGTGGATACAATGCGGCATACAGATAGTTCAGAAGTAGCGGGTATAGCAGAATCCTCTGTTGCCGTTTTAGAAGTCCCTACCGAGGATGAAACTACCCTTCATTCCGCAAGCAATGGAAGCAACACTTTAGGCACAAGCCAGCCAGTTGCGCCCACTGTTTATCATCTGATTTTGTTCCAATCCGAAACTGATAGCATAGATAGAGACTTGCATCAGGAGATACGAACAAAACTCGATGAGGTTGTAACTACCTCACCTGAGAACACACACATAGATGTTTGGATTAGGTCGCTTGGCGGGGATGCCCATGCCGCCTATAAAATAATTCTTGAATTGCGAAGTCGTTGCAAGCAGTTGCAGGCGATCATTCCAGATTACGCCAAAAGTGCCGCCACGTTGCTGGCTATTGGAATGGATAAGATATACATGTCTGCATCGGCTGAACTTGGCCCGGTTGACGTGCAGCTTGAGCATCCAGATCGGGAAGGCAGAACAATCTCTGGACTAGATGTGTCCGACTCGTTTGACTTCCTAGCTCAAACCGCATTAGGCTTGGCTTTAGTGAGCGGTAATGCTGTTGTCCGTAGACGCCTGCGTCTGTCACGACTGCAAACCTTACAAGAATTGCTACGTTTCAGCGCAAGATTTCTTGAGCCAACAGTAGCAAAACTTGATCCGCACATTATACATTATGCGGCACAGCAACTCAAGGTAGCTGAACAATATGCCGTCAGAATGTTGGCTAATCGCAATATGGTGAATGGCAAGCATCTAAGTACCGAAGAAGCCGAGAGGCTCATGAAGCGGCTAGTGAAGGATTATCCCTCACATGGTTTCATCATAAGTCGCAAAGAGGTTCGTTCTATCGGTTTGCCAGTTGACAATGCAGAGAACTACGTCCACTGGGGAATTATCAAGCGATTGCATGATAAGATAGACAGCGACCAAACTCTTACTTATATCTTGCCCAACCAAACACTCATTGACACTCCTGACTTCTTTGAAACCGATATGGAGGAAACCGATGAAAACAATGAAAACTAAAAAACGTTTCGTTCATACCGATGACGAGATGGATGCTACCGTCAATGTGACGACATCTGACATACTAACATTAGATGCCAGCATGAAAGATGCGTTGAAGCAGATGCGCGGTATCATTCGTGGGGCATTGGAAAACACCAACAAGCAGGACGAAAAGGAAATTAGAACGTGTCGGACTCAGGATTTGTTGTAATTTCAAATAATGATATTGATGACGAATCAACATCAGAAAACAACACAAAGAAGCCTGCATCATTTCGACGCCTTGAAGATTTCGCTCGTGCGGTCCTCGCTGTGCCGAAAAAAGAGGCCGACGCCATAGAACAAGAGGAGAAGCGTAAGCAACGCAAGCGCACTCCTGCCGACCAGAAACCCGCTAAGTGATTAGCGGGTTTCTTCTTTGCCCGTTAGTTGCCGATATGTCAGGCGTTTTCCGCTTGTCTGCATCGTGGCTTTTAAGAAGCGCGTCAGGTCGGTTCCATTCCGATGGTTGAAGCGGAACGCCTGCTCATCTACATACCGCTCTAAGTGGTTGGGCATAGGCTTGATGTAGGTTCCATGAATGGAGCGGTCTAAGAGACACCAGAAGTTTTCTACGCCGTTGGTGTAAACGCGTCCTTCCGCATATTTGACGGCATGATCTACAAAATCATGCTTGAACGCTTCACTCAGTCCGTTGTACCCTCGGTGTGCATCGGTGAAGACTTCGGCCCCAAGAGTAACGTTACTCTTGATTTCGGCGTGTAGTGTTTCCTGTGTGGTATCAGGTATTACCTTGACGCGTATCTGGCTAACGTCCTTCTCACACTTCGCCCGTTGAAGGACGCCCAGCACGACGATTTTACCGACCCCGCCCCGTCCTGCGTTCTGCTTCTTGTCCTTGTGCTTGTTCTTCTCCAAGCCGCCGACAAAGGTTTCGTCTACTTCGACGGTTCCGCTCATCTTCTCGAATGTGCCTGTCTTCATGGCGTGGCGTATGCGGTGTAGCACGAACCAAGCGGACTTTTGCGTTATGCCGATAGAACGGGCGATCTCGCAGGAGGAGATGCCGTTCTTCGCGTTGCAGATAAGCCACATGGTGACAATCCACTTATCTAAGGGGAGTGGGCTTTCTTCGAGGACGGTTCCCACCTTGACGCTGAACTGACGCTTACAGCCCTTGCACTTCCACAGGCGACGGGTAGAGATAAAGGAAACCTGCTCACACTGACAGCGCGGACACGTCACCTTACCATCAGCCCAACGCATAGCCGTAAAGAACTCGTGGCATACTTGCGGGTCGGAGAAGTAGCGGATAACTTCGATCAGGTTTTCGGGTAAGGCTTCCATCGTTTCGCGTCCGTTCGGGGTGAGCAGTAGTCTGTATCGTCTCTGATACTCTTATTACTCAAACGAGCGGGCATAAAGCGGAAAGGAAAGCGGAAGAAACAGCAAAAAGAATATCGGCGCACCCCGCTATGGAGTACGCCGAATAGGTGTGTCAAGTATATAAGTACCTAAATTTAGCCCTCGCTGTAACCGGCATATAAAATGCCGGTTAGGTAGGCGTTCCGCCAATTGGACGAAGAAAGGAGAGTTGTTCCTAAATAAAAACAGCTATTCGTTCACGAGACAGTTGGCCGAAGGCCTAGCTATCCGGCATTTTATATGCCGGTTACAACGCAGCGAATGTCCCAACATTTAGATGCGCCGGCCCTAGTCTTTTCAATACCCGGCACTCTACCGCGTGTCGAACGCGCAACTTCCACCCACCCGCTCCTGTCAATGCAGAACCAAAAGCGTGGACAACAGAGTGAGTCGCCAACACACCACATTAAGAGCATGTTAAATTATGTGGACAGAGGTTGACAGAAACCGCGCCTGCCCCGCATACTGATAGACTGCTTTTTGCAAACCCGATTTTCCGTTCGTAATGGCCCGCCGCTTGCCATTCGGCCCGACTTTCCACAAGGAGAAATCATGTCCCCGACGAATGCGGCCCCGCCTGCCGACCTGACACAAAACCAGGAAGAACTCGCCCCCGGTGTCCTCATCCGACTGGAAGGCGACATGGCGTTCGATGGCGCATATGGCAAGCGCGTCCTGGAAGTGACCGCAAGCGTGGTGCGCGTCCTCGAAGCCAATGGAACCGTGTCGTTTCAGGTTCCCATCGCCGAGGTGAAATCCGCCCGCAACGAGCCGCTTGTCAGCGGCGGGCAGATCGAAATCACCACAAAGGCCAGCGAAGTCGTGCCGGTCATCGCGTATTCCCTCACCCTCGCCGCGCAGTTCAGCGAGGCGGCGCGGGGCATCGAGCAGTTGGGCAAGGGTGAACCGCTCAGTATCAACCTTAAAACCGAACGCCTGCGCTGCGCGACGTGCGGACGATTATTGCCCGAAAAAGACGGCGTCTGCCCCGCCTGCGTCAAGCGGGGCAAAACACTGGCCCGCATCGCCGGCTACTTAGGCCCGTACAAACGCCACGCGGCGGGCCTTATCGGGCTGGCCCTGCTGACCACGAGCATCAACCTTCTGCCGCCCATCATCCAGGGTACGATCATTGACAGCGTCCTGACCACGCATCGCAACATCGGGCGATTGGGCGGGCTGATGGGCGCATGGCTGGGCATCGTCGTGTTCGCTACTTTCGTGCAGATCGCGACCGGACGCCTGACCGCGTTCTTGTCCGGCAACATCGCCGCCGATCTAAGGGCGAGCGTGTACCGCGCCATCGAACTTTTGCAGGTCTCGTATTTCGACAAGAAGCAGGTCGGGGCGATCACAAGCCGAGTGACGCAGGACACGGACAGGGTCTGGGGCTTTCTCGTTGACGGCCTGCCCTACCTGGTTTCCAATGTCCTTCTCCTTATCGGCGTGGGAACCCTGCTGTTCTTCACGAACTGGAAACTCGCGCTTGCCGTGCTTGCGCCCATGCCGCTTGTCCTCCTGCTCAGCGGCGTGTTCTGGAAACCCATCTCGCAAAAGTATTTCCGCGTCGGGCAAAAGTGGGCGCGGTTCCACATGCACCTCAACGAGTCGCTGACCGGCATCCGGGTCGTCAAGGCGTTCGCCAAAGAAGATCACGAGTACGACCGCTTTACCAAGCACAACTTTGAACTGCGCGACGCGGGCATCGAGGCGGACATGAAATGGTTCACCATTTTCAGCGCCATGATCCTGTTTACCAGCATGGGCGCGCTCATCAACTGGACGTATGGCGGCTACATGGTCTACACGGGCGAGCTGACATTGGGCAACTTCGTCCGCATGAACGCGTTCATCGGCATGATCTATATGCCGCTGCAATGGTTCGGTCAGCTTAATCAGTGGTTCAGCAGGGCGATGGCCGGGGCCGAGCGGATTTTTGAGATCATTGACGCCGAGAAAGAGCAGTACGCCACCAATAACGGCCAAAATCACGCCATCGAGGGCCAGGTGCAGTTCGATAACGTGCGCTTCGGCTACGACAAGTCCAACCCCATCCTAAAAGGACTGTCGTTCACGGCCCAGCCCGGCGAGATGATCGGGCTTGTCGGCAAGTCCGGCGCGGGCAAAAGCACGACCATTAATCTGCTGTGCAGGTTTTACGAGCCGGACGCGGGCAGCATCAAGATTGACGGCATAGATTATCGCGACATCGCTCTGCAAAACATGCGCCAGCAAATCGGCATCGTCTTGCAGGAACCGTTTTTGTTCAACGGCAGCGTGGCGGAAAACATCGCGTATGGCAAGCCCAACGCCAGCTTCGAAGAGATCGTTGAGGCCGCCCGCGCCGCCAATGCCCATAACTTCATCGTGGGCAAGCCCGACGGCTACGACACGATGGTCGGCGAAAAGGGCGCAAAACTATCGGGCGGCGAGCGGCAGCGCGTCAGCATCGCCCGCGCCATCCTGCACAACCCGCGCATCCTGATACTGGACGAGGCGACATCGAGCGTGGACGTGGAAACCGAAAAGCAGATACAGGAGGCCATCGGACGCCTGACGGCGGGCCGCACGACGTTTGCCATCGCGCACCGCCTTTCGACCCTGCGTAACGCCAGCAGGCTGATCGTGCTGGAAAAAGGCGAGATCGTCGAGATCGGTACGCATCAGGAACTGATGGACAAAAAAGGCGAGTTCTACAAACTGGTGGAAACCCAGAGCCAGGTAACGCAAATTTTAGGCAGCGGCGGGGAAGAGAAGGAGTGATCCGCAGATTACGCAGATTCACACAGATTTAGGACGCAATGCTATTTCGATGATGCTATACCATCGAGATTGCGCTTCGTGATGGTCTTCTGATTTGTATGGCATTCTAATCTGTGTAAATCTGCGTAATCTGCGGATAAAGTTCTTCTTTTGGAGGTGAGCGACGTGGAGATACGCGAGGTGGGGCCGGAGGATTACGAGCGGACGGTGTATTTGGGCAGGCAGGCGTTCGCGCACGGCAGGCGGGGCGGCAAGAGTTTTTTGGACGACCCGAACCATCCGCCTATGACGATACTGGGGGCGTATGACGAAGCCGGGCTGCAGGCGCGGGTCAGCATCCTGCATTATCAGGTGCATCTGGGCGAGCAGGTGATCGTGCCAATGGGCGGCATCGGGGGGGTGTCGTGCCTGCCCGCGAGCCGGGGCAAAGGCTATGTGGGCGCACTGTTGGACGCGACCCTGCTGCGAATGCGCGCCGAGGGACAGGTGATCTCCAGCCTGTTTCCGTTTAGCTGGGAGTTCTATCGCCGCTACGGGTGGGAATGGGTCGGCACGACGCGCGAATACAGCGTACCGACACGCATTCTCAAAGCCAGTGCGGAAACGGAAAAGGTACGCGCCGCCACGCCCGCCGACCGCGCCAAAATCGAAGCGTGTTATACGCAGTTCGCGCAACAGTATCGGGGGATGCTGGTTCGCGACGAGAAGATGTGGAACGACATTCTCAAAGATGAGGATGAGCATTTCAGGTACACGTACCTGTACGAAAACGAGGGCGTAACGGAGGGGTATCTTTCCCTGCACGGAGGCACGGACGACGCCACGTATATCGAGGAATTTGTGGCCCTGACGCCCCGCGCCCGACAAGGAATGCTGGGCCTGCTGCGCCGCCACGACATGCAGACCGAAAAGTTTACGTGGCGCGCGCCCGGTGACGATGGGCTGTATCATACGCTGTGCCACAACGACCTGGAAACAAAAATGTTCCCGACCACGCAGGGCCGCATCGTAGATGTGGCGGGCGCATTCACGGCCCTGCGCCCCGAAAGGTACAAAAACCCGCCCTTTACAATGGCCGTGACCGATGAACACGCGCCCTGGAACGCGGGCGTGTGGGAGGTGGAAGTCACGGACGGAAACGTCATGGCCCGCAAAACCGACGCCGAGCCGCAAATGTCCCTGTCCATACAGGCGCTTTCGCAGGCCTATTACGGCACGCCTGACATCGCCGAAATTGACAACGACGAACATTTTCTCATCCACGACTGGACAGGTTATTTCGGCCTGTGTCAACTGCTCGACGGCCCGCCGATGTGGACATACGACGGCTTTTAATCAATGTGCTTCTAATCACTCTGCTTTTTGTATTCTAATCTGTGAAAATCTGTGTTAATCTGTGGACAACTCCTATGAACCCTGCTGACTTGAAACTGTTCTATGCGCCCAAAGACCGCCTGCGCCTGACGGTGGGCGAGGAAAAGTCGTACCACACGGTCAAGCCCGCCTGGGCCGCGCCCTTATCGCGCCCCGACCGCTATCTATGTCTGCTCGACGGCAAGGGCAACGAGATCGTGATGCTGACCAATCCCGGTGAGATGCCGTCCGCGTCGTGGGAAGCCGCGCAGCAGGAACTGCGCCGCCGCTATCTGACCGCGCAAGTGGAAGAGATTTTGAACGCCCGCGTAGAGTACGGCGCGACGTACTGGAACGCCCGCACGGACAGAGGGCAGCGCGAGTTTGTCACGCAGAGTTTGCAGGAGAACGCGCAGTGGCTGTCGGCCACGCATCTGCTGCTGATCGACGTGGACGGCAACCGCTTCGAGATCCCCGACGTGACCGCCCTGGACGCCCGCAGTCAAAACTTTATCAGCGAGATTCTGTAAGGTACGTTAAGGCAGGTCAGCGCCAGAGAGCCTCGTATTGGTTAAATAGGAAGCGCAAACAGGGTCAGTCCAAATGTTCGGACCGCCCCTGTTTTGCAGATAACCACGGGTATTGTGCCGCAAATGAATAGGTTGTTATTTGCGGAATACGGTGTTCAGGCCGTCGGCGGCGTACTGCTGCGCGGTTTTGGCCGTGTCTACGGTGGCGTCGAGGCCGAAGAACTCGTGCGCCACGCCGGTATAGTTTTGGTAGCGGGTCGTGATGCCCGCCGCCTGCAATTTCTGCGCGTATGCCTGCCCCTCGCTCATCAGCGGGTCAATGTCGTCCGTGATGACGGTTGCAGGAGGCAGTGTACTGCCGAACGTCGCGCCCAGCAGGTCAATCCGTGGATCGGCAGCCTCGGTCATGCTGTTCAGGTAGTTCGTCAGAAAGTATTGGATCAGCGGCACGTTGAGCGTAATCGCGTTCGCGTTGGCTAGGTACGACGGCGTATTCATGTTGTTGCCCGCGACCGGATAGATCACCAGTTGGTACACGGGCATTTTGCCGCCGTTTTGCAGGACTTGCAGGCACACCGCCGAGGCCAGATTGCCGCCCGCCGACTCGCCGCCGACCGCCACGCGAGCAGGGTCGCCGCCAAATTGCGCGGCGTTGTTGATTACATACTGCGTGGCGGCATACGCGTCATCGTGCGCGGCGGGGAACTTGCTTTCCGGGCCAAGCCGGTAGCCGACGCTGATAACCACGCACTGCGCCTTGCTGCACAGGGCGCGGGCCGAACTGTCGTACTGGTCAATCGAGCCGAGTACCCAGCCGCCGCCATGAAAATACACGAGGACGGGAAACGGGCCGGTTCCTGTGGGCGTGTACATGCGCGACGCAAGCGGAGTGACGGGGCCGGGAATCGAAACATCCTGAACGCTGCCTACGGGAGTGGGCGTAAACGTCTTGCCCTGGCTTTGCAGCACGGCGTTTTGAGCGTCCACTTGCGGGGTGGGAAGCAGCCGCGCCTGCTGCGGGGGCAGGTTGTAGGGCTGCCTGCCGGCGAGCAGGTTCAGGTACGCCTGCTCCACGGCGCGCATTTGCGAGTTGGCCCGCGTCAGCGCGCCGCTGTAAGGCTGGTTCGTGTTGTTATTGTTGCTATTGCCGCCGCCGCAGCCCGCGAACAGCAGCCCCGCGCCCACACTCAGAACGCCCATTTGCGCCAGGAGATTGCGCCGGCTTCGCGCGTTCGTTCCGGTCTTTGCAAAGCGAATCATCAAATAAACCTTTCTCGGTCGTCGGCTCACGGTCAGCCTGGAGCTATCCGCGCCACAGAGTATTGGAAGTAACGAAGAGCAAAGCAGTGCAGACAAACCTGTTCTATATTCTGTTCTATATTCCGTTCTATAAACAGGTTTTATGTCAAGAAGCGTCGGTTTGCCTCTTACGCTAGAACATTACGCCGCCTGCCCGCGAGGGTTCCTGATAAACAATCTTTTGGCTGCGCGGCGGTACAAAATAGGCCGCCCGATATAGGGAAGATTTAAGGAAGAAGAGGAAAGCAGGGAAAGCGACCAATATACACATGACAAACAGGGCCGCGTCATTGACGCGGCCCTGCCGTTTGTCGGTCGTGTTTGTCGGTTGTGGCGACTGCTGCCTAGCTCATCAGTTCGCGCAGGCGGCGGTTGCGGCTGCGCTTGCGGAGTTTGCCCAGCGCGGACGACTCGATCTGACGGACGCGCTCGCGTGTCACTTCCAGGGCGCGGCCCACCTCTTCCAGGGTGCGCGGCTCATCCCCGTCCAGGCCATAGCGCAACAGGATCACGTCTTTTTCACGCGGCGTCAATTCGTCCAGTCTTGCCGAAAAGTGAATGGTATCAACGGAATGAGGCAAGAAAAGCGCTGGCTTCCTGCGGCGTCAAGGCTTCGGGGTTGAGCGTCTGCAAGCCTTCTGCCTGTGCGGCTCGTGTCAAGCGCAGATCGGCTGTTACCAAAATGCAGGGCGGATCGCCTTCAGGCAGGCTTGCCTGGTAGTCCAAGAAGGCGGTGAGAAGCGCGGCATCCGCAGAATTGATGTTATGGGAAAGTATGTGTGTCACGCTTTCCATCACTGTCTCATCATCAATACTTAACAGCAAGAAGTCTTCCGCTACCGCTACTTCATAAAATAATGCCGACATCGCGTTTGCCATTGCGTCAGTTTTTATGACCCCGGAGTTTCGCTTACGCGCTAGGATCGCATACGTTTCCGTGTATCCCCAAAACGTGCTTATCATAACAGAGGCATCTCCACTATGACTCACACCATCAAAGATTGAATTAACAGTTGCCGAGCCGGCCTCAGAGTAGTAGCGTTTTACCAGGCCGCTGGCATCCCAGAACAATAGCGGCATCTACCTTTACTCCGACAGTCTGCTTCGTTCCCGGATGCGAATGATTTCGCAGGAGAGTTCGTTATCTTCCGGGTTCACGCCGCTTTGAAGAAGCTGCTCTTGAGCCTGCAAGGCAGTTGCGGTCGGGTCCGGTACAAACCCGATCCGTTTGTTCATCCTATCTGCCAGGTAACGAACGCGCTGCTTATCAATAACAAGAGAGCGCTGCTTTGCTTGAGGCTCTGCGGACATGCTTCTATTCTCCTTATGAGCTGGAATCTACAACGCTGTCCTCTAAACACGTTTGTAACGTTTTGAACGTGAACCATTCTTTTCAGTATAGCACAGGTTTCAGAGCGATAAAATCACAGGGCCGCGTCAATGACGCGGCCCTGCCGTTTGTCGGTTATAGTAACCGCTACCTAGCTCATCAGTTCACGCAGTCGGCGGTTGCGGCTGCGCTTGCGGAGTTTGCCCAGCGCGGACGACTCGATCTGACGGACGCGCTCGCGTGTCACTTCCAGGGCGCGGCCCACCTCTTCCAGGGTGCGCGGCTCATCCCCGTCCAGGCCATAGCGCAGCAGGATCACGTCTTTTTCACGCGGCGTCAATTCGTCCAGCGCGAGCATCAGTTCGTCGCGCAGCGCGCCCCGTGTGGCTTCCGAAACCGGGTTATGCTCGTCTTTGGCCGGGATCAGGTCGGCCAGCCTGCTTTCGCCCTCTTCGCCAATCGGCGTTTCCAGGCTGAGCGGCTCAATCGCGCCGCGCATCAGGTCGCTGAGTTTTTCTTCGGTCATGGTCAGCGCCGAGGCCAGTTCCGCTCGCGTGGGCATTCTGCCCAGGCGCTCACGGAGCGTACCGCGCGTTTTGTTGATGCGGCCCAGCGTATCCGTGACATGCACGGGCAGGCGGATCAGACGCGCCTGATCGGCGATGGCGCGGCTGATGGCGCGGCGTATCCACCAGATGGCATACGTGCTGAAACGGTAGCCCTTGCGATAGTTGAACCGCTCGACCGCGCGCATCAGGCCAATCGTGCCTTCCTGCATCAGGTCTTCGATGGGCATCCCGTGTCCCAGATAGCGGCGGGCCACGCTCGCCACCAGGCGCAGGTTCGCCAGGATAAGGGCTTCCTTGGCGCGGCGCTCGTCCAGTTCGTTGCCGCGCGCGCGGGCCACTTCGATGCGGCGCGACAGCGCGATCTCCTGCTCGTGCGTGAGCAGGGACACCTTACCGGCGCGGCGCAGCCACGCCTGCGTGCTTTCTTCCAGCTCGACGGCGGGTTCCAGTTCTTCGGGTGTCGGCTCGGCGTCATCGGCGGGGCGGGACGCGACCGCGAGGGACGCGCCAACCAGCGTAGACCCGGCGGGTACGTCAGCCACGATGCTGACCCCGCTGGCCTCAATATTTTCGATCAGTTCCGTAATCGCTTCAGGATCACTCAGGTCCTGGTTGCGGCTGAGCGCTTCTCGCAGATCGTTGTCTGTCAGGAATCCCTGCTTCCGGCCCCGATCCCGCAGACGCGCCAGCGTCTCATTTGCTTGTGCGGGCATCGCGCCCTCCCTTCTTGCATATATCGTCACTTGGGTACCAACTCCACTTTCATAGCTATGTTTCATATTTGTTTCGGCGCGTTTATCATGCCTGCGCTATTTTCGTTCGCGCTTATTGCGTTCACTTGCATTTATTCTGGTTTGTTCGATGCGCTTTGAACGCTGCAAACCGTCGCCTATCGTATCGCAGTGATCGTATTTAGCATCCCTCTGCACGTATCGGCGCAGATGTTCTCCTGCTAAACACATTTTAAACGCATTGCTGCAAACCTGCTGGAAAATCCGGAATACGGATTAGAAAGAGTAGGCGTCTGAACATCACTCGAATTGCCGCCGGGGAAAACCTGCGCCCTGTCTGCAAAGACAGGGCGCAATGGAGAAAAGTTTCGGGCGCGTCCGCCCGGCTGTCGCCGTTGTGCGCGCTAAACTTTCTCCACCGGCCTTTGTAGGTTAAAGGAATTTTCAGGGTTCATGTTTTCGGAGCTTACAGGGTTTATCTTGCAGAATGTGTCTTACAGAGTGTATAAGGTTGAGAATTGTAAGGTTGATTTATGCTGTGTTGTTCCTGCGCGGGACAGGCAGGCAACAGGATGATTTTTCATTCTACGCGCCGCGTACAGCAAAGTTCGTCTGATGTTTAAACAATATCCGACATCTATTCTGCCTGCATTTGAACCTATTTACGCGCCTGCTTTCGCGCGCGTTTCAACTTGATCTGCGTTTCTCATCTGCACCCGTCCACATGGGTTTACACCACAACAAAACCTCGTTTGCCGCTAGGGCTGATCCAGTGCGAACCATGTATCGGCAGGCGTCTGCCCCGTATAAAAGCTGCCGGGCCGAAACCATTTCACATGCCCATCGAACAGGCCCACTATGACGCCCTGCGTGTGCCGGGGTTCGGGCCGTCCCCAGTAATCGGCGTCCGGCTGCGAGGGCGGCAGCATATATGTGCTGAGATGATTGGCTGGAACTTTGCCGTCTATGCCCCGGTTATCGCCCATCAGGACAAGATGCGCGGGCTGTACGGCCCGCGCCAGCGTGACACCGGGCGCATTGTTCAGCGAGTAGATGTTGTTCACGACAACGCCCTGATTCAGGTAAAACGCGTTCCAGCCATAGTGACACACGGGTTTGCCGTAGATGTCTTTAATGGGCGCGTTTGCGTCGGGGCAGATCCATATCTGCTTGTTCTTGACGTAGGGGTCTACCAGGTCATGCCAGTTGAGAAAGGCCGCAGGCGTCGAAGTCGCCGCCAGCGGCAGCGTTTCATCCACATCCTGCGCGTACATCATCACGCCCAGGCCCATTTGCCGCATATTGGAAAGGCAGGCCGATTGGCGCGCTTTTTCACGCGCAGATGCGAAGACGGGAAATAGGATCGCCGCCAGTATCGAAATAATGGCGATTACGACAAGCAGTTCGATCAGCGTGAAGCCGGATGTACAGCCGCAAAACGCCGTCAACCCTTTGTATGCGGCTGTTTTGCTGTTTCTCCACCCTGCTTGTGTTTTCCTTCCACTGCACAGGCCGTTTATTCTAACATACTTTCGGTTTTTTGTCATGCTGAGTGGAGATTGATTTTCGTCCCTGTGAGCCAAGCGTTCTTTGGCCGCTATGCCGTTCTCTATTGTACCACCATACGATTGTAGTATACGAGTATACTATCATACGCAGCAGGGCAGCCCTTATGCGCCCCGACAGAAAACGTGACATGTTCTTACCCACACGGCTTTTTTAACCCTCGCCGCCTATTTTCTTACTTTTACGATGCCCTGCTCCGTGGCAGCAAACTTAGTGTAATCCGCGTCCCCATAGCCGGAGCCTCTCCGTTCTCCTGTGTGTCTGTCTGTATAGATTGGCGTAGTAGTTGCCCATACTGCCATCCACATTGATGTTCTGAGCAAAGGCGGAACAGGACAGCGCGGTAAAAGCGGCGCAGGCCACACTCATTTTGCGCGCAAAAGTCGGGAACATGATGATTTCCTCCACGGGTTTGTTGGCTGGCTTTGATCGGCGGCGCGGCATCACACAAAAATCTCGTCCGTCAAACGCGCCCATTGAATGCGGCTTAGAACAAAACTTGCCTCTTCCTCTTTGAGGCGATCATAAGCGTTCACATACTGTCCGACGATGGCTTCCGGTTCTATGTCGCGCTGTACAGGGCCGGGTTTCCCCTGTTCCAGATACTCGATCTCCACGACGCGCCGCATTTTGCTGGCCTGCACCAGGAGGGTCTTAATCAGGGTCTGGTTGCGGGTGACATTGGCGAGGGCGGCTGCCGAGACCGTGTCCCCTTTGCCTGTGCTGTACGGCTTGCCGTCCTCCTGGGCGATACGTGACCAGTCCACGGATTGGAGCGAGGCATCGACCCTGGACGCGCGCTTGGCCGCTTTGGGGTCGGCGGATACCACGATGGCGGCGGGCGGCGGGGCGGGTTTCGCTTTCAAGGCCAGCGTGGACTTGGGCTTTTCGTCGTCCGAGACCGGCAGATACCCGGCCTTACGCAGCTCGCGCATCAGCTTGTCGGAGTCATCGCTGTTGAGCAGAGCTACGGTATCGCTTAACGCCCGCACAAAGTACGGCTTGAGTTCCTTGCGGGCTTCCAGTTCCTTGAGCAGCAGGGGAGTGTCCACCTGAACATACATCTGCGCTCTGCCCAGGCGAATATGCCCGTGCTTGCCGCCCACGTCGTTAATAAGGTACTCGACGTTCTGCGGGATGCCGGTGCGGGCGTGCGCCTGCAAAAAGGCCAGCACATCGCGGGGCTGTTCGCCCTGATCCAGGCAGCGGCGGATGCTTTCGCGCGTTAAACTAACCGTGTTGCCCGTCGCGCCTTTGGCGGGCGTTTCGGTCATGGCAAGCAGATGGTACAGCGTGGCCGGTTCGAGATAGGGCGACACGAAAATCTCGCCATTCGCCTGCACGATGAATTGATCTTCGCGGGGCGCAGTCGGGGGCGGCTGCGCGCCCTCCACGCCCAGCAAAAACCTGCCGAGCGGCGTCAGACGGTAGCCCGTGGCTTCGGGCAGGGCCGGCTTATGTCCGGTCGCCCCCCGCGCCAGCGCCGCTTCCGCGCCTCCCCCTGCCCCGCGTCCCCCCGCCAGAGCGGGCGTCAGGCTGTTGACCTCGCCGGGCGCGGGCGCGGGTTCCGCCAGTTCGGCCAGTCCCAGCCAGTACAGGCATTCGCCGATCAGCAGGCGGATGAAGTTGACCGCAGACGGAACCAGGTCGGGGCCAAGCGACGTGCCGCTCGCCAGCAGGAGCGGATACCGAAACGTCAGCGTGTCCGCAACCGACGCCAGATCGAAAAAGTTGTCGTTTGTTGTTTGCTGCTTTTCCGCTTCCGCCATGATACTCAGCGCTGCGCCGCGCATACGCTGTACGGCCTCGGCGGAGCGGTAATCGCTGGATTTGTGCAGGGGATCGCCGTACATCTCGCCCCACAGCGAACCCTTGCGCCACGCTTCGACAAGGGCGCGGATCTGCGCTGTGCCATCCCAGTGCAGCCAGGAGTTGCCCATTGTGGTAATTTTGTAGACCTGCTTTTCGCCTACGGTCTCTATCAGTTTGGCCTCGCGGCACACGGCGTACAGGAAACTCGCGTAGCGGTCTTCGGGCAGGCTCAGGCCGCGCATCATGTTTTTCAGGCTGGTTTTGTGGATGCTGCCCGTATTCGTTCGCACGGCGTCCTGAGCGCTCATATAACCGAGCAGGGCGACCACGTCGCGCAAAAGGCCGGCATGGGTGGCGGTACGGGCGGGCGGGATGGCAAGCGGGGTCGGGGCGGGCGGTGGGGCCGTCCAAAAGCCCATGTCCGCGCTGCCGGTCAGGACGCGCAGCAGGTCGCCGGGTATCAGCAGGAACAGGTTGTAGCCATAGCCATACGATACGACGTACAGCAGGCCGCGCGCAAGCAGGGTATCCACGGCATTGCGCGATTTGCCCTGCTTCCATCGGTTCTGCCAATCGTAGCGAAAAAAATCTTCGGTCTGGTTGTCCAGTGATGCGGTCGCTGCCTCGATGGCCGTGGCCGCGCCGCCCGACTGCACCACGTATTCCAGCACGTTCACTTCGGCCTCGTTAAGCGGCTTTTTCAGGTGCAGCTTGGCCCCGTCATTAAGCAGGTGCTGCTTGATGGCGGCGATGTTGACGGGCTTGGTGTCCTGGGCAAGTCCCAGCGTGTCGCAGATGCGCTTGATGCTGACCGCGTCGTAGAGTTCCAGGCAGCGTTCCAGCGTGTAGCGGTCGGACAGGGACGCGGGTACGAACTGGCGGACGGTGTTGGGCATCCAGACACCGGCAGGAACCCTCCGCTCAAGTTCGCCGCGCTGTTCTTCCTGTTGTTCTTTCTGTTGTTCTTTCTGTTGTTCTTTCTGTTGTTCTTTCTGTTGTTCTTTCTGCAAGGGCGCGGCGGAAGAGAAACCATTCGTGTCCTGCGGCGACGAGGCAGGGGAGGCTGTTTCCTGCGTGGACGCCGCCTTAGAAGCTTCGGGCATGGGGGCGGAAGAGGCGGCTTGCAGGACGGAAACAAGCGCGGACGCCGCTTTCTTTTTGCCCTCGGAAGGCGGGCCGTACACGCGAAACGCCAGCCCCAGATCTTCAAGCCGCGTCATCAGAGCGTTCAGCGCGGCGGAAAGTTCCGGCCCGCCGCCCGCCATGCGGAGCAGGGTATTCCAGGCCATGACCTGCTCGCCCTCGACGCCAAGCAGCAGTTGCAGCAGGCGCAGTTCCCGCGCGCTGCACTGCATGAGGGCTTCGGTCGTGCTGGCGGGCTTGCTGAGTTCCGTGCTGAGAAACTGCGCGAGCTGCTTCTTATTGGGGATCAGAGCGAGATTTTTGGCGTCCATGCGGCGCGTCAGCACCAGATGGCGCAGGCGCTCGGTCGGCAGATTATAAAGCGCTTCCGCAAACGAAGGCATACAAATACTTTCTCCTGTCACTTACTATAATCAAGTTTGATTTAGTCGCCGCTGCCGCTAAGGATCTGGGATTGGCGGCGTCCAAAGCCCTGGCTTTGCGACATGCCGCCCATCGTCTGCGTCTGCATCCCCCGTGACTGGCTCTGCGCCATCTTGTCGCGGGCCAGAACCCAGGTATCCTTGCTGCCGCCGCCCTGCGAACTGTTCACGACATACGAGCCTTTTTTCAGGGCCACACGCGTCAGGCCGCCCGGTATGATGGTGATGTCGTTTTTGCCGTACAGGATATACGGGCGCAGATCAATGTGCCGGCCCTCGAAATGATCCGTGACAAAGGCGGGGGCGCGGCTGAGAGCGATGAGCGGCTGCGCGATGTAGTTGCGCGGATTGGCTTTGATCTTTTGGGCGAACTCGTCCCGTTCCGCTTGATCCGCCTGCGGCCCCATCAGCATCCCGTACCCGCCCGACTCGTTCGCGGCCTTGACGACAAGTTTGTCCAGATTGGCTAAGATGTGTGACAGGTGAGTCGGATTGGTGGCGAGAAAGGTATCCACATTGGGCAGGATGGCGTCCTCGCCCAGATAATACTTGATGATGGCCGGCACATACGCGTACATCACCTTGTCGTCGGCCACGCCGGTTCCGATGCTGTTGGCGAGCGCGACATTGCCCGCCCGGTACGCGTTGACCAGGCCGGGCGCGCCCAGCGCGCTGTCGCTGCGGAACACGAGCGGGTCGAGAAAATCATCGTCTACGCGCCTGTAAATCACGTCCACGCGCTTGGGGCCGCGCGTGGTCTTCATGTATACGATGTTGTTGTCCGTAAACAGATCGCGGCCCTCTACGAGTTCAATGCCCAACTGCTGCGCCAGAAACGCGTGTTCAAAGTACGCGCTATTGTACACACCCGGAGTGAGCAGCACGACGGTCGGGTCGTCGTGGTGCGCGGCGGGCGCGAGGTCGCGCAGGTTGTGCAATAGCTGCGTGGTGTAGTGATCTACGGGGCGAACGGACAGGTCGCGAAACAGCGAGGGCAGGATGCGCGTCAGAATATTGCGGTTTTCCAGCACGTAGCTGACGCCGGACGGTGTACGCAGGTTGTCTTCCAGGACGCGGTACGTGCCGTCGCCATCACGAATCAAATCCGTGCCGCAGATATGAACGTAAATGCCGCCGGGCGGGTCGGCCCCGGCGAACTCGCGCCGAAAATGCGCCGCGCCCAAAATCAGCTCGCGGGGTACGACACCGTCATTTGCGATCTTCTGGTCGTGGTAAACGTCGTGCAGAAACAGGTTCAGGGCCGTGAGCCGCTGTTTCAGGCCGCGCTCAATGTGTTCCCACTCCTCGGCAGGGATGATGCGCGGGATGAGGTCGAACGGGAACGGCTTTTCCGTGCCTTTTTCGTCACCATATACGGCAAACGTAATGCCCTGATTGACAAGGGTGCTGTCGGCAAGCGTGACGCGCCGCTCGTAATCTTCCAGCGACATCTGCGACAGGCGCTGCAAGAGCTTGTTATAATGCGGGCGCGGCTGGCCGTCCGGCGCAAACATCTCGTCGTAAAAGCCGTCGTTCTGGTAGTCGTCAAACAAGGACATGGTGAGGATACCTGTTGCAATCGGGTTTAGGTTCGGTTTGATTGTCGCCAACAGGCACAGCATCGTGCATTGGAGGGTTCAAAATCAGGGTTCAGGTTAATGCTCGACATTAAACGCGCCGAAAAGTTATTATATCTTGTATAGGGGGCAATGTAAAGGGGCGGCCAGGTATGCCCCCGCTATTTCGTGTCCAATTTCGCGGCGTGGCGAAAGGCGATGTACTGCTGCCGTGTTGCTGGTTGCTCCAAGTAAGTTCTACAGGAAGGGAGCCACAAGGGTGTATCTGCATTGCTTTGAGCGGGCGTCATCTCGAAATTGACCCAAAATGCCTTGTTCTCGAAGTTGATTGCCTCCGCTTTCATTGTGTACTTTTCATGTGTGGGAAATGCGGCGCCATGCTGAAGCAGCGCAATGAGGATGCCGACGTTTTCACCTCTGCCGAAGCATTGAGCTGTTTGACCGCTCCCCATCTGCATTGGATACTTATCCATTGCTCCCCTTGGAGAGGATACCACGTTGTTGTGAGCGTCCACGCCGACAGCGATCTGCAAAGCCGAAGCGTCCTGCGAAACAGGCAGGGATTTGCGGCGGAATGGATCGCGCAGGATCTGCCAGAAAGAAAATTCGGCGGCGCTAGGGTTACGATGCGCATTCGCGTTCGCGCCTTGATCGAGCAGGGCTGTCACGGTGAGCGTGTCGTTGCTCTGAACGGCGGTGATCAACTGCCTGTCAAGGCGCTTCTGACGCGCTTCCGAGACAAGATGCCCGACACTCGCTGTACCGACAACAAGCAGGGCTAATGAGTACAGCAGGAACAAACCTCGGCTTTGCATAAGCTTTTCTTTCTTGGAGAACACGCGAAGGCTATGATGTCACGAATAAACGGCGCAAGGGGAAGGAGAAACCGGGCAGCGCGTCGCCGCCCGCTACCGTATCGTTGACGCCGAGGGTGTGCGGTTCCGCGCCGTTCTGATACACGGTTAAAATGTGTGTGCGCGGATTGAGTTCCCACACCAGGCGCACACCCGCAGCCAGCCAGCGGCGCACTTTTGCCAGAACTTCGGGCGCGCGGTCGCTGGGCGAGCGCACTTCCAGCACCAAATCAGGGGCCAATCGTAAGAAGCCTGCCGGCAGAGGATTGGGCAGGCGGTCTGCCCTCACAAATGCCAGGTCCGGCCCGATGGCTGTGGCAGGATCAGCCTCGATGGCAAAGCGCGTTTCAGCGGCAAAGCACCGACCAAGATTGTGCTGCCGGACGAACGAAATGACTTCAAAAGAAAAATCCGACGTGACTGCGCCGTGTTCCGCGCCTGGCATGGGAGGCATAGGCCACAACTCTCCTTCAATCAGATCAAGGCGCAAATCACTGTCCATCTGCTCATACTCTTCGATTGTCATCAGGCGGGGTAATCGGTTTGCGCTCATACATGCCTCACTCTTCGTAACTCAGGCCTTCAAGATTTATCCTGCGGCCAAACATACCTGCCGTAAAAGAACTCTTCGATTAGTATAGCACGTCCTGCTTCTGTCGGCATGTCGCGTCGAGAGATTGAAAAGAGAGAAACGGACGCGGGCGTCTTGTAATGCCTTTCCCGGTAACACCATCACAAATCAAGCACAAATCATGTAGGGTTTCGCAGGGAGTATGGCGAATCCTTTGCTGACGGAATAGGCCGAATATCCCGGACAGGCCGCCGAAATACGCAGCAGGGAGAAACGTGTGCTACTCATTGCCTTCAAAGTCACGAGTATGCTGGCGCAGATGGTGTCCAGCCAGCAAAGATTGCGCGAGCAGAAGAAGGTTGACGAAAAGCTGGAGGCCATTACCACACAGCTCAAAACGCTGGACGCCAAGCTCGATGAGCGCACCTTGAAGGACGCGCGCACCGCCGCCCAGCACCTGCAGCGCGGCCTGAGTTCCGATGTGCCGAACGTGCAGGCGGACGAGTTTCGGCAGGCCCGCGTCAAGTTCGCCGAGCTGATTGATCTGGAGGATACGGGCGTCACGTCCGGCACGTCGGGGGCGATGAGCAATGCGGCCTTGATCTGCCTGGGGTACTGGGGCAGTTTTCAGTATTTCCTGCTGCATGACGATTTCCGCAATGCGGCCATTCAGGTGTACGAGGCGGGCGCGCGCTGCCCCGACCAAGCGCTGCTCACTTTTGCCGACTGCTTCGCCACCTTTTACAGCCAGGACTATCACGCCCTGATGGCCGAGCCGCTGGAACAGCTTGCCACAGCGCAGCAGATGCTTCAGCGCGTCCGAGACCAAAATCATCACGACAAGGTCGAGGGCGTAGTGATCGGCGGGGCCATTGCCGCCGTGACACTGTTGACCGGAGGCATAGGCGGGCTGTTTGCCGGCGCAATGGGCGCAAAGCATGTGTCCGACCTGATGCACGCCGAAGACACCAAAGCGCATGAGCAGGAGATCATCCGGCTTACCGACCTGCTGGACGCGCAGCGCGCGGCCTTCGTCGAAGAGGCCGCGCACCGCAAAGCATGGATAGAAAACCTGCCGCCCGCAAAGATGAAGCCACGCGCCAAGCGGACGCCCAAGCCCAAAGAAGCGCAGCAAGCGGTCGAGGCATAAACAAGAACGCGTTCCGGTGGTCAGGCACACACGGCGTTTGACGGAAACGAACTCTATGTGTATAATGCCCGTAGGCGCGGCTAAATTGCGGCATCAAGCCCCTACTCCTACACTTCAATCAGGCACTTTGGGTTATGCGCTTTTTGATTATGCACTTCAAGAGAGGCCACCTTTAACAATGAAAGCGGAAATCGAAGGAATGCGGCCCGGCGAGCCGACCATCACGGATGACGAGGGGCGGCGCATCGCTCTTGTCCTGCGGCTTGTGCCGGAAACCACGGACGAGGTGGCCGAACTCAAGCGGTTCTGCCGTATGACGGACGCGTTTACGTTTGTGATTGATGAAGAGTACCGCACGAATTCGGCGCACATCGCGCCCGTGTACGGCGAGCGCACATTCAGCGTCGTGCCGCGCCACATCAATGATGAGATTGGTTAGATCAGGATTGGCTAACGGCTGAATATCGGAGAAGACATGAAGCGATGGACGCAGGCATTGATGGTGATGTTGTGTCTGAGCGGAGGGCTTGGCATAAGGGCGCGCGCACAGGTGACGGTGAAGGCCGACTTTGTGCCGCGCATCGAGGCGGATGAGACCGTCGCGCCTGACCCGGCCAAACTCGGCGACGTCGCGCGCGTCAAGGCCGACGCCGACAGCAAGGCGGGCATTGAAAAGATCACCTTCGAGGTGGACGACCAGTTTCGCTACGAGGCCAAAACCCCGCCCTACGTATACGATTGGGACACGCTCAACGAAAACGACGGGCAGCACACGCTCGCGGTCACCGCCTACAACGTCAACGGGCAAACCGGCGTCAAGCGCATCAAAGTGACCGTTCTTAATAATCTTAAATTGGGCATACCGCATTTTGTCAAGACGGGTCTGGCCGCGTTCGCCCGCAACGACATACCCGGTTTGGACAAAGCGGCCCGCAAAGCCTACAAGATCAGCCGCGTGGACAACGACGCCGCGCGCCTGATGGCCCTGGACAGGGGCGTTAAGGGCGATATTGGCGGCGGGTTCCAGATCCTCGACGACCAGATGATCGGCATTCCCAAAGACGAGCCGTTTACGCTGCGCGTGCGCGGCTATCTGACCCTGTTCGGCGGCGTCAACGAGGGCGATAATGTCCGCATGGTGGAGCGGTTGGAGCAGGGATTCGGTCTGGTACGCAAGCAGGCGGCGGGAGAACTGGTTGAGGTAACAAAGTCCTATCCCGAAGCCTCCGAGGACGCGGCGGGACAGATGGCGCGGGGCGACGCCCTGTTCGCGCAGCACAACTACGACGCCGCGCTCGCCGCCTATGAAAAATCGGCCAAGCTCAATACAGACCGCACGGAGAAGCGCCGCGCACAGCACCGCGTCTGCATGGCCCTGCTGCGCCTGAGCCGGGTCGCGGAGGCCGAACTGTTCGCCGCGCGCCTGAACAACAGCGCGGACGCCGACGACACAAGCCGCGCCCTGCTCGCCGCCGTGCTGTTCCAAAAACGCAAGTACCCGGAAGCAAAGGAAATGGCCCGCGTTCCCGCGCAGGGCAAGAATCTGGTCGGATTGCAGGTGACCGCGCTGTGCGATCTCGTGGCGGGGGCGCGCGTCCCGGCCCTCAAAGCCGCCCGCGACGCTGTTGCCATCGCCGATATGCCCGAAACACAGTACACCCTGACCGCTGCCCTCGCCGACAGCGGCGACCGGGACGGCGCGAAGCGGGCGTTCAAGAGCGCGTTTCTGCGCGATCCGCTGTTCAGCCAGACGCTCATCGAGCGCGCGTGGGAGACCATGACATACGACGGCGACAACGAACGCTTCGCCCACGCCCTGAACCTGCTCGACCTGATATTGTCGGCGGAACCCGACAATCCCGGCGCGCTGTCCGCGCGCATTGCGGCCCTGCTGCAACTGGGCCGCTACCCGACCGCGCAACCGCTTGTGGCGCGTCTGGCCGGACAGGACCCGCTCGCGCCCGACACGGCCCTGCTCAAAGCCATCACCCTGGCGCGGGGCGATCAGTCCAACGCGGTCATCAAGCCCGCCCTGGATTTCGCGCAGAAGACCGATCCGGTCAACTACAGCTATGCCTTTATGCCGCCCATCCCGACCCTGATCCCGCGCCTGATCCGCCTGCGCCGCGTGGTTCCGCTTACGCCGAATCTGCTCGACGCCACTGCGGGCCTGATCGTGATACCGAGCGATTAAATGGGTAGTGAGACGGGTACAGGGAACGTACCCGTCTCGGAGGCAACTGCGTTGCCAAGCGTCCTCGCGGACGCGATGCACTGGTGTTACGATTGCATTTACGTCCGAAGGACATTTGGCGAAGCCTCCGAGACGGGTACGTTCCCTGTACCCGTTCTCCCCGCCCGTCTCACGTAACACTGCCTACCACTCCGGGGGCTGCACGTCTTCGAGCATGAACTGGATGCTGCGCCGCCCGTTCCAGTGGTTGAACTGCGGCTTGTAGCACACGTCCAGGGTCATGCCCGCGTCCAGGCCGTCGGCCAGTTCGCCGCGTGAAAACCACGGACACTGCACGGTATCGCGCCCGTTCAGGCCATCGGCGCGCAGGGTCAGGCGCAGATGCTGCTTTTCCGCGCCCATGCGCGACACCTCGACAATCGGCACGCCCCGGCTCACGAACAGCGGCTCGCGGTTGCCGCTGCCGAACGGGGCCAGCGTTTCCATCTGCTCCAAGAGATGCCCGCAGCACTCGCTCGGATCTATCTCGACCGACACATCCAGAGTGGGCATCAAATCCTCGTCGCTCAACAGACTTGTTGCCAGCCGGTTCATCTGGTCGGTAAAGTCGGCTACGTTCTCCTGCTTGATGCCGATGCCCGCCGCATACGCGTGGCCGCCGTACTCGTCCAAAAGGTCGCGGCAGGTGTCAATGGCGTTGAAGATGTTGAAGGCGCGGATGCTGCGGGCCGAGCCGCGCCCGATCCCCGTGGCCTCGTTCATGCTGATAACCACGCACGGGCGATTGAACCGTTCGGTCATTTTGCTGGCGACCAGACCCACGATGCCGCCCGTCCAGCCGGTTCCGCTGATGACCAGGCATTTGGCCTCGCCCACGTCCTGCCGCGCCACCTGATTCATCGCCTCCTCGAAGATACGCGCCTGCTCGTCCTTGCGCTGCAAATTGTACTCGTTAAGTTTCTGGGCCAATCGCTGCCCCTCGTACTCGTCCTTTGTCAGCAGCACATCCAGGGCGATCTGCGTTTCGTCTACCCTGCTTGCCGCATTCAGGCGCGGGCCGATACCGAAGCCGATGGCAAACGTGTCCAAGGGTTTGTCTTTGTAGCCGCACACGTCAATGAGAGCGCGGATACCCGGCTTTTTGCTGTTCTGCATCTGTTCCAGCCCGTGCTTGACGATGATGCGGTTTTCGTCAATCAGGGGCATAACATCCGTGATCGTGCCGATAGCGGCGAGATCCAGAAAGGCTTTGCGGTACCCATTAGGATTGTGGCCCAGATGCCGGGTCAGGGCCTCGCCCATCTTGAAGGCCACGCCCACGCCCGCCAGGTCGGCGAATGGGTACTTGCTGTCCTTGCGGTGCGGGTTGACGACGGCGACGGCGCGGGGCAGTTCGCCGTTCGTGTTGGGCGTGTGGTGATCCGTGATGATAACGTCAATGCCGGCGTGGCGCGCATGTTCTACTTCGTCCACACGCTGAATACCGCAGTCGGTGGTGACGATGAGCTTCACATCAGCGGCCTTGGCGCGTTCGATGTAATCGTGGCGCATGTCGTAGCCGTTGCGCGCCCGGTGCGGCACGAACACCTCGACATCCGCGCCCAGGCTGCGGAGTACGCGCGTCCACAGCGCCGCGCTGGTCACGCCGTCGCCGTCGTAATCGCCATGCACCCAGATCTTCTCTTTGTTGTGCAGCGCGGTCTTCAGGCGTTCGCAGGCCACAAGCGCGTCCGGCAGCAAAAACGGGTCGTGCAGGCGGTCGAGGGTCGGGTTGAGAAACAGGTCGGCATCTGCGGGCGTTATGATACCCCGCTGCACGAGCAGACGCGCCACAATCGGGTGGACGCCCAATTCGATTTGCAGTTTGGCCTCGGCCTGTATATCGCCGGGAATGGTGTGCCAGCGTTTGGAAACGTGAGATCGTCGCATAAGATGAGGTTTCGGATCGAGTCAGGGCTAAGGGTTAAGAGTTTCGCAATGCGGCTACGATCTGCCGCGCCGCGCTGCCGTCGCCGTAGGGGTTGGCGGCACGGGCCATGCGGCCATACGCGGCTGTGTCCGTGAGCAGTTCGCGGGCGGCGCTTACGATGGCGGCTGTGTCGGTTCCGATGAGGCGGGTCGCGCCCGTGTTCGCGGCCTCCTGCCGCTCGGTCGTGTTCCGCAGGACGAGGACCGGCACATCCAGGGCGGGCGCTTCTTCCTGTACGCCGCCGCTGTCCGACAAAATCAGCGTGGCCCGCTGCATCAGCTTGACGAACGGCACATAGTCCTGCGGCTCCACCAGATGGACGCGCTCGACGTGTTCCAGGATCGGGCGCAGCGTGTCGCGCACGACCGGGTTCTTGTGCATGGCGACGACGGTTTCCGTGTCCTCAAACTCGGCTGCGATCTGCGCGATGGCGTGGGCGATGTGGGCCATCGGCTCGCCCCAGTTTTCGCGCCGGTGCGCGGTCACAAGCAGCAGCCGCCTGTCGCCCGCAACCACGTCACGCAAAACCGGATCATCGAACGCGTACTCGCGGGCCGCAACGGATTGCAGGGCGTCAATACTGGTGTTGCCCGTGACGTAAATCGTGGCCGGGTCTATGCCCTCGGCGAGCAGGTTTTGCCGCGTGTCCTCGGTCGGCGCGAAGTGCCAGTGGGCCAGACGCCCCGCCAGCATTCGGTTGATCTCTTCGGGAAACGGATCGTACAGGCTGCGCGTCCTGAGTCCCGCCTCGACATGTCCGAACGCGACTTTGTGATATGCGGCGGCGAGCGCGGCGGCAAAGGTTGTCGTGGTATCGCCCTGCGCCAGGCAGATGTCGGCGGGGTGGGCAGCAAGGTCGGCGTCCAGTCCGGTCAGGGCGCGGCACGTGATCTGTGTCAGGGTTTGGCCGTGCTGCATAATGGCAAGGTCGTTGTCGGGGGCGATGTCGAACACGCGCAGCACCTGATCCAGTTGTTCGCGGTGCTGCCCGGTCACGACCACGCGCGTTGTAAACTGTTCGGGAGAGCGGCGCAGTTCGTGGACGACCGGGGCCATTTTCACGGCGTCCGGGCGCGTGCCGAAGACGCACAAAACACGGCGGGGCAAAGCGGGTGTATCCATGCCTTTTAGATTACCTTACAACCCCGCCTATTGCGAAAGTTTCCAGTCACATTTTCCTAACAGGAACGACGGGCGCAAGGCGGGACGGCAGAACAAGGCCCGCGCAGCGATTGCGGCGCGGGCGGGCGGCAGGAGAGAATACAACAAAGGCTGACGGCAAGGGCTGCCAGCAAAGGTTGTGGGCGGATTTGCGTCATATACCGCTACGGCTCAAGCGTGTACGAGGCCACGCGGCCCGATTGTTTATCCGGCACAACGTCGAACGTCCAGCACAGCGCCTTGCCCCGGCTGTATTTCGCCGTGACCTCCTCAGCGCGCACGTACAGCCCGGTCGGGCGCATACTCGCTTTGCCGGTCGCGGCGCGCATCGCGCCCAACTGCGACAGGGCCGCGAACGCTTCGGTCTGCCGCGCATTGAGGGCGCTAAAGGGCAGGCCCGCCGAAGTTGTCGCCCGTTCGCGCAGGTCAGGCGGTAAGAGGGCGTAGAAGTGCAGAACGCTGTACGCCCGCTGCGCGTTGATCAGCAGCGTCCCCTGAGCAACGCCGGGAAAATGCGCGAGAACAAAGGTATCCAGTTGAGCGCGCGTCAGCCCGCCCAGCATGGCGTAATCGTCCAGCGTCCCCAACAGATGATGGGCCGTCATGTCGCGCAGGCGGGCTATTATCTGAGGCGGCGGCTCGACGCGCAGATCAGGGCCGGGCGATACGGATTGGACGCGCAGGACGCTGTTCTTATAGATCATGCGATGGCCGAACGCTTTGGAAATCTGATCGCAGGCTTCGTCCAGCGTGTAATCGGGCTTGTCGGTCAGCAGCCAGAAGTACACGGTGCGGCGGCTGCGAATGAAATCATCGGCCACAATGGCAAGGCCGGTCTGACGCGCAAGGCTTTGCAGCAGCTCGGGCAGGGCGGCGCGATCCAGGGCCGAGGGGAAGCGCAGGCGCTTACGGCGGACGGCATCGGGAACGCCGCTCAGGTCCAGCAAGCGGACGTTCTGAGTGAGCGCGCGAACTTCGGGGTCGCTGTCATCGTCGGAAGCGAGGGCAGGAATCGACCGCATGAAAACGCCGCTTTGCGGCGAGAACAAAACATCGCTGCCGTCGGGCTTGACCACGGCCAGAGAAACCGCGCCCTCGATGGCGGCGAAGCCCACGCTGCTGCGGCTCAGTTCGTCGTCGTTTTTGGCCCCAGGCACAGCACCGTCCCCCTTTCCACCTGCTGTTTGTTCTGGTCGGCCCAGCAGGGCGCGGGCCTGGGCTTGCTGCGCGGGAGGCAGATCGGCGAACGGGCGGACGCCCACCAGGTTTTGCAGCAGGTTTCGGTTGTTATCCGCAGCGCCCACGCCCATAGACTGCGTTGCCAGTTCGCAGGCTTGATCGATTTGTTTCGGCGACAAATCCGCCAGCAGACCGCGCAGGGGATTGGCCGGATGTTTGTCGTTCCCGGTCGCGTTTAGCGCGGCCTGGAGAGCCGCCTGCATCGCGTCCCGCTTGGCATCATGCGCCCACATATTCCAAGCTTCCGAGGCGGCCAGTTGTTTGCGCTCGCGCCTGCGGGCCTCGTCTGACTGGAACAGCGTGTAATTGGGCGCACGGTTGGCAGGCGCGTTCTTGGCCTGCGGGTCTGCGTCCTGCTGGCTCTTATCTTGCTGTCCCTTATCCTGTGCCGCGCCGGGCGTTGGAGCAGGCGTATTCTCCCTCTGCCACGACAAACCAAGCGTGTCCGCTAGAGCCTCCATCAGGCGGCGCAAGGGCAACCTTGCCGCAAAGACCGTGACGCGCCGCTGTGCCATCGGCGGCGAGGCGCGTATCATCACACCCGCACTGTCTAAGGCGGGCAGGCAGTCGGCCAGCGGCTGGCTTTTGGCTTCAGTCGTTATGGGCGCATTCAAGCGCGTGTCGGCGCTCAGGTCAGGCGGCGCGACGGGTGCAGCGGAGGAGGAAGGTACGCGCTGCGCGCCCGCCGGGGCGGGAACGCTTTTCGCCGGAGCAGGCGGCTCGGAACGAGAAGCAACGGCCAAGAGGCCCACAGCCGCAAGCACACCTGCCCACAGCGCGGCAGCCGGGGCGACGGTTCGCACACAAGGAGAAACCGCTTTCATAACACTACTTCCTTTGTGAACAGGCGAGGAACAAGCACGGAAGAACAGGCATACCGAACAGCAGACGTTTCGTGCAGCAGTATGCCCGCTCCAGCAGCGACACAGCCATCCCCTTGCGATTAGTGCGCGAAACTCATACCTATATCAGCGGCTTCGGGCGGCGGCAGGACGCGCTTAACGCCGGACGGCAGCTTTACGTCGCCGAATATCCTTGCCACGTTCGCTGTTGTGCCGGGCGGCAACTGAAAGCGTTCCAGAGGAATGCTCGCGGGCAACAGCAGTTTTTTGACCACATAGCCGGTCGCAGACGGCGGAACAGGCGAGCCAGGGGCGGCGATCTGCCGCTCTTCCAGCTTCAGCACAAGTCCGGTGCGCGGCTCGACCCAGGCGCGTGTCTCATGCGTCTGCTGCAGCATCACTGAGCCGGGTACGCCATCGCGGCTCGACTCGGTTTTCTGGCTGACGCGGCTCTCGTAAATCTGGCACATGTACCCCGCCACGTTTCCCGAACCTACCGCCGGCCCCGTCAGGCGTGGGAAATCGCTTTTGGTTTTTAAGATCGAAGAGGGGCGCGGCGGGTCATCCTTCGCTGGATATATAGAATGCCCTGTGGGTATGTGATAGCGTTGCCGCACGGCCTCCACTCCGTCGCGTCCGGCAGCTACCGACAGCGCGTACTGGCACGCCGCCGGTAGTGGACTCGCCCTGTGTTCATCAAGGCGACACCCCCAAGCAATATAAGGTTTGCTGCCATCGTACAATTCGACGTAGACAGGTTCCTTTAAATGCGACGTGGGGAAGATAGTTCCATCCCAATATTTACCATTGTCGTACAGGACGTGATGCCAGAACACCTGCTGCGGCGTTCGCACGTCCATCTCGACATCGTAGATGAGTGATGTAGCGTGTTGGTTGACTTGCTGCGCCGCACCCGTCTGCATGGTCATGCCGCAAGTGAGCGCCAATCCGCAAAAACGTAAAAGGAAACGGTTCGGGACACAGGAACGCATTCTATCCCCTATAGCCTTTGTTGTCATATTACAGGCATGATAAACAGGACGAACGCACCACGTTTTTAAGCAGCAGGTATGTATGCAAGCTTAAAAACAGTAATGACGTCGTGTGTTCGCCCTGTAAGAACATCACTCAATCTTCTGCGATGCTGTTGCTGACAATAGCAGCGACAAACATCTGCTGGAGTACACTCCCAGTTTCTCCAGGGTTAATAGTAGGACGTGAGAAAGTATCCTATGATACTTTCTGCGCCTTGGCTAGGGCCATA
The DNA here is from genome assembly GCA_965277875.1 of Chthonomonadaceae bacterium. Classification (GTDB taxonomy): domain Bacteria; phylum Armatimonadota; class Chthonomonadetes; order Chthonomonadales; family Chthonomonadaceae; genus CAWFQB01. The sequence goes on along the minus strand of CBDIDV010000002.1, from coordinate 5,775,580 downwards.
GCCATCGTAATATTCGCACGTTCCCTTCCAATAATAATAGCCATAATCCTGATTAACCATGTTGAATGTGTGGTTTACAGGTTGTCCTGTTGTCCTGCTGAATTGATTCCACTCACCATGAGTCGCCCACGAGCCGCCGGAAGGGCCATCTGCGCTGCCTTCGTTGGAAGCCGCAGTGACATAGAGAATATAACAATTTTCCGAGGGTGTTGCTTGTACGTTGATGGTATAAGCTTGGTTGATAGCGACTTGAACAGGAGAAGTCGGATTGCTGGTCGTGGTTGTGTAACCAGTGCCGTACACGGCGGAAGCGGCCAAGGGGATTATGGCACAGGACAGGGCGGCAAGCAGGGCGAGGCGGCGGGAGCGCAGCGAAAATGGTGTGTTCATCACGTTTTCCTTCCAGAGACAGAAAATACTTCTAGATAGAAGTCCGGTGAGAGAAACCTTGCATTCGCGCGGCGTTGGCTCGTGCGCGCAAATGATTATAACTGTAAACGCAATCTGCAAGCGGATGGTTTCAAATAATTGCAAAATAATCGCAATTTTTACAAAAATAAATCCTGCCACTGAAATCAAGGGCGAATAGCAGGATTCTGGCGGAAAGTGGCGAATGAGCAGGCAGCGACTTTCAGGGTGTGCGGGAGTTTGCAGTGCCGGAAGGCGGCGAGGGCGGGTTGAGCGGGCCTTCAAAATGCGCGAAGACGGCAACGTCAGGGTACGTGTGCGTGATCGGCTCGCCTTTTTCCCGTCCCAGGACGCTGACGACTTTGGAGAGGCTGTCCGAGGTCAGACCATTGCCCGCCAAAATCGTCACCTGAATGCGGTCGGTAAGCGCCTGCCCGGTGCGCGGGTCTACGATGTGCGAGTAGCGCAGACCGCCGATCTCGACAAACTGTTCGGTATCACCGGATGTAGAAATCGCCCGGTTGGCAAGCAACAGCATCAAAGCGGGCTTGTCCTTGCTTTGACTCGCAGTTTGGATTTTCCAGCCTGTTTCGCCGGGAGGCGGGTCGCTCACAACGATGTCACCGCCCGCCTCAACGAGGGCGCGAGTGATACCATGCTGTCGGAGAGTGGTTTGGGCGCAGTCGTCGGCATAGCCTTTGCCGATGCCGCCCAGGTCGAGTTTCATACCCGCCACCAGCAGACGAACCGTGTGCTTGCGCGTGTCCAGCGCCATTTTGCGCCAGCCGACCAGGGCGAGGGCCTGCGTGATGGCTTCCACAGACGGCAGGACATGGGTTTTGCGCGCCTGACGCCACAACGCGACCAAAGGCCCGCAGGTGACATCGAATGCGCCGTCGCTGCGCTCTGCCACCTGCTGCGCTCGCTCCAGCACACGGAAAAGATCGGGGCTGACAGGCACGGGCGGCCCGCCGGCACGGGCGCAAAGCCGCATCAGTTCGCTGTCGGGACGGTAATCGCTCATCATAGCGTCGAGTTGGGCGAACCGCTCGAAGGCGGCAATACAGGCCCGTTCCGCTGTCGGTTTGTCGGGCGCATAGACTATGAGGCGAACATCCACGCCCATGTGGTATTCGGTATAGGCATATCGCGCAAGGCGCGTTGTGTCGGCGCAGCACGGGGCCGCAGCGGCCATCCACGCCATGACGCAGATGCCGAGGAAAAGGAACAGTTGCAGTTTGAATAACCGCAGTTTGAAAAAATGGACTTGGAAAGCTCGATATATGGATTCCAGCAATGTGTTCACCTCGGCGGCGGGGAAAACGATGCCGCCCCGACCGCGTACCGCGCGTATTGTGCTGCTGGCAGCCTGGCCGCTCGCGTGTATTATACCTGCCACGCTCCAAACACGCGCCGGATGCGCCGCCAGTCTCCTGTCGCCCCAAGCTGCCCCGGCAGGCAGGCAGGGAAACGCCGCCATGCCATCGAATGCGAGCGCCGCGCCGCCTTCCAAAACGCAGGAGATGAAATCCTATTCTCAGACTCTGCCCGCGTCGGTGGTGAACATCGAAATGGTCGCCGTTCCCGCCGGTACACTCGCAATAGCAATGGGATCGGGCGCAAAGAGTGTGCGCGTCAAGCCGTTCTGGATCGCGAACACCGAAACCACCTGGGAGGCTTTCGATGCGTTCCTTGCCGGCGGCAAGCCCGCAGTGGCGTATGACCAGACCGAATATCCCCCGGACGCTATTGCGCGTCCCAGCAAATCCTATATCCTGCCGGATCTGGGCTGGGGCCACCACGGCTACCCCGTCATCAACGTCAGCTTCCTTTCCGTGACGATGTTCTGCCGCTGGCTCTCGGCCCAGACCGGCAAAAAGTACCGCCTGCCCACCCAGACCGAATGGGAATATGCCTGCCGCGCCGGCTCACCGGCGACGCAGCCGATGCCGCCCGCGCAGGCCGAAAAAGCGGCATGGTTTGCCGCCAACAGCGACGGCAAAACGCACCCCGTCGCGAAAAAGCAACCCAATGCCTGGAAGTTGTACGACATGCAGGGCAATGCGGGGGAATGGGCGACGGATGGCGAGGGCAAGCCTGTCCTGTGCGGAGGAATCTTCAAGGACACGCTTGAGGGACTGCTGCCCACAACGCGCCGCCGCTTCTCCCCGGAATGGCAGGCCACGGATCCGCAGCTTCCCAAAAGTCGCTGGTGGCTGGCCGATGGCAATTTTGTCGGTTTTCGCATCGTCTGCGAGCCTTGAATCCGATCTATTCAGATTTATACCCGTGCTGTTATGTTGAGGAGAGTGTTATGACCGAAACGAAAAATTTGCAGAATGCGTCCGCTTCGCGGCGCGAGTTCCTTCAAACGACTACGGCAGCCGGGGCGGTTCTGCTCGCCGGCGGCAATTACGCTTTCGCGCAGGGGTCGGAGCGCATCCGGGTCGGCCTGATCGGCTGCGGGGGACGCGGCACGGGAGCCGCCGCGAACGCGCTTGCGGCAGACCCCGGCGTTGTCCTGACCGCGATGGGCGACGTGTTTCAAACGCAGTTGGACGGCAGCCTCAAAACGCTCAAGGCGCAGGAGGGACTTGGGGCGCGCGTGGATGTGAAACCCGACATGCGGTTCGTCGGACTGGACGCCTATCTCAAGGTGATCAACAGCGGCGTGGATGTCGTCCTGCTCACCGCTCCTCCCGGCTTCCGCCCCCAGCACATCAAGGCGGCCTGTGCGGCGGGCAAGCATATTTTTGCGGAAAAGCCGATGGGTACGGACGCGGCAGGCGTGCGGGCTGCGCTGGAGGCGGTCAAGGCCGCGCAGCCCAACGGCAAATGCTTTGTTTCCGGCTTTTGTTATCGTTACAGCCTTCCGCACCGCGCATTTTACAAACGCTTGCAGGAAGGGGCTATCGGCCCGGTTCGGCATGTCCACGCCACGTATCTTACCGGCCCCGTGAAGCCGATGCCCCCCGCCCCGGAGCGTCCCGCCGGTATGAGCGATACCGAGTGGCAAATTCGCAACTGGTACAACTTCGTGTGGCTGTCGGGCGACGGGCTGGTCGAGCAAGCCTGCCATAGCGTAGACAAAATACTATGGGCGAAGAATGACGTTCCCCCCGTCCGCTGTGTCGCTACGGGCGGGCGCGATATACCCAACAACGAGGGCAACATCTTCGACCATATAGATGTCTTCTATGAGTTTGCGGACGGCACGCGGGCGACGATGGCGCAGCGGCAAATCCCCGACTGCTCGTTTAATGACAACACAGATTATGTGATCGGCGCGGCGGGAATGGGAACCGTCCACTTCGCCGACACCGAAATGGAAGGGGCGGCTAAATGGAAGTACGAAGGCCCCAAGCCCAGCATGTACGACATCGAACATAAGGAAATGTACGCCGCGATCCGTCAGGGCAAAGTCATCAACGACGCGGAGCGCATGGCGCGCAGTACGCTGGCGGGCCTGATGGGACGGACAGCCGCGTACACGGGCGACAGCATCACGTGGGAGCAGATGCTGACATCGAAGGAGAACCTGTTCCCGGAGCATCTGGACTGGAAGGCCCCGCTCGCCATCGCGCCCCTGGCGGTCCCCGGCAAGACCAAGTTCGTTTAGGCAAGCTTGTGTAAATAGACAAGTCGAAATAGACAAGTCGAAATAGACAAGTCGAAAGGCATTTCAATGACACAGCACATCAGCCGCCGCCGGTTTCTGGCGCAGACGTCGGGCGCGGCGCTGGGCCTGAGCAGTGTGGCGGCAAACGCGCAGCAGGACGCGGCGGGGCCAAAGAAAGCGTGCCTGTTCGGGATGCTGCCAGGCAGTATGGACATCGAATCGCGCTTCAAGCTGGCGCGGGACGTGGGCTTTGCGGGCGTGGAATGCGACCCGACCGATCTGGCGACGGCGGATAAGATGCGGATGGCTGCGGACAAAGCGGGCATCCACATCCATTCGGTGATCTATGGCGGGTGGGACCCGCCGCTTTCCGCCCCCGATCCTGACGCCGCGAAACAAAGCCTGAAAAATGCCGAAGCCGCCATTCACTGCGCGGAACATTACGGGGCCGAGACGATCCTCCTGGTTCCCGCCGTCGTCAACGCGACAACGCGCTATGCAGACGCCTATAAACGCTCGCACAGCGCCATACAGCGCCTGATACCGGTCGCGGAGATGTGCAGCATCACGATCTGCCTGGAAGAGGTCTGGAACAACTTTTTGCTTAGTCCGCTGGAGTTTGCGGCTTTTGTAGATTCGTTTCACAGCCCGCGTGTGCAGGCCTATTTCGATGTGGGAAACGTGGCCCTGTTCGCATGGCCCGAAGACTGGATACGCACGCTCGGCAAACGCATTCGCAAGGTGCATCTGAAAGATTTTAAGGGCGGGCCGGGGCTTTTCGGCGGCGTCAACGGACATTTCACGAACCTGCGCGAGGGCAGCATCAACTGGCCCGAAGTGCGCCGCGCCTTTCGCGAGATCAACTATACGGGCTACATGACAACGGAATTGGGTGGCGGCGACGAGGCGTATCTGCGCGACATCAGCGCCCGCGTTGACAAAATCCTGGCAGGCGTTTAGCGCGTCTGTTCAAGAACAACATGTCACAAAACAGATCGTGCCGCCGAACCTGCAGGTTCGGCGGCACATTGCGTATCTCTATTGCTTCTCTATCGCTTCCAGCAAGAAGCAATAGATAGACCCGTCAAAATCTACTGCGTAACGGTGATGGTGACGGGGTCGGAAGCGGGCGTGGGAACGCTTGTGCGAACGGCATTGCCATTGTCATATATTAGATCGGGGGCGCGGGCGTATACCTGATACGTTCCCGGCGGCAGGACGGTCACTTTCGCCGGACTGTTGGGCGAGGGGGTAAACGGAAAGGCGTAGGGAAACGTGTGGGTCTCGCCCGCGCCGTAAGTGTCGAAGCCCACGGCGTCCGTAAACGTCAGATTGTGCGTGGACGAATACTCATACGTGACGATCTTGCCGTTTTGCGCGATGATGTAGCCCCACCAGTTCGTTTGCGACGTGGTCGGGAACGAGATCGCGCTTGTACTTGCGGACGTGTTCGTGACCGAGATCGTCATCTGGATAGAGTCGCCTGTCTTGTAGGTCGTTTTGTCTGTGGCAATGGCGATCTTGAGCGTGGAAAGGTTGGTCTGGCCGGGCAGGGCGCGGCCATCCGGGTTGTACCCCGACACGACAGAAGAACTGCTTGAGCCGCCGCCGCATCCCATCAGTCCCATACTCAGCACGGCTCCAGCCAGAACCACGCTCACAACCGCAAACATTCTCGACATAGCAAGTTCCTTCTTTCTTATCTTGAACTCGGATTACGCGGATTAGAGGATTAACAAGATTAAATGCGGCGTCGCTTCTGATTTTTCCTTCTACTCCGATGAATCACAACCCAATATAGTTCAATCCTGTTCGTCCCACAAATCCGCGTAATCCGAGTTCAAGACGCAAATCAACGCCCACTACGCCCCGCATGGAACAGGCCGAGGGCCGCGAGACACAGCGCGGCGGTAATGCTGTAAATAAACCAGGCCACCTGCTTCTGGTTCCAGCCCCGCTTGAGCAGGCGGTGATGCAGATGCCGCTGATCCGCGCCCGTCAGTTTCGCGCCGTCCAGAAACCGGCGCGTCAGAACGTGCGTGTAATCGAAGATCGGTACGCCCAGCACCAAAATCGGAACGACAACCGAGACGGCGGCGGCGGATTTGAACGCGCCCATGATGGAGATGGCCGCGAGCGCAAGCCCCAGCACCCACGCGCCGATGGTTCCCATGATGATCTTGGAGGGGAAATAGTTGTGGCGCAGAAAGCCCAGGCACGCGCCCGTAAGTCCTGCGGCGAGGAGGGCCACGGTCGGGCCGTCGTGGGAGCGCAGCAGGGTCGCCATCAGGGCCAGCGTAGCGGCGGAAATGGCGCACACGCCTGCGGCCAGCCCGTCCACGCCGTCAATGGCGTCCACGGTCTTGGTCACGGTGAACACCCACAGCACGGTCAGCACGAGCGAGATCGCCTGCGGCAGTTCGTGCCAGCGCAGCAGGGCGTTGTCGCCGCCCGGCCCGAATGGGTTCGTGATGCCCTCGATGCGGACGCCGAAGGCATACAGTATCAGCGAGGCTCCGACGATGGCGAGCGCCTGCCATTTGGCGGGCAGATTTTTGAAATCGTCTATCAGGCCGGTCAGGGCCACGAAGGTGACGGCGAGCAGAACGCCCGTGATCTGCATCGTCCACGCGTGCTGCCCTGTGTTGAAGTGCCGCACACCTACGGTCAGCAGTATGGCGACGATGAACCCGGCAAAAATGGCGATGCCGCCCGCGCGGGGCTTGGGCGTTTCGTTGACGCGCCGCGCTTCCGGCTGGTCTATCGCGCCCCGCTTTTCCACCCATACGCGCACAAACGGCGTGACGCCGCTTGTAACAAGTGCCGCCACAATCGCGGCGATGATGATACCGTACATACCCACACCCCCGTATTCAAGGGCCGGACGGCAAAGTCGGGGGCGGATAGGCCGCTGCCCGACATTTACGCTCCGCTTGTCACTTTCCGCCTTTGATCAAATCTTCAATACTCTTTTGCTCGGTCACGCCTTTGGGCGGCGTGAACACGAACAGCTTGTCGTCGAGCGGCGCGTTGGGCCGCGCATCCACGATGGTATTCGTCATGATGACTTCGCCCGGAATCAGGGTGGCTACGACTTTACCATCGCGCTTGGTCGGCACACGCATCTGTGCGGGAACGCGCGCCTCGACTTTTTGCAGCAGGGCGTTATTTTTGTCCAGGTACAGCGTCCAGCGCGCGCCCCGGCTGCAAAAGGGATTGCGCGGCAGGTCGGCGGGCGGCAGGCCCTGCCACAGCCCCGTGACGACGACGACATCATGCCCGTTCACTTTGGTCGGGGGCTGCATTTTCAGGTTGGCGAGGCCGCCGGGCAAACTCGCGTGGCTCAGGAAGTAGAGGGGATCAAGCATCCCGCCGATCCCGGCGCGGCTTTGCAGCAGGGGCAGCATGGCGGGCAGAGTGGGCGCGGACGGGCCGTTCGTAAATGTTCGCGCGGTCTCTTTATAAACGGTCAGCCTGCCGCCGTCGCTGAAAATCTGCATATTGCTGTTGCGCGATTCCATTTTTAGAAACAGTTTATTGGCGCGGCGGTACAGCATATCCGAACTGGTTGCAAGAACTGTCTGACGCCGCCCACCGCCCGCTTCGCTGACTTCCACAATACCTTTGCCCTGGTACGATCCGAGTTTCTGGTAGGTCTGTAGGGTTTTTTCCAGCAGGGCGCGGGCGTCCTGGGCGTAAGATGGAACGCCTGCGCCGAGAGCCGCAATCGCTCCGATGAACCCTATTCCTGTTTTCATGAATGCTCGCCCCATGATGCTTGTTTCCCTGCCTGCATCGCTGCGGGCGAATACCGATCCCGTCTGCTTTTGTTTTTCATTCACGGACGCTGACATTTGGCGTTCCGGCTTTGCGCCGCTATAGCTCATTGTAATTTGTCTTCTTCGTCATGCGCCTTTTCAGTATAGCAGATTCGTATAGCAGATTCAGAGAAGCAAACGAGGTGGGCGGCCACGGCGGACGTGGTTTTCCCTGCTGTCGCGCATTCCGGGATTGAGCGCGCTTCCGCGCTAACGACCGCTGACCGCCGCCGCTACCTGCCGAAACAGTTCCGCGCCATTGCCTTTGTGCCAGCGCCACACGACGACAAGGTCATCGTCGGGGTCTATCCACACGGTGTTGCCGCCAAAACCCACGGCGGCGAAACACGAGACCGGCGTACCCGGCCACAGCTTGCCATCCGTATTGAGCCACCACAGATAGCCATACGCAGGATTTGTCTTGCTCGGCGCAGTCGCGTCTTTGACCCACGCCTGCGATACAAGCTGCTTGTTCTTCCAGCGTCCCTGCCTTAAGAACAGCAGGCCGAAACGCGCCTCGTCCCGCGCATCAATCCACAGCCCGCCGCCCCAGCGCGTGCCGCCGCTGACCGAGGGCATCTGCGTCCCCTCGACATCGGCAAGCGCGTTCGGGTAGGGAATCCAGCGCCACGTCTGAGACGCGCCGATGGGCCGCATGATTTGGGTGTTCAGCACATCGGTCAGAGGCCGTTTCCAGACCCGCAGCAGGGAGAGGGCCAGACGGTTGATGCGGACATCGTTGTACTCGAAGAACGCGCCGGGGGTTTGCAGGGCGCGCGGTAAATGCCGTCCCTCCCCGAACTCCGACACGCCGACAAAGTCGCTGTTCTTGCCCCACATCTCGCCCTGCCATTCGCTCGCCTGCTGCGCGTGGTGCTTCCATGTTATCGGCATGTTGTGCGGGCTGTCGTAGCCGCCATCGCCAACGCGCTGCCCAACGGGTTCGTTGATGTCCCCGATCAACTGCCGGTCTATGGCAAGGCCGAGCAGCGTAGACAGGAAACTTTTGGCCGCGCTGTACGTCGGGTCAATGTGCCGGGTGTCGCCCCATTCCGCCACGATGTAGCCATGCCGCAGGATCACGCCGCTCGTGCCGCCCCGCCGCACGGGCAGGGGGCCGAGCGGTTTGCCGAAAATCTTCTCCTGCGTGGAAAAGTCGCGCGGGAAATCGGTCTCGTTCGCCCGCGCGAAGGCAACGGCGCGGGCCAGCCGGTCGGCATCCATGCCCACAGACGACGGGGCTTTGCGTTCCCATCGCTCGCCGGGAGGGGGGAAGTAGGAACGTGACTGCGCCCTGACGATCCCCGGCGCGAAAACGCCGCTTACCGCCACAAGGAGCGGCAGCAGAAAGCATCGCAGACCTGCCTGCAAATCAACCTGAAGACGCCGCCGCATCAACCCCCCTTTCATTCTTGAAACAACTCGCCCGTGCCTGTCGGGGCGTTGCTGATGTATTTTACAAGGTCGCGGAACGCTACGCGGCCCTGCTGACGCCACCAGGCGATGTCGCGCCGCCCGATGCTGCTGTCGTTGACAAGAAACAGGTAGCTCCAATCTTCCTGTGTCGCGTCGCTTAGAATGGCCGCATAGCGTTCGGCGCGTGACTGCTTGGCGCGGTCACGCTCGCGGATGCTGCCCTTGCTTTCGATGATGATTAACTTGCCGTCCGTCAATTTGACGAGGAAGTCTGGGAAGTAGTAAGGCGTCCGTCCCTCAAAGCTGTACTGGATACGGAATCCCACGCCTTTTTGATCGTTCCACAGCCAGCTTGCCACATCGTCCGCCTCTTCCAGCATCTGCGCCAGTTTCAATTCGTCGCTGCTGTCAAAATGGCAGGCGGTATGAACGCACCTTTTCGGGTTGGACAGGCAGAAGCCGGATGGCGACGTTTCGTACTCGGTCAGATCGCGGGCATAGCGGGTAGCAACCTGCACTTCGGGCGTTTCCTTGCCCGCCCGCGCCATGCCGATGATCTTTGCCACGCTTTGTATCACCTGCTGGCGCACCTGCGAACGGCTGACATTGTGGATTACGATGCGCTGCGTTTCTTCGTCCGCCTCGGCTGCGGCCTCCATACTAAGCGGGATGCCTTTCAGGTCGAAAGTGCAGCGTTCCAGAAACGCTTTCAGAATGCCTTTGATGGCGGCCTGATAGTCGCGGGACAGGCGCAGTTCGGCGCGAATGGCGTCCGCATACGTGTTCATCAGATGGTCTATGCTGGCATATCCCGTCTGCTGCACATCGTAGACGATGTTTTCCGTTTCGCCGCCGTCCTTGCCGTCGCGTGGGGGCAGCACGGCCCCCTCGTGCCGGATAATGCCTTCCATCTCCTTGAGATCGCTCACGTAAGAGAAACGCGAGGCGAGCGGGGGCATTTTGCCGCGCCCGATGCGCTCGATCCAGTCGTCTTCGCTTCCAAACGCGCCGACGATCTGCGGGATGGGAAAGTCGCGTTTGGCGCGTTCCTCGGCAGGCTCCACGACGCGCACCAGGACCCGCGAGGGCGAGGGGCGGGCCGCGTCGTCCGGTTCCTCCTCCATGATGTCGGACACGTTCTTGATGATACGTTCAAAAGAGGGATGTTCGATCACGTACAGACCCTCGGCGCGGTCACGGTCTTTGAGTTCGCCTTCGGGCGTCCAGTAGGGCGGGAACATGCGGCGCAGGCCGCGCCCCAGCATCTGCTCGGTAAGCTGGCGGCTGTCGCAGGGACGCAGGGGAACGATCACCTTGACGTTCCGCACGTCCCAGCCCTCTTTGAGCATCATCACGGACACTATGGCCGTGTAGGGCGTATCGTTGCTGTCTACCTGCTGTATGTCGGCGCGGATCTTTTGCCAGTCCTTGTCGTTCGTGGCCTCCTTGCGCCCGATGTGTATTTCGATCACTTTGCCCGCGAACAGGCATTCGCCCGTATCGGCGTCGGCAAATGTTTCCAGGCGCGTGGCGATCTCTTTGGCGTCGGTCTTGTTGGCGCACACGATGAACAGCAGCGCCTTGCGCCGAATGCCCTGCGCGTCAATGGCCTGCTGTTCCTTCTTCCATTCGGCTATTCCGGCCTGCAAGAGATGCGTGTACTTGTCGAACGCGTTCAGCGCGGCCTCGTCAATCTTGCCGATGGTTTCGTCGTGACCGTCCTTGTACCTTAGATTGAACTTGCACAAATAGGGCTGTTTGACGATGCGGTCGCGGATGGCCTGCTGCAAAGGATAATCGTAGACCGTGTGCCGGAACCATTGCTTGCTGCTCTCCTCGAACAGAGTCGCGCTCATGTCGCATTGCAGGGCAAGCCCGGCCTGTTTTTGCAATCCCAACAGGACGCGGTTCCAGGCGACGCCTTCCTTCTCGTCCTCATCTTTGACAGCCGAAGTGTTTTTAGCATAATGAACAGCCTCGTCGTGGACGTGGTGCGCCTCGTCGTTGTAGATCACAAGCGGAGTGGTGGCGGACTGCACGAACTGCAGCAGGCGCGGCAGGCCCATGTCCATTTTGGTAGGCAGGGGCGTGTCCAGCAGATCGAACATATCGGCCTGCGCGTCCGGGTCGGCGTCCCCAATCGTGGGCGCAGCTTCGGGCGCGTAGAGTTTCTGTATGTTCGTGACGACAAGGTAGCTTTCGGACGACAGCAGTTCTGAGGGGACGCTGTCGGGGGTGACGACGCGCAGGGTAAAGTCACGGCGCAGTTCGGGTGGCAAAAGCGGGTCTTTGTTAAAGATTTCGCCGTCCGTAAAGTCCGCAAGCAGGCGTTCGAGGACGATCAGGTTGGGCGCTACGAGAAGCTGCACATTGCCCAGGCCGAGCGCGTCATTATGCTCGCCCCGCTGCCATTGCAGGTGCGCCCACACCATCAGCAGGCTCATCACCTTTGTTTTGCCCGACCCGGTCGCCATTTGCAGGCCGATCTTGGCCCATGCCGCTTTCTGGGCGCGGCGTTCCAACCCGACGTGCGCGGCGTACCCTTCGACGCGGCGCAGACCGGCCACCTCGTACAGATAGATCACGGACTCGACGGCCCGCCGCTGATGCGGATGCCACTGAAAAAAGGTCGCGCCGTCGGCGAGCAGGTGCATGTCGCCGAACCAGTATTGCAGCAGGCGGCGGCTGAGTTCGGACGCGCCCTCATATCCCGACGCGGCCCACGCCTCGACGCGGGCCTGCAATGCCATGACCATTTCGCGCTGCGGGTTCGTTTCCCACAGCGTTTCGCCGCCCTTTACCGCTGCTCGCATTATGTACTCCTGATACCGATAAGCCTGACTCACGACTGGATTTCAGAGGGTGATGCAGATCACTTTCAGCCCGTCGTTGCCGAATATGTCCGTGACCTTGACGGCGATGTGACGGTCGCCGGATGCGCCCGCGTAGTCGTGCGCGGCCTGAACCGCGATGTCTTTGTTCTTGCGGGTGCGGAAGGTCTGCCAGTCGTTGCGGAAGCACTCGCCGTTGTAGTCCCAATCCACGGCCCAATAGTCAATCAATGCGCGCCAGTCGGTCAGCTGCGCGATGATGGCGGCGCGTTTGTCGGCATTCTGCGTCGAAAGGCAGTCTTCGAGGTCTATGGTCAGCCGGGTCAGCTTGACGGTAACGGTCGCGCCCTCTTTGCCATGCGGGGACGTTTCGGCGCGGACCTCGATGTCGGGCGCGGGCAAAAGGCTGGGGTCGTGACGCCGCTTGCGCTTGATGCGCTCACGGGCAGCTTCAATAGCAATCTGGGGAATGATGTGGGCGTAGATTTTGACATCGTAGCGGGCCTCGATGTCGCCCTTGTTCCAATCAATGGGGATGTCGGGCGTGAGGATGTCTATGGCATGGGTGTCGGTACTCGCGGCCTCCTGCGCGATGCAGGCCATTTGCGCGTCCACGATGGGCTTGTTGAAATCGCAGACGTGTATCCAGCGCGCGCCTTTTCTGCCGTGCAGGTACGTGAAGTCGTTGACGGTCGCGCCGCCGTACACCTCCACGAGCGCGGCGCGGTAGTTCTTGGCGGACGTGTTGCCCTTCCAGATGTCTTTCCACTCGCCATTGCGGGTATAAAAGCCGATGTTCTCTACCGCAAAGGGGCAGGCGTCGGCCTCGATTAGCCGCTTGCGCGTGATATGCACGGCGAACTTGCCGCAGTCAATGGCGATCCAGCGGCGCGGCGCGGGCTTACCGTTCTTGTCCTTCATCTTTTCAGCGGCAACAGCCGTTGTGCCACTGCCACAAAAGCAGTCGAGAATAACATCACCCGGTTTTGATGATGCTGCAAGAATACGTTGAATGAGTGCTATAGGCTTCTGCGTCGGGTATTTGATGTACTCAGAGGAAGTAGAAGCTTGTTGAAAGCTCATTACATCATCCCAAACATCTCCGATAACTCGCCCTGGTGACTCATCAAGGTATTGGACGCGCCCTCCTGACCTGTCATCCCGATAAAGCCTGCCTGTGCTATCAGGTTTGAAACGAGCGACGTAATCGGATTTGTAAGGCAAATACTGTTTGATAAAATCCTGCGGATCCGTGCTTTTCGTGTAAAACAGAATAGTATCGTGGGAACGCACCCAGTTGTTTGCTGTTGATTTATATCCTGATACAGTGTCGAATGCCCAGATGATTTCACGTTGAAAGTTCTCATAGCCAAAGATTTCGTCCATGAGAACTTTGAGGTAGTGGCCCGCGTGCCAGTCGCAGTGAACATAGATACTGCCCGTAGACGCCAATAAATCCTTTACTTAGTAAAGTCGGTCCCGCATCATCGAGAGGTAACTGTCCAGGCCGTCCTTCCACGTATCCGTGTAAGCCAACTGCTCGATGAGCGTGGGCAGTTTCTCGTCGCTCACGCCGTTTTCGATCTCGATGTTGATCTTGAAATCCGACTGCACGGCGAACGGCGGATCAATATAGACGAGGTCTACTTTGCCTGCCAGCGGCGGATGCGTGGCGTCGCCGACGAGCAGGGATTGCAGGGCGATGAGATTGTCGTTCGTCCAGATCAGGCGGTTTTCCGGCTTGGCTTCGTGGCGCATGTCCAGCGCGGCCTGGTTCGGCGTGGCGTAAAAGGGCGAGATGATCTCCACGGTCTGGGCGGGAACGGGTTCGGCTACGGCGCGTTGGTCGCGGTTGTTCCAGACGAGTCGGGGCTGTTTGGGCGTGGCATAGTAGGGCGTGGGCTGTTCGGGCAATGGGATACTCCTTGATACATATTGTTTTGTGGCTACCCTGTTTTTAGGCAGGCAGGCGGCAAAATCCTGCCGGAACGCATTTAGCACAGCATCAAAGCCGCGAATCTTTTTTTGATTGCGCCGTAAAGAGGAATACGAATCGCGGGAGTTGAACAGGCAGGCGACAATTTTGTTTTTTGCGCTCCGTTTTGCCGAAACTCGTTTTAAGGAGACGCGCTCATCTTGCAGTCACTCCCGCTTGTTTACGCCTACCGCGACGACGGCCCTGTGTTGGAAATCAAAACCCGGTGGGAACCGCGCAAGGTGTTTTGCACTCAGCAAGCAGACCACTCAGACGCGCCGGGCGTTCGCCACGTCGTTAAGTACCGCCGCGATGACCCGGCTTCCGCAGCGGCCTGCATCAGTGAAGTGGTGTCCTACGCCATTTTGAAGGCTTTGGAAATTCGGACGCTGGAAGCCGCGCTTGTATTTGTCCGCCCCGACCTGGCGCGTTCTTATGACAAAGCCGAGAATATCGGATATAATACAAAGAGCGGCCTACATTTTTCTACTATATTTAATGCCGAGTCGGAAGCAGGGCCGCCGCCGCTGTGGGATATGATGGCTGATCCACAGGAGGCTGTGGCTATCTGGGTGGCCGATTGCTGGCTGATGAATCTGGACAGGTGTGTGGAAGGCAACACGCGCCTTGTAGTAGGCAAAGAGGGACGCTTCCATTTGCTGGCGGCAGACCAGAGCGACTGTTTTTTAGGCTCCGGCAGTTTTGCAGACGGTTCGTATTTGGCGCGGTCAAAAAAGCATAATGCTGCCGCGTTCCCCGATAAAAAGAACTTTGTGGAACGCGCTGTCATGGAGTCGGGCTGCGACCGCCTTTACAATACGCTGGCCGCGATTTTACAAATGACGCCTCAACTTGCGGAAATGATGACATTGGCTCCCGCTGAATGGTGGGCGCAGGCGAACATAGCAGCCTCCGACGTTGTGAGTTGTCTGACACAACGCGCGGATCGAATGAGGGAGATTGTTGATGTGCCGAGATGGGAAGGTTTAAGCCGTGTTGCAGATAAAAGCCTCCGACTCTTTTAGTTATGCGGTTCTGCGCTACCTTGCGGATGCCGAACGAGGGATTACGGTTCCGGTCGGAATCGTGCTTTGCAGCGCCGACCAGAACTCGCTGCGTTTTCGGCTGCCCAAACCGGAAGAACGTATTCCCGAAGTGGCGATTGCGGCGGCGCTGCCGTTTTTGCAGCTCGCGCGGGCTAAAATCGAGGACTGGCATGCAAGCGGCGAACTGCCTTATGCCAATGATCCGCCCGCTTCGCTTAGTGAAGCATGGTGGGAGCATGTACGCAAACTGATGGCTTTTCGGGTGCAGATCAGTTCGGTGCAGACGATTGACTGTATACGTCCTGATGAGGAGATCGAAACGCTGTACGAGGCTGTTGTCAAGCCGCAGGTTTCGCAGCGGGTCAGCCGCAGCCGTATTGACAGCGCATTGAAGCAGGCGCTGGGACCGTTATCGCGGCGCTTGCCACGGGGAGAAACCGTTCCGGGATTTCATGGCCGCCGCGTTCCCGTGATGCGTTGCCTTGCAAACAGTAAGCGCACTCTGGTCGTGGAAGCTGTCAACTTTGCGGCGCGTACAGCCGAAAAAGACGCGGATGCTATCACCAGCAAACTGGAACGCATTGCGGATGCCGGCCAAAATACACACTTCGTAGTTGGGTATCTGGCCTCGCCTGCCGGCTTGAATGGTGAACGCGCTCTTAAAGAGTGGATCGAACATAAAATGGATATACAGTTGTACGACCTTACCCGTGAGGATACGCAGTTCCGCGCAAAAGTCATTGAGGAAGTTTCGCAGATTAATGACGGATTGGGCGTTCTTCGTCCAGTCGGGCCGCGCTAAATCACTTGCCTGAATGCTTGAAAAAAGGCCGAAGATTATGGCAGCCGCGAATGACAGCCTGTTTGGTGAGGAAGAACCCGTGACGCCGACCGGCGCGATTTGGGACAGTGACCCGAACGCGCCGCTTGCGGCCCGGATGCGCCCGCGCAGTTTGGACGAGTTCGCGGGGCAGGAGGCCGTTGTGGGGCCAAACACGCTGCTGCGTCGGGCCATCGAAAACGATCAGCTTGCGTCCGTGCTGTTCTGGGGGCCGCCCGGAACCGGCAAAAGTACGCTCGCTCTCGTGATCGCCCAGACCACGCGCGCTCATTTCGAGAAGCTTAACAGCACGACAAGCGGCGTGGCGGATGCGCGCAAGATCGTCGAGGCGGCGCGCGAACGCCGGCGCAAACTCAGGCAAAAAACCATCCTGTTCGTGGACGAGATCCACCGATGGAACAAGGCGCAGCAGGACGCCCTGCTCCCGCACGTCGAGGACGGAACCATCGTTCTTATCGGGGCCACGACCGAAAACCCGTTCTTCGAGGTGAACGCGCCCCTGCTGTCACGCTCGCGCCTGTTCCGCTTCGAGCGCTTGTCCGACGCGTCCATACGGCAACTCTTGGAACGCGCTCTCCAGGATTCGGAGCGCGGCCTGGGCCGGATGCACATCACAGCCGACGCGGACGCCCTGGACTTTCTCGCGCAAATTGCGGGCGGCGACGCGCGCAACGCCCTGACCGCCCTGGAAAGCGCGGCCTACTCGCTTGCGCCCGACGCCTACGACACGCGCCATTTGTCCCTTGCCGACGCCGAGGCCGGGGCGCAGGCCCGCTCGCTCGCCTACGACAAGAACGGCGACGAACACTACGATACCATTTCGGCCTTCATCAAAAGCATTCGGGGCAGCGACCCGGACGCGGGCGTTTACTGGCTCGCCAAAATGCTTGTCGCGGGCGAGGACATCAAGTTTATCGCGCGCCGCCTGGTGATTCTCGCCAGCGAGGACATCGGCAACGCCGACCCCTTCGCGCTTGTGCTTGCCAATGCCGCCGTACAGACCGTGATGTTCGTCGGCCTGCCCGAAGCGCAATTAACGCTGTCGCAGGCCGTGCTGTATCTCGCCAACGCGCCCAAAAGCAACGCGGTCACGGTCGCCATCGGGCGCGCGACCTCGGAGATCAAGGCGAACGGCGCGCGTCCGGTTCCCCTGCCCCTGCGCGACGGCCACTACCCCGGCGGCAGGCAGCTTGGACACGGCACAGGCTACCTGTATCCCCATGATTTCTCCGGCCATTACGTGCCGCAGCAATACCTTCCCGATGGTGTGCAGGGTACGCCGTTTTACGAGCCGACCGACCAGGGCCAAGAAACCCAGGTCAGGGCGCGGATGGAAGAGCGCAGCATTGCCGGCAGGCCGGAACCATCCTGATTAGGGTATACCAGAGGTAATCAACTATCAATCGTATGACAGTTTTGGGCCAGGCAAACGTAGAGGCAGTAAGATATATGCAGGATGAGATTTACCGGGACTGGACAAATGGTTCGTCGAGAGACACCTCAACACGTAACAATAACACGTAACAATAAGAACATTTTAATCTTGGAAATTCCCAACGAAAAAACAGTGATGCTACCGCGCCCTGCGTCCGCCGACGTCACGACGAGCGCGCAAACGCTGCTGCGTCCGGTGGCAGGCGCAAAGAATGTCACGCCGCCCGAACGACTGCTGCGTCCGCGCGCAGGCTGTTCCGACCCGGCAGACGGTGAGGCCGATGATGCGTGATACGCTCCGGGTGGGCCTGATCGGGTGCGGCGGCATGGGCAGCGAACACCTGCGTATCCTCGCGCAGATGCCGGATGTCCATGTCGCAGGCGTGTGCGACGAGCGTCCGGGCCGCGCGCAGCGCATGAGCGCCACCCGGCAGGTACCCTGCTGGGTGGACTGTGAGCGATTTCTCGATGAGGCGCGGCCTCACATCGTCCACATCTGCTCGCCCACGGGCCTGCACGCCACGCACGGCATGGCGGCGGCGCGGCGCGGCATCCATGTCCTGTGCGAGAAACCCCTGGACATTGATCTCGCCAAAGTGGATCGTCTTATCGAGATGTGCGACCGTCAGGATGTACGCCTGGGCTGCATCTTTCAGCGCCGCATGAGCCGCGCGGCGCAGACCGTACAGCGGGCCGTCGCCGAGGGGCGTATGGGCCGTATATTGTCGTGCAGCGTGTCCCTCAAATGGTGGCGCTCGCAGGCCTATTACGACAAGGACGACTGGCGCGGAACCTGGGCGCTGGATGGCGGCGCGCTCGCCAATCAGGGCATTCACTCTTTGGATCAAATGGTATGGCTGGCAGGACGCGTCGAGGCCGTGGAGTACGCGCATCTCGAATCCGCCTGCCACCGCATGGAGGCCGAGGATTTCGCCATCGCCGTGGTGCGCTTTGCGAGCGGGGCCAGGGGAACCATCGAGGCCACGACGTGCTGCCTGCCCGACCTCGCCGCTCGCCTGGAAATCTACGGCACGAACGGTTCCGCCGCGTTCGAGGACGCCCGCGTTCTGCGCTTCGGCCTGGACGGGCAGGACCTTACAAGCACACTGGACGCGGGAATAGACACCGGCGGCGGCAGTTCTCCCTTCGCTATCAGCCTTGCCGGCCACGAGGCGCAAATCCACGACTTTTATGCTGCCGTGCGCGAACATCGCCCGCCCTGTGTAGACGGACGCGAGGCCCGTCCCGCCATCGAACTACTGACCAAAATCTACGCCGCCGCCTTCCCGAATCAAAAGCTGGGAACAGAGTAGTTTCAATTTTCTTCCAGCCAGTGTTCGAGGATTTGCGTGGGTCTATAGGTATGCCAGTGGATCGATCCGGGGGGCAGTCCGGCGAGACAGGCGCGGGGGATCGCGCCGATGATTTCGCTTTCCAATGTGGTAACGCCGCGCGCGGCAGCCGCTTCCCGTATAAAGGCGAAGATACGGGGGAGCGAGGTATCCGCAGGGCGGGTGAGGTTCAGGGAAACCTGCGCCTGATGGCGCAAAGGAAGGTACAGGCCGAGGGCGCGAACGCCCGCCAGTTCCGGTAAGGTGTCCCGCTCGCGCCGGATGCGCCGCGCGATGTGCTGCGCGATACGGACATCGGGCGTGTCCAGATTGACATTGTACGCGACAAGCGGGCCGCGCGCCCCGACGATCACCACGCCCGCCGATGCGTGAATACGGGTCGGGCCAAAATCGGGGGCGCGCGTTTCGGTCAGGGGCGCGGCTGCGAAAGCCTCAAAGCCGCCGCGCCGCAGGTCGGGAAGCGCGGCCTTACTCTGAGAACGCGCATTCGCTTCGTAGAAATAAACGGGCAGAGCGAGTTCGCGGGCCAGATCCGCGCCTACATCGGCGGCAAGCGCGATGGCCTGCCTTGTTGTGGCGTGACGCAGCGGCACGACCGGCACGACATCTATGGCCCCGGCGCGCGGATGAACGCCGCTGTGGTCACGCAGGTCAATACGAGTTACAGCCACGCGGGCGGCGGCAAGGACAGCCTGCCGAACGCCGTTCGCGTCGCCCAGCAGGGTCATCACGCAACGATTGTGGTCTGCGTCCGCGCTCCAGTCGATCAGCCGGACGCCGGACACGCTCCGCATCGCATCGGCAATCGCTTCCACAACTTCGCCGCGACGCCCCTCGCTGAAATTGGGTACACATTGGTACACCGCGTCGCTCACTGCCAACATTGCCTCGATCAAGAAAGGTTTTTAAGCATTTCCACATGCGGGAGGCCGACTTCCTCAAAAAACGCGCCCCGCGCGGCGTACCCCAGCCTGAGATAGAATGGCACGGCGCTTTCACGGGCATGCAGCAGCATCGTCGTATAGCCTTGCTGCCGCGCCAGACGCTCGGCACAGGTTACGAGGACGCGGCCCGTCCCCTGTCCCTGTCGTGACGGCGCGACCGCGACCTGACGCATCTGCACGGTCTGCGCGTCCAGATGCGTCAGTATCAGGCAGCCTATCAACTGCGTGTCGGTATAGATGCCGAGTAAGGTGTCACCTGCCTCGGCGCTAAGTTGTTCGGGCGTATAGTTCAGGCCAAGCGGTTCGCGCAGGACATGATAGCGAAGGGCGACCATGTCCCGGTAGGCCGGAGTGTCGTGACCGATTTGCCGCGCTTGCAATGACGGTTCGGTTTGTACGTCGGCTCGCGCTTGTTCCGACTTGCCCTGCATTTCCTCGCGGGCCGCAGGCTGTATGGCAGGGGCATTCGCGCGTTTGGTGTCGTCCGTCATTTCAGCAGCGAGGCTCCGCCATCTACATAGATTTCCACGCCGGACACATGATGAGATAGGTCGCTTGCGAGAAACAGGCACGTATTCGCCACATCAATCGGTTCGCCCTGCCCGTGATGCAGAGCCGGGTTGCCGTCAGGCATTTCCAGTTTGATTTCGATCTCGTCGGTGTGCTGCTTGAAGGTGCGCCGGTCTATGTTGGTGTGGATCGCGCCGGGGCATATCGCATTGACGCGGATGTTGAAGCGGCCCAGTTCCAGTGCGGCCATTTTCATGAACGCCACCTGGCCGGCCTTGCTGGTCGAATACGCGGCGGCTCCGACCGTGGAGAACGTGCGGTTGCCGTTGACGCTGCTGGTAATCAGGATGCTGCCGCCGCCCGCCTGCCGCAGGTGCGGAATGGCAAAGTGGACGGTCAGGTACGTGCCTTTGAGGTTGATGTCGAGAGTTTTGTCCCAATCTTCGGGCGTCAGGTCTTCGATGGGCGTCCACACGCCATTGATGCCCGCGTTCGCGAATACGATGTCCAGCCGCCCGAACGCCTTGACGGTGGCATCAACCGCCGCTTTGACATTGTCGGGGTCGGACACATCGCACTCTACAAAGAGAGCCTGCCCGCCCGCCGCCTCGATTTCCGCCCGCGTCACAGCGCCCTCTTCGGGCAGCATATCGGCCAGACCGATTTTAGCGCCTTCCTGCGCGAAGCGCAGGGCTGTTCCCTTGCCGATGCCGCTTGCCCCGCCCGTAATAAACGCCACTTTGCCATCCAAAAGCGCCATAGCCGTCCCTCCCCGCCTCAGCAGTGATTTCCTCTGTACAATTTATGTCGTGGCTGACATGATCTTGTCATCATGGATACTGCTTGAGGACGGTAAAGTTCCGCGAGCGCGTTTGCGGGGCGTATTCTTTAGCGCGTCAAACGGCGGTTTGCATGTGGTCTCGCCATAAGATGGAGGTGGAGAGGCGTGGCAAGATGCGTTCGGAACTGGCGTTTCAAGTGGTGTCGCAGAACGCGCGTGTTTCTACGCAGCCAGGCGGGGAACAGATTGCGTACCCTGCCGCGCACATAGGCGCGCTGCAGCGTATGTTCCTGCACCTCGGCAGGCAGCGCGAGCGCGGCATAATCGAGGCCGTAACGCCGAACCGCCCGCGCAATGCCCTCAAACTGCACGTCGAAACTTTCCTGACCGTTTTGCAGGCAGGTTTGCGCCGCGATGTCCTCGAAGGTGCAGTCGTAATGCCTGCCGCCGTCCACGCCCAGTGTGCGGATCGCGCGCGCGCCCGCCAGCGCCAGCAGGCTGACCAGGGTTTCCGCGCTGAACGCGCCGGGAGGCACAATGCGCGCCCCCGCCTCGCAATGCTCGCCGCCCAGGTTGTACCAGAGCAAGCGCCCTTCCTCGCTGAGTTTACGCAATATCGGGAGTACGTCAAAGTAATCTTCCAGATAGCGACTCTGCAAACCCTGCGTATCGTAGGGCCGGCGCGGCATCAGCAGAAAGCGGGCATTCGCGTCAATGACTTCGCCGCAGTCGGCGATGATACCGATGTCTACGACGCTCGCGATGTCTGCATGAATCTCCCGAATCACATGGTTGATGGCAATGGTATGGTAGTCGGCCAGATTTTGGAAACGATGCTGGCTGAACGTCGGGCCTTTGCCCAGCAGCAGCCAGGGCTTTGCCTGCCCGGACGGACATTCGGGCGTACTGTGCGCCCGCCATTCAAAAAACTCGCGCATTCTTTTTCGCCTCGTTTTATGCGGCAGGAAACAAACGATGCAGGCTGAAAGCGGCTGCCGGACCTGCTTTCACCTGCTTAAAACTGACATCAGGGTATTTACAACAACTTTATAACTATTTGACTGCTCAAGCTGTTACCCTAATGTAATTAGATTGTAACCATAAGACGGAAGGGTCAGGCAATTTGTTCAGCTTAATCCTGTTAAAATTTACTGCATTACGTACTCGTAATCTCTGCGGTGTCCGGGCGCAGGCAGTAAAAAGCGGACTGGCCTGCGTATAAGCCACAGACATCTAATCTTCATTGGAGGCCGTATTGATTTCGCGCCCTTGTTTCTGTTTACTGCTTGCCGTTCTGCTGCCCTGCGCGCCCGCGCTTACAGGCATCTCCGCCCGCGCACAAGCCACCAACGCACAGGCCGCGCCGTCCACAGCAGCGCTGCCCATGACTGATGCACAGGGTAGGTCTGTGGAGGGCGTCGTTTGCGATAATCTGCCCGGTACGCCTCCCGCCCAGCGCAGCCGTTTGTACCTGGCTTTGACCCCGGCCCTGCGTGACCAAACGCTGTCGTTGACCCTGTCGTACATGGTCGGCAGAGGCAGGCGGCAATCGGAACTGCGGCCCACAAACGGCAGCGCGGGCCAGATCGTTCGTGACGGCGATCAACTGATCTACACGCCGCCGGACGAGTTCAATGTCAATCCGACGCCGCAGCGCCTGGGCGACATCACGCGCGATCCGCGCCGTACCGTGCTGCTGACCGTGACCCGCAACGGAGCGACTTCCGCCACGCCGCTCGTCCGCCAAACCATCGTACTGGCGCGGCCTCCCGTAGTCATGGTGCATGGCATCAACTCCGATGCGGCAAGCCCCAACTGGAACGGCAAAGACCTGCTTACCGGAACGCTGGCGCGATATGGCGCAATAGCCCTTGTCAATCATGGCAAGGATGACTTCAGCCATCGTCACCCGCTTACGCGGCCTGCGCTGTACTTCAAGGGGAATGGCCCGGTCGAACATGCCGCGCAGCGTGTCGGCGAGACCGTTGAACAGGCTTTGCAAGCCGCGCGCAGCCAGCATCTGGCGATCCGGCGCGTGGATTTGATCGGGTACAGCTACGGCGGCGTGGTCGCGCGCTGGTATCTGCATAGTTTCCGCCACGATCCCCGCTCCCGGAACAGCGTCGCCTGGTATGGCCGCTCGCAGAACAGCGGCAGGCCGAACCCGCTTTATCAAATCAAGCCCGACTGGTATCAGCAGCAGTTAGGAGGGGAAAGGGGAAAGCGTGATACTTTTTCCTTTCCCTTTTCACCTTTTTCCTCTCCTGAGTGTCCCGTTCGTAAATTTGTTACCGTAGCGAGCCTGTGGCGCGGCTCCCCGCTGTGCAACTATGCCAATGAGATCCATGCTCCCGACGCCTCAGGCCCGCGCCTGCGTCAGGCGCCCTTATTGCTGGGCCTGTTCGGTACGGTGGGCAGGTTTGTGGATGGGCCGCTGTCCGAGTATCTTGCTACCCGCGTCCCCAGCATGGAGGTGATGGCCGTCAACAGCCCGTGGCTGACCGCGATGGACAACTATCAGGAAGACGGGCAGGAAAAACCCTGCCTGGATAACGTGGCGTATGGCTGCGTGGCGGGCGACGACAGCGCGTACCTGGGCATTCCCGGTCTGGCGGAAGGTCTGTTCGACCCCTATTCCGCCATACAGTCTGCCCAGACTCCTGCATGGTTCCCCTACCTGGTGCTGGAACGCCGCGCCGACAGCCTGCAAAACTACTCCGACGGCCTGGTTCCCCTGTGGAGCGCGATCATCACGCAGGACTTTGGCGCATGGCATCACTGCCTGATCGTCGGCGCCAACCATGACAGCATCCTGGCTAATCCGCAGGCGCAGGCGTTCGTGGTCTGCGCCCTGAACAATCGCGCATGGCTGCCGCCGGGCAGCGCGATCAACCCCCGCTTCCGGTACCCTATCGTGTCCCGCGAACTGCTGCCCCTGCCGGATGTCAACGCGCCCGGCAACCTGCCTATTCCCGCATTCGCCATAGACCCGCCCAACACGGCGTATACTCCCGACAGGCCGCGCAAGACCTGGTATTTTCGCGCAGGCGGCATGGCCCCCGATATGCAGAACGAATATTATCCGCAGATAAATATGCTGGCCCGCATCGCGCCCGCCGCGCTGCGCGAGATACGCGATCTGAAGGTTGACCGCATTACGCGCACGAGCGCGGTCGTTTCGTGGCACACGGCGGGGGAACTCAGCGATACGGTCACGGTGACGCAGTGGCAGCAGGTAAATTTTGCCCGCTATGAGGATGTAGAGGCGGCCTGCGAGCAAAAGCCGCTTGGCCCGCGCGTCACGCGTGATCACCAGATACTGCTTACCGGCCTGCTTCCCGGTACGCGCTACAATGTGGTCGTGTCCTCGGAAGCGTATGACGACACAGGAGTGATCGCCTCCGTTCGCAGTGACCGTCAGCCGTTCACTACCAGGCCCTGAGTTCTGGCTCCGGAATCTCAGTTACGCTGCAGAGGGACAAAGTCTCAAGGCGGCAAAAGCAGGCCACCTTCAAATTTCAGGTCGTTGGCATTTGCCCTTATGTTGTAACGAATAACACAAACAATGGTATAATCAATGGTATAATGAAAGAGACAGTATACGCGCTGCACACAGGGCGCGGTCTGATGAATTTCCCAGTGAGTTTTCCAGTGAGGAGTTTGCCTTGATGAAGAACACCGCCATCCTGTTTTCCGCCGTCGCCGTGTTGAGCGCATCCGCCCTGTTCGCCGCTCCCCGCGACGGCAAAGCCGGCGACGCCAAAAAGCCCACGGTCAAGACCGCCAAAGTAACCGATGTCTGGACCTGCCCGATGACCGGCGAAAAGATCGCCGACCACAAAACCGAGGCGGGCAAGCCCCAGGTCGTCGGCAACTACAAAGTCCACTTCTGCTGCGCGGGCTGCGACACTTCCTTCGCCAAACTGAGCGACAAGGACAAGCAGACCAAAGCCGCCGAAGCCGCCAAGAAGGACGTTGCCAAAGCCGACAGCGGCGAAAAGAAGGGCAAAAGCTAGAACGGTTGACGTGTCCCGTGACGCTTTTCCACACGGCATCGTGTCCGTTATGCCTTAATCCTCACCCCGCGCGTTTTCGCGCGGGGCGGATCTGTTTGTGTACGAAACTAGCGAAGGGAGGTGACCCCTCATGTCAAAAGAGATCGTCGTGAATGTCGGTGAGCGCGAAACGCGCATCGCCGTACTGGAAGACGGCAAACTGGTGGAACTGCATATCGAACGCGCCGAGCGCGTCGTCGGCAGCCTGTACAAGTGCCGCGTGTCCAACGTCCTGCAAGGCATGGACGCCGCCTTTGTGGACATCGGCCTGGACCGCAACGCTTTTTTGTATGTCGGCGATGTGCTGCCGACCGGAGACACAGGTACGCCCGCACCCCTAATGGAAGCGCCGCCCGCGGCAGGTGATCGCGACCGCGGCAAACGCTACGGCAAGGACGCGCGGCCAGCGCGGGGCCGGGGCGAAAAGCCCGCGACCGGACGCAGCCCCGGCGCGAATGGCGGGATGCCCACCGAAGTGGTCGCAGCGGGACGCGCGGCCGGAGTTGGGGCGAGCAGCGAGGGCGCAGATACTTCCGATGACGCCGAGAGCCTGTTCAGCCCCGATGCAGCAAGCGATCTCGACGCCGCGCCCTCCGGCGTAAACGCAGGCTCCAATTCGGGCCTGTCCGAGTTTGATGAGGCCGACCTTGCGGATGCGCGGGCAGACGCGGACGACGAGTTTGAAGAAGACGAGGATGACGAGGACGACGGCGAGGAAGGCGATACGGGCGGCGGGGACAGAGCGGGCAAAACACCCGGACGCGATGCCCGGTCGCTGCGCCCTAAAGTCGGCTACCGACGTTCCACGCTGCGTAATCAGCGCATCAGCGATGTGCTGAAAATCGGACAGGAAGTCCTGGTACAGGTCATCAAGGGGCCGCGCAGCACCAAAGGCGCGCGGGTCAGCACGCGCGTCTCGCTGCCGGGCCGCTACCTCGTCCTGATGCCCGAAGCCGACAACCTGGGCGTGTCCCGCAAGGTGGAAGACAGCAAGGAGCGCGACCGGCTAAAGAAAATCGGCGAGCGCATCCGCGTCCCCGGCTTCGGTTTGATCATCCGCACCGAGGCCGAGGACAAGACCGAAGCGGAACTCAAAGCCGACATGGACTTTCTAGTTCAGAACTGGCGGCAGGTGCAGGAAAACGCCCGTGTGATGCCCGCGCCCGCCCTCGTCCTGCAGGATCTGACGCTGCTGTACAAAACGATTCGGGACGTATTCGGCAGCGATGTCAGCAAACTGGTGATTGACGACCCCGCCGAGTACGAAAAGGCCAACGATCTGCTGGATCGCATCTCGCCCAAGCTCAAAGGCCGCATCTATCTGTACGACGGCGAGCAGCCGATCTTCGACCAGTACAACATCGAAACCGAGATCGAGCGGCTGACCAAGCGCAAGGTGTTCCTCAGATCGGGCGGCTCGCTCGTGATTGACGAGACCGAGGCGCTGACCGTGATTGATGTCAATACCAGCAAAAACGTCGGCGGCAGCAGCCTGGCCGAGACGATCATTCGTACCAATGTGGACGCGGCAGGCGAGATCGCGCGGCAGCTGCGCCTGCGCGACATCGGCGGCATCATCATCATTGACTTCATTGACATGAACACGGCCCGCGACAAACAGGCCGTCGTCAAAGCGCTGGAAATGGCGCTGAAAAAGGATCGCTCGCGCACCAAGATCAGCAACATCACGCCGCTGGGCCTGATCGAAATGACGCGAAAGCGCACGGGCGAGACCCTGACCGGCTTTACGACGGATGAATGCCCCTACTGCAAAGGCCGGGGATTATTGCCCTCGTCGGAAAGCGTCAGCCTGCTCGTGGAGCGCGACCTGCGGCGGCAGATCAATGTCGCCGCAAACGCGAAAAAAGATGCGTTTCTAATCCGCTGTCACCCGGAAGTGGCCGAACTGCTCATCGGGCCGGACGGCGCGACCATCGAGGAGATCGAGCGGCAGATAGAGCGGGCCGTATTTATCCGCGCCGACGAGGACTCGCATGTCGAGGCGTACACCATTACGGGCGGCGACCTGAACGACATGGAAAAGAACAAGATGGGCTATCGCCGCGCCCAGGTCGTGGAGTGCCGCATCATGCGCTCGCTGCTCAAAGAGGCGGGCAAGTGTGTCGGCTGGGCCGAGGGCTACATGCTCGACCTGGACGATGGGCAGCGATTTATCGGCCAGAAAGCCAAAGTCCGCATCACGGACGTGCGCCGCTCGTATGCCGCCGGCACGGTCGTTCCCGGCACAAACCGCGCTTTGGACGAGTAACTTCTGCACCGCTATGCAGAGTGAAATAGACGCGCCGGAAGAAACCTGTGTCTCTTCCGGCGCATCTATTTTACCGTATCGTTCGTGTCGTTCATATCGTTTGTACCGCTTGTTGTGGAGGTGAACCGTGTCCAATCCTTTTCCCGGCATGAACCCCTATCTGGAAGCGTCAGGCCAATGGTCAAATATACACAGCCGCTTGATCGCGCTTATCACGGATGTGCTGGACGCCGTTATGCCGCCGGGGTATGCCGCAAGCACTGGAGAGCGCTGCCGCGTGGTGCAGACGGGGCGCGGCATCTACCCTGATGTGTACGTCACTCAGCAAAGACCGTCCGCCGCCCCGGCGCGAGGCGGCACAGCCATTGCGGAACGCGTCATGGCAGAAACATCTTTGTCTGCCGATGTGCCTATGATTGTGGAACGCCTCCCCATCGTGCCGCGCCAGACGTACATTGACATTCGGGACGCAAGGCAGGGCGAGAACGTTGTCACGACCATCGAGGTACTCAGCCCGATCAATAAAACGCGCGGCGAAGGCCAGTCTCTTTACTTTGCCAAGCAGGAAGAGATATTAGGCAACCGAACCCATCTGATTGAGATCGATCTGCTGCGCTTGGGCCAGCCCACCGTTGCGGCGAGACCGCTTCTGATTGAGGAAGCAGACTATCAGGGTGGCACGTATGATTACATTACGTGTCTGCACCGGGGCGGAGAGGGCGAACGTTATGAGGTATGGCCTTCCTCCATTCGCCGGCGTCTGCCGCACATCGCCGTCCCGCTGTCCGAGGGCGACGCCGACATAGTTTTGGATTTACAAGCCGTACTGGATCAATGCTACGAGCGAGGACGCTTCGAGCAAAAGACCGACTACGCGCAGTCCCCCAACCCGCCGCTTTCCGATGCGGACGCCGTATGGGCCGACGCCCTGCTGCGCGAACGCGGCCTGCGTCCTTCCTGAGCGATGCTGCGCCATGTCTTGTATTTATCCGATTGGCTGCGTCGTATTAAGGGAAGCGGGTCGGACAGTAACGACAGGAAGAGGGGCAGGCAGCATGGGCAAAAACATTGCGATCATCGGGGCGGGCATGGCGGGATTGGCGGCGGCGCGGGCATTGACGCAGAACGGGCATACGGTCACGCTGTACGAGAAGAGCCGGGGCGTGGGCGGGCGCGTGGCCTCGCGGCGCATCGAGGGCTGTGTCGTGGATCACGGGGCGCAGAACATCAAGCCGCAGAACTCGCCGCTTCAAGAGATCATGCTGCGCGAACTGCCGACAACGGATCTGGTCGCCATCGCGCCGCCCACGCGCCTGTATGAAATGAATCAGGACGGCGCTACGGCCCGTATCCTGCCGTCCGATGCAGGCAAAAACACGGACGCGAAATACTCGTATCGCAATGGCATGACGACCCTGCCCAAACTGCTTCTTGACGCCCTGCCACCCGGTCAGACGCACGTCCGCTACGAGACCCGAATCACGCGCCTGCGCGAAACCGATAAAGAAGTAATACTGACGGACGAGAACGGCGACGAGGCGGGACGCGCTGGTGTGGTGATTGTAACCGCGCCCGCGCCCCAGGCCGCCGATCTGCTGGGCGACAGCGCCCCGACCATGCGAAGCACATGGGAAACTCTGGATCGCGTCAAGGCGCTGCGCCAGGTGGAGTACCACAAGAACCTGACCATCATTTTAGGGTTTGCCGCGCCCGCCCCGGACGCGCCCGCGTATGCCCTGCTTGCCGAAGACCGGGGCAACGATCTGTTGTGGCTGGCCTTTGAGCAGACCAAAGCGCCCGAACGCGCCCCGCACGGCGAAAGCGTCCTGATCGCGCAAATGAGTCCCAAGTTCAGCAAATTGTACTATGAGGGCGACGACAGCCTGCTCGTCTGGCGCGCGCTGGACGGTCTCAAAGCCTTATTCGGCGACACGTATTCGCAGCCGCTGTGGACACAAACGAAACGCTGGAAGTTCTCGCAGCCCTACGGCATGGTGCATTTCGAGGAAGTAAATTTCGCCGGGATGTCGAGCAGCGTGATCGTGTGCGGCGACGCCCTGCGCCCCGAAGGCGGGCGCGTCCCGCAAGCCTACATGAGCGGCCTGGAAGCCGCCGCGCTCGTAGAGCAGATGTAAAGACATAGAGAGACAAGCCCAGTCGTTTTGCAAGGACTGCAAAGGCTTGTCTCTGTTCCATGATTCGCCCTACATGCGGTTTGACGCCCCCACGTAATTCAGGGGCCATCGTCCGGGTCGGGGTGCAGGCGCTTTTTATCGGCGAGATACGCTTTCCACAAGTCGTCGCGTACCCATAGCTGAAAAAAGGCGTTGGAGCGCAGGCTGAAGTAGCCGGTCATCAGGTGCGTGGCGTCCAGCTTTCGGGTCAGTTCCTCGTCGAATTCGGGCGAGGCCAGAATGATAGGCGCGTCAAGATCGGGCGGAACCTGCCCTGTCCAGTAGCCGACATTGGAAAAGCGGCGCAGATCCCAGGGCAGGGGCCAATAGTATGCGTCAATCGAAAACACATAGATCACCGTCTGCTCGCGCTGCGGCGAAGACTGCGACAGAAGCGCGACGCGGTCACTCAGCCGAACTGCGTCCTGCACAGGCTGCGCGTACACATAGGGGTTGGCGTCATCGGCATAGTAGACGTAACTGCTCTGATACGCCTGCCATGCTAACTGCGCAACGCCCGTGACGAGCAGCAGGCCGACGGTTCCTTTGGCTGCTCGCCCCGGCGCGATTTGCAGCAGCGTCGCCGCGCCTGCGCCCGCCAGCAGAATCATGCCATTCAGGAAACTCAGCGCGCACCACGGCGTTTTGTAGGGGATCACGCTGTACAGGCCGGTCAGCGCAAGCGTGTAAAAGGTGAGGAAACGCGCGAACGTGACGCTGCTTTGCATATTGGTTTCGCGGCCCGCGTTCATGTCGTTTTTTGCGCTGCCAACCTCTGCCCGGTCACCCACGTTACCGTTTATCTCGTCGTTTATACTGTCGTTTATACTGTCGTTTGTACTACTGTTCGCGCTGCCCTGTGTCGGACGCGGGACACGTCGGCGCAGGGAGGCAGATGCGCCCACGACTGCCAGGCCCAGCGTAAGCGCCTCGCTCCAGACAGGCTTGCGCGGCGTATGCGTCCACGCCAGCAGGCGCAGATAGTAGAGCAGGCCGTGCCGATGCAGGTCCGTGCCGTTTGCGCGGTGCAGCCAGGGCGTATACGAGCGCAGGTAATCTATCGGCCCCGCCAGGTTGGTCAAGAAGCCGGAAAGAAACAGGCAGGCGGTCACGAGGGCAACGGTCAGGGCGAGCGCGACGACTCGCCCCGTCATCAGGCCGCGCAGGTTGAGACGCCGACCGTCCACGCGCCGCGTCCACAGGGATGTAAGCGCCAGTGATATGCCCATTGCGGCAAACGTGAGAACAGCCGTTTCTTTGCTCGCAATCATCAGGCCCGCGCACAGCCCGCCGCCGACAGCCCAGCCGAGTCGCCGCGACTGCGTGTACCGCCAGCCGCACACGAGCAGGCCGAGCGTAAAGAAGACGAGAAAGATTTCCTGTATATAGTAGCGCGA
Organism: Chthonomonadaceae bacterium; assembly: GCA_965277875.1. Classification (GTDB taxonomy): domain Bacteria; phylum Armatimonadota; class Chthonomonadetes; order Chthonomonadales; family Chthonomonadaceae; genus CAWFQB01. The sequence goes on along the minus strand of CBDIDV010000002.1, from coordinate 5,744,710 downwards.
GTAGAAGACAAAGGCGGGGGAAACAGCAGTCAGCAGGGCGGCGACAAGCGCGGCGGGTTTGCCGAGCGCGTCGCGGAGCGGCAGGAACAGCAGAATCATGGCCGCGCCGAGCAGGGCGACCGGCAGGCGATAGTCCGCTTCCTGCGTGGCCGCGAACGAGGCGCGATGCTTTAGCCGCACCGAGGGCAGAGCGGCATAATAAATGGTCGGCCCGTGGAACTCATTGGCGTCGTAACGATAAACGCCATGCTCCCACAGGTCGTCGAACTTGACGGCGTGAACCGCCTCGTCGCCATGAAATGGACGGTTGCCCAGATCCGGCAGGCGCAGCCAGAGCGCGCCCGCCAGGATCATTAAGAGGACAGCAAGGAAGCCGAAGCCAACGCCGGGTACGGCCCTGTTCCGGCCCCAGATGCTCACTTGGACGGTACGCCGAACACTTCCACTTCGGTGTAGCGGTTCAGCGGATCGTTGGCCGTGCTGCCCTTGCTGTACAGGCGCACATAGCGGGCCTTGACACCCTTGGCGTCAATCAGGCGACCCTCATTGGTCTCGAAGTATTCCCGGTCCTTGCCGCTGCCCAAGCCCGACGTGTTCTCCAGGTCGTTGTTATACAGTGTCGTCACGTCGTTCTTGAATTCGGCATCGTTGGACGCCTGCACAATAACGCTATGATAGATGACCGGCTGCGCGTGGTTGTGCCACACCACGACGTAGGAGAGCGGATCGCTTTCTTCCAGGTCAATCTGCACCCATTGCAGCTTGGGCTTGAGTTCGACGACAGCGTCTTCGCGGGCCTCTTTTACGCCGTCCGTGATCTGGTCGAGTGTGCCGGTAAACGGCGTTTTGAGGCTGGTCACTTTCTTGTGCAGGGCCAGGTTGACCGTGCCTTTGGCGACCATCGGGATCGGACGCGGCCTGCCGAGCGGCGGCTCCACGTTGCTGCCCACCTTCTGGTTGCCGGGCGTACCGGCGAACACGGGCTTGGGCAGCTTGAGCGGCAGGGGGATCATGTCGCCGGCCGGGGCGTTCTGCGCGTAGGCCGACGCCGAATGCGCCCCCGGCGCAGCAGGCGCGAAAACAAATCCGCAGGCCAGAGCGCAGACCGCGACGCCCATACCTCGCGCCGTATTTCGATACGTAACTTTCATAAATGGCTCCTTTGTCACAAGAGATAGGTTACAACAGAGGCGAGGTAGATGACATAGCCACGCCAGCGATTAAGCAGTTCAAATTTTGCAAAACATATACGGATGCGAGCGCACAGGCGCAATGTGACGTCCAAAACAGCAGAGCGCGTGTCTAAACGCCGCTTTTGGCAGCGAAAACAGTTTACTGAGTATACAACACGAAAATGCAAAAATCCACAGGAAGTTCTCGCTGGAAGGTAAGGCCAGTATGCCGCAGATGCCATGTTAGACCCAGTAACGCGTTTATTGTGTCAAGTTTATCAGCATTTCAGGGTTCTCGATGAATTGAAGTAATCGGGCTGAGGACTGCTGCGGCTGACGAGTTCCCTGCTCCCAACTCTGAACGGTTTTACTCGACACTTGCAGCAGGCGAGCAAATCCGGCCTGACTCATATTCAGCCGTGTGCGAACGCGGCGCACATCTTCGGCCTGGTAGGGTCGGGGCGGGTCAGGAACGATAACCTCCGTGACCCGCAAGGCGCGTTCGCCGCGTTCGTGAGCAATCCCCTCTTCCAGACCTTTTTTCAGCCTGTCGAAAAGGCGGGGGCGTTCTATTGCCATCATCATCTTCCTTTCCGTTCCTGCGGCGCTCTTTTCTTGCCAGATTTCTCTTGACCATCCAGACTGAACGCGCCCCAACGCTGTCAGGCAGTGCCGGCGAAGGTGGACTGGTCGCCCAAGCCCTCGCTGCCCAGGCCCAGGTAGCCGCCGTCTACAGGCAGCTCGGCCCCCGTAATGAAACTGGCGTCGTCGCTGCACAAAAAGAGGATGGCGCGGGCGATTTCGCGGGCCTCGCCCAGACGCCGCATCATGCTGAAACGGCCCCAGACCGGCTCCCACGCGGCCCGGTCTCCATTTGCGGCCCTGGCGACTTCGGGTGTCCATGTCCAGCCCGGACTGACCACGTTCACACGGATTTTGTCCATAGCCATGTCCAGCGCCTGGCAGCGCGTGAGACTCAGAATCGCGCCCTTGCAGGCGTTGTACGTCCAGCGGTTGGGCTGCGCGACGTGCGCCGAAATGCTGCTGATGTTGACAATCGCCCCGCCTCCGCTTTGCCGTATATGCGGGTGACACGACTGCGCCATATTCGCCGTACCCTGCACATTGACGCCCAGGCTGCGCTGCCAGTCGTCCGGCGTGGCGTCCAGCCCTTTGGATACGAAGCTGACCGCGCTGTTGACCAGATAATCCAGTCGGCCCGCATCTGCGGCAAATGAATCCGCCGCCGCCCGACACGCGCTCGCGTCCGCCACGTCCACGCGGACAAATCGAACGTCCCACCCTTCGGCGCACAGGTCAGCGGCAACGCTTTCGCCCGCGTTGGCGTTGATGTCGAAGAGGGCGACTTTTGCGCCCGCGTTCGCAAACTCGCGGGCCGTGGCCTCGCCGATACCCGACGCGCCGCCCGTGACAATCGCCGCCCGTCCCGTCCAGTCCATGCGCTCACCTCTTTTTACCAATATCTTATCTAACCCAGGTTGCTGCCTTGATGTTTCAATCGCGAAGGTTCAGCGCAAAATACCGTTTTCACGACGCTGCTATCTCAAAAGCGGTTTAAGGCAGCAGCTTGGGTTATCTACGGCATACGGCGCAGGCGCAGAATTGTATATGCGCGGGCGGGCAGTGTCCACGTAAACTGTTCGCCGATGTCATTACGGTTCGTATGTGCGGGAACGATCTGCCGGGGCTGCGCGGGCGTGTTCACGCTTTTCAGGTCGCCCGTCAGCGTCCACGCCTCGGCCTCGCTCGCTACGCCCTCGAAACCCACCAACTGCACCTCGACGCGCTGCGGGCTATCGGTGACATTGACGCCGCTTAATACCAGAACGCTTGCGGTCTCGTTCCGCGTGACCGTAACATCCAATCCGGGCGGCGCATTCTGTATCTGGGCCTCGACGCAGAGGGAAAGCGCGTTTTGTGCGGCCATCTGCTGCGCGTAAAACGGAGGCATCCCCCAGACTTGATCCGGCGCAAGAAAAATCTGCCCCTGATCCCAGCCGTTGTCGTTTTGCTGCCAAACCTGGAGGCAGTTGGCGGGGCAGTCCATCAGGCAAAAGTCGCCGTGCCGGCGCGTAACGTTCAGAATGTACGCGTGGCTCAGGGCGCGCTGCAAATCGTGCCGGCTGCCGTTCTCCTCGAAGATGCAGGCCCGCATGGTCGTGTCGGGCGCCCATAGTGCGAACAACTGCTGCATCTGCGTCAGGGTGCGGTCTACGGTCGCGCCGTCGGCCAGGTTGTCGGCGTCTACATGCACGTCCCACAGCGCGGCCTTGCCGTTCAGCGCCTGCATAATGGTCTTGCACCACGCTTCTTTAGGGTTCCACCACGCGGCGATGACCAGTTGAAGGTCAGGGTCGCGGGCGCGCATCACAGGATACAAAAGCTGAAACCGCTCCAGATAGCGCCGATACCAGGCAGGGTCGCCGTTCAATCCCTCCTCGTTGCCGATCTCGATATAGCGCACATGATACGGGGCCGGGTGTCCGTTTCGGGCGCGGCGGCGTCCCCACGGCGACGTGGACGGGCCATTCAGATACTCGACCAGGTCGGCGGCATCGTCGGGCGTCTCGTCTATATTGATGGCGAAGGCCGGCTCGATATGCGCGGCGCGGCAGAACTGCACAAACTCCTCGATGCCGAACCCGTTGGTAGAGTACGGATACCAGTTGCCCCGATACTGCGGGCGCAGGGCGCGCGGGCCGATCATGTTTTTCCATTTATATTCGGGCGCGTTGACCATCGTGCCGCCGTAGCGCAGGAACCGAACGCCCTGATTGACAATCGCCTCGCCCACATCTCTGCGAAGCGGCAGACCCTTGAACAGCGCACTGCCCGTGGGCATCAGCGTCACCTGATCCACCTTGACGCTGCCGGGGCGATCCAGCCACAGGGCGAAGCGAGCGTTTGGGTCATCCGTGTCGGGATGCAGCGTAAAGTCGCGGCGCGTCCATTCTCCCTGTCCCGCATCTACTTGTAGTTTGGCATAGGTGCGCGTCCCGTCCGCGCTTTGCAGAGCTACGGTCACGCGGCTTTGGATCGGGTTTGCGCGCCCCTGCTGTTTCAGATACACGCTGCCCGCATACGTCTGCTTCGCGCGCAGGGCGATGCCGCTGCGGTTCAGCCCCCGATTGACGACGCCGACCGTGCCGCTTCCGCTGTCGTAAGAGACAGCCTGCGAATGCGTGGTGTTGACGGCCTCACTCGCGTCCCACATCCACCGTCCCCTGCTTGTGCCGGTTTGCAGCCTGTCCCACATACCGCTGACCTGTGTGCTGAGTTCCTGCGGTAAGCCCTGTGTCAGCGAGTCGGACACGCTCTGTCCTGCTAATGATGTCAGCGTCAGGTTCCGAAACGCGGCGCGCGTGTTCCAGGTACGCAAGCCGACCTGCCCGGACAAAATCGCGTCCTGTGTGTCGGTATATTCCAATACAGGCTGTGCGGCGTGATCCAAAAATAAGCGCAGGAGAGGGCCGCGCAGCGCGACGCGCACATGATGCCACGTTCCGGCCTGAACCGGGGCAGGCGCGGCGCGCAGGAAATGCCAGTCATTATGATGCCGCGAAAACGACACCGTGTGCGTGTTCGCGTCAAGGGCGACCTCGTAGCCCGTCCAGTTGTCCGGCCCGGTATGCGGATCGGATACGCGTGTCAGCAGGGCGGCGTTGCCGGGCTGACTGCCCTCGATGCGAATGTCACACTCGGCTTGCCCGTCGGCCTGACTCGCCCCGTCGCGCACCAATTTGGCTCCCGCGTCCGGCTCTATTCGTAACGCGCCGTCCCTGACCTGCCATTGCCCGCCATACGCCCTCCAGCCCAGCAGCGGGCTTTGCGCGACAGGCGGTTCCTCGAAACTTTCACCGAAAATCTGCTGCGCGTACAGGCCGCCATAAATCTCGTGGTTGACATCTTCAATGCAGCTTCCGAACATCCAGGGTGTGATGTGGTTCTGCACGGATGCGGCGTTAACGCGTAGTGTTATGAGCTTGTCAGCGGCGGTTTCCTGTCGGCTCGCCGCACTAGTCGCGGCATGGGGCTTGTCGGTTCGCGCGCCCGCCCCTGCGCCCCTCGGCGACAAAGGCAGCATTACGGCGCACAGCAGACCTGCCGCCATCAGCCGCTTGCCGCGCCATACATCGCGCCTGACGTTGCTTCGGGCGCGATACCCGCCGCTGATTGAAAAGCCCTTGCCTATCTGCGTTATGATGTTATTCACCAGTGCATCACCTGTCCGCCATCTACATTGATGGTCTGCCCCGTGACGTTCTTTGCCTGATCGGAGGCCAGGAATACGGCCATCGCGGCCATATCCCCCGGTTCCTGCCAGCGGTTGAGCGGCGTCACCGTTTTGATCTTTTCGGCTGCCCACGCGTCATACGTGCGGCGCGCATCGGGCGTCTGACGGTCGTTCCATGCCTGCCATGTACTGCGGTTGAGTTCGGTCTGCACCATGCCGGGACACAGGGTATTGACGCGCACGTTGTATGGCGCGAGGTCTTTGGCGGCGCACTGCGCGAAACTGATGACACCTGCTTTGGCCGCGCTGTACGGCGGGTCGGTCTGCGACCCGATCTGTCCTGCGATGGAGGCGAGGAACAGCATCGTGCCGCGCCGCGCCTGCGCCATTTGGGGCGCGAACGCGTGCGCGGCATGGACCGCGCCCAGCAGATTGACTTGCAGGACGCGCGGCCAGTCGGCAGGCTCCAGGTTCCAGAACGGGAACCCGAACTTGCCCGATCCCGCCCCCGCCGCATAAACCAGATGCGCGCACGAACCAAGCGTCTGCTCGATGTCCTGCGCGGCCCGCTGCACGGCGGCATAGTCGGTCACATCGGCGACGATGCCGACGGTGCGGGCGTTTTGCTTCCGCTTCCATGCGTCAGCCAGTTCCACAACGGACGGGTTCCGATCCACAAGCGCGACCTGCGCTCCCTCGCCAACGAACGCGTCCGCGATGGCCCGCCCGATCCCCTGCGCCGCGCCGACAACCACGACCGTCTGCCCGCTCAGTCCCATGTCCATGTATTCTATCCTTGAAGCTTGTTCTGATTTGCCGAATATACAGAACATACTTCGCTCCGAGGGCATAGCAGGCAGGGTTATTGCTGCGCCAATCGTCCGCGAAGACACCAATTGTTTCTCGACAAGCGCGTTTGTTTCCTCTTTTTCGGGCAAACATCAGTTAATTAAGGAGGATGTAATTAATACTGCGTAGAATATACCGCTGCCCCTCCTGCCTTGTCAAACCCTTAGAATTTAACTCAGCCATGCCAATAATTGACCCGCTACAACTCGAAGGCATTGAACATCCTGAACTGATCTTCGGGTTTGTCGCTCCTGTTGGAACACCTCTTCGCCACCTGTCCACTGTTCTGATAGCCGAACTTCAAGAGTTGAACTATCAAGCCGAGGCAATCCACCTTAGTAGTTTCTTGACAGGATTCAATTTACCAACGCGTGAAGTTTCTCCTGGAGCCAGTGAGTTTGAACGGATTAACACGTTGATGACCCGTGGAGACGAGTTACGCGGCGAATTAGGGGGTGGTGAAGCACTCGCTCTCTTAGCGGTCATCGAGATACAATCTAAACGCCCGCAGGACGAGCCTTATACTTTATCACAAAGAGCTTTTGTCCTGAATCAACTAAAGCATCCTGATGAAGTAGTCTGGCTGAGGAGAATATACGGAAGCGCATTTCATCTGATCGGAGTATATTGTGACGAAGAGGCGCGAAGTCAGTATCTTCACATCCAGCGCAATATGACCATGGAGGAAGCGGAACAACTTATAGAGCGGGACAAAGGCGAACAGATAAAACACGGGCAACAGGTCACAGAAACTTTCCAGCACTCGGATGTTTTTGTTGATTTGAAACGTTTTGAAAAAGCCGACATTGACCGAGTTAAAGCAGACATCCGCCGCTACCTACAATTATTGTTTGGTTACAAAACAATAACGCCCAGCCGTGAGGAATATGGTATGTTCCTAGCTCAATCGGCAGCATACCGGACATCAGATTTGTCGCGGCAAGTGGGCGCAGCGATCTTGACTCAGACAGGTGAAGTTGTATCACTTGGCACAAATGAGGTTCCGTCTCCGGGAGGAGGCCAATACTGGGCCTCCACTGACGCTGAAAGAGATTGGGAATTAGGCCACGATGCGAATGTTCAAATCAAATACGAGAACCTAGAGGAAGTTTTGGCAGTCCTACTGCCTGATTGGTCTGAAAAATCAGCTATTGAGAAGAGTAGAACGCTTGCTGACTCCGCAGAAAAGCTAGAACATACGCGAATGATGAACTTGACGGAATTTGGCAGAGCAGTACATGCAGAAATGGATGCGTTGCTTGCTGCCGGCCGCGTCGGAACATCCGTCCGCAGTCACGAACTATATTGTACAACTTTCCCTTGTCACAACTGCGCTAAACATATTGTGAACGCAGGCATAAAACGTGTCTTATATATTGAACCCTACCCCAAAAGTTTGGCAGGTCGTTTACATGGTGACGCTATAGCAATGGGCAATGTTGCCGATGATGATCCAAAAGTGTCTTTTCAAGCTTTTTGCGGAGTTGCTCCAAGAATGTATCCGATTCTGTTTTCGAGCATGAACACGATTGGCACACGTATCAAGCGAAAAGATAAACGCGGGAACGTAGATGCAACACCTGATGGACTACGCACAAAGGCTTCTCCACTGAGTTACATTCAGCGAGAGGCCACTGTTGCTGTGCTGTTCCAACGGACTATAGCGAAAACCAATATCATCAAAGGGGGAGAAGATAATGGCGACATTGAGAAATGAAGAGACGCAGGCAGGCAAGGATATGTGGCGGAAGGTAGATGAAGCAGCCAATCGTGCACCACAATGGGTTAGAAGTCACATTAACACGTTGGTAGATCAACGTTCCAACCCACCAACCGAAGCAGAGGAAAGCCAAACAACTACTGAGGCCAAACGGTCAAAGTGAATTGGCCTGTATGACCTTCAGCGCCCATGCCGCCGCATTCCTGACGAGTAGCTCCGCATCATTTGTGGCAGCGTGTTCCAATGCGGCGTGGGCATGGGGGTCGTCGCTCGCGGCCAGGGCGACGGCGGCATTTCGCAGCAGCCCGCGCCGCTTGGCGCGTTTGACCGGGCTGCCCTTGAACTCGCGCCGGAACGTGTCGTCGTCCATCATCAGCAGACCGGTCAGGCGGGGCGTGGATGTGACGGCGCGGGGCTGATAGGCGGGTTCTTCGGTGGCGCTGCTGCGCCGCTCGTTGAACGGACAGACTTCCTGGCAGATGTCACAACCGTAGATGCGGTTCCCGGCGTCGGCGAGCGCGGGGCGGAACTCTTCGGGGATGTCGCCTTTAAGTTCGATGGTGAGGTAGGAGAGGCAGCGGCGGGCGTCTATCTTATATGGCTCGATGATGGCCCCGGTCGGGCAGGCGTCCAGGCAGCGCGTACAGGTTCCGCAGCCGCCCACGGCGGGATTGTCAATCGCAAGCGCGACATTCGTGACGATCTCGCCCAGGAAAAAGTACGACCCGCGCCGCGTGTTGATGAGCATGGTGTTTTTGCCGTACCAGCCCAGGCCCGCCCGCCGCGCCACCTCGCGCTCCAAAATCGGCCCCGCGTCCACATACACGCGCCCGTCCGCGTATTCGCCCGCGCACTCTTTCACATACGCGAGCAGTTCTTTCAGGCGGGCGGTCATCACATCATGATAATCCTCGCCCCGCGCATACCGCGCAAACACGCCGATGTCAATTTGTTGTTCGTTGTTCGTATCGTTATCGCTGTCTTCGGTCTCCTCTTCTCCTCTTCTCTTCTCCTCTTCTTCTGTAAAGTAGTTCATGCCGACGACGATGATGGACCGGGCGTCCCGCACCAGTTCACGTGGGTCGAGACGGCGTTCCAGATTGCGCGTCAGGTACTCCATTTCGCCCGCATAACCTTGCGCGATCCAATCTCTATATTCCGCCGCAAACGCACTCGGCTCCGCGTCGGTGATTCCCACCAAGTCGAAGCCGAGTTCCTGCGCCCGCGCCTTTATCAACACAGCTAAGTCTGTCATAACAGGATTTTACCACCCGCTGCGCTAGAGACACAGAGAGGACAATGCGAGGAGAAGACAGAAGGAGAGTTATCCACAGATTTCACAGATGTTCACAGATTACGATGCAAAGAGGCAAGAACGTGATTACCTTTACAGTTAGATTGCTCACGAAAAATCCTGTTCATCCTGAGACATCCTGTTCATCCTGTCTAATTTCCCCTTACTTCACCTTCTCCTGCTCTGTTCCCCCTCTTAAATTCTCTTCTCTGTGTCTCTGTGCGTGTCTCTGTGCCTCTAGCGCAGCGGGTGGTGAACTTCCTACCCTACGGCGTCGAGGGCGTCTTTGATGGACATTTGCACGCAGGTGAAGGTGGGCGTATCGCGCAAGGTGTACTTGCTGCTCTCGGTCTCGCGCAGGCCGTGAACCAGGTCTAAAAAGTCGGCGGGGATGTCGGTCTCGAAAGCCACGACGAATTCCTGATCGTCCAGGCCGAACGAATAGGCCGTATTCAGTTTCACGGTCGGGTACTTGTGGCCCACTTCGATATGCGTAGTCATGGCCTTCTGCCTGTCTTCGAGGGACAGCAGATACCAGGCGCGCGTTTTCACGAACGGGTACACAAACAGGTATTTGCGCCCGGTCGGACGCACGACAAGCCTGCGGCCTTCGGGCGCGCCCTTTTCGTGCGGGTCAATGTACTGCGAATTCTTGGTCATGGACAAATAGCAATAGGGCTGCGTGGCCCAGCGCCCGATGCCCGTGTTGAGCAGGCGCGAACCGTGCTTTTGGATCACGTCCAGGTCGCCGCTCGCGTTCCACAAGAGCAAGTCTACGTCGCCGCGTATACCTACCGTGGAGTAACTGCGTACCATCATGTCATCGGCAGCCTCTTCGACCGCGCAGGCAAAATCCGCCTTGTCCCGTTCGCGGATTTCTTCGGGCTGTCGCCGCCACGCGGCATCAAACTTATAAAACGCATACTGCACAGATGTGCGGCCTCGATTTTCCATTTTGCAACTCCTCTTTTAGATCTTCTAGAATGATATATGATAAATAGTAGTAGGAAGGATTTTCCTGCTGCCTATTGTCTCATATTTATCATCTTTCCGCACCTACGACAGCGGGCCGGGGCGGCGTCTCTAAATCGTTACTTGGTGACTATTTCAATGCTTCGTCCCTGTCCGAGTACCCGGAACGCATACCCATGTTTGGATGCGTCGCCAGTGCAAACGTCCGCCTGAAAACGCTTGCAGGGGCAGGCGTGGGGTACAATCTGTACTTGATGGCAAGCAGAGGCATACCGACAGTTTACCGGACAAACGGCGCTTTGCGAGCGCGACGATTGAGACGACATTGCCCACTCGTCTGGAAACCATTTCGACATAAACCGAACCGGATCATTTTGACGCAGGAAGCGCGACGAGGACACCATGAACCATATTATTACGATTGCCGGCAGTCCGTCGCGAACGGCCAAGTCCGCCCTTGTTCTCCAGGTCGCCAAAGCCGCGATGCAGGCGAAAGGCTGGGAGGCGCAGACGATCATCGTGCGCGACCTGCCCGCCGAAGACCTGCTGCACGCCCGCTTCGACAGCCCCGACATCATCGCCGCGCAAACCCTTGTCAGTGAAGCGCAGGCCGTAATCGTCGCCACGCCCATCTACAAAGCCGCGTACTCCGGCGTCCTGAAAGCCTTTCTGGATTTGCTGCCCCAGGACGCGCTCAAAGGCAAGGTCGTCCTGCCTCTGGCGACGGGCGGCTCGCCCGCGCATCTGCTCGCCATAGATTACGCGCTCAAGCCCGTGCTGGCTGCGCTGGGAGCCACGCACATACTGCGCGGCGTGTACTTGCAAGACGGCCATATCGAGGTGCGCGGCGACAGCGATTTGTATCTGGAACCCACCTTGCAGCAGCGGCTTACGGAAGCCCTGGACGAACTGCACGAGGCGATGAGCAAGATCAGCGCCGACACTGGCGCGTAAAGCAGCAATATTGTTCTTTGACGAGAGCATATCCCGAACATCACTCCTGAATACAGGCGTTTTGATACCGACACTTTTGAGGAAGCACGCATGGACGTTTTGTGGTTTTTTCCGACTTCGGGCGATGAGCGATATTTTGGCACGCCGACCGGACGCCGCGCCGCCACCTTCGAGTATCTGGCGCAGATCGCCGGGGCTTTGGACACGCTGGGTTATTATGGCGCGCTTCTGCCGACGGGTGCGGGGTGCGAGGACGCATGGGTCACGGCCTCGGCCCTAATGGCCGTGACGCGGCAGTTGCGCTTTCTGATCGCCGTGCGCCCGTCCATAATGCAGCCCTCGCAGGCCGCGCGCATGGCCGCCACCTTTGATCGCATGTCGAACGGGCGTCTGCTCATCAATGTCGTGACTGGCAGCGGGCGCGAAGATATGGCGGGCGACGGCGTGTTCATCCCCTACGAGCATCGCTACAAGGCCACGGACGAGTTTCTAACCATCTGGCGCAGTCTGCTGCGCGACGGACATGCCGACTTCGAGGGCGAGTATCTGCGTATCGAAAACGGCATCAACGCGCACGAGAGCGTGCAAAAGCCGTATCCTCCGCTGTGGTTCGGCGGCAGTTCCGACGAGGGCATTCGGGTCGGAGCCAAGCACAGCGACGTGTATTTGACGTGGGGTGAGCCGCCCGCAATGGTCGCCGAGAAACTTGCCCGTGTCCGCCATGAGGCCGTGCGGCAGGGCCGGGTGCTGCGCTTTGGCATCCGCCTGAATGTAGTCGTGCGCGAAACCGAGCGCGAGGCGTGGGCCGCAGCCGACGACCTTATCAAGCATCTGGACGACGCCAACATCGCCCGCGCCCAGGAGATTATGCAGCGGCGCGACAGCGAGGGCCAGCGGCGCATGATGAGCCTGCACGGTGGCAGCCGCGACAACCTGCAGGTCAGCCCTAATCTATGGGCCGGTTTGGGACTGGTGCGTCCGGGCGTGGGTACGGCCCTTGTGGGCAGCCCCGACATCATCGCCGAGCGAATGCAGGAGTACGCTGATCTGGGCATAGACACGTTTATTCTGTCCGGCTACCCGCACCTGGAGGAAGCGTACCGTTTCGCCGAATTGGTCTTTCCCCTGCTGCCGCTGACCCGCCACGCCCCCGTTCAGGCCGCCCCGCTCGTCGCCTCGACCGCGCCGATCCTAAGCAATCATCACGCCGCAAAATAGTCGTCTGCCAACCGCGACGAAGCAGCAAGGAAGCATCAATGAAAGAAGCATAAATGGGCAAAGGCAGGTTGGAAGCGTTTAGTGACGGCGTGATCGCCATCATTATTACCATCATGGTGCTGGAAATCAAAGTGCCGCAGGGCGCGACGTTCGCCGCCCTGAATTCCATGTGGCCCATATTTCTCAGCTACCTACTGAGCTTCGTCAATGTGGGCATCTACTGGAACAACCATCATCACATGCTGCACCTGACGCGGCAGGTAAACGGCGCGATATTATGGGCCAACCTGCACCTGCTGTTCTGGCTGTCCCTTGTTCCCTACACAACCGAATGGATGGGACAAAGCCATTTCGCGCCCGCCCCGACAGCCCTGTATGGCACGGTATTGCTGGGAGCGGCCCTCGCCTACTGGTTTTTGCAGCGGGCCATCATCAGGAAGCAGGGCGCGGGGTCGCCACTCGCCCTGGCAGTCGGCAGCGATCTGAAGGGCAAGATTTCTCCCGTCCTGACATTCCTCGCCATTCCCGCCGCGTATGTGCAGGAATGGATCGCGGGCGGGCTGTTCGTTTTCGTCGCCGTGATGTGGCTGATCCCCGACCGACGCATCGAGCGCGTATACGCCGCCCAGGAAGCCGATTCGCAATCAGCCTCGACAAAACCTTAGTCAGAATCCGAGATGCCTTTGAGGACGCGCCGCCCGTCGTAGACCGGCGTGATACTCTTGCGGGCGCGGATGTAGGCCAGAACCGTTTCCAGGCGCGGCTTGCCCGTATCCGTCTTGTCCGCGATGTCGGCCAGGAGGATGCGGGCGTAGTAGTTGTTGGTCGCGCCCGTGTAGGTTTTTTCGTCCTCGATGGGACTGCCGCCCAATGTCGCTTCGGTCAGGGCGTCGGTCGTGTAGGTGTAGCGGATACCGGATACCGCAGGGCGTTCCTTTGCCAGCATCTCTTTGATTTGTCTGCCGGTCGCGCGAAACGTCACAATGGTGTTGCCGAACGGATCCATGTTAATCATGTCGGCATACGTGAACGGGCCTTTTGTCAGGGGGGAACGAACGCCGCCCATGTTCTCGATCTCGAAATCCACGCCCATCCGCTCGCGCACCGCGTCCGCAATCAGGTTGTACTCGGCATGATCCGGGCCTTTTGACGCGAAATCTCCCGCCGCGCATCCAATAACTTCGCCGTACTTGCCTTTGATCGGGTCCCAGTATCGTGCCACGACACTTGCGACAGACGGGTCTTCCGGCGTACTGCTTGTGACAGGCAGCAATCTGCCTTTGTATTGCGCGACGTGCCACGCGCCGTCCGCGTCGTTATGCAGAGTCAAATCCAGCCGCCCCAGCGTCCCTGCCCACTGAAAGTCCTGCACAATCACAGTTCCATGTACGCTGTGCGGGCTAAGATCGCCGGGGTGCGGAACCAAGAGCGGAGCGGGCAACAGGGTATGCGAGTGTCCGCCCACAATCACGTCAATACCTGGCACAAGGGCGGCGAGTTTGATGTCCTCGTCCACGCCGATGTGCGACACGACAACGACAAGATTTGCCTGCTTGCGAAGCTGCGGCACAAGGCGCTTTGCCGTTTCAATCGGCTCTTCCATCACGAGATCGGTTTTGGCCGCGTTGTAGGTGCGGGCGTCATAAGTCAACAGGCCCAAAAACGCGATCTTCGCCCCGCCTACCTCCTTGATGACATAAGGCTGATACAGCAGTTTGCCGTCTGCCTTGAGCGTGGAATTGGAGGATATAAGCGGGAATTTGGCCTGAGCGATGAGTTTGCGTACCTGCGGTAGGGCGTTGCTGTACTCGTGATTGCCGGGACAGGCGACATCGTAGCCCAGCGCGTTCATCACGGCGATGTCGGCATCACCATGATACTCCGTGGAAAACGGCGTGCCGTCGCAAATGTCGCCCGCATCTACAAGCAGGGTGGCGTGATCTTTTTCCTGCCGTACCCGGTTGACAAGCGTAGCGCGGCGGGCCGCGCCGCCGATGTCGTGCCGCGATTTCAGCAGCGCGACGGGATCGGTGGCGTTGTACGTTTCCGGGTAGCTGTAGGGCAGCAAATGCCCGTGCGTGTCGTTGGTATGCAGCAGGGTCAGGCGCACCTTGCGAATGCCGTCTGCCTCCTCATGGCGCGGTCGGGACGCAAACGCCCCCTTGAACGGCAGAACAAGCGCGGCAAACGCGAAGCAGGCCGAGGCAAAACCTGCGGCAGAACGGCGTATTAACATATATGTCCTTTATTTCTCTTCAGGGCGTGGTGCGCGAACCTTTGACATAAAACGCTGCTCACACGCGCCGCAGGTCTTATAATTGGTTCTGGCAAGTGTCAGACTCAAAGCGCCGTTAGGGCCTCCCCGCACAGTATCTGCATCTTCCTCATCCTGTCCATCATCTTCCCAAAAACAAATAGGGCATATGTCGTAGCCGCCTCGTTCGGAAAGTGTTTTGTAACCGCAACAGGGACAGGCGTAGCAGCTATTCCCTTCAGGTTTTTGAACAACAGAATGGCTCTCCAGCTTTTCTATATATTGCTCAAACCAAAGTTTCCGTTGCTTCAACTCCTCTGACGACAGAGGTACTTTGTCTTCCATCAAATTTGATTCCTTTGCACGTTTTGCGGACAGCTCCCTAATACTCGCTGCTGACCAACATCAGGAATACGTTCTTGTGAACGATGGACAAGCAGCGTATGAATGTTATATAATATAGGCAGTCGCCTATAACTACAAAGGTATTGTAACACATTCATGAAAAATCTTCGCACAGCGCAAATAATCAAAATAGCCCAGGAGCGCGGCATGATACGTCCCCGCGATTTGAAAGAGTTTAACATCCCGGCTGAATACCTTCAGCGGCTATATGAAAGTGGAGAGATGCAGCGGTCAGGGCGCGGCATCTATATGCTGGCAGATTCAGAGGCGACGGAAAATTTCTCGCTTGTTGAAACCTGCAAACGCGTTCCAAACGGCGTGATATGCCTGCTTTCCGCCCTGCGCTTTCACAATGTTGGAACGCAGAACCCGCATGAAGTTTGGATGGCGATAACGCCGAAGGCGTACCGTCCTAAAATAGATTACCCTCCCCTGAAAATAGTTCGCTTCTCAGGGTCTGCAATGTCAGAAGGCATAGAGGAACATTTGCTTGGCGACGGATTGCTTCGTGTATACAATGTTCCCAAGACGGTTGCGGATTGCTTTCGCTATCGCAATAAAATCGGGCTGGATGTGGCGCTGGAAGCCCTGCGCTCCTGCTGGCGCGAACGTCGCGCAACAATGGATGAACTCTGGCATTATGCCCGCATCGCCAGAGTTTCCACGGTGATGAAGCCTTATTTGGAGACGCTCGTATGAAAACAAACTCGCCGCGTAATCTAAGTGCCTCCGTCAGAGACCGATTGTTGATGCTCGCCAGGCAGGGCAACGAGGATTTTCAGAATGTGCTGACGCGTTATGCGAACGAACGTTTATTATACCGCATCAGCCAATCGCCGTTCTGCCAGAATTTTACTTTGAAGGGCGCGACGCTGTTCACCTGCTGGACAGGCGACGCGCATCGTCCGACGCGTGATTTAGACTTGCTTGGCTTCGGAGTTTCAGATGTTGCTGACGTTGTAGGTATCTTTATAGCTATTTGCGGTCAGGACGTAGAAGAGGATGGCCTTGTGTTTATGCCGGACACAGTGACAGGAGCAATCATCAAAGAGGGTGAGGAGTACGAAGGTGTGCGGATCAGCTTTTGGGCAACGTTGGGAACGGCAAAAATCTCTGTTCAGGTGGACATCGGCTATGGGGATGCCGTTACTCCATCCGCTCAAAGAACCGTCCTCCCTACCCTGCTCAAAATGCCTTCCGCTGAACTTCTCACCTACCCACGCGAAACAGTGATTGCGGAGAAGTGTCAGGCAATGGTGAAGCTGGGAATGGTAAACAGCCGCGTCAAGGATTTCTACGATCTATGGTATTTGGCAACGCACTTCGACTTTGAAGGCTTTTTGCTGGTACAGGCGGTCATGGCTACTTTCAAACGCCGTGAGACCGCCATCCCCTCGCAAATACCGACAGGGCTGACGCCTATATACTACAATGATCCTGCTCGAAAGGCGCTGTGGCGAGCATTTTCCAGGAGAAGCAGTCGGCCAGACAACCATATACCCGCCTTTGAAGAAGCTGTCTCTATTCTGACCTCGTTTTTGATGCCCCTGTTCACAGCCATTCATAGTGAAACCGAGTTTGCTCAAAGATGGCAACACAATATTCTTTCCTGGCAAACAGGAAAGCAGACTGACGACACAGGAGCAGACCTTGTGCCTGCCGATGGGGAATAGCCCCGGCTATCCCTGTACCTGTGGGTTGGGAACGTAGTCGGCGCGGCAGCGTTTGAGGTAGTTCAGGGCGTGTACCTGCCCAGTCATTTCCAGGTCGTCCTTGTAGACGGGGTCGTGCCAGCCCTCGATGTCAATGCTGCCCCGAAAGCCGCCGCGCCTAAGTTCGCTGATGATGTCGGTCCAGTTGCTGTCGCCAAAGCCCGGTGTACGATGAAACGCGTAGGGTTTGGAACCGTGAACGCCATGCTGCCGCACCACGTCCCACAAGACCGTGGCGTCTTTGCCGTGAACGTGAAATATCTTTTTGGCCCACCGGCGCAGTTGGGGCATAGGGTCAATCAGGCCGACGAGTTGATGCGCCGGCTCCCACTCCAAACCGATGTTGTCGGCGGTCAGGGCGTCGAACATCATCTCCCAGGCGACGGGGCCATGCGCGATGTTCCAGTCGCCCGTTTTCCAGTCGCCGCCCATCTCGCAGTTTTCAAACGCGATGCAAACGCCTTGATCGCGGGCGCGCTGCGCGAGCGGCCCCCATATCTCTTTGTACCGCGCCATGCTGTCGGGAACGGGCCTGCCCCGCACGCGCCCCGTGAACCCGGCCACGACATCCGCGCCGAACAAACGGGCATGGTCAATCGCCGCTTCCCAGCCGCGTAAGGTTTCGAGATCGGTCTCGCCGGTTTCGAGCGGGTTGCCGAATACGGCCAGCGAACTGACCACGGCTTTTCCTTCCAGCGCGTCCATGACGCGAGGCGCAAGCGCGAACAGGTTCACGTCGCCCAGCGTCTGCCAGAACGAAAGCTGCACACTTTCAAAGCCATGCGGCAGAATCTGTCGCATATATGCGGCGGGGTCACTGCCCTTGCCGTCCACCATCGTGCCGATGCGTATGTCGGGCGCGTACATCATTAAACTCCTTCAGCCAGTCGGTCAAAGCGCTGACAGCAGCTAATTGTTGACGGAGATGTTCAGGAGGGCTTGGGCGTTTTCCTGCCGTACAGCCTCCTGCGACCGAAGAAAACGTAGAGAACCTTTTTGCGAAGCAGGGGTTTGCCGCGCGGGGCGTGAACATAGCAGCCATGAAAAGCAAAGCAGCGCATAGTAAGAAGTTGCCGAAAAAGAATGTACGGCGAAGTTGCAGAGGTACGATA
This sequence comes from Chthonomonadaceae bacterium, assembly GCA_965277875.1. Classification (GTDB taxonomy): domain Bacteria; phylum Armatimonadota; class Chthonomonadetes; order Chthonomonadales; family Chthonomonadaceae; genus CAWFQB01. Next base: position 5,726,793 of record CBDIDV010000002.1, on the reverse strand, counting down.
GCGGCAGGACTGCTATATACTGTCGTACTGCTGTTTACGTCGAGGGCGGCGTGGGCAGTGGATTACCACGTCAGCCTGCAAGGAGACGATGCGGCGACCGGCACATCGCCCCGGCAGGCGTGGCGTACCCTGGCGCGGGCCTCACGGCAGACACTTCTGCCCGGCGACCGCCTGCTGCTGCGCGGCGGCGACGCGTTTGGCGGCGGCCTGATGCTGACCTCACAGGGCGACGCGGGCAACACAGAAGTCACAGAGGACAGCAGCAGCCGAAAGAGCGGACAGCAGGCGAGCGAGAACGCGCAAACCGCAGGAACAAGCGGCGGCGCGAAGGCACAGCAGGACGACACGAAAGCGGGCCTGATTACGCTCGGCTCGTATGGGCGCGGACGAGCGATTATCGCGGCGGGCGTGGGAACCGGCGTTTTGATCCAGAACGCGGGCGGATGGCGCGTCACTAATCTGGAGCTAAGGGGCAGCGGGCGCGAGACCAACACGAGCAGCGGCCTGATCTTTCGCAACACGCGCCCTGGCGACACACGATTCGGCAGGCTGCGCGTGGACAATGTGGACGCAGGCGGGTTCGGTCAGCACGGTATTTTGGTCGAGGGGGCCGCGTCCGACAAAAGCCAGAGCGGTTACAGGGATGTCCGCATCACGCGCTGCATGGCTCACGGCAACGCGTACACGGGCATTTACGTGACGGGCGTGTACGACACCAAAACCACTCATTATGCGAACGCCGATGTGTATGTCGGGCATTGCATCGCGTATGATAATCCCGGCGATCCGAAGTTCCTGCAAAACCACAGCGGCAGCGGCATCTTCTTGCAGGACGTGGACGGTGGATTGATCGAGCGCTGCGTAGCCCGCAACAATGGCGCATTGTGTCCGTGCCGAACGGGCGGGCCAATCGGCATCTGGGCGGCGGGCGCGAACAACGTCGTCATCCAATACTGCGAGTCCCATCACAACCATACGGGCGCGCAGTCGCTGGACGGCGGCGGCTTCGACCTGGACGGCGGCGTGACCAACAGCATCCTGCAATACAACTATGCCCACGACAACGACGGCGCGGGCTACCTGCTCTACTCGTATCGCGGCGCACCCTACGCGTTTCGAGGCAACATCACGCGCTACAACATCAGCCAGAACGACGGGCGCAAACACCATTACGCGGGCATCTATGTCGGCGGCGACGCGCGTGAGTGCAACGTCTTCAACAACACGATTTTTATGCGTCCCGCGCCCGGAGCCGAACCCTGCGCCCTGATCGCGGGCGGCACGGCCATGCGCTACTGCAGCAACCTGCTGGTCACGACGGGCGGCGTACCGCTTGTGGAGGGGAGGCCGGGGGACGACGTGATCCTGCGCGGCAACGCGTACTGGAGCGGCAAAGCCCCGTTCCGCGTGACCTGGAATGGCAAGACTTATGACAGCCTGACCCGGTTTCAGGCCGCAACGGGCCTGGAACGGAAAGCCCCCGATGGCGGCGAGGCGGCGGGCCTGAACGCAGACCCGCTTTTGGAGCGTCCCGGCGAGGGCCAGAACCTGGACAACGCGGACAGGCTGCACACGCTCACAGCCTACCGCCTGCTGCCCGGCTCGCCGCTTGTCAACGCGGGCGTCAACCTGCCCGTGTACTATGGCATTCGGTCAGGCGCAACGGACTTTTACGGCACACCGATCCCGCAGGGCCACGACTACGACATCGGGGCGTTCGAGAAGAAGCAGTAGCGAAACATACTGCCGACACTACCGGATGGCGAAGGGAACTACTTTGTTCGCGCCGCTCGCCTGCGCCACAGCAGGCCGCCGCCCGCGCACAGGCCGCCAAGCAGCGCGAGCGTTCCCGGCTCCGGCACGTCCTGCGAATACTGTGTACCGACGGCGCCCACTCCCGACGCCGCAAAGGATGTATCGTTCGGGTCGGTCGGAACTGCGGTCAGGATGGCGTAGAGGTTGAAGCTATCATCGTTTATGTCCGCCTGAGAAGCGAGTGTCTTGAAGTAACGAAAGCCCTGCGCGTAACCCGGCAGCGGGGTCAGGAAGCCAAAGTCCCAGGGCGTAGAGCCGTTATTGCCCGTAGAGGTGAGCATCAGCGTTCCCGTATAGTTGGTGTAAAAATCCACCTCGGTCACGGACGTATTGCGGCCCGGAACGCCGGAAGGAACCTGGCCGTGCAGTTCCAGGCCGCCGCCGCCATTGGGTTCCAGAAGGGCGCCGTTGATGACAGCCCCCTGATTGTCGCCGGCAACGCTTCCGTCCGTATTGGTATACATCGTTCCAAACGCGGTGTAGGTCAGTCTGGAGGGGTCTGCGCTCTGCGGTATGGCGAAGTTCACCACCACGCTTGGCAACGCGGAACCCGATGGGCCGATCTGCGCGCTTCCCTTTGCGGCGACAAGGCTGAGGGCAAGCGCGCTCAAGATGAATGAGAGCGAAACGGTCTTCATGGTACGGTCTCCTGATGATACAAGATGATACAAGCGAACGAGATATTCCTCAGCGCGTCAAGCCGAATCAAGACGGCGGTTTGGCGGGGCTGGGGTTTGTAAAGCGCGTAAACAAAACGCGCTATACTGTTCCTGTTGCACAATATGTGCCACACGCGCTGTTTTGCTTATCTACAACCGAAATTAACGCAAAAAATTCAAAAATATTCTCAACAACGCTTAAAAGACGGCAAAAATACTGTCAATATCGGCCTTACCCTCTGCGGCGCCGGCGATAAACGGCTCAGACGGCGCGCAGATTTCCGCAAGACGCAAACTGATCTGCTCTGCGTCCCAGAGTTTGAGCGCGCTAAACTCGTGGTGGGCGGCGCGCATCGCGTCGCAGGCCAGTGGCGTATATCCGTTCGCATAGAGCGCTTCCCCGGCCTGCTGAAGCAGTTGACCGATCTGACTGCGATCTCCATGCTGCGCGATTTGATACGCGTGACGAAAGGCGGCAAAAGCCTGGGGCAGGTCGTGACGTTTGCCGTGTAAAACTCCCAGCGCGCTCCTGCCGTGCATCTCGCTCCACACGTCCGCGATGCTGTGGGCGATTTGCAGGCCGTTCGCGATACTGATTTCGGCCTCGTCGAGCCGACCTTGCCCGGTAAGAATGCGTCCGATGTAGATGCAGGCGCTTGCTAATTCGGGCTGACGGCCAAGCCGCGTAAACACTTCTTTGCTTTCCGTCACCCTTTGCAGGGCTTCCGCATACCGAGACTGGCGCAGCAGGGCGTCGCCCATGTGCATCAGGGCATACGCGGCGGAGTATTCGTCGCCTGCGCGCCGGTGGATGGTCAGGGACTGATCGCAATAACGCGCCGAAGCCTCAAAATCGCCCTGGCCGCTCGCGATGTTGCTCAGGTTGGTCAGCAGCATCGCCTCATACCGGGGCTGGTCGGTCTCGCGGGCCAGAGCCAGGCCCTCTTCCCAAAGCGATTGCGTGAGCGCGAAATCGCTCTGCGCCCAGGCGATGTTGCCCAGATTGATCAGGGGAGGAACCAGACGCGGCGTGTCCCCCAGTCGCTTGCTGATGGCGTGACTTTCCTCGTAAAATCGCCGCGCGTCATCCAGATGCAGCATCCGATACGCGATGCGTCCCCGCTGCAAAAGCAAAAGGGCAAGGGACACATAGTTTTCTCCGCGCCGGCACGCCTGCTCCGCGATGTTGAGGCGCTGATCGCCCTCGATGTGCAGACCCACGGCGATAAAGAAGCGAGCCAGGGCGCGGCCATACGCGGCTGTCATGTCGCATTCGTCCTGGGTGACGGCCCAATCCATGCCCGCCCGCATGTTGTCGCTGTCGGCTTTCAGGCGGGCCTGCGCCTGGGCCGCGTCCCCCGACCCTTCCAACTGCTCGCTCCACTTTTGAGCCTGTTCCAGGTAGTACGCGGCGTGGCGGGCGTTCAGGTCAGAGCCTGCGCCTTCCTGTGCCGGCTCCTGCTCCCGTTTTTCGCGGGCGTACTCGCGCAGGGTTTCCAGCATCGAGTAGCGTATCTCGCCGTCCACTTCGACCCCGCGCACCAGGGACTTGTCGCGCAGGGTATACACCAGATCAAAGGCCATCGGGGTTTCGCAGACGGCCTCGGCGGCTTCCAGGCTGAACCCGCCCACAAACACGGACAGTTCCGCGAACAGGGCGCGTTCGTCCTGGGTCAGCAGGTCGTAGCTCCAATCTATGGCCCCGCGCATGGAGCGCTGGCGTGGGTCCAGGTCGCGGCGCGTACTCGCCAGCAGGCGAAAACGGTCTCGCAGGCGCGGCACGATCTGTGCGGGCGTCATGCCGCGCGCAAGCGACGAGGTCAGTTCTACAGCAAGCGGAAGCCCTTCCAGATGACGGCAGATGGTGGCCGCGTCGGGCAGATTGTCTTTGGTCAGCACGAAACCGGCCCGCGCGCTCTGACAGCGCTCCACGAACAGGCGCAAACTCGCGTACTGCATCCAGGTCTGCAGCGTCACGCCGGGGGGCGGCAGAGCCAGCGAGTCGAGCGCGTATTCGTGTTCCCCCGCCACCTGCAGCAGTTCGCGCGACGAGATCAGGGCGGTCACTTTGGGACACTGCTTCAGCAGGTCGCTGATCAGGCGCGCGGCTTCGACGATCTGCTCGAAATTGTCCAGCACGAGCAGGCAGACGCGGTCGCGCAAATAGCCCAATAACTGCGCCCGGGCGTCGCCCTCGCTGCTCAGGGGGATGCCCAGCGCAAGCGCGATGGCGGCGGGTACGTCCTCAACGCGCGTCACGCCCGCCAGTTCGATCAGCCACACGCCATGCCGGTACTGCGTCACGCAGTCGGCGGCCACCTGCAGGGACAGGCGCGTTTTGCCCGTGCCGCCCGGCCCCGTGATCGTGATCAGGCGACGCGCCGGGTCGGCAAGCAGGGCGCCTAGTTCCTGCGATTCGCGTTCGCGCCCCACAAAGCTCGTCAGTTGCGCGGGGAAATTGTGACGGTCGGGCGACAGGGTATTCAGTGCGGGATACTCGCGCGCGGGCAGGTCGGCGTGGCTGAGTTGGAACAGTTTCTGGGGCGCGCTGAGGTCTTTGAGGCGGTGAAAGCCCAGGTCAAGAAGAATGGCTTCGGCAGGCAGCGCGTCGCCCATGCGCTGCGCGGTGTCCTCCGACAGCAGGATCATGCCGCCGTGCGCCGCGCTTTCGATGCGGGCCGCGCGGTTGACAGGGTTGCCGAAATAGTCCCCGTCCATCGGCTCGATGTGGTCGGTGTGCAGCCCGATGCGCACGCGCAGACCGCCCAATTCGGTAAACGGCTCGGCCTCGATCAGCCGCTGTATTTCCAGAGCGCACAGGCCGGCGTGGACAGGCGAAGCGAAGGCCACCATGAAGGCGTCCCCGATGGTTTTCACCTCGTAGCCCTCATGGGCAACGATGGCCTGCCGCAGCAGGACGTTATGGCGCAGCAGAGCCTCGCGAAAGCGCTCGCCATGCGTCTGCCAGCCCCGCGTCGAGCCTTCGATGTCGGTAAACATCAGCGTCACATCGCCTGCGGGCGCGACGGACGCGGTTGATGTCGTCATAGCGTGTTTACCACTCTGTCAATTTGCCTGCATGGTCAAAAAGTCCGGCCAGGAAGTCTGATCAGGAAGTCTGATCAGGAAGCCTGCGGCGCATCAGGCGCATCAGGCGTTGAGGATGAATCGGGCGCATCAAACACGATTTTAAGATAGATGTCGGCCAGGGTCAGCGACACATTAAGCGCGTTGAACGGTCATAATTCCCAACTCCTTTACGGTTTTTCTTGATTGTTCGCGCTGTCTAAAGTATACTCGATTCAGGACTGCGACAATTTCGCTTTCGCAGGCAAAGTGTGTAACATAGCAGGCAGGAATTCGTCGCATACAAGTGGAATACTCCCCATAGAATGCCTGCTCAGGAAGACTTGATAAGAAAACTTGACCGCAGGCCCTGACCGGCAGATTTTGTTTTCAGTTATTTTGTGGTTGACATAACGGTAAGTTGATTTATCGTCACTTCATTTCCTCCTGATGCGCGACCGCAAAGCGCGAATCCGGGAATACAACAAAGGACAGCAACATGAGCGAGCAGCGAAGCCGACGCGATTTTCTGCGCACTGCGGCCCTGACGGGCGCGGGCGTATGGATGGCCGACAAAGCGTGGGCCGTAGACAAAACGGCGCAGGGCAAAATCATTGGCGCCAATGACAAGATCAATTTCGCCTGTATCGGCGTGGGCGGCAAAGGCGACAGCGACAGCAACGAGGCCGCCAAGTACGGCAACATCGTCGCCATCTGCGATGTGGACGACAACACGCTCGATAGCGCCGCCAAAAAGTGGCCCAACGCGAAGAAGTACAACGACTACCGCCAGATGTTCGCCGAAATGGGCAAGGACATTGACGCCGTGACCGTCAGCACACCTGATCACCACCACGTTCACGCCACGGCGATGGCCCTGCATCTGGGCAAGCACGCCTTCTGCCAGAAGCCGCTGACGCACAGCATCTATGAGGCCCGCTATATTGGCGACCTGGCCCGCAAGATGGGCGTCGCCACGCAGATGGGCAATCAGGGTACGGCGTCTTCGAGCCTGCGCAGTAATGCCTACAAAGTCCGCGCCGGCGCGTTGGGCAATGTGACCGAGGTGCATGTATGGACCAATCGCCCCATCTGGCCGCAGGGCGGCCCCCGCCCCGCGCCCGAAGCCGTGCCGTCCAACCTCCATTGGGACCTGTGGCTTGGCCCCGCGCCGGACCGCCCCTTTGTGCAGGGCAGCGGCCGCAAGCCGGGCTACCACACGTTTGCATGGCGCGGCTGGTGGGACTTCGGCACGGGCGCGCTGGGCGACATGGCCTGCCACACCGTGAACCTGCCCTTCATGGCGCTTGACCTGCGCTACCCGACGAGCGTAGTCGCCACAAGTTCCGGCAACAATAAGGACAGCTATCCTAAAGCGTCCAAAATCATCTTCGAGTTCCCGGCCATCAAGAACGAGCGCGTATCGCGCGGCCCCATCACCCTGTACTGGTACGACGGCAGCAACCTGCCGCCTGCCGGCCTTGTCACGGACGGCAAGTTCGCCCTGACGGAACTCGTCAACAACAACAGGCTCTCCGACAGCGGCTCGCTTATCGTGGGCGATAAGGGCGTGATGTATACGCCCAACGACTACGGCAGCGGCGGTCACATCGTCGGCGGAGTGGAAGTAGGTGAGGTGTCTTTCCCGCGCGCCGAAAACGACGATCACTTTTTGGAATTCGTCAAAGGCATCCGGGGCGAGGGTACGCCCACGTCGAACTTCCCCGACTACGCCGTGCCGCTCACGGAAACCATTCTGCTGGGCAACCTGGCCGTGTGGAGCGAAGGCAAGAAAATCGAATGGGATGCCAAAAAGCTGCGCGCCAAAAACGCGCCCGAAGTGGCGAGCATCATCCGGCCCAGCTACCGTTCGGGATACGCGCTGCCCAAAGTGTGACCTGCACCCGGAATCGATGACGGAACTAACGCACACGCCGCCCGAAGTGGAAAACTTCAGGCGGCGTGTTTGTCTTGAACTCGGATCACGCGGATTTTTGGGATGGACAGAATTGTCTATCTATTGCTCGCGACTATCTGAATACAAGACGATTGTAAATCATAGTGCCTCTCATCCTGTCTATCCGATAAATCCGCGTAATCCGAGTTCAGACAGCAGCCAGTTCCGCTTCGAGATAAAAGTCGTTGGCGTACAGGTCGGCAAGGTGTGCCAGTTCTTCGTTTGTAAGGGGGGGCGCGTCGGACGCTCCGGCGAGTTCCTCCAGGAGCGGCGCGTCGTAGATGTTGGGCAGGGCCGAGGCCAGGGCGGGCTGCGCGAGCAAAAACTGTATCGCCGCCTGACCGAGTGTGCGGTTTGTACCGTCCGTCAAAAAGCGCAGTTTTTCCACCTTCTGTACGCCCTGCATCTGCCACTTACGCTTCATTTCATCCGTGGACACGCGAAAGCGGCGGTGATCTTCGGGCGCGAAAACCGTTTCCTCCGTGATGTGACCGAGCAGCAGGTCGGAGGCGTGAGGTACGCGGCAAATGACGCCCGTGCCGTGCGATGCGGCAAAGGGGCATAGCGGCTGCCCCAACACCTGTTCCAGCAGATTGTAGATGATCTGTAGGGTGATGTGACGCTTTTCAATCGCGTACAAACCTTCGTCTATTTGCCGGTCGGGCAGCAGGGCGGGGCCGAGCGCGGCCCCATAGGCGCGGATTTTGCCCTCGGCTTTCAATTCTTCCAGCGTGGCGAACATGTCATCGCGGGCCAGAGCGTCCACGCGAGGGTTGTGCATCTGGTACAGGTCAATGTGATCCGTGTCCAGCCGGCGCAGGCTCTGCTCACAGGCTTTGCGGATATACGCGGGCGACCAGTCGTGCGGGCGCTCGCGCTGTCCCGGCTGCAAACCGGGATGCGTGTAAAAGTCGTAGCCGAACTTGGTGGCGATCACGATCTCGTCCCGGTGTGCGCCCAGCGCGTCGCGCAGCAGGGTCTCGCCCTTGCCGTCCCCGTACACATCGGCGGTGTCGTAAAACGTGATGCCCAGTTCAAAGGCGCGGCGCAGCAGATGCAGGCCGACCGCATCATCCTCGATACCCCACATTGTCGTGGACACCGTCCACACGCCAAATCCTACGCCGGAGACCTCTATTCCCGTGTCACCCAAAACTTTATGCTGCATTCTGAACTCCTGAAGGGAGATATTAGATACTGGTGGAATGCCCGGTTCGGTAAAGCTCTTCCTAATATCTAACATCTATTGTCTATTATGTATTATCTTCTTTTTATCTTCTTTTGACGTTTGAACCCATTGCATGTTTCACCCGACAAACAAAGCAGAGAATAACGCGCGGCTGCCGCTTGATAGAGACATTTGCTCGTTCGCGGCGCGCGGCGTTGACTTTAACCTGTGAAACATGATACACTGTGCCAACATCGCATCCGTGATCGCCAGTGATTTCCACCCGTTTGTTTTCCTCTGTCACCTGTCCAAAGGACTTGCCTGAACTTTTCAAGGCGCGTACTTGTTACCGTTTTAGAGATGAGTTCTGGTTTAAGTTCTGAAGAGAGCATTAAGAAGGGATCGTTTATGATAAGCCGCAATGCCGTTCGTCTGGCCGCCTGCTGCACCCTCGCGCTTGGCAGCATGGCCTCGCTGTCCCCGCGCGCAGCCGCGCAGGCCGCCCCCTTCACCATTCGCCGCCCGCCCAACGACAGCACGGTACGCGAAACCGTGCGCGTACAGATTCCGCGCGCAAGCATCGGCGAAAAAAGTTTCGTCGTGGTCTACATTGACGGCAAGTTCGATGTCGCGCTCGACCCGAACAAGGGTCAGGAGTCGCTGACCGATGACGCGGGCAACATCAAGGGTACACTGGACAGCCGCTTCTTTACGTACATCTGGAACACCAAAGCCAACAACGTTTCGGACGGGCCGCACAGCGTCCGCGCCGTACTGTTCGATCCCGCGCCCGGCGGCGCGGGCGATCTGGGCGTGACGCAGCGCTCGACAAGCGAAGTGAAAATAACGGTCGCCAACAAAATCCATGACGGCCCCTCCAGCCTGAACCTGCATTATCGCTACCCCGAAGGCCACAACATCGAATACGCCCGACAAAGCAAGTCCGTTCGCGGCGGCGGCGGTACGCAAACCGGCGTCAACGCGGATCAGGATCTGGCCGCGATCAACAGCAAGCTGCTTTTGGGTATTCTGAGCAGCGGCGACCTCGCCCTGGTGCGTAATAAACTGACCAGTCTTTCCGTGCTGAGCGGCGGGCAGGAGACCACGTACCCGGCCAATCAGCTTTCCGGCTCAATGTATCAGGAACTGGACGCGCAGGGCCAGGTACACTACGAGACGGGTACGACGGTCGGCCTGGCCGAGTTCACCGCGCAGGGTCTGCCCGTAGACAATACGCTGGAACTGCCCATCCTGCCCCGCGCCGCCGTATCCGTGGGACAGACATGGACGACGCCCTCACAGCGCATTGACGTTCCCGGCCTGCCCCCGGCCCTGCAGCCCAAAGTGAAACTGCAAAACACCCTGGTGGATCTGGAGTGGGAAGGCAACTATCGCACGGCCAAAATTCATCAGCACGCCGATGACGTGAAACTTCCGGGCGATTTTACGTTCGGTTCGGTTCCCCTGATCTCCTCGACGGCGACCTTCGACCGTGACATTTACATCGCATACACATCCGGTACGCTGGTCAAGATGTCGCGCACACTGACCATCAAAGGCCGCACCTCGGCGCAGCCCACGGAACCGTCGTCTTCGGGCGGTGGAATGGGTGCGCCCGGCGGCATGATGGGCGGAATGGGCGCGCCCGGAGGCATGATGGGCATGGGCGGCAAAGGCGGCATGATGGGCGGCAGCGGCGGCCCGATGGGACCGCCTTCGATAGGCGGGCGCGGCGGCATGATGGGCGGACAGGGCGGCATGAGCAGCGCGGGCAGCGGCAGGATGGGTGGAGAGGATGGCGGCGGGCGTCCCGGCGGAATGCGCGGCCCCGGCATGATGGGCGGCAGCGGCGGCCCGATGGGTATGGGCGGCAAAGGCGGCATGATGGGCGGCATGGGCGCGCCGGGCGGCTTCGGCGGAGCAGGTGCGGGGGCGCAGGACTACCCCGTCACGCTGAAGGCCGTCACGGACACGCAGTTGCTGCGGATCACGTCCGCATAGCGTTCGTCTTCTGAGGCTTGTGAATGGTTTCAGGGGGATACGGGAATGCCGCGTGTCCGCCGCCATGAAAGTCATGCACCGCAAGCGCGATGGAACGCGTTTGCGGTGTTTGCCTGTTTTCCCGGCCAACTCGCAAACTCAGGCGCAGCAGCAAAGCCTTGCCACCTGTGCGCGTCAAAACACTTAGGTTCCGCGTATGTATAGAAAGCTTACGAGTGAAGTGGCTTGACAGACGCAGACGAGAAGCATGAAACAATACCGCGCCTTGAACATCAAACCTTAGCAACGGGCGAACACGGCGCTGTTTCCGGTTCTGACAGCCTTGATTTGAGAACGCTATTGGGAGAATTGAGGAAGCATATGAAAGCGGGCCACGACGACAAGCGCATGGAACTGACCGAGCATCTGGGCGAACTACGCACACGCCTGATACACTGTATCGGGTATATCTTGCTGGGTTCCGTCCTCGCCTATCAGTTCTTCACGCCGATCTACAATTTCATGTACCGCCCGCTGCGCCAGGAAATCGACAGACTGAACATCCACCGCACCGTGACCGAAGCGCAGCATCAGATTAATGTCAACAGACCACCCTTTGACCCTCTGCACATGCCCAAACCGCACAATCCTCCTACGTCGGAAGATTTGCAGGCGCGTGATCAGGTGATCGGCTGGATATATACCCACCCCGCCACCCCGCCCATGATCGGTGACGCGTTCAGGTCGTTCTACGAGCCGTTCACAGTGCGCCTGCAGCTCAGTGTCATCATCGGTTTGATTCTCACGACGCCATTCATCATTCGCGAGTTAGCCCTGTTCATTCTGCCCGCGCTGACGGCTCAGGAAAAGCGTCCGCTGAAGTTGCTGATGCCCGTGTCCATACTGTGTCTGGCGCTTGGCGTATGCGTCGCGTATGGCACGCTGTTCTTCGCCATGCACTGGTTCTTGTCGTATCTGGAAGATTTCCCGCAGGGTTCCACCCTCCTGCAAGACCCCGGCCAGTATATTTTGTTCTTCGTCAAGATGATGGCCGCGTTCGGTTTCGCGTTTCAGTTGCCGGTTCTGCTGATGGCGGGCGCGTTCGTCGGCATGGTGACATCCGACGGCCTGAAAAAGAACTGGCGCTGGGGCGTCGTGCTTGCCGTGTGCGGCGGCGTGTTCACGCCGTCTAACGACATCCCCTCCATGATGCTGATGACCGTTCCCCTGCTGATCCTGTACTTCGGCAGCATCTACCTGGTACGCATCGTAGAACATATCAAGGCCCGCGACCGCTCCAAGCCGACGTAAAGAGTTTATCCACAGATTTACACAGATGGCACGGATTGCGATGCAAATCAGCTTGAAATTCTGCAAGACAACTGTAATACCTGAAGTTTTGACAATAATCTGGGCGTGTAATCTGCGTAATCTGTGTAATCTGTGGACAAACTCTTTATGGACTTTGCGGGGTATCTTTCGGATCTGCGGCGGGCGGCGTTTTACAAGGGGCAGATCGCGCATGTGCAGAACATCCCTGCGCGGCCTGCCCGGTACGGCGCTTTGGAACGCCCGCTTCATGCCGGATTGCAGGCCAAACTCGACGCGCAGGGCATGACGCGGCTGTTCGCCCATCAGGCCGAGGCTATTAACGCGGCCCGTGACGGCGAGCATGTCACGGTCGTGACCGCCACGGCCAGCGGCAAGACCCTGTGCTACAACGTGCCGGTGATAGACGCCGTACTGAATGACCCCGCCGCCCGCGCCTTCTATCTGTTCCCCACCAAAGCCCTCGCGCAGGATCAGTTGGGCAAGCTCAACGACTTCGGCCTGTTTCCCGATGTGCGCTTCGCCACGTATGACGGCGACACGCCACAGGATGAGCGCAGGTATGTCAAGAAACACGCCCACATTGTCCTGACCAACCCCGATATGCTGCACCTGGGCATACTGCCGTACCACGGGCAATGGAGCCATTTTCTCGCCAACCTCAAGTATGTGGTCGTGGACGAGATGCACACATACAGGGGCGTGTTCGGGGCGCATGTCGCGCATATTCTGCGCCGCCTGCGCCGCGCCTGCGCGTTCTATGGGGCCGATCCTCAGTTCCTGTGCTGTTCCGCCACCATCGCCAACCCCGACGAACTGACCGAGCGGCTGACAGGCGTACATCGCCCCATCATCGTCAACCAGAACGGCGCGCCCAGCGGCCCACGCACGTTTGTGTTCTGGAACCCGCCTTTTATCGGCAACGACCAGGCCGAACGCCGCAGCGCGAACATGGAGGCGACGAGCCTGTTTACGGATCTCGTGTCGCAGAACATCCGCAACATCACCTTTGCGCGGGCAAGGAAAAGCGCGGAACTGATACTGCGTTACGCTCGCAACGCCTTCGACCGCACCGATCCCGGCTTGTCGCGGCGCATCACATCGTACCGGGGCGGCTACACGGCCCGCGAACGGCGCGACATCGAGCAGGGATTGTTCAGCGGCGAAATCGTGGGCGTCACGTCCACGAACGCCCTGGAACTTGGCGTGGATGTGGGCGGCCTGGATGCCACCATCCTGACGGGCTACCCCGGCACGGTCGCCAGCACATGGCAGCAGGCGGGCCGCGCAGGTCGGGGCGGGCAGCCGTCCCTGTCCATCCTTGTAGCAATGGACAACCCGCTCGACCAATTTTTGATGCGGCATCCCGACTACTTCTTTGGGCAGACGCACGAACGCGCCATCGTGGACCCGGACAATCGGCGCATTTTGCGTCAGCATCTGATGTGCGCCGCGTATGAGCGGGCCATCGTGGCGGAAGATTTGCCGCGCTTCGGGCCGAACGCGCGAGATGTCGTAGATGCCTTGACGGAAGAAGGCAAACTCTTCTATCGTAACAACCGCTGGCACTTCCCCGACGGCGAGTATCCTGCCGCAAACGTCAACATCCGCAGCGCGAGCGACGCCACATTCCGCATACTGGACGACGAGCGTAGCTGCCGCTTGATCGGCACGGTCGAGGGCAGCATCGCCTATAAAACAGTGCATCCGGGCGCGATCTATCTGCACAGGGGCGAAACGTACCTGATCGAGCGGCTGGACATCGCGGGCAAAACGGCCTACGCTCGCCCCGTCGAAGCCAACTACTATACGGAGGCCCGCGAAAACTCGCACATTCTTATTCTGGACACAAAGCAAAGTCGGGAGTTGGGCAACACGCAGGCATATTTCGGCGATGTGGTCGTGACAAACCGCGTGACCGGGTTTCGGCGCAAGAAGCTGTATAGCGACGAGGTACTAGAGATCGAAGACTTGGACCTGCCGGAGCAGACATTCGAGACCGAGGCGTTCTGGTTCACGGTTCCCGCCCCGATGATGCAGGCGCTTGTCAACGAGGGCGCGGAACTCGGCGGCAGCATTCATGCCGTGGAACATGCGGCCATCGGCATGATGCCCCTGCTGTCAACCTGTGACCGGTGGGACGTGGGCGGCGTGTCGCACCCCGACCATCCCGATACGGCCCTGCCGACCATCTTCATCTACGACGGCTACCCCGGCGGCGTGGGCATCGCCGAGGCCACGTATGCGGGCCTGCGCGAACTACTGGGCGCGACCCACGCCATCATTGCGGACTGCCCCTGTACAGAAGGCTGCCCCTCGTGCGTTCAGTCCCCCAAGTGCGGCAACAACAACGTTCCACTTGACAAGCGGGGCGCGCAGCGTCTGCTCGAAGCCCTGCTCGGCCTTGAAACGCATGTACCTGTTGCGTCTTGAAATGCTCGCGGGGCTTGTCAGCCAATAGCGAAATCGGTATAGGAACGCAGTTGGGGCAGATGGAAAGCGAGAACAATGCACTCTTTGGGAACGCCCTCTTCCATCAGCAGAGCGGCTAAGGGCAAGTCCGTTCCATCATGCTGTATCCAGATTTTGCCATCCAGCACATCGGCGTGCAGAAAGATGTTGTCAATGCGTCTTCGCTTTTCCCAGCCGACCTGCCCCAACTGGTAGTGTCCGAGGGCGTCGTCGCAAACCAGCTCCGTCCGCACGTCCCCGTCGGAGGGCGTCATGCGCTCGACCGCCTGAAAAACACGTTTAACAATCATTCGGAACTCAGCGCTTCTATCCATTCCAAATCCTCTTCTTCCAGCGGGTCATAGAAAATCAGGTGTACGCGAAACTCGTGCAGAATATAGCGCATGTCTTTTTCATCAAGCAGCATTTCCCGTGTCGTGTTGGGAACGGCGAGGTAAAGAACGCGCCCCGGATCACGCAGGCTCAGAACAACCCGGTACATGCCATACTATCCAAGCGCGTTTTCGAAATCGTTCAGTGCGGATAGACCAAGAAAACTCTTGATTTCAACGGCGATTTTGCGCCCCTCTTTTTCAGCGGCAATAGGCATCTCCGCCGCCAGATCAATGTATGATTTGCGCTTGCCGACCATCAGATAGTACGGATCATGCGTGACAATCCATCCCTCCCTGACGAGCGCATCGCGTACCTGATTGTGGAAAGTGTCTTTTGCGGGCATGAAAACAGTATAGCAAAAGCAGGCCGTTTTAGCAAGCGGGAGAAGAAGGCGTCCGGCACGGACATCGTTCCGTCGAACGCCATTGCCTGCCTCTATTCGCGCCTTGGATGTTGTTGTTTCGCCCTGATAGTGGTATCATCTTAGCATTGTTCCACCACGTTACAAAACCGTACAACAATCGTAATTAAGGCAGGCGACCAACAGGCGTACCCCGTCGTTGAAGGGCGCATTTTGTTCAGGACACATCACAGGAGCGGCAAAAATGTTCCCCCGACGTACAGCCTACTTTTCGACACTCGCCGCCCTGTTTGTGTGTACGCTGGGGACAGGAACGCCGGCCCATCCCATCGCGGCGTCAGGAATAGGCCCGATAAACGCGCGGCTTGTGCCGGAAAAAACCACACTCATGCTGGGAGAGCCGATTTTCGCTTCTTACATCGTCCGCAATGTGTCTAACCGAAAGATGCTGATGACGATAGGCTACGAAAAACTCTCCTTTGCTGCGGTGCGAACAGACGGCTTAAAGGCGATGCCGCCACCGCCCAACCCGTATTTTGACTGCTGCGGCGGGATGAGTTGGCAGCAGGAAGTAAAGGTAGGCGCATCCTATGCCTACGAGCGATTTTTGCCTGACGAACTGCCGATCACACAGCCGGGAACGTACACGCTGACCTGCCGCACAATATTAAACATACAGGCGGCAGACAGCAGCGGCAGACCAGACCAACGATGCGCCTCAAAGTCAATATCCACACAGTCCAGCGTGATCCTGACAATACTGCCTCCTGACCGGGCGCGTATGGGCGAGATCATCGCGCGATTAGGGCGAACGGCAGTCGCAGGCCCCGATAACTGGGAACGTCTGCGGCCTTCCGGCGCGAATCGCTGGCAGGCCGCAGACCGCGCTGCTCAGACGCTATGCGCCATTTCCGACACACAGGCCGTTCCCTGGCTTGTCAAGATGCTGCATCGGCCTGACAGTACGCGCAGAATGCAGGCGCTGCATTCTCTGGGCCGGTTCAACAGTGGAGTGGCGTTCGAGGCCATCAAGTGGGCAGCGCATATCGGCGCATCGGCTGTCATGGGTGCTGACATGACACGCCGAAATGCTCTGGAGGAAGCGGCGAGTATTCACGCAGAAGCAGCGAACGCGCTGGCAAAAAGTCCTTACGTCGGCGCACTGCCCCTGCTGTGGACAATATGGCGCGACCCCAACCCGGATGTACGCGATGTCGTTTTGGACGCAGCTATCGCGCACCCGAATGCTCATACGAGAGCGATATTGAAAGAGATAAGCCGTCGCGATCCTAATCAACTCCGGCGCGCGCTTTGGCGTTCCGAAATGAAAACGCTTTTCGTGAAGTGACCTGATGGAGAATTTATGGCCTCTGCTTCGGCGGGCGTCAGCGAAGGAGAATCAAAGATGTGCCGACTGGAAGACGCGCAGTTTCGCGCCACATCAGGCGCGCAGCAGAGTTTTGGAGTAACAGCGCAGGAGGCGCTTGCCGGCCTGATGACGCAATCGCCTGCGGCAGGGTCTATGCCCATTGTGATTTGGCCGTACAATCGCGGCGATGCTTTCTTTTCGCAAGCGCAACAGGCGCGGCTTGAGGAGTTGAAGGGCAGGCAAGATAACCTAACATCTGCAGAATATACCGAGTGGGAAGCCCTGGTCGAAGCGGCTTTTGACGCCTCTATCGCTAGAACGCAGACGCTTCCATTCGTAAAATCATGAACGCGCTGTATCCTGCTGTTGCGGATCGCGCCGGCCATAAATGTGAGTATTGCCGCGCCCCAGAGCAGGTGTTTAACTTCGCCTTTGAAGTCGAACATATTCACCCACGGTCGCGCGGCGGCACGGACGCGCTGAATAATCTGGCGCTTGCTTGTGAGTCTTGTAATCTCTACAAATCCAATGCGGTTACAGGGATTGATCCAACGGACACACGGGAAGCCGCGCTGTTCCATCCCAGGTGGGAACAATGGAGCAATCACTTTTGCTATGTCGAAGCAACTGCTGAATTGCAAGGTCTTACATTGACGGGGCGGGCAACAATCGCGCGTTTAAAACTTAATTCAGCCTTCCAGATGCGCGCCCGTCGGCAATGGAGTCGGCTGGCATTGTATCCTTAATGACGTTCTTTCCGTTATGACGTACAACAAACCTGTGACAATGCACACCCGATCCAGGATCGTGAGACTATGAGCATGACGGCAGCCTACCCCCTCAGACGACAGCGGCAACGCAAAGCACGTAATTTCGCCCTGCGTGTGTCTCTTCTGCTTGCCCTAATCAGCGGCGTGGCATACGCCGCGTGGTTTGCGCCCTGGTCACGCCATGCCGCGCCCGTCAAAGTCGAGACCGCGCCATGACGAACGCGGCAGGTAGGCGCAAGCCTGATAGAGCGGCCCTCGGTCTGCTGTTCCTGATTGTCCTGCTCGGATCGGCGCTAAGGCTATGGGGGTTGGGCTGGAGTTTGCCCAACGCGCAGCATCCGCTTGCCACCTACCACCCCGACGAGCGCGTGAACCTGGGCGCGACGCTTAACGTAGACATTCCGCATGGTCAGTTTGACACCAAGTTTTACAGTTACGGCACATTTTACTTTTACCTGGCAAGTTTCGCCCAATCGTTCGGGCGCGGCTACGGCCTGGTCCCCTCTACTCCCTCTCCGCCCGCTGATGCCGCACTTTCCCCAACCGAGCAAATGACGCGCATGGCCCCTGAACTGGCAGGCTTGTTCCTTGCGGGGCGCGTCGTTACCATGCTGCTCGGCACGGCCACCCTTCCTCTGCTATTCGCGCTGGGACGGCGTTTGTACGGGCAGGCTGTGGGTCTGCTCGCCGCGCTGCTGTACGCCGTCGCGCCCCTTGCCGTGGTTCACGCTCACTTTCTGACCGTGGACGTACCCGCCACGTTCTTCGTCACGCTGGCCCTGCTCTGTGCCAGTCGCCTGCTGACCCTGCCCACGCGCCGCGATTATGTGTTTGCCGGTATAGCCTGCGGCCTGTGCGCCGCCACCAAGTACAACACCGTCCTTGTGCTGGCCGCGCCGGTCGCCGCGCATTTTCTGAGCGGGAGGCAGAATTCAGAAGAGGAGAAGAGGCTTAGAGGAGAAGAGGAGACGGAGGAGACAGGGAACATGTCCCCTCGCGGACGCCCGGAACAGGAAACAGAAGGGCAGGCAGAGGCGGCGGACAGCGTTCCGATTTCGGGAGTAAATGGGCGGCGTGGGGGTTTGTGGCTGCTATTGGGAGCGACGGCGATTGCTTTTTTGGCGGCGTGTCCCGGCCCGCTGCTGAATTGGGACGTATTTTGGAATGGGGCGTATCCGGGTTCGGGGGTGCGCTACGAGTTGTTCGAGCATTCGCGGCAGGGGCATGGCCTGCTGTTCGTACAGACAGGGCCGGGTTGGTGGTATCACCTGATCGTGTCTCTCCCGCACGGCCTGGGCGTTCCCCTGCTGCTGCTGTCGCTTGCGGGCATCGTTTATGCGTGTCGTCAGCATCGCAGGGCCGACCTGATTTTGCTGGCGTTCCTGCTGCTGTATTATGGAACGACGGGCCTGTCTGCGGTGCGTTTTGCCCGCTACATGCTGCCCCTGTTTCCGGTTTTTTGCCTGCTGGCAGCGCGGCTTGTCTGTGCGCCATTGTCAAGCGTACTCATGCAGCGGGCGGCGGGGGTTGCGGGCGCATTGGTCGTTATTATGGCGGGGGGATATACGTTCAGCCTGTGCCGGCTGATGACCCTGCCCGACCTGCGTGATGTGGCCGCAGCGTATCTGGACGCCCACGCGCCACAGGGCGCGTCGGTGGCATTCGGCACGGTTCCGTGGTTCTACTCGCCGCCCCTGTCGCCCCGGTTCGGCGAACTGATTGCAGACCGGCGCAGGCTGGCCGCGCAGGAAGTCACGCGCTACGCCCTGCGTATTCCGCCCCAGGAGTGGGATCAAAGCGTTCTCGATCCCCTGCCCGACTATGTCGTTCTCTCCGATTTGGAAACCATGCACTGGCTGACCCGCCTGCGTATGGACAACGCCGTTCGCTTCACGGACAAAATCTTACCCGCCCGATACGGGCGAACCGTTTTTGCGCCTGCTCCGCTGTGGTTCGCGCCCGGCCCCACCGGCTCGATCATTCCCGAAGACCTGCTCTACATTATGCCCACCATCACCCTGTATGAGAAACGCTGAACAAGCAAATACTACACCTTGATCTTCTTCCAACGCCCCGATTGGAACAGCGCGGTCGTCAGCAGCCCGCCGATGATGGCCGAGATGCACATAGACCACCACGCGCCACGCGTCTGCATATCGCGGTTAAACATCAGCCAGACCGCGAGCGGAATACGCACTATCCACATGGTAAAGAACGTAATGACCGTGGGCCGGATCGTGTCGCCCGCGCCCTGCAAAGCCCCCGTCAGCACCATGCCCATCGCCATAAACGGCTCACAGACCGAGTTGATTATCAGGTACGCGGCGGCAAGGTCACGCACACTGGCGTCGTCCGTAAAAATGCCTGCCAGCGTACCGGAAAACAAATAAAAGCCCACGCCCACAAACGCCATGACCAGCATCGCCTGATGCGTAGCGGCCCACGCGCTGCGCTCGGCGCGGCGCGGGTCTTTCGCGCCCAGGCACTGTCCCACAAGCGCGGACGCCGCCACGCTGTACCCGAAACCGGGCATATAGGCGAGGGCTTCAGCGCGTACGCCGATGCTCAGGGCGGCAACGGCTGTCGAGCCTTCCAATGTGCGGGCCAAGATGCCCGTAAATGACATCATGGCGAGACTGCGTAATACCGCTTGAATGGACGCGGGCAGGCCGATACGCAGGATACGCCCGTACCACGCGAACGTGGGGTCGAAGGCAAGGTAACGGCGTGTCAGGGCCATACGCAGGGGCGAACGCCAGTACAGGGCGACGAAGTACAACACCGCGCTGACCCATATACTGAGGGCGAACGCGATACCCGCCCCCCGCACTCCCAGCCGCGGGAATCCCCAATGCCCGTAGATGAGCAGCCAGTTGAACGAGATATGCGTGGCGATGGCGACTATCTGAATCAGCATGGGTGTGCGCGTGTCGCCTAATCCTCGAAACGCGCCCATCAGCACGTTTTGCAGAAACATCGGCAGGACTGCCAATAGCGCCATGCCCAAAAACTGCCCGCACAGCAATCCCGCCTGTGGCCCGTCACTGCCCGTCAGCATCTTGCCGATGATCCAGAAACGCCCAAAGTAGAAGAGTGTGCCGAACACGACCGCGAGGCTCAGACTCAGCATCAGCGATTGCGCCGTTGCCCACAGCCTGTCCTCGTGGTTGTCCGCGCCCGTAAAGCGGGCAACCAGAGCCGTGGTTCCGACCGACACGCCCATCGCAAGCGAAATCAGCAGAAACACGACCTGTCCGCCGATGCCCGTAGCGGCCAGGGCCAGCCGCGCATCGGGCAGATGCCCCACAAACAGGGTGTCCATCAGGCCATTGAAGGTCTGGAGCAGCATGGTCATCACAGACGGCCAGGCCAGACTCCACACGGCGGCATGGATGGCCCGCCCGCTTTCCAATCGCGTCACATCGATGATGCGCTTTTTGCCGGACGCGCCAGGAGGTGCGGCTTTCTCATTCGAGGTCGTGTCGTTCGCGGGGCCGTAGCTGCCATACAGCCCGACGCTTTCACCCCCATGCGCTTCTTCCGCGCCAATCAGACCATCGGCCAATGCAAACTTGCTCGCGCCCTCGTCGCCTTCACCTTCAATAGAAGCCGCGCGAAAGTCCGTGTCCGGCTCGTGTGTCAGGCGGATTTCCTGCCGCGCCTGCGCCTCGTTCGCGCGTTCTAAAGCGTCACGCTGCGCGGGTGTATTCTGCCCGGTAAACGCGGAACTTACAAACTCGGAATCAAGAGGGTCATCCGGGGAGGGCTGCACATTTCCATGAGGGACGAGATCGGCGGCGACCCCGTCAGGCAATTTAGCGGGCATAATGGTCCTTAAAACAAGCGCACCAGAAAGTAGAGCCGTCGGTTCTGCAAACGCCTGCGGCAACATGGGCAGGCAGCATGAATAAATGTCACGGGCCAGCGCCGTTAGTGACAGGCGCGTAAACATCGCCCGGTTCTCACCTGACAGCAAAACCGGCGCAGAAGTTCCCACGACAACTAAACCCTTAACAACAAAATCAGGGACGGCGGCAAAGCTGTGCGTTGCCCCATCCTATTATACACTCTGCCGCGCAATCCAGCGGAGGCGCAAATAGATGTGGGAGGTTGCCATCACATTTCCGCACATTTGTTCAGTATACATACGATATTTCGTTAAAAACAGGGAACATCATAGCCTGCAGGCACGACAAGTGTATAGTATTTTGTGCGAAGGCGTCACGACACGCTTCCGCCGACAGAGGGAGAAAAATAATGGCAGGCACACAGGCACACGAGCATACGAAGCAGAGCGGCAACCACGACGAGCAGCACAACACAAAGCAGGCGCACACGCAAACAGGACACGAGGCCGGACACAACAGCCGGAATGACAAGCACAGCGATAACAGTCAGGACGAGGCAGCGCGCTCCAATCCTGATTTCAATAACGCCGACCGCAGCGATAACCTGCAGGATTCGCCCACCATGTCCCGCCTGATGGATGCACTGAATGAGGGTACGGACATCGGGCATTACGGGCAGTTCACGTTCGTGGCCGTGGCGCGGCACTTTCTGAGCGAGGACGAGATCACCGACCTGCTGGTCAAGCAGCCGGGCATGGACGAAGATCGCGCCCGCGCCCTGTACATCCAGATCAAGGAACACGATTACAACCCGCCCAAGCGCGACAAGATCATCGAGCAGCAGGCGCACCAGGAGTTCCAGATCATCGAGAACGCGGACGATCCCGATGCGGGCAACCTGTACCGCGAACTGCGCTTCCCGGATGGCCTGTACGAGCATATCAACCACTACTACGAGGACAAAGCCGAGGCCGAAACACACGGCGGCAAGTAGCGGGCGCGCAGTGCCGCACACCTATGTGGTGGGCGCTTGGCTTGCGCCGATGTGACAATGAACGTTGAATGCGTTGGCCTGCATATGCAGGCCGACGCATTTGACTGTTATGACATCGGCGGTAAGCAATATGAGCCACTCTACGGGTGTGCCGCAGCAGGGAATAATGTGATTCTTCCTACGATGTTGTGTCAGCGTTGTGGAAACAGGTCGAGGGCGATGTCGGCGGCGCGTAGAGCGCGGGCTTCGAGCAAAGCGGCGCGGGTTTGCAGTTCGGCGGAGCGGGCAGGACGTTCCTTAATAGATAAAGCCACTTGCGCGGCAACGCGTTCGGGCGCAAAGTCGTTCCAGGATACAAGCGAATCCGATAGGCCGAGCAGTCCCATCAGGTTCTCTACTTTAGGGTCATAGGCAAGGGCGAACGGCGGCACGGCCATGCGGGCGGCGAAGATCAGGGCGTGCAGGCGCATGGCGACTACGGCCTGCATCCGCCCGACAAGGCCGAGCAGCACATCGGGCGCGTACACGTTTCGCACGACCGGGGACCTGTCTTCATTGCCGGTTCGCGCCGCCACCTCTGAGGCGAACGCGACATCTTCGCCCGCATGCATTGGCAGCAGAATAATTTGTGCGCCCGTTTGCGAGTGCAGTTCGGTCAGCAGGCGGGCGTAAGCGTCGAGCGGGTCTGCCCCTGCCCCGTTCCACGGACGCAATGCCACAGCGACCGTGGGCGCGGCGAGCGAGATGTTTTCTGCACGGCATAAGGCATCCACAGAGGCATCAGGGGCGGGCGCGAGCGCGAACGCGGGGTCGGCGGTGACTTCCAGACGCGGGTTCGTGACGCCGAGGGCGCGAAGAAGCTGCTCCGAGGGTTCGTCGCGCACCGTCAGGAAGGCGGCGCGGTTGGCGACATGCCGCACCAGAACGCGCGAAATTTTGCGCTTTAATGGCCCCATGCCCTGCGCGTAGAACATGACGGGCTTGTCCATACGCAGCGCCATGCGGGCGATCCACAAATAGTACAGCAGCGAGCGCGCGCTGGTCGTATCCTGCAATAAACTGCCGCCCCCCGAAAGCAGCAGGTCGCAGTCGCGTAATGTGTCCCGTACTGCCTTCATGTTCATGCGGTCTACGGCAGCCAGGCCGTGCATCTGCGTGGTCGCGGACGGATTTTGCGAAAGCGCGGTCAGCCGAACCTCCGTAGTACGCTCGCGCGCCCGCCGCGCAAACGAGGCCGCAATGCCCGCCAGAACCGCCTCATCCCCCGCATTACCGCAGCCGTAGTAGCCGGACACGGCGAAGTGCAGAGGGGACTTAGTGGAGAGGGAGGTTGGAGGAGGAACGGTCAAGCCTAAAACTCCTCTGTCTCGGCTATGTCTCTGGCTTGCTTGTTTCTTTCTTTGTTCAGAGAGGTGAAGTCTGAAATGGGATGAGATGCGCCATTTCCGTTCCTCTTCGCCTCTTCTCCTCTTCGCCTCTTCGCCCCCTCTAAATTCGGGGGCGGAAGCAGTTGCTCGCCAAGCAGGAACGCGGCCACACCCAGCAATGCGCCCAACACCAGACCCAGCGCGCCATGCCAGATGGAAACGATAAGCGGCGTGTGGATATGGCAAAACGTGTTTAGCAGGGACACCTGCCCGATACAGCCGATGACAAAGGCAGGAATGGCAAGCCGCCGCCGCCCACGCCACCACCACGCGAGGGCAAGCACAAACGCAGGATGCCCGACAAGCAGTTCTTTGGTGCGCGGGCGCACGGGAAACACGCGATCCAGCAGGCCGCGCAGTTTCATTTCCACGCCCGACGCGCCCACGCCCGAATCGTTGCCGGTGCGGGCCACGATTATCAGGAACGCGGCCAGCGCGACCAATACGAGCAGCAGAGTGCCGAACCGCGCCGGTTCATCGTACAAGACACCCAGATTGGCGCGAATGCGGGCCTTGAAGCGCGTCCAGTTTTCGCCCTCGGCGGCTATCCCGCCGACAAGGGCGAGAAAGGCGACAAGCAAAATGGGAACGGCGTGCTGCGCCTTGATACCCAGAAACTGATTGGCGCGCAGCATGAACGGGCGCGTGGCAAGCAGACCTGCGACATGGATGATGCCGACGAGCGTAATCGCGCTTGCCATCAGCAGGGCGCGGACAGCCTTTTGCAGACAGGCGCGTTTATCCGAAGACAGCGGCTGCCCGTTTTCTACACGCGGATAGGCGCGCAGACAGGCCACAGTGGGAAAGGCGATGCCCGCCAGCAGGGCGACAAGTCGCTGCCCTGTTTCACCTGCGCCAACGACCAATCCGACACAGATCACGCACAATGCGAGCAGGCAGATGCGCCAGGGCAGGGGAAGCGGGCCAAGTTCCCGCGCGGCCCATACGGTTCCCGCAGCCGCGCCCAGCGCGAGCAGCACAAACAAAACCTTCATCGAAAGCGGGCTTCCGGTCTGTCCGAACCGCGCGGCGAAACCCAACTGATAGCCGCCGCCGGTCAGGGTTCCGCCATGCGCGATGCCGCGCGCTATCTTGCCGATGTAATCCACATTGGCTTGCAGGGGCGTATCATCGGGTGCGCCGCTTCCCGCAGCGGTCAGCAGGCGCACATAGCAAAAGCGAATGTTACGCTCGCGGGCCGCGCGTACAAAGCGGTCAATCACTTCTTCGGGGTCGAGTTGTCCGAGTTCCGCGCTCTGTATGGCGTGGACGCGGATGTAATCGCCGCGCAGCGCGCCCGCGAGTTTCTCGTCCCCCTTTTGCTTGCTCAGTTCCACCTCGCCTAATACAAGGCCTGTCGGCAGGATGTCGGCCTCGCTGCTCGCCGGTGCGTCCGTGCTGGTTTCCTGACCTGCATTGAGCGGCTTGGGCATAGCAGGAGGAGTGTCGGCGGGCTTGTTCTGCACGATCTCGGCGGTATCGCGCAGCATGGCGGCCACGGCCTTCTCCTGCCCCCGGTAGCCCAGCGCCTCGTCGCCGCTGAAGATTACCATCTTCGCGCCCGTCGCGCGCAGGCGTTCCAGCACAAGCCGCGCGCGCGCAGGCGTCACGCCCGCGAAGTTGCCCACGCGCCCCACGATACCGAAACGCGCCGACCTGGCCCGCTTCACGCCTTCGGGCGGCAGGCCAAGCCCCAGGCTCCGCAGGTTGGTGTACTCGTAAGCGACCGCGAGCGCCTGACTGCCCGCCGGCACGGAAACGGTTGGGGCAGGCGGCAGACCGTTTGTATCGGCAGGCGCGACCGACGGGGCAGAAGGCGCGGACGCGTCCGGCGCGACAAACACCGTGCCGCCCGTGTTGAGTTTGCTGCCGATTGTAAACGCCTGTAGGGGGATGCCGCGCACGTTCAGAGCGTCGCGGACGCGCGCAAGGCTGAGGGGACTGTCCAGCCGCACATACGTGATGTACGCGCCATCGGACTGTGTGACGCGCGCGGCCTGCGCCTGCCCGCTTTGTTCCAGTCCGGCCAGCAGGTCTTCATTGAAAATCAGCGACGATACGCCCTGATTTTTGAACTGCGCCAGTACCTCACCCAGAGGCCGCTGACTGACCTGCGCCAGCCGCGCCACCTCGTCGTATTCCAGCCCGATCTCAACGTTTTTATTGCGGGCCTCGACATTGGCCCGTTTCAGAACGGCGACCAGACCAGCCAGCGTACCGAGCGAGATTAATATAAGAAGCAGACGCCACAGCGTTCGCGAACCCTTGTGCATAAAAAATTCCTGTATCTTCACATTTCCATAATTCTACGTCAGCGCTTACGATTCATTCGGATCATCGGCGGGGTGTATGTCCCTGAGAATAGCATCCGCGCCGTCACTCTTTAGTTGACGGGCGAGAGCGCGGCCCAGCGATTCGGGGTCATACATTGTATCAGTGTTTATGTCGGCGGTGGAAACGCTGAATGGCTGCGACAGTGTGCCGACGACGACGCGCTGCCCGTCCAGCGATGTCACCTGGGCATGAAGCGTTAGCTGCCCTTCCTGTACGCTGCCGTATGCGCCGACCGGTACGCTGCATCCGCCGTGCAGTTCGTTGAGCAGGGCGCGTTCGGCGCGGATGCACACGTTCGCGGCGGGATCGTCCAGGGCGGCAAGATAGGTGTGCAGGTCGGCATCCTCGGCTCGGATTTCCAGGCCTAATGCGCCCTGCGAGGGCGAGGGCGGAAACACGTCGAGCGGCAGCAGTTCGGTGATATGTTCCGCATAGCCCAATCGGTTCAGGCCCGCTGCGGCCAGCAGCACGGCGTCCAGTTTGTTTGGGCCTTTTAGCCGCTGCAAACGGGTCGGCACGTTGCCGCGCAGCGGGACGATCTCGAGGTCGGGGCGCAGATGCAGTAATTGCGCCTGACGACGCGGCGAGCCGGTTCCCACGCGCGCCCCCGGTTTCAGGTCGGCGAGCCGCGCGCCGCACAGCGCGTCGCGCAGTTCCTCCCGCGCAGGAACCGCGCCCAGGATCAGGCCCGACGGCAGCAGAGTCGGCACGTCTTTGAGGGAATGAACGGCAAGGTCAATGTCGCCCTCAAACAATTCGATTTCCAGGTCTTTGGTAAACACGCCCGTCGCGCCCAGCGCGCGCAGGCTGGTCACGCGGTCACGGTCGCCCTGCGTGGACACAATACGCATCTGCGCGTTGAGTTCGGGATGAGCGCGGACAAGCGCGTCCGCGATGTGTTGGGCCTGTGTGCGGGCCAGTTGACTGGCGCGTGACCCCACGACGATGGTACGCATACGGCTTGGTTCCTTACGGTTGGTTCTCGGCAACAAACTCGGCCATGAGTTTACTGTATACGATTATTACAGGCAGGCCGCCGCGAAGGAGAACCGGTCCACGCAGACTAAACGGCCAATCGCTAAATGTTTGCAGTTATTGCCGCATCGCGTCCTATATGACGCTTTGTCCTTCCGGCTACGCCCGGTGGACGCCCGGCGCAAAGCGCCTCGCAGACGGGTACGTTTTTGTACTCGGCTTCTGCTGCAAACATTCAATGACTGTTTACTTGGGCAGGTACTCGGACAAGCAAGATTTAACCCGTCGGAAAAACGGCGCGGCGCTTCTATGAGAATGCGGGCGTGTGTGATTGTGACACGAAAGCCGGGGCATAATCAAGCCGGACAGCAAACCGCCGCGCCTAGTTGGGGTTCAGGCGCGGCCCAAAGCGACGCGATTGCGGCAAAGGACGGAAAACGCCCGGTCGGGAGATGGGCTTCCTGACCGGGCGTTTTCATTGTATGCGCCTGCCGGTCGGCTTTTGGAGGAGAGCGTTCCGGCAGGTTCACAAGTTGCGAATACATCATTGGCCCGAACGCCCGGTATCTTCACCCGATAGCGGCGAAACGGGTAGAAATAACGTCCCGGAAGCCCAGTAAGGTTGCGAATGGCAGAATGCCTGCCGTGTGGGTACAGTGCGGTACAATATCAGCATAGATCGTAAACAAACCCGTTGCTTCTGAATACAACATTAATTAAATAAATCAACATCTAAAGGAATTTCGAGCCATGACCGCCCCCAGCGCCGACCTGCAAATGCAGGCTTTCATAGATCAGCACCTGTCCGTTGTCGAGCCGCTTATGCGCGAGTCGAACCTGGCCGCGTGGGAGCTGCAAACCACGAGCAGCGAGGAGTCCAAAGAGCGCAGCGCGGAATTGAGCGCCCGCCTTGCCAAGCTGTACGCCAGCCCCGACGACTACGCCTTTTTGAAGACCCTGACCGGGCGTGACTTTGCCGATCCCCTGCTCGCCCGCCAGCATACTCTCCTCCTCAATGGCTACCTCGCCAGTCAGATGGACGAGGCCGTGATTGACGAGATGATCCGCCTGGAAGTGGACATCGAGGAGATGTTCAACACGTATCGCGCCCACATCAACGGCGATCCGGTCAGCGACAATCAGATTGACGAACTGCTGATCACGTCCGACGACGCCGAACTCCGGCGGCAGGCGTGGGCGGCCAGCAAGACCGTGGGCGCGACCGTGACCGACAAACTGCTGCGCCTGGTGCGCCTGCGTAACCGCGAGGCGCAGCGGCTGGGCTTCGCAAATTACTACGCCATGAGTATGCAGCTTCAGGAACTGGACGAAAACCGCCTGTTCAATTTGCTCGACGACCTCAAAACGCAAAGCGACCCGATCTGGCATGACTACAAGACCGACCTGGACAAGACGCTTGCGGCCCGCTTCCACACCACGCCCGACCAGATACGCCCCTGGCATCAGGCCAACAAGTTCTTTCAGGAGCCGGGGCCGGGCGACGCCGATCTTGACCGCTTCTTTAAGGGCAAGAGCCTCGAATCCCTGACGGCGCGATTTTATACTACTATCGGCCTGCCGGTTGACGATCTACTGGCAATCGCCGACCTGTACGAGCGCGAAGGCAAGTGCCAGCACGCGTTCTGCATGGATGTAAATCGTCAGGGCGACGTGCGCGTGCTGTGCAACTGCCGCGACAACGAGCGGTGGATGGGAACCATGCTGCACGAGTTCGGCCACGCCGTGTACGACAAATTTACGGACCACGCCCTGCCCTATTTGCTGCGCGAACCCGCCCACATCCTGACGACCGAGAGCATCGCCCTGTTTATGGGTCGCCTGACCAAGAACGCCGACTGGCTGACACAGTATGCGGACGTGGAGCCGATGGAAGCCGCCCGCATCGCGCAGAGCGCGGGCCGCGAAATGCGCGATCACCTGCTCGTGTTCATGCGCTGGTGCTTTGTGATGGCGCATTTCGAGCGCGAAATGTACCGCGACCCCGAACAGAACCTGGACGATTTATGGTGGAACATGGTGGAGCGGTATCAGAACCTCGTCTGCCCGCCCGACGCCCGCGAACCCGGCATGTGGGCCAGCAAGATCCATCTCGCGTCCTCACCCGTCTACTATCATAACTATCTGCTGGGCGAGATGGTCGCGTCGCAACTGCTGCACCACATCCAGACGAACGTTCTGGCCGGTCAGCCTGCCGACTCGCTTGTCAGCAGCCCGCTTGTGGGCGCGTACCTGCGCGAACAGGTGTTCTATCCCGGCAGCGTCCGCGCCTGGGAAGACTGGCTCGAACACGCCACAAACGAGCGCCTGACGCCCTCCTACTTCGTACAACAGCTGCAATGAAATGACAAGTGCGGCAAGTGAGAAACTATGTTGACAACGCCATAATGGAGGAGTGCAGAGATGCAAAGCGCATTGCGAGTGACCGCCCTGGTTCAGCCCGGCGGCAGGATCGAAGTAACCGACACGCAGCTTCCCCCCGGAGAAACGGTTGACGTAGTAATTTTGCTGTCGCAGGCGCATACCGCGCCGCTCTATCGTGGATGTGCTTGCCGATGCGCCCGGACATCTTGCTTTTCACAGCGCGGAGGAAGTAGACGCTTATGTTCGCGAGGAGCGTGACGCGTGGGGAAACTGATCTTGCCGGCGATTGTTTAAGAAGCTACTCTGTTTACAAAGCAGGCCGCGTTCTCACACGAGGAGAACGCGGCCTGATGCTTGCTGTGCTTGTCGTTAGATACCGGACTTACCGGGCGGCGCTTGGAGGCGGGTAGACGGCGTCGCCGTGCGCGTGATGCCAGAGGGCTTCGGTCAGGGTGTCGGGGTCGGCAAGGTCGGGTTCCGAAAAGTCCATCTGCGCGCAGATCGCGGCCCATTTGCGGGCTGCTCCGGTCAGGCGTTTCAGCGGCGGGTTTTTCAGGTTCAGGGCGATCTCGTTTTTGAGGACGGCGTAGGGCCGGAAGTCGGCCCTGTCCTCGAACACGCCGCGCATCGGCAGGGCGGCGGCGTCGAACTGATTGAGCGGCTTGATGTCCAATATCAATTCGATAGTTCGCAGCATATTCAGTTGGTTGTAGTTGACGCTGCTGATCTGATTGCGCCGATTGTACGGGCTGATGACCAGGCCCGTGGTACGATGCCCCTCGATATGATCCAGTCCGCCCTGCGCGTCGTCCTCGATGACGAAGATCGCGGTCGGCTCGTCCTGCCAGTATTTCTTGCTGTGCGAAATCGCGTCTACCAGTTTGCCGACCGCGAGATCGTTGTCGGCGACATCGGATTCGGGCGTGTAGCCGCCGGGCCGCGTTCCCGACGTGTGATTGTTGGGGAACCAGATTGTCGTAAGCTGCGCCAGCGGCTTTTTATCGCCCTCTAAATCCGCCAGAATGCGCTCGCAGTGGGCCACGTCCTCGTTGCGGTCGGCGGTTATCTCGACTTTAGCGTTGTACCCGTTGTCGCTGTGACGCTGGATGCTGGGCAGGGGCGCGAACTCGCCGTAGTTGTAGAACGTGCGGCCCGCCTGCATCGCGGCCTGCCAGATAAAGGGGTTGCCCGCGTACACCAGTGGGTCGGTCCCGCAGCAGGGATACGAGCGGGGATACATGTTCATGGCGCGTTCCGAGTAGTCGCTCGCGAACGCCTCGTTGAGCCAGTGGTGTCCGTCCGCGCTGATGGCCCCGGAACAATACAGGTTGTCGAACAGGCCGAACTCGTGGGCCAGGGCGTGCTGATTGGGCGTGATCTTCGCGCCGAACATCACGAGTTTCGGATCGCCGCCGACGTGTCCGGGCGGCAGAACGATGTCGCCGAACACCTGGTCATACGTGCGGTTTTCCTTGATGACGAGTATGACATGCTTGAAACGCGACCAGAACGCGTCCGGCTTCTGGTTCAGCGCGGCCTCCATGCGGTCGAAGCGATTGCTACGCGCTACCTGCGCCGTGTACTGCGCCAGCGTCTTCGTGTCCGGCACGTCCACGATGCCCAGGCTGCCCAGAACGGCATACACGCTATGCCCCGCAAAATTCGCGCCCTCTACGGTTCCGCCCGGCCCGGCTTCGGGCGTAGCGGCCCCGGACGTGGCGCGGGGCCGGGTGACGGTCGCGCCCAGCGAGCCGATGCCTTTGCTGTTGGCGACGTACAGCGTTTTGCCGTTTGCGCCCAGAGTAACGCCTAGCGGGAACCAGGCGGTCGGGATCAGGCCCGCGATGCTCGTTTTGGGCGCGTTTCCGCCCGCAGTGGTATCTAATGCCATGACCTCGACGGCATTGTCGCCGCCCAGCGTGACGTACAGCGTTCGCCCGTCCGGGGCGAGCGCCAGGCCGTTGGGACTGCTCGCGGCAAGCTGACCGGGCGCGGGGCTGGTGGGGATGGTCTCGACAACCCGATCCTCGTCCGTGCTGACGACCGACACGGTCTCGGCGTTAGCATTGGCCGTAAACAGGCGCTTGCCGTCCGGGGAAAGCAGCAGGTCGGCGGGCTGCAGTCCGACATTGATGGTTTTGGCAACGGCCCGCGCGGCATCGGTTGTCATCTGCGTGGCGCTCACAACAGAGAGGGTTCCGGTCGCCACCTTGTAGGTTTCGGGATCTACGACAACGGGGTCCTGCGTGTCTGTGGTGTCGCCCGTCTGGGGTGTTTTGCCGCCCCGGTTGGCAACGTATATTTTCGTGCCGTCTGCGCTGACCACGACGCGTTCCGGCGAACTGCCGACCGGCGTTTCGACGAACTTGGCGGCCCCGGTCTGCGGGTTGTAGGAGGCCAGATCTACGGCGGCCAGTGTACCGTTGTTGAACAGCGTGACATACAGGGTTTTGCCGTCCGGGGCAAGGGCCAGACCGCACGGGTCGGCGTCTTTGGCCTGCCGGTTGGGCATGATGCGCGACTTGAGCGCAAAGGAGATGGCGGGTTGGGGCGTGGCCTTGCCCATCTCATCGAAGCGTGTCACGAACACCACTCCCGTCTGCGGGTCGTCTTCCTGAACCTGCGCCCTCCCCGTGGTATACAGCGTCCGCCCGTCCTTCGACCAGACGATGCCGCCAAAGCTGTGCGTTCCGGGCAGCGCGACATCCTGAAACTGTCCCGTTGCGGTGTCCAGCAGGCGCACCTCGCGCGCCAGCATCACGGCTAGGATTTTGCCGTCGGGGCGCAGCGCCATGTCCACGGGCCGGCCCGCGAACGTGAGATTGCGGCCTGCCGGGGCCAGCGTCTGCCCCGTGGGAACAAAATACGTGCCGTCGGCCTGTCTGCCGATGATGGCTTTTTCCATCGTCTTTTGCGCGGGTCGCGCGCTCAGGCGCAGCCCGCCATAGACAAGTCCCGCGCCAAGCGGCAGCAGCAGGCTGAGGTTACGAACAGTGCGTGGGTTGGGCATTGGTTTTCCTTGTGAACGTCTCGCCTTGTGAACGGCGCATAGGGCTTTTATTATTGCATCAACGGTTCATCAATAACGTTAAGGCAATGTTAAATTTGTGTTGTGACCGGGGTAATGTTGCTGAATATGCTATTGACATGCGGCAGGCCACGTCATATAATTACGTGACATCAACCATATCAACCTGAAAGGCCTAATGGACAGCGTTCAGCAGAAAATAATAACCTGACGGCAAACGGAGAACACTTCCATGCACAACTACTTGATTACCGCCGCCACTGTGCTGATGTCCAGCCTTTGGATCAGCCCTGACCGTCTCGACCCGAATATCTCCAGCACCAGCGCCGACATCAAGATCGACAAGACCGTTCAGATCGTTAGGGTAATAAAACCTCAATTTAGCGCTGTCATATGCAACTTTTCCGTCACGCCAGGACAGAGCAGTCCGCCATCTGTCATCCTCGCGGGGAAGGTCGTTAGCGACAATTCAGGAGGCGCTGAGGAGTTTGTATCCGTCTTTTTTGGCTCGACGCTTCACCTGCCCCGTTTAGCCGCACTGACCAATGTGGCCGGGGAGTTTCGTTTTCGTGTGTGGCTTTTAGACAAGCCTTACGACAAGCGAATAGAAGAGCAGAACCGGAAACTGCTTTCAGGTTCCGGGTATACGCAATGGAGCATGTATTCTAAGCTCATGGCGCTGTCTCTACGTGAGGCAACTGTCTATCTAGGCGGCAAATTCGATGCGAACGCCGAGATGGTATCGAGCTATACGCATATTTATCCGCTGGGGCCGTTTTTGGAACGGAGCGCAAAGAAAAAGTCACAAGATGCAGAACAGGCTGTAAAATCCAACCCCGTCATAGGCCAGCGCGGTGATACACAGGAACATTCCCACGAGTAAGCGCCGGTATATAGGATGAACTTGGATAGGGCTAAACGCCTACGTAGAAAGCAGATGATCCCATGAGCCACAACGATGTGTCCGCCACGCCTGACGCGCGCAGTAAAGCAGCAGGTTTGCCCGCGCCGGGCGCGCTGCCGCGCCGCGACTTTATCGCGCTTTCCGGGCTGGCGCTGACCGCAGCGGCATTAGACGCCCTACCCATCAACGCCATAGCGGGGCCGTTCGACGCCACAGACTTCGAGCGGCTGATACCTGCTGACAAGAAACTGCGGCCCGAATGGGTGCGGTCGCTGACCGAGCGGGGCGGGCCGACGCTGTACGCCAAAAAGCGGGACGAACTGCGCCACATCGGAATGCCGGTCGGCGGCATCTGCTGCGGCACATTATATCTGGGCGGCGACGGCAGACTGTGGCTGTGGGACA
Organism: Chthonomonadaceae bacterium; assembly: GCA_965277875.1. Lineage (GTDB taxonomy): Bacteria > Armatimonadota > Chthonomonadetes > Chthonomonadales > Chthonomonadaceae > CAWFQB01. Next base: position 5,693,175 of record CBDIDV010000002.1, on the reverse strand, counting down.
TCTTCAACGCCAATCAGAACGGCATCCTGCCGCGCAGCGTCGCCTTCAGCGGGTATGGCGACGAGCGGAGCGTGGACACGCAAAACGGGGCCAATTATGTGTCGCCCGCTGTTCCCGCCTCGCCGCTCGCGCAGGGTTTTGCCTTGCGCGTGAATGGGCAGACGCGGCCACTGGATGCGAGCGGATGGACGGACATCACATTTCAGGGCGAATACCCGCTGGGCATGGTGACGTATACCGACCCGGCCTGCCCCGTCAAGGCGCATCTTACCGCCTACTCCCCTTTCATACCGCTGAATGCCGACGATTCGGGATTGCCCGCAACCCTATGCGAGTTCACGTTCACGAACACGAGCGACAAGGCCGTGACTTTGGAGGTCGGCGGCTGGCTGCAAAACGGGGCGAGTTTGTTTTCCGCGCGCTTGGGGGATGGGCAGCGCGTCAACGCCATACAGTCAAGCGGGCGGGCCACGCTGCTGAGTTCGCGGTTTGAGCGAACGCCGCCCAAAACAAGGAATGTGGCGCGACCCGATGTGCCTGTAGATGATTGGGAACGCGCCGATTGGGGTGGGTGGAAGGTGGAAGGCACGGCGTTCGGGACCGGCCCGGTCGCCCGCAAGGACGTTCCCGCGTATCAGGGCGATCTGGGCGGGGACGGCGGGCGCGTGGTCAACTCTCACGCCGCCGCCCCCGGCACAAACAGCGTCTCGCGTGACAACAACATAGGATTGTTGACCGGGCCGACATTTGCCATTGAGCGCGATTGTATCGCTTTCTGGATCGGGGGCGGCGCGAACATCGAGGAGGTCGGCCTGCGTCTGGTCGTGGACGGCAAAACGGTGCGCCGCGCTGCGGGCCAGGACAACAACCGAATGCGCTATGACACGTTCGATGTGCGCGGTCTGGCCGGCAAACAGGCGCATCTTGAAATATACGACCGGGGAACGGGCGCATGGGGTCATATCGGCGTTGGCAAGATTGTGCAGACCGACACGCCGCGCAATATGGTCGCGCTGGAACAGGCCCGCGATTGGGGCAGCATGGCCCTGGCCCTGCTGGAAGGCGGCACGGGTAAGGCCAATATAGCAACGGTTACAGTGGCGGGCGCGCAAAATACCGGCCCAATCGTAGATGCCGACACCTCACGCGCAAATGCAGCCAATCCGACGCGAGACATGGCGGATGCTATGTTCGCGGGCGCAAAGAATGACAGCGCAAGCCGCATCGCCGATCAAAAACTCGTCGGCGCGATCACGAAATCCCTGACACTCGCGCCCGGCAAGTCGCAGACCGTGACATTCGTTGTCGCGTGGCACTTCGCCAACAGCGGCCTGCCCGTTCCCGACGCGCCGAGCGGCAACTATTACGCGCAGCGGTTTGCGGACGCGCCCGCCGTGGCCGCGTATATTGCCCGCGAACGCAAACGCCTGAGCCGGGACACGAAACTCTGGCACGCGACGTGGTACGACTCGACCCTGCCACACTGGTTCCTGGATCGAACGTTTGTCAACACGTCTATACTTGCCACAAGCACGGCCCATCGCTTCGGCACGGGCCGCTTTTGGGGATGGGAGGGCGTGGGATGCTGCGAAGGAACGTGTACGCATGTCTGGCATTACGCGCAGGCGATGGGGCGCGTCTTTCCCGAACTGGAACGCATCGTGCGCGAGCGCGTGGACTTCGGCGCGGCCTTCGACGCGACCACGGGCATGATCCGCTACCGGGGCGAAAACACCGGCCCCGCCGTAGACGGGCAGTGCGGGCGGATTTTAGGTGTCCTGCGCGAGCATCAAATGAGCGCGGACGACGGTTTTCTGCGGCGCATCTGGCCCAACGTCAGGGGCGCGATGCAGTTTATGATACGCCACGACAGCAACGGGGACGGCCTGCTCGACGGCGCGCAGGAAAACACCCTGGACGCGGCCTGGTGGGGCAAGATCGCATGGCTGAGTTCACTGTACGCCGCCGCGCTAAAAGCGTGTGAAATCATGGCGGGCGAGGTTGGGGACACTGGTTTTGCCCGCTTGTGCGCCACACGCTTTGAGCAGTCCCGCCGCGCCATTGAGGGTGAACTGTACAACGGCGAGTATTTCATTCAGCGTCCCGCGCCCGGACACGAGCAGGATCTCGGCACGTACCAGACATGCCACATAGATCAGGTACACGGGCAGTCGTGGGCGTGGCAGGTCGGCCTGGAACGCATTTTGGATCGTGACAAGACCCTGAGCGCCTTAGAAGCGCTATACAAATACAACTTCGCCCCGGATGTCGGGCCGTTCCGGCGCAAAAACCGTGCCGGACGGCCTTACGCTATCGCGGGCGACGGCGGACTCATTATGGCCGCGAATCCCAAAGAAATACCCGGCGCGTTCGGCAACGTCAAGGACTGGCAGTTCGGCTATTTTAATGAGTGTATGAGCGGCTTCGAGCATCAGGCGGCAAGCCACATGATTGCGGAGGGGCAGACGCTGCACGGCCTGGCGGTGACCCGCGCCATTCACGACCGCTATCACGCAAGCCGCCGCAACCCTTATAATGAGATCGAGTGCAGCGACCATTATTCGCGGGCGATGGCGAGCTACGGCTCGTTCGTCACGGCCTGCGGCTTTACCTATCATGGCCCGCGCGGTCATATCGGTTTTGCGCCGCGCCTGTCCCCCGACGACTTTCAAGCCCCGTTCACGTCCGCCGAAGGCTGGGGTACGTTTCGCCAGAAACGCGCAGACAAAACTCTCACGGCCGGCCTTCTTGTGCGGCATGGCCGGCTGAAACTGAACACGCTCGCCCTGCAAGGCCAATACACGAAAGCGACTGCCAGACACAACGGCAAAGCAATCGCGGCAGGCGTGACCATGCAGGACGGCCATGTCCTTGTTACCTTCACCCCCGGCCTCGTGCTGGAGTCCGGCAAGGAACTTACACTGACTCTGGCATAGCCAGCATCAGGAGAGAGCAAGCCTATGAACCCGAAAACCGAAAATCAAGTGTACGTCGGCCTCTTATATGGGCATTTAAGAGAGTTTTCGGAGCGGCTGCGTATGGTTCCTGCCGACAAATGGGCGTGGCAGATCGAACCCTGCGCCCCCTCCCCCAAAATCCTGGCGGAACACGCGTGGCAGTGGCTTGTGTGCGACCGGCAGCATATTCTGGAAGCGGACGCCGCGCAGCACCCAGACGTTCCCGCCCTGCCCGACACGCAGCAGGCGCTTTGCGATCTTTTGGAGGCCGAGGCCGAAACATGGCGCGCACTGATTATGAGCCTTACTCCCGAACAGATGGACGCGCCGCGCAGTCAGTTCAACGCGTTTGGAATGAACGTGCGCGGATTTGTGCTGCATATCATCCAGAACACCATTTACAAGCACGGCCAGTTCGCGACTCTGTATTTCGCGCTGGGCCTAGACGGCACGGAACCCTACGACGCGCCCTTTCCCAACCCCATCTACGCCCGACTGCGCGCCGGTGAGCCGCTGGATTAAGCCGATTGTTGCACGAACCGGAGCCGCTATAAGGTCTGGTACATCACGGCGTAAATACACGGGTGATTTCTCGTCCATAGGACAGTTGGCCGCAGCCCTGATATCCGGTATTTTATATACCGGACTACACCCGCAGACTTCCGCCGCAGTGTACCAGCGCTTTCAGCAGGAAAACGGAAACTATTCCTCGTCTGCTTCCGAGGAAAGAACCAGCGGGGGAATGTCGGCGGATATGGGAATGCTGCGCCCGTCCGTGACGGACTCGGCGCTTACGGGCGGCGGGATCGGGGCGTCGGCTTCCAGGGGCGGCAGTTGGGAGATGTCGGCGATGGCGAAATAGTGCAGAAAGTCGGGCGTGGTGACGTACAGCATAGGGCGTCCAAGCGCGGCTTTGCGGCCCGCCTCGGTGATAAGACGGCGTTCCAGCAGGGTCTTCAGTACGCCCGAAACGGATACGCCGCGCACGGCCTCGATTTCCGGCGCGGTCACAGGCTGCCGGTACGCGACGATGGCGAGCGTTTCCATTGCGGCCCGCGACAGCTTGTTCGCGCCCCGTGCCAGCATCCGCGCCACGACGGGCGCATATTCAGGCCGCGTGGCGAACTGCCAGCCCCCCGCGATACGCAGCAGCTGCAAACCGCTGTCCCGCTCTCTTAGATGAATTTGCAGGTCGCGCAGGGCCGCCTCGGTCTCGTTCTCGTCCCGTTCCAGCGCTCGCGCCAAGTCGGACAAAGGAACCGGCTCCCCCGCCACAAACAGCAAGCATTCCAGCGACGCTGTCATAGGCAAAGCCGAGGGCAAAAGAAGCGATAGCGCGGGGACGCCGCCTGCCACGTTTTTCCCCGAACCTGCCGTATCCAAAGGAGGTGAGAATACCGCAAGCAGCGCTGTATCCGCGCTCTCCTCATTCTCCCCATTCTCCTTATCTCCTTGTCTCCTTGTCTCCTCTTCCATCATTCCCCCGCCTCGTCGATTATAGCGTACAGCCATATCAGGGCGTGCAAAGCGGGCTGTTCGCAGCGGATGCGGCCATGTCGCAGCAGTTCCAGCAGGGCAAGGAACGTTAGCACGATATCGTAGCGTGGACAGGGCAGATCGAACAGGCTGTCAAAATTGAGGCCGTCTGCTTCGGCCCGCTCGATCTTGCGCGCGATCTCGGCCATTTTCAGGCGCAGGCTCAGACGGCGGCGCGGCGTCACGGACGTAACAGGCCGCTCGTCCACGCCCGCCGCGACAAGCAATCTGTGCAGGGCGTGATACAGTTGGTGGACGTTCGCCTCGCCGGACGGCACGGGCAGGATGTAGTCGTCCGTGTTTTCCAGCGCGCCCCGAAAATGGATGTGGCGACGCTGCTCCTCCCAGACGCGCAGCGTGTCCAGCATCTGCTGATACTGCTGATAGTCCAGCAGTCGCTGCACCAGTTCGGCGCGGGGGTCGTCCGGCTCGTCTTCCAAGTCGGCGGGTTTAGCCTTGGGCAGGAGAAGGCGCGACTTGATTTCGATGAGGGTAGCCGCAATCAGCACGTACTCGCCCGCGACCGTCAGGTCAAGCGCCTCCCACAACTCCATGTAGTCCAGGTACTGCTGCGTGATCGTGGCGATGGGAATGTCGTAAATGTCAACCTGATTGGCGCGTATCAGGTGCAGCAGCAGGTCGAGCGGCCCCTCAAACGCGGTCATCTTGAACTGCGGGACCGGGGCGGCAGGCGGGCGTCCAGTGACAATCAGAGGCGAATCTGCCGGCACGGACGTTTCGGCGGCATCAAGAATAAGGGGAACGGACAATGAGTTCATCTTGCCCGTAAGCATACACGGCAGGGGAAACTTTGTCAAGCCCCCTGCGGGCGGCGTTGTCATGTGCCAGGGACGGCGCATCTAAGTAGCCCACGGGTTGGAAGTACCCGGAATATACGCCAACATTTAGATGCGCCGGCTCTGTGTCATCCGCCCCGCCCTTGACAGACGCCCGACCGGAACGCTACACTATTGCCGCCGATGCGCCGATAACCCAATGAAAAGACGCCAGACAAAAAGATGCGGGCCGGCCCTGACGACGCGCACTCTCGTATGCTGTCCTGTCAGGCCGACACGCCTTTTGCCGCCGGGAGATACCATTCCGCCATGAACTTTGCACGTACCGCTCATAAACGTTGTTCTCTACGCATTTCGCGTTCTGCGCGCCTGTGGACGCTTGCCGCTCTGCCCGCGTCGCTGTGCTGCCTTGCCCTGACGGGCTGCAACGACAAGCCGGGCGAAAAGGCGGACACGCGCCAGACCGTCAGCCTGCCCAACGCCCCTAAAGCCGACGCGAGCGCAAAGAAGCTTGCCGTCCTAATCCCGCCGCCCACCGAGGCCGAAGTGGGAATGCCCATCTATCCCGGCGCGAAAACTTATGTCAACGAAAACGGCGTTCCGGTTCCTCCGCAGAAAGACCCGACGATGCCGATGGCCCTGCTGGAAACCCCCGATGCCCTGGACAGCGTCGTAGACTTTTACAAACAGCGCATCAAAGAAACCGACGCGAGCGGGATGGCGCGGCCCGCCGAGCCACGCGAGGAAAAACTCGCCAACGGCAAGCGCAAGGTCAGCCTGTCCGGCAGCGACGGAAGGGGCAGCGTGGTCGTCGCGCAGATAAGCGAGGACAACAACAAGACCGTAATCGAACTGATGCGGGCGCAGCTTCAAACCGGCACATCCGACCAGCCCGCCCCAACGACACCGCCCACAGGCGGCGGAATGTCAGGATCAACCGCGCCAATAACCGGCGGCGAACACTAATAAACCCTGCTTCTGTTCTCTGTGTTTGTCTTTCCGGTTCTACCAGTTGGTGGGCGTTTCCAGGATGTCGGTGTCGCCCTCGGATTCGAGCAGGCGCTCGGCCTGTATCGCCGCCATGCAGCCCGACCCCGCTGCCGTAATCGCCTGCCGATACTCGTGATCCTGCACGTCGCCCGCCGCGAACACGCCGTAGACGTTGGTACGCACGTCATGCTCGGTAATCAGGTAGCCGTTCGCGTCCATGTTAAGCTGGCCTGCGAACAGGGCCGTATTGGGCTTGTGGCCGATGGCGACGAACACACCCTGCAAGTCCATTTCGCTGCGCTGATCGGTCTTGAGGTTACGCAGCGTGATACCTGTGACCCGCTTGGCGGCGGGATCGTGGATGCGCTCGATGACGCTGTCCCACACAAAGTTGATCTTGGGGTTCTTGAACGCCCGTTCCTGCATGATCTTGCTGGCGCGCAGGCTATCGCGGCGATGAATGACACTCACCTTGCTGGCATGATTGGTCAGATAGATGGCTTCTTCCAGGGCGGTATCGCCGCCGCCGACCACCGCGATCTCTTTGTTCTTGAAGAAAAAGCCGTCGCAGGTCGCGCAGGCCGAAATGCCCGCGCCGCCCAGTCCGCCTTCCCAGACAGGCTTTTCTTCGGGCAGGCCGATCCATTTGGCGGACGCGCCCGTCGCGATGATGATGGTGCGCGCCTGATACAGCGTCTCGTTTACCCACACTTTGAAGGGACGCTCGGAAAGGTCAATGCGCGTGACCAGGTCTTCCACGACTTCCGTGCCAAAGCGCAGGGCCTGCTTACGCATGATCTGCATCAGTTCGGGGCCATTGATGCCGTGTTCAAAGCCGGGATAATTCTCCACTTCCGTGGTTATCATCAGCTGCCCGCCCGCGCCAAGCATCTCCTGTCCCATGCCCACGCCGCCGTCGATCAGGAGGGGCTTGATGTTGGCGCGGCCCGCGTACAGCGCGGCGGTATAGCCCGCCGGCCCCGACCCGATAATAATCATTTTATGTACCATTGCGAATAATAAACCCTTTCATGTCACGGCGCAAAGCAAGGCGCAGACCCGATATGTACTTAGCGCTCTCTGCTCGGTAATGGAATGCCTGCCCGACTGCCGAACGCCGCCGAATTTTCTCTGCTGATATGATACTCTACGTTTCGCCTTCTCTGTTCCTCTACAACATACAGGCGGCATTCAAACAAACAGTCAAGAACATACGATAGTTCACCCGCAGGCCATTGTCGCCGCTGTACAACGCGCCGCGCATCGCCAACCAACAGACAACAGACAACAAGCAACTATCTCGCAAGGAGCTGACATGACCCCGCAGGAGAGTATACGCGCCCTGGCCGCGCACGTCAAGGCCGCCGTGTTTCCGCATCTGGGAACGTGGCGGGCGCGTAAAGTGACCGGCATCGCCAACAGTGGCGACGCCACATTCGACATTGACGACATCGCCGAGAATGCGGTCGAGCAGTACATTCTTGACAACGATCTGAACGTCGCGTATTACTCGGAAGACCGGGGACTAATCCACCCGTTTGAGGATCGAACGCCCGAAGGCATCCTCATCATTGACCCGATTGACGGTACGCGGGGCGCGATTGCGGGATTCGAGGCGTGCGTCGTTTCCGTGGCGTGGACGGACTATAAGCCGGAACCCACGCTCGCCGATGTGCGCTATGCGGGCATCACGGAGATCAAGAGCAATCTCACGCTGTCTGCGGAGCGGGGCGGCGGCATGGAGATCGTGGACGGCGACGGCAAAGCGGTCACGCCGTTTCTCTCCCCTACACACGAAATACCCAGCATGGCGTGGACGATGGAAGTGGTCGCCGCGCCTCTCGACCTGCTGTTTCGGGCGATGCGCGATGTCGCCAATCCCACGACCGTCAAGGGCGGGTTCTTTGTGCTGAACAGCAGCGCGTTTGAATTGACGCGGCTTTGCACGGGGCAGCTTGCAGGCGTCGTGGATGTGCGGAACAGGCTGCTGCGTGATTTCCCGCAGACCCGCCAGCAGTTCAAGGAGTACGGCAACGGGCGGATGCTGGGGTTGTACGGCTACGACATCGCGGGCGCGGCCCTGATCTTGAAGGAAGCGGGCGGCATTCTTACAGACGCCTGGGGCCGCGACATGTCCGACTGGAAACTGCTGGACACCTCGGAGACGAACTTCGGCAGTATGCTGGCCGCGTCCAACGCCACCCTGCACGCCCGTCTTGTCGAGGCCACGAACGCGGGTTTTGCCAACCTTGCGAAAGAACTGGCCGGGTAGTCTGCCATGACACAATTAACCATCATCGCGGCCAAGTACCTGATCGTCGTTCCCCTGCTGTTATTGGTGTGGGAGTTTTGGCGGGCGGGCAGTGAAGCGCAGCGTATTCTGGTGCGGCGCGGCCTCCTTGCGGGCGTCATCGCCATTGCGCTCGCCAAGACCGGCGGCGCATTGTACAATGAGCCGCGCCCGTTTGTGGCCCATCACTTTACGCCGCTCATACCGCATGAGGCCGACAACGGCTTTCCGTCCGACCACACGCTTCTGGCGTTCACCTGCGCGTTCCTGCTGCTTGGGCAAAGGGCCATGCCCCTGTCGCTGCTCGCGGGCCTGTTCGCGGCTGCCGTTGCCTGCGCCCGCATCGTGAGCGGCCTGCATTCCCCGCTCGACATCGGCGCAAGTATTCTGTTTGCGGCCCTCGCAGTGGGTATCTCAAACCTTGCGTTCCGCGCCAGCCGGACGCTCAACGCCCCGCAGTCAACGACAAGCGCGAACGTTCAGGGTACGACGGTCTGAGTGTCGGGGTTCTGCTGTAATCGCGCCACATCCTCACGGCGGAGGAAGCGCACATAGGCGTATTCGGCCCAATCTCCTTTTTCCAGTCCGGCAACGTTCAGCCGAATACGCAGCTGCTTTTTGCCGGTCAGTCCTGCCGCCTGCGCGACATCGAACAGGAGCAGGCCCGGTTTGGTGGCGGGTTTGAGGGCCAAGCCCCGGTCGGGGCCGTGATGCTCGCCGCCTACGTACTCGTTGACGGTCACGTCCCACCATGTGGACGGGCCGTGCAGGGCCGGTACGCGCACGGCCAGAATGGGATAGAGGTCGAGGTCTACATTCGCATAGCGGGCGGCAGTAGCCCAGTAGTAGGTTTGGGCGTTGTGGCTGTCGGATTGGGCGCGGTCGCCCAGCGTCAAGCGCACTACGCCTTTGCGCGGCGCAGACACGTCGGCATGTCCCAGTGGTGGCAGCCACTGCCATTCTCGCGCCGACGCGCTGTTGAATTCGTCATGCCAGCCGCTTAACAAAGGCGGCTCGCTGCCCCGAACGCTTTTGGATTGTCCCGCCTCGCTGCCCATGACGCCAATCGCCATGCACAGGCCGCAGCAGGTGAAAAGCAGCGATCCAATAGCGGAAACGCGCCGAATGTTGATTCCAGTCACGTTGATTCCGGTTACACTGCGAGCGCCACGTCTTCTCATAATTGCCTCTTGTATCTCTGCACGCGTTCAGTCAAGCGACCGCCATTCGACTGAAGTAGAATACTCAACCGAGTCCTTAACCTTTGCGTTCCTTTGCGCTTTTTTTGCGGCTAATCGCCCTTTGTCGGCACACAAACGCGCAGGGCGTTCGGCACGACGCGAACATGCAGAGGTGTCAAACCCGCCGCGTCGCCGTCCAGGTGTATGGCGAGGGGCGTGTCGGCCTCTATGACGACATCGCGCACCTGAAAATGACGCACCCCGGCCACGCCCTCGAAGCGGTTTCGCAGCAGGGCCAGGCCGTGCCGTAGTACGCTTGCCGCCAACAGGCCGGATCGCTCGCACACATATACGTCCAGCAGGCCATCATCCAGCAGCACGTTCGCGCCCAGCCGAAACCGCCCGCCGTACTGCCCGCCGTTCGCGACCACGACCAGATACGCGTCGAACGCCTGAGCAGGCCCGCCGTCGCATACTAAGCGGATTGCATGACGCGGGTAGCGCAGCGCGAGTTTTGCCGCCGATACCACATACGCCGGTTCGCCGACGCGCCGCTTCCAATAGGGGCTGACCCGACGCGTGGCCTCGGCGTCAAACCCGATCCCCGCCGCCAGCGCGAACCAGCGCGTCTGCGTCCGCCCGACATCTATGCTGCGCGTGTGTCCCGCACAAATAACGCGGGCCGCGCCGCGCGGGTCATCGAGCGGCAGGCCCAGAACGCCCGCCAGCACGTTCGCCGTTCCCATCGGTATCAGGCCCAGCGTCACAGCCTCATTAAGTCCGCTCGCCATCACGCCCTGCAAAACGTCGTTAAACGTGCCGTCGCCGCCCACGGACACAATTGCGCGACAGCCTGCGTCCAGGGCAGAACGGGCCAGCGCTGCGCCCGCGCCGGCCTCGCGCAATAGATGCACCTGCACTTGATCGGGCTTGTACCGATTGTGGCAAAGCAGCCAGTCGGTCACAAGAGCGGCGGGTGCGGCGGCGGGCGCCGACGATTTAACATGCCGCCATCCGCCCGCCCGTGGATTGACGATCACGCAGACGGTTCCGCCCTGCGCCCCATTTTCGGCCCGAATGTCCGCCCCCGTCCCGGTTTGCTCCGCCCCTTCTGCCGACGCCGCCCTGTCAAGCGCATCCTTTGCCGCTTCAACACTGACAATGTATTCCTCAGCATCCTGCCTGCCCGGTTCAGCTTTGCTATGGGTCATGGATGGGCCGCGAACAGGACGCGCTCGCCCGCCCTGCCCGTCCATGAAGGCACATGGGGGTATTTTGCCGCCAGGTAGTGCGTGAACTTCGCAGGGTCTTCCTGATTGCCGACGAACATATCATAGTGCGCGGGAACCGCAAGCCCCGCGTTCAGGTCGCCCGCGATCTCGACGGCCTCCTGAAACGTCATGTTGCCGAGGCAATTGTTGGTATAGCGTTCCGCGTCGCGCCCGTTGATGGGCAAAAACATCACGTCCATACGCGGCCACTGCTGTAATGTGTCGCGCAGGCCGTCGTACAAAATGGTGTCGCCCGCGTGATAGATCGTCACGCCGCCCGTCTCGACCACATAGCCCAAAAACGGAAAGCCCAGAGTCGGATGCTCATCGAACGTCTCGTGCTTGGCTTTGATGGCCGTGATCTTGACGCCGTCCGCCTCCCACACGTCGCCCGCATTCAGAGGGTGCAGGCGCTCGGCGGGAACCTGGGCCTCTTTAATCATGCGCTCGGCCTCGGTGTGCGGGCAGAAGAACAGGGCATCGGGTGACGCCGTAGTCATGTGCGGCAGGGTTTCGGGACACAGGTGGTCGCCATGCCCGTGCGTAATCAGCGCGAAATCAGCATACTGCGCTTCCTGCGGCGTAAGCAGGGGCGGCGTCTGACGGCTGGGCCAGTCGGCCAGCCAGGGATCGAAGTAAAAGGTCTTGCCGCCCGCCTTGACGATAAACGTATGCTGCCCCAGCCACCAGAACGCGCCCTGCCCCTGTGTCGGGTCGGTCTGCGCGATGTCTGCCAGCAGCGCCACATGATCCTGCGCGATCTGCGCGCCCGAAAGTGCCATAAGTTTTCTCCTCTAAGATGCGGCGGGATGCTTTACCGCTGATGACACGGATGAAGCAGATAGACACGGATTAACATATTGGATTAGCATTTGAATTATTTTTGAAGCATCTGCGTTTATCCGTGTCATCCGCTCCATCATAAGGTAAAACATGCCAATACTTCTTTTGTAATGTTTCTTCGGGTCATGGTTCGCGTTGTGGGCTGTCAGTTCCTGCGTGAAGTCTGCTCTTGCGAAGGGGCGGCAGGGCGCGAAGCACGGCGCGACACTCGAATGGGCGCAATTTAATGTCACAAGAGCGTATCAGGTACGTATTCTGTAAATGTACGGGAAATCGCTGGATGTAGCGAAATGTGACAGCCCGCCCGCATAGCACGGGAACATATCGTGCCTGGCTTGCGTCGGTTGCTATGTTAGAAGTTGACTATTGCAGACCGGCATGAGAATGTCCTGACGCGTTCCCCGGACTGACAATATAGATTTTACAAATAAAACGAACGCCCATGAGAGCGTTTGAGGAGAGAACGACAATGATTACCAATAAGGGCGTGGCCGCAATCGGCGTACTGGCGGCGTTTATGGCGACCACAATCGCCGCCCCGCTGACGGCGCGGGCGAGCGAAGAGGGCAAGCGCAATACCACACTCGGCCTGGGCGCGGGCGCGGCGGCCCTGTTGCTGACGCAGAAGAACAAACTTCCCGGTGCGCTGGTCGGCGCGGGCGCGGTCTATTCCGCCATCTCGCTGAACAACGACATCAACAAGCGCCATCAGCGGGCGCGGCAGTATGCGAACAACGAGCGTTACCGCCGCCAGCAGCGACTACGCGCTCATCGTCACTACAACCACAATCGCTAAATGTTATGTGTCGCGAGCGACCATAAGTTTGAATGCCCCGCGCAAGTTTATATGCGCGGGGCATTTTAGCATTTGTTGTCTTGAACTCGGATTACACGGATTGATAGGATGACCATGATTGTCCGTACACAACTCCGATTTGATGCATCGAGAAAGAGCTTTGATTTACAGCGTGTCTCATCCTGTCCATCCTATCAATCCGTGTAATCCGAGTTCAAGACAAGCATCCGTCCTAATGATCCGCGTAATGTTCAAACAGTTCGCTGACGCTGTTGTCCTCGTGGATGCGGAGGATGGCCTGCGCGAGCAGGGGCGCGACCGACAGCACCTTGATTTTGGGAGTACGCTTGTGCGGCGGCAGCGGGATCGTGTCCGTGACGATAAGGGAACGCAGAGGAGAACACGCGACGCGCTCGATGGCCTTGCCCGACAAGATGCCATGTGTGCAGCAGGCGTGAACGGCAGCCGCGCCCCGCTCTATCAAGGCTTCCGCGCCCTGCACGATGCTGCCGCCCGTGTCAATCATGTCGTCAATCATCACGCACGTTTTGCCGGTCACGTCGCCGATGATCTCCATGATCTCCACTTTGTTAGGTTCAGGGCGGCGCTTGACGATGATGGCGATGGGCGATTTCAGATGCTCGGCCAGAGCGCGGGCGCGGGCCACGCCACCCACGTCCGGGCTGACCACACATGTACTGCCGTCGGCCAGCCCCTCGGCGACGAGATGTTCCGCGATTAATGGCCCTGCGTACAGATGGTCTACGGGCAGATCGAAAAAGCCCTGTATCTGTCCGGCGTGCAAATCGAGGGCGAGGACGCGGCTGGCTCCCGCCTGCGTAATCAGGTTGGCGACCAGACGCGCCGTGACCGGCTCGCGGGGCTTGATCTTCTTATCCTGACGCGCATAGCCGTAGTAGGGCAGCACGACCGTGATACGCTGCGCGCTCGCCCGCCGAAACGCGTCAATCATTATCAGGACTTCCATCAGGTTATCGTTGACCGGAGCGCACGTCGGCTGCACGATGAAGATGTCTTGCCCCCGCGCGCTTTCCTCGATCTTGACGCTGATCTCGCCGTCGGAAAAGTGCTTTACCTGGATCTCGCCCAGCGGAGCGCCCAATTCCGAGGCGATGTTCGCCGCAAGTTCCGGGTTGGCGTTTCCAGTAAAAATTCGCAGATTGGAATGCTGCATGGGTCATCCTTCCGGCGATCAATCATAGCGTACAACAGTCACAGCGCATACACAATGGCGGTGTCGGCAGTGTCATTGTTTGGGGACGTTCGGCGCGTCCGAGGCAGACGGCACTGTGTTTGAAACGGCATCAGGAATGCGTAAAGCGGCGTCAGGCGCGTTCGCTCCCACAGCAGGGGCAACAGCAGAAACAGCAGTAGAAGAATCAGCGGCAGCAGACTGCGCGGCCTGCGCTTTGGCCTGCGCCTGACGCGCATGATACTGCGCGGCCCAGCCCGCTTTGGTCAGCGTCGGGGGGCGAGCGATAGCCAGCGCATCGGCGGGAACGTCCTGCGTGACGATGGACGCGGCGGCGATAAACGCGCCGTCGCCGATGGTGATGGGTGCGACAAGCGTGGAGTTGCTGCCGATGAACGCCCGCTTGCCGATCACTGTGCGGCTCTTGCGGTAGCCGTCGTAATTACACGTAATGGCCCCCGCACCGATGTTCGTCCCCTCGCCTATCTCGGCGTCGCCAATATACGTCAGGTGCGACGCCTGCGCCCCGTCGTGCAGGATCGCGTTCTTTACCTCGACGAAATCGCCGACCTTGACGTTCCTGCCCAGATGCGAGCCGGCCCGCAGGTTGGCGAACGGCCCGACCTTCGCGCCGTCTTCCAGGACGCTGCCTACGACCTGCGAGGCCAAAACGCGCACACCCCGCCCGATACGGCTGTTCTCGATGCGGCTGTTCGGCCCGACCACGCAATCTTCGCCCACACTTGTGCCGCGCCTCAGAAACGTGTTCGGCTCGATGATGGTGTCCTGCCCGATAGTCACATCCACATCTATGTAGGTGTTGGCCGGGTCAATAATGGACACGCCAGCCAGCATGTGGGCGGATAATAGGCGAGCGCGGAGGATGGCGTCGCAGGCGGCCAGTTCCACGCGCGTATTGACGCCCAATGCGTCACGGGCGTCGTCAACAGCCAGAGCCTCTATGCGCTCGCCCTGCCGTGCCAGCACACCGACCGTGTCGGTCAAATAATACTCGCCCTGCGCGTTAGCGGGCTGTACCTGCTCCAATGCGGCCCACAAAGATTTACCCTTGAACGCGTACAGCGAGGGGTTCCACTCTTTGATTTCGCGCTGCGCGTCATCGGCGTCCTTATGCTCCACGATGCCCGTGACCTGTCCCGTCGCATCGCGCACCACGCGCCCATATCCTGCCGGGTCGTCCATGAATGCGGTCAGCAGCGTGACGCCGGCCCCGCTTTGCGCGTGATGGGCGCGCAGGCTTGCCAGGGTTTCACCTCTGAGCAGCGGCACGTCGCCTGCCAGAACAAGGATCGCGCCCGGCCAGTCGCTCAACAGATTGTGCGCGGCCTTGACCGCGTCGCCCGTCCCCCTCTGCTGCGCCTGAAGCGCGTATTCCACATCGCCGCCCAGCCCTCTCTTTACGGCCTCGGCCTCATGTCCCACGACCACGACGATACGCTCCACGCCCGCGCTGAGGCAGGCGCGTATCACATGCGCGGTCATGGGCAGGCCGCACAGCGGATGCAGCATCTTGGGCATCTTGGAGCGCATACGCGTGGAGCGTCCCGCCGCCAGTATGATGGCCGCGCAGGGCGCATTCTCAGAGGCCGGGGTCAGCACGGCATCGGCAGGCAGCGGGGCGGCGGGGTTGAGGGGGGCAGGACTGTCCGGCATGAAAACACTCTCCACAAAATCCAGGCGCACGCACAAAAAACGTAACGGTCACACAGCCTGTATGTTCAAAATCAAATCGTAAGCAGTTGGCGGGTCGAGCAGCAGGGTAGGACTACAAGGGTAGGACTACACGTGAAAAACCAGACAACACAACGACAAAAACAGTCAATAGAAGAACGCGCCCCGCAGGACGCGTTCATTATAGAAGACAGCACCTGCGATGTCAAGGGGTTTGCAGGTCTATTCACGCCTTTATTGCAAACTATTTGCACGTAAACGCACAAATCGTCCGACTCTTCGGAACGTGATTGCGGCTGTTCGCGCTAATTTCCTCAACGCTCGAACACGTCAGTTGACCGTGTCACGATAGGCGTCCAGAGCGGCCCGCGCCTGTATCACGTTTTCGATAGCATCCAGGTCGTTGATGACCTCATCCAGGCTGCGGGGGCCGAACAGACACTCGAAAGGATCGAAAACGTTGTCGGGCGTGTTCAGGAACGGGCGCAGGCGGGGGCGCAGCAGGCCGTAATGCGATTGCATCCACTCACGCAGTTCGGCATAGCGCGCGGACTGCTTTGCGTTCGCGCCTTCTTTGGCCGCCCAGCACAGCAGGTCTACAAGGTCTTCGTACTTGTCCTCGAACGCGGCAAGCTGCGCCTGCTTTACGACAAGCTGACGCTGTCGGGCGCGTTCGCGCAGGCTGAATCGTGACCGGGTCGCCAGGCATACGCGCTGCCACCAGACCTGCGTGTCGGCGCGCAGAACACCGATGTGTTCGTTCCACACGCGCGACTGCCGCAGGAACTGATTGCGGGTCGTATGCCATTGCAGGCGCAGACGGGCCAATCCGGGGGGTGGCCCCAGTCGAATCGCCATTTCTCTCTCCTTGTAATTGCTCCGGTTTGCCCCTGTCCGGGGAATGTAAACCGCAACGGTCGGCAGCCGCTTAATCGAAAGCGGTACGGGTGCAGCTTGCCGCCGTCATCTTCTTGATCATTTATGATCTTATAGATTCGAGTTCCAAAACTGTTCGCAAAAAATTCAAAATATCGTCCGCTCGCGCATACAAGCGTGTTTAACCTTCGCGCACCTTCGCCAGATAGTTCATACGCAGGTCGTTGAGGCGGCGGTGCATTTCGCGGCGGCTCGTGTCGTCCAGGGCGGATTCCATTTTGCCCAGCAGGAACTGTACGCAGTCAATGGCAAGCTGCGCGTCCGGCAGGTTCTTTTCGGTCTGCCCGGTGACGGGGTTGGCGACCAGTCCCAGCGCCCGCCACGCCTGCGCGTCGAACACGCCCAGCATCGTACCGGCCAGACCGCGCACGTCCATTTGCATGGCGACGTAGGGCAGCAGGGCGGCGGGATCGGGCATCTCGATGTCGTCGCCCGAATGGATGTCCTGCTCGAACTGCTCGGTAGCGCTAAGACCGGTATCCTCTGTCGAACCAGGCGCTGAAGCAGTGTTCGCGTGGCTGACGGAAGCGTCCTGAACCGGCGCGGCAGGACTTGTGCCGGTGTCTGGCGAAGAGGTGTCGGCGCTGCTGGCCTCAGTGGATTGGGCGGACGCCTGCGCGGAAGCGCGGCGATCCACCACTTGAAAAGCCGGCGTTTCGGGGTCGGACATCGTGGCTTCTCCTGGTCAAAAATTCGATTTTAAATCGCCCGCCAATTCGTTGCGGATCAATTCCAACGTGCGTAAGTATAACACAGGAAGCAGCCCAAATGCAACCAAAAATTGCTCTTTTTTTGGCGGATTATGCTGTATCTAGTTTGTGATGTACGTTTGTATCCTTACCCGTAGTTACGAGAGGAAACAAGCACATCAGCGCGAAACAATGCGTTTATCGCCATAAGATGGCGCTTTGACGAACTATTCTTCGCGCGCAATGACGCTGATGATAGTCGTTTATTCGTGCTGTTCGCGCTGCTGCTTAGCGCCACCTGTAAGATTGTTTTAACGTCACGTAAAAACTTTACAAGGAGACAATTCCATGATCAAAATAGTGAAGCAAGACGCGCTTGTCGCCTATTTGAACGACTATCTGGACACGCGCAATGTGCCGGATTATAAAGACGCGTTTAACGGCTTGCAGGTGGAGGGGAAAGCCGAGGTGCGGCGCGTGGCCGTGGCCGTAGATGCGTGTCAGGCGAGCATCGCACAGGCCGTGGCAGGCGGCGCGGATTTCATGATCGTGCATCACGGCCTATTCTGGGGGGCGAAAGCTCCGCTTACAGGCATGATCTATCGCCGGTTGGCCCCGCTCATCAAAAACGACATCGCGCTGTATTCGTCCCACGCGCCTCTGGACGCGCACCCGGAAGTGGGCAACAATCACGTTCTGGCGCGCGCGTTGGGGCTGGACGTATCGGGGCTGTGGGGAGAAATGGAGGGCGTTCCGCTGGGCGTGTATGCCGATGTCAGCATGACGCGGACGGAGTTCGTAAGCCGGGTGCGAAACACGCTAGGTATCGAGCCGCTCGTGATCGCGACCGGCCCGGAACAAATCAGGCGTATCGGCATCGTCACGGGCGGCGCGGGCAGTTGGATCGAGCGGGCGTCTATGCGCGGCATTGATACGTTCCTGACGGGCGAGGGCCAGCACCACACCTACTTCGACGCCGAGGAGCGGGGCATGAACGTACTCTACGCAGGCCACTACGCCACGGAAACGGTCGGCGTCCGCGCCCTGGCCCGCCATCTGGAAGAACGCTTCGGTCTTGAATCGTTTTACATTGATCACCCGACCGGATTATAGGCGTTCATCACATCCATTCGGGCATAGGCGTCCGTGTGAATAGATGGTTATCAGCCGGGAGGCCATTGCATGAAGCGCCCACCCAGGATGTGCCAGTGAACGTGGTACACGGTCTGCCCGCCATTGTCGCGGGTGTTCAGGACGACCCGGAAACCTTCGTCGTCGAGGCCGAGCGCATACGCGGTCTGCTGCACGGCGAGCAGGGCGCGGCCCAGCAGGGCTTCGTCGTTCATATCCAGCAGGGTCGGAAAGTGCGCTCTGGGGATCAGCAGGACATGAACCGGGGCCTGCGGATGCTGGTCGCGAAACGCGAAAAACTCCTCGTTCTCAAACACAGCAGGAACGGGTATTTGCCCGCTCGCGATTTTGCAAAAGATGCAGTCGGGGGATGCGTTGGTCATTGGAGGTGTGGCCTGGGTCATGGATAACCTTGTCATGTTGGCGATTGCCGATAAGGACGCTAAGGACGCGGCAAGCATACCCCAACACGCGCCGCGATGCAAGCCCAGGCCGAAAAACAGGCGGGCGACTAAAGCAAAACCTGCCGTGTGTTTCGATATTAGAAACACACGGCAGAACAGGACGCGAATGCCACCGCTTACTTCCGCTCACTAAGGGCTGCTTTTGGTTATTTCCGGCTGTTTTCGGAGACGCTTGCGGCATAGAATAAGCAGACCGCCCGAACCCATGACGAAGCACAGCACAGCGCCCGGTTCCGGCACGGCTGCGGGCGTGAGCGGAGAGGGCGTGACGTTGAGCGCGCTGAACGTCCAGCCATCGTAGGAGCCGTTGGTCAACTGGCGGTCGCTGACCCCGATTCCAGAGCTTGTCCAGTCGGACACGCTCTGGCCCAGCCGCGCGTCCGTACTCAGCCAGTATGCCCAGTAGCTGTGGTTCAGGTTGTAGTTGCCCGTCTGAGAGTGGGAACCGTAGCTGAAGCTGTTGACTAAAGTGCCAAAGCTGAAAACGGTTTCCGATGTCTGCAACCCCACTCCCGTTACCGGCGCGGACAGCGCGTGGATCATGTCGTCCCCGGTAGGCGCGACATTGCCTGCTGCGAAGTTCCAGCGATAGCCGAAGACAAAGTCGGAAGCCGGGTTGTGCGCGAAGTTCGGCCCGTCCTCAAAGTTAATGACAAAGTACGAGAGATTGCTGCCCGTGCCGATTGTCTGCGTGACATTGGGCGCAAAGATCTGCGCCCCCGAAGACACCGCGCAGAGCAAGCACAGCAGCACGGCGAAAAATTTGAGTTTCACGATTTGTTTCCTTTAGTCCTCAGTTAGTCCTCAGTAGAAAATCAATAGAAAAAGTGTTGAAAAAGTGGCGAGCAGGGTCATGCCTGACGGCTTCGACGGCGCACAAAGCCGACTCCCAGCAGACCAATGGCAAAGACCAGCGCGGCGTTTGGCTCCGGCACGGCATTGGAGGCGAAACTAACGCGTGATACCGCGTCAATGTTGTACGCGCCCCCGCCGCTTCCGCCGTTGAACTGGATGTACTGAATGGAGGTAAGCGGATTGCCGGACGCGTCCAGGACGCCGGCAAGGGAAAAGGCGGCTCCGCCTGCCGAGCCGCCATAGAGGGTATTGGCCGCATACGCGACCGTTACGCCGCCAAAGCTCGCTGGAGTCAGGCTGGGGTTGATGGGTTTGGTGAAATCTTCCAGGCGGCTGTCGTCCCATCCGCTCGGATTAACGGCATAATTTCCCGACCAGTAATAGGAATTGGTGGGATACCAGATCGGAGCGGTCAGCGTGGTGAAGTTGATGCCATCCGCGCTCACTCTGACTGTGGGGGTTCCATTCTGGTAAATGCCGCCCGCGCTGCCGATCAGCACCTGGGACATGTCCGTAGTCGGCGTGATAGCTGAATTTGCTGTAAAAGCGCTGTTGCCGAAGACGATGAAGTCGTCGCCGTACCAGTGCTGATCGCTGTGAACGATGGGCGTGTCGAACTTGACTGTGACGCTTCCGGTCGCCCCTAGCGACACGATCACGTTGTTACCGCCCGGATCGGTCGCGTAAGGCGCGTAAACCATCGAATCATGGTAGGTGCCGCTGGGTGTGTCGAAGATGCCGTTGATGAGCGTCGTGGGCTGACCAAGCGCGGCGGCGGGATTGTTGTACAGACCGTTGGAGCCAAGCCCGGAACTGCTGACCACGCTCGTTGCAAAGGTTTGCGCGCAGGCAGGCAGGATGGAAAGAGTCGCGAGCGTGAGCGCGGCCAGAGATTTTAGCACAGCCCGTCTTGTGTTAAGACGCATTGTGCCGCGCGTGTGGGTACGAGACATGAAAGTTCCTTTCAGGAGGGAGAGAGTATCGGGCGAAAAAGTGAGAACGCGGTTTGGAACAGCGAAAGCGCGATCCCGTTCAGCGGCGGTACGCGCTGCCATGTTCAGCGGCGATACGCGCTGCCATGTTCAGCGGCGATACGCGCTGGACGGCTGCATACCCGGCCCGTATGCCGAGTCATCCAGGGAGAGCCAGCCGAAATCGGGGTAGTTGGGATCAGGGCGCTGATTGGATTGGGCGTGAACATGCCCGTCCGCGAACGCGACACTGGCTCGGCGCGTGTGCCGAAAGTGGATCTGACCGGAGTTCAGGTAGGTCTGCGATTCGCTGGGGGCGCGCAGAAAGTTTTCCGGCAGAGCGGGGCCATTCGTGGTGTAGCCCGCGTCGGCAAAGAGGGTGGTGTCGGCAGGCTGCGCGATCTGCGCGAGCGTACAGGGCGGATCATCGCCCTGCGGCAGCGCGTAGTCGCCGCCGATGTAGGTGGCGTTGTAGCCATAGCCGTTGTAGGGGCGCTGGCCGGGGTTCTTGGCAAAAGGATTGTCCGGGCAGCCGTAAATCTGCCCTGCTTTGGTGTAGGTTCCCAGCAGTCCGGTCTGCCAGGTTCCATCGGGCGCGTGGCGGAAATCCCAGGCATCGTCGGCATTGCCGACGCAGGCGTTGGCAGCCACGCAATACTTGTTGTAGGAGGGACAGGCGACCTCGTCGTAGTCCTGCGCGTACATCTGCCAGGCCATGCCGAGTTGACGCAGGTTGGAAGCGCATTGTGCCTGCCGCGCCTTTTCGCGCGCCTGGGCAAAGACGGGAAACAGGATGGCGGCGAGGATCGCGATAATGGCGATCACGACGAGCAGTTCGATTAGAGTGAAACCCGGCGCGCGGCGGGCGCGGCCATCGGCAGAAGGACAGTCAGGGGACGGGCAAGAGCGCTGTGGCGTCGCAGACGGCACAGGCCGGGCAAAATAAAGCACGGTCGGGGACCTTTCCGCCTGTTGCTCGCAGGCCGGTGGATAGTGCCGCCGCAAAAAGCGACGGCAGGCGGACGACTGGCATTCTGGCTGAGGGGCAAGACACCCCATCACAGTTGCGGCACAGCGCCGGATTTGCACCGGACTTTCCCAATTAAGCGCGCGTACACCGCGTCGCGTCGTCAGCAGAGAGCATATACAATTATTGTGCGAATAGAACGGGGGATTGTAGCACACTAAACCGGACACCGTCAAGCATTTTGCCGGGTATTTGCGGAACTTGTCGGCGCGGTCTGCGTGTGTCTTAGGAGAAGCCTGCAAAAACAGCCGCAAATCGTACTTTGCAGATCGCGCGAGGTAGTTATGCCAAGCAAATTTGTGGGGCCAAGTGCGTTCCTGTACCTGGCTTGGAGGTGACTGCGTCACCGAGCGTCGTAGCGGACGCGATGCACTAAGGCGGAAGTACAAACATCCAACGAATGGCCGCTTAGCGTTCGCGAAATGCTGAAATATCCACAGAGGAGAAACTTGGCGCTTGGCGCTATTAAACCGCCGGAAAGACGTTTTTTATGCCCGACATATCTACGCGCCCTAATCGCTCGCGACAGATGCTCGCCCTGCTCTTCATCGGGGCAGGCGCGATGCACTTTGCTGCGCCGCGCCCTTACCTCGGTATCATGCCGCCTGCCCTGCCCCACCCGCTCGCCCTCGTATACATCAGCGGCGTGTTCGAGATGCTGGGCGGGGCGGGTGTGCTTGTGCCGTTGGTACGTCGGTTTGCCGCGTGGGGCCTGATCCTGCTGCTCGTGGCTGTATTCCCTGCCAACATCTACATGTTCACGCATGAACTGAGCGTACACGGCTGGACAGGGTTCGCGCTCGTCGGGTTATTGCGCCTGCCGCTGCAATTTCTATTGATCTGGTGGGTGTGGCGGG
The DNA here is from genome assembly GCA_965277875.1 of Chthonomonadaceae bacterium. Lineage (GTDB taxonomy): Bacteria > Armatimonadota > Chthonomonadetes > Chthonomonadales > Chthonomonadaceae > CAWFQB01. The sequence continues at coordinate 5,670,679 of CBDIDV010000002.1, read as the reverse complement.
CCGCGCTCGCGAAGGAACAAGCGGCTTGATATTTTGTCTTGAACTCGGATTTTTGGGATTGAAAGGATGGACAGGATTGTATGCGCTGCGAACCGGCGTCTTGCCTTTATACAGCAGATCAGAACTGCACACGGATAATCACGTTCATCCTTTCAATCCCAAAAATCCGAGTTCAAGACAGCCTCCTATCGCCCCCCCGCCGGCTGAAGCTGCACATTGCGGAAATCCGCCCATTCGTAGGGCCGCGTTTGCAGCCGGAACTCGCGTATGTGGGCAAGATTGGGAATATTGTTGTCGGGAGTGCGAAAATCAAGCCCGAAAATCCCGTCCTCGCCGCTTCGAGAGGACGATAACCAGGATAAAAGTGCAGATGCAGGAAACAGCAACGATACAAGAGCCAGAAGTGAAACAGAGCAGGCGAGGCGGAAGCAACCTTATCTACGACCAGTGCAGCAGACAGGGAAATGCGGGGTCAGACGAAAGAAGGCAGGAGGGCGGCGGCGGGGCCGTCCCTTAGTCGGGGCGCTCGGCATTGAGCGAGTTGTCCAGCCAGCAACGCGCTAAAGCGCGCTAATTGTTGGCGCTTGTGTCTAGGGGCAGGGCGTCTTCGGGCTGCGCGGGTGTTGGCATTCCCAACTTCTTCAGGCGGCGTTCCCAGCGTTTTTGCACCACGGCGCGCACTTCGCGGCCCATCAGGATAATGCGCCCGCTATGGCCGTGCGTGGGCGTTCCCGTGATGAAGTGATAGATGATCTCGTCGTCGCCTATCTCGCGCTCCACAAAGCTGATGTTCTCCGAGGCGCGATGCCCCCACCATCCATAAAACAGGGCGTCCAGATCGAACAGCGTGCTGACCGGCTTGATGACCTCATAGCGGGCGACCACTTCCGTTTCTTCGGAAATAAACATGCCGCGTCCCGCCAGCCCGAATTTGCGGCTGATACGCATGATGTCCTTTTCAAAGATAGACAGGTCTTCGGCGATGCCGTTCTGATTGTTGACGCTGTTGAGCCACCGTTCCCCGTACCGCTCCACCAGCAGCGTTTTGATGTCTTCCAGCATAATGTTACTTTCGTCTCATGTTATCTTCGCGATGGGCCACAGCGATTGGAACGCTGCTTTCCACAGAAAAGACGTGGAGAATTGGGAGTATTGATCGTCGGCACTGACTTTCGATAAGATGACGCGCGGGCCTGCGCCTTAGAAGTCGGTCCCCTGCCCGCTAGGGAATCCAGTCGGCGATGAAAACATTGGTTTCGTGCGGCACGGTTCCGTGCCGGTTCGAGGCCCAGACCAGGCGCTTGCCGTCCGGGCTGAAATTCGGAAAGCCATCGAACTGCCCGCCATACGTGATGCGTTCCGGCGTACCCGGCTTGCCGTCCGGCGTGTCTACCGAAATCACGTACACCTCAAAAGCGCGGCGCTTGGGATCGGCGTTGTTGGACGCGTAGATCAGGCTTTTGCCATCCGGCGTCCAGCTTGGCGCAAAGTTCGCGATGTTTGCCGTCCGGTCGTCGGTTATGGGCCGCTGATGCGTCCCGTCCGCGTCCATTACATACAGATCCAGCGTGGTAGGCCGTATCAGATGCCGTGCCAGCAGGTTCTTGTAATCGGCGATTTCTTTAGGCGTCTGCGGGTGGTAGGCGCGGTAGCAGATGCGCTTGCCGTCCGGCGACCACCACGGCCCGCCATCGTAGCCCAGGCTGTGCGTAAGCTGCCGCGCATGGCTGCCGTCCACGTTCATCGTCCAGATGTCCAGGTCGCCGCCCCTGTCACTGGTAAACACGATGCGCGAGCCATCGGGTGACAGAACACTCTCTGCATTATAGCCAGGTTCTGCATTCTTCTTGAGGGCTGAGGGGAACAAAGGTTTTACATCGCTGCCGTCCGCCTTTGCCGTGTAAATGCGGTACGTGGGATATACGGGCCACACGTAGCCCAGCGACATATCGGGCTTGGGCGGGCAGGCCGGGTCGCTGCCGTGCGTGCTGCTGAACAGGACGCGCTTGCCGTCCTTGAGCCACAATCCGCAGGTCGTGCGCCCCGTTCCCGTGCTGACGCGCCGGACATGCGCGCCGTCCGTGTCCATCACATACTGCTGATCGCACTCGCTGCCGTCGCGCTGCGACTGAAAGATCAGCCGCTTGCCGTCCGGGCTGAAATACGCCTCGGCGTTCTGCCCGCCAAACGTAAGCTGGCGAATGTTGGTTACGTGCGTTTCGCGCGGGTCGCGCAGATCGTTGGAAGACGCAGAGGCATGGGCGGTATCGGACGCAGGCGTCTGTGCGGCGCGAGCGGCGGCGCCTGGCGGCCTGTGCATCGCCTGCGCCCCCAGCCAGAGGGAGGCGAGCGCAAAGGTCAGCGGCGCGATTACAGAGCGATTTGATTTGAAACGGTTTGTGTTGGAACGACTCATACGATTATCCTTACACTCAGGGCGCGGAGTCGGAATCAGACCGTCTGACAGTCTGTACAAACAACCACGACTACCAACCACGAACAACGCTATTCAGAAAGATATATCGGGAAAGCTTTACAAGGGAAAGGGTGTTTTGATGGCGTCGCAACAACAGAGGCCGAAAGAGTTTGCAGGCGCGGCGGAACGCATACCAGGAACTTCTTCACGCATCGCAAGGCAGTGTCATTGGCGGCGGGGCCAGATTCTGGTGACCGGACATGAGCGAGACAGCGTCGAAGCTGCCAGAACATCGGTCAGGGGGAATATCGCAGGCTCTTGAACGGAGGGAGTTCATGACCTGTGTCATGCCAGGAGAGGCTTGCGCGTGGGCGGTGCGCGCCAAATTCTGCAATGAAGAAATAATAGCACAATTCACTGATTCGCGCAAGGCTTTTCTATGTCTATTTCCTTATATCTCTTGATAAAATACGGGTGGAGCAGAAAATATTCTGCTCCACCCGTATTTTTACGCGCTGTATTGCCTGCGGATGGGCCCAGCAGGAGTCGAACCTACAACTGACCAGTTATGCGTACCGCTACAGCTTTCGCCGCCCCTTTCGAGTTTGCAGTCTGGACTCTCTCTTCACCCGTTTCCTACACCTGATAGTACAGGAAAGGAGGGTGCCTGCCGTCGAGTCTCTACACCTTCGCATCCTTCTGTATGGAATGCGCTTGGTTCGGGATTGCCGTATCGCGCCAGGCGACGTAGGTTTCCCCGAATTTGACAGGTATCATCTATGGACTTTCGCCTATAGAGGCCCTACACAAGTTTATCCTATCCACGAGGAAACACACCTTGACTGCAAACAAACAATGTGTCATCTGCAATGTTGAACTCACAGGCCGACAGACACGTTTCTGCTCTGCGACATGCAAGAACAAGCATCATCAGGTTTATGAAGCCCAGCAGATCAGAGGCATAACACGCAAAATGCAGATTGTTCAAACTATGGGAGGTCAATGTTCTTTGTGTGGTTACAAAAAGAACCTTTCCGCCTTCGTTTTTCACCACAAAGACCCAAGCAGAAAACAATTCAAACTGGATATGCACTCATTATCCAATCGAACTTGGAAGTCAATACTGGTGGAACTGGAACAATGCACATTGTTCTGCGCCAACTGCCACGCCGAACATCACAATCCTCATTTGGACTTAGACAAACTACTTTGAGCCGGGTACTCTGCCATTGAGTTATGGGCCCCAATACAAACACATGCAGCGCACACGCACAATATACCTTTCTCGTTCCGTGTTGTCAAGATCAACAAGCAAGAGCGCACACGCTTTTTGTACCCGGCATATAAAATGCCGGATACTTGGGCCTGCGGCCAGTTGTCCTGCGGACAATTCCTGTTTACAAGCCTGTACCTTCGACCAGAACTGTTCCTTATTTAGTGGCGATGTCATGTTGTTGCACGACACTTCAAGTTTGCGCCCGTCCGCAGGACGGCTGGCCGCAGGCCCCGCTATCCGGCATTTTATATGCCGGATACCTATCTCGCTTTCCGCTATTCCGACACAACTTTGAGTATAATAAATCAGCAGACAGATGTTTAGGCCACAAGCGTGGCGCAAGCGGGCAGCAATTTGCGTTTTGCCCGCTTACACCACCGCAAAATTTGCCTTTTGCCGCCTTTTCTGCTATAATACTAACAGCTATTAACACGTTACGAGAGTATTTGAAGCGGTTTTATGGCTCCACTGCTTTCCGCGAAAATAGCGCCGTTGACGTATCTGCCTGCGCCAGTTCCCGACGTTCGATGACCGTCTGCGTAACGCGACCGGGAGGATGCAGCGATACCTGCGCGCACAGCAGCCGGAACACGTTTGCGCTGTCCCGTCCTGCCCAAGGAGTTTTGACACATGGCTAAAGTGGCGACCAAATCCCACAATTTCGAGACGACCGCCCCCGATCCCGATTTGATTGAAGATCCCGACGCGCCCAGAAAGCGAACCAAAGAAGAACGCGCAGCCGAAGCCGAAAGCATGGCGAACATCGAAAGCGTCGGGCATGTCACGGCTGACTACGGCGGCGATCAGATCCAGGTACTGGAAGGGCTGGAGGCCGTCCGTCGCCGCCCCGCGATGTACATTGGCGGCACGGACGCCAAAGGTTTGCAGCATCTGTTTGTCGAGGTCAGCGACAATGCCATAGACGAAGCGATGGCCGGCATGTGCGACCGCGTAGAGGTTATCATCCATGAAGATGGCAGCGTGTCCGTGCAGGACAACGGGCGCGGCATTCCCGTAGACATCAACAAGCAGTACAACATGCCCGGCGTGGAACTCGCCCTGACCAAGCTGCACGCGGGCGGCAAGTTCGACAGCGGCGCGTACAAGGTTTCGGGCGGGCTGCACGGCGTGGGCGTGTCCTGCGTCAACGCCACGGCGGACTGGCTCACGGTCACGGTCACGCGTGACGGCAAAATCCACCAGATCGGCTTTGAGCGCGGCGTTACCAAAGACAAGCTGAAGGTGATCGGCAAGGCCAAACCGGACGAACATGGAACCCTGGTTCACTGGCATGCCGACCCGGAGATCTTTGGCGAGCATCAGTACGACGCCGAGCGCATTGAGCGCAGACTGCGCGAACTCGCCTACCTGAACAAAGAGGTCACTCTCACCTTCACCAACCGGCGCGACCTGGAACCGGAAGTCATGGCCGAAGCGTCCGCCGAGGGCGACGCGAACGAGCCGGTCGAGCCAAAGCTTGTGCCGGTCTACCGCGTGTTCCACTACCCGCGCGGACTGGCGCAGTATGTCGAGCATCTCAACGAGACCAAAGACGCGCTGCACAAGCCCATTTACTTTGGCGGCGTGCGCGACAGCGTAGACAAAACGCAGACCATCGCCGAGATCGCCATACAGTACAACCTGAGCTATCAGGAAAACATCCTGACATTCGCCAATAACATCAATACGCCGGACGGCGGTACGCACCTTTCCGGCTTCAAGACGGCCCTGACGCGCGTTCTCAACAACTACGCGCGCAAGAACAATCTTATTAAGGAAAAGGAGACCAACTTCACGGGCGATGATGTGCGCGAAGGGCTGTCCGCCGTTATTTCCGTAAAGCTGGCGCATCCGCAGTTCGAGTCGCAAACCAAAGTGAAACTTGCCAATGGGGACGTGGAAGGCATTGTCAACAGCATCGTGGGCGAAAAGCTGACCGAGTACCTGGAAGAGAATCCGGCTGTCGGCAAGCGCATTGTTGACAAAGCCCTGACCAGCCAGCGCGCCCGCGAGGCCGCCCGCAAGGCCGCCGACCTAGTGAAGCGGCAGAACGCGCTTGAATCGCACAGCCTGCCGGGCAAGCTGGCCGACTGCTCCGACCGCGACCCGCGCAAGTGCGAACTGTTTCTTGTCGAGGGCGACTCGGCGGGCGGGCCGGCCAAGCAGGGCCGCGACCGCCGCACCCAGGCCATCCTGCCCCTGCGCGGCAAGATCATCAACGTCGGCAAGGCCCGCGTGGATAAGGTGCTGGAAAACGAAGAGATCCGCGCTATGATAACGGCGCTGGGGACCGGCATCTCGTATGGCGTGGACAGCGATGAGGATGATAAAGGTGCTAAAGACGGCGCAGAGGGTGCGGACAGCGAACTGCTGGAAGTGAAGAAAGACCGGGACAAAGGCCCGTCCTACGACCTGTCCAAGCTGCGCTACCACAAGATCATCATCATGAGCGTGGCCGGGGACGAACCGACGCTGGTTGCCGAAGAAGGCGGCAGCGCTGAACTCGTCGCCATCGGCGACTTCATTGATGACTGCGTCGAGGGACGGCGCAGCCCGGAGCGGTATCAGGTCGTTACGTTCGATCCCGCTACCAATCAGACGCGCTTCCGTCCGCTTAAAGCCGTGATCCGCCACCCGCACCATGAGGCGATGTATCGGCTGACCACGCGCTACGGGCGTTCGGTAAAGGTCACGTCCTCACACAGCGTTTTCGTCTACGCAAACGGACAGGTGCAGTTGAAAAAAGGCAATGAGGTGCGCCCCGGCGACTTGCTGGTCGCGAGCCGACGGCTGCCGCGTCCTTCCGACACGCCCGCGCATGTAGACCTGCTGGAAACCTTTTATCAGTCGAAATACCAGTCCGATGATGGCGAAGGCAGCCTGAAAGATGCTTTGTATGTGCAGGGCGAAGACGTGCGGCAAATCGCCGCGCAGCGCGTCACCGCCAGGTCGGCCAGCCCGGAACAGTGGAACGCTCCCCGCGTTGTCGTGCAGGCCGACGATTGGGAGCGGCTGATCGCGCAGCGCAGGCAGGCAGGCAAGACGCAGGCCCAGGTTGCCCATGCGGTCGGCGTCAGGCAGGCCATTACGGTCAGCCAATGGGAGCGCGGACAGTACCGCCCCACGCAGCCGCAGTTGGATCGCTATTTGGAGGCCGTAGATTGGAACGATTATCTGACCTATGAGGTGCTGCTGTCCAACATTCAGACGCGCCTGCAGCAGGACGATACGAGCCGCAACGCCCGCTGGCGTAAGATCAGCAATTACAAGCCGCTTGCCGGATTTACGGAATGCGAAATCGCGCAGATAGGGCCGGATGTCATGCTTGTGCCGCAGGCGCACACGGAAAAAGCGTTTGCGCGGCATCTGCCTCTGACGCGTGACCTGCTGTGGTTCCTGGGCTGGTACGTGGCGGAGGGAACGCTGAGCGCGCATCAGGTCAGCTTGAACCTGGGCAGCAAAGACGCGCGCTTTATGCCCGAATTGTGCGAGGCGATTGAGCGAACATTCGGCGAAACCCCGCGCTGCTACGCCGACCCGGATAGCGACGGCAAAAAACTGTACTTTCACAGCGTCGCCGCCGCCCGCCTGCTGCGCGCCTGGGGACTGTCCGGACACGCGCATGAGAAGCGACTGCCCGACATTCTATTCAGTCTGCCCGAAGCGCTGCAGCTGGCGTTTCTGGAGGGTTACTTCCTGGGCGACGGCACGACCGTAGGGCCGAATGCCGTGTTCGTCACCAACTCGGAACCGCTCAAAAACGGGCTGCTGTATCTGTTTGGTCAGTTGGGACTGATCGCTTCCACGACCCGGCATGAACCCCGTCTCGCGCCGGACGCGCCCATCCGGACGCGCCGGCCCTACTACACACTCAGCGTATGCGGCAAGGAACAACTGGAGCAGTGCCGCGCTGTCTGGCAGCGACATGCCAACGCGTATCGCATTGACCTGTACCTGTCACGCCCCTCGCGCAAAGCGCAGGATTACACGCGCATCAGCGACGACCTGATCGGACTGCGCGTACTGGAAGCGGAAAAAGTCGAACTCGTCGGCGAATACGTATACGACTTTTCGGTACAGGACGACGAGAACTTCGTCTGCGGCGTGGGCGGACTGTGCGCGCACAACACGGACGCGGACGTAGACGGCGACCACATCCGTACCCTGCTGCTGACGTTCTTCTGGCTCTATATGCGTCCGTTGATCGAAGAGGGACACGTTTACATCGCGCAGCCGCCCCTGTTCCGCGTCCGGGCCGGCAAGAACGAACAGCACTACGCCAAGTCCGTGGAGGAGCGCGACGTGATCCTCAAGAGCATGAAGGGCAAGAGAGACATCACGGTCAACCGCTTCAAAGGACTGGGCGAAATGGACGCTGCCGACCTGGCCGAGACCACGATGGACGTACACAAGCGCAGTCTGGCGAAAGTGCAGATAGACATCGAGAACCTGCCCGCCGCCATCGAGATGTTCGACATCTTTATGAGCGACAAGGTTGAGCCGCGCCGCGACTTCATCGTAGCGCACGCCAAAGAGGTGACGGACGTAGACTGGCACGGCTAATCCCGTCCGCTATGTTTCTCTGATTGTTCCTTCCCTGTCCCTTTTATGGAACAGAGGTTTCACAGCACGGGGACGTGTCCGACATGTCCCCGTGCTGTCATTTATATCCTCTTCAATCCCGCATGTTCCAAAACAGCTTCGTCGCATGTTGAGAATACACTAATATAGGACGCTTGTGCGTTACATTTCCGCTGAATGGTTGTCCAACAGGACAGCCACCGTGCAGGCATTCTCACTCTTTTGCACCTGTATTTTTTCTGCAATCAAGAATTATTAGCGCGTTTCTGGTGCATTCAACTAACCGGGTGTCCGCTTTGGGCGTCACTATTTCTATTCTTCATAATCCCTATAATCCTTTTCGCTCTTTGTACGCCTGCAAACGGATCCCGTGCCGTGGTGTGGTTCGCCTTTTCCAGATTTACTTCTCCCGACTTACTTTCATTTAGAACGCGACGGTTGCCGCCGTAACAACAGCCTGTCAGGAAAACCAACGTACATGCCCCTTCAGAATACTCAACGATGTCCGCATTTTCAGCTTCATGTCGAACTGCTTTCCACGGAAGGCCCGCCCGCTTATCTGGCCGTGCGCCACTGCCTGCTGACCGCCCGCCTGCTGACCCTGCTGCAGCCCTTTCCCGACACGCAGCCTCTGACGCAGAGACTGATCATCCGCACCGAGCGCAATGAGACGTATGCCTTCGTCGGCCCCGACCTGGAGGCCGTGACGCAGGTCGCCTGTACACAGGAACGATGCAGTCAATCCTGCACACTGGCGTATAAAGAAACCTTGCAGCAGTTTGATGTCATTGACACCGAAGAGGCAAGCGTCACCTGCGACGAGCAGGATATGCCGTCCGGCCCGCAAACAGCCGAGCTGGCGTCCTCTCCTTCCACCTGTTCATAGCCCCGCTTCATCAGCGAATGATATATTTGTAACGCGGCTGTAATCTTTTTGTATTCTTGTCGTATTCGTATAGGAAATCATCGTTCCAAAGACGTATTAACATGTGTTGCTGGAGTTTGCTGCCATGTCGCAGCTTGCTTATACTCCAGGCAGCTGCTCGTGCCGGCGGCTCTAACGTTTGAACGCATCGCGTACCCACGTTGGTTTTCTATGCTATCGCCCCTGCACGCCCACGGACATCTACCGGCAGTACGCCTGAAAGTAGAGAAGGGCTTTGTTATGGAGAGTATTCGTTGCGGTCATTATTCCCCGGAAGCGGAACTGATCGTCGTTTCCGGCGCTCCCCTTGTGATTCGTATTCCTGTGCGGCGCTGCCTGCTGGCCGAGCAGATGCTCGCGCAGATCGCGCAGACGGATGCAGGACTCGTCGTAGCGCGTAAATTATCTATTGCATCCGCCACGCCCCCCTCGGCGCACGACGATCCCGACGCCGACATAAGCACGAATACAGAGGGACTTTCGCACCCCATCCGCGCCGCCCTCGGCCCCGACCTCGAACCCATTCACCACGCCGAATGCCTTGTGTCGCGCTGCCTGGAAAGCTGCACACCGGGCTACCGCGCCATGCTGGAACAGTTTGGCGTTGTAATAGCTTCCGGCGACGATCCGGGCAGGGGCTGCCTCGAATCCTCCGCCCTGTCTGAAGAAACGCCCTGAATGTGAAGACGGCTACGCCTAAAAACAAGGCGCAGCCGTCTTTCATGAAAATGTCATGCGTTGATTAAAGGACTAAGGCGAGGCAGAAATTGGAGCGGATGGAGCGGCAGGCGGCAACAGAGCAGACACCCGCACTTCAACACCGGGCAGGGAAAGAGGCGTCACTGTTTCCTGCTCGGAGTACACCGTCAGGGTGCGGTAGCCGAACCCATATGGTGCATCGGGAATTGCGGCGGGTTCGCGGCGCACTTCCATAGTGCGGTTTTGCATATTCATCAGCCAATAATCGGGAATGCCTGCTTCGGCGTACAGCGCCGCCTTTTCGCTGCGGTCTAGAGACAGCGTTGTGTCGGAAATCTCCACAATCAGCAGCGCGTCGGCCTGCGTGGGATGCTGTACGTAATCGCGCCATGAACCGGGGACAACAAGTATGTCCGGCAGCGGTTCGCCATCTGTCGCCAGCACAACCGGAAGTTGCTGCCGTACAAAAAAACCGGCGCTAAATACGGACGTCAGCGTTTCAGCACAGACGCAGACGCCAAGAGCGTGCAGTGGTTTCATGGGTCGTTTTGTGTAGACCTTTCCGTGTATGAGTTCGACTTTCTCATTGTTGAACCAGCCAAGATCTTGGGCCTGATGAAACTCTTCCCTCGTATACAAACGCAGCACCTCGCCACTGTCGTCCGCAGCCGGTGAAATCACGGGGGGTTGGGATAGGGTTTGTATACTCATGCTCCACACCTTCTTCCTTCACTTACGAGACGCACATAAGGCAGACGCCACACCATAACATACGCGGGTTTCTTAGCGCGTTGCAGACGAAAAATGGAGGATTATCGCGTCTGCTATGAGTTTACCATAGGACGGCAATGCGCAGCATAGCGTTTGTTCGTTCCTGATAGCTAATGTCCCACATAGAAAACACGCGTCCGACCTTGCTGGTTTCGGACGCGTGTTTTCATGCGTCAGGCTTGGGCTGAGGCGGGCTTATCCGGCGTTTGGTTCCGTGTCCAGGAACACGGTGGGGGCGACGGGGTACGCGCCCATGCGCGCGCCGTATAGGTTCATTCCGTTTGTGGACGCGTGGGGATTGTGGGCGGACGCGCTGCGCGGAACCTCGAAGCGCACAGTCAATTCATCGTTTTGCGCGGCGTCGAGGATACGGCGGGCCGCATCCGCGTCCACATTTAATGTGTTCAGGAAGCCATACGACGCAAACTCGAAGTTCTCGTAAACGTGCGCGCTCAGGACGCCCCGCGCATCGGCGGGATCGTCGGGCAGAAGCGCGGTTCCGAGCGGTACGCCATTGACGCTGATATGTACCTCGCTGCCCTGTTTGCGCGTTTCGGTCTGCGGGTAACTCGTCGCCATGTTCTGCCACGTTCGTTTCCAGCCCAGGCGATTGTGGGCCGAACGCGCGCCCGCCTCGAACCGGACGCGCAGCCCCGTGACGGCCTTTATATCCATGTCCGGGGGCAGGGCCACGACATATTCTGTCCACCCCGCGCCGCCACATATGTATTTGTTGCCCTCTCCGCCCGTCAAAGGACTGGCGCGCGATGTATCCACGAAATCACCCGGCACAAAGGGCAGGGCGTAACCCTGCGGTGTGCGCGTCACGGGCGCGAGCGGCTGCCCATCAAAAACATCCACATTGACATAGTTGCGGGCGCGGACATTGCCCCTGCCGTCCTCGATCCACACGGCTACGGTCAGCAGGCAGTTTGTATTCGGACAAGTAAACTCGATACGTCCTGCCGGTGTCACGCCATACTGTTCGGGCTGAATATCGCGCCGCGAGTCGGTCACGGATAGGGTTTCGCCCAGGCTGTCCATGCCGGACACGCGCCAGCATAGCACGGCGTTTTCGAGCGGGCGCTTGTCCCAATGCGACACAAACGCGTCCCCACCCCATGCAGCCCCCGGCGCGAGCGTTTTGCAGGGCGGCGCGTCCAGTCCGACAAAGTCCGCGCCGTTCAGATCGGCGACCGTCATGCCGGGGAAAAACGCCTCGTATCCGAACTCTTTGGCCGAGCGGTCATAGTTGACAAAGCCGTTGTGTTCCCATTCGATGTCGGTCAGTTCGGTATACACATACCCGCAGATTTTCGGATGGCGGCGCATGTCGGTGGTCAGGTACTTGAAGGTGTACGAGATGTCCTTGTCGCCGCCGTCCGCGCCCAGGCCCGCGTACTCGCTGTTGAGCAGGGGTTCCACGTTTTGGCGGTACGGCTGCGCGTCCTGTCTGTGCGCGTACAGATGCCCGACATAGTTGAACGGCGATCCCTCATACGTTTGCGTGACCACGCGTTCGATGTGCCGTCTGGCCCGGTCATAATTGCTGATGTAGAAATGCCAGGTATTTATGTCGGTCTTCACATGGTCGTACAGGCAGGCCGAGTTGTCTTCGATCAGGCGCGTGGCGTCCAGCGCGCGGGCCAGATCGAACATCTGCGCGACCCATGCCCAGCTTGCGGGCGTCTGATGCTCTTCCAGCCCCCACGTCTCATTAAACAAAATCCAGGCGAAAATGCACGGGTGCGAGGCGTCGCGTTCAAAGGCGGCCCGCATTCCCGCCTCCCAATGGGCGCGGGCGGTGGGCGTATACAGGCTGGCCGAGGGAATGTCGTACATCATCAGCACGCCCAATCGGTCGGCCCAATAGTAATAGCGCGGCTCATTGATTTTGATGTGGCAGCGCAGCATGTTCAGGCCCAAGTCTTTGGCTAACTGCACATCGGCGCGTATAGCCTCATCGCTGGAATACGTATGCAGGCCGTCGGGATGGAACGCCTGATCCAGCGCGCCCCTTAGATACACCGGCTCGCCATTCAGCAGCACGTACTCATACGGATTGTCTTTCCATCGCCCCCGCGCCACCGTCCTCAGCCCAAAGTAGGTGACGACTTCATCAGGAAGGCAGGCGGCATTTTCCGGCGTCTTTGCCTGCGCTTTTTCCGCGTCCTCGTCCCACACGGTCAGGCGTACCAGAGCGTCATACAGATGCGGGTGTTCCGGCGACCATAAGCGGGGTTCGGGTACATGAACGCCGACGAGCAGCTGACGCGGGCCTTTCGCGTCCATAACGGCGTCCGCAAACTGGCCGTCGGGCGACGTAACGGTGACACGGTAGGCGCGGCCCTCCACGCCCGCTACGGACACGCTGAACAGCGCCTCACATGTTTCGGTCAGCGGCGTTACATGGATATGCGCGATGTGAGCGGGCGCGCGGCCTTCCAGCCACACCGTCTGCCATATGCCGCCTGACGGCGTGTACCATTCCTCGGTCTGCTTGCCCAACAGGGTATCAGCGTCGCAGGCGTCGTAGGCGCGGACGGTCAGCGTGACGGGCTTGCCGGGGCGGACGTAGCGCGAAATGTCCAGTTCAAAGGGCGTATAGCCGCCGACATGTTCCCCGATGAAACGCCCGTTGATCCAGACTTTCGCGCTCCAGTCCACGGCCCCGAAGCACAAATACGGCTTGATGCGCCACACGACATTCGCGCCCGCTGCGGTCTCAGACGTGGCCGACTCCTCCACTCCGGGCAGACCGCGCGCGTCCCCCGGCCCGGATTTCGCGTCTGCGTTGGCCCAGTTCTCAGGCACGGTCAAAGTACGCTGATACCACGCCGCGCCCTTGTACTCCGTCTCGCCTATTCCCGACAGCGCGCTCTGCCACGGGAACGGCACAACGATGTGGTCGCCGAACGGGTCGCTGTTGAGAATGCCCGGCTGCGTTTTCAAGTCGGGATGCGTGACGCGATGCCAGCGTTTCTGCTCGCCCACGTTCTGCGGGTCGAACGTGAAGCGCCACGTTCCATTCAGATTAATCCAGGGCTGACGAACGAAATCAGGACGGGGATGCTCCGGGCGGGGGAAACTCCGCTCGGAATGCGTATCGGCGGAAGTGTTGGAAGAAGGTATCGGAGAACTGTTGGTTGGAGTAGTATAGACGGAAGAGATATTAACGAGAGAATGATCGGTTTGATAAGTCGTTTGTGCTGTCATAGCGATGCGAACGGCCTTTCATGGGTCCTCAAATGCGGATTGTTCACTGAAGATTTCGTTGATAGCTGATTGCATTCGCGTCCGATACGACGCTTTTGTCCTTCCGGCTACGCCCTTTAGACGCCCGGCGAAGCCCTCCCAGACGGGTACGTTCTTTGTACCCGACTTCGTACCCGGCCCTCTGTGCGGCTCTCCCCGTACCCGAAAATGCCCTAAATCCTGCCGCCGTTGACGCGCAGCCACTGGCCGGTGACAAAGCCGGACAGATCGCTCGCGAAGAACAGCACGGCATTGGCGACATCCTGTGCGGTTCCTATGCGGCGCAGGGCGGTCGTGTCCATAATGCGCTTCTGCGCGTCCGTGTATGCGGCGGGGTCGGTGTTCGGGTTGCCATCCTCCTTGTAGGTGTGGCCGGGACTGACCACGTTGACGCGCGTTCCGGTCGGGCCGAGTTCCTGCGCCAGAACGCCCGCGATGTGGTTGAGCGCGGCCTTGCTCGCGCCATACGCGCTCAGTCCCTCCAGATAATCATGCCCCGCGCCGGACGAGATAAACACAACGCTTGCCGGAGCGCGCAGATGCGGCGCACACGCCCTCACCACATAGAACGCGCCGTGGACGTTGACATCGAACGGGCGTTTCCAATCGTCGGTCTTCATGTCTGCGAGCGGCCCGCCGCCACTCGCGGCAGCGTCCAGAACCAGCAGATCAATACTCCCGCCGAACAGTTCCGCCGCGCTTTGCACCGCTATCATGGCTTTGACCTCGTCGGCAATGTCGGCCTGCAGCGTAAAATGCGCGGGCGCGTTTGGCAGGCTGTCCAGGTCGTGCAGGGTACGCGCAGCCTGCGCCTCATCGCTGCGATAGATGGCCCCGACACGCGCTCCGGCCCGCGCAAGCGTAAGCGAAATGGCCCGCCCGATGCCCCGCGTGCCGCCCGTAATCAGCGCATTTTTGCCCGTCAAATCAATCTGCATGGCCTATGTCCTTATTTTTCAGGCTTCCAGGTAGCGCAGTTCGTCGTCGCGCAAAATCACCTCCTGGGCGGCGAGGCTGTCGCGGAGTTCCTCCACATTACGCGGCCCGATTAGCGCAAAAACAGGAAACGGCTGACGCAGCACGTAAGCGAGCGCGATCACGTTTGCCGCGACGCCGTGCGCTTCGCCCGTTTCCTGCGCTCGCCTGAGCCGCTCCCAGTTCTGCGGGCTGTAAAAGATGCGCTCGACATCGGCGTTCGTGTGCGTTTCGGGCGTGTAGCGGCCCGTGAAAAAGCCGCTGGCCTGCGACGACCACGCGAAAACGGGCATCTTGTGCTGCTCATACCAGGCGCAATCTTCAGGCGTGAGCGCGACACACCCCGGCCACATCGGGCCGGACGGCACGGCCAGACTCAAATGCGGGCTGGACGCGACAAACGGCGTCAGCTTGTACTTAGACGCATACGCGTTGGCTTCCAGCAAACGGTCGGTCGTCCAGTTACTGCCGCCGAACGCGCGGATTTTACCCAGCCGCCGCTGTTCGTTCAGGCACTCCACGAGGGGGCCGACCGGAACATTCGGGTCGTCGCGATGCAGCAAATACAGGTCAATGTATTCGGATTGCAGGCGGTCAAGGCTCTCAGTAATGTCCGAGACAATACATTCAGGCGTGACGCGCGGCCCGCTGTCGTCGTGGTGCGCTCCCTTGTCCAGAAGCACGACTTTGCCTCGATTGCCGCGCTTCGCGAACCATTCCCCTATCGCCCGCTCGCTTTTGCCGCCGCCGTACACATGCGCCGTGTCAATGCACGTTCCACCCGCCAGCATGAACGCGTCGAGCAGGGCGAATGTGTCGTCCAATGTGTCGGTCGAGCAGGCCATCGAGCCAAGAACTATTTTCGAGACGGGCAGATCAATGCCGTCTATTTTGCCGGTTTCCATTTGCGAACACTCCTCTATGCTGTTTTTGAAACACCCGGATCCTAAAAATCCGATTGATAAGCCTGCGGCCAACTGTCCCGCCGACCAGAGCGCTATGTGCGTGTTTGCGCCGCCATTGAATAACGTCTTCTAACGTCTTCGCCTTGCGCCTGATGTTCGCCATGCGCGACGCTCTCTCCTGCCGCCGTCACGATAGCAATGAACATTCCGGCATTCATGGCAGGCTGTCAGCTCTGATCCAATACGGCGCGGATGACCGCCCGCACATCGTCGCCCTGCGCTTCGCGGGTCTGCATACCGCCCTGCCCGTCCGGCGTGGTCATGCGAAAATGCAGCGGCAGGGCAGGCACATAGGGAAGAAACTCGGTTTGCATCAGTCTGTGACAGGCCAGTATCGCGGTATGCTGAACCCTGCGCCGGACCTCCTCGGGCGGGTACAAAATCGCGCCCTGCCCGGTGACGGCCTCTTTCACGATTACGGTTTCCAGTGTGCCAAGCAGACCGCGCGCTTCGTGTGCCGTTTTGTCATCGCCTGTAACGAGGGCGATGGGAACGCCGAACGCGCCCGCAATGGCGGCGTCCACGGCGATCTCGCCCACCTCAACGCCATTGAAATAAAAATGCGTGTCGTGATCCCAGGTGTGGTCAAGGACGGCATCGGGCGTTCCCGCCATCGCGTGATAACCGACGAGGAACATACCGGCAAACGTGCTGTCCAGGCCGGGAAAGCGGGTCGGGCGGGTACGCCCCTGCACGATACGCACTTGATCTTTGACGCCCTGAATGCCGGCCCACAGCAGGTTTGTGGCGCGGGCATGGGCGTCTTTTATCCATACTTCCGTCGCGCCGCCGGCCTGCGCGCCATAAACCGCGCTGCCCACTTCACGCGTCAGCCATACGCGGGCCTGCTCGTATTCGGTCGTGCCGGGCCGCACCTGTTCAGGCCGCACAACGCCGCCGATGCCTTCCATATCCACGCTGATGTATATTTTCAATGGTCTATCTTCAATGGTCTATCTTCAATGGTCTATCTTCAAGGGCCTATTTTCATGAGAACATCAAATCATAAAAACCGGCCTGCACCATGCGCCGGAATGATTTTGCAGGTTGATGGGCAGGGCCATAAAGGTCTGAGGCATGGGCAGGGCGTAGACTTCGGGCGTAAACCGGAGTTCCTCGACGATCCAGATGCCCCGGCCCAATAAGATTGTATGGACAGCCGCGTCATTGTCGGCGTCCCAGCCGCCGATGCCCCAATGGTCAATGCCCAACCCGCGTATCTGCCGTTCGGCCAGCCATGTCGCGCCGTCGGGCGTGAGTTTGGGCGATTGGTACAGCCACGTATCGCTGCGTTTGCGAATGTCGCCCCACCCGGTCGCCATGAGAACGATGCTGTCGGGTGGCAGGACGGCAGGCAGCGCGGCGGCAAGGCGTTCGGGCGTAATCAGGGCGCGCGGTTCGAGGGGGCGCAGGTCGGCGACGTAGGCAGGCCCGACAAAACTTTCCAGCCCCATCGCGTCAATCGACAATCCGCCTGCGATCTTGTGCAGGGGCGCATCTATGTGACTGCCCGTGTGACTGGCGAGCGTGAGCGTTTCCCACTGCCAGTCGCCGCGTTCGTGGTCGGACGTTACTTCGGAACGAATAGGCGGATGCGCGGGGCAGTTGGGGCCGGCATCGAAAATCGGCTGCGAAAGATCAATCAGGCGCATGTTTGCCTTTCCACGCGTAAAATACAGTGGGCAGTACACGATGGGGTAACGATGTCGGCATTAACGGGCTTCTCATAGACGCGGCAGGCGATACAACCGGTGACATAGCCAATTCGTACCAACCGATGCTGACCGAGGGCAAGCAAAAGCATGGCTTCCAAGTACACATTCCATTTTGCGGACAACACCAAGATCGTGCAGGAGCGGCGCGGCGGCGAGTCGGATCGTCACATCGTCCTCAAGCTGCTCGGCTACATGCTGTACTTTGCGCTGCGCCCGCAGATCGAAGTCGCGGTCAGCGACGACCGGCGCGAGTACCGCCCGGACGTGGTGGCTTTTGATGCGGCGGGCAGCATCACACTCTGGGTTGACTGCGGCCAGATCACGCTGCACAAGGTGGAGGCCCTGACCCGCCGCTACGACGACGCGGCCCTTATCGTCATCAAGACTACATTCCGCGAAATGGAGGGATACGCGGTTCAGGCCATGAAGAAAGTGAAACACGCGCATCGCGTACTGTTTCTGGGCTTTGACGCCGACTTTGTACCGTCCCTGATTAATGCGCTGGGCCATAATAACCAGATCGCGTTTGTGCGCGAGGGCGCGCGATTGTGCGTCACGCTCAACGGCGCGGATTATCACACGACCGTCTGGAAGTGGGATGCCGCACTCGCCCGCGCCGTGCCGGACAATCCGCCTTTAGAAGCTCAACCCTGACGGCATAAGTTCCTCGTTGAATCACGCTTTCACTACCCTGCGTTCTCACTTTCCTGCGTTCCCATTTGCCTGCACTCGCTGTAAACACAACCTGCCTGCGGAATGTTCGGCAGGCAGGTGATTTGCGCCCGCTTTGGAACGGCGGGCGCGGGCTAGGCAGGCGTTTTGGGTTCTTCCGTGTCGCGGGCCAGGACGCGGCGGATGGGGATGTTGGCGATCAGCGCCATCTCGTTGCCGGACGACTCGACGCTGACTTCCAGCATTTGTTCGTCAATGTCGAGATGCCGGGAAAGCACAAGCAGCAGGTCGCGGCGCAGCGCTTCCATCTTGTCGGCGGGAATATCGGCGCGGTCGTGCATCAGGACAAGCCGCAGGCGGTCTTTGGCGACAGATTTTGCGGATTTTTCGGTTCGTCCCAGAATGCGATCAAAAAAACTGATGGGCATCGTCGTGAGTTCCTCCCGGAATGGGGATGTGTGCGGGGCGGGTGACGCGGACAGGCTTGCTTCTTTGCGCCTACCCTTTGCGGGCGCTGTATCCTGCGCCCTGCGGGTTGGCGAATAGTTCGGCGCGGGCTATTTCTTCGTGGCAAAGAAGCGTTTCAAGCGGTCCATAAAGCCCGTTTTTTCTTCCAGATCGAGGAACGGCACGGTCTCGCCCTTCAAGCGGCGCGCGATATTGCGATACGCCTGCCCCGCCATTGTCCCCTCGCTCATGGACACGGGTTCGCCCCGGTTCGTAGACGTGATGATGGCCTCGTCGTCCGGCACGACACCCAGCAGGCGCACGTTCGCGCCCAAAATCTCCTGCACGTCCTCGACGCCCAGCGCCTCCTGATTTTTCACCATCTGTACGCGCAGACGATTCACGATCAGCATGGAATTGTGCAGTTCCTGCGCTTCCAAAAGTCCGATGATGCGGTCGGCGTCGCGGACGCTCGCCATTTCCGGGTTTGTGACCACAATGGCCTCGGTCGCGCCCGCTGTGGCGTTTTTGAAGCCCTGCTCGATGCCGGCGGGGCAGTCAATAAGGATAAACGTAAAGCCCTCTTCCTGCAATTCCGCGATGACCTGCTTCATCTGCTGCGGGCTGACCGCGCTCTTGTCGCGTGTCTGCGCGGCGGGCAGCAGGGCGAGGTTCTGGTTGCGCTTGTCTTTAATCAGCGCCTGTCGGAGTTTGCAGCGTCCTTCCACAACGTCTACGATGTCGTACACGATGCGGTTTTCCAGGCCCAGCGCGAGGTCAAGGTTCCGCAGGCCGATGTCGGCGTCCAGCAGCGCGACTTTTTCGTCCATTGCGGCCAGCGCGGCCCCGATGTTGGCCGTGGTCGTGGTCTTGCCGACGCCGCCCTTGCCCGAAGTGATGACGATTACCCGTCCTGTATTAGCCATCCGTAATTACAATCTCCTGTCCCAACAGTTACAGCCGGACACATAAATTTTGCGGTATTATACCTGCTTGTAGTATTGATATTGTTCGTGTTTATTTGCGTTCATTCGTGTTCATTTACGGCTATCCTCGCCTTAGACCGGCGACACCTGAATCATGCCGTTTTCGATGCGGGCCACTTCGGGAGTGCGCGGGCCGGCAGGGGCGCGGTCGGCTTCTTCGGGGGCGCGGGCGATCTGACCGGCGATGCGTACAAGCTGCGGCCTCATGCTGCCCGCCGTGATGCTGGCGTTTTCGTTGCCCTGGCTGCCCGCGTGAGCTACGCCCCGCAGCGTGCCGAAGATTACGATGTCGCCCTCGGCGATCACCTCGGCGCCGGGGTTCACGTCGCCGCCCACGACAATATGGCCGGCGTGGACGATGCGCTGCCCCGACCGCAGGGTCTGGGGCAGATACAGAGCGTTGTTGCCGTTTGCCGCGTCCCGGTTGCTGTCCGCGCTCCGTCCGGGCAGCATCAGATAGGCGTTGAGTGTCAGGCCGCGCGCCGCCTCGCGGGTCACGTTGTCGGTCGAGACCACGGCCACGGTCGTAAAACCATACGCCTGCTTCAAGCGGTCAATCAGGGCCGACAGTTCCGCGTGGGGAACCGGGCGATTGCCAAACTCGATGGTGATCTGCGCGCCGTGCCACGCCTTGTTGTTCTTGGCCTCTTCCAGCCTGCCGTTGACGCGGGCAAGGGCCTCGTCCCAGGTTCCTTCCGTAGGGACGATCAGCAGCAGTTCGTTGAGCAGTCCGTTCTTCCACCCCGTCAGTTCAGCCCGTTCGTTCACGCCGCTTCCTCCACGCCCTGCTCCCTCGCAAATGCTTCTCACTCTACAACTACAAGAATAAACAAAAACTCCCCGCTCATCGGGGCAGGGAGTAGTTCGGCAACCGGTCGGCGGTATCCTGCTTCTTTTGCGGGACAAGCCTGTGATTTTACTCTTTTCAGGAAGAAGGCAGAGGCATGGTGACGACGACGCGGGCGCCGCCTTCGGGGGGGTTGTCGTAGCGGGTCGTGCCGCGCAGATCGAGGCGGCTGAGTACCTGCACCAGTTCCAGGCCCGTATCCAGGATGCCGTCGGGATTGAAGTCGAGGGGAAAGCCCGCCCCGTCGTCCGTGACTTCCAAGATCGCGCTTGCGTCCTGCTCGATCAGGGACACGCCGACATAGGTGCGCCCGTTGCTGATGGCGTTGGCAATCAGCTCGCTCGCCACAATCGCCAGCGAGGTCGCCTGATTGGACGGCAGCATGATGTCGGCCACATCCGCGTTGAGGGTGCGCGCGCCCGCCGTTTTTTGCAGCATCTGCATCAGTCCGCCCAATACGGCCTGTACGGAAACATGCGTGGCCTGCCCGTCCACTTTGGCCTGCCGCATCAGCAGTTCATGGATGTGCGCCAAAAGGTGGATGTGCGTGGCGAGATGCTTCAGCCGCTCGGCAGGCACGGCCTGCGCGCCATCCAGGATACGCATGTCCAGCAGGGCCGCGACCAGTTGCAGGTTGTTCTTGACGCGGTGATGCGTCTCGTGCATGGCCGTTCGCAGGTGCGCGTTCAGCCGCTCGATATGCGCCTGCTTTTCCAAAAGCGTCTGCTCGGACTGCCGCCGCTCCGTGATGTCAATGCAGCTTCCGATGTAGCCGACCAGAACGCCTTCCGTAGACAGGCGCGGCGTTCCCGCGTCCAGCATCCACCTGTACTCTCCGTCCGCGCGCCTTAGTCGGTACTCCATGCGGAACGGCTGCCGATGGGCGCGCGCCTGCCCGAATTTCTCAGTACAATAAGCACTATCGTCGGGATGAATGCCCTGCTCCCAGCCCTTGCCGAGTTCTTCGGGCATGGCGCGTCCCGTAAAGTTCAGCCAGCTTTGATTGAAAAAGGTGCAGCAACCGTCTGCGTCGCTCATCCACAGCAGGGCGGGCGCGCTATCAGCCATTTCGCGCACCAGACGCTCGCTTACGCGCAATTTGCGTTCGGCCTGGTACGCGCTCTGCTCGGCCCGATGAATGCGGATCGCGTGGCGCAGGGTCTGCGCCACGGCTTCGGGCGTCAGGCGGGACTTGGACAGGTAATCCGCCGCGCCCGCCTTCATCAGGTCTACGGCGATCTGCTCGTCGCCATGCCCCGTAAGCATCACGACCGGCGTGTGGATGCCCTCGGCGCGTATGTCGCGCAGCATGTCCAGGCCGTCGCCGTCGGGAAGCTGAAAGTCCATAAAGGCGCAGTCGAAAGTCTGCGCCCTGAGCAGAGACATCGCCGCCACGCAGCTATCGGCCTCGCGGATGTGCGCCGCAAGGCCCGCTGACTTGAGGGCGCGCTTCGCCGCAGCGCGATCAAGAGCGTCGTCGTCCACGAGGAGGATTTCAAGCGGCAGATTGTCGGGTAGGTCTGTCATAGCTTTAGGACGCGATGGCGTTGAGTCGGCTCAGGGCAGCTCGCTTAACATCCAGTATTTGTTCAGGGTCGCCATCGTTTCGATGAAGTTGATGAGCGTAACGGGCTTCACGATGTAGCCGGCCACGTTCAGGCTGTACGCTTCCACCTTGTCACGCTCTTCCGCCGACGTGGTCAGCACGATCACGGGAACCAGCCGCAGGCTTTCGTCGGCGCGCAGTTCGCGCAGAAACTCGATGCCGCCCATTTTGGGCATATTTAAGTCCAGCAGGACGATGCGCCGGTCGGCAGGCAGTCCGATGTCAGGAGCCTGGCCGCGCAGGGCGGCGAGGGCTTCAAGGCCGTCGCCCGCCACATACAGCGGGTTCAAAATGTTGTTCTTCTTAAATGCCCTCCGGACGTTCATCACGTCCAGTTCGTCATCCTCGACAAGGAGAATATTGAGCAGTTTTTCCGACACGATGCGTTTCCTGTTCCCTTCGGCGTCTTGACCGTTCAACAGATTTACAACTTTTTACTTACTTAATTCTATGATACCGTATATATCTTCAATGTGCAAAAGACGGTCTATGCGGCGGCGGGCGGCGATTGCGGCCATGTAAAGCGAAACGCTGCTCCCCTGCCCTCTTCCGACTCGACGCTGACCCTGCCGCCCTGCGCCTCGACGATCTTCCTGACAAGCGACAGGCCGATGCCCGTGCTTTCCACCTTGTCCCGCGCCTGCAGGGTCTGGAATATCTGGAATATCTTGTCATGGTACGAGGGCGCGATGCCCGGCCCGTCGTCCACAACGGTGAACTCATAAAACGCCGCGTCCGCGTTTTCCTCACTTGACAGCAGGCGGCACGAAACCGTGACACGGCCGCCGTCAAGATGATGGTACTTGATGGCGTTGCCGACAAGGTTCATCAAGACCTGCTGCAAACGGACGCGCTCGCAGGTCAGGGTCGGCATGGGCGGCACGATGCATACCTGAATGTTTGGCGGCGGGGCCAGCAGGTCTGCGATCTCGTCCAGCAATTGGCCCACGTCTACGGGTTCCAGGCGCGCGGTTTCGCGGCCTACGCGGGAGTATTGCAGGATGCCCTCGATCATGGCCTCCATGCGATTAACGCGCCCCCGCATCAGTTCCAGATGCTGCCGCGTCTCGTCCTCGATCTTGTCGCCCAGGTCTTCCTCGATCCAGCGCGACAGGTTGGCGATGCCGCGCAGGGGGGCTTTCAGGTCATGCGACGTGACATACGCGAACTGGTTGAGTTCCGCGTTCGCGCGCTCCAGTTCCTTTGTCGCCTGTGCCATTTCCAGCGCGTAGCGGGCCAGGGCGATCTCGGCCAGCTTGCGCTCGGTAATGTTCTCGTGCGACACGACCACGCGGGCCAAGCCCTGGCCCCCAAACGGCGTTACGCGCACATTGAACCAGCGCTGCTCGGTTGGCGAATGGCAGGGATATTCCAGCAGGAACATGGCGCGCTCGCCCCGGATCACGCTCCGGATGCCGTCCGCGACCGGGTTGGCCTCGCCGCAGGTCTCGCCCTCTACGGCATCGCAGACGTGCAGGTAATTGGCCGCCTCGAACCGCTCGCCGGGGGGCGCGCCGTTGTCCTGCGCGAACTGCCGCCAAGCGCGGTTCACGGCCAGGATGTTGCCGTCCGCGTCCAGTATGGCGATGTGGGCGGTCAAGGCGTCCAGAGTAGCCTGCGCGATCTGCTCGGCCTGCCGCTGTAACTGCCGCTGCCACCCTTCGGAATCGGGGGCTTCCTGTGCGTGGCGCGGCCTGCCCGTATCGCGCGAATTATGCTCGCTTGTCATAGACCTGTTCATATTGGTGTGCGGAATGCCTGCCCAAGCGCCCTTAGCGGACAACGTTCTCTTCGCGCTATTCATCCGCGGCGCATACGAAAAAAGTTCTAATCCACACTACGCGAAGGGACGCGTTTCGTTTGCGTACTACGCCGCGCGCGCCCTACAGTTCCACCCCGACCAGACGCCGGTACGCTTCCCGGTACTTGTCCGTGGTATGCGCCACCACGTCCGGGGGCAGGATGGGGGCGGGCGGTTCCTTGTTCCAGCCCGACCCTTGCAGCCAGTCGCGCACGAACTGCTTGTCATACGAGGGCTGCGCGTGTCCCGGCGCGTACTGCGCGGCCTCCCAGTAGCGCGACGAGTCGGGCGTAAGCGCCTCGTCAATCAGCGTGATCGCGCCCTCGTGCAGGCCGAACTCGAACTTGGTATCCGCCAGCAGCAGGCCGGACCTGGCCGCGCGTTCACTCGCCGCCTGGTACAGCCGCAGGCTGATGTCGGCAAGACTTCGCGCCGTGTCCTCACCCACCAGGGCCATCACTTCTTTCATGCCGATGTTTTCGTCATGTCCCGACTCGGCCTTGCTGGCGGGACTGAAAATCGGGAGGGGCAGCCGGTCGCACTCGCGCAGTCCGCCCGGCAGGTCCAGCCCGTGCAGCGCAACGCCCTTGTCGGCCCCGCCCGCCTGTATATACTCTTTCCACAGCGACCCGGCCAGATACCCCCGCACCACGCACTCGACGGGAAACGCCCGCGCCTTGACGCCCAGCATCGCCCGCCCCCTTAGCGCCTGCCGCATTTCCTCTGTCAGTTCCCCGCCCGCCTCTTCGATCCGAGCGGCAATATAATCATCCTCGGTCGTGATGTAATGCGTGTTGCACAGAGAACGCAGGACGCGAAACCACCAGCGCGATAACTGTGTCAGCACCCGTCCCTTGTCGGGTATGCCGTTGGGCATCACTACATCAAAGGCCGAAATGCGATCCGTCGCCACGATGAGCAGCGTGTCGCCCAGATCGTACACGTCGCGCACCTTGCCCGTCGCAAACCGCTGCAAGCCGGGTATGTCCGTCGTCAGCAAAGGAACTGTCATAACAAAAACCTCCAAAATAAACAAAGAGGATGAACCGCGAAACACGCGAAACAAACGAAAATAAATACAAAAGAGTTATCCACAGATTAGGGAACTGACACAGATCAAAAATGCAAACGATGGGCAGACAAATACCACTCTCCTGAAGTTGTTCAAAGGAAATCCTGTAAATCCTGCAAATCTTGTTAACTTTAGTTTCCGGTAAATGAAGCGGCTTGCGCCGCCTGTTGCGGCGTTGCTTGTGCCTTGTGGCGTCTGTGGGCGTCCACTCCGGTCTTCAAGTGGGCCGTGACGCTGTTCTTTTTGCGCAGTTGTGCCGCCAGGTCGGGCAAGTCCGCACAATGCACCTGTCCAAGTACGCGCCGCAGCCGTCCGCCCGTGGGCCGCGCCGCCCGATCCCAGAACCCCGAAGCGACCGGCTGGCTGGTCGCGGCGACATACGACAGGAGATTACCCGCAAGCAGGGCGAGTTCAGGCAGGCGAAAGCGGCTTTCCTGTCCCCACACATACGCCCGCTCGCAGCCGAGCAGCGGCTTGGCGGCCAGGGGCAGATGCTCCACGCCCCAGCGTTCCTTGTATAAGCGCCACAACGCCCACGCACTCACGCTCAGGTTCGTTGCCAGCAGCAGCGGTTCCTTGTAGCGCGGGTCGTAGATGGCGACCAGCCGGAACGTGGGCACGCCCGGTTTGGCGTCGGGCAGAACCAGGTTGTTCCATATCTGCGCTGTCAAACGGTGTGCGCCGTCGTGCCAGCGCGCCGTGGCGTCACAAGGCGTGGCCGCAATGTCCTTGCCGGCCCGCGTTCGCGCTAAGGGCCGCACGATGTCGCCGCGTGTGGGGCGGCGTCCGCGTCCTTTGTAGGCGGGCAGTTCGCTGCGCCGCGCCGTCTGGTTGGCGCGGGCGCGGGCCACAAAGCGTAGGTTCTCGGCGGTCAGCAGATCGGCGAGGGCAAAGCCCGCATCTACAATCAGGGCTTCGCACGCGGCAAGCGTTCTGGCCGCCTGCGCGACCAGCCGCGTTTGCAGGTCACTCTCGCTTTCGCCTGCCTTGCGCCGCACGAACAAGCGCGGCAGAGCGAAGCGCATGTTACCGATGCGCCCGACGGCCACGCCCAACCCGAAGCAGACGGCAGGCAGGGCCTTGCCCGCCGTACTCACATAGTGTTTGCTGTCCAGGCCCTGCAAGTGGGGGCGAAAGAAGGCGGTCAGGTCACAGGCGACCGGGCGCACGCCTTCATAACAGGCGGCAACGAAGCGGCCTTCCTGTATTACCGTCTGCTGCCAGCGGGCGAGCAGGTCGGCGGTGTTCCAGCCGCCATAGCACAGGGCGGCACTACTGCGGCGCACCGCGGCAGGCGCAAGGCCCAAGCTGTCCAGAGCGGCAAACACGGCTCCGCGCGCGTGGAGGAAACGCCCGGACATAAGCGCGAGGAACAAGTGCAGCAGGCCCAGGTTCGTGCCGAGCGGCACATCTTCCAGCACTTGCGTGAGCAGGGTACAGATACGGTAGACTAAGAGTGACATCAGGTAAGCCTCGGCCAGTGTAGTGTGGTAACTCTACTGTACCGCAGCCGCTTGCCTGATGTCGCACCCGAATTGTGTCTACATACTTTTACCGGAAACTAAAGGTTAATCCTGTCTCTGGATTGGCCTCATCTTTCGATTTCTTGTTTTTGTTCTTTTTTCGTTTGTTTGGCGTGTCTCGCGGTTATATTTCATTGTGCATTGGTGACACCGACCTGCGGACACATTTCCAAGAGCGGACAGGTGGAACAGTGGGGGCGCGGGCCGGTGCAGACGAATTTGCCGAACGGCATCAGCAGGCGGTTAAGTTCGATCCAGTGCGGGCGGGGCAGTTTGGCTTCCAGCGCTTTGAGGGTGGCTTCGGGCGTCGTGGTCTGCACATAGCCCCAGCGGTTGGTGACGCGGTGAACATGGATGTCCACGCCGATGCTCGGCTGCCCGCAGGCGATGCCCAATACGAGATTGGCGCACTTGGGTCCCACCCCGCCGAAACTCAGCAATACATCGTTGTCGCACGGCAATTCGCCGCCATGCTCGGCCACGATGCGGGCCGCAATGGCGTGTATCTGCCGCGCCTTGTTGGGGTGAAACGTGCAGGGCGCAATCAGGGCGTCAATCTCATCGGGCGTCAGGGCCGCGATCCGGGCCGGAGTGCGGGCCTGAGCAAACAGGCGCAGCGAAACCGGCAGCGTGTCCTCGTCCAGGGTGCGTATGGAGATGATGCAGGCGAGCAGCATTTCAAAGGCGGTCTTGTGTCCCGCCTCGTACAGCGCGAACAGGGCCGCTTTCGGGTACGGCGCAAGCGCGTCCGGTATCCGCCTCAGCGCTTCCTCAATATCAAATGGTTTCTTGTCCAAACCTCAGCCGTCCTCATAATACTTGAAGTCAAGCCTGCATACAGCAGTGACCGAGCTATGACCATGCAAGACATCAAACGATTAGCGTCTTGACAACTACGGTTGGCGGATTGGTCTTTACATGATTGGAAACGCCCTTGTCAAACGTCAAAAGCACGGTCGTTCTTTCCAGCGACAAGGCTTCTGCCAGAGCGATGTAAATGCTGTCGGCGGAACGGCTGCATCCATACCCGGCGCGTATTTCTGCGGAACGAACGACAAGCGCGGCTTCCCCATTCGGGGGCGGCAGCAAACCGGCGGCAATGCTTTCCAATTCAAGAATGGCTTTTAGGTAATCGGGTGAGAGAAGCGTACCGTCCTGCTCTTTGCCGCAGAGTACGTATAGCGCTTCGGACACAAGGACACCCGGCGCGTAAAACTCACAGCCCTGACGCGAATAGTGCGCCAGTTCTGCCAGTGCCAATGGCTCGCGCCCACCCTCTTTGGCGCAAATCGCAATTACGACGTTGGCATCAACGACGACTGCGTCAGGTAGGGGCGGCGGGCTACTCGGCGCTGTCATCGTGGTACATCGCTCCTGATCGGGCCTCGCGCAGCAGCCGGTCGGTATCGGCAGCATCGGTATAGGGAGTGCCTTTGTGACTTTCCTGTATATTTTGCAGGATAGCAAGCATCTTCTCGTTCGGCGCAGCGGATGGCGGCGCAACGCGGTCAATGCTTACCTGCACTTCTTCGCCGGGGCGTAGATGCAGTTTATCCTGCGCTTCCTGCGGAACGGTCAAGGCTCCCCGCTCATCCACGCGCATTTTGTAGGTCGCTGTCATCGCTTGTCCCCTCCCGTCCCTTCGATATACAGAGAATTATATACAGGAAATATAACACAGTTTCGCGCCGCAAAGCAAGCGTGGAAAATGGCTTGTCCTTCGTTGAATGCAGGCGTTTACTTGTTGTTGGCGGGCAGAGCAGCTTTTTGGATTTTGCGGTACGATTGCAGCGACAGGCCCTGAAACAGGACGCCGAACAGCATGATGCCCAGGCAGATCGTAAAGGCCGACACCCACCGATGCCCGACCGCGTTCAAAAGGGGAATGGCGACCAGGGGCGCAATCGTGCCACGCAGCCCAAAGAAGCTGCTATGCACGGCCTGATACTGCGCGGCCCGCCCCGGCTCGGCGAACATCAGGGTCGTGTTCAGATAGCCCAGGTCAATGCCCAGTCCCGAAATCGTCATGATCGTCGCGGCCACATACAAAAAGCCGATCTGACTGCCCATCGCGTACAGCACGGGCGTCAGGCAGTTGAGGAACACGGCCACAAGCACGGTCGCCAGCGACCCGTACCGATCCATGTACCAGCCCCAGAAAAACAGCGTAAACAGGGAACACACGCCGCCGATGTTCTGCATCGTGGCGATCTGCGAGGGCGTGATGTGAAAGCGATCCACCTGATAGATCGGGTAGTACGTCGTGGCGACGAGATTGCCAAAACCCGTGATGAAGACCGAGGCCGTGTACCACCGATACCCTTTGTTGGTAACGAGAATGCTGAACGTGTCGCGCAGAAACCAGCCCAGCGGCGGCGGCGTGACATTGCTGTTGCCTTCGGGCAGGCGCAGTTTGCTGAACGCATACGCCGTGCCGACCCCGAAAATGCCGCCGATGAAGAACATCCAGCGAAAATCCAGGCCGCGCGACTCCTGCAAATACCCCATCACCCGCGCCGTGACGAGCATCGAGGCTACCATGCCCACGCGCACATACGCCATCATGCGCCCCCGGTGCTGATCGGGGTAGATGTCTTTCATAATGGCTGTATATGCGGGCGTGGACGCGCTGAACAAGATCGGCGTCAGCACGATCAGGCCGACAAATAGCTCCGCCTGACGCGTGCCGCGTATCAGCAGGGGCGTGAACAAAAACAGGCCCCGTGACAATACCCAGGTCACGGTCACGAACGGCAGTTTGGAACGCCCCTCCATCTGCCGCGCCCAGATGATCGCGAACAAATAGCCAATTGCCGGGGCCGCGGTCGCCAGTCCCATCTGCAAACCGCTGGCATGAAGCTGCCCGCGCGCAAGCTGCAAGGCGAACGTCCAGATACACGCCTGATACACGCCCGAACTGACACCCGCCAGCGCGTCCCACTTCCAGTTGTACCAGACGATATCCGGCACAAAGCGTCCCAGCCCGCGCCTTAGCGCGCTCAGAGGGCGATGCTTAGGGGCCGGCGGCATTGGAGGTCCCGGCGGGATGGATTGCGGCAGTTCGGAAGCGGTTTGCAGAGACAAAAGCGGAGTCCTTGAGTAAGGCGTAAGATGAGAAAGGCGCAAGATCAAGAAAGGCGCGCGATAACACACAATCGGCAATAGCGGCAGCGCTCTTCACAAAAACGCGCAATGTTTGATACTCAATGCTCACCTTATATGTCACGCCGCTTGAACAACACGACGCCTGCAAAGAACACGACAACGATGTAGACCAACACGTACACGGCGTCAAGATGCGCCAGATGCAGATGCGCCAGCCCCCATTCGCGCACGAACTCCGGCGAACTCGACTGCGCCAGGAAGCCGCGCGGCTGCGGCGTCTTAAAAAGCAGGCTGCCCATCGCGCGCTCGACCCACCAACCGATGGTTCCCTGCGGCACGATCAGGCTGGAAGAGTCTGCTGCCCAGCGTAATATATCCACGTCGTACTGCCGCCCCAGAGCGTTGAAGATGCCATCAAACCACGCCAGCGCGGCCAGTGTCACCGCCAGCACCGTGCCGAACAGCCGGGGGGCGACCGTGGAAATCGTCAGGGTCAGCGTGGAAAGAACCACGGGGTACAGGGCGAGAAACGGCCCCGCCCGCAGTATGCCCGTCACATCAATGTGCAGCTGCGCGCTAAACGAGGCCCAAACAAACAGCGTCCAGATCAGCGTACTGGCAACCAGAATGATGTTGATGCCGATCCACTTGCCCAGGAGTATCTGCCAGCGGTGTACAGGCTTGGGCAGGATCACGGCCATCAGCCCCGACTCTATCTCGCCGGAAATCGCCCCGCCCGCCAGCAGAGCGGCGAACAGCGCTCCCAATGATTTGATGGACGCCAAACATAGAGACATCACAAACGTGCGAACCAAGGGTATGGTGAAGGCATACTGCTGCAGTGACATTCGGCCCGTGTCGTACTGATGCTGCACTCTGCCCTGGATGTGCATGAGCATCAAGGAGATGCCCACTACGAGCAGGCCCATCAGCAAGGCCCCGAACAGTGTGCGCCTGCGCACCGCTTCCTTGAGTGTCAAACCTGCAATCGTCAGCACGGCCATGCGCGGTGTCTCTTTTCCAGCCCCATCAAACATTCTGGCGTAGGCGCAGGCAGAACTTGCCTGGTTGGTCTGGCGCGGACGCGTAAGAAATGTACGCCTGCCCCAATGCCGTTTACATTGTACCGCTTTTCGTGTCCTGGGCGTTTCGCTGTTGAGTAAACCGCCTCATCTAAGCAGGCAGCGGCAGGCAGGCCGCGCAGACTACAATAAAAGGCGGACACTTTGCGGCTGGGGCTGTCCTGCGCGGGGAACGTTTCAGCCTGGTTTTTTCCCGCAGGCAGGAATAAGGCTTATGCTGACGAACTATGCTCTGCCTGATAACGCATTTTTGATTGTGGCTTCGCGCTGGAGAATATGTATGCCGCCTCTGCCGACCGGGACCGTTACTTTTTTGTTCACCGACATCGAAGGCAGCACAAGGCTGTGGGAAGAACAGCCCGAACGAATGCGACCGGCCCTTGCCCGCCACGATGCCCTGTTGCGCCACGCCATCGAAGCCAATAACGGAGTCGTGTTCAAGACGGTGGGCGATGCCTTTTGCGCCGCCTTCGCCACGGCCCCTGACGCTCTCAATGCCGCATTGCAGGCGCAAATTCAGCTGAACCACGGAGGACACGGAGAACAGGGAGGAAAAGACGGAGCAGGCGTGACTGCCCCGGCCTCGGACTTGCAGGGCGGCGCTTCTGCTGCCCCCTCCGTCTCCGCTTCCTCCGCGTCTTCCGTGGTTCCGCTGAATTTGCGCGTCCGCATGGCCCTGCACACCGGCTCGGCAGAACTACGCGACGAAGACTATTTCGGCCCGCCTCTTAATCGCGTGGCACGTCTGCTGACAGCCGGGCATGGCGGGCAGACGCTGATTTCAGCGGCGGCTCAGGAGCTGACGCGCGACACTCTGCCTCCTGCCGCCGGCCTCCGCGATGTCGGCGAACACCGCCTGCGCGACCTGGGCCGTCCCGAAACCGTGTTTCAACTGAGTCACCCGGACTTGCCCGCCACGTTCCCGCCCCTCAAGTCTCTGGACAACCCCCAACTGCCCAACAACCTGCCGCAGCAGATCACCAGCTTCATCGGGCGCGAAAAGGAGATGGAAGCCGTCAAGCTGCTGCTTGGCAAGACCCGCCTGCTCACCCTTACGGGCAGCGGCGGCAGCGGCAAGACGCGCCTGAGCCTGCAAGTGGCCGCCGATGTGCTGGAGAACTATCCCGACGGCGCGTGGTTTGTGGAACTGGCATCGCTTGCCGACCCTGCCCTTGTGCCGCAGACGCTCGCGCAAACGCTCGCCGTGGCCGAGGAGCCAGGCAAGCCCCTGATACAGACGCTCACAGCCGCGCTCAAAACCAGGCGACTGCTTCTGGTACTGGACAACTGCGAGCATCTCCTCGATGCCTGCGCCCGCCTGATAGATACGCTCCTCCGCGCCTGCCGCAGCATCCAGATACTTGCCAGCAGTCGGGAAGGACTGGGCATCGCGGGCGAACAGACCTACCGCATCCCCTCCCTCAGCCTGCCCGATGCGCGGCAGACGCAGACCTTACAGACCGTCACGCAGTACGAGGCCGCGCGCCTGTTTGTGGAACGCGCGTGCGCCACGTTGCCGACGTTCACGGTGACAAATCAGAACGCGCCCGCCCTCGCCTCCATCTGCTGCCGTCTGGACGGCATTCCGCTCGCCATTGAACTTGCCGCCGCGCGGGTGCGCTCGCTGTCGGTCGAGGAGATCAACAGCAAGCTCGACAACCGCTTTCGCCTGCTGACCGGAGGCAGCCGCACCGCCCTGCCCCGCCAGCAGACCCTGCGCGCCCTCATTGACTGGAGCTATGACCTGCTCACAGCGCAGGAAAAAACCCTTCTGCGCAGGCTGTCCGTGTTCGCGGGCGGCTGGACCCTTGCCGCAGCGGAGCAGGTGGGTGCGGGAGCAGGCGACGGGGAGGCGGGCGACACTGCCGGGAGCATCGAAGAGTGGGAGATGCTGGACTTGCTGACCGGCCTTGCCGACAAGAGCCTGGTTCTGGCGCAGACAGCAGGCGAGAGTACGCGCTACCGACTGCTCGAAACCGTGCGCCAGTATGCCCGTGACCGCCTGATGGAGAGCGGCGAAAGCGCAGACGTGCGGACGCGGCACGGCGCGTGCTACCTCGCGCTCGCCGAGGAGAGCAGGCAGCATCTGGCCGGGCCGGAACAGGCGCATTGGCTGAATACCCTGGAAGCGGAACATGACAACCTGCGGCAGGCGCTCACATTCTACGCCGAAGCCAGGGAGGAAGATGCCCAGGCAGGCGAGAAGGGGCTAAGACTCGCGGCAGCCCTGCATCGTTTCTGGTGGACGCGCGGGCATTTGCATGAGGGGCGCGAAAGCCTGTGCGCTGTGCTGGCGCATCCTGACGTACAGGAACCCGGCCCGGCCCGCGCCGAGGCGCTGAACGCTGCGGGGACGCTGGCTTACAAGCAGAGCGACTACGCCCCGGCGCGGCAGCAGTCTGAGGAAAGTCTGGCGATCCGGCGTATGCTGGGGGACAAACGGGGCATCGCTTCGTGTCTCAATAACCTGGGGAATGTGGCGAGAGATCAAGGCGATTACGCGCAGGCGCGCGCTCTGCACGAAGCGAGCCTGAGCATTCGCCGCGAGCTGGAAGATACAGCGGGTATCGCTCTCTCGCTCAACAATCTGGCAGCCTTGACCAGTGATCAAGGCGATTACGAGCAGTCACGCGTTTTGCACGAAGAAAGCCTGAGCATTCGCCGCGAGTTGGGAGATAAACATAACATTGCTTTGACGCTTAATAACCTGGGGATTCTGGCCCAGGAGCAGGGGGACTACGCCCGCGCGCAAGCCCTGCAGCAGGAGAGCCTTGCGATTTCACAGGAGCTGCAGGACAGGGGAGGCATCGCGCAGTGTCTGGAGAGTCTGGGCGTTATAGCCCAGATGCAGGCCGACAACAATCTGGCGCGCGCGCTGCATGAGGAGAGTCTGAGCATCCGTCGCGAGATGGGTAACAAACGTGATATCGCTTTTTCGCTTCACAATCTGGGTATCCTGGCTCAAGAAGATGGCGAGTGCGCCCGCTCTTACGCCCTGCTGACGGAAAGCCTGACCTATTTCAGGGACACGGGCGACAAAAACTGCCTTGTCTACAGCTTTGAAGCGCTCGCGTCCCTTGCTGTCCGAGAAACGCGGCGGGAGCGCGGCGCGCGCTTGTGGGGAGCTGCAAGCGCCCTGCGCGACACTCTCGGCGCTCCACTGCCACCCGTGGAGCGTGAAAAACTGGAGCGCGAAACAACGGCGGCGCGGCAGCAGATGGGCGAAGCCGCTTTTGCCCGCGCCTGGGCGGAAGGCCGCGCCCTGACGATGGAGGCGGCCATCGCCTGCGCCCTGGAAGAAAAAGCGCAGCATCAGACATCCTGACGCTGAACCAAATAGCCGCGCAGCGTATCCAATATGCGCCTGTAATTTATTAGAGTCGGGTTTTTTCGCTCGATTGCTGTCACCGAAGCGTACAGTGTTCCGTCTATTAAATTGTGCGTCCATGCTGCCGGAGCGTTCCGGTTGCGCTTGTCCCGCAGATCACAGGCAAAGATTACATACGCAGCCAACATACAAGGCCCGCTGAAACGAAAGAGCAAGTCCATGCCGATGATGTTCCACTCGCAGGAAAACACGCCTGAGTCGCAGACCGATTCTCAGAACACAGCCCAGCCGTACACCCCGGCCCACGTTCCGGGCGAGGCGCAGGCGCAGCCTTTCGCGCCCACAAACGCCTCTGTGCAGCAGGAGCGGCGCTACGACCCCGACACGCTGCGCCGCATGACCGCCCTCGCCACCCGAATGCAGCACGACCACTACGATAAGATCACGGCGGGCGAAATGGAAAGCATCGGCGCGGAAGTCGGCCTGAAGCCGGAGTTTGTACAGCAGGCCCTGGCGCAGATGGATGCGGAACACGCCCATGCCGAGCAGGAACAGCGGCAGCAGACCGAGCAGCAAGCCGCGCAGCAGGCCGAACAATACACCCTCCAGCAGCGCAAACTTCAGCAGAAGCAGCATGTCCAGACCGGCAAAACCCTGAACCAGACGCAGGCGACCGGCACAAAAACCGAGTTCTATTCGGTGTGCGCCGCGCTTGCCGCTCCCCTGCTGTTCGGGCTGCTCGCCTACCATTTCAAAAGCGCGGCTCATTTCGATTACAACACGGGAATGTTCACCCTCGACCCGCGCGCGAATGCCATCCAGTTGTTTACCCTGATCGCGCCCGTGCCATTAGCGCTGCTGCAGGGATTCGCGGCGGGCAAGCGGCGTGTTGGCTTCATGGCCGCTGCGGCCCTGATCTTCGCGCTCGCGCCCACGGTTCCGTTTCTCGGCGCGGTCAGCGCGGAACAGTACCAGGTGATACTGACCGACATCTTGAGCCATCTGCCGGAAATGGTCGCGTACACCCTGCTCGCCGTGCCGATAGCGGGCGCGTTCGGCGTCATGGGCGCGTGGATGCGGCAGCGGTATTTTCCGTTCGCGGGCAGCAGAACACAGCCCGACGCGCAGGCCGCGCACCAGAACGGACAGCAGAACATACAGCAGAACATACAGCATAAGGATTACGGCAGCGCGCCTTATGGCAGCGCGCAATATGCCCCGGCAGGCCCGCAGAATGTTCCCTACCAGCAGCCGTTCGCGCCCCCGGCTCCGCACATGATGCCGGCCGCGCATGGGCAGGCCATGCACCTGACGCCCGGCGCGTATGCCCATGCCTATCTGCCCTACCAGAACCAAGCGGCTGCAAACCCGGCGCGGCAGACTGCGCCCGGCACGACACACGCGGCGCAATCAGTGCGCCGCGCCTACCTGAGCGTGGATGTGGCCGATCTGGACAGCCTGCGCCAGAGCGCCACGCTCGCCGCCGTGGATTACTCGTTCGGGCAGCTTCGCGCCTGGACCGAGGCCATCGTCCACATCTGCGGCGGCAGCGTCCACCATGACGCGAACGTAGGATTGCTTGCCTCGTTCCCGACCGACGCGCAGGCCGCTCGCGCCGCCCGTCTGATGCAGGAACGCGTCGGCGAATTCAACCACGCCCTGAACCGTCTGCCCGTCCCGTTCCGCCTGCGCTGCGGCCTGAGCGCGGGTGAAAGCGCAAGTGTCGTCAACAACGCGGTGCGGGAACGCAGTCAGTCCCTGCTGCGAACCGCCCGCGCGGGCGATACCCTTGTAGGCAGCGAAATGGGCGCGGCGATCCTCTCGGAGATGGGGCCGGTCGCGCCCGCGTCCAGTGTGGGAGTTGCCGACGCTTTTGTATGGCGTCCCGAACAAGCCGCCCCGCCCGCGCATTAGCGCAGGCCGACAAATGCAGGATGAGACAGGCTGGAATATTTTGTCCTATCCGGGCAGATGTGGTAGTGGAAGGACAAATTCGGCGTCCCTATTGCTGCGTGACGCAGGCGGATTACCCACTTTCGTCTTGAACTCGGATTACACGGATCATCGGGACGGACAGGATAGGACACTCCCTGCACTAAGACCTATTTCGTCGGAGGAAGATTAGGAGGAAGATCGAGAGGAAGATTAGAAGAAACGCGCGCTAATTCTGTCCATCCTGATAATCCGTGTAATCCGAGTTCAAGACAAGCACTTTAGGGAACAGCAGGCTTTAGTGAAGTGTCAGGTTATCGGAACCATTATGTTCCGTGAAGCCACGGAAAAGGAAACGCTTCAAAAATGAGATATTCAAAGGACACGTATCTGACGGTCACGCCCTCTAAAGCAGTGGGTCTGGCATTTGGCATCGGCGCATTGGCTCTGGCCGGATGCGGCGGACATCCCGCGTCCGCCCCGATGGCCCCGCCCGTCGCGCAGTCCGCGCCCCTCGCGCCGCCCCTCAATGGCGGCATGAACCCCGGTATGAATGGCGGCATGAACGGACAGATGAATCCGGGAATGAACCCCGGCGCGAACGGCATGGGCGGCGCGAACATTCCGGCCGGCGCGGGGCAGGGCGGCGTGTACAACTGGCAGGATGTGCCGGCGGGCCAGCAGGTCTTCATCACGCAGGCGCAGTTCGATCAGGGCGGGTATCAGCTTGTTACGGACAGCGGCGACACCATCGTCGTGCCGTTCGTCAACCAGAACCTGTACGTGATGCGCTTTGGACGCGCGAACGGGCAGACCTATTTCGTGAACGACAACGGCGTACCGACCCTGTTCCTGACACCCGGTACAGGTCTGGCGAATGCCAACCCCAATGCCAACGGCGCGCGCTGGTATCCCCTGCCCGACAATTATAATTATACGCGGCCCGTGTACGTCGGCCTGGCCCCAAGCTGGAACGATTACACCAATATGGGCTGGTATCCCGGCATGATGATGTACGGCGGACTGTATGGGTACAACCCGTACCACACGAGTTGGATGCCCGGCTTCAACATCTTCATTGGCGGCAGTCGGTACAACAGTTGGGGCGGGTATCACAGCTATTACGTGGGCCATCCCGGCTACTATCGGCCCACAGTGGTCTACAACAACTATAACACGCGTTCACGCGGCAGCGGTTCCTACCGCTACACCGGTTCGACCGGCTCGTTTCGGACTGGCGCGACGGGTTCGTATCGTCCCAATGGCGGCGGCAGTTTCTCGCGCCCTTCGGGAACGTTCAACAGCGGCACGTCGGGCGGCTTCGGCGCGGCGCGTCCCGGCGGCAGTTATCGCCCGTCGGGTACGACCTCCGGCACGTTCAATCCCGGCGGCTACCGTCCTTCGGGAACGTTCAACAACGGCGGCGGGACATTTGGCGGCGCGCGTCCGAGCGGCGGCACGGGAACATTTGGCGGGTCACGTCCAAGCGGAGGTTCGTTCGGCGGTGGCAGCAGCGGCTACTCGGCCCCCTCGCGTCCCAGCGGCGGCAATTTTGGAGGCGGCTTCTCGCGTCCAAGCGGTGGTTCCTCTGGCGGAGGTTCATTTGGCGGCGGACGTTCTTCCGGCTCGTTCGGCGGCGGCAGACGGCGCTAATCCCGCGCGTATTTTGGTGATCTAGAAATTGGCTGATGTTCGGCTCCGGTTGGCAATGCAGAAAGGCCAAAATTCATGTTTACGTTTAACTCACGACACGACACGCGCGCAGGCGCAAAATCTATCTCAGTATCTCTCTCGAACGCCAACGGGCCGCGCCGGTACACGCGACGCGCCGGACAGAATCAACTGCGCCGCGCAAGCGCGCTCGAATTGTGCAGGCGGCATCGGCGCGGCGGCAGCAAGTTCGCCACCCTGCTTGTCCTGGGCGGCATGGCGGCGGGCGGCGTGTACACGTACCGGCGCTTCTTCCAGCGATCCGGCGAGGCCGCCACACAGTTGATCCCGGTTGACGCGCAGATGCTCGTCACGCTCGACCTGACGCCCTCGGCGGGTCAGGCGCTGACCTTCAAGCGCATCGGCGACGCCATCAAAGCCGAGCATCTGGACACGCGCATAGACGATCTGGTGACAAAAAGCCTGTCCAACTCTCCCCTGGCCCGCGATCTGCGCCCGCTCGCCACGGGAAGCACGGCTTATGCTATGCTCAAAGCGACCGGCGGGGCAGGACACGCGAACGCCTGGGACGGCGACAGCGCGTTTTTCATGGCCGTGAAAGACGCGGGGCAAACGTCCGAGATCCTGGCCCGTGACGCGCAGAAGAGCAATGTCAACGGTCTGGACTATTATAAGATCGTGGGCGACACGCACTGCATGGCCGTGATCGGCAATTATCTGGTCACAGCGGACAGGCCCCAGGACCTGACGCGCATCGAAGAGGTACGCAGGGGGGAACTGCCCGCCATCTCGACCCTGCCTGACTATAAAACGGCACGGGCCGGCCTGCCCGCCGACAGCAACATGATGCTGTTCATCAGCGGCGACGCCATCACGCAGGGGATGCGGCAGGGAATGGAAGCGGCGGGGCAGCGCGGTCTTGCCGCGCACAATCCTTCGGCCCACGCGCACTACATCGCGGTCGGCATGGCGATCCGGGACGGCGGCATTGACGCCGTGGCCGAGGTTCCGCTCGACCCGCCCGCTGGCGCGGAGGGCGACAGCCTGAGCCATATCGCCCCGCTCGACCCGAACATCTGGCGCAAACTGCCCAACGGCGCGTATGGCCTGATCGCCCTCGCCCAGCCCGGCAAGTATTACAGCTATGTCACAGCTATGACGAACGGCGACGCGGACGCGCGCCGACAGATGGCCGAGGGCGTGGCGAGCTTCGAGCGCGAGACCGGCCTGAGCGTCACTCGCGACATCCTGACCGGGCTGAACGGCAACGCGGTCATGGCCGTGTATCCCGACGCCGACAACCCGCGCAGCAGCGTGGATGGCCTGATCGTGCTGGACGACGCGAACGGGGCCGACCCCGCCGCCCTGTCCGACCGCGTCCGGGGCTACGTGGAACGCGCCAGCGGACAAAGCGGCGGACACCCGCTGCACTTTACGTCCGAAAACCGCAATGGCGTCATCGTCTGGACGCTGGATCAGACCGCGCAGCAGGAATTGCAGCATTCGCTTGCGGGTGGTGTCTCGGAAGCGCAGCGCACGTCGGGTATGTCGCCTGACACCGGCGCGGGCGCAAACAGTTCCACCCCCGGCGACTTGACGAATAGCGGAAGCGGCAACATTGGCCGTGGTAATGTCGGCAATGGCGATAACGGCGGCAATAGCCGTGGCGACGTCAGCGGCAACAGCAACGGCAGCGGCAATGGCAGCGGCAACACAGGTAATAATAGCGGGAACGGTGGCTCTCACTCAGGCAACGGCAACGGCAACGGCAACCAGATCCATGTTGACGCGCACATTCATGGCGACAATGGCGGACGCGTGTTCGATGACAGTTTCGCGCTGCATCACGGCGATACCGATGTTCACATAGACAATAATGGCGTAGACGTTCACAGCGGCGGCAATCACCTGTCCGCAGGCAACAACGGCCTGGACGTTCATGTCGAGGACGGCGCGGCACACGGCCCGGCCAACACGGGACATTCGCCAACGGACCTGCTGCCGCCCGGCGACCCGCGATTGGGCAATTACATGGCCCCGCCTGCGATCAATCCCGACGTGCAGCGAGCCATAGGCAACAAAACGATTACGTGGGCGCAGGTAGGCCACGCGGTCATACTCGCCACGTCGCCGCACATGCTGGATCGCGCCCTGGCCGCCTACACCAACGGCAGCAATACCCTTGCCGACGATGCGGGATTTGCGGCGACGCGGCAGCGCATTCCCCAGGGCGCGCAGTGCGTCAACATGCTTAATCTGCCATCCATCATGGAGGCGCTGCGCCCCCTGATCGCCCGCGCCCTGCGCGGCAACTCGATGGGCCTGACCGCAAACGACATCACAGGACTTGCGGGCGGATTGGGCAACAGCGCGGTCGCCACCCAGCAGTACGACGGCAAGACCATGCGGGCAACGTACTTCCTGCCTCTGGACTACGAACGCGCCATCCATCTGGCCGGCGCACTGCAAAGAGGAAGATAAAAGATTTTACTGCCCCGCGCATTTTGATATGGGTTTCCAATCTGTAAAAATGCGCGGGGCAATGAAGTCTTCCTCTCAATGAAGTCTTCCTAGGGGGATATTTACATGAACAATGTCGTATTTGAAACAAGAGGCGATTGGGATACTACGAACTTGTCCAACAACGGCGCGGAAGTGATGGCGGCGCAGTTATTTGTCGAGGTACATGCCGGACGGGACGCGTATGGCGATCCGAGCCGGGGCGGCGTCAATGACGGCGGGGAGATCACGGCCATTATTCGCCCGCAGGACAACCCAGATGCGGAAATGGGCATCTTTCCGGGCCGGCTGGAAATGACGTTCCCCGGCCATAACATCGTATTTGAAAACATGCACCCCGCGTTTCAATTCGAGTTTACGCGCATCTCTTACAATGGCCGCGATGTCACCAACAACATCGTAGATTTC
This sequence comes from Chthonomonadaceae bacterium, assembly GCA_965277875.1. Taxonomy (GTDB): domain Bacteria; phylum Armatimonadota; class Chthonomonadetes; order Chthonomonadales; family Chthonomonadaceae; genus CAWFQB01. The sequence goes on along the minus strand of CBDIDV010000002.1, from coordinate 5,630,101 downwards.
TACGCCGACATCAACGCCGTAGACAACGTGGTCACGGCCTACATCACGCTCTACAAAGCCCACTGGCTCGGCGCGGACGAGGTCGCCACGTACAACATCATTTGAGTTGACTGCTGCGTGTCATCTGTTAGTTGTTGGTTTTTGGTTTTTGGTTGTTGATGCGGTCAGGTTGACATGGGCGTTGGTTTCTGCGAAAGGATCGGCTCGATGAGGCATCCGATGAAGGCTTGCTATAATTCCTACAAAATGTATGGCGCGAGGCTGGCGCGGCTTGGCATGGCGTGTACGCTGGCATGTGTGCTGGCGTTCAGCCTGGACATGGGCGCGGCGCTGGGGCAGCGGCGCGGCGGCGGAAGTTTCGGCGGCGGGTCGTTCGGACGTTCGAGCGGCGGCTTTGGCGGGGGCAGTTTCGGCGGACGGTCGAGCGGAGGCAGCTTTGGCGGCGGCGGCGGAACGTTCGGGCGTTCGGGTGGGTTCGGAGGCGGCGGCGGTACGCGCAGTTCGAGCGGCAGTTTTGGCGGATCGAGCAGCAGTTCGTCGGGCGGCAGCTTTGGGCGCAGCGGCGGGTTCGGTTCCAACGGGGGCATCACGCGCAGTACGGGCGGCTACGGCGGCGGATATGGCGGCGCGGGGACGTATCGAGGCGTAAGCGCCTACGGTTACGGCAGTCCGAGCTACTATTGGGGCGCGCCCTCGTGGTACTACTACACGCCGTTTCACCCGGCCTTCTATTACTATCCGCCGTACATGGGCGGCGATGGCATCTACCAGCCGGGCGGGTTCAACTTTTTGCACTTTCTGCTGAGTATCGCGATTTTCGTCGCGATTATTGCCGTGATCGGCAGACTGTTCTTCGGGCGCAAGAACGTCAAGTACACGACGTACTGACAGGCAGCAGACGCCTCGAAGAAACGCATTAGAACCCGTTCAAATGTGCTAAGATGTACCGAAGACTAATCAAAGCCTCTGGAGGTCACGCTTGTTCGGTAAACCGCAGCAAAACAATAATCCGGCGAATAATGGGGCGAGCGCGTCTCGCCCCGCCGCTTCCGATCAGGCGCAGATACAGGGCGGCGGACTGGTGCAGATCATCGTCACCAGTATGCTGCCCATGACCTTCTATCTGTTCCTCAACGACCAGCCCGTAGACCAGATGGACGTGGAAAGCATTAACATAGCCATCGAAGCCCCGGACGCGAGCGGGGCGGGCGGTTCCATCCGTGCCACGCTGTCGCGCTACGTGAACGCCGTCACGGGCGGCAAGACGCAGCAGCGCACCGAGCTTTTCCCCAGCACCATTGAAGTTCTGGCCCTGAAACGCCGACTGAACGTAAGCTGTCCCAACCCCAACAGCTTCGAAGGGTTGTATCTAAGTCTGGGTCTGAAGGCGGACGGCACGGACAGCGAACTCAAGGGTGTGCAGTCTTTGAATGTGCTGCTGACCGAGGGCATTCTGGACGCCAAAATTTCCTGGGTGGAGGGCGGTCAGACGGAGAACATCTTTCCCGCCGTCTGAACGCAAAAGGCTCGCGAACGCGCCGCAAGCGGATACGGGCGGCGCATGATATAATCGCTATAACAAACGCCCCGGCCACACGTCTGTTCTGCGTCACGGCCGCGCCGTTGAGACGTGGTATATAGTTGTCGACTCACGCCCGATGACGATAGCGTTATCGGCAGGTCACCGACAGGTTTCAACCAAAGGCTTGTACAAGCAAAGGCTCGTCATTATGCCGCTCCGTCCATGCGCGCCCATGCGCCCGCCGCAGTCACCGTTTACGCGTTCGCCCAGGACAGACGCGCGCCGCCTTGCGCGCGGCATGTCCATGCTGACGTGCGGGATAACGCTGTGTCTGCCTGCGCTGCTTGGCCCATTCCCCGCCTATGCCGAAACAGCGGGGAAAGCTGCGCCCGCCGATAAGCCCGCAGGCAAGGACGTCCGCAAAGAAACCACGGCGACGGGCGACACGCTTCCGCCTCCCCCCACTCCCGTAGACGACGGCGAGGTACGTTTGGGCCGCACCAACGCCGAGGAAAACGACAGGCAGGTCAAACTCGTTACCGACAGCGCGATTGTGGAGCGCGTGAACCGCATCGGGCAGGAACTGGCGCGTATCGCCAACGTCATGCCCATACCCGCGACGTGGGGCAGCAGCCAGCTGAAGCCGTTCAAGTATACTTTCAAGGTCGTGGACGACAAGGACGTGAACGCGTACTCCCTGCCCGGCGGGTTTATCTATGTTCACAAGGGTCTGATTGACGCCGTGCATTCCGACGACGAACTGGCGGGCGTTCTGGCCCATGAGATCGCCCACGCCGCGCACCACCACGTTCTGAAACTCATCAAAGAGCAAAGCAAAATCCAGAACATCATGCTTCCTCTGGAACTGCTGGCCGTGATGGCCGCGATGGGCAGCAAGGGGCAGACCGGCACGGGCGCGATGCAGGCCATACAGGTCGGGCAGTTATATGCCACGGCAAAGATCAATGGCTTTGGCATCGAGGCCGAGAAAGACGCCGATCACGCCGGACTATTGCTGATGACGCATTCGCGCTACAATCCCGTGGGCCTGTACAGCTTCATGATGCGCCTCGCCGCCATCGAGCGGCAGCGCGGCGAGGGCGATCTGGGCATTTTCCGCACCCACCCGCCGGCCCCCGAACGCGTCGAGGCCGCCAAAAACCTGCTGGAAAAACTCAATATCCCCATCCGACTGGCCGACGTAGATCCCAGCATTCGGGCCACGGTCACGAGTGTCAAGACCGGCGGCGTGGACATGGCCCAGATCAAGATACGCGGCCTTGTCGTATGCTATGTGGCGACGTATGACGGTACGCCCGCCTCGGAGCGCGCCGCGAACATCGGCAAAATACTGACGGCCTTGATTGACGACAAATTGCAGCCGTTCGAGATCAAAGTGAGCCGCGACCAGACGCGCATCGTGGTCCGCAACAAAACGGTTCTATTGGACGTGGACGCCCAGGCGCAAAACAAGACCCTGGAGCAGCTTGCCCACGACCTCGCCGACGCCATCGGGCAGGTGAGCCAGAAGCAGCAATTGGAAAACGCTCCGTAAGCCGTCTTAGCTGCGCCCACTCATGTCAACGAACTATCAGCGAAACAAACCGTTGACGACAAACTGCCATCCTGCCACGGCGGGTTCCGCGTTTGCCGTGTCGCCGCGCCGATAAATCACGGGCGCAGTGGGATCGTTCGCGCCGTATTTCTTGATGACATCCTCGCTTTGCAGATCTACGTCCCACACGATTAGCGTACCCGCCGCAAGATAATCCTGTATCTTCTGCGCTATGGCGCGTTCCGCAGATGGCCCATAATCGTTTTCGCTGCGTATCTCCACGGCAAATGTGGGCGCTCCCTGAACGTACCTCATGCCCGCCGTATCATCTATGAGCCAGGCCGCATCCGGGCTAAAGGAATTGCGATCCGGCAAATCCACGATGAAGCCAACGTTGTCGCCAACAGCATGTCCTCCACCCTGCTCATCTTCATGGCGCAGCAGGCTTGATGCAATGCGCGTTGAGGCTCTTCCCGGCCCGTATCCCGTAGGACTCATCGTTATCAACTCTCCTTTGACGAGTTCGGCTTTGCCGTTTTCCGGCACATCGTACAAGTCCTGCACTGTGGCGCGCAATGTCGTCGTCATGCTTGGTTCCCTTCCTGCCGGTCGGCGGGTTGACGCGTCCGCCCATTCAAAAGCCGGTAAACATGTTGATGCGCCCGAGCCGGCTCGTCGCAGTGTTGTAATTGGCGAGGATGCATCTTATAGCGCCGACGGTACTATATTGTGACACACGGATTACGTCATGCGACCATACGCAGAGCGGGCGGTTCGCTGGATTTTGCCGGTTCGACTGTGTCCACTTTGAACTGCGCCACCATTTCCTGCAGGCTTGCGGCCATCAGGTTCAGGTTTTGCACCGAGGTTCCCATTTCCTTGATGCTCACGGTTTGCTCCTCGACGGCGGCGGCCCCGTTCTGGGCGCTGAAGGCGACATCTTCTGCGGACGCGCTCATTTCCTGCGCGCCGGCAGCCATCTCTTCGCTCGCAGTCGCCACCGTGCAGATAGACGCATTCACCTGCTGCGCCCCGGAAACCATCTCCTGGACGGCCTGCATGTTCTCCTGCGCCGTCTCACTGACTAAGAGAACCGAGGACTGGACGGCCTCGACGGACACCGTCATTTTTTGCGAAATAGAGGCCACCCGCTCTACCTGCGAGGCGACCGACTGCACCGACTGCAAGATCAGCGTGAGCATCTGGCCCGCTTCCGCGCCCCGCTTCGCGCCCTCCGTGACCTCCTGCTTGCTGGCGTCCATTGCGGCTATGGCCTGCTCCACGCCCATGCACATCCCCTGTATCAGAATGCTGATCTCTCGTGTTGCGCCGTTCGCCCGCTCGGCCAGTTTACGTACCTCATCGGCGACCACGGCAAAGCCGCGCCCATGCTCGCCGGCCCGCGCCGCTTCGATGGCCGCGTTCAGAGCCAGCAGGTTCGTCTGCTCGGCGATCTCATCTATGGTCTGCACAAAGGCCCCGACCTGCTGACTCTTTTTGCCCAGTTCCTGTACGCTTTGCGCCGAGGTCTGCACCTGCGCCTGAATCAGAACCATGCTGGCTATCGCCTGTTCCACGGCCCGCCCGCCCGTCTGCGCCGTGGCGGCGGCCTCCTGCGCGATCACGGCCATATCCCGCGTACTCGACGACACTTCCCCGACCGCCTGAATCGCCTGCTGCATTCCCGCGTCGGCCCGGCTGACGGCGTTCTGCTGGGTCTCGGAACCCCGCCGCACCCGGTCTATCGAGGCGTCCAACTGCTCCATCGCGCTCGCGGCCCTGCTGGCGGCCTGCGCCTGCTCTTCGCTGCCACGCGCCATTTCCTGACTTGTGGCTGCCGTCTGCGTGGCGGCGTGGGCGATGTCTTTGACGGTCGCGGCAAGATTACCGGCTGTCTGCCCCAACTGCCCGGACGCCGTAGAAATCTGTGTGCTTGTGTCCGTCACGACATCCGTGTTCTCTTTTACGCCGCGCACCAGCGTCTGCAGCGTGAGCATCTGCTGCTTGGCCTCGGTGATGTCTGCGAGCGATCCCGCCACGCGGAGCGGTACGCCCTGTTTGTTTCTGCGGGTGCAGCCCCGCGCCTGATACCAGCGGTACCCCTCATTTCGGGTCAGCAGCCTGTATTCTACATTGTAGGGTATGCGCCCGCTGTAATCCGTAAGGTGAGCCGCAAACGCCTGCAGTACGCGGTCGCGGTCGTCAGGGTGCAGCCTGGAAGCCCAACTGTCGAGAACGTTGGGGAAATCCTTTTCATCGTTATAGCCCAGCATCTTGCGGAACTGATTAGACCACCAGAACTCGTTGCCGGGATTGATGGGGTCGCCCGCGATCACGCTCATATCCCACAACCCCTCGTTGGACGCCTCGTTGACCAGATCGAAACGTGTTTGCAGGGTCTGCGCCCGCATCACCTTCGCGCGCAGTTTGTACAGCCATTTCATACCAAAATAACCCTTCTCATAGACTGGAACACGGTATTTTAATGATGGGATTATTGCCTGAATTTTGGCATTACTAGAGAGTGTTAGGCACTTTGGGCCACATATCGCGCTACAACGACCGTACAGCGTCAGATGTAGCGGGGATGGTGTATTAGGCTTCTAGCAAACTGTTCATTCGCTCGCCTTGTTGACATTCAATGCAAGCAGATGCGTCAAAAAAGTGCCTAACACTCTCTAGAGGACACTTCCTGCCGCTTTGCTCTTCCGGTCTTCTTTTCAGTCAGCGTGGAGCCTAAGCGTCACCGCTGTTTTTTGGGCTTGTACTGCTGTTTGAGGCTGTCCCAGACATTGAAGACGATGGGGCAGCTTGCCGCGTTTTCGATCATGCTCAGGGTGCGCGAGCGGAAATGGGCCTCGTGCAAATAGGGGTAGTCGCGGCAGGCCTGCGGGCGATGTTCGTACACGGTGCAGCGATTGTCCGCGCCCAGGAACGGGCAGGGCGTGGCATTGAAATACTTGCTTTTGTCGTCCGCCACGCCGATGTAGCGGCGCGTAAAGTCGCGCACACTAGACCCTACGTGCGCGGCCAGTCGGGCGATGTCCTTGTTGTCCACGACGATTTGCAGCGTTTTGCAGCAGTTGGCGCAGGCCGTGCAGTCTATCTGCTTCCACACCGCGTCCGTGGTTTCGCGCACCACGCCGTCAAGCTGCGCGTTCGACGCTTCCAGCCGGCCTTTAAGGTAGGCGCGGAAGCGCAGATCTTCGTTCTCATTGCGGCGTGCATATCGGGCGATGGTGGGAATGTCGCGTATAATCTGATCGGGCATATATATGTAAACCTTTGATTGCGCCTGACTTCCGCGACGGGCGGCGGCATCCGGGCTAGGCGGCGGCGGTTCCGCCAATGTGTTTGGCCGCATACAGCGCGGCACAAGGCACGTAATCAGATGGAAGGCACATTGCGGGCGCACGCCGCGCATACGTGGTTCAGCGCGCCCAGCAGTTCGGGCAGGTATTTGGTGTTGTACAGATCGGTCTCAAGTACCTGTCTGTCGGGCGTCAGTTGGTAGAACTGCCATCCCTGCCCGTTGCTGACGATGCCGTACACATCAATGTCGTGTCCGCGTTCGCGATTGTTCCACTGGCAGGCCGTCATTTCGGCCACGCACTGCGCCCGCCCCTGCACAAAATCATCCCGATTGGCCTCCGCCATGCACAAAAGAGGCATGGCGAGATAAGCGTAATCAGGCGCGATCACGTAATCCGCCACGCCGGTCAGTTCGTTCGTTTCCAGCGTCACGCTTTTCCATACTTTCAGGTTGGCATGATGCGGAACGATTTCGGCAAACAGGGCATCCATCAGCAGAGTTTTCGCCATTTCCGTGGTTTCGGTGTCGAAGACTTTCAGGCGGCTGAGATGCGCCAGCAGAATGTCACTCGGCGGGCGCGGCGCGGCGGCAAGCGGCCACGGCGTGAAACGCGTGACGGGTACGAGCTGCATAGCTGCGGCCAGCCTGAAGGCCGAGTATTTGCGTTTCGCCGGAGGTTTTCTGCTCACAAGGGTCTTTCTCCTGTTCGTCCATATCCATTCGTCGGGGCTGTTTTGCTGAATGCAGATCACCTACAGCGCAGTGCTGTCAAATGGCACAACAAAGGTGAGCGGCTTGGCCTGACCTTTGCGGCGCACCATCAGCGTTACCGTTTTACCCTTGAGCGCCGCGTCGGACTCAACATGATAGTCGGCTAATGGCTTACCGTTGATGGCGATCAATTCGTCGCCGTTCCGAATGCCCGCGTTCGCCGCTGCGCTCTGTAGTACGGTGTCTACGACAATCTGCGGATTTGTGAGGCTGCGGATGATCATGCCCATAGTGAGCAGGACGTTCACTTTAGTACGGTTGTAGTCGGCCTGCGGAGAAATGTACAGGGTGTGGGCCGGGAGGTCCAGAACCAGCCGGCAATACTTGAAGATCAGGACGCCCACCAGCGGCACATCCGGCCCGACATTTTTGGCGTGTGACGGCGCGGCAACAGCGGAACTGACGAGCGGAACCCGAAACGTCAGCCCGCCCAGCGCCAACGAGCGTGCCAGTCCCACAGTGATTCCGAACTGGTTATTGAAGCCCTGCATCTCGTTCTTTGTCGCAGACAGTAAGCGCAGTTTACGAGCCGTATCCGGGGGGACATTGATCACATCGCTGCCCGTGTCCAGCGCCATATCGAGCGGTACGCCGTCGAGAATGCCGCGCACATAAAAGTAAGTGTCGTCCGGTTTGCTGAACAAAGACACGCTCTGAGGGGCAGACGCCGTCAGGGGAGGATTGGTGAGGGCGCGGCCCCGTATGGTAACGGACTGCCCCGGCATCAGCACGGTCAGCGCGCCCGGCGCGTCGTCGGGATTACGTACCAGGCTGTTGAACGAGCGCACCACGTCCGGCGTCAGATTGCCCTTCGGCCACCATCCCAGCGTTTGACCGGGGAAATCTATGCCCACGGCCCGATCCAACACGGCATTCATGCCCAGAATGCCCAGAAGGGGCAGTGTAGGATGCTGTTTGTTCCAAGAGTCTACAAAGGACGCCGGCCTCACCTCTAAGGGGACGTCCTTTAATTCTACATCCCCGATGCGGATCTGCTCCAGAGAGCCGCTCCGGGTATTGGGGCCGTTGTCCGGGTCAGGCAAGAGCCTGAGCGCGAGGGACTGCGCGACGGCAGGCGTCAGATACGTGTACGCTCCGGTGTCAAACGCCATATGCCCTTTCGTTTTGCCGTTGATCTGCACCTCAACGATGATTTTGTTTTCAATGAACTGGAAAGGGGTCAGATGGAAACCGTCGGCGATGGTAATCGTGTTTTGCGGGCCGGCCGCTCCTCCATGTATAGTCACCGTGGTTGTGGACGCGGACGTTGTTGACGTGGATTTTGTTGTCGTTGACACCGTGGTATCCTGGGCGTTCGCGGGCGTAATGCGGGCGCTCGCCAGGGCCGCAAAGCAAAGCAAAACGGTCGCGGCGGCAAACGCGCAGCGATCCGAACGAAAAAGTGTGCTGTTGTCGAACATCAAGCCTCCAAACGTTCAAAGATACACGGGTTCAAAAACGCATCAGGGTTCATCGCGGGACTGCCCTTTGCTTGATTGTCCCACTTTCGGCACACAGACTGCATTCTCCTGTACACGTATTCGCTTCTCTATCGCGCAGGAAACATATCGGGCAGGAAAACGGCGAAGCGACGGGGAACTTCCCTTTACGTTTCACCTACGAAACACCAATATACTTACGAATTACGAACAGGATACTATGCAGGATACTTTTATGTTGCTTTTCATACGCCGCTTGCTGATACTCGTGACGCTGCCCGCCCTGCTCCTTTTGCGCTCGCCTGTTCGGGCCGACAACCGGGGCTTCATCAAGCTGTTCGACGGCGCGACGCTGAACGGCTGGACGCTCGTGGGCGGGCATGGGCCGGGATACGTGCCGCAAAACGGCGTCCTGGATTGCCCCGCCGACGGGGGCGGCAACCTGTTCACGGAAAAAGAGTACAGCGATTTCGTGTTTCGCTTCGAGTTCAAGCTGTTCGCCAACAGCAACAACGGGATCGGCCTGCGCGCCCCTCTGCAGGGGGATGCCGCGTATGTGGGCATGGAATGCCAGGTTCTGGACGACAGCGGCAGTATGTATACGAACCTGCTGCCCGCACAGTATCACGGCTCCTTATACAAGATCGCGGCGGCGCGGCGCGGCGCATTGAAGCCCGTGGGCCAGTGGAACCGCGAGGAGATACAGGCGCAGGGACGGCATATCAAGGTGATCGTCAATGGGCGCGTGACAGTTGACGTGGATTTGAATACCATTACCGATCCGGCCATCCTTGCGGAACATCCCGGAATGCTGCGTGACCGGGGCCATGTCGGGTTTTTGGGACACGGGCCGAGCGAGGTGCAGTTCCGCAATATCTATCTGAAAGATATGGGCCGAGCGGGGCGCGACAACACGCCGCCAAAGGGGTTCAAGGCGCTGTTCAACGGCAAAGACTTGACGGGATGGAAAGGGTTGGTTGGCGACCCGGTCTCGCGCGCTAAAATGAACTCCGAACAACTGGACGCCGCGCAGGACAAGGCCGACACAGCCGCGTTCAAGCACTGGACGGCGCAGAACGGCGAGATCGCCTACGACGGCAAGAACAACAGCCTTTGCACGATCAAAGAGTACACCGACTTTGAGATGCTTGTAGATTGGAAGATAGGGCCGAAGGGTGACAGCGGCATCTATCTGCGCGGCAGCCCGCAGGTGCAGATATGGGACAACCCGCTCGGATCGGGCGGATTATACAACAACCATCGGCATCCCGACAATCCCACGCACAAGGCCGACAATCCGGTCGGCGAATGGAACAGGTTTCGTATCCTCATGGTCGGCGACAAAGTGACGGTGTACCTGAACAACGACCTGGTGACACAGAATGTCGTGATGGAGAACTACTGGACGCAGGATTTCTACCATACGGGCGTCACGCCCATCTATCCGACCGGCCAGATCGAATTGCAGCACCACTTCGACCCGCTGCACTTCAAGAACATCTACATTCGCGAGATCAAGACCCGGCCCGCGCAACAATAGTCTAAGATGTGGGCAGCCGCAAATAAACGCAAATAGACGCGAATGGCTCCCGTAGTCCTGCCATCAACGCAGGGGGAGGCGAACAGAAGGCGTGAGCGAGTGACATTTTTGTAACACTCCCTATATCGAAGCCTGTTGAGGCTTTAGCGCAGGGCGGCTTCGAGGTCGTTCCATAAATCTTCGATGTTTTCCAGGCCGATGTGCAGGCGGATCAGCCAGCGGCCTTCTCCGTTCGGATCACCCATCGCGTTCGGGCTTACATGGAACGGCAGGGCCAAGCTTTCAAAGCCGCCCCAGCTGCACCCGATGCCGAAATAGCGCAGGGTGTCCACGACGTGATGCGTGCGGGCCTTGCTCTGCTCCTTGAGCGCGAAACTCAGCAGGCCGCTCGTGCCGCGCAACTGCCTGTGCGTGAGCGCGGCCTGCGCGTCATCGCTCAATCCGGGATAGTACACCTCGGCTACGGCTGGATGCTCGCTCAGGGCGGATACGATGCGCCGCGCGCTTGTCTGATGCGCCTGCATTCGTATGGGCAGGGTACGCAGGCCGCGCAAGAGCAGCCACGCCGCGAACGGATCGAGAACCGCGCCCAACAAACACCCCTCGTCGAACGTTATCTTGTGCATCCGCTCTTTACTGCCCACAACCACGCCCGCCAGAATATCGCTGTGTCCGCCCAGATACTTGGTGGCCGAATGCGCCACCAGATCCACGCCGAGCAGCAGGGGATTTTGGAAGATCGGCGAAGCCCAACTGTTGTCGCAAATGGTAGACGCGCCCTGCGCGCGGGCAAGGGCCGCGACCGCGCTCAAATCCTGCTGTTTCATCAGGACGCTGGAGGGCGATTCAAGGTACAGGAGCGTAGATTGGGGCCGCAGGGCATCGGCCCAGTGCTGCACGTCCGTCCCCTCCACAAACGTCACGCTGATGTTGAACCGCTGCAAGTAATTCTGCAGAAACACGCGTGTCGGGCCGTACACGGTTTCGGGCGCGATTATATGATCGCCCGCCTTGACGCAGGACAGGATGGCAGCGGAAATCGCGCCCATGCCGCTGCCAAAGCACCGTGCCTGCTCGCCGCCTTCGAGCGCGGCGATCTTGGCTTCTACAATGTCTGTCGTGGGGTTGCACACCCGCGAGTAATCATACTGCGCCGAGACCCCGCCCCCTGCCCTGTTCTGCGCCGTGTTGGCTTTGCCGGTTTTGTCTTCCGCGTCGGGCGTGACAGGCGCGTAGTTGTGCGTCCGCGCGTCGCAGTCAGGAAACGTAAACAGCGAGGTCTGATAGATCGGCGGTACGACCGCGCCGTGGTGGTCGGCGGGGTTTTCTCCCAGATGCGCGCAGATAGTCTCGAAATTGGGCGGCGGAACGGGGTACTCAGGCATACGCGTCTGTTCTTCCTCTATCCTTGTGTCGTCTTTGCTTGTGTCGTCTCTGCTTTTGGCTTCTTCTCTTCTGTTTTCATCTTTTCCGCCTACATCTTGGTCATTTTGTCGCGGATGTCGTCTACGCCGAAGCCCAGATCATCGTCGCCGGGCGCGGGATAATCTTCGATGTACCACTTGCCGCCCACCTTGCGGCAGGAGATATGGCGCGTGCGCTCCACTTTGTACTTGCCGTCCTCGTCCGTGTACGTGCCTTTCTCCTGCACGGTCGCAGCGCAGTGCGTGGCGTCGCCGGGTGTGACCGACGAGAGCAGGTAGGCGGTCGGCACGAACGTGCCGCGCGGGCGCTCGAACAGTATGGGCGGGTGCTTGCTTCCCGGCATATCTTTGGGGCCGTAACCTTGCAGCCACTGATAGCGTTTCTCCACCATCAGGTCATCCGGGTTGGGCGTCATGAGTTTTTTGATCATGGTCTGCTTGTCTTTGCGCTGATACGCCTTTTCAAACTCCGCGACCAGAACCGTCACCTGCGCCTTTGCGCTGCCGCCGCTCTCCTTGACCGCGCCTGCCGCTTTGGTTTTGCGCGGCGGCTTGGCCTGCGCGTTCTGCGCGATGAACAGAGTTCCGGCCACACCTAAAACACAGGACAGCGCAGCCGCCATCCGTAAATATCCTGTTGCCATGCTTTCCTTCCGATTTAGCTTGCTTGTTTTACTTGCCTGCCCGCCGAGCGCCATTACGAACCCGGCCCGTTTTGCGCCGACACGCAGACAGTATCCTTTTCGGCGCGGACGCGTGGAAAACCTTCTTGCGCCGGGATCGTTTCCGCGCTGCGCCTGTTCCCGTCACTATTCGGCCTGAACGATCAATAGAACGCTTTGCCGCTTTCAGTGTGACACGCCTGCGGTGTTCTCGCATAACACACGCTCTGGCGCGTACCATGCCAGACCTGTATATCGCCGATTGGAAAAAGAACAAGGAAACTGCCGCCCCTGTGCCGAATAAAACGACAGACTTGTCCTGTCCGTGAAGGAGCCAACGAAGGTGCAGCCATTCTCATCAAGCCCGTTTTCCCCCTTGCCCGCCCAGCCAGGCCAGGCCGCGCCCATCGAGCCGGATCCCATAGCGCGGGCCGCGCTGATCCGGCGCATCACGTTTCGGCTGGTTCCATTTTTGTTTTTCCTGTATGTGATCGCGTATCTCGACCGCGTCAACGTGAGCGTCGCCAAACTGCAAATGAAGCCCGATCTTCATTTTAGCGATGCGGTTTACGGGTTGGGTACGGGCATCTTCTTTCTGGGCTATTTTCTGTTTGAAGTTCCCAGCAATCTGATTATGGTGCGGGTCGGCGCGCGGCGCTGGATCGCGCGCATCATGTTTACGTGGGGCCTGTTCGCCATAGCGATGCTGTTCACGCGCGACGCCGCTTCGTTTTACACCCTGCGGTTCCTGCTGGGAATAGCGGAAGCGGGATTTTTCCCCGGCGTCATCCTGTACCTGACGTACTGGTTCACGCGGCCTGAACGGGGGCGTATCATCGCCCTGTTCATGACCGCAAACATGATCGCGCAGATCGTCGGCTCCCCGATTTCGGGAATGCTGCTCAACGTGCATGGGGGCGGCTTAAAAGGCTGGCAGTGGCTGTTTCTGCTGGAAGGCATTCCCGCCGTGCTGCTGACGTTTGTGGTGCTGTCGTACCTGCCCAACGGCCCTAAAGACGCGCGCTGGCTGGGCGAGGAGGAGAAGCAGTGGCTCACGTCACGACTGCAGGTGGAAGACGCCGAACAGGCCGAGCATGGGGTTTCGCTGTTTCGCGCCCTGACCAATCCGCGCGTCGTGCTGATGAGCGTACTGTACTTCACCCTCGTTAATGGGATGTACGGCTACGCGTTCTGGCTGCCGTCTCTCATCAAGTCGTTCGGTAAAATCTCCGACGCGCAAGTGGGATGGCTGACCGCGCTTCCGTACCTGGCGACGGCGGGCGGCATGGTCATTATCGGAGCGCACTCGGATCGTATGCGCGAACGCCGCCTGCACGTCGCCATACCGGCATTTATCGCTTCGATGGGACTGCTCTCGGCCTCTCTTCTTGTACATTCACCCATATTCTGTATGCTGGCGCTTACGGTTGCGGCCATCAGCATGTGGGGGACGCTGGGGCCGTTCTGGGGTCTGTCCACGAGTTTCCTCGCCGGCTCGGCGGCAGCGGGCGCGATTGCCCTGATCAACAGCATCGGCAACCTGGGCGGCTTTGTGGGCAGTTACCTGGTCGGTTATCTGGACCCCACCAAGAACGGGTTTGCGCCCGGCCTGCGCTTCCTGGCCCTGTCTTTATTTCTCGCCAGCCTGCTTGCCTTTGCGACCCGCAAGGAGAAGTAGCTGTAACCGGCATATACCATCTAAATTCTTTGCCGGTTACAAGGGCCAGCGGCCAGACGTCCTACGGACGTGACTGCCGGCGGCCTTATGACGCCTTGCTGTTGCTGCGAATGAAACGATGCACAACAACAGTATGTATTACGTTTTTTACCCAAGTATGGCGGACCATAATGCTTCCAACCGGCGCATTGTCTTAAAGCAGATGTTGACGACGTCTACTCTGTCCACCTCCTGCGGGTCTTCGGCCACGGTGAGCCGTAGGTCATAGATTATTTGTTGTAATACCGGGCCTGCATCGTCGCTTTTGGCCGCACTGCTTACTTTTTGTTCTAGTTCCCTGCGGCTGATGTCGTTACGAATGTAGGCTTGCAGGCTATGGTATACGAGGCAGAAGCAGAGGAGTTGATTTAGCAAAACATCGTCTGTGTTCATGTGGTGGTCGGCGAACAGCAAACGCAACCGAAGCAATCTGCGTGTCGCTTCCGCTGCGTCATCGGGCAGACCTTCGACCAATCCGCTTAATTCCAGATGGCGCAGGTACGGCATAGCGGCATGACGGGCGAGACAGTCTTTAACATCCTGAACAGACGCCTGCCCGGTCAGCAGGTACTGATCCAGAATGCCGACAGTGGTTTCCACCTGCATTCGCAATAAATAGGCTTGCCGTAAGTTGATTTCAGAACCTCTTTAGTTCTTTCCCGCCTGATCGTTGTGCTTGAGAAAATATCTCGCCCATTCAAGTACCTTCGGCCACATGGCTACCGCACCTTCAATTCAGCGAGCATCCTGCGCGTTTGGGCGCGTAACTGCTCTGTCTCCTGCTGATCCTTCGTGATACGCTCGTCAATGCGTTCTACCTGTGTAAAAATCTCGGTCAGAACGGCCTCTGCTTTGCGGGTTTCTTCCGCTGTCGGGTCTGCTGTTAGGGTGTCGCTCATCATCTCTACCTCCTGCAAACGAGTGGTACGCAGCCAGTTTGATCTCCTTTATTATATACTGGAATTTAATGGCCGAACATAAAGCAGCAATGCAATAGCGCATCCGCGATCTTCTAACCAATACAGCCCGACTATGGATAGTCGGGCTGCGCTGTTTTTCATTCGCGTTTATTTGCGTTCATTTGCGGCTGATACCGCGTTGCTTGGGCCGCTTCGTCAGGGCGTCGGGGCAGCAGCTTGACGCTGGTTGGCCTCGACGACCGTGACCGGGCCGTACTTTTTCAGGCCCTCCTCGATCTGCGACCGCTCGCCGACCGCGATAAGCTGGATGCGGCCCTCGCCGAGATACTTGCGGGCCACACGCTGCACATCGGCGGCGGTGACGGCCTCGATCTGGGCGGGGTAGTTGTCCCAATAGTCGGCGGGCAGGCTGTATTGCAGCAGTTCCAGGGTGCGGGCGAGTTCGCCGTCCGCGCTTTCCAGGGTGCGGGCGAAGCTGCCGATCAGGGCGCGTTTGGCGCGGGCGAGTTCATCCTCCGAGACGGGCTTGGTCTGGATGCGCTTGAACTCGTAGAAGAACTCCTTGACGGCGGGTTCGGTCACGGGTGTGCGGACGCTCGCGCTGGCCTGCCACAATCCGGGCCACCGGGGAGCGGTCAGATTGGAAGACGCGCCATACGTGTAACCCTTGTCTTCGCGCAGGTTCTGGAACAAACGCGCCGAGGCTCCGCCACCCAGAATGTGGTTGGCGACCACGAGCGGCACATAATCGGGATCGGTACGGGTCACGCCCACATTGGCAAACAGCAGATACGTTTGCGTGGACGCGGGACGGTCTATCAGATAGATATGCGTCGTGTCTTTGGGCGCGACGGTTGCGATGGGCAGCGTGGGTTCCGTCGTTCCCGGCTTCCAGTCGCTCATGGACTGCGTGAACATCGCGACTACATCGGTGGCCTTGATGTCGCCCGTGATGCCCAATACCGCGCCGTTCGGGTGGTAGGCCGCGTCGTAATACGCCCTTAGATCATCCGCAGTCAGGCCGTTGCGCTGCGCGGGCGTGGCCGGGGTACGCGCGTAGGGCGTCCCGGCATAAAACAGGCGTTCGGCCCTCTGCGCGGCAAGGGCGTTCGGCCCGCCTGCCCCGCCGCGTCGTCCGCCGCCCCCGCCTCCCCTGCCGCCACCGCCGCCAAATCCGCCCCGCTGCGCGCGCATTTTGGTCAGCGCATCGGGGGAAAAGGCCGGGTGCAGGACGACATCAGCCATCAGGCCCGCCAGTATCTGCGTCTGGTCACTGGTTCCCGAAACAGTAATCACGGTGCTTTCCGGGCCGGCCTGCGCGCCCAGCGTCGCGCCCCGGTCTTCGAGCATGTCCGAGATTTCGGTCGCGCTGTGGGTCGTGGTTCCCTCGGAGAGCATACTCGCGGTCAGTTCGGCGATGCCGGGTTTAGGCGCGGTCAGTGTGCCGGCTTTGAGGGTCAGGCCGAAGCGCACGACCGGCAGGCGATGGTCTTCCAGCACCAGGATACGCAGGCCGTTGGGCAGGGTCACTTCGTAGGGACGCGGCAGCTTGACGCGCAGCAGGTCTTTGGCGACGGGCGCTTTGGCCTTGAGGACGGCGCGGCGTCCGGTCTCGCCGTCCACGCCCTGCGTGTCTTGGGCAATGGCGGTTCGGCCCACCCCGCAAAGCAGCAGGGCCGCGCTCAGGCACAAGCCGCCTGTGGTTCGCGCTTTGCGGTTCAGGAAGCCGGACGCGGAGCCACGCAAAGGTTTCGCAGAGTTGATTAGGGTTGAGCGTGTCATGGGCGGGATACCTCCAGCGGCAGCGAATGAGACAGGGGCATAACAGACGCGTCACTGCCAAACAGATCAGAAGACAACAGGCCGGAACCGGACATAATGTGGGGAAGAGCGTCATTCGGCTGGAAGTTGCCCGTATCGTCCTCACTTGGATTAAGAACCGGACGGGCGGGTTTGCCGATTACCACGATCTTGTGCTTTGCCACGAGATACTTCTGCGCCACGCGCTGCACATCCTGGGCCGTGATCGCTTCCAGATGCGGCAGCAGGGTATTGATACGGTTCGGGTCGTTGTAGAACACGGCGTATTCGGAGAGCGTGTTGGCGCGGGCCAGCGAAGTCTGCCGGCTCGCCAATGCCTGCCGCTGCGCCGACGCTTTGGCGCGGCGCAGTTCGGTTTCGGTGGGGCCGTCGGCCTGAATCTTCGCAATCACGTCGGCAATCGCGGCCTCGGCCTTTTTGGGGTCGGCGGTTGGGGACAGGGTGACGTTGAAGGTAAACAGGGACGGGCCGCGTGATTCGCGCCCGTTGGCCGTGGCGTTCTGGGCGATGCCGCTGGTGACGAGGGCCGTCCGCATACGGCTGGTTCGGCCCTGCGTCAGGACGCTGCCAAGCAAACTCAGGGCGTAGCTGTCGGGATCGTCGCCGGACACGGTGGGATAGGCAATCGCCAAGCGCTGCTGCCGCGCTAAGGCGTCCTCGACAACGCGCGTTTGGGGCGCATTCAATTCCGGCTCGGACAGGTCGAGAGGCGGCGGGGCAGGACGGCGCGGCAGTTTGCCGAACGTGCGCTCCACAAGCGCGCGGGCGCTTTTCACATCGAAGTCGCCGACCACGGCCAGTACCGCATTGTTCGGCACATAGTACGTCTTGTAAAAGTCGCGCACATCGGCGAGCGTGGCCGCGTTCAGGTCGGTCATGCTGCCAATAGTGCTGTGCTTGTAGGCGTAATTGCTGTGCGCGATGTCCAGGAGGGCTTCCTGAAAGCCGCCGAACGGCTGATTGTCGTAGCTCTGGCGGCGTTCTTCCTGCACGACAAGCCGCTGATTGTCCAAGTTGTCCTGATTTACGTCGAGAGCGCGCATCCGGTCGGCTTCCAGAAACAGGCCGAGTTCCAGTTGGTTGGCGGGCAGTGTCTCGAAGAAGTTGGTGCGGTCCTGATTGGTGGTTCCGTTGAAGCTGCCGCCGTTGTCGTTGACCAGGACGAAATGCTCGCCGCGCCCGACGTTTTCCGAACCCTGAAACATCAGATGCTCGAACAGGTGGGCAAAGCCGCTGCGTCCGGGCCGCTCGTTGCGCGAGCCGACATCATACGTGACGCTCACGGCCACGACGGGCGCGGCGCGGTCGGGGGCGAGCAGGACGCGCAGGCCATTGGACAGGCGATAGGCCGTGAACTTGACGGGCGGGATCTTCAGCGCTTTGGGCGTTTCCTGTGCGCGGCACACGCCCGCAAGCGCGAGCCAGCCGCCGAGCGCAACCGTGACGACAGCGCGGGGCAGTACGCGGGACAGCCGCGCAGTCCGATCCAGCCGTGACAAACAATGATAACGCGCCTGTTCGGGGCGCAGCAAGCCGTGAAAAATAGGTGGGCGCATGATTCCTCATCCGGGCGGAGCAGTAGCAAACAGGTGTGGCAAACGCGGCAACGGCAGTGTTCCGGTCAGTACGACGCCGCAGCGCAGCAGAGGTTAACAAAACTTGCAGAAAAATGCTTGCATGTAAGCAGTCGGGCTGTACAGACTACTTTGATTGCGCCTTGATCTGGCGGCGGATCGCCACGAAGATTTCGTCTGCACAAGCGGTATGCAGAGAAGTAGGTGGAAAAATGGCAATACAGCGCTCCCGCCGCATCTTCTCGTTGTGGTATGCAGTTGTATTACCGTAGCGTCGTGACCACTGGCGCGTCAGGGCGGCAGAGGCAACAGGCCAATCATAGGCATCTATCCCCTTCCTTTACAGTAGACGCATGTGCGGTATCAGACAGGAAGGAGGCGAAGAAGGTTTCATATTTTTGGTGTTTCCGCCAATGTTTTTCTGCCCTGACTGATTGTTAGCCGCTGATACAGTGGCGCGTTCATTTGTAAAGATAGAGGTAACTATTCAGACATGGTGACTGGGCCGTGAACGACCTGCCTGGGAGGCTTCGCCATCCGTCCTGCGGACGCGACACCGCCGATGTACTTACGCGCAGTGTACTAATGTTTTCTCTTGTTTGTCTCGAAACCGCCTCCTGATACTGCAACATCAAGGGCATCTATCTTGCCGAACGAGCGATCAAAGATACGAGGTTTACAGGCGCTACATAAATGTACTTCTCCTTGATTGCTTTCGGCATATCGCCACACCTGAAGTTTCCATTTGTCGCACTGACTGCACTTGGTATATTCGTCCACCTTCTGGCCTCTGCGTGAGATCAGAATAATTTCTTTGTTTTTTTCGCTCGGCACATGCCCTCCAACCTCTGTCCTGATAGCAGGATCAGCGCATCTAAATTGTCTACGGGTAACTATTTCGATTCTTTGCCCGCATCTGAGTAGCGTTCCGCCAAGCGTCCTGCGGACGTAGCACCTTCTGGAGATCAGACACGTCCGCGAGGATGTTTGGCGCGTAGCGCCTCCTAGACGGGTACTTTCAGTACCCGGAACGCGCTGCAACATTCAGATGCGCTGTCCCTAATCGTGACAGTAGCAATCAGATGTGAGCTAAACGACGTCTAGACTACAATATACCCTGTCCATAGTTCGGATTAGAGTAGGTCAGCGTTTAGGCGTGGGCAGGTCGCCGAAGTACAAGAGACGGTGCGGGTGATGGGGGCGGCGGGCGGGTTGGGCTGGCCTCGTCAGGCGTCGGCTTCAATCTCACGTATTTGCGCTCTGGTGATAGGTCGGGCGGAAGCATATCGAACATGGATCACATTCACGCTGGGCGGCTCAAGGGAGGTTTCCTGCTCACCTGTAATGTCAAAGAGAATACGAAACTTCGCCTGACTGCCCGGACGCTGGTAGAGCCGATGCCGTACCTCGCGGCGAAAACGCTCCGGCACAAGCGGGCAGCGACGCGGCATGGTTGCCAGTTCGCCGATGGCCCGCATCAACCCATCACGCCACTGGTTAGCTATATCTATGGACATCTCTTCAGCCAGACGCACATACGCGGCGTTTATGTCGCGCAGGGCGTACTCGCGCAGCCGCAACGCATACTTCAGCGGCGCATCGGCGTCAGGATCGGGCAGGCTCATACGCGGCCTGCGGCTTTCTGCGCCGCTTTCTCCGCTTCCCATCGCTGACACGCTTCTTCAAAGGATACCAGGCCGCGTCCGGCGTCAATATCGTCCAGACCTTCTTCTACAATGGCGCGGCATTCCTCATCGTCGCGTTCCGGGTCGTATTCGGCTTCCAAAGCGGCGACAAGCCGCGCGTCTGCTTCGCGCAGACGGACGCTCAGGGCGTCGGCAATGGCGGCGACAGCAAAGCGACTGCGCTCCTCAGAGGGCAGCAAATCCGTCAGTTGAGCAGCCACTTCTTCGGGCAAATCGAGCGTAAAGGTCATTGTCGTGTCCTTCAATACTATGTCGTGACCATGCAATTTCTGCTGGCGAGAGCAGCGTTCCGGCGACTGCCCTCCCCTTCATTATACACCGGAACCTGCCGCCTCAACGCGCCGCCTTCCAGACCGACGCACGTAGGCATAGCCGACGCGCAGCATCCACACCTGCGCGTCAGGAAGGCGCGCGTCCATGCGCTTGGACGCCGCCATTTCGTCAGCGTCCATCTCCCATGCGCCCGTTTCAATGTCAATGAGAACGATCTTGCCTTTATTCTGCTCGGTATCCACGAGTGAGCGAACGTCACGCTCGTATATCTCATCTCCACGCCGCGCAAATTCTTCTTTCATGGTACAGCGCCAGCAATATCAGCAACAAACCGCCGATCAAGCAGAGGGTTTGCAGACCAAGCAGCAGGGACATCCATAGCTTCCATTTCCACATATTATGGCCTCGTTCCTAAAGGTTCTGCGCTTGTCCGTCCGGCAGGTACAAACTGCTATGTGTCAAGCGAATGCGCCGCCATAAGAAGTCGGGTCGCCACATCGCGTGGATGCTCGTAGCGCAAGGGAGTGCAAAGCCAGTCGCTAAAGTGAAGATTTACATCGAATAAGGTTTGCTCCGTCAAGTCCGTATAGTGCAGGGCGTTTGTCAGATCGTTGATAGTTCCCAGTACGCTGCGCCCGTTCGTCGTTCCGGTCGTCAGGCCGTAACACATCCGGTCGGTTTCGCGCAGTTCGCGCTCGATTACGGCTTCAGGAACATGGATGTCTTCAAGCAGTTGCCGCAGGGCCGTGGTGAAGCGTTGCGTAAGACGATCCATGTCCTTTGCCGTTGTTACAATACACAGCCGCGAACGCTCATTGACAAATATAATCAGGTGCTGACGCTGAACTATCAGCAGGTTGGCGTACCAATCGCCAAGAGCCGTTGTCGGTTCCGGCGTTGTCACATCACGGAAATCTTCGACCGTCAGACGCATTCGTTTGAGTAGTTTCTGCGTACAACGCAAAGTAAACATTTCCGCACTTCTCCTTACCAATTCTGTTTGTCATAGCGAGCATTCGCGACATAGCTGCCAACTTGCTTTCAGTATCAAGTCCGTCAGCGTTTCGATGCGGGAAGGTCGCCGAAGTACCAATAAACGGTGCGGGTGACGGGGCCGGCGGGTTGGTTCAGTTGGGATTCGGGGCCGAGGTCGGCGGTTTTCATGAACTTGTTGCCGATGGCAGGAATGGCGTCAAGCAGGGATAGGTCGCCGCCGGGGTACGAGGTTGTTGCCTGTTGGGGCTGCGCGCCATTGTGGGGCGTGAAGAGGCGCAGAAACAGGTTGTCCTCCTGGGCCGCGACTGTGATCGGCCCCTCCGTGGTCTGCAACTGCGCCCACTTGACGCCCGCATGGTAGCCCTTGAACTCCGGGTACTGGTACGTGTCCGCGCCCGGAGGCGTCTGGTACGTGTCCGCGCCCGTGGCCGTGTCGTTGTACGCTTTGCTCCAGACGTTCGTGGTGACGCCGCGCAGACGGTTCTTGTACACGCGATACGGCCCCTGCCCCAGCCACTTGATGCCCGTGACCTGCTTTTCGGGATAATCGAAGTTGACGCCCAGGAAGCTTTGCGGCCCGGTCACGCTGTATTTGTACTCCAACTGCAGCCAGCCGCTCGGATACAGCCGCCATCGCGCATAACTCAGATCGCCTGTGTAATCGGCCTGCACAACCTGTGCGCTTCCGTCCTGGGAACGCGTGATCTTGTCGAACGTGGACGTACCCGACGCGAGGGCAGGCCCGTTCTTGAGCGAAAACGGCTTGCCGTCATGCTGTACGCTGACCAGTCGGCCCGTGGTCTTGCTGATGACGACGACCGTGCCGTTCGCCGACAGGGTAATGCCGTCCGCGTCTTCTTTGGCCTCGACCGCGCCTTTGCCCGACGTGACGGCCACGACACGCGCGCGGAAATCGTCGGCCTTCTTGATCGGCCAGACCCAGGTGTACAGTTCTTTGCCATTCGGATCGAACGCGGCGAGGCTCAGGGCGTCGCTGTCCTGCCACTTTGCGGGCAGGGTCAGGGACAGCGTTCCCTGCGCTCCGGGCTTGATGTTGGGGCCGGCCATTTTGCCCTGCGCCACGATTTTGTGTCCCGTCTGCCTGCTCGACGGCGCGGCGTAATCGAGCAATTGCCACGTAAAGCGGCACTGATTGGCATTGGCGAACGCGTAGCGGTTGGTCAGGCTGATCTGGCCCTTGAAGTTGTCGGGGAAGGCAGGGCTGGATTTGTCCTCAGGGGCGCGATTATAGTAGTCCAGGTTGTTTATGACAATCGGCGACCAGATTTCCTTGATGGTGTAGTAGCTGCCTTCCTTTTCCCGATGCGGCCCCAGAATGCCGTCGGGGGCCGCGTTGCCCGCCACATCGAAGGCTATGCCGCCCGGTTTGTTCGGGTCAAGCCGGGCGATGCCCTCGTCCAAGAACGCCCAGATGAAGCCGCCCGCCGAAAGGGGCTTGCTCATCATCAGGTTCCAATAATCGTTCAGGCCCGCCCCCGCCCCGCCGTCGAACAGGCCATGCTGAAATTCCGTGGGCATGAAGATGTCGGGGCCTTCGAGCAGCCGCACTGTAGCCGGGTAATTCCTGTAATGCCCCGTGTTGACATTGCTGAACAGGCCCCACGGGTGCAGCACCTTGCGCTGCTGTATGTCGTATTCGGGGAACAGATGGTCGTTGTCCGTGTTCCATCCGCCCTCGTTGCCGTTGTCCCAGAACAGAATGGAGGGATGGTTGACATCGCGGATTACGGTCTCGCCGGCGAGCTTGGCCCCGACGACCGTGTCGTATTTCTTCTGCCAGCCGCCGAGTTCGTCCAGCACATAAATGCCCATCTCGTCCGCGCTGTCCAGAAAGTCCTGATCCGGCGGATAGTGCGACATGCGGACGGCGTTCATGTTCATCTCGTGCATCAGGACGATGTCGGCGCGGTTGATGGCCGGGCTGGTCGTGCGCCCGGTTTCGGGCCAGAAACTGTGCCGGCACGAGCCTTTGAGAATGATCTTCTGATTGTTGACATAGATGCCGTCGCCGGGCCGCACCTCAATCGTGCGAAAGCCGAACCGCTGCGTCAGGCTGTGAACCTCGCGCCCGTTCTGCATCAATCTTAGTTTCACCTGATATAGGTTGGGCGTTTCGGCAGTCCACAGCAGGGGGCTAAGGGCCTGCGTGTGCAGGGTTGCTTTGAAGGTTCCGGCGATGTCGGCAGGCGTGGCGGGCGGGGCTGAGGCGGCGGACGGCGTTACGGCGATGTCGAACGCCTTGCCGACGGGCTTGCCGTCCAGTTTGGCGATCTGCGCGTTCAGCGTACCGGGGGCCGTCAGGCCGTTGAGGTATACGTCCATGTCAAACGCGCCGCTCGCCAGGGCGTTGATGCCGACCCTCTCGATGTGCTGGACAGGCACGCTTTCCAGATACACGGGGCGATAGATGCCGCCGAACACCCAGTAATCCGACAGTCGCTCGGCGCGGTTTACAGACGTGTCGGCGGAATCTTTGAGAACGGTCACTTCCAGCAGATTGGGTTCGCCATAGTGCAGCAGGTTCGTGACATCGTACTTGAAGCGATAAAACGCGCCCTGATGGATCGGGCCGACCGACACGCCGTTGATCTTGGCGTCGGTATCGGTCATCGAGCCTTCAAATACGAGAAAGGTGCGCTTGTCGTGCAAGCGGGCGGGCGGCGTAAACGTGTACTTGTACAGGCCATGCTCAGTGGGGGACGCATTGAAGCCATACGTATACTTGCCGAACCCCTGCATCTCCCAGTTGGAAGGCACGGGAATGGTGGTCCAGGTTCCGCTTTTGCGCCCGCTCGTGCATTGGAACTGCCAGTCTACGGTGTGGTCTTTGTCCGTGCCGGACAGGTACATGCGCTCGGTCGTGGCCGCGAACGCAACCCCGCTTGGCGCAAACATCGCGCCTGCTAAACCGATTATGCAAAGCATCACAAAAAAAGCGCGTGTTCTCTTCATCGCAGAATTCAAAATCATTTACTCCTCATTGGTTTTGTGGTCTATGGGCGCGAAGGCAGCAGACAAGACTTCTTTATCAACCTTCCAAAAGGGCTGTTGATGGTCGCGTACTTTGCGCGCGCAGTTATTGATCGAACCGGACAACAGCCCTCTTGCGCGGAGAATTCACCTCAAGTACGCGGCTAGTTCGAGGGGAGTTTTGCTCCCGCTTCGGTCAGCCTGCGGTTAAAGTCAGCGACGGGTTCTGACATGATGCCCGTCGTTTGCTCCCCTTTACGCTTGTCTGTATATACCTGCATCTGAGAGCATGAAAAGCAGATTACAAGGTCAGCATACCGATTTCCCTTTTCAGCCCGGACCCCATGACGAGGATTGAAGCAGGCAGCCAAAGTGAAATTGTTCGGCACGTCAAGCCCGTTGTAGAGTTGGGCTAGCAGTTCCACGCGTTTATTGGCTGGAATATCCACCCTGCCCAATATGGGAAAGTCGTGGAAGCCGCCCTGAAACGGCATACCATCCGACCTGAACGCAGGGCCGGGATCGAGCGAATAGAGCGTGAGCCTGTCACAGCTTTCCAGCACCTGGCGTGAGTCATCAGGAAATGCGCGGGCGAATTTTGCGGCGGAGGGCATACCAAGCGCGGACGATTTTACGCGTCCATACACGGCGAATAAAGATGCAGCGACTCCAAAAGCGATTGCAGCAACTGCAATTTTCAACGAATTCCGCATACTTCTTCCTTTCAAATTACTCCATGCTCTGAGCGCCTCTTTGCTACGATGCGCCTGCATCATAACACACCTTGCACCTGCTGTCAATATGCCCGCTTTGCATAACAACGAAATACGCGATTTACGCTGTTTTGTCGGCGGCGATGGACTGCGCGAAGGCGGCGAGAGCGGCCTGCACAGTCGGGCCGATTTCGGGGTGCGCGACGATGCCCGCTTCGTCCAGATTTTTGCCGCCGAGGGGGACGGATACGGACGCTTCCTGCACGAGGACGGCGGCCATTGTGGTCAGCACCTCCGCAAGGGACGCCTGCGCGTGAGTGGAACGGGGCGAGGCGTTGAGAAGTGCAAACGGTTTGCCCACGGTCTCGCCGCTGCTCACCAGCCAGTCGAGCGCGTTTTTCAAGACTCCCGGCACGCCATGCGCGTATTCGGGACTGCAAATCAGGACGCCGTCCGCCGCGCGTATTCGGTCGCGCAGGTCAGTCACGGAGGGCGGCGCATCGCCTTCCAGTTCCAGACCGGGGTTGAAATGCGGCAGATCGCCCAGGCCGTCATACAGCGTAATGTTCATGCCGGCCGGGGTCAGCAGACACGCCGCCCGCAGCAGAGTGGTGTTCGACGAGACTCGCCGCAGACTGCCTGAAATCGCCAGTATGTTCATAGAACGCCTCTGTATATTCCTTCTCGAACGCTCACAAATTCCTGCAAAAAATGCTCTTCATGCGCCAATTCTTTATGGTAAAATACGAACGCGAGCGTTGTATAAACGCCTGCTGACAGGCGGTAAAATCAGTCACTGTACCGGAAGTCCCGCGCCGAAATTTCGTTGTAAACGCTTTGTGGAGGTTGGTTCGTCATGCTGTTTTCCTGGTTCCGCGAGCATCACCGAAGGAACATTCTGGCCCAGCCGTTTTCCGATGAATGGCTAGGGTTCCTGACCAAAAATGTGGCGCACTTTGCGCGGCTTACGCCGGACGAGCAGGCCGAACTGAAGCAGGATATACAGGTGTTCTGCGCCGAAAAGTGCTGGGAGGGGATCGGTCTGGAAATGACGGAGGAGATGCAGGTCACGATTGCGGCCCAGGCATGTATCCTCACCCTGCACCGCGAACACGACTATTATCCCAATGTCGAAAGCATCATCCTCTATCCGACCGGGTATCAGGTGAAAGAGATCGCGCCGCAGCCGGGGGGCGTGTTGAGCGAGACCCTGAGCGGGCGGCTTGGCGAGGCATGGGGGAATGGGCCGGTCGTGCTGTCGTGGGCCGATGTGCAGGCAGGCGGGCGCAATGACGATGACGGGCGAAACGTGGTCTTTCACGAGTTCGCGCACAAGCTGGACATGCGCGGCGGCGGCGCGAACGGTGTGCCGCGTCTGGACGACGATGCTGAATACGTGAAATGGGCCAACGTCATGCGCCGCGAGTACGAACTGCTGATTTCGGATGCAGCACATCATCACGCCTCCCTGCTCGATCCCTACGGCGCGACGAATGAGGCCGAGTTCTTCGCCGTTTCGACGGAGTGCTTTTTTGAAAAGAGCGTACAGATGCAGCAGACGCACGGTTCGCTTTACGATGTGCTGCAAGACTTTTATCGGCAGGACCCTGCCGCGCGCCATGTGGAACAGCGCGCGCATACGCACTCCGCCTCCTGAAACATCACCGGTATGCAGTGCGGCTCGCCAAGACAAATTAAAACGTATAAATATATACCTGTTTGCTACTTTTGTGACAAAACTGCTACATTTTTAGCGATGGTCTATGTTTGCCGCGCGTAATTCATTAAGACACATTAAGCATTTGATTTATCAAGACAGAAGCGCCGATTTAAGATGAAGATTAACGATTGTATTCGGGTACTGGTCGTAGACGATCATCCCGTGGTTCGCGAGGGCATTGCGGCCCTGCTTGGCCGCGCCGACGACATGGAGGTTGTGGCCGAGGCAGGCAGCGGGCAGGAGGCCATCGCCCTGTTTCAACGGTATCGTCCCGACGTTCTGCTGCTCGACCTCCGAATGCCGGGCATGGACGGCGTTGCCGTAATCGCGCAGATTCGACAGGAAACTCCTGACGCGCGCATCATCGTGTTGACCGCTTATGAAAGCGAAGAGGACATCTATCGCGGTCTGCAGGCGGGAGCAAGAGGGTATCTGCTCAAGGACACCGCCAGCGAGGAGCTGCTGGAAGCCATACGCGCCGTCTACAAAGGGCAGACGCGCATACCTTCCAATGTGGCGGCGAAATTGGCGCAGCGCATCAGTCAGCAGCCGCTCACACCCCGCGAACGGGACGTGCTGCGCCTGATGGTGGCCGGCAAAAGCAATCAGGAGATCGCCCTCGCCCTGTTCATCGCCGAGGGGACGGTGAAAGTGCATGTCAACAGTATCCTGGACAAGATGAATGTCAATGACCGGACGCAGGCCGTGACGGCGGCCCTGCGGCGCGGCCTGGTGCATTTGAACTGACACCTTCCGCTGCCATCTCACCAAAACGTTCAGGCGGCGTCCGTGATTTGGAACGACTCGCGCAGGTAGGCCAGAAACGTCGCGTCGTCGCTCATCAGCTTGCCGGGGCTGTCACTCAGCTTGGCGACGGGACGGCCTTTGCAGCGCGTCATTTTGATGACGATTTGCAGGGCGGGAAAGTCGAAGTCGTTGGTCAGGTTCGTGCCGATGCCAAAATTCGCGCGGATGCGTCCCTGAAAATGCCGCGCCAGCGCAATGGCCTTCGGCACGTCCAGGCCGTCGCTGAATGTCATGGTTTTGGTCGTGGGATCAATGCCCATCCGCTCGTAGTGCGCGATGAGTTCTTCGCCCCATTGTATGGGGTCGCCCGAATCGTGGCGGCAGCCGTCATACGCTTTGCAGAATAATAGATCGAAGTCGCGCAAAAACGCGTCCATGCCCACCACATCGGACAGCGCGATGCCCAGATCCCCCCGATACTCCTGCATCCACGCTTCCAGCGCGGCCTTCTGGAAGTCCGGCAGGGCCACAAACGCCTGGAACGCCTGCAAAAACTCGTGCGCCATCGTGCCGAATGGACGTATATCAAAATCCTTCGCTGCGGCCACGTTGCTTGTGCCGACAAGCGCGTTCCCGATACCTGCTTTTAATTCCTCCATGACCGTCCACTGCCACGACTGGCTGTAACGCCGCCGCGTCCCGAACTCACAGATACGCAGCGGCACATCGGAATTGCGTATCTGCTCGCATTTGGCGCGCAGACGCTCGCGTCCCTCGCCGTTGCGGGCGGGCGCGTCCGGCTGCGTGTGCCGAAAATACACCTCATTGATGATCGCCAGAATGGGAACCTCAAACAAGATCGTGCGCGACCAATGCCCCCGTATGTGCAGTTCAAATGCTTTGTCGGTCGTGATCTGCACATCGTTCGGATCGAGCCGCATCTGCCGCAGACTGTCCACAAACGCGGGCTTGAGAAAGCGGATTGTTTTCAGATAGTCGAGTTCGGCCTCGGTCGGCGTCAGGCGGCAGAAAGCGTTTATCTCGTCGCGTATCTCGTCGGCAAAGGGGCGCAGGTCCACATCTTTGCTGCGGCACTTAAACTTGTACTCCACATCAACGTGCGGAAACTGCCGCCACACCACTTGCAACATCGTAAACTTGTACAGGTCGGTGTCCAGCACACTTGCGATTATCGGCATATCTCGTCCTCGTGTATTTTGGTGTGTCTTGTCTATTTTGCTGTATTTCTTGCGGAATGTGTCTTGCGGCTGTATTTTGTGTGCTTGCGATTATGGCAGCAGACCCGCCCCTGCGGATACGTCCGGGGTGGGATTAGACGCTGTTTTTCCGGCCTTCGCTTCGTGAAGGCTCTGCTCCAGAGTAAGATAGCGCCCTTCACTTTGCCCGGTCTCCCACGCGAATGCGCCCAGCGCATTTTGAGCCGGCAGCAGGTCGCGTTCCAGTTCCTGCTGTTCCAGTGGCGGGAGGGGCGAAGCGATCTGCACCCTGAGTTCGCGAGCCGCGCCGCTTAGACGCGCGGCCCGCTTTGGCTCGGACTGCGAGGCGGCGAGCCGCGCGGCCATCTCCAATCCATACGCCACGCTGCGCCGGTCGTTCAAGCCCACAAACAAATCGAGCGCTTCCGCGATGCAGTCGCCTGCCGCGCTGGTGTCGCCCTGCTGCCAGGAGATCATTCCCAGCACGTTCAGCGTAATACCCACGCTGCGCCGGTCGCGCAGTTCGCGCCGCAGGGCGAGCGTCTGCGTAAGCAGTTCGCGGGCATGATTCAGTTGCCCCATTTTGCGCGCGAGCTGCCCCAGGTTGTTGAGCGAGGCGGCAATGCCCCATTTGTCCCCCTGCTGCCGCCTCAAACGCAGGCTCTCCTCGTAGCAGCCCCGCGCCTCCTCATAGTACCCCTGATTGGCGGCCACAATGCCCAAATAACCCAGCGTACCGGCCACGCCCTGCCAGTCCTCCACGGCCCGCGCTCGTTCCAGCGACTGCCCGTAACAGGCCCGCGCCCGCTCCACATCCCCCTGATTGGCCGCGACGATGCCCAGAATGCCAAGCGCTCCCGCCGCGCCCCGCTCATCCTCCAGACCCTGCCACAGCGCATACGCCTGCGCGCACATCTCCTGCGCGCCGCTTAGATCGCCCTGAAACACGCGCAGCAGGGCCGACCAGTTCAAAGCATTGGCGCGAACCCTCCCCGCATCCTGTGTTTCGGGCATCTTTAGCAGACGCTCAAGATGCCTGGTTCCCTCGGCGAAATGGCCGCGTATCTGCCAATAGCGGCCTAACGCGCTCGCCAGCACTAGACCGCGCAGGGCGTTATCAGGGTCAGTCCCGGCAGGGCGCGTCTCGGCAGCCATCAGCGCCTGCCTCAGATTGCCGTTCTCCGCTTCGAGTCTTGCCAGCCACGCAAGCTGCTGCGGCCCGGTCAACTGCGCTTCGGCGAGACGGGCCAGCGTCATGTAATATTCCAGATGCCGCGCCTGTAATTCCGGTTCCTCGCCCGCCTCCTTCAGACGCTCCCGCGCATATTCGCGTATGGGTTCCAGCAGCCGATACCGCATCTGCCCGTTGCGCTCCTCGGCTACGACCAGGGACTTGGTGACGAGGGAACGCAGAGCAGGAGAAAGAAAACCCGTGCAAATCGCCTGTGCCGCGTCCAGCGTCCAGCCGCCGACAAACACGCTCAGACAGTTCAGTAATTCGCGATCTTCCTCATGCAGCAGGGAAACGCTCGACGCGATCACGGCGCGCAGGCTTTGATGACGCGGCGGGCGGGCCGGGTCGTGTTCGTTGAGCAGGGCGAAACTGTCCCGCAGGCGCAGGGCGATGTCACGCGGCGACAGGTACTCTATCAGGGGCGCGGTCAGTTCCAGAGCGAGCGGCAGGCCGTCCAGGCGGCAGCATATCTCGCCCACGGCGTCGAGACCGTCGCCGACGGGCGCGAAATCGGGGCGCAGATCTTGGGCGCGTTCCAGAAACATCTCGACGGCGGGGGCAACAGACACAACGGGAAGAAGACTACTTTTTTTTGTGTCCGGGCAGTCCAGCGGGGGCGTGGGCCAGACCGTTTCTGAGGGCAGGCCCAGCCGCTGCCGGCTTGTCGCCAGAAAATGCACATGGGGACACGCGGCCCTCAGTTCCCCGATCAGTGTGCCGCACACCTCCAGCAGGGTCTCGCAGTTGTCCAGCAGCAGCAGGACGCTTCGTTCGCGCAGACCTTCCCTTAGCGCGTCACGCCACGATTGTTCAGGTCGCCGCGCAAGCATCAGCAGGCGCGCGATCTCCTGCGCCAGCGCCTCTAAGCTCGTGTCCGGCGCGAACACGGATATGTCCACGAACCACGCGCCGGCGGGGAAATCGCTCGCAAGGTCATTGGCGGCCTCGGTCGCCAGACGGGTCTTGCCCACGCCGCCCGTCCCCGTCAGCGTCACCAGGCGACATAGTAAAATTTGAGCTTTCACAGCGCGCAAGGCATCGTCTCGCCCGACCAGACTGCTTAGGGGCAGTGGCATATTGCCCGTGCTGCGCGTCGTAACGCGTATTTCACTGACAGCGGCGAATGCCTCGCCTGTTCGCGGCGCGGCCTGCCCTGCGGCGGATTTTGCGCCCATGTGCCGCGCCTGCTGCTTTGCCCTGGCGCGAAGATCGGCGTAAACGGCCTGCGTTTGAGCGTCGGGCAGGGCGTTTTGCTCGGTGTGCAGCAGACCGCGCAGAGCGTGATAAACGTCCAGGGCCGCCTGCGCTTCGCCCGCCCGGTCAAGAGCCTGCATCAGGGCGCGGACGGCGGCTTCGCGCATCGGATCGCAGATCACGGCTCGTCGCAGCCAATCCACTTCGCGGGCCATGTCGCCGTCCGCATGGGCATACGCAGCCAGCGATTCGAGCGCCTTGAGGAACGCCTGCCGCCGCGTCTCGCGCTCGCCCATCGCCCACACTTCCCCGACGCCCTCCAGTAATTCGCCCCGGTACAGAGTGACAGCCCGCTTTAGAGCGTCCACCCCGCCCTGCTTGATTGCTTTATCAAAGACAAGCAGATCAACCTCGGCGTCCGTAAGGTCGAGCCGCAAGGTTGTTCGCGCGGGCGGGTGCAGGCGCGCGGCCTGCGCGCCCAACGCCCGCCTTAGATCCGCAAGGCATTGTCTTAAACTGGCCTGCGCGTTGACGATGTCGCTGTCGGGCCACAAATTCCGGGCCAGCCACGCCCGGTCCACGGCCTGCCCGCCCCTCAGAACAAGCAGGGCAAGCAGATACTGTCCCTTGACCGAGCGCAGAGGCGGCAGCGGCTGACCGTCCACAAACGCGCTGAACGGCCCGAATAGATTTATTTGCAGCTCCACCCGGCTTGTTTCCATGCCTGTCTAATTCACCTTACTGTATGTTTTCTCCTGTTCACGCTAGTTCACGTCCGGCGTCACGCTGCCGTCACGCAGGCCGGATTACACTAAGTTCATAACCCGCTGCACACTGAGACAACATAGAGACAATACGAAAAAAGTTTTGACAGCAGCGGGCGACAACAGGGCGCAGGCGCGATAGGGCCTGCATAGCGAACGCGGAGCAAGCCTCCGGGGAGAAATTCGATGGCTAAGAAAGTACATCTGGTCGTGATTGATCCGCAGGTTGACTTCTGCGACCCGCGCGGCGCGCTGTACGTGCAGGGGGCCGACGCCGACATGACGCGGCTGGCCCGCATGGTGCAGCGGCTGTCCACAAAGCTCGACGATATTCACGTCACGCTCGACTCGCACCGGCTGATTGATGTGGCCCACCCGATCTTCTGGAAGGACTCGACGGGCCGCGCGCCCGCCCCGTTCACCATCATCACGACCAGCGATGTGGAAAACGGACGCTGGACACCCGTGCTGCCCGGCATGTACCGCCGGATGCTGGACTACGTGAAAACTCTGGAAGCGAATGGGCGCTACCCGCTGTGCATCTGGCCGCCCCATTGCCTGATCGGGTCGCCCGGACACTGCGTATATCCCGAATTGCAGCAGGCGCTGCAATGCTGGGAACAGCAGCGGTTCGCCCTGGTGGACTTTGTCACCAAAGGCTCCAACCCGTGGACGGAACATTATAGCGCAATCGTGGCCGACGTTCCCGACCCGTCCGATCCCGGCACACAGATCAACACGCGCTTTTTGCAGACCCTGATGGAAGCCGACATCGTGGCGATAGCGGGCGAAGCGGGCAGCCACTGCCTCGCCAACACCGTCCGCGACATCGCCAACAACTTCGGCGACGACAGCTACATCAAGCGCCTTGTGCTGATCGAGGACGCTACGAGTCCCGTCCCCGGCTTCGAGCCGTTCCAGACAGACTTTGTCAGGGAGATGCGGGCGCGCGGTATGCAGATCAGCAGCACGCAGGACTTTTTGAGTTAGTTTCCCAGACAACAGGAGATTGAAATGCCACTTTTCAATGATGCCACCATGCAGCAGCAGGCGCTGCCCGCCGGACAGTACGGCTTTTCCGCAACGCGGCTGGATGATTTGGGCGCGACCGAGTACACGCTCGTAACGATAGTTTGCGACGCTTCGCCCAGCGTCAGCCCGTTTGTCAAGGACATGGAGCGGGCTTTGGCCGAGATCGTCAAGGCGTGTAAGTTCTCGCCCCGCGCCGATAACCTGATGATCCGCCTGGTCACGTTTTCGACCGATATGCACGAGACGCACGGCTTCAAATTGCTGGAGCAGTGCAATCCCGGCGATTACAAAAACATTCTCCGCACAAACGGCGGCACGGCCTTATACGACGCGGCGGAAAACGCCATCAGCGCCGTGACCGCCTATGGCCGCCAACTGTCGGATGCGGATTTCGCGACCAATGGCATCGTGTTCGTGATTACGGACGGCGAGGACAATGCCTCCAAGCTCTCGATCCGCAGCGTGCGCGACGCTCTGGCGGGCGCGACGCAATCGGAAAGCCTGGAGTCGCTGATCTCCATTCTCATCGGCGTCAACGTGCAGGACGCGCGCATCGGGGCGTACCTGCAGGACTTTAAGAACGAGGCCGGTTTTACGCAGTACGTGGAACTGGACAAGGCCGACGCCAAAGCCCTCGCCAAGCTCGCCGACTTCGTTTCGCGCAGCATTTCGGCGCAAAGCAAAGCCCTGGGCAGCGGCGGCAGCTCGCAGATACTGACGTTCTAGAAGAGTGAAAAAGACTTTACCGCGGATGACACGGATGAAACAGATGAACACGGATTTATTCAGAAAGGAATCTGCGTGTATCCGTGTCATCCGTGTCATCCGCGGTAAGTTTTTGTAGATTTCTTACTGCACTGGAGATGATTATGATACGGGCGGATTGCGCGTTTCGGATGGGGCGGGCGCATCTGGTTTGCCAGGATTACGCCCTTGCGCGGGGCGGGGAGCAGGCCGTAGCCCTGCTTGCGGACGGCTGTTCGTCGTCGCCGGACACGGATGTCGGGGCCAGACTGCTCACTCTGTCGGCCCTGCCCCTTGTGCCGTGCCTGATGGAACAGGTGACACGGGAGGCGGCAGACGCGAACGAGAAGGATACAGTCGGGGCGATGCTGGACAAGTATCATTATGACGCCGTTGCGGAGGCCCGGCGGTACATAGAGCGGCTTGGCCTGCCCGGTGAGGCGCTGGACGCGACCCTGCTCACGCTTGCCGCAGCAGAGGGAAGATGGTTTGCGAGCGTATTTGGAGATGGCGTCGTTGTGGCGGCGCGACATGATGGCAGTCTGGACGTGACCGTTGTTTCTTACCTCGGCGGCTATCCCTACTACGCCAACTATCTCGCCGATGTGGAACGCGCCCAGGCCCTGCTGAAAATACGCGGCAATCAGCGCCAGATCGAGACGTTTACGCTTTTGCCGGATGGCGCGATTGCCGATATGCGGCGCGAGACGTACCGAACCGACGCCCCCTGCGCGTATGTGGCGGGCGACATGGGTGAGTACCGCTTCATCGTCGCGCTGTCGGACGGCGTTCATTCGTTCGGGCAGGCGAATGCGGAACAGGCAGGCAGGACGGGGGCGAATACGCCGGTCGCGCTCGCGAACGTGCTGCGCGAACTCATGGCCTTCAAGACCACGACGGGCCAGTTCGCGCAACGGCGAATGCAGAAATTCGAGCAGACCTGCGCGCGGGCAGGCTGGCAGCATCACGACGACATTTCACTCGCCGTACTTGCTTTCGCCTGAATAGAGGTAATAGGAGTGACAATGCGTTTGCGGACAGCCGGATCGGGCGCGATGTCGGCGCGGAATGCGGGAATCGTGAGCGGAAGATTGTGGGCGCGGGAGCGGAAAGGAGCCTGACAATGGACGTGTATGTAAAAGGCAGCCCGAACGGCAGGGGGAAAGTATCGCTTGGGCAAGGGGATTTCGTGGCGCAGGGCGGGCAAGGCGCGGTGTACGCCAAAGGCAGCCTTGCTTACAAGATCTACGCCGATCCCGCAGGCATGATACCGACTGCCAAAATTCAGGAACTGTCGGCCCTGACCTTGCCCGCCATCATCCGCCCGCAGGACATACTGCTTGACGCTAAGAACGTGCCGGTCGGCTATACCATGACGCGCATCAAGGACGCCGTGCCGCTGTGCCGGACGTTTACGCGGGCTTGGCGCGACCGCAACAATCTCATGCCCGACCAGATGCTGGCCCTTGTCCGCAAGCTGCAGGAGGGCGTACAGCACGTTCACAACCAGCAAATGCTGATTGTGGACATCAACGAGATGAACTTCCTTGTGGACAAGGGTTTGAGCGACATTCTGTTTATTGATGTGGACAGCTACCAGACACCCGGCTTCAAAGCCACGGCCCTGATGGACAGCGTGCGCGACCGGCACAATACGGGCAGCGGGTTCAGCCGCGAGACCGATTGGTTTTCATGGGGCATCGTCAGTTTCCAGATGTTTGTGGGCATCCATCCGTACAAGGGCAAGCACGTTGCCCTGAGCGACATAGACGCGCGTATGCTGCAAAACATTAGCGTCCTGAACAGGGATGTGTCGGTTCCCAAAGTATGTTACGCCTTTGACGTGATCCCGCAGGCGTATTTGAACTGGTATCGCGCCGTGTTCGAGAACGGGCAGCGGTGCGCCCCGCCCACCGACCTGAACGCGCCGCTCGTGCTGACGCCGATTATACAGCGCATCGCGGCCAGTGACAAGCTGCTGATTACGATGATGGGCCGGTTTAGCGCGCCGATTGTCCTGCCCCTGCCCCACGCGGGTACGCTGTGCGGCGTCACGACGCAGGGATTAGTAATGCGCGGCAAACCTGTATTGGCCGACAGCAACGCCCGTATCATTATGACTCCGCGCCATAATACCCTGCTCGCGGCCACGCTGCGCGGCGGCAAGGTACGCCTGTTCGACATCGCGCAGGGCCAATATATGGCGGGAGAATTGGACGCCGACGCCATCACGACGTATGCGGATCGCCTGTACCTGAAGAACGGCAACGGCTTGTTCGAGGTGGAGTTTCTGGAGTACGGCGCGACCCCGCAGCCCGCGCTCCGGGCAATCGGCAATGT
This sequence comes from Chthonomonadaceae bacterium, assembly GCA_965277875.1. GTDB lineage: Bacteria > Armatimonadota > Chthonomonadetes > Chthonomonadales > Chthonomonadaceae > CAWFQB01. The sequence continues at coordinate 5,594,172 of CBDIDV010000002.1, read as the reverse complement.
GCTGCCCAACGCCGCGCTCGTACATGAGGGCGTCGTCACGCAGAACCTGCTCGGCGCGCAGTACGCGTCCCTGTTCCCCATGTCGGGCAAATGCTACTCGGTTCGCATCAAGGAACTGGACGCGCACCGCATCATAGACGCCCGCTTCGATAACAACGTCCTGATGCTTGTGGGCGAGCGGCATGGACAGTACGACAAATACATCCTGCGTTTTGACGCCACCTATACCGCCTACGATGTGCGCGTCGTGCCGAACATCACGTATGAGGGCCTGAACTTCGTCACGCTCGACAGCGGCGTGTGCGTCCACCTCAACGAGAACGAGGAACTGGAACTCTTCGCCAACCGCAAGGACGCCCTCGGCATCAAAATCCTTGTGGAACCCGCCTTGCAGGGCGCGCAGTTGTTCAAGAACGGCACGCAGGTCTTATTCAGCAAGGGCGACACGCTGTACAGCATGACACTGAAACCGCACTAAAGCAAACATCCGGGGAGGTGTTCAAGGACATTCCCCGGATGTTTGCACAACATTATTTGCCCGCAGGCGAAAATTCGATCAGGAAGCGCGGCTCGATCTGGCTGGTATTGTAGACGATCAATTCGTCGTTTTGTACGCCGCTTTCGCCCGCTTTGGCCCAGGTCGAGTCGTAGCCGGGTTTGGGCAGGGCTTCGCCGTACTTGGCCGTATAGTGTTTGCCCATCGCCACATCGCACAGGAACATGAAGCAGTTGTTGTCGCGCTTGCCGTCCCAGTAACCATAGGCGTAGTTCAGGCTCTTGGTGCTGGAATTGGCAAAGTAGACGCCGTTGCCGAACAGCCGCCCCGTAACGTAAGGCGCGTTTGTGGGCGGGATGTAAAAACCGCTTTTCAGGATGGACAGCAGATTGCTGGCTTTTGTGCCGTGCCACAGTTCCTGGACGCCGCCGATCTTGCGCCCCTCGGCCTCGAACGCCCGGTGCATCGCGCCGACCTCGACCGCAAAGACGCGCTTCACGTCCAGATGGGCGCAGGCGTGCATGGATTGCAAACCCGCCCGGTACTTGCCCCGAATGCGGTCTATTTCTCTGCCGTCCTCCACAAGGTTCAAACGCGCCTCGAACATTTTGGGCGGGATTGCCTCAGTATCGTCTTTAGGCGCGGCCAGAATAGTTTGCAGGCTGGCTTCCAGGCTGTCCAGAATGTTGTTCTGGGCTTGTACCGCTTCCAAATCGGGATAGAGAACGCGGGGGTCGGGCCTGCTGCGGCCAATGTTCTGCGGCACGAGCATCAGATAGTCGTTGAGTTTTTGCAGCAGGCACTTGTTGGCGTAATCCTGCGCGTGGACATACGCGCCGATGTCGGTCAGCAGGGCGCGGGCGTCTACAATGGCATCCTCGGTTACAATACCAAGCGGCGTGGAAAACGTTCCCCGGCTTGTGTCGTACTGCATGGTCGTGGCCTGCAAAATGCTATGCACATTGGCTTTGGCGAGGTACGTGACGAGGGCCAGGGTTTCCGGGCTATTGGTCGTGATCTGATCCTTGGCGACGTCGGCCAGTTTTTCGTTTTCCATAGACTTGCTGCCGATGCCGTTGCCCAGGGTTTTGGACGGCTTGTAGCCCTTGCCCTCTTTTTCGCGGCACTTGCTGTTGAAGAACGCCTCGGTAGACCCCGCGAACGTTTTGCTCTGCCCGTTCTCCCCCACCCGCCCCCACTGCGTTTCGCACACATTGTCGTCGAACAGGCGGATGTTCCAGAACTTGTTGTTGTTGTTTTCCAGACTGGTCAGAATGTAGCGCGCCTCTTTGGTAACGTTTGCCATTGCCTAGCATCTCCTATCAAATAGTAATAATCAAGTTCGCCTCGCGGCCTTATACCTTGCTACTAAGGACAAAACGACGCAGGAGGAAACACAATCGAAAGAGAATTTTGCAGTATCCAGGAACTGGTTGGGGTCGGGCGAGATGGGGAAGCGAGGCGAACATGGCAGAGCAGAAACGAACCTATACCGTGCTTATCTGTGAACGTGATAAGGAAGTTGTTGAGCAGATGAAGCAGGCGTTGGCATCGGTCGAGTGGCAGATCGTCGGCGTAGCGGCGTCTGAGGATGAAGCGGTAGAACTGGCGCAGCAGCATAAGCCCGACATCATCGTTATGGCACTTACGCTGGAAGTGGAACAGGATGGGCTTGCCGCCACGCGCCGCATTCTGACGGAACAGCAAACAGCGATTGTAGTCATAAGCACGAGTGTAGAAAAGGCAGTTTTTAAGGCGGCACTAGAGGCGGCAGCGTGTGGTTTTCTAGTGAAGCCTCTAAACACGGCTAAATTCGCGATTGCTCTGCTCTTGGCAAGGAGTCGATTTGAGGCCCTTCGGTACGCTGTTGCGTCGGCGAGCAGACTTGAAGTAGTAGCCACATCCGACGACGGACACGAGGAAATGTTCGGCTTTATCAGGAATGCACTGGAAGTAAAAGCCGATGCCACACGCCCGAAGACGAAAAAGCGAACGGAGTTTATACATTAGTACGTATCCAGCAGGGTTGCTGCGATTTGCCCTCGGAATGAATTCCTGGGCTACGGGCCTTCGGCCAAATGTGCTTCGCACATACCTGTGCATCGTAAGTCTGCCAGCAAACGCACCGTGTCCGCAGGACACTCGGCCGCAGGCCCGCAGCCCAGGAATTCATTCCGAGGGTAGAACGCGTCGTACAGCAGCCACAGCAGATCTACGATGGGATCAAACGTCTATGAGTATCAGACTCATCTCATCCTCGTGCGGGCTATCCCAGAACTTACGTAACGTTCGCTCACTGGCGAGGGCGGTTGCGCGTGCGAGGTTGAGGGGCGCATCCGCAATCTCGAACACTTTGCCCTCCGGGGTGGTAATTGTCACGGGGATGGGTGCTTCCATAATTTTTTGACCCGGCTCAGGCGGAACGATAGGCTGCCTGCTGGCGGGATGCTGCCGTTTTTCTGTACGGATCTTACCTGCGACCATCTAATGTAGTCCTTTCAAAACGCTTCTGCAACGTACCTAAAACCAAAACGCCCCTGCGCCTACTATACACCGCATTTTCGGCGTATGTCAAGGCGCAAGGGCATTGCTAAAAACTGCGATTTGCTTGGCGTTAAAGCAGCATACCGTGGGCCACTTCGCCGGCTACGTCGGTCAGGCGGTAGTCGCGTCCGCCGTAGCGGTACGTGAGTTTTTTGTGTTCGATGCCCAGCAGGTGCAGCATGGTGGCATGCAGGTCGTGGATGTGCATTTTGTCCTGCACGGCGTAGTAGCCGTAGTCGTCGGTCGCGCCGTACACGAAGCCGGGCTTGACACCCGCGCCCGCCATCCACATCGTAAAGCCGTGCGGGTTGTGGTCGCGCCCGTCGTTGCCCTGCGCGGTCGGGGTGCGCCCGAACTCGCCACCCCACAACACGAGCGTGTCTTTCAGCAGGCCGCGCGCTTTCAGGTCGGCCAGTAGTCCTGCGATGGGCTTGTCCACTTCCAGGGCGTTGTTGGTGTGACCGTTCTTCAGGTCGCCGTGCTGATCCCACTTGTAGCTGTGCGTAGCCTGCACGAACCGGACGCCCTTTTCGCAGAAGCGCCGCGCCAGCAGGCACTGCCGCCCGAAGTTGTCGGTGGGCTTCTCGTTGATGCCGTACAGTTCGAGCGTGGCCTTGCTTTCCTTCGATATGTCCATCAGTTCGGGGGCTTCGGCCTGCATACGAAAGGCCAGTTCAAACGATTGGATGCGGCCCTCCAGCTGCGGGTCGCTGCCATAGTGCTTTAGTTGTTCCTCGTTCATGCCTTTGAGCATGTCTAGCTGCATCCGCTGCAAATCGGTGGAGACATCGTCGTTCTTGATGTACTTGATGGCGGCGGTTTTAGCAGGAATGCTGGCGTTGCCGATGGGCGTTCCCTGAAATGCGGCGGGCAAGAACGCGCTCGACCAATTTTGTACGCCGCCGTGTCCAAGCGTGGGGCAGATGGTGATGAATCCGGGCAGGTTCTGGTTTTCGGTTCCCAGGCCATACGTGATCCACGAACCCATGCTGGGCCGAATGAACGTGTCCGAACCCGTGTGCAGGGCGAGGAGGGCGCCGCCGTGCGCGGGGTTGCTGCCGTACATCGAGCGGATCATGCACATGTCGTCTACGTGCTGCGCGATGTTGGGGAACAGGTCGGATACCTCGATGCCGCTCTGCCCGTACTTCTTGAACTCCCACGGCGAGCGCAATAGGTTGCCGGTCTGCGCGAACTGGACGCGGGGCTGTTCGCCGGGGAACGGCTTGCCGCTGTCCCGCGTCAGCAGGGGCTTGGGATCGAAAGTATCCACCTGCGACGGCCCGCCGTGCATGAACAGGAAAATCACGCGCTTGGCTTTGGGCGCGAACATGGGCAGCTTTTCCGCCAGCGGACCGGGGATTTTGCCTGAGGTAATATTCGCGGCCTGCGCCTGCTCGCCGAACAGGGCGGCGAACGCGAGCGCGCCGAAGCCCACGCCGCACTGCGACAGCATCTCGCGCCGAGATTTAGGTTGTTTGTAGTGACCGCTCATGTTCGTTGCCTTTGTCCGTGCGAGTAGATTGTGACGTCCGATGCGGGGATAGCCGCAAATGAACGCGAATGAACGCAAGTTGTTTACAAGCCTGATGTGAGGCAGGCTTGCCAGATTTATAAAGTCAGATGTGTCATGATGTTTTTTATGGCTTTCAGAAGTTACGCTTATCGTACCACGCAACTGTTGTTCTGTCGGACGTTATTTTTGCGCGGTTGTTACGGCTTGCGGGCGTCCAGACGCAAAAATGCCGACTGTACACCGAATATTCCGGGCGTAATCTCCTGCCAGACGACTTTAAAACCGGCGTCCTGCACTTCTTTGAGGATGTCGTCGGCGCGTCCCTGATAGGTGTACGCCACGCCGTTCTGCACATAGCAGCGCGTTTGGGAATCGTAATTGGGCGCGTCGTTCGGGCTGTTCGGCTCGTCACAGATGGACGTGATAAGCAGCCAGCCTCCGGGTTTGAGGACGCGCCGCGCACTGTGCAGAAACCTGGGCCGATCCGCGCCGATCACGAAATGCAGGCAGTTGCCGTCCAGAACAATGTCGAAATACGCGTCCGCAAAGCCGTTCAAGTCGCACACGTCGCCGACACTAAAATCCACTTTCAGGCTGCGCTCGGCTGCTTTTTCGTTTGCCCACGCGATGGAGGTGGGCGCGATGTCCACGCCCGCCACGTCATAGCCCATACCGGCAAGCAATAAGGATTGATCGCCCGCCCCGCATCCCATTTCCAGTACGCGCCCGTTGGGAGGCAGATACGCGGCCCGCATCCGCCCGTCAAGGCGCGACAAAACATCTTCCAGCGACTGCCCGCTAAACCACCCGGTAAGTCCCTGTTCGCGGCATTGCCGATAACGCTGCTCGTACATCTCGGCGGCAGTCGTCATACCTGTTCTCCCGACGCCCTTAGCAGTTGTTCCTCGTGTTGCTCCGGCGTTTCCACGGACGCCCGTAGTAGTACGTCCTCCTGCGTCTGCATCGGCTCCTGAGAGGCACGTACCAGAGTGTCAGGGGCGGGCAGGTCGGCTGTGTTGGCGTGTGTATGGGGAGTGCCTATATTCATTTGATTTGATTGCTTGATTGCTGTGACGCCAAAGTGAATCAACATCAATGGGAAAACTATGAGGATGGCACTTAACAGCATTACGCTTACAACCGTCACCATGAATATCTCTGCCAAATTCCTCGTATGAGCTATCAGTTGACGTTTAGATAAAAAAGACAGCCAAAGCAGGCTTTGACTGTCCATCGGGTGAAGTTCCTAACGACCAAGAAAGGACTTTGCCCAATGGATTGTAACACACTTGCGCGCCTGAGCGCATTTCGCCAACAACTCTACGCGTGTTTTTGCAAAGCAGGCGATGCGCTCTTCAACTGTATAGACGCCCTGCTCAGCGAGACACCCGCCCGCTCGTTTGCCGAACTGTCGCTGTCGCCCTTCTTTGTACGCCAGTGGCCCAGCCTCTACCAGGCTATACAAGAGGCGAGCGTAGATCGCGTGGCCTTGCAGCGGCTGTTCTGTGCGTATGTCAGTCTGCCTGCTAGGGGCGAGCGCCTGGTGCTGGGCATAGACGCGAGTTCCATCGCACGTCCGTGCAGCAAGACGGCCCAGGATCGCACGTATGTGCATCAAAGCAACCTGCCCGAAGGCAGCAAACCGGTACGACCGGGCTGGCAGTTCTCTACGCTGACCGTTCTGCCGGAGCAGCCTAGCAGTTGGACGTACATCCTGGACAACGTGCGCGTGCCGAGTACGCAAACGCAAGGCGAAGTCGCTTGTAATCAGTTGGGTCAGGTACTCCCGCTGCTGCCCTGCCGCGCGCTGCTCTTAGGCGACGGCTACTATGGCAGCGTGACGTTTCTGCTGCTGCTGTGCGCCCTGCCCGCCGAGGCCGCGTGTGACGCGCTGCTGCGCTCTGCCAGGAACCGGGTCTTGTACCGGCCTGCCCCACCGCCAACAGGCAAGCGGGGCGCACCCAAAAAGGATGGGGCGCGCTTCGCCTGTCACGAGGATAAGACGCACGGCAACCCCGACGCGAGTTGGCAGGGTACGAACGCGCAGGGGCAGCAGATACAGGTGAGCGCGTGGCACACCCTGCACTTCAAGAGGGCGCGCGACATGGTGGTAAGCGTGATCCGCATCGTGCGCCCTGACGCCAAGAACACCGAGCGCGATCCGCGCATCAGTTGGTTCGTGTGGCACGGCCAGGACAGGCCGCCCTTAGAGCAGATCGAAGGCTTGTACAAGCGCCGCTACAGCCAGGAACATGGCTACCGCGTGGACAAGCAAAACTTGCTGTGGGAAACGCCGCGCCTGCGAACGCCCACGCAGTTGCAGACGTGGACGGACATCGTGGCAGCCACGCGCAATCTGCTGTGTCTTGCCCGCCCGCTCGCGCAGGCAACGCGTCAGCCGTGGGAGAGTACACGCCGCCCGATCACGCCGCAGCAGACACGCCGGGCCATGCCGACTATTCTGATCTACTTGGGGACACCGGCCCGTTCGCCCCAAGTACGCGGAAAATCGCCGGGGCGCGCTGTGGGCGCAGCAATCAAGAAAGCGCCCACCTATGCTGTGGTGTACAAGGCCACCAACAAGAAGAAACAAGCCGTCAACAACAAACACAAGGCGGCTGTGAAAGTCTAAACGTCAATATCAGCAGTTGTATCCCTAAAATGCCATAGAAAAGCGCAACAATTCCAAGCCCAGAGATACTCAAGCCAAACAGTGCAAGTACAACTTGCCTGCTTATATTAACGGCAAATCTGCCCTTACTTATTATATGCCTACCCGGTTCCTGTGCCTTGTTCATAGCGGCTCCGCGATGCCTCCGATGCCTCCATTGTTTGAGCAATGCCTCACCATACGACGTTTTGACGGCTCACGTTTTTATCTTCTTTGCAGGCGGCTTGACGTGTTCCAGAACCCACAGGCAGGCCAGTTTCGTCGCGCCAAGTTCGTTGAAATAGCGGTTTTTCAGTTCCGAAGATTTTATCGCGGACAGATGCTGCGGGTTCATGCCGAGGGAAGCGGCGAGCGCCTGCTGTGTAATACCCTGCGCTTTCAACTCTACTATCACATCGTTCAGCGTGACCGTGCCGAGGTACGATGCCAGATCATCCAGACTCTTCAGGCTGACGCGTTCCTTGACCTGCACTTCCTCAAACGTGTCGGGATCGTTCAGGAACGTAAAGCCCAGGGCCACGCAATGATGACAAAAGCCTTCTTCCTTGCCGACATAGCAGCTGCAGGCTGTCCTAAGCTCATCATCCTTTATCTTGATAGACACGGTGTACATGCCGTAGTTGCCTTCGACGCGGGCTGAAATCTTCGGCCCTGTACGTCTGCGCTTGACAAACTTCCCGACATAACCTTGCGCCTTACGGCTTGGCGACTCAGGCCACCGCTGCCGTATGGCGTCCGTCAATGTTTGTATTTCTGCCAACCCTGTTTCTGCTGTCATCTTTGTCTCGTTGAACGGGTGTCAGCCGTTCTCGTCGTACCAGTCGGCAAGTCCGGCTTCCAGGGCTTCAAAGGCGGCGTCCATTGTCGCGTACTCCGCCACGCCCTGCCAGACGAAGCCGCCCTCGTCCAGGGCGCGAATGAAGCTGTTGGTATTCTCTTCGTAGCCGAGTTCAACTATACCGCCGCCCGTCGTCCATCGGGCGATGTTCGGGTACTTTTCCGCCAACATATCTCCTGCTTGTTCCAACTGCGCCATGCGTTTGCCGTCCCTTCCTGTGCCTACGCGTTCTCGTCGTCTGGAAACGTCACTTTGGCGTAGATTTCGTGTAGGGGAATACGGCAGTCTACGGATGCCAGTTCAAGAACGGCGTCTAAACCTCTGTACATCGTCAGCAGCCATTGTTCTCCTTGACGGGTATACTTTTCCACCAGCGGGCGGTTTTGCGATACGAGAACATACTCCTGAAGCGTGGTTATGTATTGATAGTGCGCGAACTTGGCTCCTCTGTCATAAGCCTCTGTCGAGGGTGACAGCACCTCCATCAAAATGATGGGATTAACCAATGTATCCATGTGCGTATCGGCAAATTGAGACGCGCCACAAACCACAGTAACATCCGGGTAGGCGTATTTCCCTGTGTCTTCCACCTGAACGCGCATATCGCTGCCGTGAACTTTGCAGGGCCGCCCCTTAAATCTGGTATGCAGTTCTCCAACAAGGTTGGCTGCCACAGTGCTATGTTCATCGCTCACGCCAGACATTGCGTAGACACGGCCGTTGACGTATTCACTCTTGAACTCGGCTTTGCGTTCCTGATCCAGATACTCCTGCGGTGTTATACCACGCGATAAAGCAACCATCTTTTAGCCTCCATCTTCCGCGAACAAAATCTATATGCTACGCACGTAGGTAAGCCGCCTGTTCAGCGCAGGCGGGTGCAGCGCAAACCTTCGGCATACTGTACGCCGAGCATTTTGCCGTCGCTGCGGGCGCTGCCGGACACCATACTTTCCACCTGGGCGAAACGCTTGCCGTTGAATTGACTGGAATGCACGGCCAGCAGTTCGCGCTTGCGGGGCCATTCAGTGGTGATATCTACGGCGAAGTTGGGGGCGAGGGTGTTGAAGCGCAGCAGCCACCGTCCCTCGCCCGCCTGCCGGACGGCCTTTTCGCAGGCGTCGCCCGCGTTGCGATGATCTCGATGGTTAAAGCGTTTGGAGTAGTCGTAGTCGAAACCCAGGATGTAGTCGGGCCGGACGCGTTGGAGGATGGCGGCGAGGCGGTCAACGACATCGGGGTTGGCGAACAGGCGTCCGTCGGGATAGGAGAGAAATTCTACGTCCTGGATGGGGTACAGGCGGGCCGCGTCGCGCTGTTCGGCCTGGCGAACGCGGCGGTTGCGGGCCGCGTTCTCCCAGAGATAATAGCCCTTGTCGCCGTCCGTGCAGACGATGAGCGTCATGCGCGCGCCGCTCCGGCCCAGTCGGGTCAGCAAGCCGCCGATGTAAAACTCCGCATCGTCGGGGTGGGCCGTGATGATGACGATGTTCGCGCCCGGTCGGAACAAGCCCGCGCTGTCCGGGTCTGTCCACGGGTTGTTGGCGGGTGGGGTGCGCGGCACAAAGTCGAAACGCTGCGGCTGATACTCGTACAACCCCCACAGCAGGCCGAACGCGAGAGCAAGCGCTTTGACGCCCCGACGGGCCAGACGCCTCGCGCGTTCCGGCCCGTTTGGTTTGGCGGCTGTAGGGTTCTTGCGCGGTTCGGTTGTCCTGACGGCGTCCTTTGACATGACTAAACTCGCTGGCCTTTTTCACATTACGTCGTCTGCACTTGCCGCTTGTGTTGCGTTTATCTATCAGTTGACATAGATGAACTCATTGGAGGCAAGCACGATCTGGCATAGGCTTTGCCATGCGGCCGCCTGCCGTTTCGCCGTGTCGGGCATTGTGTGGGCGAGAGCGTTCTGGTAGCGCGTCAGGTAGGCAATCGCCCGCGTGATCTCGGCAGGCGTGGCGACCCGGTCATACGCTTTCAGGTACACGGCATTGACGCGCTCGATGTCGGTCTTGCCGGACTTGGTGACATCGTCGGCAAACGCGCGCGCCGTGTCCATGATAAACGGGCTGTTCATCATATACAGCGCCTGCGGGGCCACAATCGTCGTGAAACGCCGCGCATTCACGATGGACGGGTCGCCCATATCGAACGCCTGAAACATATCGAACAGGGCGTTGCGAATGATGGGCAGATACACGCTGCGGCGCGGCGCGCTGTACTGCGCGGCATTGCCGCTCTGGTCATTGGTTACGTACCCGTTGTTGGGAGTGCCAAGCAGACTGCCTCCAGGCGTGGTATCCAGCTTGCCCGACACGAACAGCAGGCTATCGCGAAACGGCTCCGCTTCCAGTCGCCTGCGGTTGAAGTGAGACAGCAGGCGGTTGTCGGCATCCGCGAGGGCCGCTTTGGGGCTTGCCGTCGTACTTTGCTGATACGTAGCGGACAGCATGATGAGACGGTGCATCTGCTTGATGGACCAGCCTTTTTCCACAAATGTGCAGGCCAGCCAGTCCAGCAGTTCCGGGTGGGAAGGACGTTCGCCGAGCAGCCCGAAGTTCTCCGGCGTGCGCGACAGTCCCGCGCCGAAGTGTTCCTGCCACAAGCGGTTTACCTCGACGCGCCCGGTCAATACGTGGTCGGGACGGGTGAGCCACTGCGCCAGTTCCAGACGTCCGCTGTGTCCATCCGCAGCCATAAGTTTGTCGCCGTCCAGCACGGTCAAAAAGTGGCGCGGCACTTCGTCGCCCAGCGTCTGCGTGTTGCCGCGCAGGTGGACGCGGCAGTTTTCAACCTTGCCCTCTTCCACAGCCATCGCCAGCGGCGTTTCCGCCACACCCGCGCGGGCCATTTTCACGTTCTCGGCGGCGTCCTTGATGATCTTGGCGTCGGCGGCGGCGTAGTACATTCCGGGCTTGTCCGGCACGGCTAAGAGGCCATGTTTTTCGGTCAGCTTGGCACGCAGATTGTTTAGTTCGCCCTCTTTTGCGGTCTGCGCGTTTCCGAACAACTCCGCGTACTTCGCCGCCACATCGTCGAGCGAATTGGCGCTGAAACCGCTGAACGCAGCAGTAACCGCAGGCATCAGCCCCGCGTTCGCAAGCTGTTCGGAAACGGAACGGGAACGGGCCGCGTAGCCGTCCGAGGGCAGACGGGCGTAGCGCGCGAACGCGCCCATGACCGGGTCGTTTTGCGCCACGCGCAGACGGGCAGCCCATAGTTTTACCAGAGCAGGGTTCAGCTTGTACGCTGTGGCGATCTGCTCTACGGTACGCGTGGGCTTGCCGCCCGTACCGCCGGTTTCGACCGGCACGAGCATCAGCTTGTCAAAGTGCGGTATGGCTCCGTTGCACTCGATACGCACCACATTGCGGCCCGCGTTGAAAAGATAGACGCCCTGCGCGTCCCATTTCTGGCCTTCGGGGTTCCAGCTTCCCGTGACCTGCCCTGCGGCGGTCGGGTTGACAACGCTGCCGTTTAGCGACAGCTTGACGGGGCGCGACTGCTCGGCGGCGTAGCGCAATTCCAACTGATACGCTCCGGCATGAGGCAGGGTAACATCCCACTCGGCAAACGTGGGAAACGCGACGCTATGGATAATGCCGATGCCTTTGCCGTACCCCTCGGTATCAATGTGCGCGTTGCCCCGGTTGAACTTTTCCGCCTCGATGAACAGGCGCGTGTCGTTGGCGTGGGGCGGCAGTTCGGCAAGCGACTCGGTCGAGGGCCGCTGCGCCAGCTCCCACCCGGCCAGCAGGTAGCGAGCTATGTTATTTCGCTGATCGGACAGCAGTTCTTTTTTGGCGCGGTCGGTCTCGCGCTTGAGGAACGTTTCGGCGGCCTGCGCCTTTTGCTCCTGCGCGTCCGCCTGCGCTTTGGTGGCGCTCGTCACAAGAGGCCGTTCGTTGCACCGGGCCACGGTATTGAGCGTCGCCATCGTCTTGGTGCTTTTGAAGATGCCAGCCAGGGCGTAGTAATCTTTGGTCGGGATGGGGTCGAATTTATGGTCATGGCAGCGGGCGCAGGCCACGGTCAGGCCCAGGAATGCTTTGCTCGTCACCTCGATCTGCTCGTCTACGATGTCCATGACCATTTTAGGCTTGTCGGGTTCGGCAAGCACTTTGGGGCCGAGGGACAAAAAGCCGGTCGCGACAAGATGCTCGTTACGCTCCTCGTCCGTAGCGGCGGGCAGCAGATCGCCCGCAAGCTGCTCGCGAACGAACTGGTCATACGGCTTGTCTTTGTTGAACGCCTGCACCACGTAATCCCGATAGCGGAACGCATTCGCAAAGGCGATGTTCTCGTCCAGGCCGTTGCTGTCGGCGTAGCGGGCCACGTCCAGCCAGTGCCGCCCCCACCGCTCGCCGTACTGCGGACTGGCAAGCAGCCTATCCACGACTTTGGCGAACGCATTGGGAGATTTGTCGGACTCGAAGGCCAGCGTGTCGGCGGGCGTGGGCGGCAGGCCGATCAGATCGAAGTAGGCGCGGCGTATCAGGTCGCGGCGGCTTGCGGGGAGGGCGGGTTTCAGTCCCTGCATTTCCATTTTGGCGAGAATGAAGCGGTCAATCGGAGTTTTGGCCCAGAGCGTGTCTTTCATGGGCGGCAGGGCAGGCTTGCGAAACGGCTTGAACGGCCACATCTGCTTGTTGGCCGCAGTCACGACCTTTTCCGCCTTCACAGGCGCGGCGACGCTGCTGCTTTCGCCCTGCGCTTTGCCGTTCGTGGGAAATGGCGCACCCATCTTCACCCAGGCGGCGAGCGCGGCGATCTCTTCGACCCGCAGCTTGCCCGACGGCGGCATTTTGATCTTGCCGTCGTAAGCCAGGACGTGCATCAGGACGCTGTTGGCGGGGTCGCCCGGAACCACGACGGGGCCATGCGCGTTGCCTTTGAGCAGGCCCGCCATGCTGTCGAGCGTAATGTCGGCCCGCGCCTGCCCCATGCCGTGACAGGCGTAGCAGTTGGCGATAAGAACGGGCCGCACCTTGCTTTCAAAAAACGCCGATTGCGCGGGCGTCATCGCCCCGGCCACGTTCCCCGTCCCTGCTGCCGTCGCGCCGGATTGCACGGGCGCGGCAGGCGCGTTTTTTTGCTGTCCCGCCTGCACACTCAATGCGGAAAACGCTACGAGTGCGCCTCCGCTCAACAACCCCGCCCCAATCGTTCGCCGTATCCCTGCCATAGTTCCCCCGCCGGACGCCATTCCGCGCACATCTACACATGATGAATACACTGTACCATTTGACACTGTGCCGTGTTGCTTGTTACCCTGAATATCTTGAAAATGCGCGGCGAACAGGGGCAGGCATGACAAAAAGCCGCGTTCACGCTCCCGGCGTGGCATATTGCGGCCCAAACGCGGCGAAAGGGTGAAGCCTGTACGGACGCCCTCTTGTTCAGCAGACTACGGTAAACGGCTTTACGCTGGCCGCGACCAGTTCGTTACCCTTGTCGTCCTCTATCAGGAGCAGGTGAACGCCCTTCTCCTGCGCGAGCGCTTTCACGGCCTCCAGCCCCCCGCCGCGCCGCTCAATCGAAGTGAGTTTGCGCTGACTCATGGTGTTGGAGCCATCGGCTACGGCGTCCAGCCACTCACTCGCCCAAGAGTCACCCGCCTCATTCGCCTCGTTCGTTTTGTTGTCGTCAACCTCAGATGTCTTGTTCATGTTCTCAAAACCTTCCTTCTATAACCCCTTCTTCCACTCGATTATGGGTGTTATGGGTATATGGTGGTTATCTCAACAAACTCGTACTTGCAGTTTTTTCTTCATGGCTGCTCCATCCCCACGGACGCTCGTACCAACTGTTCAGGCGGCGTTTCCTGCCCTTCTGCGGCGGCGCGGAGCAACACGGCTTCTTGTGCCTGCGACGGCTCCGACGACGCGCGCACCAAAGTTTCGGGCGCGGGAAGATCGGCGGTGTTGGCGCGGGTGAGGGGAATGCCTATGTCTACTTGCTTGATGAACACGAGACCACGAATAATTGAGAAAATTACAAAGCACAATCCGCCAGTCATTATCAGACAAATGGCAAGGATAGGTAACAGCATGACGCCGTCCGATTTAGAAAGCAGTTTTTGGAACATTCTCAATGTGGATAAAGCACAATAACAGCCCATACCAATAAAAAGTACGATTGTGAAAACCTTTCCTGCTGAGGCTTTCATATACGCGCCCTTGCTCACAATGCGCTTGCCCGGTTTCGGTTCCTGCGTCATGCCTGTACCTGCCCTCTGCTTGCCGTCTCGAAGTACGTCCGTGCTTACCGATAAAGCCCTGATTTGCCGTTTTTCTGCTTTCTTCTTCTTTTTATGATCCTGGCTTGAGCAGTTTTTGCATGGCGGGCGTGTTCATGTTGTCTTTGGTGATGACGTTGACGCCGCTGTCTATGAACTTGGCCCCGATGGGCTGCTTTTTGATGGCCTTGATCACGGTCTTTACGCCTTTGTAGCCCATCTGGTACGGGTCCTGCACGATGAGCGCCTGGACAGTGCCGTCCTGCAAAAATTTTACTTCCTCGTCGCTGCTGTCATACGCGACCAGCTTGATTTTGCCGGCCAGTTTGCGCTGCTGCAAATAGTTGCCGGCACCAATGCCGCCCGGCTCGTTCGTGGCGAAAATGCCCGTGATGTCGGGATGCGCGGTCAGGATGTTCTGCGACTGGTTCAGAGCGTCGGTGGGGTTGCTGTTGTCGTAGTAGATGGGGTCTACGACCACGATGCCGGGATGCTTTTTAATCCGCTCCAAAAAGCCGTTTTCGCGGTCGTCGGACGACTGCGAGCCTTTCACGAACGACAGCACGGCCACCTTGCCCTTGTCGCCCATAACCAGGGCGAGCGCATCGGCGGCCTTGCGCCCGCCCTCAACGTTGTCCGTGGCGATGTAGCAGACGCTGGTATCCTTGTCTTTGGCAAGCCCGCTGTCCACCATCACGACGGGAATACCTTTGTCCGTGGCGTTCTTCACGGGCGGGGCCAGACTCTCCTGCTCGGTCGCGGCCAGCACGATGCCGCTGACGTGGTTGTTGATCTGCGTTTGTACCACATCAATCTGGTCGGCGAAACTGTTTTCCTTGTTCGGCCCCTGCCAGATGATTTTGACGTTTTCTTCCTTGCCAGCCGCCTCGGCTCCCGCATCCAGCATTTTCCAATAGGAGTTTTCGGTTCCTTTGGGAATCACGGCGATCTGCATACCGCCCGTGCCATCCCCGCCTGCCGCGCCGGTCGTTTTGCCGCCCATTCCCGGCGCGGAAGTCCCTGCGCTGTCTGCCGGTTTCTCTTTAGGACAGCCCCACAGCGTCAGTCCCAACGCGCCCGCGCCGATCACGCCGCCCCATTGTCGGTTCAATCGCATTTTGATCTCCCAGATAGAGTAGTTGTTTGTTGTTTGTCGTTTATTGAAGATTGAAGAAGGCCAGGTGTAAAGACATGCGGCGCAATCTTGTACAAACGAGTTTTGAACATATTGCGCTGCCCTGCCGTCCAATAAACAACGAGCAAGACTCACGCGCTCTTGTTTTTCCCCGGCCCGTAACGGTCGAACAGCACAGCCAGCACGATCACCGCGCCGATGATGGCCCGCTGATAGTCGGGCGTGTAGCCGCGCAGGATACAGCCGTTGCGGATGGTGTTTATCAGCACCGCGCCGATGATCGTGCCGCCGATACTCCCCTTGCCGCCAAAAAGCGATGTGCCGCCCACGACGGTTGCCGCAATCGCGTCCAGTTCCAGGCCGTCGCCCGCCGCCATTGAGGCGACACTGGTACGCGACAGGTTGACCACGGCGGCGACGCCCGCCAGCAGGCCCGACAGCGCGAACACGCTTGTCAGTACCCACGTCAGGCGAATGCCCGAAAGCCGCGCCGCTTCCTGGTTGCCTCCGACCGCGTATACAGACCGCCCCCAGCGCGTGCGGGCCAGCGCGATAAACACGACAATCGCCGCCCCGGCCAGAATAATAATCGGGTACGGGATGCCGTCCCGGTCGCTGCTGCCAAACAGTTCGCCCGTGCCGAACACGCTGAAGGCGGCGGGCAGACCGCCCACATTTACACTGTGCGAGGCGATACCCGCCATTCCCCGCGCGATGTTGAGCATTCCCAGCGACACGATAAACGACGGGATGCGCCCATACGCCGTCACCAGACCCGTCACGGTTCCCGCCATCAGTCCGGCCAGGCAGGACAGCAGGACGGCAACGGGAATGCTCGCGCCGTGATCGTGCATGGCGACCGCAGCCACCACGCCCGCGAACGCCATCACGCTGCCCACAGATAAATCTATGTTGCCCGATATGATAACCACGGTTTGCCCGCAGGCCAAAATCGCGACTACTGCCGACTGAATGGCGATCTGCTGGAGATTATCATGCGTGGCGAAGTTGGGCGCGATGCGCCACAAGACGAGACACAGCAGCAGCAAAAACGAGAGCGGTGCGAGCGTCCCGGCAGCCCGCTGCAGCGGGGCGAGAAAACCCGGCTTTGCGACGCTGTCCGACGAAGTGGAACCGGATGTCACCGTATGCGCTTCCTTTCATACTCCCTGACACAACTCAGGTTACAATGCAGGCTGTAAATCACAGGCGAGGCTCCCGAAAAGATTGGCAGAGGCAGGCAGAAAGCGATGCGCCGACCGGCAACATCATAGCAGAATGCGTCCGGCCTGTCAAATATTCTGCAAAGGCGGGCAAAAATCATGCCGAACAAGCAGGACGACAGAAAACAAAGTATCATACCGTGAGTGAAATGTTTATACGCCCTTGATTATAAGCTTGGTTATAAGACGGATTAAGATAGGCGACTGATGACCCACTTCCTGCAAACCGCGCTGTCCACCGCGTGGAATTTTATACGCCGTCCGCGCGTTCTCTTTGCATCCTTTGTAGAAAATCCTCCGCTGGGCGCGGCCCTGTTCTGGCTGGCTCTGCTGGGTCTGTTGTCGGGCCTGAGCGGATTGCACGTCGGACTGCAGGGCAAGACGAGTTTCGGTCAGGACTGGTGGCGCGAGATGTCGGTCGCCAAGGCCGTGGCGGGCGCGGTCGGTTCGTGCATAACGGACATGTTCTGGGCCACCCTCCTGACGTGGCTGCTGGCCCGCATGGTGCGCGAGACCCTGCGCCTCGACGCCCTGTATGTGGTTCTCGCCTTCGCCACGATCCCCTACGCGCTGACCACGCTCACGTTTCCCCTGCGGAATGTCAGTTATCTTTCGTACCAGACCTGGCAGGGGGTACACCTGGTCGTGATGGCGTGGGCGTCCGTACTGGTGTGCGTGGGCGTCCAATCGTGCCTGGGTGTGCGGACGAGCCGCGCCATACAATGCGCCCTGCCCGCTCTGGTGGTTTTGTGGTCGCTCGGATGGCGGGCGCACCATGCCGTTCCCACATCGTTTCGGGCCGCGTGTCCCTGGCAGCATCGGGACGGCGAGACCGTGCGCGTGTACTATCCCCCCGGTAAAAGCGAAGCCGAGATTTCCACTATTACGCGCGGCCTGGACAGCGTCATGCAGAAAGACTGCGCCGTCCTGAACATCAAGCCCCTGCCTTACAAAGTCAATGTGTTCTGCTTCGCCGACGACGATCTACAGCGCAAGCTGGCCGGCGCGGACGAGGAACCCGACAATACGGCGCACACCTTCTGGGACTGCGTGACGATCTCCTATACCACCTGGAACCACATGGACAATCAGATGGCGCACGAACTCTGCCATGTCCTGCTGACCAGCCGCCTGACGGACAAAGTGAGCGGCCTGTTGGACGAGGGGCTTTGCGAGTATGTGGCCCATAAGGCCGCGCCGGGTAAAGACGATCAAACACCTTATGCCGCCAGTTCCATTCCCCTGCGTACCCTGGCCCGCCCGGACGTGTTTTTCGATTGGGAGCAGGCGCGGGACGTGGATGACAGCGAATGGACGCACTACACCACGGGCGAGTCGCTGGTCACGTACCTGATGCAGCGAAACGGCGTGGAGAAATTCAAAAAGTTCTACCTGCGCGTGGCCCGCTACACCCACCCGAAAGACGCCGATGAGGAGCCGGGCAAACCGCTCGCCCGCGCCGTGCAGGAGGTTTACGGCCTGTCCCTGCTGCAATTAGAAGCGCAGTGGCGTCATGCCTGCCCTCCACCCAATTCCTCTCATGCTTTGGTCTCGCATTCCTCTACGGACGACGACGATAAGAACTGATCTTTTCCGCTTATGCCCATGCTGCAAATCCATGCGCCCGGTTCCTGATTGCAGGAACCGGGCGCAAAAGTCATACAGCATTCATGGAAGCACACAGTCTTGTATCAGTGAGACACGTCGGGCGTAGAAGACGCATTCGGCGCGGTCTGGCTCTTTATGGCGGTTACGCTCGTCGGCGACGCGATGATCGGCACGGACAGCGGCGTTCCCACGGACGGGGCCGCGCCGGGAAGACTGACGCTGCCTGTGACGCTGACCGTCTGGCCCACGCTGACCGGGCTTGTCGGGCTGCTGCCGTTTGCCGTAGCGGGAAATACCGACGCCTCGAACAGGCCGTTCGCATCAATCGTGTTCACCATAAGCCCATCCAGAGCCAGGTTGGGAATCAGGGGCTGTCCCGTTGTCGCGCTGACCAGAGGATTGCCGCTTCGATCCAGCAGCACGGCGGCAAAGGTGAGCGTACCGCTTCGCGTCAGACCGCTCGCGCCGCTTGCATTCGCGCTTGCCGATATACTCGCCTTGACGCTCACGCTGCCTACCTGGGTCAGGTCAAAGGACGCGGGCGGCACGGCCAGGATCACGCTCGTGGCCCGGTCGGCGGTCAGCAGAAAGGCGATCTTCTGCGGCACGTAGGGCGTTTTGCTCGTGTCCACGCTGACGACCACGCTGCTCACGGTCGGGGACGTGCCGACAGCCCGCTTGCCCGTATTGATACCCAAAACGCTGAACTCTCCCTGCGCGTCGGTGAGGACGCGGAAGGTCTGCGTCATTTCGCCGGTCGGCGTGGACAGCAGCGTAACGGCGACATTGGCAATCGGCATCTGCGCGTTGTCGGCGGCTACCACGCGCCCCCGCACGACCGATTTGCCTTCGGGTATGCTTCCATTAGTGAAGGAGCTAAGGCCGCACCCTCCCATGCAGAATGTTAGGACGCAAGCCAGCATTATCTTGCATAGCAGCATAATACAGAACCCATTGGCTGACGCGCCCCGCAGAGTGTCATGAAGCACCTCAATCCGGGTGTGTGCCACAACGGTTTGTGCTATACCGCAGCGCTCTGCTCGCTTTTTTCTTTGAAGAAGCTCTCGTTCGTCCCTGTTCGCAGCAGTCATGTCACTCCTCGGCATTAGTTGGGGCGGCGCGCAGGAGGTTAGCAAACCTCGCCGTTAGAGGCGGCCAGCCAACCTGTTCTAAAAACGCAGTGGCGTCCTGGGCGCGTCCATCTTCAAGTATTAGTTGTGTCAGCCTTGCGTAAACATCCTGACAGTCCTCATTTTCGAGCAATGTGTCCGGAACATCGGCAGCAAGCAATTCAGACCGCAGTTTTTCCAGTACGGCGACAGATGCGCGCAGCTTAGCTTCCGCCCGAACCACATCACCCCGCAGGATTGCAAGACCCGCCTGCGTGTCATAAGTTCGCCAGTAGGTCTCTGTGTAGCCGGTGGCGTCGGCTAAGGTCAAAGCTGTTTCTGTTTGTTGCTCTGCCTCTTGTAATGCTTCGTCGGTTGGCGCTGCGCCTTGGGCGCTGTTTTGCATCAGAATACGCCGCAAACCTTCGCTTAACCATGCGTGAGCGAGACTTTCCAGATGTCGCGCCCCCAGGCTTTGCGCCAGTGTCAACGCGCGATTAGCGGCATCACGCAATTCGTCCACAGAGGCCACGCGTGCCTGCAAACGCGCTAGACGCAGGCGGCACTCTATCTCAGCGCGTGTGTACCGCGCCGCAACAGCGACCATTAAGGCTTGGTTCGCATGGTAACGCGCTTCCGCAACGCGTCCGTTAGGGCCGGTGTAAGCATCCGTCAGCACGAGATGCGCGTAGAGTTCGGTAAGGCGGTCTCCCCGCGCAAGAGCGAAAGCCAGAGCATCTTTGCCATTGGCTACAGCGGCGTCAAAATCACCTGCCGCCGCAAGGAACATGCCTAATGCGGCCCGTGCCATCGTTTCGCGCTGCTGATCCCCGACAAAACGCGCTAGTTGAAGCATTGTTGTCAGGCCGACCTGCGCCTGCGCCCAATGCCCAGTGTAGATGTCACACCAGCCGAGATCGAGGCGGGCTTCGAGATTTTGTTCCGCGATACCTAGAGCTTCGGCATCGGCAAGGCACTTCTCAGCCAATCGACGCGACTCGCTCAAATCACCACCGGATAGATAAACATTACGCCTATTCGCGTTCACGTACAAAAGGCCGACGGCGATCTTATCAGGTTCCGCCAGTCGGTTTGCTTCGCCCTCTTCCAGCAGTATGGCCGCTTCATCAAAGCGCTGCATTGCCTGCTGATACTCGCCCTGCTGTTCGTACAAACTGCCTAGAGACAGCAGGCCACGCCATCGCCCGTTAAAATCCGCATCGTCCGTGACGCGCTGAAATTGGATACGCGCTTCGTCCGTGCGCCCCATCATGGTCATTGCGCGGCCCAGGCTCTGCCGCGCCTGCATCTCGCGCTTGGTGTTGCCGGTCTCGATAGACAGCGCAACGGCCCGATCCAGGGCGTCCGAAGCGCGGGGGAAATCACCGATCTTGTTGAGCGCGATGCCCAGATCCAACTGCGCGCGGGATTGCGCGTCCCGGTCGCCGATCTGCGAGGCAAGGGAAAGGATGCGCTCGCATGTCGAGGCCAGGGCGCGGTAATCCGGCGGGCCTTCCTGCGCCTGCGCCAGTTCCTGCAAGCCGCGCAGTCCTTCGTTCAGGCGTGACGTGACATCGGGCGCGGGCAGGGCAGGCGCGGCCACAGCATCCGGGATAGCGGCGGGTACGGGGGAAGCAGGTATAGTAGAGGACGCGCTGGAAGGCGACGCGAGTTCAGGCGCGGTCTGCGCGGCCGGCGGCAGCGAAGTGGTATCGCCCCCGATTTCCTGCCCCGTTTCGCTGTAAAAGAAGGTGAGCGGAACGCCGCATTGCGTGGCGATTTGCTGCAAGCGGTCGGGCTGCGCCAGGGTGCTGCCGGAGAGATACTGATAGATGAGCGCGCGTGAGCAGCCGATACGTCCGGCCAACTCCTCGATGGAGATGCCCGCCCGTTCGACGGCCTGCTGTATCCGTTGCCCCTGTTCGCGCCGACCCTGTCGGGTACTGAGATCCATGCGGTGCGGTGCTTTCTTCGCGCCAGCCGTGGGGGGGTTGGAGGGGTTACTCGCCAGCCGTGTGTTTGGAATGAAATAAAAACAGAAATAGAAAAACAAAAATAAGACATCAGGGAGAGGCGTGGAAACGCCGGGGGGCGTCCGTTCAACAGCGGACGCGTGGAGGATCACGACCGAAGCTGCCCTCATACTAGCACAATTCGCCGCCTGCCGTCAACCCCAAACCGCCCAAGAGAAAGACAAATGTTGAATAAACCGCGAAACACGCCAAACAAACGAAAGAAGAGAGGGCAAAAGAGAACAAGTCCAATCCACAAACAGGATTAGCGAGATTAACAAGATTATCAGGATGAACAGGATTTCACAACAAAGGGCAGGCTGTAAAGCAGGCGCTTTTGTCCTTTGTTCCTAATGTGTTCTGATCTGCGTTAATTCCCTCAATCTGTGGATGACCTGTCTTGCTTTTGTTCTTTTTCGCTTGTTTGGCGTGTTTCGCGGTTTATTCAGGAAGCGGAGCCGGCAGGCGGCGTGTCACGGTCATCGCGAGGCAGCGCCAGATTGTCGCGCCACTCTTTGGCATGGAGGCGGGCGCGGTGGGCGGCGTCACGGGTCTGCTGGAGCATTTCGTCGCTAAGCTGCGCTTCTTCCAGGGTCGTGGCTTCGGTCTCCATAATGCGGTGCGCGAATACGCAGCCGATGGCCGCTGTCACGCCGGTCGCACCCAACAGCAGGGACTGCCACGAGCCGAAGCGATAGAAGTTGACGATGCCCAGGCCGATGAAGTAGCCTGCCGCCGCGCCGAAATAGCACCGCCGCGCCCAGACGGTGCCGGGCTGCCAGCCCTCGTACACACCCGCCGTGGCCGACAGGGCGGCGACTGTCAGCAGGTCGAGCGCGCGCAGAATGTCCCAGGCGTCATAATTCAGGGGCGCGGGCAGCGGGATCTGCGACAGCCTGCCCACGTCGCGCAGGGCAAGAAACGATACGCCGTAACACAGCGTAATCATCAGCAGGTAGCGCAGGCGAGGGTGAACTAATGTAGTCAGCAACAGCAGTGTCGCCAGGGGCAGCACGGCGGCGCGGCCCCGCGTATATTCGGTCAGCCAGGGTTCGCAAAACACGGCTACAGCGGCGACAAGCGCCGGGATTACTCCCACCGAAAGAAACGACAGATTTGTGGAAGGTTTCGTCTGCACGGTCACTCCTCGCGCCACTCGACAGCAGTTCAGCAGGCGCAAAAACAAGCGAATAACATAAGCGATGCGGCAAATGCGAGGGCTATCCACCTGGAACGCGCCGCAAATACACAGAAACCGCCAAAAAACACAAGAACGGGCAGGAAGTCGCGGGCAAACTGGCGAAACCCTGTTCAGAAACCATAATGGTAATGTACACAGGCGGCCAGATGCGTCACTATCGCGCGTACTCTCTATTGCACTTGGTATTATATTGGTATTGTACCTGTGCAAAGACCCCATTGTCAATCAAAAGCAGGCAAATTCACAATCTTTCACGCGCATAACGGCACATACTAATGACCGTATTAGCAAATAATACGCTTTTGTAAGTTCTTTGTAACCTTGGCAGCGTGTACGCCGCAGGAACGCCGACACCATCAGGGGCTGACAGTCAGACAACAATCGACAACAACAATCAGATGCGAAAAACTCACGTTCGGACACAAGGCCCTACACTGCACATCAGGACTCAGGAAGGAAACATACTTCATCATGACACCAGTTTCGCCGTCTCTCTCCCCCATTGCCGACGCTACGGCCAATTTTCCGGCCTCGCTGGGTTCCGTATTGCAGCGTCCTGACGAGACCAACAGCTTCGTCATCTTCGGCGCGTCCGGCGACCTGACCAAGCGCAAATTGATCCCCGCGCTGTACAATCTCGCCTGCGCCGATCTCCTGCCCCACGACTTCAAGGTTCTGGGCTTTTCGCTGACGCCGATGGACGACGCCTCGTTTCGCGACAGCATGTGCCAGGGCGTCAAGGAGAGCCGCGAGGCCAACCCCTTCGACCAGAAGATCTGGGACAAGTTCGTGCAGGGCCTGTTCTACATCACCGCAGACTTTCTTTCCCCCGGCGGCTACGAGCAGCTTAAAAGCCGCCTCAACGAGATCGAGCAGCATACGAACGCGCCCGACAATCGCCTGTATTATCTCGCCACGCCGCCGAGTTTTTACGCCGACATCGTGGCCCGCCTGGGCGAACATGGCCTGACCACGACCGACGAACACCGCATCAACGGCTGGACGCGCATCATCATCGAGAAACCGTTCGGGCGCGACCTGGCAAGCGCCCAGGACCTGAACAATCGCATTCACGAGGTCTTCAAGGAAGATCAGATTTACCGCATTGACCACTATCTGGGCAAAGAGACCGTTCAGAACATTCTAGCCTTCCGCTTCGCCAATGCCATCATCGAACCCATCTGGAACCGTCGCTATATTGACCATGTGCAGATCACGGCAGCCGAAACGCTGGGCGTGGAGCATCGGGGCGGCTATTACGAGCAGGCGGGCGCGCTGCGCGACATGTTCCAAAACCATCTTTTGCAGCTATTGGCGATTGTGGCGATGGAGCCGCCCGTGCGCTACGGAGGAACCAGCGTGCGCGACCGCAAGGCCGACGTGATGAAGGCCATTGTGCCGATCAACCCTGAAAGCCTCGCCGAAACCGCCATCCGGGGGCAGTATGGGCCGGGGCGCATGAACGATCAGAACCTTTTAGGCTACCGGCAGGAGGAAGGCGTCAATCCGCTGTCGAATACCGAAACGTTCGTGGCGATGAAGCTGATGGTGGACAACTGGCGCTGGGCCGAAGTGCCGTTTTATCTGCGTTCGGGCAAGCGGATGCCCAACAAAGTGACCGAAATTGTAATTCAGTTCAAGCGCGTGCCGCACCTTTTCTTCCACCTGACGCCCGAAGACCAGATGGAGCCGAACCTGCTTACGATGCGAATTGCGCCGGACGAAGGCATTTCCCTGCGCTTCGGGGCCAAAGTCCCCGGCCCCAACATGCACCTGCGTCAGGTGCAGATGAATTTCAGCTACGAGGACGCCTTCAAGATCGCGCCCGCGACCGCGTATGAAACGCTGCTGCTGGACGCGATGGCGGGCGACCCGACCCTGTTCAACCGCTCCGACCAGGTGGAGATCGCGTGGGGCGTGATCGAGCCGTTGATTGATATATGGTCGGCCACCAAGCCGTTTCAGCCGTTCCCCAATTACGCGGCGGGAACCTGGGGGCCGGCAGCCGCCGATGCCCTGCTGACCAGGGACGGACGCGCATGGCGTAACGCCCCCGCTTCCATTCCCACGTACCACCCGCAGGCAACCGTCGAGGTGGACAAAACCGGCGAGCCGATGGGCGCCAGAAGATCCAAGTAGTTGAGGAGAGTTGTTTGTTGCTTGTTGCTTGTTGGATACGTTGGCCGCGTCCTAATCGCTGCGGCCTGAAACAACAAGCAACAGATAACAAGCAGCAAGCAACAAACCCATGTCCCGAACCATTACGGTCGTTACACCGGAAAATATTACGCTGACCTATCAGGCGGCGGGCATCGCGTCGCGGTTCATGGCCGTGGTCGTGGATCTGCTGATTCAGGTACTGACAGCCGTAATCGTGGCGCAAGGCATTCATCTAGTGACCGGCGGGGGCGCGCATAACAGCGTCGGCCCCGCAAGTCTGGTGTCGGCGGCGGGCATCATCTTCGTGGGTATCCTGCTGCCGTTCGCGTATGCCATTTTCTTCGAGATGCTGTGGGACGGGCGGACGCCGGGAAAGCGCCTGTTCGGGCTGCGAACCGTGCGCGACGGCGGCTACCCTATCAGCCTGTTCAGCAGCGTGATCCGCAACGTCCTGCGTATCATTGATTTTGGTCTGATTCCGCTCGCCAGCCCGCTTGTACTGTGCGGTCTGCCCGGTCTGGCCTGCATGTTTTTCAGCCCCGCCAACAAGCGCATCGGCGACTACGCGGCGGGAACCGTGGTGATCGTGGAGGGACTGAGGGCAGGCGGATTGGCTGTGCCAACGGGCGCGCAGACAGCGGGTTTCCGCCCGTCCGTGGAGGCGGTTCTGCCCTACGTTCGCAACATCAACCGCGTCACACGTGACGAATACGAACTGGTGCGCCGCTTTACCACGCGCAATCGCACTTTTGATCTGGCCGTACAGGCGGGGCTTGCCGAGCGTCTTGCCCGCCCGCTCATGGAAAAGTTGGAAATGGATTTCCCCATTTATTATCAGATTCAGTATGTGGATGTGCTTGGGGCCATCGAGCGCCGCTGGGCGGAAGAGCGCGGCGTCCTGTAATGTCTTTTGACGCTTCCGAACCTGATGCCACGCCCGCGCCGCTCTCCACAGGGCGCACTCTGGGCCTTGTACTGTCTGCGGGTTTTGTTTTCGCCCTGGTCGGGCTGCTTATCGGGCTGCGCGTCGTCGCCGCCGCCACGCTGCCGCATATTTTGCAGCCGGGAGAGTACATCAACTTCAAGGACGTGGCCGAGGGTCTGCCCGTGCCGCGTCTGCTGGCCTGGAACCTGGGCCGCATAGATTTTCTGGACAGCCTGCGCGGACTGAGCGGCTTCTCCCTTCTGCTGCCCGCGCCGCTCGTTTTCGGCCCCCTCTGGCTGCTGTGCGTGCGCCGGGTCAACCCGACCTTTCGCTTGTTCGGCGCGGCTCCCAACGCTCCCGCCGCGCGCCTGCAATCCCGCGCATCAGTACAAACAACTTCTCAACCTGATATTCCGACGCCATCAACGCCCCTGCCGGACACCGCACAGGCAGAAGAAAGCGCCGCCATGTCTGCGGCGCAGA
Source organism: Chthonomonadaceae bacterium (assembly GCA_965277875.1). Lineage (GTDB taxonomy): Bacteria > Armatimonadota > Chthonomonadetes > Chthonomonadales > Chthonomonadaceae > CAWFQB01. Next base: position 5,568,013 of record CBDIDV010000002.1, on the reverse strand, counting down.
ACCAGTATGCGCCCACGACAGCCACGGACGCCGACACGACTTCCTCTAAGAACGCCGCCAAGACCGCATCGCGCGGCAAGTCTGCCCCTGCCCCTTCTGCGGCGGACACGCTGGGCGCGGTCGTGGAATTTTATGGCCTGATGAAAGCGCTGACCCTGCTGCTGATAATCGGCCTGGGCGTCGCCGCCGTGTGGATACTGGTAGATTTCGAGGGCGACATTTTTGAGCGGGGCGTCAACAGTCAGATGGTGTCGGGGGGCGGGCCGCTTATCGGCGGCGTCTGGCTGATACGGCTTGGGCTGCTGGGCGCGGCGTTCTGGGCCGGCTTTCATCGCGACGGCATCGCGGGCGATTTTACGCAGCCCGACTGGAACACGCGCTCGCGCAGGCTGTTTACGCTCGGCATACAGGGTCTGCTGTTCGGCCTGCTGATGTACGCGCTGTGCAGAACAGGTCTGCCGCAGCATTTAGAGGAGACGCTGCTGCGCCTGCAAACGCTCGGCGCCTTGACCACTCCGCTGTGGGCATGGGTAACACGGGATGTACTGACGTGCTTTGTGGCGGTCGGTTTTGCGATTGGCGTAGCGTTCGCGCTGTTCAGCAGCCGGAACCTGTCGCCCACGCAGCGTTTGCTGTTCTGGCTTCTGCCCCTTGCGGCGTTCGGTGTGGCGTTATTAGCGCAGCGCGATATCGCGCCCGCCACCCTGGCCGCGCGCTTTGATGTCCGCCCCGCCCTGCTCGCTACCCTTTCGGAAAACGCGTTTGTCCATCCCGAAGCGCCCATCCTGAGCGTACCGGACGGCCTCGAAGCCGCCAGACAAATGGCGCAGACCGCGCATATACGCCTGGCAGATACGCGGGACGCATCCCATGCGTCGGGACGCACACTGGTATTGTTTGACAAGGGGCTGTCGTACCTGGTCTACCAGAACAGTTTCGACATTGACAATCTGCCCTGCGACACGGTAACGGACGGGCTTGTGACGGACTTTCTGCGCCGCCGCGATTACCAGACGGCCTTCTCCTGGCTGGCGACAAAGCATCTTTTCAACGCGGCTCTAGTTCGCCTGGACAACACCTCTGCGATGCAGGCCGGCATCCTGGATCTGACGCATTCGCCCCACAACACGCAGTTCGGGCGTCCTACCCTGCTGCCGATGTTCAGCGTGTGCGCCGCCACGCCGCAAAACCTCACCCTGCTGAACCAGTGGGCAGACGAAACAAAATTCGAGACGCCCGACCGCAGCAGCAAACGACTGGTGGGCGACCTGTACCGCCGCTTTGGGAAACCTGACGAGGCCCTGCGCTGGTATCGCAAAGCCGACATGCCAGGCTCGTTTTTGAAACGCGTGAGCGGGGAAAAGCCTGTGCTGAGTACGGGCCGCATTGACGGCGTCCTGCGGCTCAACGGCAGGCCGCTTGCGGGCGTACAGGTGGCCGTGATCCCCGCGCGGCTTAACGGCCTGCCGCGCGGCCTTGAAGAACCTGTCCTGTACGCCGCCCGCGAGATCACGACTTCCAACGGGGAACGGATCAATCCCGCTTTCGGAGTGGGGCATGTCCAGCCGTACAGTCTGCGCTGGATCAGCGCGTCCGCCACGACGGACGCGCAGGGCGGCTACCACATCAGCAGCCTGACCGAAGGAGAGTACGTCGTGATCTGCAGCCTGCCCCGCGACATTCAGACGCGCCTGCCCTACGACGAACGCCTTAACATCGCCCGCCCGCCCGCGCCGTTTACGGTCAACTACCGCCATCCTGCCCGGAATATGGGTACGACAGACATCACTTTTCAAAACGACGCGCCGCCTGCTGCCCGGACGGAAAAACAGCCATGAGTGACCCAGCCACAAACGCCGCCGCAAGCGCCGATACCGACGTTGATATGGATTTCGTGCGGCAGACAGCGCGACAAGCGGGGGAATTGGCGCTTGCCATGCTCGCGTCTATGCGTCCCGAACTCAAGGCCGACAACTCGTATGTGACGGACATTGACCGCAGGGTCGAATCGTTTGTGCGGGAACGGCTGGCCGAGCGGTATCCCGACTATGGTTTTCTGGGCGAGGAGTTCGGGCGGCACGGCAGCATAGACGCGCCCCTTTGGGCCGTAGACCCGATTGACGGCACGACCAATCTGGTGTTCGGCCTGCCGTTCTGGTGCGTGTCTATCGGGCTTATCGTGGAGGGCCAGCCGGTCGCGGGCGCAATCTACGCGCCGCGCACGGGCGACATGTTCCACGCCGCGCGCGGCAAGGGCGCGTATCGCAACGACATGCCCCTGCATACGACGGATCGCGACAGCCTCCACGCCGAGGACACGCTGGGCTTTACCAGCGCGGCCATCAAGGGATTGGACACGTCCGTATTGCGCGGGCGATTACGCTGTCTGGGCAGCATCGCGCTCGACATCGCGTACACGGCGCAGGGTGCGCTGTGCGGCTTGGTCGGGTGGAGCGAGGGCGCGTATGACATGGCCGCGGCCCTGTGCCTTGCCCACGAAAGCGGCTGCATCGCCGAGTACCTGACCGGCGAACCGCTCGACCTGAACCGCATCCTGCGCGACACCAAAACGCTCGCGCCCTTCGTCGTCGCCCCGCCCCGCATGGCGGCCCTGCTCCAGACCAACCTCCGCCGCCGCGTACAGGAATGACCCACCGCGAAACACGCCAAACAAACGAAAAACAAAAACAAGAGGAGTTATCCACAGATTAAGGGGATTAACACAGATTAAAAAGGCATTTTCAGTTATTTTTCGTTTGTGTGGTGTGTTTCGCGGTTTATACTTGTGCTTGTTGAAAGATTTTGGCGAGACTTTTGGATACGGCGGCGAGGCGGTCAGCGTCGGCGGGCATGGCTTTCAATTCCTGGGAGAAGGGTTCGGCAACGACCGGGCCTTCGTAGCCAATGGTTTTGAGCGCGGTCAGGAAGCATGCGATGTCAATCACGCCGGTCGCGCCGGGCAGGGCGCGGATGTGATCCTGCTGTTCGTCTACATCAACGCCCTGCGGCGCATCGTTGACGTGGACATATACGACCTGTTCCGGGGTCAGGCTGTGCAGTTCGGCAACCGTTCCATGCGATGTGTACCAGTGCCAGCAGTCGAGAAGCAGGCCCACGTTCGGGCCGATCTGCGCGGCCATGTCCAGCATCTGCGGCAGGGTATGCACAAAGGGAAATTTCTGGCTTTCGCGCAGTGTCCTGGGGCCGATAAATTCCAGTCCGAGATGAACGCCCTCATGCGCCAGAACGCGCGAAATGGGCAGGAACCGCTCGATGTGAAAGGCCAGGTTTTCTTCCCACTCGCGGTCATTGGAGCAGGGCATAATCCATGTTGCGGTGCGCGTGCCGCCGATGGCGGCGGCGGCGTGGGCCATGCGAGGCAGGTCGTGCAGTTCCGCGCGCCACTTTTCCTCGGTTCCGCGCCAGTCGGTCGGCAGACCCCACCCCGCCGGTTTCACATTCGCGTGTGCAAACAGATCTTTTACATACTCTGCGCCATGCTGCTCGATCAGGCCGGCGACCTCGCTCGCGTTGAATTCCAGGCCCACAAACCCGTGCTGTGACGCCAGTGTGAGCGCGTTTTCCAGATTGCCCGCATGGACGCCGATCACACCCGCATTTAGTGCCGTATACATCTTTTATTACTCTCCTCTATAAATTATATTTGTTGGTGAGACGCCGAATAGTTCGTCAGGGTTCACGCAATGTCTGCCCGCGCCTGTACGTCTGACCCTGACTGAAAAGACGATTTGCCTATGCTGTTCAAGCAGGATACCATCGCCGCAATTGCCACGCCGCCGGGAGAGGGCGGCATCGCCGTCATTCGCGTGTCGGGGCCGAACGCGCTTGCAGTCGCGGCGCGCGTGTTCCGCGCCGAGCGGGGCTTGGAGCAGGCAGATACATACGCAGGGTACACGGTACGCTACGGGCGGTTTGTAGAAGACGTGAGCGGGCAGGCTGTTGACGATGGACTGCTGACCGTGTTTCGCGCGCCTCGTTCGTATACGGGCGAGGATACCATTGAGCTATCCTGTCACGGCGGGCGGGCGACCACGGCCCGCGTACTGGAATTGGCCCTGCAATCGGGCGCGCGGCTGGCCGAACCGGGCGAGTTCACGCAGCGCGCGTTTCTGAACGGGCGCATGGATCTCGCCCAGGCCGAGGCTGTGGCTGATGTGATCCGGGCGCGTACCGAGTCGGCGCGGCGACTTGCGCGGCGGCAGCTTGACGGCGCGCTGTCGCAAGCCGTGGCGCATATCAAGGACGAACTCATCGGTATTTTGGCCGCCATTGAAGTGACCATTGATTTCAGCGACGAGGTGGGCGAACTCGACCACAGCGCCATTCTGGGCCGCATACAAACCGCGCGCCAGAGTGTGGAACGCCTGCTGCAAACGTCCGGGCGCGGGCGCATTCTGCGCGAGGGGCTGCGCGTAGCGATTGCGGGCCGTCCGAATGTCGGCAAGTCCAGCCTGCTCAACGCCCTGCTGCGAGCCGAACGCGCCATCGTCACGCCCATTGCCGGCACGACGCGCGACATTGTCGAAGAATTGGCAAATGTGGGCGGAGTCGGGATCGTATTTATAGACACGGCAGGCATTCGTGAGACTGAAGACGATATAGAGCGCATCGGCATACAGCGGGCGCAAAGCGCCGTCGGGACTGCCGATATTGCCCTGCTGGTTCTGGATGCCAGGGCAGGCGTTTTGCCCGATGATGTGACGGTCGCGCATCAGCTTGCGGCCTCCGAGTGCGGCAAGATGCTGGCCGTGGTGAACAAAAGCGATCTGCTTGCCACCTCCGAGCGGCATCTTGTGCAGCAATCGGCGCAAAGGCTTTTGCCCGCCGGCTTTGCGGACGGCGTGTTTGTTTCGGCGCAAACGGGCGAGGGTCTGGACGCGCTGGAAGCGGCCCTTGTGCGTATCGCAGGCGGGGACGCAGTGGGCAGCGAGGCAGACGGCGAGCCGGACGAAATTTCGGTTGTCGTCGCCAATCAGCGGCATCAGCAGGCGCTAAGGGACGCGCTGTACAGCCTTGTCGAAGCGGAACGGACCACGCAGCAAACCTTGCCCGGTGACTTCATCGCCATAGATGCGCGGGGCGCACTGGACTCGCTCGGCCTGATTACGGGCGAAACCGTCACCGATGACATCATCCACCGCATCTTCCGCGACTTTTGCGTCGGCAAGTAGGTCGGCAAATAACAGGCATGGACATTTTCTGGATACGCGCGCTCAGTCAATTGGGTATTTATGTGACGTTCGCGCTGTACCTGGGCGCGAGTGTGCGGCGCGGGCCGCGCGATTATGTTCCCTTGCTCGGCACGGTCGTGTACGCGGTCGTGTTCGAGCATTTCAATATGCTGCGGTACGCGCACACGCGGGGCGGATATTACTATCATCCCCGATCCTGGCTGTTTCTGTGGAACGATGTGCCGCTGTATATCCCGCTCGCGTGGGCGTTTATCGTCGCCACGTCGCGCGCCCTGACCGATGAGATCGTCACGCCTGCGTGGGCCAAACCGTTTTGTGACGCCCTGCTGGCCCTGCTGATTGACCTGAGTTTGGACGTGATCGCCATTCGCCTGCACTTCTGGACATGGCGCGGCGTGGCCTGGAACCAGGCGTTTCTGGGCGTACCCGCCGACAACTTTCTGGGCTGGCTGCTCGTCACTTTCACCTTCTGCGCCCTGACTCGCAGGCTATGGCGTCGCCCGCTTGCCAGCAGGCGCGACACTGTCAATCGAAGCGCCGTTCAACTGGCGCTGCTGCCCGGCGCGGCCTATGTGTTGTATCTTGCACTAGAGGCGGTTGTTCACGGCGGCTACACGCTGTTTCACGCGAACACTCTGGAGCGGCAGTTTGGCGTTTTGTCCGGCGTACTCGTTTTGTTTCTCATCATTGTACTCGCAGGCAACAGGCGCGGCGCGGCAGAACAACGCACCCCCCGCGCACGGAGTGGCGAACAGCCTGCTATGGCTTCGCCGGACACCGTACAGGATATAAGCCGCGCCTTGCGCCCGCATCCTCTTGCCCTGCACGGGCCGCGCCACATCTTTCATATATTCGCGCTGCTCGGTTTTTTCTGCCTGCCGCTTGCGGCGCGAAGTACGCCCGTGCTGGCGTTTGCGTTTGTGGTGTGGCTGATCGAAATGGGTGTCGCATGGCGCGTGTCTCGCAAAGGCGAGTAGAATGTCATTATATAAATGAGTAGGGGGAGCAGACAGTGATAGAGGAACTAAGCGAGGCGCAGGCGCGGCAGATTTTTGTGGACAGTCATGCGCTGCTCAATGGGCATTTCAAGTTGTCGTCGGGGCGGCACAGCGACGAGTATTGGGAGAAGTTTTGGGTGCTGCAGTATCCGCAGCAGGTGCAGACACTGTGCGCCGAAATCGCGCGGCGTTTCGCGAATGACAATGTCCACGTCGTACTGGGGCCGACTACGGGCGGCATACTGCTGGCTTTCGAGGTGGCGCGGCAGATGGGCGTCAGGGCCGTGTACGCCGAAAAGGAAGACGGCGAGCGCCTCCTTCGGCGCGGGCTGACCCTGGACAAAGGCGCGCGGGTTCTGATCGTGGACGACATCATGACCACGGGCGGCGCGACGCGCGAATGTCTGGAACTTGCCCGTAAGCATGAGGCCGAAATCGTTGGCGTGGCCGTACTGGTGGATCGCAGCGGCGGCACGGTACGGCTTGGCCCGCGTCAGGAGGCGCTGCTGACCGTGCAGGCGCAGACCTTCGCCCCCGAAGAGTGTCCGCTGTGCGCGCGGGGCGTTCCCGTTCGCGCCCCCGGCACGACTTTCGTACAGCAGAGTTAACCTCTTTACACAAGGATGATATGTAACAAGAACCCCGCCGACAGAATGAATGTTGGCGGGGTTCTTGTTATGTGTCGCCATCAGGATGCTGAACTACGGCGTCTTGGTTCCACCGGACGTTCCGCTGCCGGTTCCCGTGCCGCCTGTCGTTCCGCTGCCGGTTCCGGTTCCTGTCCCCGTGCCGGTGTTTCCGGTTCCCGGACTGCTGCCGCCGACGGGAAGGTTGCTGGCTGGGTTCTTTGTGCCTGCGCCCGTGGTATTGCCGTTGGGGCCGGGATAGTACGGGATACCTGCCGAGTCTTTGGGCAGCTTGCTCATGTCCAGCTTTGTGCCTTTGGGAGGCTTGGGCAGGAACAGGTTCGGCTGCTGATTAGACAGTTCGGGTATCTCGCGGATCAGTGGCGCCCCGTTTTGTATGGACAACTGCCGCGCTTCCTCGACCGTGTTCACGACATGCGGCGTCATGAAGATCATCAGTTCCGTTTTGTCGTGCGTAAGTTCGCGCGACCGGAAGAACTGCCCGATAAGCGGAATGTCGCTCAGAACGGGAATCTTGGTGATGTTCAGGGCGCGGTTATTGCGTATCAGGCCGCCGATCACGACGGTCTGCCCGTCCTGAATGGTTACGGAAGTGTCCGTGCTGCGGTCATTGATGACCGGGTACACGCTCGCGCTCGCGCCCGAACCCAGCGTCTGGAAGCGCAGCAGGTCGGTGGCGTCCTGCGACACGTCAATGGTGACAAGCCCCTGCCGCGTGATGCGCGGCGTGACCTGCAGCTGATACCCGATGCTGGCCGTCTGTATCTGCGTACTGACGACCGAGGAAAAGCCCGTGGTCGTAGTTCCCTGAATAAATGGGATCTGCGTGGCGATGTTCAGGTTGGCCTGCTGGTTGTTGGACGCAAACACGCGCGGCGTCGCCAGAACGCGGACTTTATTGTCGGTCGTGAGCGCCTGTAGAACAGCAGAGTAGTTACCGCCGTTGATGACGAACTGCCCGCCGCCTGCCAGGGGATCGAAGCCGTTGGCGAAGCCGCTGCCCGGCAGGTTCAACTGTGCATTCGCCGTGTTCTGCTGACCGAGCAGCTTGAGGAAGTTGCCGCCCAGCGTAAAGCCGAGTTTCTGGTCATCCGAAAGCGTCACCTCGGCCACGATCACCTCGATCATTACCTGGCGCGGCACGATGTCCAGGCTTTCGATGATCTGCTGCAAAGCCGCGTAGTTCTCCGGCAGCGTGGTCACGATAATGCTGTCACCGTTGGGCGCAGGCGTGACAAACACGTTGTTTTGCAGTTGGAGCAGGTTGGCGTAGCCGCCGTTGCGGCCCCGGCCAAACTGCTGACTGGTGCTTGAGCCGAGCGTTTGCTGCCGCCCGCCATTGTTGCCGCCCCGCCCCTGCTGACCGCCGAAGCCGCCAAACTGCCGTGTGCGCGGTGCAGCGGTGTCGGGCTGACCGGTTTGTGTTTCGGTCGGTACAAAGCCCTGTTCGGTCATTACGCCCGTAATGCCCTGCGGCTCCGCAGAGCCGCCGTTCGTCTGAATGCCGCCCTGCCCGTCGTCAAAGCCGTTTTCAGGCGCGTTAGGCGGGCCGGGGGGGATGTTCTGCGCCCGGACGCCGCGCCCGTTGACACTGTTTGTGCTTCCCCCTGTGCGCCGCTGCGTGGCTCCCCCCTGCCGCCCGAACGGATTGGAGGCGGTGGTATTGCCGCCGCCGAAGTTAAAGGTCGTGCCGCCGCCGCCGTTCGTGGTCTGTGTGCCAAAGGCCTGCGACAGGGCCGTCGCTACGTCCTGGGCCTGCGCGTTCTTGAGCGGGAACACAAACGTCGTCGGCTCGATTGGCACTTCCTGATCCAGTTTGTCAATCAGATCGTTGATGCGCGTAAGCCGGTCTTTTGTGGCCGTAATCAAGACCGTATTGGTGCGTGGGTCGGCGACCACCTTGCCGAACGGGTCGGTCGCGCCCGTACCCTGCTGCTGCTGTCCGCCGCCGAACCCGCCGAACCCGCCAAATCCGCCCCCGCCGAACGCGCGCTGCTGAAACGTGGGAGTGTTCGTCGTTCCCGTACTGCTGGGCCGCTGGCTGGCAAGGACATTGTTGACAAGGTCGGCCACTGTCTGCGCGTCGGCAAAGATGATGCGGCGCGGCACGGTTTCCAGGCGCACGGCGTCGTCGCCGTCCAGTCGCCCGATCAGGTCGCGGGCGATGCGTTCCTGGTTGTCCGGCGAGGCCACGACCAGCACCGAGTTGGTTGTCGGGTCGGCCACGGCTGTGACCGCGCTGCGCGAACTGCCGCCCTGATTGCCGCCGCCGCCGGGATTGCCGCCGGGGTTGCCGGGATTGAAGCCGCCTCCCCGATTGCCGCCGCGATTGCCGCCGCCCTGCGGATTCGCCTGCGCGTACACGGTGTTGATGTACTGCGCGATGGCGGCGGCGTCGGCGCGCTGCAGGCTGTAGATTTTAAGGGAAGTTTGATTGGAGGACTTGTCCAGCGCCTCGACAAGCGCGATGAAACGCGCCACGTTGCTGGCCGTGTCCGTGATAATCAGGCTGTTCGTGCCGGGGCTGCCGATAAGGCTGGCGTCCGGGCTGGTCAATTCCTTGAGTTCGGTGGCGAGGGCCTGGGCGTCGGCGTTCTCGATGGGGATTACCTGCGTCATAAACTGGTTACGCGCGTCCACGAGCGTCGTGCCGTTCTCGTTGATGCCGGGGTTCAGCACGGTCGTGCTGGAGCGCGCGCCCTTGAACGGCAGGATCTGCATCACGCTGCCGGTCTGCACGGCGGAAAAGCCGCGCACATACAGCACGGACTGCAAAATCTTGAACGCCTCGTCCCGCGTCACCTGCCGGGGGTTGATGATCGTGACCGGCCCGGTCAGGCCGGGGTCTTTCGTGATCGTCAGGCCCGATATATTGGAAAAGAAGCGCAGGACGTTGTCTACATCGGCTCCGTGAAAATCGAATTGGAACAGTGTGCTGTTCGTAACCGGCCCGCCCGCAAAGCCGCCGTTTCCACCGCCAAATCCACCCTGACCGCCGCCGAAACCGCCCCGGCCCTGACGACCGCCAAAGCCGCCCTGTGCGCCGCCGAAGCCGCCGCGTCCCTGCTGCTGTCCACCCGCGCCGCCCTGCGCCTGTGCGCCGCCCTGGCCCGGCACGGGAACGATGCTGACGCCGCCCGTGCCGCGCCCGCCATTTGCGGCAGGCTTTGCAGCCGTGGTTTTGCCGCTCCGGGCTGCGGCTTTGCTTTTCGCTGTCGTGACTTTCTTTTTGGCGGCAGGCTTTGCCGTCGTCGTGGCCGGTTTTACCGTATCGCTCGGCGCAGCGGGGGTGGCATCCTGCGCGTGGGCCAGCATCATGCCGGTCGTCAGCGCGGCCCCTGCCAGGCCCGCTCCCCAGGCCCGCCGCCCATAACTGGCTGCCAGACCGGATTTTTGTAGTATCAACGCATTCTCCTTGAACGAACTCCAAACATAGACAAACATAAATCAGGGCTTATCACATACAAAACGAATCTATTGGTTGAAGCCGTTGTTCAGGCGGCGGTTGCGGCGCTGGGCCTGGTTCGGCGTGATCTGGACACCGTTGGGCAGTGTTACAGTCGGCTGCGCGGGGGCTGCGGTCGGCACAAAGGTCTGACCGCCCACCTGAATTGTCACCTGCTGCGGCTGCGCCTGCTGCGCGGCCTGCTGTACGCCGGTCGGGGCCGCGCTGCGGTCGAAGGGCGTTACGGTGATGTTGTCGGACTTTGCCAGCAATGTGGGTTTATTTCCCGACTTCAGCGTTACCATCTGGTCGGACACGCTGACCACCTTGGTGCCCAGGAAGTTGTCGCCCACCTTGACGTACTGCCCCTCGTGGCTCTGCTGATTTTCCAGCAGGGCCATCGTCTGATCGCCCACCGTAACCGTCCCCGTGTACGACCAGAACGACAGCGGATTAAATTGAAGAGGCAAAGGAGGTACGGGAATGGGCTGCCTGGTCACCGGAGTATTATCTACCACGACCGGAGCTTTGGGAGCGGGCAACAGGGGCGCGCTGAACAGGCTGCCGCGTACTGTCTGCGTGTAAAAATTGATTGGGCGACGGCTTTCCGTGGGTATGTCGTCGTCCTGCATGGCCTGGCTCGGCGTGGCCTGCCCTGCATTGGCGGCGGGCCGAACAGCAGAATTGCGCGGCGTGGCAGGCTGGACAGTTGCGGGCCGCTGTGCGCCGCCGGTCGTGTCGGCGCGGCCTGCGGGCGCGTTCTGCGCGTCGTTGGGCAGCGACAATCCCAATAGTAAGCCGAACATCACGCCGCCGAGCGCCCATGCCGCCTGCCGCCCGTATCCTGTCCCGCTGCGATCCGCTTGCAGCACTTTGGGGCCGTTCAGGGGACGCGCGAACAGGGATGGCGTCGCGTCGGCGCTTGGGCTGGCGGCGGCAACGCCTTTCGGGCCGGAGCGTGTGCGCCGCGCTGCCTGCGGGGCGTCCTTTACACTCTGCGCGTTGTCAGCTTCCGCTGCCCGTGTCCGTGCTGTCACTGAGGTCTCCTTGTCCTGCGCCTGCCGCATTGGCTCCCGCCGCGGCGCGCGTAAATACGGTGATCTGCGCGTCAACGTCCACCGATTTGATGCGGGCGTCCGTCGAGGTGATGTTAAATTTTTCCACGACCATTTTGTTGGCAGGGTCTTCCGCGTAATATAGAAAGCGCATCACGTTCGGCTGAAAAGGGGCGCGGAAGCGCACTTCGAGCGGAACGCGGGACACGCTGCCGTCGGGAAGCGGACGTGAACGAAGGGGCTTGATCTCGCGGATATGTACGCCGGCGCGATCCGCGAGCGCGTACAAGTCTTCGCTAATACGCGCGGTCAGCTGTTCGGCGGGCATGTTGTAGGTCAGGCGGGCCACCTGCGGCTGCAGGCGTTTGCGCTCTTCGGCCAGCCCTTTTTCCTGCAGGCGCGTCTTGATGTTCTGGCGGTGCGCTTCGTCGAGCGGCAGTTTGCTGCCCGCAGATGCCGCCCCGCCCTTGCCGGACGGCGTCAGCACCAGGGCCAGCGCGCCCACGACGACAAAGATCATGACGATGAGCAGGTTCCGGTCGCGTTTACTGAGTGTCTGCATCATCGCCCCCATTGTCCGCATTGTCGCCCGCGCCGTCTGTTTTGCGCTTGGATTTGCTGTTTGTTGCGGGGGCCGCGCCCGTGTTGCCGCCGCTCGCAGGCATCTTGACGCCGGCGGGAACCAGGTCACTGCGCAGCGTGTTCACTCGACAGGTAATGACGAAGCTCGTAAGCGTTTGTTTCGGTGAACTTGGCTTGGACGCGGCAGCGGCGCGAGCGGCGCGGGGCGCGGCATTGGGGCGCTGAATGCCTCCCGGCTGTGTCGTGATAGGCGGCACGGCCCCATTGGGATTATTGGGATTATTGGGATTGAAGTTCGGATTGCCGTTATCGCCAAAACGTCCCCGGCCAAAACGTCCGCCGCCGTACTGTCCCCCGCCATACTGACCGCCCCCGAACTGCCCGCCGCCATTGCCCTGATTGGGGTCTGTCTGGGGTACAGGGTTTGCGGACGACCCGAAGATGCTGCCGCTAGTATAGGGCGAAGCCGGCTGCGGAGCGGCGTTGGGAGCGACCGCGCCCGGAACGCCGCCGTTCGCGCCGTTGGGAACAAATTGCTGCCCGTTGAAATTGCCGCCGCCGTTATTGCCGCCGTTAAAGTTTCCCCCGCCCCCGTTGAAGTTTCCGCCGCGCCGCCCCCGGCCTCTGCCGTTACCGCCATTGTTATTGTTATTGTTGTTGCCGTTGTTGCCGCCGTTGCCGCCATTATCCTGCGCCGCGCCGCCGGTTGCCGGGGCCTGCCAGCCAGCCAAAATCAGATGACCTTCCGATGCGCCGACCGAACTTGCGCGCGCCTGCCGCCTGTCCGCATTGGGACGCGCGGCCCGCGCGCCGGGGTTGCCTGCCCCGCCCGGCACGATGATGACCGGAGGAACCGGATTGCCCTGCGGCGGGTTCTGCTGCCCGCCGTTCGGGGCGTTTCCGCCGGGCATCGCGCCCTGAGCCGGATAACCCTGCCCATTTTGACCGTTCGGGTTATATTGCTGTCCGTTCTGTCCGCCAGGTACAAACCCGCCCTGTCCATTCGGAACAAATCCATTCGGCACATTGCCGTTGGGCGCAAAGCCCGGATTGCCGCCGTTGGGGAAGCCGCCCTGCGGGAAGCCGCCTTGTGGATACCCGCCCTGCGGAAAGCCGCCCTGCGGCGTAAACACCTGGGGATTGCCGCCCCGCCCGCCACGCCCACGCCCGAAGTCGAAAGTGGCCGATCCCGGCAGTTGGTTGACATTGACCACGACCGGGGCCGTTCCTGGAACGCCCTGCGCCGCGCCCCCTGCGCCGCCCGGCAGTGTTGCCGTGGTATCCGGCGCGACCGTGGGCGTGGCGGGAACCGGAGCGGGCGCGCTCGACGCCAGCGTATCCTGCGAGTCGCCCAGATAGCCCAGCCGCACATCCCTGAACGCGCCCGATTTTTGCAGCGCGACCACAAACTGCGTGGCGAGAATGGCCTGTTTGGTCTCGCCATGTATGGTTATCACGCCGCCCCGCTCGAACTGCATCTGCGTAAGCCAGATGTCGGTCGTCACGGGCATAGACGAGTTAAGAGCATACAGCACATCCACGCCGGGGTGTTTGCGGTCCAGCCCTGCGTTCACGTCGTCCACAACGGCCTTGACTTTGTCGTGATCCTTCTGCGTGACGGCCAGCTTCTTCTTGTTGGCGTCCAGGTCTTTGTTTTCCTGCAGGGCCAGAACCGCCGTTTTTTGCGCCGCGCTGTACGCCTGCGCGCCAAAGTACAGCACTGCCGCCGCGCCCGCCGCGCCGACAAGTCCCATCAGCCGCTGCCGCCGTCCTCTGGCCTGCTGCATTTTGCGCTCGGCCCGCTCGTTGGGAACCAGGTTGATGGGCGCGATGCTGCCGATGCGGGATTGCAGCGCCATGCCGATAGCCGTGGCCCAGGCGCGTCCCTCCGCGTCGCCCGGCGACAGGCCGGTCGGCACAAGCAGTTCCACTTCCATGCCCAGCATGTCTACAAGGGCGCGATCCAGGCTCTCGCCGCTCGCGCCCGCCGCGCTTTCGCCGCCCAGCAGGACGTGCGCGATGGGACGGCTGCGAAACTCATTCTGGTACGCGGTAAACGAACGCACCACCTCTTCCACATACCGCCGCTCGATCACTTCGGGCCGCGAACCGGCGACATCCAGGGCCGAAGCGCGCGTGAACAGCAGCTGTCGATCCGCCACGATAGCCACGTCCAGCTCGCCCGGTTCCGCGTCAATCAGGGCGGTCGGCTCGATGCTGCTGCTCCCGATCTCGGCCAGAGCCAGCGCGGACGCGCTTAGTTGCAGCACTTCCAGGCCGGCCTTGTCGAACGCGCCCATGACATCTAAAATCAGGCTGCGGCGCGCGGCGGCGAGAAGGACGGTATCCATATCGTCGCCGTCCGTGGTTCCCATATCCCCGCCGCTGACCTGCACATAATAGTCCAGGATCACGTCTTCGATGGGAAACAGGACGTACTCCTGCGCGGCAAGTTCCACCATACCCCGCATCGCTTCCGGGGGCGCGTGGGGCAGGCGCACGAAGCGCAGCGTGACCATGCGGCGCGGCAGACACGCCACGACAGACGTGGCGGCGATGGACGCCTGCGCGAGCGCCTGCGTGATGGCCGCGCTCAGGGCGTCCCGGTTGGCTGCAAGATCGTTCCACAATCCGGGGGGCAGGGGGGCGACGCCGCGCCGCGTGACACGCCCGCCGCCGGTTCCGGCAAATTCCATCTCAACGACACGCACGCTGGTCGCTCCGATATCAACGGACACGACATTGGCGGCTGTGCGCGCGGGTGCTTTGGTTCGCAACCTGTTCTCCTTCACAATCAATCACAATCAATTCGTGGACTAACCGCGAAACACGCGAAACAAACGAAAAATAAATGCAAAACAACACACAGCGAACGCCGCGCCTGACAAACAACAAGCAACAAACACCAAACAACTATTTGGAGGGCGCGTTCGTCACGCCGGAAAGGTTCTGGCCGGGGGTGGGCGTCGCCAATGTGGGCGGCGTGATCCAGGTAGACCAGCCGGGAGCGCGTTCGGTTTCGCGCCATTGCAGAATGTGCGGGCCGTTATCGCCAAGTTCCACGAGAGCCGAGACCGCGTAAATGCCCTGCTGCGCGGCTGTCCGCACTTTGATGTGTACATAGTACGTTGTGGCGCGGGTCGTCAGGCTTGCCATGATGGCCTGAAAGTCGGTGCGCTGCAAGTCCTGTAGGGAAAACAGATCGCCCAGATCCTGAAACGTCTGCCCGCCCTGACGGTACGTGAGGATGGCGTTCAGTATGGTGTGCGTCATTCCCGGCACGGTGGCAAGCACCTCGGCGGGCGCGGTGTTGATGTTGATGACGTTCTCATGGAACGCTTTGTCATCTACGCTGACCCGGTCGGCCACGCGCTGCATTACGGTGCGCGTAAAAGCCGTAGTTTCCAGCAGGTCGGCGATGGTCTTGAAGGTCGTCGTCTGCGCGCCGCCTGCGCCGCCTGCGCCAGCTCCCCCGGTCGCGCCGGCTCCGCCTGTCCCACCCGTAGGCGGCCTTGCCCCGGCTGCTCCGGCTGCGGCGGGGGCTGTCGGCGCGGCCATGCCCGCCTGACGCGAACGCTGTTCATACGCCTCTGCACTGCGCGCCGGGACTCGCGGCGCGGCAGGAGCGGCGGGGGCCGGGGCGTTGGGCAGGGTAGGCCGCGCGGGAGTGGCTGCCTGTCCGCCGGTCTGCCCGCCGGTTCGGAAGCGTATCACGGCCTGCGCCTGCGCCGCCGTCAAACCCAACTGTGTCTGCATGTCCTGGGCCGTGGCCGTGTTGACGTTCAGGCGCAGTGTGCCGTCCGTCGCCAGATTGCGTTCGCGGGATGTCGTGGTGAACATCTGAGCCAGCGCGGTCGTGCTGTCGGTATAGATGTCGGTAAAGTCTTCCGCCGCCGCCGCCGCTCCGGCTCCTCCGGTTCCGGTCGCGCCGGCTCCTGCGCCCGCTGTTCCCGTTGCTCCTGTGGTTGTGGGCCGAACTGCCGCCTGTCGGCTGACGCCTGCCGCCCGCGACGCACTGCCTACCTTACTCGATATGCCCGATGTACTCGACGTGCCGGTCGTGCCGTTTGTCGTGGCTCCCGACGCTTTGGCGTTCTCCGCGTCCTGCGCGACAATGGGCGTCCCGGCGGGCGTCCCGTACAGCAGGGTCGGCGTCATGCCCTGCACCAGGAGCAGTTCCTCGACCGAGTCGTAGTTCGCGCCCTTGATGGTGTAGGGCGGCGACAGACTCTGGTATGGGTCGGTTCCCGAAGATGCGCTGCTCGAAGACGCGCTTGAGGCCGTGCCACCCGTTGTCGCGCCGCCGGTCGCGCCGGTCTGCCCGGTCTGCGGGGTACGCCATTGTATGACGGCGGCGGCAAGGTCGGGGTTATCTTGAAACACGGGTATCTTCTGCAAAGTCGCCTGCGTCACGGTGTTGAGGTTGATGCACGCGCCCGTGTCTATGGTCTCGATTTTCACCCAGGCGTCGCCTAGCTGCGCCCATCCGTTCGCGTCGGTATCCGGCAGGGGCGGCACGATGCCATACGTGCTGCCGTTGCCGCTGGTCTGCGCCAGGGCGCTCAGGGCATAGTTCAGCGCGCCCCGCGCCGCGTAAAACCGCTGTGTCTGCGCGACAAAGTTGCCGCTGGCCTGCGCGCTCCGATGCGCGGCGACGCTAAATGCTACGCCCACGACAGTGAGGATCAGCATCACGAAAATCACCGGCACGAGCGCCTGCCCGCGCCGATGTCTCGTCCTATTCCTGCCTGTGCTGTCTGCCGTCGTTCGCGTCATCGTTCGTTCGTCCTGTGCTGCCCAAAACTACATGCCGCATTGGGCGGAAGCAATCTACTGCCCTGTCGTTTGCTGCTTGGCCTGACCGTCCGCCTGCGTCTGCGTCGTGGTCGGGTTGACCGTTTGACCGCCTACATACGGATAATCCTGTAATGTCGGCGTCGCCAGGGGCAAAATCGTGGAGTACGTGCCGGGAGTGCCGTCTCGCTTGCGAATAACCAGCGTGATCTGCACGGCAGACGGCAGGCCGAGGTCGCTGCTGCCCGTGCCGCCGTTCGCGTTCGTGCCGGAGGACGCGCTGCCCGATGTGCCGGAAGCGCCGCCCGCTGCGCCGGACGTGCTGCCCGATGTCCCCGAAGCCTGAACCGAGGCCGTGGGCGCTCCCGCGCCGCCTGCCGTGGTCGTCGTGTCCGTGGAAAGAGGCAGGGCCAGGGTCGTGGCCGCCGTAGCGGAGGGCGGTAGGTTGGGCTGCTCGTAGTCCCAGGCGTCGCGCCAGTTCTGCTGTGTCGGGTCCCAGTATTGTAATTGCAGGCTGATGATGTTGGAAGCGACGACATCATCCGGGCCGGGCGTGGCCTGCTGTAGGTTTTGCAGGCTGGGAACGGACTGCGCCACGCGGCTGAGAACCCCCGACTGCGGATCGAAATCGTAGCGGATCAGAGAAACCGGGCTTTGCGGCGGGTCATTGCTGCCGTTCTGACTGTTACTGACGCTGCCCGGACGCGCGCCGTTTGCCGTGTCTACCGACGGGTCTACGTTCGGGTCGGTCGTGTTCAGGCGGTGAGACAGCGAGGCCATCGTGAGCAGTGACCCGCTTGCGCCGGATGACGAAGTATTGCCGCTCGTCGCGCCCCCCGCAACGAACAGCGAATTGGGATCGTAAACGGACGCATACGCGCTTTGCAGATCGCGTCCCAGGATGCCGAAGATGGCGCGCACCGTGGCGCTGTCATCCTGCCGCGCTTCCGCCAGCATCCGGGCGCGCAGCGCCGTTGACATGGCATTGGAAAGCGCGACCGTCAGGATGCCGAAGATTACCAGAGCGACAAGCACTTCCAGCAAAGTGAAGCCTTGCTGAAACCGGCGAGTATAGCGGGCAGAACGCAGCGACGCAGGAAGCGAAGAACGTTCTTGTCTTCTCTTCTCCTCTTCTCCCTGTTTCCTCTTCTGTCCTCTCATTTCGTCCCTGTTCCTGTCGTGCTTCCCGTCGTTCCCGTGCTGTTCGGCGTGGGCGCGGCCTGCCCGTTGCTGAGATAGGTGACAAAATCGCGCTGATGCGTGTCGTTTACGCCGCCCCAGCGGATCGTCATCGTCACCTGAAACAGGTTGGGATAATCTGTGGCCTCGGCGGCCTGCTGCCAGCTGTAGCCGGGGTACTCATCGCCAAAATTTCCCTGCTGATTGCCGCCGGACAGTTGATCGGGCTGCAATTCCAGTTGAGAGATCTGCCGCTGCGCGAGCATCGCCGCCGTCTGCGCCCCATCCGCGAGCAGGGTGGTTTGCGCGGCCCCGTGAATCGCGCTCAACGTAGCGACCACGCCCACGGAAAGCAGAACGGTGGCGACGATCATCTCGACCAGCGTAAAGCCGACCCGCGCCCGTCGTCCACGCCTGGAATGGCGCTGGTTCAAGCGAGAATGGTTCATCTTCTCCCCTGCGCGGGCGCGTCGTCCGCGATCTGTATACGGCCCGTGCCGGGCAGCAGGACGAGACGCGCCGAGTAGCCGGAGTCGGCGGCCGCGACCGTCATTTCCGCGCCGTCCGAAGTGCCGTCAGGCCGAAAACGTACCGTAGTCGCGCCGCGTCCGCCGATACCCGCGCCGCTCCCGGTTCCCTGACTGGTATCCGTGGCGCTGAAGCCGATCACGCCCATGTTCGGATCAAGATGCACCAGATGCGTCTGCTGAAGCAGGCTGCTGTCGGCGTTCACATCGGCAAACACGGTGGGCTGGTCTACGGGCGGCGGCAGGGGTGTTGCCGTCACGGAGAAACTTTCGCTTTGCGGGTCAAACGTCAGCGTGGCAGGCGCGTCTTTGGCGATAGCCTGTTCCCGCGCATAGGCAAACACATCCAGCACCTCGCGCACATTGCCGTCGAAACGGGCTTTGGCGTAGAAGTGGCTGTAGGCGGGAACCAGGATCGCGGACACGACGGCCACGATGATGATAACGACCACCATCTCGATCAGGGTAAAACCATGTTTGGCTGCGTGTTTCATAGGAGCAATTTCAAAGTGCGTCGCACTATTTCCAAGTCTACTTCGCGCCGGTTCCCTTGAGATCCCAGCCGTTGATGGGGTGCGAGCCATCGCCCGCCGAGCTAATGTCATACTCGCGGCCATTGTCGCCGGGAGATTTGTACATGTAAGGGTGTCCCCACGGGTCCATTGGCGTGCTGCTCTGGTTCTTCAGGTAGGGGCCATGCCACTTGGTGTCGCCGGGATTGCTGACGAGCGCGTCCAGGGAGGGCGGATTAGCGCCCGTGTCCAGCTTGTAGGCGTCAATGGCGTCGTCGAACGTCTTGAGGTCCGAGGTCGCGGCGCTGTTCTTGGCATCGACGATGCGGCTGATGACGTTGGGTACGACCACGGCGGCGAGAATGGCGATGATGACGACGACGACAAGGATTTCGATGAGCGTAAACGCGCTGCATCGGCGGGTGCGGATCGCCGGGCGGGCGCTGAAAGTACGGGTCTTCACGTTGGGGTCTCCTTTGATACAGCGTAATGTTACAAACTACAAGCGACAATCATTTGCGAGAACTATTTGGCGAGCGTACTGGATTTGAAGATCGGCAGCAGAATGGACAGCACGACGAACCCGACGAACCCGCCCATGAGCAGCACGACAAGCGGCTCCACGAGACTGGTCAGACGCCGCATGGTATTGTCCACCTCGAAATCCAGCGTGTCGGCGGTGCGGATAAGCATGGCGGGCAGGCGTCCGGTCTCTTCACCTACCGCCGTCATGTGCTTCACGACGGGCAGGAAGCTGCCGGCCTTTTCCATGCTTTCGTGCAGGGTCTCGCCCTGGCGCACACCGCCGCGCACTTCCAGCACGGCCTCGGTCGCGACCACATTGCCCAGCGCGGAGGCGGATATTTCCAGCGACTCCAAGATCGGGACGCCGCCGCCAAGCAGCGTTCCCAGGGTACGGACAAGCCGCGCGGCCACGATCTTTTGTATCAGGACGCCGAACATCGGCAGACGCATACGGAAGCGGTCGAAATTGCGCTGCCCGCCCTCGGTCTTTATCCACGACTTGAAGCCGTAGACCGTGCCGCCGATGACGCCGATGATGACGTACCAATAGTTCTTCATGATGTTGGACAGGGCCAGCAGCACCACGGTCGGGAGCGGCAGTTGGTTGCCCAGGTCTTTGAACACGCCCGACAGCATCGGCACGACGAACACCAGAAGGAAGATAACGGCCGACACGGCAACTGCGATCAGCACGAGCGGGTACATCAGCGCGGCCATGATCTGGCTGCGGCGCACCTGCTCTTTTTCCATAAAGTCGGCAAGCCGCGTCATAACGCTGGCGAGCTGCCCGGACACCTCGCCCGCGTGTACCATGTTGGCGAACAGCATGGTAAACTCGCGCGGATACTTTTTCAGGGTCTCGGACAGCGGCTGCCCGGCCCGAATTTCGCCCTGCATCGCCACCAGCATCGCCCGCATACTGTCGCTGTCGGTCTGGTCAATCAGAACCGAAAAGCAGCGATCCATCGGCAGGCCCGCTTCGAGCAAGTCGGACATTTCGCGCGTGAACAGCAGAATCTGCACGCGCGTGATTTTTTTGCCGCCCATCTTGGCGGGCGCGGTTCCGGTCGAGGCCGCGCCCGCACTCGTGGAGTGGCGCTTCTGGCCGCCTGCGGCGAGGGCCGAAGACTTGCCGCCCGTGTTGATGCGGGTCGGGAACACGCCCAGCTGCCGCACCTTCAGCGCGGCCTCCTGGCTGTCGCGGGCCGCTATCGTGCCTGCGGTCGCCTTGCCCGTCTTGTCCATTGCTTCGTAAGTAAAATCTGGCATAGTGTCGTATTTGTCTCTATATGTTCATCAAAGGGCAGGCACGGGGGCCTGCCCCTACGCGTCGAAATGGATTGTAGGGGCAGGCCCCCGTGCCTGCCCTCCCGCTACGCGTCAAAATCTTCGCGCTGGCAGACGCGCAGGACTTCCTGAATGGTAGTCGCGCCTTGCAGAACCTTATCGCGCCCGTCCATCAGCATGGAAACCATCTTCTGCTCGCGCTGCGCGTACTGCTTGATGTTGCTGGCGGGTTCGCGGGCCGTAATCATGCGGCGCATGTTCTCGTCCACGGCGATCATCTCGTAGATGCCGCCGCGTCCCTTGAAGCCCTTGCCACGACATTCCGGGCAGCCTACGCCGCGCATCAGAGGTTCGCGCTTGATCATTTCGGGGTCAATGTTGATCTCGCGCAGCACTTCCGGCTTTTCCTCGTAGGGTTCCTTGCAGCGCGGGCAGTTCATGCGGACAAGCCGCTGTGCCACCGTGCCGATCAGCGAACTGGCGACAAGGTACGGTTCCGCGCCCATGTCGAGCAGGCGGCTGACGGCCCCCGCCGCGTCGTTCGTGTGCAGCGTGGACAAGACAAGGTGGCCCGTAAGCGCGGCCTGAATGGCGATGTCTACGGTCTCTTTGTCGCGTATCTCGCCGATCATGATGATGTCGGGGTCCTGGCGGACAATCGAGCGCAGGCTATTGGCGAAGGTAAGTCCGATGTGCGGCTGCGCCTGCACCTGATTGATGCCGTTAAGCTGATATTCGACCGGGTCTTCGACCGTGATGATCTTCTTTTCGACGCTGTAAATCTCGCTCAGGCTGGCGTACAGCGTAGTCGTCTTGCCCGAACCCGTCGGCCCCGTGACCAGGATGATGCCGTGCGGTTCCTGAATCAAGCGCCGGAACGTGTCGAACATGTTGCGTTCCATGCCCAGTTCCGTCAGGCCCAGCATGGCGGTCTGCTTGTCCAGAATACGCATGACCACGCCTTCGCCGTACATGGAAGGCAGCGTAGACACGCGCAGGTCAATCTGGCGTCCCGCGCTTTTGATGCGGATGCGGCCATCAAGCGGCAGTCTGCGTTCGGCGATGTTCATGTCGGCCAGAATTTTAATACGGCTGACAATGGCGTTGTGGAAGCGCTTGGGCGGGGAACTGACCTCGTGCAGGACGCCGTCAATGCGATAGCGCACGCGCAGTTCCTTATCGAACGGCTCTATGTGGATGTCACTGGCTCGATCCTGAATGGCCTGATTGATAATCAGGTTGACCATCTGGATGACCAGTTCTTCCTTCGCCATCGCCTGCAGGTTGGCGACGTCTACGTTGTCCTCGTCCTCGGTCGCCTGTTCCGCCGCCCCTGCCGCGCCCTGGATCATCTTGGACATGTAAAACTGCTCGCCCACGCGCTGAATGTCGCCGATGGGGGCGAGCATAGGCGCGATGTCCAGACCCGTCAGAAGGCGCAGGTCGTCAATGGCGTGGATGTCGAGGGGGTCGGCCATCGCCACGACGAGCGTATCATCGTTGCGGCGAATGGGAACCAGGTTATGCTTGCGGGCGAACTCGCCCGGCACGATCTCGACTGCAGTCGGATCCGGCGGCTCTTTGGTCAGGTCAATGATGGGACAGTCAATCTGATGCGACAGGGTACGCAGCAGGTTCGGCTCGGACAGGAAGCGCATACCGACAAGCACTTCGCCGAGCCGCTTGCCCGTGTCCGTGCGCCGCTGTTCCGCAATCGCCACGTCAAGCTGCTGCTGCGTGATTAGACCCTCTTCCACGAGAAGCGCGCCGATCTGAGTTCGCCTGAGTTTAAGCAAGGATCATTCTCCAACAAAGTATTGCTGATTTAGATATAAGAAATAGAGGAGCAGTCTTAGTTTAGCATACCGCAGAGTTGTTTGCAGTCTATCCGTTGGACGCGCGCACAGGTGAGAGGTTTCGGCTATTTGCGCCGCGCGGCAGGCAGGGCAAGCCATACAGTATACCGCTCCACAATACCGCTCCACAGTCCCCACTCAAGCGACTCAGCTTATTGCCTGAATGTTTCTCATTGCGCTTCCCATTATCCCGTACAATTTGGAGTGCGTGGAGTACAAAGTCGGGTCATGACGCAGAACAAAGGGGACGCGTATATCGTCAAATCTATTGTTACGTTACGACTCGCGCAAAATCCTTTCATCTTTCGCTCTCCCTTTTCGCGCGATTGCGTTGGTCAGGCATAAGCCGTTTTGCGCGCCCTGCCGACAATGAGAATATGAGATTACAGGCGCAAGAGCAGTGAAAGCGGGACGCGGCGGGGTGTGGAAACGCTTGACTTTGCCAGGTCTGCGCTGTTCAGCAATTGAAATCTATTCGCATGTTTTATGTGTCATAATTGTGATTGGCATAACGCGCTTTGGTACGATGTGCTTCCTTTGCTTGCTGTGCGGCCAATCCGCTATGTGCGGCGTGCCTCAGAGGTCTTCCCTTTTGTACATCCAGCAGGAACAACGCCATGTTCTCACTCAGCGCATCGATCCCAAGCTGATCGTTGCGAACTCGATCCTCCAGCTCAGTAATCAGGAGCTGGTGCAGTCTATCGAGTCCGAATTGCTGGAAAATCCCGCCCTGGAAACGCAGGAAGAGGCCGGCTGCGACGGCGGCTGCATTGACGCGAACGTCTGCCCCTACTGTTCGGCGCGGGCGAATGCGCGCCTGGACGAGGAACAGGAAACGCTGGACTCAGGCGAGTATCACGCCGAACATACCGAAGCCGACAGCCTGACAGGTTTCGACAGTGAGGAAGATTTCGATTTCGCGGGCAGCCTGGAAGCGGAGACCACGCTGCGCGAGCATCTTGTCAGTCTGCTGCATACCGCCGTGGAACCTGTGGATTACGAGGTGGGCGAGTATCTGATAAACAGCCTGGACGAGCGGGGCTGGCTGACCGAGTCCACCTTTGTCGTGGCCTGCGAACTGAATGTGCCGGAAGCGCAGGTATGCCGGCTTCTGGCGATCATTCAGTCGTTCGATCCGCCGGGCGTAGGGGCGCAGGATTTAAGGCAGTGCCTGCTTTTGCAGCTTAAAGCGCTGCGCGACGACAGTTCGCCCGCCTTGCGTAAATGCAATGATTATGCTGCACAGATGATCGAAGAGCAGTTCGACAACGTGTGCAGCAGCCGCTACACCAAAATCGCCCGCGCGCTGAAAATCTCTCAGGACGACGTAAAACACGCCGTCGAGTACATCCGCACACGCCTGAACCCCATCCCCGCCAGCCAGTTCCGCCTGCCGTGGATGTCACGCCCCGCCAATAACAAGACCGTGGTGCGCCCGGACGTGATTATTCGCCGCGCCGAATACGGGTACGAGATCGAAGTGCCGCAGCCGGAAGGTTTCGCGCTCAACGTCAACGCGCAGTATCGCGAGGCGTATCAGCGCATCAAGGACGGCGACACCCCGCGCGATGCGGACGAACACCGGCACTTCGTCGAATACGTGGAGCGGGCCGAGCGTTTCATACAGAACGTCAATCAGCGCAGCCAGACCCTGCGCCAGATCACGAATTGCGTCGCGGAATGCCAGACCGGGTTTCTCGAAACGGGTTCGCGCCAGTTCCTGCGCCCCCTGACGCGCACAAACATCGCCAAACTGCTGGATGTCCACGAAAGCACGGTCAGCCGCGCCACGGCCAACAAGTTTGTGCAGCTTCCCAACCAGGAGGTGGCGAACTTTGAAATCTTTTTCAAAAGCGCCCTTTCCATCAAGGATACCATCGAGTCACTGGTTCAGGAGGAGGATACGAGCAATCCCCTGTCCGACCAGCAGATCGTAGACCTGCTGGGTGAGCGCGGCATCACGGTCGCCCGCCGCACGGTCGTCAAATACCGCGACCAGTCCAAAATCCTCAGTTCCACCCGCCGCCGCCGCTAAAACACGCCTTCAAATTTCCTGTAAAACCACGCGCCGCTTGCCAACAATACGGGTATCGAACTCTTTCGTATCGGCTGATGCTCGTGTGGAGGCTGCGTGAACACCCCTGCCCTCGTCTTGTCCCATTCTGTTTCTGATACCAATTCTGATGCCGCGATGGGTACGCCTGACACGACGCCCCTGTTTGTACGCGGCGAGCGTGTCGGACTGCGCGCCCTGGACAAGACCGACATCGGGCCGCACTATCTGAACTGGCTTCAGGATCGGGACGTGACGCGGCACATGGAAACCGGCGCGTTTCCGCTGACTCTTGACGACCTGCACCGCTATTATGCGCAGCATACCACCCAATCCGCGTCGCCGCCAACCTGCGTTTTCTTCGCCATACAGCACCTTGCCGCCAATCGCCACATCGGCAACATCAAACTGGAACCCATCCACTGGCTGCACCGCACGGCCACGCTGGGCATCGTGATCGGCGACAGGGCTTTTCAGGGTCAGGGATTGGGCCACGAGGCCATGCGCCTGTGTCTGCAATATGCCTTTGGGCGACTGGGCCTGCGTAAAGTCTCGCTCGGCGTTCTGGCGAACAACACGCGCGCTGTGGCTCTGTATGAACGACTAGGCTTCGTCATGGAAGGCTGCAAACGCCGGGAGTATTGGAGCGACGGCGCATTTCACGACGCGCACATGATGGGCCTTTTCGCGGAAGAATTTGCGGCGGTCTGAGCGAATTTATGAATTTCACAAATAACAAACAACAAACAACAAACAACTCGCTTCGCGTCTGCTCGCGCTGCCTGATACCGGAAACGCATGAAACCATCATGTTCGACGCCGAGGGCGTGTGCAATGTCTGCCGGCAGCATGAGGTTAAACGCGCCATAGATTGGGAAAGCAAAAAGCGCGACCTGGATGTTCTTGTCGAGCAGCACCGGGGCCGGTTCGCCTATGATTGCCTTGTGCCGTTCAGCGGCGGCAAGGACAGCGCGTTTACCCTGCTGTACCTGATGCGCGAGTACAAGATCAAACCGCTCGTCGTTAGTTTCGACCACGGCTTTCTGCGCCCCGGAGTGCTTGCCAACAATGAGCGCGTCCTGCAAAAACTCGGCTGCGACTTTATAAAATTCCGGCCTAACTGGAAACTGGTGCAGCGCGTGATGCTGGAAAGTTTTCTCCGCAAGGGCGATTTTTGCTGGCATTGCCATTCGGGCATCTTCGCGTATCCCATGCAGATCGCGGTGCGCTACAATGTCCCTCTCGTGTTCTGGGGCGAGCCGAGCGCCGAATATACGTCCTACTTTTCCTACGACGAGGTGGAAGAGGTGGACGAAAGGCGCTTTAATCGCTTTGTCAACCTGGGCATCAACGCGGACGACATGCGCGGCATGATTGACATGAGCGATCTCGACCCGCGCGATCTCGACCCATTCCGCTATCCCAAACTCAAAGACCTGCGCGCTCTAAACTACCGCTCGGTGTGCCTGGGTTCTTACATTCCGTGGAACGTAAAGCAGCAAGTCGCCTTGATACAGGACGAATTGGACTGGCAGTACGACGATGTCGAAGGTGTGCCGCCGCAGTACGGGTACGAGAAGATCGAATGCGCCATGCAGGGTGTGCGCGATTATATCAAGTATATCAAGCGCGGCTATGGGCGCACGGCCCACCTTGCCAGCATTGACATCCGCAACGGCGCGTTAGATCGCGCGACCGGCCAGACGCTGACCGAAACCTACGACGGTCGGCGTCCCGACAGCCTGGATGATTTTCTGGACATCCTGGGCCTGAATGAAGCCGAGTTCGAGCGCGTCGCCATGAGCCATCAGGTATCGCCGTGGGAGTTCAAGCCCCAATTGCGTGTGCTGCAAAAGGCTTCTTGAAATCCATAGACAGGATTTTCAGGATTAACAGGATTATGCTGAGAAGTTAAAAACCGTTGCGTCATTATGGCTGCGGCGCAATACAGGTTCTATTCTGCTGTCCTAAATCGTTTTTGAAATCCTGTCAATCCTGTCTATGGATTGGAGTTTGCCCGTGGACGTTGCGGTCGTGGATTATGGCGTGAGCAATGTGTACAGCGTGGTGCGCGCGCTGGAGTATCTGGGCGTCGAGGCCGTTTTGACTGACTGCCCGGACGATCTGAGTCGGGCAGAGCGCGTCATTTTGCCGGGTCAGGGCGCGTTCGCTACCGCTATGCGGAACCTGCATCTGTCGGGGCTTGACAACGCGCTTGAGCAGGCGCGTCAGGCGGGAAAGCCCATCCTGGGTATCTGCGTGGGAATGCAGATCATGGCGCAGGCGGGGCTGGAAAACGAGGTCACGTCCGGGCTGGGCTGGCTGGACGCGGAATGCAGGCTGCTCGCGCCTTCTGTTGCGGGCCTCAAACTGCCGCATGTCGGCTGGAATGAGGTATGCTTCGCGCCCGACACGTTTCTGTTCAAAGGCATGAAGCCTAAAGATCGCTGCCTCTATTTTACGCATTCGTATGCGCTCGTATGCGAACAGGAGCGGGACGTGATCGGAACCTGCGATTACGGCGGGGCGTTTGCGGCCGCCGTGCAGAAAGAGAACATTTGCGCCGTACAGTTCCACCCGGAAAAAAGCCAGGAAAACGGTCTGCGTCTGCTCGACAACTTCCTTAGCTGGAAACCCTGACCCATTTCTTTAACTATTACTTTATGCTGAAAACACGCCTGATACCCAAACTGCTGCTGCGCCGGGGGCGCACCGTGAAGGGAACGCGCTTCGCCGATCTGCGTGACGTGGGCGACCCGGTCTCGAACGCGCGCATTTACAACGCGCAGACCGTAGACGAGTTATTGTTTTTGGACATTGACGGCGCGATGCGTGACGATCAGGGCGGCACGGCGCGCGGCCTGCTGCTGGACATCGTGGCGCGCACCGCCGAAGAGTGCTTTATGCCGCTGACGGTCGGCGGCGGCATCGGCGACCTGGACGATGTGGCCTGTCTGCTGCGCGTGGGTGCGGATAAGATCGCCGTCAATACGCTTGCTTTTGAGTCGCGGACGTTTCTGCCCTCGGTCGCAGATCGCTACGGCAAACAGTGCGTTGTGGTATCCATAGACGTCAGGGCCACCTCACTCAGCCCGCATGAGGTCTGGACACGCGGCGGCACGATACCGACCGGCATGGATGTATGGACGCACCTGGATCGTGTTGTCATGGAGGGCGCGGGCGAAATCCTGCTCACGTCCATTGACCGCGACGGCACGATGCAGGGCTATGACACCGAACTGGTGCGCGAAGCGGCCCGCCGCTACCCGGTTCCCATCATCGCATCGGGCGGCGCGGGAACCTTGCAGCATCTAAGCGAGGCGATTGTCAACGGTCAGGCGTCTGCCGTGGCCGTGGGCAGCCTGTTCCATTTTACCGATCAAAGTCCCATCAAGGCGCGTTCCTTCCTGCACGTCGCGGGCCTGAACGTTCGCGCCTGATTTTGTTTTTCGTTTTGTTTTTCGTTTTGTTTTTCGTTTTGTTCTTTGTTTGGTTCTTCGTTTTGTTCTTTGTGGAGAGTTGTTTATTGTGGAAAAGTTAGCCATTGAAGGCGGAATGCCTGTTTTGCCGCGTCCCCTGCCCGCGTACAGCACGATTGGCGAGCCGGAAATCAATGCCGTCGTGGACGTGATGCGGTCGGGGTGTCTGTCGGGGTTTTACGGAAGCTGGGGCGAGCAGTTTGGGGGCGGGCCGGCTGTGCGGCGGTTTGAGGCGGCGTGGGCCACGCGGTTTGGCGTCGCTCATGCCGTGTCGGTCAATTCCGCCACATCCGGGCTGTATGCCGCGATGGGCGCGATTGGCATTGCGCCGGGCGACGAGGTAATCGTGCCGCCCTACACCATGTCGGCGACCGCGCTGGCCCCGCTGATCTATGGCGGCATCCCCGTTTTCGCCGACATCGAGCCGGACACGTTCTGCCTGGATTTGGAGGCGGTACGAGCCACGATTACGCCCCGAACGCGCGCCATCATCGTCGTCAACCTGTTCGGGCATCCCGCCCGCCTTGCCGAGTTACGCGCTTTGGCCGATGAGCGCGGCCTGTTCCTGATCGAAGACAACGCGCAGGCCCCGCTCGGCGCGGAAAACGGCGCACTGGCAGGCACGGTCGGGCATATCGGCGTATTCAGCCTCAACTACCATAAGCACATTCATATGGGCGAGGGCGGCGTGTGCGTCACGAACGACGACAAGCTGGCCCGCAAAATGCAGTTGATCCGCAATCATGGCGAAAACGTCGTGGAACCATTAGGTATGAGCGACATAGCCAACATGATCGGCTTCAACTACCGCCTGACCGAGATGAGCGCAGCCATCGGAAGCGAGCAGCTAAAGCGCATTGACGA
Organism: Chthonomonadaceae bacterium; assembly: GCA_965277875.1. Lineage (GTDB taxonomy): Bacteria > Armatimonadota > Chthonomonadetes > Chthonomonadales > Chthonomonadaceae > CAWFQB01. Next base: position 5,538,997 of record CBDIDV010000002.1, on the reverse strand, counting down.
CCATGTTCTGCCGCGCGAATATCTGGCGCAGCGATTGACCGACGGCCTGCGCGGGCTGGCGGGGCTGACGGTTCCGGTTGTGCGCGCAGATTGCCGCCACGTTTATTATGTGTGGGGAATGCGCTGGGACGCCGCGTATACGGGCGTGTCGCGGGACACGTTCAGCAATGCTCTGCTTGCCGAGGGATTTCCGCACTTTGCGGGCTATGTGCGCCCGCTGTACCTGCTGCCCGTGTTTCAGCAGCGCGTCGCGTTCGGCGCGTACCCGTTCAGCCTGTCCGATGTGCGCTATCCGCGCGGCCTTTGCCCGGTCGCGGAACGGATGCACGACACGGAGTTTTTAGGCTTCGAGAACTGCATGTACGCGCCCGACGAAACGCAGATTGCCCTGCTCATTACGGCTGTCCGCAAAGTACACAGCGCCCTCGTTTGCGGCTAAATAACCTTGCACAATCAGTTCATACCTTTGCTTCAGTGCATCGCGTCCTCGCGGACGCTTGGCAACGCAGTTGCCTCCGAGACGGGTACGTTCTTTGTACCCGTCTTCTACGAACTTACTTTGCACTACTTAGAAATGCCGCCCCTGCCAACCGCAGCACACCGCGTACAGACAACAAACAACAAACAACAAACAACAAGCATTCTGGAGCTGCCATGTCACGCGTAATCGCCAGCATCGAGGCCCGCATGGGATCGTCCCGACTGCCGGGCAAAGTCCTGTCCGACATCAACGGTCAGCCGGCCCTGACCCGGCTTGTGCGCCGACTGCGCCGATGCCGCACCCTCGACGACATTGTTCTCGCCACGTCCACTTCGCCCGCCGACGACGCGCTGGAAGCGTGGGCCATCCGGGAGAACGTCGCCCTTTATCGGGGCAGCGAGGACGATGTACTCAATCGCGTGGTCTGCGCGCAGCTGCAAATGCAGTCGGATGTGGTCGTCGAAATCACGGGCGACTGCACACTGCTGGATCCCGAACTGATTGATATGGGCGTGACGACGTTTCTGCACAACGATTGCGATGTGGTCACGAACCTGCACCCCGGCACGTTTCCGCAGGGGCAGGACATACAGGTGTTTGGCTGGCGCAATCTGTTTCGCGTGGAAGGCACGGTCTTTGACCCCGCCGTTCGCGAACACGTCTCGCTTTATTTTTACGAGAACCCCGACCGTTACCGCATCTTCAACCTGTTCGCGCCCCGCCGCTGGCACGCCCCCGACCTGCGCTTGCAGTTGGACTATGCCGAAGATCACGCGTTCCTCAATGCCGTCTACGCGCACCTGGAGCCGGCGCATGGCGACTGGTTCGGTATCGAAGACATCCTGCGCCTGCTCAAGCATCGTCCCGCGCTCTCAGAGATCAATCGTCATTGCGAGGAAAAGCCGTCGCGTCCGTTCGCGCCTGCGGCAAAGGCGGCATGATGAATATGTCTTCGTTTGAGAACATAGCTTGGTTTGGAAACGCATCTCCGCTTGACGACACATCCTTGTCCGAAGAAGCCGCGTTTGTACAAACCGTCAAACAAATCGCAGATGACAGGCCGCTGCGCGCGGCCATCATCGGATTCGGCAAAGTGGGCGCGGGCTACGTGGACGATCCCGTTATGGCGCGGCACTATCCGTTTGCCACCCACGCGCAGACATTCGCCGCGCACCCCGCGTTCGACTGGCAGGGCGTGGTGGACCCGTCCGCATCGGCCCGTGACACGGCGCGAACGCGCTGGAACATCGCGCATGTCGCGCCCACGGTCGCAGAACTGGCCCACGTTTACAGTCCCCAGGTGGCCGTACTGGCGACGCCGCCCGACACGCGGCTTGCGCTGCTGTCGCACCTGCCCGATCTGCGCGCCGTGCTGGTGGAAAAACCGTTGGGCGAGACGCTGGCGCAGGGACAAGCGTTCGTGGCCGAGTGCGAGCGGCGCAATATACTTGTGCAGGTGAACCTGTGGCGGCGGGCCGACGCGCAGTTTGAGCGGCTGGCAAACGGCCTGCTAAATGAACTTGTCGGCGACATACAGGCCGTGTTCGGGTTGTACGGCAACGGCCTGCGTAACAATGGCACACACCTCATAGACTTTACGCGGATGCTGTTCGGCGAAATAGAGCAGGCAAGCGTTGTGCCAAACGCGCCCGTAACGCCGACCGGGCCGCTGATGGGCGATGTAAACATTTCGTTCACGCTGCGCTTCGCGTCCGGCCTGATCGCCGTATGCCAGCCTCTCGATTTTACGCACTATCGGGAAAACAGTCTGGACATCTGGGGAACCAGAGGCCGCGTGTCTATCATGCAGGAAGGGCTTGGGCTGTACGTGTACCCCCGCTGCCCACATCGCGCCACGCAGGGCGCGGGCGAAATCGCCAGCGACTGCCCTGACACGCTGCCGTCTACGGTAGGCCACGCCTTTTATCGCATGGCCGACAACCTTGCCAACGCCCTGCTTTACGACGCCCCCCTGTGCAGCCCCGCGCCCAGCGCCCTGCGGACGATGGCCCTTGTCGAGGACGTAATGCGGCAAGCGGGGGAACGGGTATAGACAAGGGGACAAGAAGACAGGGAGACAGGGAGACAGGAGAGGCAAGGCCGTTCAATGCCTGCCGCTTTTCCGCTTCTCACGACGCGCCTATCGTAAATGGTCGGCCTGACGATGTGCTGATATATGTAGAAGATCCGGGCGCAGCCAATTATGTCGCCGGTCTGCCTGTTGCTTTTGCCAGCCAGGGCATCACGACACGCCTGCTTGCCGACGGCCCCGCCACTGATTATCTCCAGCAGCGCGGCATCCTCTCCCAATCCGTTTTCCCTTTCTCCTTTTTCCTTTCTCCTTTTTCCTGCGTCCTCATCGGCACATCCGAGAACCCCGACTCATTCGGGCTGGAACTGACAATGCGCTGTCGCCAGTCGGGCGCGTGCAGCGTGGGCGTCATAGACGCGTTCGCAAACGCCGCATATCGCTTCCGAGGGCGTACCGACGACCCACTTGCCTATGCGCCCGACTGGCTGCTCGTGCCGGACGCCTGGACACGCGACGCGTATACGACGCTGGGCTATCCCGCCAATCGTATCGTGATTTGCGGCCATCCTCATTACGACGCCGCGCGCCGGGAGAAAACACGACTGGCAGGTATCGGGCGCGAAACGCTGCGGCGCGAGATTCTGCCCGACGCGGCGCGGGAACGCCCGGTCATCGTGTTTGTGGCCGAGGTCTCGACCGGGCTGGACGCGGCGCAGTTTCAGCGTTCGCTGGAATATACGCTGCATGGGCGGGGGCATACTCACAAGCGTACTGAAATCGTAATTGAGGAGTTTTTAGACGCCATAGCGCAGATGCAGCCACGTCCGTACCTGGTATTGCGCCTGCACCCCAAGAACACGCGGGCCGAGTTTGCGCGCTATCTGTCCGCCTTTGATGTCATCAGCGAGGGAACGCCGCCGCTAAGGCTCATTTATGCCGCCGATGCCGTTGTCGGCATGACTTCGATGCTGCTGCTGGAAGCCGCTTTGCTCGCCCGCCCTACCCTCGCGATTGTGCCGCGCGCCTGCGAAGCAGACTGGCTGCCGACCATCCGTGCCGGCCTGACCCCCTGTGCCACGACCCGCCCCGAACTACACGCTCAGTTGGCGCAAATCCTCCTGCAAACGACGCCCGCGGATGCCGATATAGATACTGTTGTTCCCTGTGGGGCCGTCGAGCATATCACGCGGTTTGCTGCGGAGCGGCTCGCCTCCCGATACTAAAAACTTCATGCAAAGTAAGACAAACCATAGCATCGTCACGCCGCGCCTGCACATCGCTCCTTTCAGCGAGGAGCATCTGACGCCGCGTTATGTCGGCTGGCTTAATAATCCAGCGATAGTGCGGTATAGCGAGCAGCGGCACGTAACGCATACGCTCGACTCGTGCCGCGCTTACCTCCAAAGTTTCCACGACACGCCACACCATTTTTGGGCTATTGTCGTATCCGAGATGATCGGCCCAGCTTCGCCCGAACAGTTTGGCGGGACACACATCGGCAACATCAACGCGTATGTGGACGTCCCCAACGGAACCGCCGATGTGGGCATACTGCTCGGCGAACAAGACGCGTGGGGGCGGGGTTATGGCCTGGAAGCATGGACAGCCGTTTGCCGGTATTTGCTGTGCGAACTCGGCCTGCACAAAATCACGGCGGGAACGCTGAGCGTGAATCTGCCCATGCTGAAGCTGATTCAGCGGGCGGGCATGACGCCCGACGGTACGCGCCAACAGCAGATGATGTTTGAGGGCATAGCCGTAGATGTCGTTTATGCCACCCTGTTTCGCACAGATTTGCAAAGAGAACTTGTCCAGAGTTCAGCGCCACAAGATTTAACAACGCAGAAAGCACAGGCGGAAGCGGGGTGAGAATGCAGGCCGGTACAGACAGCGAAACAGGCGGCGCGACTATGCGTGAGACGCGCGCGCCGCTGCGCGTGGCGATTGCAGGCTGCGGCTCAATCGGGCGCCGGCATCTGGCAAATTTGCGGCAGTTGACGGTTGACAATCCCGTCGAGGTTTGCGTGTACGACGTGTCCGCGAGCGCGCGACAGGAAGCGGGGCTGGCATTCGGGGCGACCGTGGCGCGGCGCATACAGGATTTGTGGGACACCCGCCCCGACATTGCCCTGATCTGTACGCCCTCGCACCTGCACACGCCCTGCGCGATTGCCGCCGCGAGCGCGGGACCCGGCGCAGCCCTGTTTATTGAAAAGCCCGTCGCGCACACTCTGAGCGGTCTGGACGAGTTGCAGGGACTGGCACACGCCCGCAATTTAACTACTTTAGTCGGCTGCAATATGCGCTTTCATCCCGGCCCCGCACAGATCAAGCGCTGGCTCGAAGAGGGCGTGATCGGCGAGGTGTTGAGCGCGCGCCTGCATACCGGATCGTACCTGCCCTCGTGGCGTCCGCACCAGGATTACGCCCTTAGTTACAGCGCGTCCCCGCAGCACGGCGGCGCGATTTTGGACTGCATCCACGAATTGGATCTGGCCCTGTGGCTGCTCGGCCCCGCCCGCCTGCACAGCGCTCTGGTACGCCCCGCCATGTCGCTTGGACTTGAGACCGACGGTATGGCCGAACTGCTGCTGGCCCACATAAGCGGCGCGATCAGCAGCGTGCATCTTAATTTTGTGCAGCGCGATTACGAGCGCAGTATAGAGGTCATCGGCAGCAACGGGACGCTTCGCTGGTATTTCACGAGCGGGCTGGCCGTACACATCGGGACGGACGGCCAGACGATTGAAACCTGCGCGCAGCCCGAAGGCTGGACTGTAAACCGGATGTATATGGACGAATTGGCCTATTTCCTGCATTGCGTTCAAAACAACGCGCCCACCTTCAATCCTGTCGCGAATGCTATGCAGACACTGCAAATCGCCCTGCAGGCCCGCCGTCAATCGTCCGATACAGTGTCATTCCCTTCTAAAATTTCCGACCTGAACCCTGCCTCGGACGGCGAACACGGCGTGAAACAGCGTCTGCAAGGAGCCGCGTGATGACATCTGCCCCTACGAACGACGATAATACATCAAAAGCTGATAACGCTATTTTGCCCCTGCACATTACGGACGCGGCGGGAGAACGGCAGGTGTCGGAAAATGCGTCCCATACCGTGACGCAGGCGCGACGCCCGCGTACCGTCGCTATCATTCAGGCGCGTATGGGGTCATCGCGTTTGCCGGGCAAGGTGATGCAGAAGATTGCCGGCCTGCCCATGCTGTCGCACGTCGTTGCGAGGGCGCGGAAGGCCAGTCTGCTGGATCAGGTGATCATCGCCACGTCTACCCACGCGAGCGACAACGCCATCGCGGGCTACTGTTTCTGGCATGACATCGCCTGTTTTCGGGGCAGCGAGACCGACGTTCTCGACCGCTACCATCAGGCCGCGCAGCACGCGAACGCCGATGTCGTTGTGCGCCTGACTGCCGACTGCCCCCTGCACGACGCGCAGGTGATTGACAGCGTGATCGCGGCTTTCGGGCGCGGAACGTTCGATTATGTGTCCAACATTGACCCGCCCACGTATCCCGACGGCGTGGATACCGAGGTGTTTACGACTGCGGCCCTGGAACGCGCCTGGCGCGAGGCGCGGCTGCCGTCCGAGCGCGAACACGTCACGCCGTACCTGCGAACGGGACAGGCCGGGTTTCGCACCGCCAATGTGGCGCAGGCAAACGACGCCTCGCACCTGCGCTGGACCGTGGACGAACTGGCCGACCTCGCTTTTGTCCGCGCCATTTACCATGCCATGCACACCTCGCACTTCGGCATGAACGACGTACTGACCCTCCTGCGCGACAATCCGCATCTGCACCAGATCAACGGTCAAATTCCGCGCAACCTGGGCTACCTGCGCTCGCTGGAAGCCGACCGCAAGGCGGCGTAAGTTTGTTGCCTGTCTGGTACATCCAAACCCGTAGGGCGGGTGCTTGTCCCCCGCCGATCTCACAACTGCGCCGCAACCCGGCCCCTTTAGCGACCCGGTTCATTGCCGCGATCCCGAAGACAAGACGAGAGCGGAAGATGAGACGAGGGCGGAAGAGCGGCGGAGGACAATATGAGTCGCCCTACGGGTGAATAGACATTATGTTCGCCCCTATCTAAAGGAAAGCAGGCTGTATGTCCACGCACACGCTTCTTGACACCATTCACACAGAAATTATCCATACAGAGGAAGACCATGCCCTACCTTTCTTTCCTCATCAAATGACAGTCGGCGAGCGACAGACAACGACCGGTGAGCGGCTCTATCAGAGGGCTTGCTGCCGCATTCCGGGCGGAACGCAGCTGCTTTCCAAGCGGCCCGAAATGTTCCTGCCGGGAGGCTGGCCGAACTATTACAGTCGGGCCGAGGGCGCGCATGTGTGGGATCTGGACGGCAATCGCTATCTGGATATGAGTTTGAACGGCGTGGGCGCGTGTGTGCTGGGACATGCCGACCCGGACGTAAATAGGGCCGTACATCAGGCCGTGGACAACGGCTCGATGTCCACGCTCAACTGCCCCGAAGAGGTGGAACTGGCCGAACTGTTGTGCGAACTGCATACATGGGCCGACATGGCGCGGTTTGTGCGTTCGGGCGGCGAGGCGGTTGCGGTCGCGGTTCGCATCGCCCGCGCCCGCACCAAACGGGACAAAATCGCGTTTTGCGGCTACCACGGCTGGCACGACTGGTATCTCAGCGCCAATCTGGAAGTCAAAGGACAGGACGAACGCGCCACTACGTCCCTTGCCGATGCGACTCCGAGTGGAAACGCATTGGCGGCGCATTTGCTGTCGGGACTGGACCCGGCGGGTGTGCCGGGTGCGCTGGCGGGGCTTGTGCTGCCCTTTCATTATAATGCGTTAGATGAGTTGAAAGCGCTCATACAGGCCAATCGAGGCGAAATCGCGGCGATTGTGATGGAGCCAATGCGCGGGCAGCAGCCCCTGCCCGGTTTTCTGGAGGGTGTGCGGCAGATCGCCGATGAGATCGGGGCCGCGCTTGTCTTCGATGAGTCCACAGCGGGCTTTCGCTTGAATACGGGCGGCATCCATCTTACTACGGGCGTGTACCCCGATATGGCCGTGTTCGCCAAGGCCATCAGCAACGGCTACGCGTTCGCCGCCGTGCTGGGGCGCGAACAGTGGATGCAGGCCGCGCAGTCTACGTTCATCAGCAGCACGTACTGGACGGAGCGCATCGGCCCCGCCGCCGCTCTTGCCACCCTGCGCAAGCACCGAGCCTTGAACGTCCCCGTCCACCTGTGCGCCATCGGGACGCAGGTTCAGAACGGCTGGCGGCAGGCGGCAAACGCGCATCATCTGCAAATCGCGGTCGGCGGCATCCCGCCCCTCAGCACCCTGCGCTTTGATTATCCAAACGGGCAGGCGATCCGCACATTATACACGCAGATGCTGCTGGACAGGGGCTTTCTGGCCGGGGGCGCGTTTTACGTCACGTATGCCCATCAGAAGAGCGACATTGACGCGTATCTTGCCGCACTGGACGAGGTATTCGGCCTGCTGGCTCGCGCCATTAACACGCAGACCGTCGAGACGCAGTTGCGCGGCCCGGTCGCGCACGCGGGATTTCAGCGGCTGGCGTAGGTTCAGCCGCAAATGAACGCGAATAAACGCAAATTAAGCCGTTTACAATCACAATGGAAAATGGGGCAGGGGGTTAAGGCGTATGATGGCGGACACTATTTCCAACCCTAATTCGGATGCGGTCACAGACCCGGCGGCAAATCGGACGCTGTTTCTGCGGGCGGACGCGACGCGGCAGATGGGCAGCGGGCATGTGATGCGCGCGCTGGCTCTGGCGCAGGCGTGGCAGGCGCGGGGCGGGCGCGTGGTTTTCGCCACATACTGCGACAGCGCGACATTGCGCGTCCGCATTGACGCGCTGAACATTAAACGTTTGGATATACGCGCCCCCTATCCTCATGCTGATGACCTCAGACAGACCCTCGCCCTCCTGGAACAGGTTCGTCCCGCCTGGGCCGTGCTGGACGGCTACCATTTCGCGCCCGATTATCAGCAGGCGATTCAGCAGTCCGGTACGCGCCTGCTTGTGCTGGATGATATGGCGCACCAACCGCGTTACCATGCCGACATCGTGCTTAACCAGAACATCTACGCCCACGCTCTCACCTATCGCTGCGCCCCGCGTACCAGACTGCTGCGCGGCACGCGCTACGCCCTGCTGCGCCCGGAGTTCGCCGACTGGCGCGCATGGCGGCGCGACGTTCCGCAAAGCGGGCAGAACGTCCTTGTCACATTGGGCGGCACGGACCCCGACAACGCGGCCCGCAAGGTGATACAGGCGCTGAGTTCGTGGCGCGGCCAGAATTTCGCGGTCAAGGTGGTTGTGGGGCCGGGCAACCCGCACCTGGAAAGCCTGCGCGAGACCGTGGCGCAGTGCGGGCGCGACATGAAGCTGGTGATCGCCCCCGACGACATGCCGGCCCTGATGGCATGGGCGGATGTGGCCGTGGCCGCCGCCGGCACGACCACGCTGGAATTGGCCTATATGCAGACGCCCGCCGTGGCCCTCGTGCTGGCCGACAATCAGGTACAGATCGCCGATGCCCTGGACGCGGCGGGAACGGTTCATAACCTGGGCTGGCATACGGCCCTGACCAACCGCGCCCTGGCCTGTGCGGTGCGCGATCTGGCTGACAGCCGCCGCCGCCGCGACAGCATGGCGCAAAGGGGCAGGCAGCTTGTAGACGGCGAGGGCGCAGGCCGCGTCGTATCGCAAATGCTGCTGCACAGCCATGAACAGAAGCAGACAGAAACGGAGAACGAAAGGTCAATGTTGGCGCATGACCGCGTTGAGCAGGACAATCGGGAGACGCTATGCGCATCCTCTTTCTAGGCAATGGCCCCGCAGCGTGTGACGTATTGAAGTACCTGCGCGGCGAAGTGGCGACCGATATTGGCGCAAAGGAAGTTCAGGAGGATCCCAAAGTCGGCGCACAGGCAAATACGCGCCTGACTGCCGCGCAGAGGAACGGTGCCAACGATCCTGCGGACGCGGATACCATTGTCGGGCTTGTGCTGCACCCGGACGGGAAAGCGAGACAGGGCAAAGAACTGCGCGCGTTGTCCGGCCTGCCCGCCGCGCACATCTTCGACGGCTCAAAACTGCGCGAACCGTCCACATTAGCAGCCATCCGCGACTTGCAGGCAGATATCGCCATATCCGTTTTCTTTGGCTACATCCTGCGTCCGTCGTTCCTCAACCTGTTCGGGCGGGGCGTCGTGAACCTGCATCCCTCCCTGCTGCCCTATAATCGGGGCGCGAACCCGAACGTGTGGAGTATTGTGGACGGTACGCCGTCGGGGGTCACGCTGCACTACATAGATGCGGGCGTAGACACGGGCGACATCATCGCGCAACGGCCCGTCTGCGTCCTGCCGACCGACACGGGCAAAACCCTGTACGCCCGTCTCGAACAGGCTTGCGCGTCCCTATTTTGCGAAACATGGCCGCGCCTCAGAGCCGGAACTGCGTCCCGTTCCGCGCAGCAGCCTGGCATTGGAACCACGCACAAAAAAGCGGATTTGGACACGTTGGACTGCCTCGACCTGGACGCCCCGACTACGGCCCGTCAGGTTCTCAACCTCCTGCGAGCGCGTACCTTCCCCCCCTATGCAGGCGCGTACTTCAACGACGACGGCCAAAAAATCTACCTGCGCCTACAATTGCTGACCGAGTCCCAACTGCAATCTGAATGAGCATCCGCATTCGTTTTACCGATAATTCATCTATGAACCCACCTACCTCCCTTCTATCTAACTCCATTTCGCTCGACACAACGCCATCTATTTCTATCAACGGGCGGCGTATCGGTGCGGGCGAGCCGGTGTATATCGTGGCCGAAATGTCCGCCAATCACGCGCAGGATTATACGCAGGCCGCGCGCATCGTCCACGCCGCCAAAGCCTGCGGCGCGGACGCCGTGAAAATGCAAACGTACACGCCCGACAGCCTGACGATTGACTGTTCCAGCCCGTGCTTTCAGATCGGGGCGGGCAGCCTGTGGGCGGGCAAGACCCTGTACGGCTTGTACGGCGAAGCGGCGACGCCCTACGCATGGCATAAGCCCCTGCAGGAACTGGCCCGCGAACTGAAAATAGACCTGTTTTCCTCGCCCTTCGACCATGACGCCGTGGATTTTTTGCAGGCGCTGGATATCCCCGCCTATAAAATCGCTTCTTTCGAGATCGTAGACCTGCCGCTTATCCGGCGCGCGGCCCAGACAGGAAAGCCGCTCATCATGTCTACGGGCATGGCGTCCGAGGAGGAGATCGCCCTCGCGCTGCAGACGGCGCGTGACGCGGGGTGTGTGGAGATCGCGCTGCTGAAATGCGCCAGCGCGTACCCGGCCCCGCCCGAAGCCATGCACCTGCGCGGACTGGCGCGGTTGTCTGAGGCGTTCGGCGTTCCGGTCGGCCTGTCTGATCACAGCATGGGCATCGCGGTTCCGGTCGCCGCTGTGGCTCTGGGCGCGTGCATCATCGAAAAGCATGTGACCCTTTCGCGTGACCTGCCCGGCCCCGACAGCGCGTTTTCTCTGGAACCGGAGGAGTTCGGGCAGATGGTGGACGCGGTGCGTACCGTGGAAAAAGCGTTGGGGCGGGCCGAGTTGGGCCGCAGCGCGCAGGAAGAGACGAGCCTTGTGTTTCGCCGGTCGCTGTTCGTCGTCGAGGACGTGCGGGCGGGCGAGCGGCTGACGCCGCGCAGCGTCCGCATCATCCGCCCCGGCCACGGCCTTGCGCCGCGCCACCTTGATGATGTGCTGGGCCGCGCCGTGGTCGCCGATATTGCGCGCGGGACGCCCCTGCAATGGGAAATGGTTGAGTGAGCATGAAGTATTGGTATTGAGCATCAAAGGTGTCGTTGCAGCAGCGGGGTTAATGCTGATCGGCGCGAACTGTCAATGGACGCTCAATGCTTAACGCTCCCCTTCGGCCCACGGATGCGGCAGATGGGAAAGCAAAACAATTGAAAATCATTTGAGGAGAAATTTCATGGATGAAATGTCGAATTTGCCGTCGAGTTTATTGGGCGTCGTGACGGTCGTTCAGGCGCGTATGAACGCGAGCCGTCTGCCGGGCAAGCCGCTGTTGCCGCTCGGACAAGCGACCGTGCTGGAGCAGACGCTGAGACGCGTACAGGCCGCGAATATAGGCGGGCCGATTGTGGTCGCGCTGCCCTGCGGCGATGAGGACAAGGTTTTGCGCCATGCGTGCCTTGACCTGGATATACCGTATGTGGAGGGCAGCGAGACCGATGTTCTGGCCCGCATTCTGCAGACCGCGTATGCGTATGAGGCCCGCCTTGTGGTGCGGTGTCCGGCCAGTCACCCCCTCGTAGACCCCAGGATGCTGTGGGCGAGCGCGCAGTATGCCCACGACAGCGGCATGGATCTTGTGACCGTGGCCCGCCTGCCACACGGAGTCGCATGTGAGGCCATGCCCGTCCGCACTCTGGAGCGCGTGGCCGAGCTGACGGATGAGCCATTTTTCCGCGAGCAGGTCACGGCCTATACCTGCCTGCGGCCCGATCTGTTCGAGCGCGCGCATCTGCCGCCGCCGCCGCGCCTGTCTCGCCCGGAAATACGCCTTGCGCTTGAAACCGAGGAAGATTACTGGTTCCTCAAGCGCCTGTACGACGAGGTCGCGCCCGCCGAGAATGGCCTGCTCGCCTTGGACGACGTGATCGCTCACATTGACGCCAATCCCGAACTGCGCCGCCACAACGCGGGCGGCTACGCCGTCGTCCGCAAAGCGGCCTGAGAGGTGTTGTTTGCTGCTTGTTGCCTGCGTACCGCGCCGACTGGTCAGCGCGGCGCATTTCAACAAACAACAAGCAGCAAACAACAAACAACAAGTAACAAATTATGCAAACCATACTTTTCTTTACACCCTACGCGCCCTGGCTGCCGCACACGCTCTGGGAAACCACGATGGGACATGCGCTAAGGCAGCGCGGTCATGTGGTGCGGTTTCTCACCTGTTCGGGCCTGCCGAATTGCGGCATGGCCCCCATGCCGATGGAAGATCGCGAGTCCGTGTGCGCGAACTGCCGCGATTACACGCAGTCCGTGCTGCCGCAGCTACGGCACAAGGCGGAGTATTTTCAAACGGCGATTACGGGTAAAGAGAAAACGCGGATTGAGGAATGGGCCACAGAGCTGCCTGTCGAAGAACTCGAAACGGCGTGTTATGCGGGCCTGCCGCTGGGCGCGTGGCTAAAACCCGACATGATTTCGCGCTGGCACACCCTGCGCCCCTGCATCGAACGGCCCGAAGTCGAGGCGTCGTATCGCACCCTGCTCATCGGCGCGGCGCAGGCCGCGATTGCCATACCGCGCCTGTACGACAAATATAATCCCGACTGCCTTGTCACGCTCAACGGCACATTTTTTCTCAATCGCGTGGCGGTCGAGATCGCGCGGGCGCGGAACATTCGGGTCGTGATCCACGAGCGGGGCTGGATGGATAACACGGTCGGCTTTGTCACGTCGGGCGTGGCGGGCGACATGGCGGGGTATCAGGAACGGTGGGCGGCGTGGCGGGATGTGCCGCTCGCCCGAACCGAACTCGAAGCCGTCACGCATCTGCTCAATCAACGGCGAGGCGGCGCGAACATGAACTGGGCCGCGTTCAGTCCCGTGCAGCAAACCGCGCAAAGCCGCGCCGAAATCTGCGCCGACCTGGGCCTGCCGGACAGACCGCTGGCCCTGCTTTGCACCAGTTCCGACTGCGAGGGCAGCGTGGCAGACCGCGCCCGCGCTTTAGATCAACTGGAATGGATCGAGCGAACCGCGCAATGGTTCGGCGCACATCCTGAATACGCGCTTGTGATCCGCGTCCACCCCAACGAGCAGGATCACGCGCAGTTCGATGACCGCGTTCTGATGTGGTACGACAGGCTGCGCGAGCGCCTGCCGGATAACGCGCGCCTTGTGATGCCCACGGAAAAAGTCAGCACGTATGGCCTGATGGACGTGGCGAGCGCGGGCCTGAGCTACGGCAGTACGGCGGGGCTGGAGATGGCGTGTCAGGGCATCCCGCTCGTTCATGCGGGCCTGGCCTATTACAAGGACTGCGGCTTCACGCGCGAAATACGAAGCGCGTCCGACGTTGACGCGATAATGACGGACGTGATGACGGCAGTGACGACGAACGCGACAGCAGATAGCGTTCAGGACAGACGGGACGCGGACACGCAGCGGCTGGCGTATCGCTTCATGTCACGCCTGTTTCTAGGCATTTGCATACCTTTCGACAAGGTGAGGATCAGCGGCAACTACTTTCAGGCGGATTTGAACTACGAGAGCGTGGCGGAACTGGCTCCAGGCCGCGACCGCGATCTCGACCGCATCGCCGAGTACGTTCTGGGCAACGCCCCGCTGTTCCCCCTGCCCACCCAAGAGGAACAGTCCCGCACGACCGGGGACGAAGACGCCTTTTTCGCTGCCCTGAACGCGCCGGGTGAAAGCGCACTAACGGCCCTGCGTCCGGCGGCGTAATGGAAATCAATGCGGCGGCGCGTTCAATGCGGTTATGAAGAGAAACGGGCTGAAAAATGGCAATACAGCGCTCCCGCCGCAGTTTCTCGTTGTGGTATGCGGTTGTTTTACCGTGGCATCGTGACCACTTGCGCGTCAGGGCGGCAAGGGCAACAGGTGAAGCATAGGCGATGGTCCCCCTTCCTGTATAGTAGACGCTTGTGCGGTATTAGACAGAAGAGGAGCGGCAGAGGTTTCAATCTTTTTTGCTGTTTCAGGATTTTTTGAGTGTGTTTTATTCGGCGACGCGCAGGCAGAAAGGGCAGCGAAGCCCCGCCATAGTTCAACTCTGAACCGGGGCGGGGCTTGTTTGTCATTACAGATCGGCGCGTTTATGCGCCGATAGCAAACGGCGATATTAGATGTTCAGGTTGCCGCCGAACATCTTTTTGGCGATGTCCTTGAACATTTCGGGGTCGGCGTAGGGTGCGCCCACCTGCGGTTCGGCGGGGAAGTCCGGGTACGGGACGCCTTCGGGCGGGCCGTCCACGACCACGAGCGGCTGACCGTCTTCAGGATGCGGGCCGTTCCAGATCTCGCCCAGGCGCGTATAATCCTCGGTGCTGTAACGGTACAATTTGAGATGCAGGCCCTGCTCATTGAGCTTGCGCGCCTCGTCGTACTTGTCATTGCTCATGTCAGGAATGGGCAAGAGTTTGCCGACTTCCACACCGGTCAGTTTTTCCAGCGCCTTGGCATACGCCACGATGTGAATGCCGCCGCGTACCAGCAGGTAGCCGGTCAGGGCGCGCGTAGTCGGGTCGGAACACATCTCGTAGGTCTTCATCTTGTTGGCGCGCGCGCCGCATTCCAGGAAGAAGTTGTGCAGCAGGTCCAGCTTCAGGTTGCCGCTCGTAAAGACATTGTTGCCCGTCCACGGATTGCCGAAGCTGTCGAAGGGAACGGACGCCTGCCCGCTGTACTGATAGTGGTATGTGTACGGGTCGTCCAGCGCGCTCGCCAGAGGCGTGTCGTCGGGGTTCTTGCCGCGCGTGGTCGCGCCGCTCATCAGCATGGTAATCGCATACGACACCAGTTCGATATGCCCGTACTCTTCGGCGGCGATGTTGGCGATCAATTCGTAGAACGGGCGGATTTCTTTGCGGCCCCGCATGTTGAACGACTGAAACGTGTAGTTCATCAGCGTGGACATTTCGCCGAACTTACCGCCCATCAGTTCCTGCACCGCAGCGGCGCTCTTGGGCAGGGCGCCCGTGGGTTCGGGCAGAGCAATCAGCAGTTTCTCGGAACGTGTAATCATCACAAACTTCCTTCCTGAAATCTTCCCCGGCCTTTTCCGTCTGTGGAAGGGCGTGGCGGGAAGAGTGAGCGGCATGGCAGGCCGCTCCGGTCACAGCGTAAACCCTCCCTTTTACGCCTTCATAGAGGAAGTGTTCGCACAAACAGCGGTATTTTCACGCTTAAACGACACTAGATGTCATTTAGCTATTATCACCGACCGTTGCGGCCTGCATCTGCCCTGCCTGACCAAGTGCGTGGAATACGGCCTCATTGCTAATGACGCCCTGCCGCGCAAGGGCCATCAGGACGGCCCCGGCCTCGCTCGAATACGCCGCTTCCACGATCTGAAAATGTTTGTGCGCGTCCTGTGTCAGCACGATCTCAACGGCCTGCCGCATGGCCGCGCTATTTACCACTCCTCCGATGAGCGCGACGGATACTGTCTCACCCGCAAAGCAGTTTCCCAGAAGGCGAATGCCGATGCCAAGCGCAGCGGCAGCGGCAGCGCACACGGATACAGCAAGCGGAACGCCGTTCAGGGCCGCGTTCGTGACAAGGGGAGCCATTGCGCCAAACAGGCGGTCACGCTCGAAACGCTCGGACACAAACCCGCTTATGCCCCGTTCCCGCAGTTGGGCGACCGTTTCAACCTGCCAATAGGCCAGAACATCGGCGACAAAGGGGCCGTCCGCCGCCTGAACATCGTTCGCCAGAATGCGATGCACGACCTCATAGGACAGGTAACGCGCCGCCGAATGCGCATACTGGTGAAAATCATAGTTACGCAGATGTCGCCCCGCTTCGGTCACTCCGAATACGATGCTGCCTGTTCCTGATATGGCGATGATACCGGGCTGCGATCTGAGCGCCCCCGCGTGTGCCACGACCGCATCATTCACATGCTGGCGCGGGCATGCAAGCCCCGGCAAATCGGTAAAGGCCTCGGCCCACTGCTGATCGTTTGGCGAGTCCAGTCCCGCGATCCCGGCCACCAACCCTGCGACCTCTTCAAGCCTGCATCCGGCGCGGGACACCGCCTCGTGAATTGCGTTCTGCACGTTCTCCCTGGCATGGGCTGTTTTGTTCGGGCTTGCCGCGCCGCCCGTCGCCGTCGCCAGTATCCGCCCCGACAGATCGGCCACTGCCACCCGCGTATAGGTTCCGCCCCCATCTATCCCAATCACGATCTGCGCCATAGGGTGAACTCTCCATTGCGCGCCGCCGTGCGCCGCCCCATGACATTACTGGCTTGCGTACATCACAGTTCAAGTAAAAACCCCGCACAGTACAGCGCCTGCGGGGAGCTTATTGGCGGCAAGGTACACCCGGCAATGCTGAACTCAAATGCCCAGGATAGCGCGTAGTGCTTCTGCCACTTTGTCCATTTGTTCCGCGTCAAGTTGGCCCCACACCTGCCGGATACGCCGCGTGTCTATGACGCGTATTTGCTCACACAACAAAACCGAATCTTGTGGCAAACCGCCGGAACCTGCGGGCATCAGCACATGAGACGGCAGTAACGCTCCACGAATTTTGCTTGTAAAGGGCGCAATGATGGTGTGCGGACTGGCAGCATTGGCCCGGTCAGTTTGCAGAACTACGACAGGGCGAATACCGGCCTGCTCGGTTCCGACAACGGGGTTCAAATCGCACTGCACAACGTTCCCTCGCTGCACTGTCACCATTTTATTTCTCCACGCGCCAACTGCTCTTCATAGGATTCAAGGTTGATGAGGTAATCCGACATGTCGGCCTCTGCCAGCGTTTTCGCCTCGGAAAGATGCTGCACGGACTGCCAGCGTACCAGGTCGGCGCGCGTCAGCAGAAAGTCTACGTAATCTTGAACTTCCTGCGCTAGCGTTTCCGGCAGTTGCTGTATTTTGGCAATGGTTGCTTCGTACACGGTCATGCTCACCTCCCTTTTACAAGTTCCAGATGGTCGAAAGGGTTTGCAGCAACTGTAGTTGTCGCTGATCTATTACTGTGGGCGTCCAATCGGACTCGTTCAGCACCTGTGTTGTGAGTACGAATGGGGATACACCGTTTTTCCCCAAGAAATATAGTTGCTTCTTCCGGCCAAAATCGTAGTTTTGTGCCTGACTGTTTTTTTGTTTCGACAGCAACACCAAATTCCCGAGTTTATGAACGTATTGCTCACGTTGTTGAAGGTCTGGAAACAGAGTAAGCCATTGGCTGTTTAATGGAGGGTTCTGAGGTAACACATGCTCTACGCTGATAACTTTGTAGTTATAGGTAGCGCCAGCGCCAGCAAGATACTCGTCCAAGCGCAACAACACGTAGGTGCGAAAACGAGGTTGATTATAAAGGTCGCCAGCTAAGGAGTGGCGAATGCCCGCACACTCGGAGGAAGTCAGATTCAATGGATAAGTCGTTTGTGAAGCAGTGCCGCTCTCAATAGAGCTTAGTACGTCAGCATAGCGGTTCAGGCGTGCATTAACATCGGCACGCAAAATCATCAGACCGGCAGCAAGTCGTTCTAACCCGGTTAGGAAAGTAATCAAGTTGGTGGGATTGCTGCTGTTCAAAACAAAATAGGCCAAAGCCGACGGCATCCAGTCAAAGTTATCTATGCGGTTAAGCCAATCGAAGAGCCGATTGACAGTATCAGCCTGACCTGTGCTGGAGTAGTCCGCCTCTTTGATGACTCTATAAGCTTCCGCATACGGTATGACTATATCGTCAATGAACTGCTGCGGTATTTGCTTCGTCAGAATACTCTTGCGAAATTCTTCCAGTATAGTTTCTTTTTGCTTGACTTTCAGCCGAATGGTGCGAATGTGGGCGAACAGTTCCTCGAACGGCTTACGCCCTAAACTTTCTTCTGCACTCTCCCACTTGTGCGTATAGGCATCCTGTTCAGCGTATGGTATGTTGCCAATCACATCTGCCTTCAAAATGTCAGTGACGGATAAATCCATTCCTCGATCATTCAGCACCATGAAAATGCGGAACGCACTCGCCAAGTCAGGCGTGGAAACCACAATAAGAAAACAGCGTGTGAGAATAAACTTTGCTAAACGCTCTACCTGATCGTTGGGAAGATTAGCTAATTTGTCAAGATACAAGCGTGCATTTTGAACAATATTACGCTGGCTATCTGTCAGAAGCGTACTGTTCAAGTTAGAGAGGAGGTTTAGGCCACCCGACACTTGGATGTAATCACGGAAAAAATTAGCATCTCGGTCGCGCAGAGTAAGACGATATCGATCCGGCGTTCCCGTGAAAGGGCTGCCCTTTTCGTAAAGGTATACAGTCAGGTGTTGCTCAAGTGCAGAAGGCACGGAGGCGCGTATAGCGGCGAGAAGGATAGTAAGCGTGGTAAGGCGTTGCTGTCCATCCACAACTTCTGATGGCGCAGTATTGTCCTTGATAAGAACAATGCTGCCTAAGAAGTAAGGATTCAGCTCATCCACAGGCGTAACGCTACTGCCCATGTAACCTAGCAAGTCATTCAGCAATGCTCCGGCTTCCTCTGTTGTCCATGAATAAGGACGTTGGTAGCGAGGAATACTGAAAACAAAGTCATTGCTAAAAACTTTCTGTATTGCGTATTCATGCCCAGAAATGTTTGCAGTTGTCATACGCCTTACTTATAGCCGAACAGACAAAATTCCTTCATGCGCAGGTATTTTCTTGATAAGTTTTTGCCCTGAAGACACATAATGATGATATGGAGAGTATAATTTTCGGTTGGGCAGATGTTGTCAGAAGAGGCGAAAAACCGCTATAATGGAGGGATACGTGCAGGTAGGGACAACATAGGCTTTTGCGCCTGGTTGTCGGCCTGTACGCAGATGTTGGTTTGCCGCTTTTAGGAGGTTTCCGGTCATCGCTTCCTCACGCTACTCCCCCGCTTTACAGACGCGCTCTGGACGACATAGCGAACCTGCCACACGACGCGCAACAGGCAGGACACGGCGCGCGCTGACGCTTGCCACGGCCCTGTTTCTGCTGCTGCCGCCCGCTTTTGCACAAGACGCGCCAGACGACGAAAGGGCCGCGACGGGCGCAAAAATGGGCAGGTCCGCGAATGCCGTTCAGGTTCCGCCCACGCCGTTGCCGCCTGCCGCGTCGAACGCCGCGCCTATCCTGGACGCGCCGCAGGTCGGGCAGGGCGCGATCAAGCCTCCGCCGGTCATCAAGGCGGTCAGCGCGATCCTCATTGACGCCCTTAGCGGACAGGTGCTGTGGGAGCAGAACGCCGACCAGCCGCGCCCGATGGCAAGCACGACCAAAATCATGACCGCCCTGCTGTTCTGCGAGCGCGTGCCGGACGAGAACACGATTATCACGGCCAGCAAATATGCCAGTACGATCCGCGAGAGCAGTCTGCATGTGAAGCCGGGCGAAAAAATCACGGCCCATGACCTGCTGCGCGCGATCCTGATGCGCTCGGCGAACGATGCCTGCGTAGATGCGGCAGAACACGTCAGCGGCAGCGTATCCGCATTCGCCGATCTGATGAACCAGCGGGCCGCGCAATTAGGCTGCACACATACCCACTTTGCCAACCCCAACGGCCTGAACGACAAGACCCACTACACCAGCGCCCGCGACCTGGCCCTGATCGCCCGTCAGGCCATGCAGGAACCCCGTATTGCCGAAGTGACGAAACTGCGGAAATGCCGCATCACCCGCTCGATGGACAAGATGGATGTCACGATGCGGAACCACAGCCACAAGTTTTTGGACAAGTACGCGGGCGCGGACGGCGTCAAGACCGGGTGGACGGTTCCTGCCGGACATTGCTTTGTCGGCTCGGCCACGCGCAGCGGCTGGCAGTTGATCGCGGTCGTGCTGAAAAGCCCGGATTTTGTGCATGAAACCTGCGCCCTGCTCGATTACGGCTATGCCAATTATGCGCCGCGCTCGATAGCGCGCGCGGGCGAACTGAAGGGAACCTGCCCGGTCACGGGCGGGCTGGCCGCATCTGTGGGCGTGTTCGCGCAAAAACCGCTGCAATCGGTCGTAGCGAAAGGTGATGCTGCGACCGCCCCGCCCATGCAGACGCGATTGATTTTGCAGCCCCATGCCGCGCCCATCCACAAGGGAATGCCGCTCGGAACCCTCGAAACCCTGCGTGACGGCAAAACGCTCGACGCCACCCCCCTGCTCGCCACAAGCGATGTTCCCGCCGCCCCGCCACCCGCTTTACTCGTGAGCGCAAAAGGCGGCAGTAAATCCCTGCTCTGGTTCACTTCCCTTTTCGCGCTTGGCGTGGTATCCTTAAAGTATTATGGAAAAAAATACCGCCGAAAAAGAAAAACCGCGTCTGCAAAAGGCGCTCGCGACCGCTGGAGTCGCCTCACGTAGGGCCTGCGAGGCGCTCATCGCCGAGGGCCGCGTGTCCGTCAATGGCAAGGTCGTCCGCGAAATGGGCGTCAAGGTGGATCTCGTGACCGACGACATCCGTGTAGACGGCGATCCGCTCGCCACCCAGGAAAAGCCCAAACCGCTGTATATCATGCTCAACAAGCCGGTCGGTTATACCAGCACGGTCAGCGACCCGCACGCGTCCAAGACCGTGCTGGAACTGCTCGCCCAGATCACGGATCGCGTGTACCCGGTCGGACGCCTGGATGCCGACAGCGACGGCCTGCTCCTGATGACCAATGACGGCGAGTTTGCCAATCGCGTCACGCATCCCCGCTACCATGTGCCGAAACTGTACCGTGTCCGCGCCAGAGGCTTCGTGGATCGCGATGCGGCCACGCATCTTGCCGAGGGCGTCCAACTGGAAGACGGCATGACAGCCCCGGCCACGGTGCGCTACATCGAGTTTGACGCGGCCAGCCAGACCACGCTTGTAGAGATCACGCTGTTCGAGGGCCGCAACCGCCAGGTACGGCGCATGTTTGATCTGGTCGGGCATCCCGTGCGGCAATTAACTCGCGTCGGGTTCGGCAGCCTGCATCTGGCGGGCCTGAATTCGGGAACGTGGCGCAAGCTGCGCCCCGAAGAGGTAGAGGCTCTGCTTGATTTGGCGCAGCCCACGCCCACGCCGCCCAAAGAAGCCCGCCGCGCCAAGCCGAGCGGCCCGTACCGTCCCCGCAACGCGGGCAACATCGCGCGGCAGGGCGAAGAAGCGGCACAGGCCGCGCTTGCCGCCATGCCCCGTCCTTTGCTGCCCGACGCGCCCCTGACGCAGTCGCAGGCTCTGGATCGTCTCGCGTCCGCCAACAACTCGTTTGTGCCGCGCAACGCGTTTGTAGCCCGCACACCCGGTGTACCCATGCCTGCGCCCGTCACGGAACAGGCCCGCACACCCGGCAAGTACGCCGACCGGAAGCCCAAACCGGGCATCAAAACGGACGCGCGTAAACCGCATGGCAGCGCGCCCGCCTTCAACACGCCGGGGGCTGAGGACGGCAGACCCGCCACGCCGCGACCCATCTTCGGCGCAAATTCGGGGGCAGGCACAAATTCTGCATCCGGCCCAGGTCGTGGGGCAGGAAACGCGACGCCGCGCCCACAGTCCAAGTACCAGAGCGCGGCATCGCAGGCGGTTCGGTCGGCCACACCCTATGAGCGCAAGCTGCTCACGCAGGCCAAAGCGTCCACTCCGCGCCCGCCGCACCCCAACTCGCCCGTTTATGGCGCGATGGCCCCGGACGGAAGCGATGTGCCGCGATCCGACGCCGCGCCGTCCAAGTTCGCGTCCGCCCGCCCCGCCTATGGGAATGCGCCTACGCCGCGCCCCGTCGGGAATACGGCGTCGCGTCCCGCGTCCGGCAATGGAGCTACACGGCCCGCGTTCGGCAATGCAGGAGGGCAGCGACCTGCCGGAAATGGTGGGCCGCGTTCTGTTGACAGTAATGCGGGGGGAAAGCGGCCCGCTTTCGGCAGCGGCGGCGCTCAACGTCCTGCTTACGGAAACGCCGGAGGCCAGCGGCCCGCCTATGGCAATAATGGTGCACAGCGTCCGGCCTACGGCAACAGTGGAGCGCCCCGCCCCGCTTATGGGAGTGGAGGAGCGCCTCGACCTGCGTTTGGCAATGCGCCGCAACGCCCCGGCGGCGGCAACGGCCCGCAGCGTCCTGCTTTCGGAGGGGCAGCCGCGCCCCGACGTAAACACGGCTTTACTGCGCCGCCCGCGCCCGCGCAGGACGGTTCGACCAACAATGCCGAGGGCCGCAAGGCAGGCATCCCCTATGTGGCGCGTCCTCGACCGGGACACGCGAAGTTCGGAAGGGCCAAGCCGTGAAACGTCGCTCGTCGTTCTCTCCGCTGATACTGCTCATAGCCGCGCTTTGCATCGGGCTTTTGCTGCGCGAGGCGCGGCATAAGCCT
The DNA here is from genome assembly GCA_965277875.1 of Chthonomonadaceae bacterium. Lineage (GTDB taxonomy): Bacteria > Armatimonadota > Chthonomonadetes > Chthonomonadales > Chthonomonadaceae > CAWFQB01. The sequence goes on along the minus strand of CBDIDV010000002.1, from coordinate 5,516,358 downwards.
GCGGGCGTTTTGCCGCCGCAATCGGTTCCGGCTTCCGGCACGACGCCTGCCGTTGTCCTTAGTGGCGCAAGCGGCTTTCCGCGCACCGTGACGGACGCGCGTGGCACAACCCTGACGCTCAAAGCCGCGCCCACGCGCATCGTGTCCCTGCTTCCCAGCACGACCGAGATCGTATATGCCCTGAATCTGGGCGACCGCCTTGCCGCCGACACCACGGTGTGCGATTATCCGCCGCAGGCGCGGGCAAAGCCGCACATTGACGTGTTCAAAGGCGACCGCGAACAGATAGAGGTACATAATCCCGACCTGGTTCTGGCCGTGGACGGCGTTGATCCCGCTGCCCTGATCGCCGCGTTGGAGAAAGATGGCCTGCCTGTGTTCGTCGTGAAAGCGACGAACATGCAGCAGACATACGACAGCATCGCCCTGATTGGCAAAGCTACGGGACAGGAAGCGGCGGCAGCTCGCGTCGCAGCCGACATGCGCGCGCAGATCGAAAGCGTACAGAAAACCGTGGCGGGCGCGCCTGATAAACCGAGCGTACTCGTGATGTTCGATGACAACCCTGTCTATACAGTCGGGCCAACAGGGCCGAGCAGCTACATCAACGAGGTTATCAGCATCGCGGGGGGCGCGAATATTGTCACCGAGCCACCCATAAACAATCAGATCTCGCCGGAGAAGGTCGTGGAGCGGCAGCCCGACGTGATCATTTGCGACAAGAAACTGGCTCCCCGCGTGAAGTTGCTGCCGGGCTGGAACGTGGTTCCCGCCGTTACCAACAACCGCTTTTTCCAGACATCCAACAAAACGGACTTGATGCGCCCCGGCCCCCGCCTGCCGCTCGCCGCCCTGGAACTCGCCCGTTTTCTGCATCCCGATCTGTTCAAGACACCGACTCCTTAGTGCAGCATAGAGCCGGGTACAAAGAACGTACCCGTCTTGGAGGCTGCGCCAAACGTCCTCGCGGACGTGAATGCAGCTATTGATTAAAGCAGCTATTGTAAAGCAGGCTCTTGGTCTACAGCTTACTTCGGACATGCCACATGATTGACGCAACCACGACACGTACTGCCCTCGGCGTTGAACGAGAGGCAAGCCATTCTCGCGCCGTTGGGGCGCGTCGGGGGCGTGGAGGCATGTTGGCCGCGCTGCTTGCTGCGTTAATCGTGATGCTGTTTGTGGATGTCGGGCTGTCCACCGGCAATGTTGCGGACGCGACGCCGCCTGCCGTGATTGGCCGCGTGATCACGCATCATCTGCCGGTTGTCGGCGCGTATGCGCCGCTGACGGGCATACCGGATTACGCAGCGAACATTGTATGGGATATGCGGATTCCGCGTGCCGTAGCGGGGATTTTCGTCGGAATGCTGCTCGCGCTGGCGGGCGTGGCGTTCCAAAGCCTGCTAATGAATCCGCTCGCCGACCCTTATACGACGGGCGTGGCGTCCGGGTCGGCAATGGGGACGATCCTGCTGGGTATCTTTGGCGGCGGGGCGTGGGCAGCGTGGCTGAACGGGTTTGCGCTTGTGGGCGCAGCGTTCGCGTCCGGCCTGCTCGCGGTCAGCATCGTGTACATGATGGCCCGCATCAATGGGCGCGTTTCGCCGCAGTCGTTTTTGCTGTCGGGTACTATCGTCGGCTCGTTCTTCTTCGCCCTGGTTCCCCTGCTGCTGTCCACAACCGCCAACAGCGGGCCGCAGCAGCAGGCCGCGATCCTCTCCACGCTCTTCGGAAGCCTGAACAACATCGGCTGGGACAAGTGCGCCCTGCTGGTTCCCTTTGCCGCACTTGGCCTGGGTCTGCTGTGGACAGGCGCGTCGGAACTGGACATCATGGCGCTGGGCGAGGAGAGCGCGGCGCACCTGGGCGTGGATACCGAGGCGTTCAAGCGACGCATCATCGTAATCGGCGCGCTAATGACTGCTGCCGCCGTCAGCGTGGCGGGAATTATCGCGTTCGTGGGGTTTCTGGTTCCGCATCTGGCGCGGCGTCTGGTCGGCTCCAATCATCGCGACCTGGTTCCCGCGTCGGCCCTGCTCGGCGGCTTCGTCGTCCTGCTCGCCGAGTGCCTGTCCCGCGTCGCCTTTGGTAATCTGGGCATCGGCGTCATCACCAGCCTGCTCGGCGTTCCCTTCTTTTGCGCCCTGATGCGGCGGCGCATGGTGGGCAGAAGCTGATTATTGCCTGTTAGAGTTCTATTTGCACGCCCGTTTTGAGGGCCATGCCCTGTTCCTAAAATTGAGAAAAGACAAACAGCATGACCGTCCGGCACACGGCTAAAAACCACATCAAACGCACTCAACTCCCGCACTGGCCTTCTCCAGGGGGAGAAGGTGCGCGAAGCGCGGGTGAGGGCCAACAACTCACGCATCAGGAAAGTTCTACATGACCCAATTTCAGCAGCAGGCGCAGGCAGCTATTTCCAATCAGGTGGCGTTTACGCTTTCGGAAAAGCAGTATTTAAAGGCGATGCTGCTGCATACGAAAACACGCCGCGTTTTCCTGCCTTTGATGATCTGCGTTACGCTGTTCACGGTATGGATCGCGGCCACTTCTCTGGCTACGGGCGTGTTTATGGCTGGATTCTGGGTTCTCTATTTGACGTTCCTTGCCTGGATGGTGCGGCATTTGCACAAAAAACAGTATCAGGGTATGCCTCAACTGCACGGGATGCAAACCGTACAGTTCTCTGAAGAAGGGCTGGTCTGGCATAACGATTACGCCCTGTCTCGCGTCAAGTGGATGATCTACCAGAAGTACGACGCAGACGAAGACATGTACCTGCTGTATCAGGGGCCGCGTTTATTCAATATGATCCCGCGCAGCGCGTTCGCGGACGCCGAGCAGGAGTCGGCCTTTCGCGCCCTATTGGAACTGCACGTCAAGCCCGTCGCCAAAGCGTCCTCTCGGCAGCGAAGGCGCGAGGTCTAAGATGCCGCCACGTCCCGAACGTACCCCCAAACGCAAACGCGCAAATGCGTATCCGTCGAAGCCCAAGATGCCGCCCGCACCCCGCCCCGGCGTTGCCACGCTCGACCCGCAGACCGAAAAAGCCGTCAACAACCTCTTCTATGGTCTGCTGAAGCGGCTGGCGATAACGACTGTCGTGATGATCGTGGTCGGGCTGATCGTTTCTGCGATAGCAAAATTCGCGCACACGCCCGCCGCACCCGTGATCTTTTTGTCTATTTTGCTGGGCGTCGCCATTGCGTACCATCGGGGCGTGGACACGGTGTTTGAGGGTGTGCGAAAAATCGGCATCGAGAAGCTAGGCCAGAAGCGGTACGCGGACGCGCTATTCGCTTTAGAGAACTTTCATCGCATGGGCAACATGAGCCGCGACCGCGACGGCGAGGCCCACTACTATCTGATGCAGACGTATCTGGCGATGGGCGAAACCGCCAAAGCCGCCGACATCGCGCAGTGGCTGAACAAGCACCGCAAACGCTCGCCGTGGGCCGAGAAAGCCGCGCAGGAGAATATGAACGTATGACGGTTGATTCGGCATCGCAGTTTAAACTCTTTGCTGGATAGCTGAAAGGAAGGAGGCGGTGTCTTTTGCTCCGACAGGATTTCAAGAAACTGGCAAATATGCGTATCGCGGATGCCAGAGCATTGTTGAAAACCCGTCGAAATGCCAGTGGCGCCTACTACCTGGCAGGCTACGCGATAGAGTGTGCAATCAAAGCGTGTATCGCGAAAAAGACTCGAAGAGGAGAGTGGCCTCCGAAACCTGAAGATGTGCGAAAAATGTACTCTCACGATCTAAACGAACTTATAAAACAGGCAGGTCTGGCAGAGGACTTGGCGAAGGAGATCAAGACAAATCTCTCCTTTGCAGGACATTGGGGTACAGTCAAAGAATGGTCAGAACAAAAGCGTTACGAGGTATCTAGTCAAAGCAAGGCCAGTGCGCTTATAACAGCAATTATAGATGATGACGATGGAGTATTAGCATGGATACAGCGGTATTGGTAAAAACGGAAACATCTGCCGCGTGGAAGTTATTAGAGGCCCTGAGAGGCAAGGACTTTCCAATGACGGCTGCCTTCTGGCATTACCTGCCGGACGCAGAAGTTTGGCGTCTGGTTATAGCGACTGTACTTGTAGATAGCGTGGGTTCTATAGCCGCATACACGAAACTGCAATCGTTGTTGAACGACTTACCGGAGGATATTTCCGAGGAATTTTCTGTCGCGAATATCACTTTACTTAGTTCAGCGTCCGAGCAGTTGACGAAGTTAAGGAAGCGCTATGGCAATGTTCCGTTCGATAAATCCTATATTCGCCGTGTCAGCCTTTCACCCGAAGAGGCATATATCTATTTTCTCTCATAACTCCTGCTGAGCAGCAGATGCATGTCCACACGCAACGAAAGACAAACCAACCTGTGAGTCAAGAGACCTACACAGTGCAAAGCCGGATTATTTCACAGCGTTGAAGGCGGAACTCCCGCGCCGGTGGCTAGCAGTTCGGGGTGCATGCGCAGGCTGTTGACGTAGTTGTGAGCGTGACGCGTGGTTTCGGGCAGGCGGGTCTTGTCTATGCAGCGCAGCACGACGGCGAGCGCGGAGGGCAGGTCTATACGATGCCCGACCGATACGTACACGGGCGACACGCGCGTTCGAGTTCGCAGCACGGCCCCGATGGTCTCGCCTTTGTCTTTCAAATAAACCCAATCGCCGTGATTTTCGCCCAGCGGGTCATGCGTGCCGATGTAGGGTGTCTTTGCCACGCCGATTGTCGGCACATCGAGCAGCAGGCCGAGGTGACAGGCCAGGCCGAAGCGGCGCGGGTGTGCCAGTCCCTGCCCGTCCGCGATCAGCACATCCGGTTTTTGTTCCAGTTTTGCCCACGCTTCGAGCAGGGGCGGCGCTTCGCGAAATGAAAGCAGGCCGGGAATGTAGGGAAAGGGTGACACCGTTTGTACCCCCGCCTGCTCTACGACCTCAAATGCGGGCAGGCGCAGCGTGACGAAACCCGCAAATACAGGTGTTGTCCGGGGATCTTCGCCGCCCGCAAACGACATGTCCGACCCTGTTACAAGACGAACGCCCTGCGCGTCCAGAGGCTCCTGCCGCACCTGACCGGCAAGCCGTCCCTGTATTTCCTTAGCCTGGGCCTCGCTCACGTCCCACGTATGCAGTTTCTGGTACTCCACACTTGCTCCCTCTGATCTCAAGCCCATAAATCTTTATATTCTATCCTTTTTTCTTTTTGCGGCCCGGCGGCGGGGGATGGTCTAAGGACACGATGCGGCCCGGCGTGGCGCGGGTTTCGGGTGCGCGGCGGCATACGTTTGCAGCGCGGCCATCAGTTTGCCATACGGAAAGCGGTCGCCGGGACACCATGTATCGTTGATGTCGCGATGCCGCTTCACGTAATCGGGCGGAATGTGGTACTTGGACATCAGGCGTTCGCACAAACCAATAAGCGAACGCATCTGCGCGGGCGTGGGCTGTTCGGGCCACCAGTGGTCGTCGGTCTGAAATCCGCCGATCAAACAGATACCCAGCCAGTCGTTGTGCGAACGCGCGTGCGCCCCAACGCAGCCTTCGGGCCGACCCTGCTCTATAGTGCCGTCGGGCAAAATCACAAAATGGTAGCCGATGTAGTAGGTTTTTCCCTCATACACGGTCGCCCAATCGGGATGCTCCTGACGATGGATAGCCTCCAGTCGGGCCGCATTCATGCGTATGCCATGATACACGGCGGGCGACTCGGAATGGTGGATCACGATACCGGGTGGGCCGAGCGGCAGTGGGACAGGCAAAATCGGGACGCGAATAAATACGGGCGCGGACGGCGCGCGGTGCAGCAGACGCATCGCCAACGCGACACACGCCAGACCGACGCCGACGCCGATCAACAGCAGGCGACGACGGCGACTCCCACGCCGTTTGCGTTTACGGCGGCGCAGCATCTTCTCTTGTTTTCCCCCCGCATGTTCCTCTTCTATGGTCGTTCCTTTGATCGCTGTTTCGACTGTTCCTCTGCCCGCATAATAAGGTTCATTGTAAGTATTTACGACGCGGCTGTCAAGTGTTATTTTCAGTACGCTCTAAACGAGGTGACAGCGCAGTAAATGTCACCGATTTACATCAATCTGTCACGATCTCCTTGCATTATTGTCACGAACTCGTTATAATGAAGTTGTCTATAATCAAGTACGCCGTTCTTACGCTCTGCTGAGATAATCTTAACTATGTCCGAACAAGCCGATATGCGGCGTATGCGCCTGATGGAACTGCTGTCCGAGAGCGACGACGCGCAGGAACTGGACGCGCTTGCCCATGCCATGCACTGCGACACGCGCACCATACGGCGCGATCTGGACTATTTGCAGCGGCTGCTGCAGCGGGTTCAAGGTCTGGAAGTGCGGCGCAGCAAAGTCTTAGTGGCCCGCGCCGGATACAGTCCCGGCTACTTTACCGATCAGTTAGGGCGCAACGCGGCCAGCAAGCAGGCCATTGCCCGCGCCATCGTGCGTTGCCTGCCCGATGATACGGCCGTGGCGCTCACGGCGGGCAGCACGACGTTTGCCGTGGCGCAGGAGATGCGCCGCAGGCATGTCGAGGGCGAGCCACCCCACAATTTGATCGTGTTTACCAACAGTGTGCCGTCGCTGCTGGAACTCGTGGCGGGCGGGCTGTCGGCGGGCGTGTTGGGCGAGATTTACGTGGCCGACGACTGCGCCTTCCACACGCCGGAGTTTCACAGCGCGTTTCAGCCCAGCGTAGCGATCTGCGGCGCGAGCGGCGTTCTGTTCAGTCAGGCCGGGGCGGGCGGATTGGAATTGTACTCGCACCGCGCCGAAGAAGCCGCGTTCCTCAAACAGCTTCTCGCGAACGTTCCCGAAGTTATTGTGGGCGTGGACAGCGCCAAGCTGGGACGGCGGCATCCGTGGGGCTTTGGTGGCGCGACACTCGACGGCAAAAGCATTCGCCTTGTCACGGACGCGCTCACGGACACGCAGCAGGAAGAACTCGCCGCCCTCGCCGAACGCCTCAAACGCAAAGGCACGACGCTGACCGTGGAAGCCGTGTCGGACGGTCACGACGCCGGTTTGGACGCGTCTTCCTAAAGCATAGACGTTTCATACACGTCTGCACAAGCGGTACAGCGCGTTTTGGGACAACGTTTCAGAACGACATCGAACCAACACGAAATCAATACGAAGCCAACACGGCAGTACGCCAAAAGAGAAAACAAAAGAGAGCATATATCATGTGTGGAATTACCGGATACGTCGGCAAAGGGGAAGCGGTCGAAACAACGATCAACAATCTCAAACGCCTGGAATACAGGGGCTACGACTCGGCGGGCATCGCCTACCCCAACTGCGCCAGCATCCAGATTGTGCGCGCTGCGGGCAAGATCGTGAATCTGGAACGCGCCCTCGAAGACGTGCCGCACGCCGCCCATGCCGCCATCGCGCACACGCGCTGGGCCACGCATGGCCGCCCCAACGAAGCGAACGCGCACCCACATCGCGACTGCACGGGCCGTCTGGTCGTCGTCCATAATGGCATCATCGAAAACTACGCCGAACTGCGCCGCGAACTGATCGCGCAGGGCCACGTCTTCACGTCCGAAACGGATACCGAGGTGCTGGCGCATCTGATAGAAGAGGAGGAGAAAGAGGAAAGGAAAAAGGAAAAAGGAAAAAGCAGCGAGGACGACGCTTTCTCCTCTCCCCTTTCTCCTGTTTCCTCCCTTGCCGCTTCCATACGGCGGGCGCTGAGGCGCGTCACCGGCTCGTATGCCATCGCCGTCTTGTCGCAGGACGCGCCGGACACCATATTCGTGGCGCGCAAAGATTCGCCCCTCGTGGTGGGGCTGGGTGAGGGCGAAAACTTTCTGGCGTCCGACATCCCCGCCGTGATGCGCTATACGCGCCGGGTGATTTTGCTGGAAGACGGCGATTTTGCCACGATTACACCCGACAGCGTGACCGTGACCGATCTGATCGGCGAGACGCTGGAGCGCGTTCCCCTGCTCGTGACGTGGGACGACGAGGCGGCGGAAAAGGGCGGCTACGCTCATTTCATGCTCAAGGAAATTTATGAGGGGCCGCGCACCGTCCGCGACACGCTGCGCGGGCGGCTGCTGGACAATGGCCGCGTAGACCTGCCCAATATCGGCCTGGCCCGCGAGGATTGGCAGCGCATTACGCGTGTCGCCATCGTGGGCTGCGGCACAGCCTATCATGCGGGCGTGGTGGGCAAGCGCCTGTTCGAGCAGCTGTTGCGCCGGCCCGTCGAGGCCAGTGTGGCGAGCGAGTTTCGTTACAGCGACCCGCTTGTTGACGCGTCTACGCTTGTCGTTTTGATTTCGCAGTCGGGCGAAACCGCCGATACGCTGGCCGCCATGCGCGAGGCGAAAGCGAAAGGCGCGACTACGCTGGCCGTCGTCAACGTAGTGGGCAGTACGCTTGCCCGCGAGGCGGACGCGGTTTTGCTCACGCAGGCCGGCCCGGAAATCGGCGTCGCCAGCACCAAAGCCTACCTTGCTCAACTGACCGCCCTGGCCCTGCTCGGCCTGTATCTGGCACAGACACAGGACGCGGAGAGGGAGAGGGGAGGCTTGCAGGAGACAGGAAAGGGTACGGCTTCTTTTGCCTCTGACATGGCCTGCGCCCTGCGTCAAATCCCGGACTTGATCGCGCAATGTTTGAGCCAGGAAAACGAGATTGCTGATTTGGCTGAGTCGCTGGCGACGCACAGCAGTTTCTTTTATCTGGGGCGGGGCTATGACTTTGCTGCCGCCCTGGAGGCCGCGCTCAAACTGAAGGAGATTTCGTACCTGCACGCCGAAGCGTACCCCGCCGGGGAAATGAAGCATGGGCCGCTCGCCCTTGTGGAACCGGGGGTGGCCGTGGTCGGCTTCTGCACACAATCCGCTACGAACGAAAAGATGGTCAGCAATCTTAAAGAGGTCAAGGCGCGGGAAGGGACGATTATTGCGGTCGTGCGCGCGGGCGACGCGGCTCCCGACTGCGCCGACAGCATAATCACGGTTCCGGCCACGCTCGACGCCCTGATGCCGCTTGTGGCGATGGTTCCGATGCAGCTTCTGGCCTACCATGTGGCGCGCATTCGGGGCTGCGAAATAGACCAGCCGCGCAATCTCGCCAAAAGCGTCACCGTCGAATAAACCTTTTAGATTTTCTGCTTAGGTTTTCTGCCAGTGTTCGTAGATGTCGGCGATCACGTCGTCTATGGGGGCGCGGCGGGATTCGATGTCTACGATGTGGGTTTGGGCGGACGCCTGAGCCAATAAGTCGGCCACGTTGGTCTGCGCGGCGTCGAAGGTGTATTCATGCCGTCCCGCCTCGCTTGTGGTCAGGGCCGCGCCGTTCAATTGCGGCGCGGCCTGTTCGCCAGGGGACGCCGTTTGCAGTATCAGGGTACGGCGGTCGGCGAAGCGGGTACGCAGGCGCGTAAAGTCGCCGTCATACGCGATTTTGCCCTGCGCGATCATAACGATGCGGCCCGCAAGCTGTTCCAGTTCCGCCATGTCGTGGCTTGTCACCATCACGGTCATCTGGCGTTCGCGGTTGATGTCTTTGAGGAAGCGCAGGATATTGCGCTTGGCAAGCACGTCCAGTCCGAGCGAGGGTTCGTCCAAAAACAGTATATCGGGTTCGTGCAGCAGGGCCAGTCCCAGGTCGGCCCGCATCCGCTGGCCCAGGCTGAGTTCGCGCACCAGGCTGTTGAAGAACGGCGTCAGATCAAGCAGTTCTTTTACCAGGCCGGTCATGCGGTCGTAGCGTTCGCGGGGAATGTCCCAGACCACGCGCTTCCAGTCGAAACTGGCCGAAACCGGGTGATCGCTCCACAGTTCCGTGCGCTGCCCAAAGACCACGCCGATACGCGCCACATAACGCTGCCGGTCGCGGGTCGGGTCCAGGCCCAGGACGCGCACGGTTCCCGCGTCCGGCGTCAGCATCCCCGACAGCAGTTTCACGGTCGTGCTTTTGCCCGCGCCGTTCGGCCCCGCATACGCCACGATCTCGCCCCGGCGGATTTGCAGGTCAATGTCTTGCAGCGCGCGCACCTCGCGAAACGTGGGGTGCAGCAGGCCGCGCAGGATCTCGGACGCGCCCGTACCCCGCTGCCGCTGCCGATACGTCTTACACACGCCGCGCAATTCGACAACGATGTCCTGCACCTGTTCTGTGTACAGCATTGCAGTATTTGCATCATTTCCTGTTTCCAACGCAGACATAGTCCCTGCCTTCGCTACCCTACACATTTTGCCACGGGTTGAAAACCCATGTCTAAGTGGCCTGCGGCCAAGCGTCCTACGGACGCAAATGTCTGTGTGATAGACATCTGCCTTCTGTTTCCTACCCTCGGTGTCCCCGGTCGCTGTAACGCTGTGAGCCGACGCGCCCGTAGTGCCGCCGTCCCTGCCCGAAGACCCAGGCGGCAAATAGGGCGAGGAGCAGGGCCGCAAAGGGCGTCACGAACGGGGCGAGGGGCGCGTGTTCCAGGCCGAGCAGGGCGCGGCAGGGATACCAGGCCACGAAACCGACCGGCAGGACAGTGAGCAGACTGCCCGCCAGCAGGCCGCTCAGTCCGTCGAGGGGATACACGCGCAACTGACTCATCAGGCGGGCCGTACTTGTGCTGATCTCCTCGGCGGAACGCGGCGCCCAAAACGCCATGCTGCCCCATGCAAACTGGAACGACAACACGACGACGCACGACGCCAACAGGCTTGTCGCCAATTCCAACAGCCACAATGGAGAGATGTGCAGCTCCAAACGGCGCATGGCCCAGGCTATCAAACCTGCGCCCGGAAACAGCATGGCCGACGCGCTGAACGGCGCGAACCCGTCCGTGAGCAGCGCCATCCATACGGGCTGCGGCTGTATCAAGGTGTGGTCGAATTGCCCGCGCCCCAGGCGACGGCTGATATACGCCACATTGAAGCCAAAGAACATGTCAATCAGCGCGCCCGTTGTGGCCGCGTAGCCCAGCAGGAACACGACCTGCGCCCGGCTCCAGATGCCGATCCCCCCGAACCGCTCCGACAGCAGCCAGATACCCGTGATCGTCGCCACGCTCAGAATACTGTCCGCCACGACCCACATCAGAAACATTTTCACGTCCCGCGTAATCCAGATCAAGTCCAGGCGGGCGTACATTCCCCACAGCCGCAGTATCCGCAAGGCAGGGGAAAGGAAAAAGGAAAAAGGAGAAAGTGAGCCACTCGTCTGCCGCAGTTCCTCCACCTTCGCCTCCTCTGCCATAGCAGAGGCTTTTTCCTTTTTCCTTTCTCCTTTTTCCTTCTTACCCTCCATACGCCACCATCTTTTCCTGATTTTTGCGCCATAGCCCCAGCGCGCAGGGCCAGAGCAGCACGGCCCAGAATACTTGCAAAGCGATCAAATGCAAAGCGTTTCCGGTTCCCGTGTAGATGCGGAGGGGAGCCGAGGCCATAGACGCGAACGGCAGCCAGCCGAACGCGCGCCCCACGCCCCACGGCAGCAGGGCGAGCGGGATAAACGCGCCGGAGAGCAAGGTAGCGATAGCCCCGCGTATTCGTTCCAGCGCGAACGGCGGGAATTGCAGCGCGATAGCCGCCGCAGTAAACATGAAATCCAGCGCAAAGCCGACTGACGCGGCCAGTATCAAGCTGGGCAGGAACAGCAGGCCGGCGGATAGGGTGACAGGCAGTACGCGTATGCCCATCGCCAGGCCGACGCACAGCAGAGGCAGGGAGAATGTTGCCAGGCCGAACGCCCACTTGCCGCACGTCTCGGAGATATACTGCGCGAACAGGCCCAGCGGCCTGTTGAAGCGCGTGACAATCGTTCCATCCCAGAACGACCAGGCCACATCGGTCGTGGCTTCCAGAGGGTCGGCGAATGCTTCGGCGACCAGCGTGTACGTGAGCAGGGTCGGCAGTGTCAGGCCCGACTGCTGGCCGCCATGCGGAAAAAGCGTCCGCCAGACGGACAGGAGAACCACGACGCGCAGCACGCGCAGGCCATAATCCATCAGGAACAGGGGACTGTCGCCCACGTAGCTCGACGCCGCCAAAAACGCCGTCTTGGTATATTTTTGCAGGCCGAATGTCACGCCCATTCCCCTCCAAAATCACGTCCGAAAAATGTCTTGAAAAATCTCTTGACAACCTTGCAGGTATCTGCGATAATAAATATGACAAAGAAGGAGGTGGTGACTAGCATGGATTATAGTCAACGAGGTGGACAGGCGGGATAGCCTGTTTTAACCGGTTGCTCGCAAGATGCAGAACGATGTTCGCATTGTTCGGCATGGCGCGATCAAGTGAGTGATGAACAGGCCCCCGGCCTGTTCGCCCGCCAGGCCCGGACACGTTCGCGTGTCCGGGCCGTCCTTATGTCTGCTCTATGTCTGCTCTATGTTGGCCCTGTTTCGCTCCCCAATGCCCTGCCGCTAAACACCCCACCTGCATCCCCGTACTTTTCTCATCCCTGATTCGTAAAGAGAGGCAGTCTTCTCTGCCGAAAGATTATACCCTCTCGCAGACTGCCATGCCGCGCCGACCCAAAGCGGACAACGGCAGCATGTCTTTCACAGGCAGACTTTTACAGGCAGGCCTCGCATCGAAACATCAGGGCGTGCAGAACAGTATGCAGCGATGAACAGGCGCGAACGGCGACAAATGGGCAGGCCGGAATTGCCTCGTTTCGAGGCATCGTATGAAGCGCAAAAATTATAGAGGGCCGCGCGCACTGCCGACAACTTAATGAAGGCGCTGGTTCTGAACAGCGTTTCAGGGCGGGGCGCAGCGTAATATTAGCCTCGCTTCTTGATTGTGCTGTTTTTCACAATATACTCGCGCAGACGCCTGGAACGCTATACAACGGAAAGAATGCGGGGTACAATGGTGAGTGTCAGAAAACATTTCGGACTGCACACAGGCAGGAGCGAAATGATGCGCGCAGAGGCCGCTTTTCAGCCTTTTATGAGCGGCCCGCACAGTGGCAGGCCGTTACCGCGCAGCCTAGAGACACAGGCAGGGTCAAAAGAACGATGAGTCTGTTGCGGGTTTCAAAAACAACGTACACGCGGTACGCCTGGGGCGTACTGATCTATATGCTGTTCGTCGTGGTCTGGGGCGCGGTCGTCCGCGCGTCGGGATCGGGCGACGGCTGCGGCAAGCACTGGCCGCTCTGCGGCGGGCAGCTGATCCCCACGTTTCAGCGGATCGCCACGCTGATCGAGTTTTCGCACCGTATGTCAACGGGGCTTGCGGGGCCGCTCGTCCTGCTGCTCGTTGTCGGGGCGTATCGGCTGTATCCGCGTAAACATACTGTGCGCATGGGCGTCAATCTGGCGCTGCTCTTTACGATTGTAGAGGCCGCGCTCGGCGCTGTGCTGGTGAAGTTCGGACTGGTCGCCGGCAACGAAAGCGTGGCCCGCGCCGTAGCCATATCGCTGCACCTGCTCAACACCTTCCTGCTTATAATGGCCCTGACCCTTACGGCCTGGTGGAGCGGCGGCGCACCCGCTTTTTCATTTCGTAAGCAGGGAACGCTCGGCCTGATCCTCGGCGCGGGATTGGCACTAACCCTTTTCCTCGCGGTAAGCGGCGCACTGACGGCCATGATTGATACTCTGCATCCCACGACAAGCTTGCAGCAGGCGTGGCAGCAGGATTTTGGCGGACAGAACGCGGGGCCGCTCGCATGGTTCATCCGCCTGCGCCTGCTGCATCCCGCTATCGCTATCAGCGTGGGCATCTACACCATCGCTGCCGCCCGTTTCGTCGCCATGAAGCGCCCGAATTACGAAACGCAGCGCATCGCCTACTATGTCACGCTGCTGTTCTGCATCGAACTGGCGGCGGGGTTCACCAATGTACTGCTGCTGACGCGCATCGGAATGCAGCTTCTGCATCTATTGATCGCCGATCTACTGTGGATCGCGTTTGTGCTGCTCGCGGCCTCGGCGCTGGCGCGCAAGGGCCAAACAGGGGAAGACATTGATCGCTAACCCGTTACCCAAACTTTCCATACCGTCCACGTCCCTGCCGCCTGCGCGGGACGCGTTTCAGACCGCTGAGGCCGCACAGATTTCGACGGCTGGCAGCGTACTTCCGGACAGCGTCGGCACAGCCGGGGAGACCCTCGCCGCGCCCACGACCTGGCGCGACCTTGTCAACGCGTACATCGTCCTGACCAAGCCGCGCATCATCAGTCTGCTGCTGTTCACGACACTTGCGGCCCTGTTCATCGCCAACGATGCGCGGCACCCTGTCACGCTGCTTATGTTCCTGACCGTCGCTTTGGGCGGGTATATGGCGGCGGGCGCGGCCAATACCATCAACATGGTGATAGACCGCGACATTGACGGGCGCATGGCTCGCACCGCCAAACGCCCGACCGTGACGCAATACATCAGTTCGCGCAACGCTCTGCTGTTCGCGTTCACTCTCGCCGCGCTATCTTTTGTAATGCTGTGGCAGGCGGGATGTCTGCTGTCGGCGTGGCTTGCGATGGCGGGGCTGGCGTTCTATGTCGTGATCTACACGCTGATACTGAAACGCCGCACCTGGCAGAACATCGTGTGGGGCGGCGCGGCGGGCGCGTTCCCTCCGCTCGTGGGCTGGACAGCCGTAACGCACAGCCTCAACGGGTTCGCGTGGATGCTGTTCGCCATCATCTTCCTCTGGACGCCCGTACACTTTTGGGCATTGGCGATCCTGCTGAAAGAAGATTACACGAAAGCGGGCATTCCCATGCTGCCCTCGGTGCGCGGCGAGCGCGTTACCGTGGTGCAGATCGCCTGGTACACCGTGGCGACGGTCGCTATTACGCTGGCTCCGTTCGCGCTGCACTATACGGGCGGCATCTACCTTGTCGGCGCACTGGTTCTGAACGCGATCCTGGCCCGATACGTGAGCAAACTGTACGCAAGCCCGGGACGCCCGCAGGCATCGCACCTGTTTCACTACTCTATGCTGTACCTTGCCCTGCTGTTTCTTGTGATGGCAATTGACCATAACTTGCTGCGCGGGTAGAGTGGAACAGGGAGTTTGCGAGAACGTCGGGCGTGTACTTTCGTCGTAAATTGCGGGTATACTGCCGCCGACGTTCCGCCGTCCTGCCTGTCTCGTCAGCGTTGTTTGCAGTATGTCGCCGGTGAGTGACATTTCGTTGTCGCTTCGCCGTCGAACATGTTTATTGCGGCCCGCTTGACAAATGCGCGGCAAAGGTGTACCATGCACTTACATCAGTAGACAATAATATATGCGTTCGTGAAATTTCGCACAAACAAATTCGATTTTGTTCCGTATTCAGGGAGGAACATACACCTCCCCCGCGAAATTACCGATAGTTGTTTTGAGTTTGCTATTTCTCTGTTCCCTTTGACCCAAACCCTGAAACTATGTCTGGAGCGCGTTGATGGCTCAAATTTTTCATCCCGCAAGTAACCTGCTTTCCCGGCTGGGCATCGTGATCTTTGGCGTGGTCGGGCCGGGCGTGACCCTGCTGGCCGCAAGCGCGATTACGCGCTTTCCCTTCGGAACCAAAGTGGGCGTTGTCCTGCCGCAGCCGATCCCGTTCAGCCACGAGCATCACAGCGTCGAACTTGGCATAGACTGCCGCTACTGTCATGGCGGCGTGGAAAAGTCGTCGTGGTCGAACCTGCCGGCAACCGAAGTGTGTATGTCGTGTCACTCGCAGATATGGACGGACAGCCCGCTTTTGGAGCCTGCCCGCGAAAGCTACCGCACGGGCAAGCCTCTGCGCTGGAACAACGTCAATCACGTTCCGGGCTTTGTCTACTATCCGCACAATATCCACATCAACCGGGGCATCAGCTGCAACTACTGTCACGGCCCCATTCAGAAGATGATGATGGTCTACAAGGGCCAGTCATTCTTCATGGTGTGGTGTCTCAACTGTCACAGACAGCCGGACAAGTTTATTCAGCCCCGCGAGAACGTGTGGAACCTGTACAAGGACATCCAGCGGTTCGGGTACGCCGTAGACAGCAGCGCCAAAGACGAGAGCGATCCCAAGCGCACCGGCCTGACGCCGCGCCAGAAAGCCTACGCCGAGGGCGCGTACTACGAAAAC
Organism: Chthonomonadaceae bacterium; assembly: GCA_965277875.1. GTDB lineage: Bacteria > Armatimonadota > Chthonomonadetes > Chthonomonadales > Chthonomonadaceae > CAWFQB01. The sequence continues at coordinate 5,500,271 of CBDIDV010000002.1, read as the reverse complement.
AACCCGCATGAAACCGAAGTCGCGCACACCCTGATAACAGAGTACAAAGTCAAGAAGCAGCAGCTTACCGACTGTTCCGTTTGCCACCGCTAGTTTAGAGTTGATTGTTGTTTGCTGCTCGTTAGAAATGCGGGCTGTGTGCTGTTCAGGCAGCAGGCTTCGCATTCGTGACAAGCAACAAACAACAAACGACAAACAACACCTACTATGGACACACAAAACAAAAATCCGCTGGACATGGACGCCGTGCGCGCCAAACTTGCCGGAGCGCGGGGCAAGCAATACTGGCGACGCCTGGGCGAACTGCTTGAATCGCCCGAAACGCACGATCTGCTGGCCGAAGAGATCCCGCAGAGTACGCGCATGGCGGGCCTACATGTGGATCGCCGCCAATTCCTGACGCTGGCCGGCGCGTCGCTCGCCCTTGCGGGCTTGAGCGGCTGCCGCTACCTGCCGGAAAAGAAACTCGTTCCCTACGTCCGCAAGCCCGAAGAGATAATCGAGGGCATTCCCCTGTTCTACGCGACCGCCATTCCCGGCCCGTGCGGGCTTGGTATAGGCGCGTTGGTGACGAGTCGCGAGGGCCGTCCGATCAAGATGGAAGGCAACCCGGATCATCCGGCCAGCCTGGGCCGTCTGGACGCGTTCGGGCAGGCGTCTATCCTGCCGATGTACGATCCCGACCGCGCTCAGGTCGTGACCAGCCAGGGCGAAGTGGCGTCGTGGAAAGAGTTCTTCGACAAGGGCCGCGCGGCCTTTGCGTCCCAGGAAGCGGGCGGCGGCGCGGGCATCCGTATCCTGACCGAAACCATCACGTCGCCCACCCTCGCCGACCAGATACACAATCTGCTGACGCGCTTTCCGCAGGCCAAATGGGTGCAGTACGAGCCGGCGCACCGCCACAGCGCGCAGACGGCAGCCGTGGCCGCGTTCGGGTCTCCCACGGATACCATTTACGACTTTCGCAAGGCCACGCGTATACTGTCCCTGGACGCCGACTTTCTGATGTCCATGCCCGGCAGTGTGCGCTATGGGCGCGAGTTCATTGATGGGCGGCGGGTGCGCGGCGCGACGACCGAAGCCACCATGAACCGGCTGTATGTCGTGGAAAGCTCGCCCAGCATCACGGGCGCAATGGCCGACCACAAGATGCCGCTGCGCCCCAGCCAGATTGAAACCTTTGCCCGCGCCGTGGCGCAGGGCCTGGGCGTACAGTCCGGCGCGACCGCTCCGCTCGACGCGCCGATGCAGAAATTCGTTACGGCTGTCGTCAATGATTTCAAGGCGCAGCCGCGCGGCACAACCGTTGTCGTGCCGGGAGATTACCAGTCGCCCGCCGTGCATATTCTGGCCCACGCCATCAATGACGCGCTGGGCAACGTCGGCACAACGGTAACGCACATCGCGTCCGTGGCCGCCGCGCCCGTGGATCAGTTTGCCGACCTCGCCAACCTTGTCGCCGACATACGCGCCGATAAGGTGCAGATGCTGCTCATACTCGGCGGCAACCCAGTCTATAACGCGCCCGCTGAACTGCGCCTGCGCGAGCAGATCGTCAAGGTCCCGTTCGGCGTCCATCTGGCGCAGTACGAGGACGAGACGAGCGAATTGTGCCAGTGGCATCTGCCGGAAGCGCACTTCCTCGAAGCGTGGAGCGACATACGCGCCTTTGACGGCACAGCGAGCATCATTCAGCCGATTATCGCGCCGCTGTACGACGGCAAATCCGCGCATGAGGTATTAAGCGGACTTGCCGAAGAGCCGCGTGACGGGTACGCTATCGTCAGCGACTATTGGGCGCGGCAGGGCGACAGCGGCCTGTATGACTTTAACAAGCTGCTGCATGACGGCGTGGTCGCGAACAGCGCGTTTCCCGCCAAAGCCGTTACGTTCAACCCGAATGCGCTTGCCTCCTTCCCGGCCCCGGCTGCGCTTGCTATTGCGCCGGACGCCATCGAAGTGACCCTGCGCCCCGATCCGAGCATCTGGGACGGACGGTACTCAAACAACGGCTGGCTGCAGGAACTGCCCAAACCCTTCGTCAAGCTGACGTGGGACAACGCGGCCTACATGAGTCCCGACACGGCCGCCAAGCACCGCATAACGGTAGATACCGACTATGCCTCGTTTTCGGACATTATCGAAGTGGCGTTTACGGACGCGGGCGGCGTGGTGCGGCACGAGAAAGTCCCGGTCATCATTCAGCCCGGCGTACCCGACGACACCGTCAACCTGTTCCTGGGCTATGGACGTACACGGGCGGGCAGTCTCGGCACGGACATCGGCTACAACGCCTACAACCTGTTCACCGCGGCCCAGCCCTGGCAAATGGTCTGTCACATCACGCGCACCAGCGACAAGTACCCGCTCGCTGTGACCACGCACCATCAGACGATGGAAGGGCGCGACATCATCCGCGTCAGCAGCATCGCGCAGTTCCAGCGCCATCCCAGCATGGCCCCCTTAGAGAATACCGAGACCGGCGGCGAAAAGGTAGAGAACGACGCCCGTAACGGCAGTCTGGAAACCAAGAACAACGCGGGCGGCACGGCCAAAGAGGAACAGCCCAACATCTACCCCTCGCAAGAGTGGGAATGGCCGCAGCCCGGAGACTCTCAGTACGGCGCGTACAAATGGGGCATGGTCATTGACACGGGCGCATGTATCGGCTGCAACGCCTGTATGGTGGCGTGTCAGGCCGAAAACAATATCCCGATTGTCGGCAAGCAGCAGGTGCTGACAGGCCGGCACATGAACTGGATACGCATTGATACGTACTATGAAAGCGATCCGGCCAATGAAAGCACGTATGTCAAGAACCCCGGAACCTACTTCCAGCCCCTGATGTGCGTCCATTGCGAACAGGCTCCCTGCGAGCCGGTCTGCCCGGTCGCGGCCACGGTTCACAGCCATGAGGGCCTGAATCAGATGATCTACAACCGGTGTATCGGCACGAAATACTGTTCCAACAACTGCCCGTATAAAGTGCGCCGCTTCAACTTCCTGAACTACGCCAACCACTGGGACATCCCCGTGGTCAAGATGCGTAACAACCCGGAAGTGACCGTGCGCTCGCGAGGCGTGATGGAGAAATGCTCGTACTGCACACAGCGCATCAACACGGTACGCCAGAAGGCCAAGCAGCAGCAGCGCGATGTGCGCGACGGCGAGATCCAGACCGCCTGCCAGCAGACCTGCCCGACTGACGCCATCGTCTTTGGCAACATCCGAGACGAGAACAGCGCGGTCGCCAAACTGAAAGCGCAGCCGCACGACTACGGCCTGCTCGCCGACCTGAACACCCGCCCGCGCACCACGTATCTGGGCCGCGTGCGAAACCCGAACCCGGAACTTGAGGAGCAACACGTTGGCTGACGTATATCCATCTCCACACCCCGCGCCGAGCGACAACGCGGAGCCTATAGGGGACAGCCTGATCGCAGGCGAGCATACAAACGAGACGGTCACGGATCGCATCGCCAGCATCGTCCTGTTCCAGACGCGGCAGCCCATTCCGTGGTATGTCATGGCGGGTATCGGCTTTCTGCTGCTGAACCTGATGATGTACTGCGTCACGTATCTGCTGTTCAAGGGCGTCGGCATCTGGGGCATCAATGAGCCGTCGGCCTGGGGTTTCGACATTATCAACTTCGTGTGGTGGATCGGCATCGGCCACGCGGGAACCCTGATTTCGGCCATCCTTTTGCTGCTAAGGCAGCAGTGGCGCACCAGTATCAACCGGTTCGCCGAGGCCATGACGCTGTTCGCCGTAGCGAGCGCGGGACTCTACCCATTGCTTCATACGGGGCGACCCTGGGTGGCGTACTGGATGTTCCCCTACCCGAACATTCTCGCCATGTGGCCGCAGTTCCGCAGTCCCCTGCTCTGGGACGTGTTCGCCGTTTCCACATACGCGACGGTGTCCGCCGTGTTCTGGTTCATCGGCCTGATCCCCGACCTGGCGAGCCTGCGCGACCGGGCCACGAACACGTATGCCAAGATCCTGTTCGGCGCGGGCGCATTGGGCTGGCGCGGCAGCGCGTCGCACTGGCAGCGTTACGAGACGGTGTACCTGATCCTCGCGGGACTGTCCACGCCGCTCGTGCTGTCCGTACACAGTATCATCTCATTCGACTTTAGCGTCGGCATCGTTCCGGGCTGGCATACCACGATCTTCCCGCCCTACTTTGTGGCCGGGGCCGTGTTCGCCGGGTTCGCAATGGTCTTGACGTTCGCCATACCGCTCAGGAAACTGTACAATCTGCAGGACTTCATCACCAACAAGCACATTGACTGGATGGCGAAGATTATGCTGACCACGGGCCTGATCGTGGCCTATGGATACGCCCTGGAAGCGTTCTTCAGCTGGTACGGCGGCGACAAGTACGAGATGTACATGTTCAAGAACCGCGTGACCGGGCCGTATGGCTGGGCGTACTGGATCCTGTTGCTGACGAACATCTTCATACCGCAGTTGATGTGGGTCAAAAAGTTCCGCGCCAACATGAAGATCGTATTTCTTGTCTGTCAGTCGGTCAGCATAGGCATGTGGTTCGAGCGGTTCGTGATCATCCCGGTCGCCCTGCACCGCGACTATCTGCCGTCAAGCTGGAACTACTACACGCCGCGACCTTACGATTATGGCATGTTCCTGGGTACGATTGGGCAGTTCCTGTTCCTGATGTTCCTGTTCATTCGGTTCCTGCCGATGATCTCGATCTTCGAGATGCGCGAACTGCTGCATCACGAGAACCACACCATTCGCCACGCGCCCGACGGCGACCATCACGGTCATGTCGGCGAAGGCGGCGAACTGGCGGACGCCACCACGAGCGCGTCAGGCATCAAGCACAGCTAATAGTTTGTTGATAGTTTCTTGTTGCTTGTTGTTTGTTGAATGCTGATAAACGCCGCCGATTGCGCTGTGTTGGTCAACAAACAACAAACAACAGACGACAAACAACAAAGGATACTCCCTTGTTACACGCGACATCCGTACCGCCGCTTTACGGCATGGTAGCCGAATTTGATGATCCAGAAGACCTCGTAGAGGCCGTAAAAGCGGCCCGCGTGGCGGGCTACCGCAAAATGGACGCTTATACGCCGTTCCCCGTGCATGGCCTGTACGAAGAGGACGCGCTGAACGTTGACGACTGGCGACTGCCCTGGATCATCTTCCTGGCGGGGCTGGGCGGGGCTTTCGGAGGTATGGCCCTCCAATACTATACGGCGGTCGTGGATTACCCCTGGAACATCGGCGGTAAGCCCGCGTTTAGCTGGCCGCAGTTCATTCCCATTTCGTTTGAGCTAACGATCTTGTCCGCCGCGCTTACGGGCGTTACGGCGATGATCCTGCTCAATGGCCTGCCGCGCCTGCACCATCCCATATTTAACGCGCCACGCTTTGAACTGGCCTCGCAGACGCGCTTCTTCCTGTGCATCGAGGCCATAGACCCTAAGTTCGACCGCGAAGAGACCGAAGAGTTCTTGCTGGGCCTGAACCCGCAGACCGTTTCCGAGGTCGAGAACTAACAGGTTTGAGAGCTAATAGGTTTGAGATAAGATCAATACGAGAACCCGAAGTTGAGAACGTTGGAACCAACGTTGAGAACACAGATGATACAACGACCACACAAGCGATACGGTCAGATCATGGCGGCCACATCACTGAGCCTGTTCGCGCTGGCCGGCTGCCACCAGGATATGTGGATACAGCCCAAGTACAAGCCGCAGGATCAGAGCGACGTGTTCCCGGATCAGATGGCGACGCGTCCCCTTGTGGCGCACACCCTGGATCGCGACCATTTCTGGACCGACAGCGAGCGCTACACGGGCTACGGCAACGACAACAGGATCGCAGACACATTTCCGTTCAAGGTGACAAAAGAAGACATGGCGCGGGGCAAGAACCGCTTCGAGATTTTTTGTACGCCGTGTCACGGCGCGTTGGGCAACGGGCAGGGCATGATCGCCATGCGCGGTTTCAGCCTGCGCCGTCAGCCTGGCAATTATCATACCGAAAAACTGCGGAATGCGCCGGTCGGCCACTTTTACGACGTGATTACAAACGGCTTCGGCACGATGTACTCGTATGCGTCGCGCGTGGAGCCGGACGATAGATGGCGCATCATAGCCTACATTCGCGCCTTGCAGCGCAGCCAGAACGCGCAGATAGGCGATGTGGATACGTCGCACCTGACGCCCAATGAGCGGAAGCAGATCGAGACCGCCCCGCCGCCGCAGCCCGTCCTGCCGAACGGCGCGGTTCCGACCAACAGCGGCGTCCCGAACCCGACCGGAACCAGTGGAACGCCCCTGCCCGAATCGCAGCCCGCGCCGCTTGCCGACACGCCGGTTCCGAATGTGCCGATGCGTAACGGCGTCCCGGCCAACACTGCCAGCCCGTCCGGCAGCGTGCCGACCATGACCACGCCGAACGGCACGACGCCGACGCCCAAGCCCGGTCAGCCCTCGGTTCCCGCGCCGCCTAGCGGAACCGCGCCTAGCCCCAGGACGCCCAACGCGCAGCCGGCAAACGGCGCGGCGCAGGGTGGAACCAGCGGCGAACATCGCAGTCTGAATACGTCAGGAAACCCAACGCCTGCGGGGGGAGCCAATGGCAATCTACGCTAACAAGGGCGGCGCAGCCGCTTACAATAACGACACCAATCAAGCCCCACCCGCCTGGGCGGGTATCAGCCGCAACGCGCTGTTTGCGGGCGTACTCGCCCTGTTCGGGCTTGTCATCGGGTCGCTGCTGCACGTTCTGGGCGGCAATGACAAACTGTTCTTTCAGGCGTATATGTACGGCTGGATGTTCTGGATGGCGGTCACGCTCGGCTGCTTCTCGTTCATGCTGCTAACCAACATCACGCGGGCGACATGGGGCTTTCCCATCCTGCGCCTGATGGAAGCTGGCTCGAAGATGCTGCCGTTTATGGGCATCCTGTTTGTGCCGATTATCTTCAACGCCTTTATGGGGCCGAGCAGCATTTATCCGTGGGCGGATCATGCAGCGGCGATGGCCGACGAGAAGATGGCGCACCGCTACGGCTACATGAACCCGTCTTTCTGGATGCTGCGCACGATCCTGTACTTTGCTTTGTATTCGATGATCGCATTTGTCGCGGCGCGTATGTCCAATGACCAGGATAGAACGCGTAACGCGGGCCTGATACAAACGCGCGTCAACTTCGCGTCCGTCAGCTTCGTTGTGTTCATCCTGACCGGAACGTTTGCGTATGTGGATTGGGTGATGTCGCTCGACCCGCACTGGTATTCCACGATCTACGGCCTGTGGTTCCTGGAAGGGGCATCCATGACGGCCCTGGCGTTCCTGGTCATTATCGGCACATCCATCAAAATACAGGGACGCGCGCCTTACACCGAAGCGGCCACGCCGAAAGTGCTGCGCGACTGGGGCAATCTGCTTTTGACGCTGAGCATGGTATGGGCGTACTTTTCGCTGTCGCAGTACCTGATCACCTGGTCGGGCAACCTGCCGGAAGAGATCACGTACTACATACAGCGTAACTACGGCACGACCGCGTATGTCACAACGCTGCTGACAATCTCGATGTTCTTCATTCCGTTCCTGTGCCTGTTGAGCGGCAAGACCAAGCGCAGTCCCACCCTGCTTCGCGCCGTGGCGATCTGGATACTGTGTGTGCGTGTCTTAGAAGCGTTCTGGAACATCGTGCCGTTCTATCCGCGCAACCTGCATACGACACTGCTGTCGCAGCTTGACCTTTCCTACCTGTGGGCCATCATCGGGATCGGCGGATTGTGGATGTTCGGGTTCTTTACCCTGGCGCGGCGTGTGCCGCTGCTGTCTGTGGAAGATCTTACGGTCGAGGAGGGAACGGCTCATGGCGCATGACAACGATAAACACGGGAACGGCGGCTATGACCCGATCCCGGATACCGGCAAACTGTACGAAACGCGCGACGTTTCGCTGAGCGCCCTGCTGAAATGGGTGGCCTTCCTGTTCGCGTTCGTGGCGGGAACCGCTGTGGTGACGTTCGGCATCTACAAGGTGTTCGTGCCGCAGGGCGAGGAAGCCAGCCAGTTCCCCCTGGCCCGTGTTCGACAGCTTCCCGCCGGCCCGCGCTTGCAGGCCAACCCCGTGCAGGACATTAAAGATTATCGCGAAATGGAAGTGAGCGCGCTCGCCACGACCGGACGCGACCCGCGCACCGGGGCCATTCACATCCCCATCGAGCGGGCTATGGAACTGACTCTGCCTACCCTGCCCATCCGTCCGGGTGCAGGCACGATTGACCTGAGCCGCACGACCGAGCCGAACTCGCCGTCGCATTTTGACGGTCAGGCTTCGGGACGGCAGACGCTGCCGCCCGGCGCGAACAACACGCCCGACGGCATGGGAACGCCGGGATCGCAGCCCACGCAAAATGCAGGCTCGACCGGCACGGCCCCCGGCGCCGCGCCGCCCGCTATACCCGGAGGCGTCAACACGACGAGCGGCGGCTCCGCGCCGTAACGCGTTCGCACCATGTTTTTACCCGTTCTTCAAGCCCGGCAGACGGTTTGCGCCGTCTGCCGGGTGAAAGAACAAAAGTTTGTGCAATTTATCTCAATGTCGAGTAAACTTGGATTATATGCGCGCGATGCGCGTATATATAAGTAGGAACTGATGTGACCAACGCCTTCTCCTGTTAGTGACAGAGGCCGTGTCCATTCTCTTCTTGATTGCTTTCGAGTGTTTGCAGAAAGCTGTGAGAACAATGAAATCTTTACAATCGTCCCGCCGGGGAAAGCAGGCACTGGCTGTCGGCCTGCTGGCCTGTCTGACAACTTTTTCCGCGCCGTATAAGGCGCAGGCACAGACGCGAACGCCCACGCCCGCGACAGGGCTTTCGACGGGCAGCAGTGTCCTGACCGCGACCCCGGACGTGCATTTCGACCAAAAGGTGAATACGCAAATCCCGGTTGATCTCGCCTTCCACGACGAGGCCGGTAAGAACGTGATGCTGCGCGATTACATCAATGGCAGTCAGCCCGTAATCGTGATGATGCCGTTCTTCAAGTGTGCCGGAGCCTGTACCACGGAACTCAGCGGCCTTACGACGGCCCTGAACGATGTCAAATACAAGGCGGGCGACGATTTTCAGGTGATCGTGGTCAGTATCAATCCCAAAGAGGGGCCGGAACTCGCCCAGGCCAAGAAGATCACGTACATGCAGTTACTCAAGCAGAAGGATGCGGGCAAAGGCATCCACTTTCTGACAGGTACGCATGACAGCATACGCGCCCTGGCCGATGCCATCGGTTTCCGCTATGTCGAGAACCTGGAAACCGAGCAGTTCGCCCACGCCACGGGCTTTGTCACGCTGACGCCGCAGGGCAAGGCATTCCGCTACTTCTACGGCAGCGACTACAACCCACGCGATGTAAAACTCGCCCTGACCGAAGCGGGCCAGAACAAGATCGGCAGCGTGGTAGACCAATTCATGGTGTTGTGCTACCACTACGACCCGACGACCGGCAAATACGGCTTTCTCGTGTGGCGCGCAAGCCAGATACTTGGCATCAGCACCGTCTTGATTCTGGGCATGAGCATCGGACTTATGCTGCGGTGGGAAAAACGCCACATGACCGAACAAAATGAACCTGCGCTGACACCCGGAGGAGACGCGTAATGAATTTTCCTGTCGCGCCCCAACAGGCGTCCACATTCGCGGTAGATATGGACAACATCTTCTACGCGCTGTGCGGACTGACCCTGTTCTTTACGGTGCTTGTACTCGCCCTGATGCTGTTCTTTGCCGTCCGCTATCGGGCGGGTTCTAAATACTCGCGCAAAGGAGCGGTAGACGAGCATTTGCTGCTGGAACTGTCATGGTCCGTCCTGCCGCTGTTCATCGCTATCGGCATGTTCGTATGGGCCGCGCGCCCCTTTACGGACGTGTACCGTCCGCCGACCGACGCCAAAGAGGTATTTGTCATCGGCAAGCGCTGGATGTTCCATTTACAGCACGCCAATGGCATCCGCGAGAACAACGAACTGCATATCCCGGTCGGTAAGCCCGTGAAGCTGACGATGATCTCACAGGACGTTATCCACGGCTTCTTCGTGCCGGCGTTCCGCGTCAAGCGCGACATACTTCCGGGGCGGTACAATACGGTCTGGTTTCAGCCCACGCGTCCGGGTCGCTACCACCTGTTCTGCACCGAATACTGCGGAACCAATCACTCGGAAATGGGCGGCTGGATCTACGTGATGGACCCGACGGATTATCAGCAGTGGGTGGATACGGGCGGCACACGCGACACGCAGGAGCATGAGACGCTGACCTCGCAGGGCGAGAGCTTGTATACCACGCTGGCCTGCGGCAATTGCCACGCGAACGTGAACAACGTACATGGCCCCACCCTGTATGGACTATACGGCAAATTGCGGCAGTTCAAGGACGGCACAAGCGCGATTGCCGACGACAACTACCTGCGTACCAGCATCATAAACCCGAACGCGCAGGTCGTAGCCGGATACCAGAATATCATGCCCGCATACCCCGCCGGCCCGGAACAGGGACAGCTTACCGAAGAGCAGGTACTTTCGCTGGTCGCCTACATCAAGACGCTCGGCGTAGCGCAGCCTGCTCTGCCCGCGCCTGCCCCGCAGGGCAAGAACACAAACACGCCCGGTCAGGGCGGTACGCCCAGGCCCGGTTCTCCCGGTGATGCGCGGCCCGGTATCGGCACGGACGTTCCCGCCGTGACAGCCCCGGCAACGGGAGCGACGACGCCTGCCTCTGCGACTGGAGCCATGCCCGTCGCGCCGTCGCCCGCAGGCACAGCGCCTATGCCCGCGCCCGGTCAGCCGAATGCGGTTCCGTCTGCACCGTAGAACAAGCGCCGTCCGGCATATAAGATGCCGGATATTGGGCCTGCGGCCAACTGTACCGTTGATTTGAAGCTGATGCGAGCGTAATAAGTTGTCGTTGTTAAATTATCTTCCGTCCATGAAACGGTTGGCCGCAGGCCTGATATCCGGCATCTTATATGCCGGATGCCAGAGACAAAATCACACCGCACCGTAGTAGTCGAAATAACCAGGGTTTAAGAGACAGCAGGAATAAACCATGAGTGGAATATCCATCCAGCCGGACGATCTGCCCGGACAGCGGGTTAATGAATCCCGCGAAAATTACCTCAACGCCAAGAACACGATAGCCTCGTGGCTTCTGACGGTTGACCACAAGCGCATCGCCATCCTGTACCTTCTGTCCATCACCGTGTTTTTCGGTCTGGGTGGAGCTGCAGCGGGGCTGATACGGCTTGCGCTGACAACGCCGCATGATATGTGGTTCCAGTCCGAGACGTACAACAAGATATTTACGCTGCACGGTATCCTGATGATCTTTTTCTTCCTGATACCCTCCATCCCCGCCGTGCTTGGCAACTTCCTGCTGCCGCTCATGGTGGGTGCGCGCGACCTCGCTTTCCCGCGCCTGAACCTGCTCAGTTGGTATCTGTATACCGCAGCGGGTACGCTGGCGGTCACAAGCATCATCCTGGGCGGCGTGGATACGGGCTGGACATTTTACACACCGTATAGCTCGATGTACTCGAACTCAAATGTCGTGCTGACGATCATGGCGGTCTTCATCGCGGGCTTCTCGTCCATCGTCACGGGTATCAACTTTATCGTCACGATCCATAAGATGCGCGCGCCCGGCCTGACATGGTTCCGTATGCCCCTGTTCTGCTGGAGTATGTACGCTACGAGTATCGTGCAGGTGCTGGGTACGCCCGTCGTCGCCATTACCCTGCTGCTCGTGATTGCGGAACGCGCCCTGCACATCGGCGTATTCGATCCGGCGAACGGCGGCGACCCGCTGCTGTTTCAGCACATGTTCTGGTTCTACTCGCATCCCGCCGTGTACATCATGATCCTGCCGAGCTTCGGCGTTATCAGCGAGATCATCGCAGCCTTCACGCGCAGGCGCATATTTGGGTACAGCTTCGTCGCCTTTTCCAGTATCGCCATTGCCGTGCTTGGCTTCCTGGTGTGGGGCCATCACATGTTCGTGACCGGCCAGAGCATGTATTCGAGCATGGTGTTCTCGATGATCAGCTTCCTGGTCGCCATTCCCTCGGCTATCAAGGTGTTCAACTGGACGGCCACGATCTACAAGGGCGAAGTGACATTCAGCGCGCCGTTCTGCTTTGCGATGGGCTTCATCGGCCTGTTCACGGTCGGCGGACTGACCGGCCTGTTCCTCGCGGCCCTGGCTGTTGACGTTCACCTGAACCAGACGTATTTCGTTGTCGCTCACTTCCACTACGTCATGGTCGGCGGCGCGACGCTCGCTTATCTCGGTGGCCTGCACTTCTGGTGGCCCAAGATCACAGGACGTATGTACCCGGAGAATTGGGCGCGGCTGTCGGCGGCGATTGTGTTCATCGGATTCAACCTGACATTCTTCCCGCAGTTCATCCTGGGCTACATGGGAATGCCGCGCCGGTATCACTACTATCCCGCCGAGTTCCAGACGTGGCATGTATTGTCCACGGCGGGCGCGAGCGTACTGGGCTTCGGCTACATCCTGCCGTTCGTGTACCTGATCTGGTCGCTGAAATACGGCGCGATTGCCGGCCCGAACCCGTGGAACGCCAAGGGCCTAGAGTGGACGATCCCCTCCCCGCCCCCGTCGCACAACTTCGACGAGACGCCTATCGTGACCGATGAAGCCTACGCCTACGACGAGGACATGGAAGCGCAGGCCCACAAGGATCGTTCTATTATGCCGGGCGCGGGCGATGCGGTGCGTGAAGAGGTCTACAATGACGAATACATGACCACGCGCCCTGCCGATCAGGGGACACGCGGCGGCGGGGGAACTCGATGAGCGCACATGAGACGAACACAGAGGAAGCGCACGATGGGTACATGCACCAGCATGTAGCCCATCAGTTCGAAGACCTGGAACAGCAAAACGAGTCGTACATCGTCGGCATGTGGACGTTTCTCGTCACCGAGATCATGTTCTTCGGCGCTCTGTTCCTGGCCCTGACGATTTACAAGAGCATCCACGCCGACGACTTCAACGAGGCGCACAAGCACCTTAATGTGGCGTATGGCGGCTTCAATACGGTCGTGCTGTTGACAAGCAGCTTTTTCATGGCGATGTGCGTCCGGGCGGCGCAGGGTTTAAATCGTACTGCCGTGCTGATTTGGCTTGGTCTGACGATGATCGGCGCGTTTATCTTCCTCGGCGTCAAAAGCGTGGAATACTACGACAAGTGGAGCCACCATCTAATACCCGGCGCTAGCTTCCATTACGAGCCGGTCGAGGCGGAAAACAACCCCGCCTCCGAGGGCAATGTGTCGCGGGGCGCGATGGGCGGTGAGGGCAGGCAGGAAGCTATCTCGTCGGGAGCGAAGGGCGACGCAACGTATTCGGGGATGGGCAAGATCATTACCACTAAGGAAGATCTGTCCAATACCACGACGAGCGTGGGCTATGACCCGAACAAGCAGAACCTGAACCAGGATGGCAAGCAGTTGTTCTTCTGCCTGTATTTTATTATGACGGGCCTGCACGCCATTCACATTATCATCGGCATCGGCATCATGGGCGTGATCTGGTTCATGTACCAATTCAAGCATCCCGCCGTTGCGGACTACATGCCCCTTGAAATGACGGGCCTGTACTGGCATTTCGTTGACATTGTCTGGATCTTCCTGTTCCCGATCCTTTACCTGCTGGGAGGACACTAATCATGGCGACACATGAACACCATGCCAATGCAGAACGACTGAATGACAGTTCGCACACCGCCGACCCCTGGCAGCAGTACGCGGCCACATTCGTCGCGTTGCTGGTGCTGATGGGCGCGACTATCGGAGCCTCTTATATCCCGATGGGCATATTTAATATACCCGTTGCGCTGACCATCGCCGTAATGAAGACCGTTCTCGTCGTGTGGATTTTCATGGGCGTGCGGCACGGCACAAAACTGACGTGGGTTTGGGCAGCCATCGGCTTTATCTGGCTGTTTCTGATGTTCGGCACACTTGGCGACTACGTAACGCGCAACTGGATACGGCTGCCACAGGGCTGGTAGAGTACACCCGGTAAGTGTTTCATACCAAGATACGACGACGCAAAGCAAACACAAAAAGAAGCAGGCCCGACATTGTATGTCGGGCCTGCTTCTTTTACAGCATTATGTGTCAGAGCGTTTAGGCTGCGTTGCCGCCGGCGGCAGCGCCGGCGCGACCGGGACGAGGATGCGCGGCCTCGTATTTGGCAAGCGAGGCTTTCTGATCCGTGGTCAGCAGGGCTTCCACCTGTGTCTTGAAGTCGGCGTTTACTTCGGTCATCTTTGCCTGACGATCCGGGCCGGTCAGTCCTTGCAGTTTGGCCTGCTCTGAGTCAACGATGGCGCTGATCTTGCTCATCTGGTCTTTGGTCAGCTTCACGTCGGGCAGAGCGGCCACGGGGATCACGCGGCTCTGGTTGAGCATAGCGAGCATAGGAGTGGCTTTGGCGACCGCAGCGGTCTGATCGGTCGTCAGCAGGGCCTTGATGTCATCACTGGCTTTGGTCGCCACTTCCTGCTTGGAGGCGCGGTCGGCGGCGGCGGCGAAGTCGGTCTTTTCCTTGTCCTGAATGGCCTGAATTTTGGTTTTCTGGTCATCGGACAGGGGGCTGACCATGTCCATCACGGCGAGAGGCACGTTGACGAGCGGCAGTTGGTTGCGGCGTCCGCCGCCACGGCCCTGGCGCGCGGCGGGCGCGGCGGGCGCGGCGGGCGGGGCGTCCTGCGCGATAACAGGGGCCACAGCCGCGCCCAGCAGAACGGCGGCCAGCGAAGTCTGAAGCCAGTTTACATTACGAAGCTGCATGTAGAATCCTCCAAAAACGTGTAGCAAACGATGGTCGAAGAAACAGTCGAAAACTAGAGTGAAAAAACTGTGACGATGCGGTGTTGATGACGTTCTGCGGAAAAGACGCGCAGCATCCAGAGTCAGCAACGGATGCGCGTACTTTCAAATCCGTAAACGCACCGGTTCAAGTAAATCGCCGATAAGAAGAGGCAAGTTACCTGGAAACGGTGCAGGCGTCAAGCATACAGACGCGTGAAAACGTGATTTGTTTACATTTAGAGTGCGCCTGCACCAAAAACGATTAAGAATCATCGGAACGCGTGTCTGTACTCCGGCCGGAGGCTCGATCCGCCTGAATACACCGCTTGACATAGGCCGTGAACATTGCTATACTATCACAATCCAAACGACGCGTCAATACTTGATTGCGGTAGAATCAAACAATCAGGCGTTCTGGTGGCACAGCAGGTCTAAATAACATGCTCTGTTAGGACACGATGCGGATAAAGCTGTTGCCGGACGCATCAAAATCGTGCAACTCTTTCGCTGTATATTGCTGTCTAATAATGTGGCAACTCAGGAACGCGGCAAACGTATACCATACTATGACAATTAGCTCATTTCAAACTATGTGCCTGTGCGCGAGCAAGGCAGCAAATGCGGCCCGGAATGGGGACGGGGGCAGACAGCAGAGAAAGGCAGATGGCGCACACACCATGCGCTGCTTTCATTTCCTGCCTCATGCCTGCACACGCGTCGGCATGACGTATCCCCGCTCTGTGCTGTCGGCATAGGGCGGGTTTTGCGTTTGGCGGCCGTTTATATTGAGCAGGTTATGTTCAACAGTGTGCGCCGTGGTCATGGATGTAATTTCTGAACGCAGGGGAGGGCGGATACATTGAACCAAGATGTACTGGTACTCAACAGTGATTATGAGCCGCTGAACGTGTGTAACGTGCGGCGCGCAATCGTTATGGTCTATCTGGGTAAGGCCGATATTCTCCACGCGGATGGAGAAAACGTGGCCGCGAGTATAGAAGGCTCGCTGACTGCACCTTCCGTCGTGAAGCTGCGCAGCCACGTTAAGCGTCCGCTGCCCGAACTGAAACTGTCGCGCCGCACGGTCTTTGCGCGGGACAACTACACCTGTCAGTATTGCGGCTCGACCGCCAAAGATTTGACCATTGACCACGTCATTCCCAAACGCGCGGGCGGCGGCTCGACGTGGGATAACCTTGTCACCTGCTGCCGCAAGTGCAACATGAAAAAGAGCGACAAACTGGCGCACCAGATCGGCATGAAACTGGCGCGTACACCGCACCGGCCCAAGTACACGCCCTACATCAGCCTGACCAAGTACCTGATGGGCCGCAAAAACGAGGTATGGAAAGACTACCTGCCCACGTTTGCGGACTTGCCGGAGTAGCCCTCACTGTCGGGCCGCGCGGCGCTTGAACACGGTGCAGAATGCGGGAAGAGACAAATTCTTCCTTCCGCATTCTGCGCCTTCTTTTTGTCTCAGATAAGCCGGGTACAAAGAACGTACCCGTCTTGGAGGACTTCGTCCAAGCGTCCTCGCGGACGCGATGCAGGCGCATGTTGGGATAACTGTTTTAGTCGAATGCGCTGTAACTTTTCTCGTCTTCTGCCTGTCTGTATCCTACATTCGCGTCAGCCCGTATCGTACCGGATGCCGTGCGACGCTATCATTGGTTCATCAGCGCAGGAGAAAAGGAAATGTCGGAAGCGTCATTACAAGAAGTAGAAACTTCACCAGCACAGGCGGCATCAGCGGAACTGCCCGCTATACTGCGCGAATTGCCTGATGAGCTAATCGGCGAGCGCGTCCTGCTGCGTCCGTATCGCGCCGGCGATGGTAAGGCCCTGTGGGAGGCCGTGGAAGAGTCGCGGGATCACATCCTGCCCTGGCTGCCGTGGAGTGACACGCACAAAACGCCTGCCGAGTCGGAAGCGCTTGTACGCAAGTTCCATGCTGAATGGATACGGCGCGAAGATTTGCCGATGGGTATTTGGCGGCGTTCCGACGGGCGTTTTCTGGGCGGCACGGGCCTGCACCGCATCCATTGGGAAGTGCCTCTTTTCGAGATCGGCTACTGGCTGCGCGAGTCGGAGGCGGGCAAGGGCTATATGACCGAGGCCGTCACGCTCCTGTGCAGGCTGTGCTTCGAGACATTGGGCGCACAGCGGCTGGAAATCCAGACCGACACGCGCAACATTCGCAGCGCCGCCGTTCCGCAGCGTCTCGGCTTCACCCATGAGGCTGTTTTACGTAATTACCGCCGCGATACGACCGGACACCTGGGCGACTTTAACATGTTCGTCCTGACACCCGCAGATTACGCCCGTCTGTTCACACCTGAATAATTTTTCAGATCTAATCTCACGCAGCAGAAAGCGACATCGCCCAGGCTTGCATTTTGCGGGCCGTGTCTTCAACTAGCGGCACACCATGACCGGCAAGGAGAAGACGCGGGGCCAGGTCTGCCAGTTGACGCGCGCTGTGATGCGCTTGCGTCCAATCGTCGGAAAGCAGGCGCATGGGCAGACTCAGCCCGGTTTCGCGCTTCACGGGGATGATGTTCAGCACGGCATCACCGCTGAACAGAATGCCGCCGTACCTCTGCTCCTGTTCTAAATCACGTTCAGGACTGCCTCCCGAAGAATTCTCCAGATGAAAGGCGATGTGTCCCGGCGTGTGTCCCGGCGTATGCACCACGCGTAACGGCCCGCCCGGAACGTCGAGAAGCTCACCGTCCTCAACAACACGCCCGACATGACAGCGTTCCACAGGGTACAACACTTCCCCTATCGTAAACGCCAGCGACGTGAACGGGCGGCGCAGGGCTGTGACGCCGCGATAAGCGTAGGAGCGGCGCGGCGGCGCGATGAACCGCGCCTCGTTATGGTGCGCGATTATGGTCGCGCCCTGCGAGGCAAAGAAGGCCGCGTTGCCCGCGTGGTCGCAATGCCCGTGCGTCAGCAGCAGCGCGCGAACGTCGGAGGGCATAATACCCAGTCCGAGCAGCCCGGCCACCAGCGCGGGCAGGTCACGCGCTAGGCCGCAGTCAATCAGCGTCACATCGCGCCCGTCGCGCAGCACGTATGCCATGCTCCATGCCAGAGGTATTCGGTAGATGGTTTCGGTCACGCGCCGCGCTGTCATTGCACTTCCCTCCTGTTTACTTCCGCCATGTCTGTCCCGCTTACCCACACTGACTTTATGGATGCCTGCCTGCTCAACATCGCTGCCCGACTAAGGCAGCCACCGCGCATCCTGCCCCAAAATGCGCCTTCTTAGAACGCATGGACGCTCTGCCCTCCGCCGCAAACGTATTATGAACTATACGAACTGTCTTAAAACAAATGCGGGTAATCAAGAACAGGGTTTCAGGCGAACATTCAGAAAGGCGGCGAACATGCGGGCGGTCGTGCAGAGGGTTTCGGAAGCGAGCGTTGCCATCGTCGAGCGTGCCCCAACCCCACTTGAGAACATATCCGAAGAGTCGGAAGGAAAAACCGGGGCGGCAGACGAATCAACGCGTATCGCAGGCCGCATCGGGCGGGGCTTTCTGGTGCTTGTCGGTGTGCATGTCGAGGACGCCGAAGCCGATGCCCATTCCCTCGCCGAGAAAATAGCGCATCTGCGCGTGTGGGAGGACGAACACGGCAAGCTGAACCGCTCACTCCTTGAAGTGGCGGGCAGCGCGCTCGTGGTCTCTAATTTTACCCTGTACGCCGACTGTCGCAAGGGGCGTCGTCCGAGTTTTACCGAGGCCGCTAAAGGCGAACACGCTCATGCGCTCTATCATACCTTCGGCAGCCATCTGGCCGCGCTGGGCGTTCCCGTGCAATGGGGCGAGTTCGGCGCGCAGATGCAGGTCGCGCTAGTGAACGACGGCCCGATTACCCTGCTGCTGGACAGCCGCAAAGCGTTCTAAAAAGTTTTCAAATCGCCCTGAACAGGCTGCATCCGGCAGACTCCCCGGTCATAAAAAGTCCGATTGTCGGCTTGACAGCCGGGGCGCAAAGTGGTTTAATAAGCGTAGAGATGCGTTCTTGTCCGCGTTGTCAGCCATCCGAGTTGAGGGCGGCGACATCCGTTCGCGCTGACCCCGATGCTTTGTTTTCTTGCCTATAATTCTCTTTCTTAATTTTCTTTCTTGATGCACAGCGGCGACATGCTGCGCGTTCGTGATCTTTGTTGATTAATCGTGCCGAGGTAAGCGCTTGGATTCACAACAACCCTCATCATCTAACGAACCTTCGCCTGAAACTGACTCGTTTAACAATGCTTCCCCTTCCGAGGCTAACGTACCGCCATCCCTGCCGCCACCCGCCGTGCGCTCACGTAAGCGCCCCAAAGCCGCAGACGCAGCACAGGCCAATGATCCTGCGACAACGGACGCGACTGCTGTTCCACCCGTCTCGGAAAATACGCCGCCCAAAGCCGTTCGCGCGTCCCGTTCCCGCCGCCCTGTCCAGACAGCCCCTGCCGCCCCGGAACAGGAGGCCACGCGGCGCGGAACGCGGGGGCAGAACGCGCCCAACGACACGGACGACTCCGAAGAGGACTCGCGACAGGCGCTCGCGCGGTATCAGCGCGCCATCAAGGTCAGTCCGCGCAAGGCCGCGCCTCACTTCAACCTGGGCGAATTGTACAAGCGCTACGGACGCCTGCATACCGCCCTGCTGGAGTACCGCAAGGCCGTCGAGTACGATCCCGCCAATCCGTTCTACCGCTACAAGCTGGGCGACTGCTACGCGGCCTGCGGCCTGTACACGCACGCCGCCACGGAACTGGAAACGGCCCGCGATATGATGCCGCAGGACGGGTTCTATCATTTCTGGCTGGGCGACATCTATGCGCGGGCTGGACGCTTTCACGACGCCATCACGGAAATGCAGCAGGCTACTCTGTTCTCTCCCTACGACGCGTATTATAACGTGCGGCTGGGGATGCTGTATATGCAGGCCGGGTTTCTGCGCGAGGCCGCCGAAGCCCTGCGTCAGTCCATTAATCTGGACCCGGAAAACGCGTCGTATCATGCCCTGCTCGGCGACGCGTATGTCCGCCTGGGCTACGAGCGCGAGGCGTTGCTGCACTATCGCAGCGCGGGCAAACTAGACCCCTACGATATGGCCTATGTCGAGCGCGTCCGACGCCTGCTGCCCAGCGACAGCGCGTAGAACGATTGCCACTTTTCACGTGGAGGGATTACGTTACCAGTACGCCCACTGGTGGGTTGTCAGGACGTAGAGGCCCAGAGCGAGGTTGGTGGTGGCGTGGGCGACGAAACACGCGAACAGGCTGCGCGATTGGCGCAACAGCAGGCCATACGCGCCCGCGCAGACGAGGGCCGCAAGCCATTCGGGATGCGACAGGGCGAATGCGCCGCAGACCGCCCCGAACGCCCCCCACGAAAACGCCCACGGCGCAATGGTCAGAAACTTTTCGGTCGTGATGTATCGGATGAGGAACGAGCGCCAGAACAACTCTTCCATCAGAGGAACCATCACGGACAGCCCGTACAAGCGGAACACAAGAAACAGGATGTGCTGCGGTTCGGTCAGCGTATTGGGATCGAACGCGACGCGGCTGCCGAGCGGCAGATGCAGTATGCCATGTTCCGAGGTCAGGGGCGTTAGCAGCAGCCATTCGGCAAATATGGCAAGGCCCACAAGCAGGCCGGGCAGCAGGGCGCGGATTTCAAAACGATAATCGCGCAGCGGGGCGCGGAACGCGAACAGGGCCGCGCTGACAACAAGCGTCTTCGCGATATACAGCCACACATAGTTCGTTTTGCCGGCACTGCCTTCCAGCAGCGTCAAGATCATGAACAGCGCCATCGGCGCGACGTAGCCGATCCATGTGCCACGCGGCGCAGCATCGGGCGCAACCGGGGTGGCCCCATTTTTCTCAGCGGTCTCGTTCTGTCCCTGCATACCGTCCACGGCCTTCACTCCACCCAAACTATGCGGTTTCCTGCTCCGGCTGCGCGAACTTGCGGAACACGTACTGATCTTTGATCTTGCGGCTGTAAAAGTCGTCTTTCTCCTCCGCATTCATGAAGTCCAGGTACACGGCAGGCGGAACCGCGAGGAACCGGGTCATGCTGCCGTCGCGGAACTGTATCTCAAGGTCGTTCTTTCTGGCGTTATAGCCTACTGAAAAAATCACGTCCGACTGCACAATCAACCGCTCCATAAACGCTCCCCCGCACAGGCCATGCAATATGATCGCTAAAGAATGAAGTAAGAACCGGACACGTCCACGCCGCCGAACGTGCTTATACTCGGCTCGATGCAGAGAAAGTATACCCACAAGGGGCGGCAAAGCGAAAATAAACAACGCGACGCGAAGACCATGCCAGGCGAAGCCTCTATCAGGCCGACACGAAGGAGAACGCAATGCCCGATGCGATGTACCACCCCCTGCTGCCCTCTTATCTGGAAAGCCTCGTGCCGCCCCGCGACGCCATCATGCAGGAAATGGAAGCCTACGCCCGCGAGGTGAAGTTCCCGATCATTGGCGTGGCGGGCGGCTACTATCTGTACCAACTGGCCCGCATGACCGGGGCGACGCGCATCTTCGAGCTGGGTTCGGGCTACGGCTATTCGACCGCCTGGTTTGCCCGCGCCGTGCGCGAAAACGGCGGCGGCGTGGTGCATCATGTGGTGTGGGACGAGGCGTTGTCGCAGCGGGCGCGGGGGTATCTGGGGCTTCTGGGGTACGACGACATCGTGCAGTATCATGTGGGCGAGGCCGTGGAAACGCTCCGTCAGACCGAAGGAACCTTCGACCTGATGTTCAACGACATAGACAAGCACGGCTATCCAGCCTCGCTTGCCGTCATCAAGGAGAAACTGCGTCCGGGCGGCGTGCTGTGCATTGACAACATGCTCTGGCACGGCGCGATATTCGACCGCGACGACCACACGCCGAACAATGAGGGCGTCCGCGAAGTGACCCGGCTGCTGACCACAGACCCGGAATTTATCTGTACGCTCATGCCCCTGCGCGACGGCATCATCACGGCCTACCGCGTTCCCAACGCCACCCAGGCAGGCGGGTAGCAGGCGCGGCCTACTCTGTGTTTGCTGTTTGCCTACTTACCTTCTGTTTCTTCCCCGGCGGGGAGCAGCAGCGTATCTGCGGAGGGCAGCGCGCCCGCGCCCGCCGGACGCAGAAGGTAGTTGGCCTCGGCGGGTGTCTTGCCCGTCCATACGTGCTGCGGGTCGGGGTAGAAACTCTGTGTCGGCTGCGGGTTGTTGCTGCGGCTGTTGAGCGTTATGATCAGCCAGCCGCCCGGAACCGGCGTGCGCCACATGGACAGCGCGTACACATAACCTTTGCCCGCCGCGTTTTTCTCCTGCATCTGCTGTACGCCCAAGAACTCCCATTGCATAATACGTGATTATCCTTCCTCTGAACGACGAGCGACATTGGGCGGCTCAATGGGTTCGCGCCTGCTCACTTGCTGCCCTCTCCGACGCGGGCATAGATTGCCGTGCCTGCCACTCGCGATCAAGGATTGCGTAAAGCAGGCTGTCCCACCATCGCCCCTTGAAATACGCTTTTTCTTTTAGATGCGCTTCGCGTCGCATCCCGATTTTTTCCAGTACGCGGGCCGAGCCGGCGTTGTCCGCCACACACCCCGCCCCGATTCGGTGCAGGCCATGTTCCTCAAACCCCAGGCGCAGCATCTCGCGGGCCGCTTCGGTCGCATAGCCCTGCCCCCAGTACCTGCTGTCAAACTCGTAGCCAATGTCGCCTTCACGCGTGGATGCGTCCGTGATACGCAGGCCGCAGTTGCCGATAAGCCGCCCGGATGCCGAAATCGTGTCTGGGAGACCGGTCGCAGCATCGTCCGCGAAACCCTCGCGAAGCGCGACGGCGAACTGGAACTTGACGCGCGGCTGCTCCTGCTGCTGAGACACAAACCGCCCGACGAACGCGCGGGCCTCGGCCTCGGCAGGCTGTTCCCAGGCGTGATAACGCGTGTACAGCGGATCGGACTGATACGCCCGCACCGCCCGCCAATCCTCTACGACGAACTCACGCAGCAACAGTCGGCTTGTTGTCAACCGCATTTGGTCACAACCTTTCTCTGCCTGCTATTATCGGCAGGCGCGCATTTATTCACCCGCCCTGCTCTGATAACGCAGCCAGTATCCGACGTAGGCGGGCGCGTAAGCCATGAAATGATCCCAGGTTCCCGGCGCGGCGTCCGGGTCGGCATAGATGTGCTTGCTGTCGGATATATGCACGAGGGTGAAGCCCAATTGGAGCAGACTGTTGAGCGTGTTCGCGAGCGTGTGCCGATACAAACGCGCTTCGCGCACCTCCGGCAAAGGCTTGCTGCTGCGGGAGTACACCCAATCCGGGTCGGGGCTGATGTACGCGGCCCCGTCCTGATACGGCATTTTCAGGACGTATCCTTCGCCGTTCCAGTCGGACATGCTCAGGCCGCAAAAGAACGGGTTGTCATTGGCGACGTAGTACAGGCCGCCCGAACGCAGGATGCGCGCCACCTGCGCGAACACGATAGTCGCATCCGGCACATAGCCGATAGAGAACGGCTGATACACCACATCGAAGGCATCCGTATCAAGCGCGGACAGGTCGCGCATATCCCCCTGCACCGCCCGGATGTTTACGCCGTAATGCGCCGCCGCCTGCCGGTCACGCTCTAATTGCGCCTCAGAAAGATCGTACACGGTGACGTTCGCGCCGAGCAGGGCAAAGGCTGCGGACTGCTGCCCGCCGCCCGCCGCAAGACACAGCACGTTCTTCCCGGTCACATCGCCCGGCAAGCCCTCGCCGTCCACAAACTCCCGCGCCGCATCGGGTGTCAGGTCAAGCAGGGGCCGGGTAAACAGCGCGTCCGCGTCCGCAAGCGCCTGCCAGCGTTGTATGTTGATCTGCGCTATCTCGTCCATGCTCGTGTTCCTCGATATTGGGACTGCTGCCGATATTGCCCACTATTTGCCCGCCGCATCAATCTGACGCTGCCTCTTTGCCATCCGCTGCCCGCAACAGTTCGCTCTCCGGCGCGTTCGTGACGGGCATGGCGGCGCGAAGCAACGTGTCCGGCGTAACGGTGTTGGAAGTGGAGGCGCGAAGCAGGGTTTGTTCCGGTTCCAGGCCACCCACACGCGCCCGAAGCAGGGGCAGGCACTCCTGTGCCGCCTGCTTCAAGATGCGCTGACTCTCGTTGCGCGGCTTCATGTCGGCAAGTTGCGCTACCACTGGAATGGCACTCGCGTTCCCAACTTGCGCATAGGCTTTTAGTGTCGCCAGAGCAAGGGGCAAGTCGCGCCCTGACTGTGTATGGAGAAGGTATGATCTCAAAATCTCATTCAGGTAGTGACGATCACTGGCTGTCACCAAAACTGCGTCGGCAGCTTGCATTTGCGGAAGGCAGTTTAACAGATTAGCACGAACCACCTCTCGGTTTATCCGTACAGCAGTGGAGCGTTGGGCCTCCATTAGCATAGGAATCGCTTTTCGGCCTCCTAAGCGCGTCAATTCATCAAAATTTATAGAAGTGTTTCGGGACACAACCCAAAACAAACCTAGCATCAATGCGGATATACCGACAGCGAGGGGCAAAGAATAGGTTACGAGAGCAGTGTTTGGCAACAGCATAAGCGGCAAACAGGAAATGCCGACTAGTATGACGTAGAGCATCCAGAGCCGCACATTGCGGCGGCGGATATTATGTTGCGTCTTCACGAGCAGGTCAGTGACGGCCTGTGCGTTCAAAAGAGCCTGCGCCGTTTCCACTTCGGCTGTTTCGGCGGGCGACACGACGCAGATTGTCGTCTCGATGTTCGGCGAGGGCGCTTGGAATTGGTTTTGCATGGGCGGATTTCCTGCGAGTGTCTATGTGACTCTGGCTTGTCGCGGTCTGCCGATCCTGGGGCAGGCGAGCCGGAGGCTGTCACGAACTGTTTCCGCAGCCGTTTCCGTATAGTATAGCGGAAAGGGACGCTGATTTTATGCTGCGCCCGTCCCTTCTCCGGGTCATTACAACATAATACCGACAAGAACGAAGACCAAAAGGTAAAATCAAATGCAAGTGAAATCTTTCGATGTGCGCAGCGGCAAACGCGTATTGCTGTCGTTTGCGCTGGTTTGCGCGCTGGGCGCGACGCTGGCCGTTCCGACTGCCGCGAATGCACAGGATCGAGGACGCGGCGGACGGGATGAGGGCCGTTCCGACGCAGGGCAGGGACGCGATGGGGGACGCTCGGACGCGGGGCGAGGGCGGGACGACCGGGGCCGGGAGGATGCGCGCGGCGACCGGGGCCGCACCCGTGATGAGGAGCGCGTTCGGTTCACGCACTCGCAGGACGAGCGGCGCTTTGACAACGGCGTGACCCTGCGCCGGGGCGCGGCGTTCACGGATCATCGCTTTGACGCGTACTTTCCGAACCACTACTATTCGTATCCGCATTATGCCGTGGGCCGCGACTATGGGCGCACAGTGATTTCGCCGTTCAGCTTCTATGTGGGCATCTTTCCGCCCTTTATAGACCGCAGCGCCGTCGTATTCGCCGCGCCCGGACGCGTGTTCATTGACATACCGCTGTATGTTCACGGCGACTACCGACCCTACAGCGGCGCGCGGGACGACTACTACTTGAACCATCGCGACGACGACCGATGGAAGGACGATCCCGACCTGCGCCGCGCCGTGTACGACCTGGAAGACTCGTTCCGCAATGAGGACATCGCCCTGTTGGCCCCGCTGACCGATCCGTCCGTCAACATCTCGGTGTTCGCAAAAGGCCGCTACCAATACTCGCTCGCCCCCAACGATTATCTGGACATGACGCGCGACTTTTTGCGCAGCGCCCATACCACGAACTTCAATGCGTATCGCGTCCATGCCAAAGCGCCCGGCATCTATCAGGTCTTAGCGCGCCACGACTATCAGGATCAGGGCGGACAGACCCGCACCGTGTACCTGGACATGATCGTGCAGCGCATCAATGACCGATGGACGCTCACGCAGGTGGACACGTCCCCCGCGCGCGTCTAAAAGGGGTAAAGCAGCATCACAGCCGTCGCATGACGGTTACAAGAAAGGTGTCAGCAGCAGGAAAAGGTTAGGGCAGCGCGGGCAGGGTGGGAATGGGAAAGGTGACAACGACCCTCGCCCCGCCCTGCGCGACGTTTTCAAAGGCGACCGCGCCGCCCAGGTCCCAGCGCCCCACGCTGTCAATCAGTTCCAGGCCCGTGTTAGCGGACTTGCGCGGGTTGAAATCGGCGGCAAATCCCGGCCCGTCATCGCACACTTCCAAGCGGGCTGTGTCGCCCTGCACATGCAGGGCGATCTCGATTTCGCCCATGCCGTGCTTGACCGCGTTGCTGACCAGTTCGTTGACGAGCAGAGCCAGCGCCGTCCCCTGCTTGGCTGACAGCGAAATGTCGTCGGCCTTATAGGTGACGGCGCGGTCGCCGACCGTGGCGCGTATCAGGGGAAGCAGCTTCTCCAGTATGGTCTTGGCGTGCAGGGTGTCGGCGTTCCGGCTTTCGCGCGCCTCCTGTGTCAGCAGGTCGTGAATTGTCGCCAGGGCGCGGACATGTGTGCCGATCCGCTCGATGGCTGCGGCGGGAACGGTCGTATCCCCCGGTTCCACCTGCATGTCGGCGAGGGCGGACACCACCTGCAAGTTGTTTTTGACGCGGTGATGCGTCTCCTGCATGGCGCGCTGCAAGCGCGTATTGAGCGCTTCTACCTCCGCCTGCTTCTGTTCCAGCAGCGTCTGCTTATCATGCAGTTCCCGGACATTGGCGTCTACGAGACACTTGGCCCGCTGCTGCTTTTCGTTGAGCGCCGCGATAAGGATGCCCGTCAGCACAAAGTTAGTCAAACCGATCCATTCGGCAGTGCCGAGAGTAAGCCCGGTTTTCGGCGAGTCGGCAAAGTACAGGCCGAAAACGAGACCCAGTGCGACAGCCAGCAGCCCCGGCCCGAACCCTGCCACCCACGATGTGAAGACTACGGAAAGAAAGAACAGTCCGAAGGGCGCGCGGGCCGCAAGCAGAGGATGCAGGCCCAGACGCAGTACGCCGACCACACAGGTGACAACGATTGCGCTGCTGTAACGCATAAAGGGCGAACGGGTGATCCAGGGTCGGACGGTGGGAAGGCTCAGGCCGGCGAGTGGTCTGGTGACGGCGCGTATTTCCATGTTTATGTGTTCTCCACGCACCGGCGCGTTCCTCCCCGGATTATTGCCATGTTCGCCCCGATGATGCTACAATACTCTTAATAGACGCCACTATCCGGAGATAGTGTCAGGGGCATAAGCGTGGATTCGCGCGTGTGCCAAGCGGCGCAAACCGGTACATCATGCGTCATGCCGCCCGACCCGCGCGCCGCCGCGTGTGCAAACCTCATTCAGGCGCAGGGTACAAGCGCCACCGCGCAGTCGGGGGAGTTCCTCATGCTGAATGTTCAAGAACCGACGACGATCTACTCCGACACGCGCAAAGCGCTGCACCGCCTGCGCCTGCGCTGTCTTTGCATCGGTCTGCCCATTATTTTACTTACGTTTGGCATGTTAAGTCTGTCGCCTTTTCCCGCCTATGGTTTCCTCAACATGATGCGCTGGATTCTGCTGGCGGAGATTCCCGTTCTCTATCTGCTCGTTTCCCGCAAACTCAAACAGCAGTCCAAGCCGATAGTGACGGTGTCCTCGCAGGGCATCACGATCCACACGATCTGTACGCAGATGGGCTTTCTGCGCTGGGACGAGATCAAGGACGTATACACATACAGCCTGGGCTACCGTTTTGTCGGCATCACGCTCAACGACCCCAAGACCGTATGGGCGCGCGTCGGACTGAAGCGCAGTTGGCTGATGCAGACCAATCGGTTCGTCGCGCCCCTGTACCGGCCCTTCGGCATACGCGTCGCGCCCATCAACATCCCCCAGGAATACCTGCCCATGTCCGCCGACGAACTGCTCGCCCAGATCAACGCGTACCGGGCGATGTATTCATAATACGATCACTCCATAAAGCGAGAATAGCGGCACGACAAAAAGAGACCTCGACGTGTGTTATCGTCAAGGTCTCTTCGTTTCAAATAACCGTATAGCGATCAATCATGTATTAAGGCCGACGACCAGAGTCGAACTGGTGACCTGCTGTTTACGAAACAGCTGCTCTACCACTGAGCCACGTCGGCGCACATCAAACCTCCCGCATGAGTGTTGCTCACGATAATCATTATAGCAAACGCTTCCTGTTGCTGTCAAGGCTCAAACGCAAATTCCGGGCAAGAACCGAACGACAAAGATTGCGCGTCATGTTCGATAATAGTCTACTACCGCCTGAACAATCTGATCCGTGCTGTCACTGTTGAGACGGATGATGTTGCAGGATAACGAACCCGCGTCTTCGATGTTTTTGATCTGTCCTGTGTCGGAGTGTTTCAGGCGGTTCGTGCAGATTATCAGCAGGTCAATCTGGTTCAGTCGTTGTTGAGTTTCCTGCTGGGTGCGGTTTTCCTCATAATGGGGCGGCAGGCGGCGGCACTCCGTCATATTGTAGATGTCCATCAGCCGCTGCTGCGCCCGTTCAAAAGCGGCTCTTTGCCCTCCCAACACCGCGACACGTACCCCGCTCAGGTCGGGCCTGTGGAACTGCTGAATGAACGACTGCCAATCTGCCTCCGCTTTCAGCAAAGGTATACGGTCTACAAAGGCGTTCAGCAATACAGCATTCTGTACGATAAGCTCGCGATGCGGCGACATGTCCTGCCGCTCCCATGTCGGTACAGCCACTCCGTTCTGCGGCGCGTCCACATGGCAAATCATCCCCGCCAGCAGATGCAGCCACAACTCTCGGAATGAACTGACATGCTCATCGGCGACAGGATCAGGAACCACGGTCGGCAACGGGGCGTCGGGCAAGCGTCCCGATGCAACCAGCAGTCCGTTTGCCTGTATCTGGCTGTGGAACTGCGTTAAACTCACGCAGTAGTCGATTAGTTCGGGCGGCGTGGCCGGTTGGTTCCAGGGAAAGCCGTTAAAAAAATCGTCCGACCACGATAGACGGACACGGTAACGCAGCAGCCAATCCGTATGAACGGCCATCGCCAGCATGGGACGTAAACATTGCTGCCGATCCGTGTTCCAGGCGGCAGCATCCAGCATCAGCAGTCCCATATCAAGCAGGCACTTCATGGACGCGTCGCCGCCACCTTTTGCTGTCCGGCGCGCAGGATCGCCAGCGACTCATTAGCGGTTTCGCTCAGGAAGTCCGGCGGCCAGTTGACGATGTTTCCCGTTTCGTCAATCTTTAGTTCCTCAATGTAAGAACTGGGGTTGTCTTGCGTACCTGGATGGACAAACAGAATGCTGACCATGTCTGCGAGCGTACCCGTTGTATCCTCGGCGATGCACCGCCTTAGACGGTTTATCAGATGATCGCTGTGCGTTTCCACCACAACGGTTTTGCCGCCCTGCACGGTGCAGATCAGAAACTCCGCCAGCATCGCTTGCAGACGCGGGTGCAGATGGATTTCCGGCTGTTCCAGCAGCAGGGTCGAGTCATTCGGCCCCTTCAAACCCGCTACGAGAACAGGCAGCACCTGCCCTACCCCAAACCCGACCTGCGACAGATTCACCGACTTGGTAGAGGCAGACCGGGATTGAATGGCGGCGACATAGGCAATAGACTCGACCGGATTGATACTCAGGCAGTCCGTTACCTTCATGGCGCGCAGCCAGTGGTTTGTCGCATCCAGCAGTGTCGTTTCCTGAACAGCGGCCATAGGCGACGGCACATACTGGATAGTGTCGTTCTGATGGCGAAGCAGGTAAGGCACAGTTGACTCGCCACGCGTTCCTACGTCTGCCGTTTCCTCTATTGGGTAAAAGGGGCGAGGATCGGCCCGTAACGGCCCAAGATACTCTATCTGCGTTGTTAGCCGTTCTTCTAGATAGCGCAGAATGTTTTCAACGCTCGGCAGAAAGGCTAACGGTAAATTAATATCTTGTGATTTGTTTGACTGACTGTGCTGAAAATGATTTCGGAAGATGACAGCTTTAGGCCAAAATTTGTCGAACTCGACACCGATAGGCGTGACCTCTGAACTCAAGAGACCCCGTAACCTGACGTGAGTGAGTGCCACTCGCGCTCCATTGTTAAACGATGAAAACACGGATGCCTGATCTTCTACCATAAGATCAGACACTCTTAAGTTGACAGTAAATTCCTCGACACTTGTAGAGCCTTCTTCATGATCTATGTCGAAACGTATCAAAACGTCTGCGGAAATGACAATAGGATCTTGAAGTCTCTCATCCGAAATACGAACATCTGGAAAATAGTAGTTAAATATCTCACGGGCGAACCCTTGTTCAGGTGGCAGAGGCAATTCCTTTTGTATGGAAAACCGGTACTCCAATTTACGGGTCGTGTCAAAGTCGGAGATCACGTTGGCGTAGCTGCCCAGGTGCGTCCACTCGCCGTCGAACTTGAGGACGCCGCTGAAACGGTCCGCTTCCAAAGTTTGTTTTAGCAGCAGCAGGCTTTGCAGAACTGAGCTTTTGCCCGCGCTGTTGGCTCCCACGAGGACGGTGAGCGGACGCAGTTCGATGTCTTCCAGATAGTGGAACGACTTGAAGTTGCTGAGACCAAACCGAGTTAATTTATTGCCTTGACTCATCTTGCCTGCCTTCTGCGCCCGCGCACCAAATACGATCTACCAGCGCTCGCACACGCTTTTGGCCTGGAGGAACAGGGTCAGATAGTCGCGCCCGCCCGCCTTGCTGTCCGTGCCGCTCATGTTGAAGCCGCCGAAGGGCTGCACGTCCACGAGTGCGCCCGTGCATTTGCGGTTCAGGTACAGATTGCCGACGTGGAACTCGTGCCGCGCCTGCTCCAGATGGTCGCGGTTGTAGCTGAACACGGCCCCGGTCAGGGCGTAATCCGTGCTGTTGGCGATCTCTAAAGCGTGGGCAAAGTCGTTGGCGCGGATCACGCTCAGGACGGGGCCGAAAATCTCCTCCTGCGCGATGCGGGCGTGAGTGTCCACATCGGCGATGATGGTGGGATGGATGAAGTAGCCGCCTTCGGGCAGTTGTTCTTCCTTGTCCTCGCCGCCCAATACAATGCGCCCCTCGTTGCGCCCGATGGCGATGTACTTGAGGATCTTTTGGTACGCGCCCTCGTCAATCACCGCCCCCATGTAGTTGCTGAAGTGCGTCGGGTCGCCGACCGTCAGCCGGCTTGCGCGTTCCACGACTTTGGCGAGCAGAGCATCGTAGATTTTGGTATGGGCGATCAGGCGCGAACACGCGCTGCACTTCTGCCCCTGAAACCCGAACGCGGACGCGACCACGTCCATCGCTGCCGCGTCGAGATTCACGTCCTCATCCACGATGATGGCGTCTTTGCCGCCCATTTCCAGGACGGCCCGCTTCAGCCACTTTTGACCGGGCTGATGTATGGCGATACGCTCATGGATGTGCAGGCCCACCTCGCGACTGCCCGTAAACGACACAAAGCGCACGTTCGGCGATCCGGTCAGCGTTTCGCCCACGATCTCGCCCGGCCCCGGCACGAAGTTCACGACGCCGTGCGGCAGGTTGACCGACTCCAGCAGTTCAAAAAACTTGGCGGCGATCACGGGCGTCTGCTCGGCGGGCTTCATGATGACCGTGTTGCCCGTGACGACCGCAGCCATCGTCATGCCCGCCATGATCGCAAGCGGGAAGTTCCAGGGCGCAATGACGGCCCCCACGCCCATCGGCAGATACCGCACCTCGTTTTCCTCGCCGACAGCGGGCGTGGTCGGGTGCGAACCGCCCAATCGGACGGCTTCGCGGGCATAAAACTCCAAAAAGTCTACGGCTTCGGCGGCATCGGCATACGCCTCATTCCAGCTTTTGCTCGACTCGACCACCATCCACGCGCTGAACTCATAAATACGCCGGCGCAGAATGGCGGCGGCCTTGACCAGATAGCGGGCGCGTACCTCAAACGGCACACGCGACCAGGCCGGAAAAGCCTCGGTAGCGGCCCGTATCGCCCGCTCGGCCATCTCACTCGACCCGTCGCACACATGCCCCACGACCTGCCCGATGTGCGCGGGGTTATAGCTGGTTGTCTTGTACTGCGTTTCGATGCGCTGTCCGCCGATCACAAGCGGGTACGTGCGCCCCATTTCCTGCGCCACGCGGGCCAGCGCCTCTTCCATCTTGCGGCGCGGGCGCTCGTCGCTGAAATTCACATAGGGTTCGTTTTGAAAGGGGGTGAACATGATCTTGTATCCTCGTGCCTGTTGTCGTCTGCGCGTCCGGCAAATTGTTCTTTGCTGTCCTGTACTGCCTTGATATACGATTATAGATATACGAGTATACCTTAGCG
The DNA here is from genome assembly GCA_965277875.1 of Chthonomonadaceae bacterium. Lineage (GTDB taxonomy): Bacteria > Armatimonadota > Chthonomonadetes > Chthonomonadales > Chthonomonadaceae > CAWFQB01. The sequence continues at coordinate 5,467,997 of CBDIDV010000002.1, read as the reverse complement.
AGATGCGGAAGCAAGTTCCAGGCGCGTGCCGACCATGACCCCGCTTTGCCTTAGCGTTCCCGCAGGCAGTTCCACGACGGTTTTGGCCTTCCAGACCGGCCCGCAAATACGGCAGGGCTTTAGATCAGAAACCCCGCGCAGTACACTCCCCTGCCCGTCCAGAAACAGCACGTCAATCGCAAACCGCAGCCCGAACGTATGGATGCCATTGCATGGATGCAGCCACAATCCCGCGTCTAAGGCAAGCCGGGCGCGGCCAATCAGCCCGACCGTATTCTGCCAGACCGTGCGCGCGATTTCAAGATGCGGCACGACCACTTCGCCCGTGTCGGCGTTTCGCAAAGCGCATTCGGCTGTCATAACCCGCCATTCGTTGCCGACTGATTCTCGTGTTTTGCAGGCGGTCGGGACGTTTCAACGCGCACGGCGCGGCCATCGGACACGCACGTTACATTGCCGTGTTGGTCGGTGCGGAAGATTTGCGCCCCGGCTTTTTGCAGGCGTTCCAGAACGGGGGGCGCGGGGTGGCCGTTGCGGTTGTCGGTGTCAACGGAGATCACGGCGTAGCGGGGTTTGACAGCCTGGAGAAAGCGCGTGGACGTGGATTTATTGCTGCCGTGATGTCCCACTTTCAGCACGTCGCAGGCAAGCGGCTGGCGGCTTTGCAGCATTTCGTTTTCCGACTCGGCTTCGGCGTCGCCGGTCAGCAGCAAGGAAGTTTTGCCATACTCCACGCGCAGTACGACACTGCTGTTGTTCACTTCCCTGTTGCCGGTTGTGTCCACAATCGTTTTCTCTTTTTGCGGCAGGCGGACTTTCCCGGCGCGTCTGGCGAGCGGCGCAGGCAGGACAACGTTTGGCAGGTCTTTGAGCGGCTTGTCAGGGGCGAGGGCGCGCAGAACAACGCCGTCGCCGCAGTCCATGCACCAGCCACGCGCCGCGACAATGCACGGCACGTTGCGCTTGCCGGCTGCCTCGCGATACGACTTGTACGAGGCGACCGTCGAGTCAAGCCCGTTGTCCACAAGGCTCAGAACGGGAAATTGATTGATCAGGGTCGCCGCGCCGCCCACATGATCCGGGTGCGGGTGCGTGAGCAGCAGCAGGTCAATGCGCTTGCGCTTGCGGGCACGCAGAAACGGCGCGACGACTGTACGGCCCCGGTCATCATTGCGCCCCAGCGTCCCGCCCGCATCCACGACCAGGCACTTGCCGCTTGGCGTTTCCAGAACAATAGCGTCGCCCTTGCCCACATCCAGAAACGTCACGCGCAGGGGTTGTTTCAGCGTGTCCGGTAATGACGGCTCCGGCGCGCTGTAAAGCGCCTGCCATGCAGGTGGCTGGTAGGGCCTCATGTGGCAATGTACGGGCCACACCAGGAATACAAGCGCGGCTCCCGTCAGCACATACAGCACAAAACGCCTGCGCCGCGTTCCAACTGTCCGCCACAGCAGCCACGCCCCGGCGAGCAGCGTTCCCGCCACGCCATGATTACGCGCCAGTAGACGCAGTTTTGTAATGTTCATAATTCACCTGCGACTTTTTTCTGTCCTGACGACAAACTAAACTTGGTTAAGACTTCAACAAGGGCGCTGTGTAGGGCCGGGGCTACAACTGTTGAAAGCCCGTCTGCTGGCACAAATTATTGCAAATTATTTATATACGTTGCAAGCAATATCAATGTTTATTACGTTGGACATTGACATACCAAGTATCAACAACAGGTTCGTGTTGTCAATAACGCAAGGCGAGCAAGCGGGCTTTAAACAGTTGTAGCCCCGGCCCTACGGGTCTGCAACAACGTGTTTTAACATCAAAGATTGATAAGAGTATTCGTAGTAACAAAGCCCTCCTCATGCTTGTCATGTATGAGAAGGGCCGCGATGCCGTTGTGTTTTTGCCTGCGCGGATGCTGGCACAAAACGTAAGATGTATGCGCCTGGTTGTGTTTTACTGCCACTCGAAGCAGGCGCGGAGATAGTGGCTGTAATAGGGGTGGCGCAGCTTTTTGAGGGCTTTGCATTCGATCTGGCGGATGCGCTCGCGAGTGACGCGGAAATGCCTGCCGACCTCTTCCAGCGTCTTCTGGCAGCCGTCTTCCAGTCCGAAGCGCATGACTAAAACGTCGCGTTCGCGGGTCGTGAGATGGTTCAGGACGGCGTCAATGCGCTCGCGCAGCATCCGCTGTGAAGCCGCATCGGCGGGCAGCAGGGCGTCGGCGTCCACGACGAAATCGGCAAGGTGGCTGTCTTCTTCCTCGCCGATAGGGGTTTCGAGGCTAAGAGGTTCGGGGGCGATGCGGATGATCTCGGACACGCGCTCCACGGTCAGGCGCATGGCGCTTGCGATCTCTTCCAGTGTGGGTTCGCGGCCATGCTCCTGCAAAAGCATACTGGAGGTTTTTACCACGCGGTTGATGGTCTCGACCATGTGAACGGGGATGCGGATGGTGCGGCCCTGATCCGCCAGGGCACGCGTAATCGCCTGCCGTATCCACCACGTCGCATACGTGCTGAACTTGTAGCCGCGCCGATAATCGTACTTGTCCACGGCCCGTATCAAGCCGATGTTGCCCTCTTGTATCAGATCGGGAAACGACATGCCGCGCCCGCTGTACTTTTTGGCGATGCTCACGACAAGGCGGAGGTTGGCCTGGGTCAGGGTATCTTTAGCGCGTTTGGCGGCGCGGGGGTCTTCGGTCGCGCGCTCGATGCGCTTGGCGAGGCATACCTCATCGGCGAGGGAAAGCAGGGGAGTCTTGCCGATCTCGCGCAGCCACGAACGGACGCTGTCGTCTATGGGAACGCCTTCGAGGGAGGGCAGTTCGGCCTCGATTTCAATGTCTTTGACGCGGGACGAGGCGGGCAGGCGTTCCAGAGTCAGGGGCGCGACATAGTCTTTGTGGTGGGGAGCGCGGGCCACGACCGCGATGCCCTCGCGCGCAAACAGTTCGATCAGGTCTTCGACAAAGTCGCCGCTGTCATCGTCCTGCCCCACGCTGTCGTGGATCTCATCGTAGGTGAGGAAACCGCGATCCCTGCCCTGATCCAGCAGGCGGCGCAGTTCGTTGGTTCCCATAGCCGTGTTCGCGGCGACGCTGGTAACTCCCACTCCGACACTCTCCTTTTTCGCGCTTCGCCCGGCTGTCATCCGTGTGCCGCCGGGTTCTTGCCCCGCTCGACCTGCTGTTCAGGCAGAGTTCGGACAGGTATTGCATTCACACTATTTTGCACTGTTTCGCGCGACGTTACGCGGCGTCTTCGCCGGGGGGCGAGCCGCGCAGGGCGCGCATTTTTTCGAGATACTGATTCATGGCGGCGCGCTGCTGTTCGGGCGGAAGCTGCTCCATGTCGTACAGCAGGGCGCTTTTGGCGCGCATTTCCTGTTCGTCCCGGTGTTTTTTCAAACGCGCGATACAGTTTGCTACTGCCGCTTCATTCAATCGCTCATTCGACGCGATGAACGTAGAATCCTCTAGCACCTCCTGAATAAAATCAGAGAATTTTAGGGAGTCGCCGAATGCAGCGTTCCGGGGTGGTTTGCCGGCCTGTTCTTCGGAGGGTTCTTCAGATAGTTGTGCGGCGGCGGCTTCCTCTTCGTTTTGCGCGCGGTGCAGGATGGGCGGCGCATCAATCGCGCCCTCGCTGTTGGCCGGGATGCGCGCGATGATGTCATACAGGCGCTTGCCATACGGCGTCACAAGAAGGTTGACCTGCATGTTGTTGAGGATGTAGACGCGCCAATCCGCGCTGAACAGGGCGCGCAATAGCTGCCGCTCGGCCTTTTCCGCGCCCGTATGCGCGGGCATGTCGAGGGAGGGAGGCGAGCCATCTGTGGCCGGCCCTTCCTGCCGTCCGCGCCCGTTTTTGTTCCAGCCGCCCTTGTTGTACCCACTGCCCGCCGCGCCGCCTTCGCCCTTGCGGATCACCTCGCGCGTGTTGGGCCAAGCCGACGCGCTGCCATAGCCGTTGTTGTAACCGCCATTGCCGCCATTATTGTAGTTGTTGTAGCCGGAGTTCGGCGGGCGGTTTCCGTATCCCTGACCATTGGGATTATTCGGGTTGTTGGTATTGTTGGAATTGTTGGGACGCTGGCGATTGTCGGGGCCGCGCCATGCGGGGGGCGGAGCCTGTTCATTTAGCGGCTGCCCGTTCGCGTTTTCCGAGAGCGGGTAGCCCCGGTCGCGGGGCGACTGCGCGTTGTCGGTCTGACGCGCGTACATCTCGGCATCGGCAAGCAGACTGCTGATGGCGCGGCCCAGATCATAGTTGTGCAGGGGGCTGAGGTACGCGAACTTCTGGGCGTAGCGGTCGCGGCGCGTGTGTTCGCGGATCGTGGCGAGAATGGGGATGAACTCGGCCAGCGCGTCCGCCCTGCCCTGCTCCGACTGCGTGTTGTGCCGCTTCAAGGACAGTTCGATCTGGAAATCCACGCGGGGTATAGCGTCGTCCAGCGCCTTCTGGAACAGGGCCGCGCCGTTCGGGCGATCCTTGAGGATGCTGTCGGGGTCGTCGCCGTCCGGCAGGCGGGCCACGCGCACATCGGCGTTTTCCACGCCGCTGCTTTCCCAGATGGCTGCGCCCTTTAATGCCGCTTTGATGCCCGCGCCGTCGCTGTCATAGCACATGATGACGCGGGGATTATACTTGACGAGCATTCGGGCGTGGTCTTCGGTCATGGACGTGCCGAGCGTCGCCACGCACTGCGTAAACCCGGCCTGATGCGTGGTAATCACGTCAACGTACCCCTCGACAAAGACCGGCGGCGTGTCGCCCCCCAGCTTCTTGCGGGCGAAATGCAGGCCGTACAGGGTACGGCTTTTGTCGAAGATGAGGGACGCGGGCGAGTTCAGGTACTTGGCGGGGTGGTCGTCCATCGCGCGCCCGCCAAAGGCCACGATGCGCCCCTGCAAATCGTGAATCGGAAACATCAGGCGGTTGCGAAACGCGTCGCCGTACCCGCCGCCGTCCCACGCTTTTACCAGCCCGATTTTGGCCGCGAGTTCCATGTCCGCGCTGCGCCGCTGCAAGTGGTAGGCCAGCGCGTCCCGGTCTAAGGGCGCAAACCCGATCTCCCATTGCTCTTGGGTAGGTACTAGCAGGCCGCGCCGCACCACATACGCCCGCCCCTCCTCGCTGCGCCCCAGGCATTGCTTGAAGAACTCTACAGCAAGCCGGTTTAGTTCATATGCCTGCTCGCGCTCGCTTGCCTTCTGCGGATCGCCCGCCTTGCGCTCAAACGGAATACCCGTCCGTTTCGCCAGCCATTCCAGCGCCTCGACGAACTCCAGGTTTTCCTTTTTTTCGATAAATTTGATAACTGACCCCGCCTCGCCGCACGACCAGCATTTGTAAATGCCCATCTGCGGGTTGACGCTGAAGGAGGGTTTTTTGTCGGCATGAAACGGACAAAGCCCCGTCCAGGTACGGCCCGTCTTTTTCAGACGCGTGTACTGGCCGATGATCTCCACGATGTCGCTGCGCTCGCGAATCTCTTCCTTGATGTCCGACAAACTGCGGTCAAAATCCGACATGATGTTTACCAACGCGAAAAACGCGAAACAAACGAAAGGGAAAATACGAGGAGTTATCCACAGATTAACACAGATGTTCACAGATTAGAAACACCAATTTAGAACACACAGAGGAAGACAATGGCAGCCTCAACCGTCGTCTTCCGCCCCGGAAGAAAATCCTGTTAATCTTGCAAATCCTGTTAATCCTGTCTATGGATTGGGCTTTGTTCTTTTTTGCTCTTCTTTTCGTGTAGTTCGCGTGTTTCGCGGTGGTTTCCTCTTTTATGTATTAGAGGCCGTAGATGTCGCTGTATTTGGCGTGTAAGTAGTCGGTGTAGTAGCGGGCGTTCAGCGGCTCGCCCGTCGCTTTGATGACCAGTTCTTTGGGCAGGAACTTGCTGCCATAGGCGTGGACGTTTTCGCGCAGCCAGTCTAAGAGGGGCGCGAACTGACCCTGGGAAAGCTGGGCGTCGCGGTCGGGAAGGGCCTGCCCGATGGTGTGCCATAGCTGCGCCGACAGCAGGTTGCCGATGGAATACGTGGGGAAGTACCCGATCAGGCCCGCCGACCAGTGAACGTCCTGCAGGCAGCCCGTCGCGTCGGTCGGGGGCGTGATGCCCAGATACTCGTGCATTTTGGCGTCCCACGCGTCCGGCAGGTCGCCCACGTCCAGTTTGCCTTCGAGCAGGGCGCATTCCAGTTCAAAGCGCAAGAGAACGTGCAGGTTGTACGTCACCTCGTCAGCCTCGACGCGGATGAGCGAGGGCGTTACCTTGTTGACGGCCCGGTAGTAGGTTTCGACATCTACATTGGCGAGCGCGTCGGGAAAGGCGTGCTGTACCTGGGGGAACAAATACTGGCTGAACGCGCGGCTGCGCCCGACCAGGTTTTCCCACATTCGGGACTGGCTTTCGTGGACGCCCAGACTGGTTCCGCCCGCCAGCGGCGTGGCCTCATAATGAGCGGGCGATCCCTGCTCGTACATGGCGTGGCCCGCCTCGTGCATCGAAGCGTACACGGCCTGACTGAGAAAGTGCGGGTCGAAGCGCGTGGTAATCCGCACGTCGTCGCGCCCGAAATTGCTGCAAAACGGATGCGCGGCCTCGTCCTGCCGCCCCCGCGTCGTGTCGTAGCCGATGGCCTTGACGATTTGCAGGGTCAGGGCGCGCTGCTTGTCGCATGCAAAGTCGCCATGCAGCAGGCTGTCGTCAACGGGTTTGCTCGACTGCGCGATGGCCTGCGTGAGCGCGACAAGGCCGGGCTTCATATCGGCAAACATCAATTCCACATCGGCCTGCTTGGTTCCCGGCTCGTATTGATCTATCAAGGCGTCGTAGGGATGCGCCTGATAGCCCAGATGCTCGCAGGCCTGCCGCGTCAGGTCAATCATCTTATCCAAGCTGGGCGCGAACTGATCGTAGTCCGACATCTGGCGCGCGCGTACCCACACTTCCTGCGACAGCGAGGCGTGGCGGCTGAGTTCCATCACGAGGGCTTCGGGCAGTTTGGTGGCCCGGTCGTAGCCGCGCCGCAGGCGGGCCAGCAGGCGCACATCGTCGCTGTCCAGGTCCTGCCCTTTGGTTTCGGCCTCGCCATTTTCGATCAGCTTGCCCATTTCGTCCCCGGTCAGCATCTGGTGGACTATCTGGCTGAGTACGGCGGATTGTTCGGCGCGTCCGTTCGCGGCCCCGGTGGGCATATACGTCTGCTGATCCCAGCCCAGCAGTCCCGCTGCCTGTTCCAGCCGTGCTAGTTGGGCGTAACGGGATTTCAGCGCAGTCAACGTATCGGAAGTTGTGTTAGAGGTTGTGTTCACGTCGGACATAAATTCAGGTTCCTTATCGTATTTGTCGTATAAGAGCGATGATTGAAGCGTATAATCGAAAGGCGTGTCAATGGCGGCAGCACGGAAGGCGGCGCAGAGCGCTATGCGCCCACAGGCCCTATTTTGCGCTAAATGGGCGTGTACGTCAAGGGGTAACGCGGCAGGCGCGCAGAATAGATCTGTTTGAAACCTGTCTGAAATCAGAAGGAGACTGTATTGCCTCTTACAACACTTGATTCGTCTGCTGCTCTGGTCGTGATTGACCTGCAAAAAGGGATTGTCGGTGTTCCCGCCGTTCCCCCTATGAGCGACGTTGTAGACCGTGCCGCCCTCCTCGCCCGCGCTTTTCGCGAGCGTGGGCTGCCGGTCGTCCTCGTCAATGTGACCGGGGGCGCGCCGGGCCGCACCGATCCCAGACGCCCCCGCATGACGCCCTCCCCCGGATGGGAGGAGCTGGTTCCTGAACTGGAGCAGAGTCCTGACGACATGCGCGTCACAAAGCGGCGACCGGGAGCGTTCCTCGGCACGAATTTAGAGGAGATGCTGCGCGGACGCGGCGTAACGCAAGTTTTTCTGGCGGGCGTCGTGACGAGCCTGGGCGTGGAGTCCACGGCCCGCAGCGCCTACGACCTGGGCTACAACGTCGTCTTTGTCGTGGACGCGATGACCGACCGAGACACGGACATGCACCGTCACTGCGTCGAGAAAGTATTCCCCCGATTGGGCGAAACGTGCCTGACCGAAGAGGCGCTGCGTTTGCTGGCTTCTGAGAGCGCAAGCCTGCCTGCTGCGAATCCGGGATTACAGCGCAGCGAAGCGTAAGCCGGGTGCGCCGCCACCCTCTCCACTCTGGTAAAATGAGACCTGCAAACATATTTTCAACAATCAGAGCATCAAGGCTATATTTTGCAACTGGAGGGACATCTGAAATGAAGTGTAATCGCCGTTTCGCCTGCGGAAGCCTTCTGGCGCTCGCTCTATGCCTGCTGCCAGCCGACCTTCTGGCCGACCATGCCCCCGCTGACCCTGCGCGTTTTGCCGGCGAGGTCACCTCGATTGAAAAACGCGACGCGGCTGCGCCGCCGCCTCAAAACGGTATCCTGTTCATCGGCAGTTCCAACATACGCAAGTGGCCGCTTGCCACATCGTTTCCCGACCTGCCCGCCATCAATCACGGCTTTGGCGGGTCGCAGTTGTCCGACTGCGTGTTTTACTTCGACCGACTCGTGACGCCCTTTCATCCTAGACTGGTGGTTCTCCATGCGGGCGGCAACGATCTATCGGATGGCCGCAGCCCCGCCCAGATCGTCGCCGATTTGGAGGAGTTCACGACAAAACTACATGCCGCGCTGCCCGACACGCGGCTTGTGTATATCGGCCTTTTTCCCGCGCCCATTCGCTTGAAACTGCAGGAGCAGTATCACGAGACGACGCGGCTGGTTCATGCCCTGCTGCGCCGCGAGCGCCGGGTGATGTTTATAGACCCGGCAAAAGCATTGCTTTCCAAAGAAGGCGAAATCCGCCCGGAACTGTATGAGGGAGACCGCCTGCACCTGAACGCGCAGGGCTATGAGCTTCTTACCCGTTATGTTGCCGCCGACATAAAACGCGCGAGCAAGTCGGCGGGCGTGGAAAGCCTGCATTAAGGCGCTTGCTGAGGGCTATGCGTCAAAAGCAGGAATAAGCCGTTGTTTGCGCTAAAATAAAGGCATGAAACATGCAGCACCTTTTCATGCTTTACGCGCCTTCCGTCTGTCCCGCGCAAACCGTATCCGGCGCATCGCGCAGAGCGGCGCGGTCGTCATGCTCGCCGCCCTATCTTTTCCGTGTACGCCGGGGCGCGCGCAGCAAAGTCTGCCGCCGCGACCCCAGAACGGAAACCGCCCGTTCAACCCGAACGACGTGACGTTCGCGCAGGCTTGGACGGCGGCAATCAGCGACCCGGTCAAGCTGATCGAGATCGGGCCGGTCGTGGAGGAAAAGAAGAACAATCTTCTCCTTCTCGTTGGCGGGCGTGAACCCACGGATTACAAGCGCAAGCTGATCGTCACGCATTGGGACGGCGCGCGGTTTGTTCCCGACACGACCAGCGAGTTCAGCGGCACGGCCCTGGACGCGCTGCTTGCGGGACGCTTCCGGCCCAGCGTTCGCACCGTCACGCCTGCCGTCGCTGCGCCGCCTAAAGGCAAAAAACCGCGCCCGCAGCCCACATCGCAAATCGTGACGACCGAGGGCGTGTACGTGTGGAACGGCAGCAGCTTTACGCGCTTGTTCGCTTCTCCTCCCAACCTGCGCCTCGCCCTGATTTTGGAAGGCACGCCCGATCAGATGGTCATCAACTACGGCGACAGTTCCGCCATCTACGAGGCGGGCGAAACCGACTCGCACCCCTCGGCCTACCTGCTGCAGGTCAATGATCCGGGCTATGTCCGCATGGCGGTTGGCACGCAAACCTACGAGGGGCTGAAAGATTTCACCACGAACGTGCGCTTTATGCAGTCGTTCTGGCATGACCGCGCTCGCTGGGAGGTGGGCCTCGAACATGGACGCCCCCTTGCCGTTGCTGCCGATCCGAATGCCACGACCGGCGACCGCATCGTCGTGTACACGCCCAAACTTGCCAACCGTGAAAAGCCGTTCTGGAAGCTGACGCGGGCCGATGACTTCGATCTGGCGTGGCGCAGCGACCCGCTTCCGGGCCGCGTCCTGGACGTGCGCGTGGGCGATCCCAAGAATGAGGGCAAGGACGGCATTCTTGTGCTGACTGCGGAAAACAACGACAAGGAACGCCACCTGTACTTTTATCTGCCCACAATAGGACGCCCGATTCGGTAACAAATGCTAAGATGGGACGAACTTGCACAACGAACTTGCGCTGCGCCCCTAAACCAGACCCGCAAGTTGCAGCCAGGAAATTGAAGCCGGAAACTAGAGCGTACAAGAGGAGAAAAGCCGTGGCGCGTTCGGTCGTTGTCGGCATCGCGGGCGGGTCGGCGTCCGGTAAAACCACGTTCGCGAACGCCCTTGTGGACGCGCTGCATATCCAGGGCGCGGGGCTGGGCGTGGAACTGACCGGCATGGACAAATACTTTTATCGCAATGCGCCCGGCGGGCCGCGCTTCGTATCGCCCACGACCGGCGAAGACCTGCCCGACAACAACCATCCCGACTCGGCGGACAATGCGCGGCTTGTCGCCGACCTTGATGCGCGTCTTGCTGCGCCCGACGCGCCCGATGTGTTGATCGTCGAGGGGCTGATGACTCTGTATGTGGAAGCCGTTCGGGCGCGGCTGAACATCGGCGTGTTCGTGGAATTGGAAGCGGACATACGCGCCCTGCGCCGGTTATTGCGCGACATGAACGGCGGGCGCGGCAGCGCGGACCCCGCCTGGATCGCCGCGTACTATCGCGAGTGCGCCCGCGTCGGACACAACACGTATGTCGAGCCGTCCCGCGCATACGCCGACCTGATTGTACGCGGCGACGCGGATTTTGCCCGTGTCGCGCCGCTTGTCGCCGGAGCGGTTCGGGCCGCGCTGCCCGAATTGCCGCGCTGAACGTATAAAAAATGGTTATGGGCGGCTTGGATTTTAATTTTTGCCACCGCAACAAGGGCGCAAACTCCACCTGCGTGGAGTACAAAACGACGCGTCCAGTCGGCGCAAGCCAACTTCGTGTTTATGCTGCGGTGGTTTTAACCGCCCGCCTCGAACAGCAGCACACAGCGGCGGGACAGAGCAAATAACATCCTGCCAGATTTGGTGTGAGCAAGCTCAGTCGGCAACGGGCAGGAACAGCAGGAACAGGCAAGAAGCTATGAGTTGGGTGAGAATGGAAAGCGGTTCCGCCGCCACATACTACGACATCGGCTACGCCCCGATCTGGAACCCGGCCCTGGTGGCCGACCTGATCGAACTGCTCACTCAGCCGGACGTGCAATGGTTTGAACTGGAAGAAGCGCTCGCCAACGCGCCCCGCGAGGCGCAGTTCGCGCGCCTGCTGCGAGCCAATCGCGCCCGCTCCTCGTACCCATTCGAGTTCAGCCCGCAGCGCATCGAATTTGTTGTGGACGAAGAAGCCTGCCAAATACTGCTGCACCGACTGTTTCCCTACGCGACCCTATTGGACACGCATCTCACGCCCTTGGAGCAGGCTATGCAGCTGCACCGCGAAGGCGTGGACGTTGTGGCTTTCCTGGGCTGGCTTGCCGCGCTTGGCGACAGGACGCGCAGCCAGATCAGCGCGGACGTTTACAGCCACGCGGCGCGATGCGCCCTGCAATCCTGGCACGACCATTACAGCTTGCTGCGAGGCGCAGGGCGCGCGGACGAGCCGGCAGGCCAACTGCTAAGGGCCGCGAGCGCCGCGTCCGGCAGACGCGAGAACCTGCTCAGGCCCGATCAGGCTCCTTCCGCCGCCGCTCCCCCGCCTGCCAAAAGCCACCGACGTTTCTGGCGTCTGGGCCGCCGCTCGCACTGAATGCCCGCCGCAATCCGATACGTGAGCAGCCGCAAATGAACGCGAATCAACGCAAATCAACGCAAATCATTTGTAAGAACGCTTCCTGTGCGAAACGGGCCTGCAAAGTTTACAAGGTCTAATTCACAAGGTCTAATCGGCGCTGTTCGTAACTAAAATCAATTTTCGTCAAGGCTGACCAACATCCATGAATACCGATCTCGCCATCGCGCAATCCGCCGTTCTGCGCCCCGTTGTGGACATCGCCGCCGACCTGGGATTGTCCCCCGACGATCTGGAACTGTATGGCCGCGCCAAAGCCAAATTATCCTATGAGACTGTCAACCGGCTTCTTGCGGACGAGAACAAACAGAACGGCGAAATCGTTCTGGTGACGGCCATCACGCCCACGCCTGCCGGTGAGGGCAAAACCACGGTAACGATTGGACTGGCGCAGGCATTGTGCAGATTGGGCAAGCGGGCGATTTCGGCCACACGCGAGCCGTCTATGGGGCCGGTCTTCGGCGTCAAGGGCGGCGCGGCGGGGGGCGGACACGCGCAGGTGCTGCCGATGGAAGACATCAACCTGCACTTTACGGGCGACATGCACGCCATCGGGGCCGCGCATAACCTGCTCGCCGCGATGATTGACAACCACATGCAGCAGGGCAACCGCCTCGACATCGAGCCGCGCGCGATCACGTTCCCCCGCGTACTGGACATGAACGACCGCGCCCTGCGCTATATCGTTCTGGGATTGGGCGGGCGCGCGAACGGCGTACCGCGCGAAAGCGGGTTTGCCATCACGGTCGCAAGCGAGGTCATGGCGATATTGTGCCTGAGCAGTTCGCTTGCTGAACTGAAGGAACGCCTGGGACGCATTCTCGTCGCGCGCACCAGGGAGGGCAAGCCGGTTGTCGCTGCCGACCTGAACGCGCACGGGGCCATGACGGCCATACTGCGCGACGCGCTCAAACCCAATCTCGTGCAGACGCTGGAAGGCACACCCGCATTCGTGCATGGCGGGCCGTTCGGCAACATCGCGCACGGGTGCAGCAGTGTGCTGGCGACCAAAGTGGCGCGCAAGCTGGGCGACATCGTCGTTACCGAGGCGGGTTTCGGCAGCGACCTGGGCTTCGAGAAATACTGCGACATCGTGGCCCCGACCGCCGATCTGCCACCGGATGCTGTCGTCCTGGTGGCGACGATTCGCGCCCTCAAAATGCACGGCGGCGTGAGCAAACAACGACTGGACGGCGAGAACGTGGCCGCTGTGCGACGCGGCCTGTCCAACCTGGATCGTCATGCCCGCAACGTGGCGCAGATGGGCGTACCGTTTGTGATCGCCATCAACCACTTCAGCAAGGACAGCGAGGCCGAAACCGAAACAGTCCGCGCCCACTGTAAGGCGCAGGGCTGGCGCGTGGCCGTAGCGGACGTATGGACACACGGCGGCGAGGGCGGGCGCGAACTCGGCAACGCGGTTCTGGACGCACTCGCCACGCCCGGAAACTTCGCGCCCAACTATAACGGCAGCGACAGCCTGACCGACAAAATGAACGCCATTGCGCGGCGCGTATACGGCGCGAACGGCGTTCAGTTATCGGGCGAGGCGCAGACACAATTAAAGTGGCTCGAAGCGCAAAACCTGGGACACCTGCGTATCTGCATCGCCAAAACGCAGTATTCATTCAGCGACGACCCCAAAGCGGGCGGCGCACCCACAAACTTCGACATCCATGTGCGCGAACTGCGTCCCTCGGCGGGCGCGGGGTTCGTCGTCGCCCTGGCCGGCGACATCATGACGATGCCCGGCCTGCCCGAACACCCCGCAGCAGAAAACATAGACGTGGACGACAACGGCCAGATTACGGGCCTGTTCTAAACACAATTTGCTTGGCATTCAGCATTGCCATGTGAGGAAGCATTCTTCACAGAACAGGTAAACCATGCTCACAAGATTAAAGGTAAATGGCTTTAAAAACCTCGTTGATGTAGACATTCATTTCGGTCCCTTCACCTGCATTGCCGGCGCGAACGGCGTGGGTAAGTCTAATCTGTTTGATGCTATTCATTTTCTGAGTGCTCTTGCTAATTCTTCATTTATCGAAGCTGCTCAATCTGTGCGTGATGAACAAGGGCGTGCCTCCGGTGTCCGCAGTTTGTTTCACCGCATTGGGAGTAACTACGACACGGAGATGTCTTTTGAAGCAGAGATGATTGTCCCTCCTGAAGGCGTCGATGACTTGGGACAAACCGCGAAAGCGACCAGTACCTTTTTACGGTACTCCGTTGTATTGGCCTACAGAATTGATGAGACTTTAACATCACTTGGTTCGATGGAGTTGCTCAAAGAAGAACTTACACACATTAGGGGAGGGGATGCTTCCAGTAATTTGGCCTTCCTTCCCTCAGATGCCATCGCTTGGCGAACATCCGCTGTTCGCTCCAAGCGCTACGAACGATCTTTCATCCTAACGGAAGGATCAGGTGCAGACAGAAGAATAAGGTTACGTCAAGGAAGTAAAGGTGAAGACACTCCTGTTGGACGGACTTTGTCTCGGCGAGCGGCAAACTTGCCGCGTACTGTACTCTCAACAACGAATGCGACAGAAAACCCAACCGCACTGCTTGCAAGACGCGAAATGGAATCGTGGCGACTGCTTCAGTTGGAGCCGTCGTCACTTCGCAAGCCTGATAGTTTTACCTCTCCAACACGCGTTGGTACAGACGGTTCTCATCTTGCAGCGACGATGTATAGATTAGCTCGCGCCCACAACAACGGGCAGTTCAGCAATTCGGGAACTGACTATGAAGAAAGCCCTATCTTCTACAGCATCGCTACGCGTTTGTCAGAACTGATAGCGGATGTAAGACGCATCCACATAGATCGGGACGAACGGCGGGAACTGCTCACGCTTGCCATGACAGGATTGGACGGCACGACACACCCAGCCCAATCTCTTTCCGATGGGACATTACGCTTCCTCGCTTTAGCTGTACTAGAATTGGATCCGACGGAACAGGGCGTTTTGTGCCTGGAAGAACCTGAAAATGGTATCCATCCGGCTCGTATTCCAGCCATCCTGCAACTGCTGCAAGATATAGCGACAGATTTAGAGGAAGCTGTTGGGCCAGATAACCCGCTGCGTCAGGTCATTGTAAATACACACTCCCCAACTGTTGTTCAGCAGGTTCCTGATGACAGCCTTGTTATTGCTGAATTGAGAGAGGCGCTTCACGATGGTCAGCGCTACAAACGCGCCTATTTTGGTTGCCTGCCAGGTACATGGCGCGAACGTGCCAATGAGCCTGCCATTGCCAAAGGCAATTTGCTTGCATATTTAAATCCTGTTGTGCGTCAAGAGCAACATAGTGAGGGGGAACCAAAGCACGGTGTCCATTCTGATAAACTAGCAAAGCCACGCCGCGTCGTTGACAGAGCAGACCTGCAAACTTACCTTCCTCTTTTGGAGGAGGAAAATTGAAGGAAATAAAATATACTCTCGTCTGTGATGGGCCTACCGACAAGGCACTTCTTCCTATACTGACTTGGTTACTCCGGCAACATCTGCCGGAACACGCCATTCAACCCAACTGGCTTGATATACGCGAATTAAACGCGCCACCACGCAGTTTGCACGAGAAAATACGTAAAGGATTGGAACTGTACCCTTGCGATTTAATGTTTGTTCACAGAGACGCAGAACGCGAGAATGTCGAGGCGCGGACAGAAGAGATTAACAATAGTTTAGCGCAGTTGCCTGAATACGGCAGTATTCCATTCGCCCTTGTGATTCCAGTTCGCATGACAGAGGCATGGCTTCTGTTTGACCAGCAGGCTATTCGTGAGGCGGCAGGCAACCCAAACGGCAATCAGCCATTGGCCTCCATTGAGTTACGTAGGGTGGAAGATTTACCAGACCCAAAAGACGTCTTGAAAGTACAACTGCGCACGGCTTGCGGACTGCATGGCAGACGATTGAAGCAGTTTAATGAAAGTCGAGCAATGGCAAGGGTAGCGGCTTTAGTTTCAGACTTTGCGGTTCTACGTAATTTGTCAGCATTCCAACATCTTGAGGAACAAGTTATTAGCAAGATTGCAGGCATGAAGCTATAAGTATAATCGCCGTTTGACTACTTTGCACTTCAACGACACCTGATGCAAACTATCAGGCAAGCAATCAAATTGCACAGATAATGAGAACGCTATGTGGACACAGGAACAACTTGTCGAGGATTTGCGCGAGATCGGGCTTGGGGCGGGCGCGAACGTGCTGGCGCATGTGTCCCTGCGGGCCGTGGGTGAGATCGAAGGCGGGGCCGAGACGCTGGTGAGCGCGTTCCGGCAGATACTGGGCGAGGAAGGCACGCTGCTGGTTCCCGCCTTCCATTTTGACCATGTAGACCCGGCAGGCTGGCCCAATCCGCCTGCCACGCCCGAAGACCTGGAACGGATGCGGACGCTTGTGCCAGTTCCCGACAGCGATGCGCCTGCGTCCGTGGCGCGCTGGACGGGCGTATTTGCCGAAACGGTTCGCACACAGCCCGACGCGCAGCAGAGCGCGCATCCTGTTCTCGCGTTTGCGGCTGTCGGCAAGAACGCGGCCTATCTGACGCACAACGCGCCGTTTCACTTTCCACTTGGCAGCAGTGGCCCGCTGGCCCGCCTGCACCAACTGGACGGCTACGTCCTGCTGATCGGCGTAGGACACAATCGCAGCAGTTCCATCCATCTGGCCGAGGTATGGGCGCAGATGCCCTACACGCGCCGCGCCTTTGCCATCAAGACGGGGCCGGACGAGTGGGCCACGATGCAGGGCAGTCCGGAATGCAGCGAGGGGTTTGGCAAGATAGAGCCATTACTGCGCCAGTGCCGCGTACCGCACCGGGGCTATATCGGCAACGCGCCCAGCGAACTGATGCGCCAGCGCGCGGTCGTGTCTATGGCGGTCGCGCTCTTGCAGGGGGACGGCAGCGCCCTGCTGTGCAGCAACCCCGACTGCTCCCCCTGCGCCCGCGCCCGTCGTCTGACTATGGAACAGATCCTCTAGCCAGTCGAAGCAGCTAATGGCGGCGGAATCGAGGCGATCACCTGTCGGGCCGTTCGTCTGTCCAGGCATCCGTTCTTTCATTGTATCCGCGCGCGGAACGGCGGGCGAATTCGGCATCGTCGTCTGTTCGCCTGTTCGTGCCTTCCCCATACTTGTAAGCGCTCCGCCTCGTTTCGGTCAACTCCGTCTGCGAGTAGCGATACCTGCGGCGGCGGACACGATAATCGGACACGCGGCTGTCTCCATAAGTGTCCCGCGTGTCGTCGGGCAGAACTTCCGCGCGATGCGCTGAGGCCGCTGCCTCCGCGCTGTCGGTCGGCAAAGACGTATCAGAGTGGGACGACGAAGCGACGTCGGCGCGCTCCTCGCCCGCCTCCGCAATTACGCCGGACGTTTCCGCCTGGAAAGACGGCGCGGCAGATTTGCGTATATGCGCTGCGGACACGGCGGCATGAACGCGTGGCTGCGCTATGTGAACAGCGCGGACAGGGTACTGCATCCTGGGGACAGTGGGGGAGGAGGGTGGCAGCGGTTCCGGGTCGGGAGACGACAACCTGGAGACAGCGGCGATATGCGCGCTGCCCGTGTGCCGCGCGAAACGCTTGATCGTCTGCGGCGCGGGAGCAGCAGGCAGTATCTCAATAGACGAACTATCGAGATCTATGGTACTCGTCGCGCTTGCAGCAACGGGTTTGCTCACCTTTACAGGCGCAGCGGCGAATGCCACCATGTCAATGGGCGGCGGAGGCGCTATCAGTACGGGTTCGCCATGTGGCGCGCGTAAGTGTGACGCGCCTATCACGCCGGCAAACGCCAGCAATCCCAGCGCGCTCACGACAAGGATCTGCCTGCGGCGGGCGGGATTGTCCTGAACGCTGCGCGGGCTGCCAGGCTGCCGCGCCGCCTGGTTCGACATACGCAGCGTCGGCTCAAAGACGGGAACAGGCTCGGTCAGTCGCCGTGCTGCGGCCTGCATCACAACCTGCGCGATAGGCGAATGTTCAAGTCCCATGTCCTCCAGCCGAATACGCGCGTTACGAGGCGCGGGCGGCGGCGCTTCATAAACCATTGCGCCGCCGACGCGATTTGCGCCGGCTGCTGCCCTGCTGTTTGCGCCGTCTGATGCGGTTTTCGGCGCGACCGAGGGCGCATCATAGACCATTGCGCCGTTTGGGGAAGCGGAAAGCGTATCGGACGGCGCAAACAGCATGTCAGCAGGCATTGGGGCGTTGGTCGGCAGAAAAGCCTCCGGCCTTCGCTCACGCTCGGCAGGCATTCCTTCCGCCTGACGCAGCATAGCCTCCAGCTTCGCGATATGCGCGTCCTTGCGCCTTAGTTCCAGGGCAAGCAGACTGGCTGTGTCCTCTGGAGCCTCCTCATAATCGGGTTGAAAATCAAGCCGTGCCGAGGCGTTCTGCCCTGGAGAACGCCGCCCGGACAACGCTTCCTGCCGCCGCTTGTCCTCTGTATTCTCTTGTGTCGTTTCTTGCATTTTGTTTCCACCGGCTGACTAAATCGAAAGCGCAGGGCTTTTCGCTTCGGTGCGCTGCGCGAAAGTTCTTCTGCTGCGTTATTCGGCTTCCCCTTACAACGCGATAGAATACAAAACGTGACACCTGAGCCGTGACACACTTGGGGAGATCGTTTGACGGCAGGGCCGCATCATGGTACACTCTAGGCTCAGGAGGTCGGGTGGTCGCTGCGAGACAGCGCGGACAGGCTTGCCTGTCGGCGTTTATCGGAGAGGAAAGTCCGGGCTTCACAGGGCGCGATGCCGGCTAACGGCCGGGCGGGGCAACTCGACGGAAAGTGCCACAGAAATGACACAGCCGCAACAGCAGGAAAAAAGAAAAAGAAAAAGGAGAAAGCAGCGTTCGCGTTACTTTTTCCTCTCTCCTTTCTCCTTTTTCCTTCCTGCGGCAACGGTGAAATGGTGCATTAAGAGTGCACCGGCGGCGTGGAGACACGCCGGCCTGGTAAACCCCATCGGAAGCAAGGTCCGGCAGAGGGGGCTGACGCGGCCCGCCGACCCCTCGGGAGGACCGCTAAAGCAGTCGGGCAACCGCCTGCGTAGAGAGATGACCACACAAAGACAAAACCCGGCTTACAGACCTCCTGAACCAGTTGCAGGAGAAAGGGGAAAGTAAAAAGGAGAAAGCCGCGTCTGCGTTACTTTTTCCTTTCCCCTTTCTCCTTTTTCCTTCCTAATTTCCTCTTGCAAGCGCGATGATACACACGCGGCTTGCGCCCGCATCCCGCACCACACGTGCCACTTCGCTCATCGTCGAACCTGTTGTCAGCACATCGTCTACGACCAGTACGCTTTTGCCCGCGTAGCGCTGAAGGGGGCGGCAGGCGAACGCGCCGCGCACGTTGTCATGACGGCCTTCTCTGCCTTCCATGCGAACCTGGCTGTGTGTGCGGCGAACGCGGCGAACGCCCTGTACGTCCAGTGTCCAGTTCCTTTCGCGGGCCACGACACGGGCGAGGCGTTCCGCCTGATTAAAGCCCCGCTGACGCAGACGCGACGGGTGCAGGGGAACCGGCACGACGGCATCGAAGGTGAGCGGCTCGCCCGATGCGGACGTGAGCAGGGGCGTGGGTGGATCGTCTAAAGAGCGGGCGAGCGCGACGCCAAGCGGCTCGGCGAGCGCGGTTTTGCCGTCGTACTTGAAGCGATGGATGGCGTGGCGCAGCGTGCCGCCGTACTGGCCCATCGCCTGCGACCAGGCGAAGGTCGGTTCCGGCCCCTTCTCGCACCCTTCACAGAGGACCCGTCCCGCTTCTCTTAGTCCGCCGCAGCGATCACAGAGGGGGCCGTGAATGGGTGCAAACCCGCGTATACACGCCGCGCACAACGCGCCCGCCTCCAAACTCGCGCTGCACAGCAGGCAGCGCGGCGGGTAGATCAGGTCGAGCAGTCCGTTTACCACAAGTCCCGCAAATTCGCGCATCCTCTTCCTCGCTTGTCTTCACGGTGTCGTCCGCACTTCTTTTTGCTTTGTTTTATTTGCCGGTACGCTTCGCGACGAAGGGACGCGAGTCCTGCCCCGGATAACCTCGTTTTGCCTTGTCCGCCTCTGTTCGTTATTCTGCAAACCCTCTGGAACCCTTGCCTGCTTCCCGAACGTCTCATAGAGGCAGAAAAACAATACTTCAAACATAGGAATGCACGCCGCGCAGACGGCATACAAAGAGGCGACGACAATGCGACTAGGCTGTGCGGTGAAGATATTAGGCGAGGGCGGCATCAAGGAGTGCGATGCGCGGCGGCATCAGAACAATCCGCACCTCAAATGCAGCGTCGAGATGCTGCATCAGGTATTCGAGTACCTGAACAAAAACGACATTCGCATGTACCGCATGAGCAGCGACCTGGCCCCCTACCTTACCCATCCCGACCTTCCGCAGTTCCACAATCAACTGGAAGAGGCGCGGGAAGATCTGGCCGAGTTGGGCAAAAAGGCGCGCGAGTACGACCTGCGCCTGTCCCTGCACCCCTCGCAATACATCGTCCTCAACGCGCAGGATGAGGAGATAGCCCGGAAATCTATCGCCGACCTCAACGCGCAGGCGCAGATTTTAGAAATGATGGGCCTGGACGATAACGCGGTCGTCATCACGCACGTCGGCGGCGCGTATGGCGACAAGGCGGCGGGCATCGAGCGGTTTGCGCGCCGCTACGAGCAGCTTCCCGAAGTGACGCGCAGACGCCTGATCGTGGAAAACGACGATGTCACGTATTCCGCAGCCGACGCCCTGCGCGTCCATGAACTGTGCGGCATCAAGGTCGTGTTTGACAACCTGCACCACTTTTGCAACAACCCGATTCTTACAGACGCGCAGGGCGAGCGCAGGCTGACGATGCGCGAAGCCCTGAGCCGCGCATTGGCGACCTGGCCCGCTGACCTGACGCCCAAAGTGCATTACAGCTCGCCCCGCACCGAGTCGCAGGAGGGCGCGCGCAAAAACGGCAAGACCGGCAAAATGGAAAACTACGACGCCCCGCCCCACGACCGCCTGCACAGCGATTACGTAAACCCGATGGAATTTATGTACTATTTGGACAAAGCGCAGGGCCTGCGACCCTTCGATGTGATGATCGAGGCCAAAGCCAAAGACTTAGCCGTTCTCAAACTCCGCAAAGATATGGAAAAGTACGGGACGATCATATAAGGGTTGTTTGTTGCTTGTTATTTGCTGCTTGTTGCATTCTTCTGGTGGCCTGACAACCTCGCGAGGCGTCAGGCAGACATATTGCTTTTTGCAGCACTGGCTTTATTCGCGTTTATTCGCGTTCATTTGCGGCTATCACTCCTGCATCAAGGGCGACGGAGGCCATATATTCGCATAATCGGCGGTGCGCGTGGTGGCGCAGGACGTGTTCGCGCGCCGCCTGCGCCATCGCGGTCAGGCGCGGCCTGTCGCACAAGGCCCGTATTACAACGGCCTGTAAATCGTCGCCTTCCACATCGTAGGTAAAGCAGTGTTCCCCGTCGCGTAATGGCGCATAGCGATAAATGGTGGGCCGGCTGATAAGAGGAACCGCGCCGCACAGCGGGGCTTCGTAGTGGCGAAAACAGTCCCAGCCGTACCCTTCCGGAGACCAGACCAGCCAGGCGCGGGCGCAGCGGGCAAAGTATTCGTCCTGCGACAGACCGCTCTCGTCTATGTCAATCACATACCCGGTGTTTTGCAGCGCCTCTAGCTGCGTATACCCCAGTCCGCGCACATACGAGTTGGACAACGCGCCCGCAAAGAACACGTCCACGCAACGGGGCGCAGCAGCCGCTTCCTCCGGCCTTTCTACCATCGCTGTTTGTAAAGACGCTTTTTCGGAGGATGCTATTGCCGCAGCAATCAGGCCATCAATCCGTTGTACTTTCGCTTCCCCGATACCAAGCGAGATAGGGTGCAGCTTGTCCACGCACGCTTGAAAAAAAAGCCTGCGCCGAAAACGCGCCGTGAGCGTGTTCGCCCCTGTCACGCCGACAAACACCTTCCAATAGTCGGGCGGCAGTTCCCGCTTGAACCAGGCGCGGCAGCGAGGAAACAGGAACAGATTATGACGGCCAATCGCGCTTGTGTCTTCCGTGTCCAGGACGATCAGCGGTATAGATGTGGTTACGCACAGAAATCGCAAGCCCCAACTGCGAAACAGCGCGCCCGCGAAGGTGAGCGGATTGCGCCCCAGAAGGCGCAGTATCCAGCGCAAACCAAGTGGATTATGCAGGGGCGCGTGGCACACGATCAGGTCGAAGTCGTCTTGGCGCAGGGCGCGGCGTAGAAACCAGACGCTGCCCGGCCCGAAGTTGTGCCGCTTCGCAGCGGGCCGGATAGCTCTTGCGCCCGTCCACAACAGAGTCGTGTTGTCGGGCAGCGTGTCGGCAAACAGCGAGCGGTCGCCCACTTCCAATATGCGAAGATCGTCAACGCGCATAAGTTTTCGGCGTAATCGTTTGAACAGGCAAAGCGAAATTGCGCTGTCGAAAAGCATGTAAACAGGTCATGCCCGCCACCGCTCTTCGGGTGCAAGGACGCTTTCTCCTACATGACGGTCAAGCCAGGCATTGAGCGGGGCGGCGGCCCGCCACACGCCCGCGATCCATTGGGCCGCGTCCGCCCCGTACATCTGCTCCGTCTCTTGATATGCGCCGACCGTAAGCGACTTGTAGCGCGCAAGATCGGCGTTCGGCGCTTCTTTAGAGATGCCGCGCGGCATGCCCGTAAGCGCCGTGCCATCCACCTCAAAGCCGGCCCCGCGCAGTCCGTCCAGGAGGCCTCGCAGTTCTGCGCCAAGCTTGACGGCGTCTTCGCTCGCCGTCAAGACGTGCCGAAATCGCGCAAGCTGATCCTTTGCCATCTCGTAGTAGCCCGTGGCGGTTTGCAGGCCGTCCGCCGACACGGCTACGTACAATGCCGCCGATGTATCCGGGCGGTCGAGCAGCAGGCCGTAAGCATTGGTCTTGTACGGGCTTTTGTCGGCGGAAAACCGCGTGTCCCGATTTTGCCGGAACAGCTTTACCGTACCGCCAAACTCAAGGGAAAGATCGGTCAGCAGGTCGAGCAGTGGCTGACGTACCGCCTGCTCGTACCGCTTCCGGTTGGCCGTGAAATAGGCCCGCGAGTTATCCAGCATCAGGCCGTTGAACCATGCGGTCGTGTCTGCGTTGAAACCTTCAAACGTCATCGCGCATACTCATTTTCCTGATCTCGCCTTCCGATTTCGCGTATAGGTACGAACTTCACTTTGCATTTCATATCAAATTCACTGCTTTGAAAATTTTCCCTGGCGACAGGCCAAAACGCTTTGCAGCCCTAAGCATTTTCATTGGCCTGTGCAAGCTGCCGCAGGAAATGCTCGCGAAGGAGGCGGCCTGTGTCCGGGGGCATGTCTATGGGCGACGTGCTATAGCCTTCCAGCGCCAGCATCAGCACGGTAATCAGTTCGCGCGACAGTCCCGCACCCTGCAAATGCCGGGTTATCTCGCTGTAAAAGTCTTCACTAAGCGCTTTCACATTGCCCGCGTAGCCCAGCATCTCGATAAGCGGCTTCCAATGTCCGATGTCTGCGGGATCGTCCCGAAAGGCAAAGTGAATCAGCGCCCGCGCCCTGGACGCGGACATCGTTCAAGACACGCGCTCGGAGAAACTTTACCGCTATATCTACGCGGGCGGATGGACGCTGCTGGCCTTTACAGGAACAAAGCAGCCTCGCGCCGCCCAAAATGCCGCTTTAGATGCCCTGAACGCCTTTGAGCGCGGCGACATACCCGCGTATCTTGTTTCGACAGACAGCCGCCTCACGTCCCGCGCCCCGATTTTGTATGATCTGGACGAGGCGGCGCACCGAGCATACGGCGTTACGCAGCCGACGCTTTATCTCGTGCGCCCCGACGGCCACATCGGCGCAAGGGTTCCGGCCCGCGCCGTTTCCAAATTGGCCGCGTATGTGGAGAAATGGATTCCTCCGGGCGCAGCCGCTGCCGTCTGAACCCCATACGTGGAACGCCGACGCAGCCTGAAAAGAAGCGGGTCTGGTCTACATGTCAGGCGCGTTTTTCCGGACACCCTATGCCGAGACAGCCGCTGCTACATGACCGCACTGTATCGGCGCGGTCGCTTCCACAGCATTCGATGGCGTATCTACTGCAATAGTCACGTTGCATCCCAGGATGTTCAGGAAACGCAGCAGGCGATCATAGGTAAAGCCCGTAAGCCGACCACGCGCAATGGCGCTTCTCTTGCCCTGATCGGTTCCGAGCAGTTCCGCCGCCGCGTCCTGCGTCAGGCTAAGGGCGCGAATGCGGCGCATGATGGCAAGGGCCAGCTTCGCTTTTGCCATGCGCTCGTCGGGATTGGAAAGCCCCAGGTCGGCAAATACATTGCCGCAGGACCTCGTCACCGCAGTCTCGCCGACCTCCTCGGTATCATCGTTCATTTTTGCTCCTTCGGCTCGAATTCCGTTTCGTAATCCGCTTGGGCTGTCTGATAACGGCTGTATGCCAGATCTATCTCCGTCTGAGGCGTGGCAATGCCGCTTTTGCTCTTCTTCTGAAAGACATGCAGCACATAAACGACTTGCTCGAAGCGGTATGCTGCCTCATAGTATATTATGCCATATACGGCGTAATCAAGGATGCAGTGGGCCACAGTCTCACCCTGTACCATGCTTGTTGCTGCGAGTTGTAGGCAGCGCGGACAGGGTACGCCTGTCTTAACAAGCATTTAACATTCCTCTGCCTCTGGCAGTATTGACAGCCTGCCCGCGCTCTGCTATACTGATTTTGTTCTCCCCTGTATACCCGTACCCTCGCTTCCCGGTTGAAGCGCGACCCGCCTGCCCACGAACCCCCTGATGCTCGGCAGGCAAAAGGAAACCTGATGTCCAACACCCGTTTCGTGCCACTCCGCACAGCCGCGCTTTGCGCCTGCCTGCTGTCGTCCGCCCTGCTCACAGGCTGCGGCGGCGGCTCATCTTCCTCTATCACAACTCCGGTCAACACTGGCCCCGTCACGTCTGCGCCTCGCTCTGCCAATGGCTTGCAGTACACGCTCACCGCTGACAAATCCGTGTACAAAGCGGGCGAGGCTGTCAATCTGACGTATACGTTGGCGAATGTCAGCTCACAACATCTTGGCGACACAGTCGGCAATCCAAACGTGATTGTCACTGTCACGCAGAACAGTAAACTAGTATGGCAGACCCCTCAGCCCCCGATTTACGGCGGCGCCGGTTTCGGACCTGACTTCGGCTTGCCATCAGGCAGTGACAAAGTGTTCTCGGCGACTTGGCCGCAGACGATAGGAACTAGCGGCACGCAAGTTGCCCTCGGACAATACACCATCACAGCTACGCTCAATGACGAGTCAAGCGATCATCAGCCAACAAACCCGATTCAAATCACTATAGCTCCGTGATCTATGGTTATGCCCTGAGAGGAAGGTACTCTCATGTTGTCCCTTGAACACGCTCATGTCGGGGCAGGCAAACGCTTGATGGCGTTGTTGCTGTTACCCATTTTATGTCTGTGTAAGCCCTTGTCCGCTCAGGAAGCCAACGGCTATGTCGCTGGCGAGGTGCTTGTCGGCATTCCCGCCGATTCGACGCGCGGGCCGAAGCGTGGTATATTGTTGCCATCTGTTTCAATGCCGGTTCCATGCCGGACGCGAACGGTGGAGGCTTTATGGAAGCGACAATCGAGGTTGCGCGGCAGGGACAGTTGACGATCCCCCAAGACATGCGCGAGGCGCTGGGCATACAAGAGGGCCAGAAATACGAGGTACGCGCCATCGAGGGCGGCGTCTTGGTGTTCACCCCTCAGCGCGGACGCGCAACGGCAGCCCTGCGCGAAGCGCGCCAGTCCCTTGCCACGCAGGACGCGTCCCTGGACGCTATGCTGGCCGAACTGCGCCGCCAGAGAGAAACCGATGCCGCGTAAGCCGCGCCTGTTCTGGGACAGCAGCGGCCTGCTGGACGCGCTTTTCGCCCCCGACGACTCTCCCTACTACGAACTCTTTGCGCTTGGCGAGGCCGGAACGCTGGACATGCGCGTCAGCCCGGATGTCACGCGAGAGTGCGAAGGCGTTTTGCGTCCCTATGGAGCCGCCATGATCGAACTGCTTGCCGTTGCCCTGGATGCGGCCAAATTTGCCATGACAGCCCTGCCGAACGAAGCGACCGTAGACTACTGCGAGCAGTTGACCGGCTACCGCAACGATGCCAAAATCCTAGCGGCGGCAGAGGAGTGTCTCGCAGACATTCTCGTGACGCATGACAAACAGCATTTTCTTGGCAACCAGCTCATCAGCCCTCCCGATACGCACTGCCGCGTGAAAACAGCGCAGGAGGCCCTGGAGTGGTGTCTAAGGCAACTCGCGCAGAAACCGCCGGAAGAAGACCCGGCCTGAATCAGCAACGCCCGCAGTACGGATGGGGAACCGTGTGGCGCATTCACCCCGACGGCAGCGGCTTCGGCGTGGACTTAACAAGCATTTAACATCCCTCTGCCTCTGGCAGTATTGACAGCCTGCCCGCGCTCTGCTATACTGATTTTGTTCTCCCCTGTATACCCGTACCCTCGCTTCCCGGTTGAAGCGCGACCCGCCTGCCCACGAACCCCCTGATGCTCGGCAGGCAAAAGGAAACCTGATGTCCAACACCCGTTTCGTGCCACTCCGCACAGCCGCGCTTTGCGCCTGCCTGCTGTCGTCCGCCCTGCTCACAGGCTGCGGCGGCGGTTCGTCCACACCGACCGCGACAACCACGACTAATGGCCCTGTCACATCTGCCACACGCACCTACAACAATCTCCAATTTACCCTTTCCGCCGACAAAGCCGTGTACGCGTCGCGCGACAAACCAACGTTCACCCTCACAGTCAAGAATGTTGGAACGCAGTCCGTCACTTTTGACTACTCGGACGGTCAGACGTACCGCTTTAATGTTTCGCAGAACGCTCAACTTGTTTCCACATACCCGCAGGGCGCAGGGCAGGTATTTACATCTATACAGTTCGTGCCGGGAGAAACAAAGGTGTTCACTGGTTCATGGAATCAGATGTTCGATGCGACAGGGCAACATGCTCCCGCCGGACAGTACACCGTTACGGCATACCTGCCGGTCTTAGGTTCAAACGGCACTCTTATCTCTGCTTCTGACGCACAAACCAACCTGAGCGCAAATCCTATCACTATTCAGACGCAGTAGCCTCCAAACACTGGCGATCCAATTTGCCCTTGTGCAGACGATACCCTGCCGTTATCACTGCTCGGTTTACCGAAGGATACAAGACTTTGCTCCACTCTAACCTGTTCCATCGCTTGACGCTGTGCGTCCTGCCTTTAGCGGCCCTGCTCTGTTGTTCATCCAGTCACTCACAAGTTCTGCCTCCCGGCCCCTACGTAGAAGGCGAAGTTCTTGTCGGCGTCACAGAAGCGGCGGATAACCCTGCAGGACAGGCACTTCTCACAACGGTAGGCGAGATCGTCAGCTACCACAACGAAATACACGAGTTTCGCCTGCATTTGCCTCTCGGCCTGTCCGTACCGGCTGCCATTGCTTTGCTCACGCAGATACCCGGTGTGATCTGCGCCGAACCCAACTACATTACGCATGGACTGTCTACGCCTAACGACGCCTACTACAACGCGCCCTACCTTAGCGGCGGCTATCCTGCACAATACGGGCCGCAGCGTATTCAGGCAGACTTGGCCTGGAACATCTGGCAGCCCCGCAAGCAGATCGTTATCGCCGTCAACGACAGCGGCATTGATACCGGCCATCCCGACCTCGTGAACAAACTTTTCAGAGACGCTAACGGCATCATTTCTTACAACGCTATCACGCACCCCTATCCGCCGCCGCCACCGCCACGAACCGTCGTCGCCTTTCCGGGATCCAGCGATGCGACCGATGACAACGGCCACGGAACGCATGTCGCGGGCATTGCTGCCGCGCAGACCAACAGCGGGGTTGGTATTGCGGGCATCGCAGGCTGGAACGGCATTGCCGGACAGACAGACACGAACAGCGTCAAAATCATGCCCGTCAAGGTGCTAGATAGTGCAAATTCCGGCACACTCCAGAGATACATCGATGGTATTGCCTGGAGCGTGAAGCATGGGGCAAACATCATCAATTGCAGCTACGGGGGTGTTCCTACATCCACTATGTTCGCTCAGGAAGTAGCTTATGCATGGCAAAAAGGTTGCCTTGTTGTTGCCGCCGCTGGAAACTCGGCCAGTTCAAATCTCATCTATCCTGCGGCTTACCCGAACGTGATCTCTGTAGCGGCATCGGATAGCACAGACACACTATCCGGCCTTTCGGAATATGGATCATGGGTGAGTGTTGCCGCCCCAGGAGGGCAAGCAGTCATAAATGGCTCTACATACACAAATGTGACTTCTGAGGCCATTCTGTCTACGACACCCACGTACCATGTGACACAAAACGACAGCCCCGAAAACGTCACGTAAACATACGGCTACGAGTATGGCACGTCAATGGCTTGCCCTCACGTTGCCGGAGAAGCGGCCCTCATCTGGTCGCAGAACCCCTCGCTGACCAACCAGCAGGTACATGACATCATCCTCAACAACACCGACCCCGTGACGCCCTATCCCGGTCATAGCGGCATCGGCGGCGGGCGCGTCAACGTGTACCGCGCCCTTGTCGCCGCCACAAGCCACGGCAGCGATGTCAAGCTGCTTGCCGTCGGAACCTACCTGTACGGCACAACGCTTGCGGGCGGGCAGTACAGCCGGGGAACCATCTTCCTCGCCGACCCCTACAACAACGACAGCCACGCGGCGGGGCGCGTCCTCTATAGCTTCACGGGCGGGGCGGACGGCGCGCACCCGTTCGCAGGCATGGTGCAGGGGCCGGACGGGTATCTGTACGGCACATGCAGTCAGGGCGGGCAGTACGGATGGGGAACCGTGTGGCGCATCAACCCCGACGGCAGCGGCTTCGGCGTGATCTGCCAGGTGGGCGCGGCGGGCGGCGGCACGGCCATCTACGGCATCAACCCGCGCTGCGCCATGCAGTTCACGCCCGACAACTACACGCTCGTGGGCGTAATGCCTAACGGCGGCGCAAGCGGCCTGGGAACGCTGTTCGCCGTCAACGCAGGCGGCGGCTTTGTGCGCCTGTACAGCTTTGCGGGCAGTCCGAGCGACGGCAGTTCGCCCACCGACGGCGTCACTCTGGGCAGCGACGGCTACTACTGGGGCGTAACGCAGACGGGCGGGCGCTACGGCCTGGGAAGCGTGTTTCGCAGCGCGTATACCACCGACCCCGCCGGACATGGCGTTGCCTTCCAGGTCGGGCAGAACACGGGCGGCACGGCAGGGTACGGCGCGTATCCGCGCGGCCTGCTGCTGGAACTGCCGGGCGGGCCAGGCACGTTCGTGGGAACCATGCAGAATGGCAGCAGCAGCGACAGCGGCACGATCTTCGCCACGAACGCGCAGGGCGGGTTCAACCCTTTGTACGCCTTTGACAGCGGCACGCCAACAGCGGCCTGATCGTGGGCAGCGACGGCGCGTTCTGGGGAACGACGCCTGCGGGCGGGCAGTACGGATTGGGGACCGTGTACCGCCAGACGTACACGACAGATCCGAGCGGGCATAGCGTGGTGCAGAACATCGGCGATTTCAGCGGCGGCAGCGAGCAGAACGGGGGCCACTCCCATCGGCGCGCTGACGCTGGGCCTGGGCTACTACGGGGCCACGTACTTCGGCGCGACCTCGCAGGGCGGCGACTTCGGGCAGGGCTGCGTGTACGCGCTCAATGCAAACGGCGGGCGGCGCGTGATCTTCATGTTCCCCGCCAGCTTCTGAACCGCTGCTTGGACCCGACGGCATTGGCGGCATTGGCCTGACAGCATACGCAGGTTTGGCTCGATGGCACAGGCGGCCTGCGACTAAGGCGAGCAGGCCATGATGCAAGCCGCTCTGCAAACATACGCGCATCGGCACGGCCACAGACAAAGCCCCGGCATTCGCCGGGGCTTGCTGTCATACCGAACAAACGCGGCGAACGGATCAGGCCTGCCGCTGCTCGATGGGCGTATAGGGTACGTCGTGCTTACCGACATACTCGGCGCGGGGGCGGATGATCTTCTTGTTGGTGATCTGCTCGATGATGTGGGCGCACCAGCCCGACGTGCGGCTGATGGCGAAGATGGGCGTGTACAGGCGGGCCGGAAGATCCATCTCGTAGTAGCAGGACGCCGAGAAGCAGTCCACGTTTGCATAGATCGGCTGCTTGCCCGCCGCCAGACGGTCGGGCGTGTTGCTCAGTTCGTCCACTTCCTTTTCAATCGCCGTCGTCATGTCGAACCACTTGGTATCGTGGTGAAGCTGTCCCAACTGTTTGCTCATCTCGCGCAGGTGCGTGGCGCGGGGGTCGGGGGCGCGATACACGGCGTGACCGAAACCGGGAATGGGCGTGCGCGTCTCGCCCGTGAGCTTGGGACGGACATACGCGTCCACGCCGGCCACATCGCCGATTTGCAGCAGCATCTCCATTGTCTCTTCGGCTGCCGCACCGTGCTTCGGCCCGCTCAGTGTGCCGATGCCCGACACCATGCCCGAATAGATGTCCGCGCCCGTAGCGACCGTAACGCGCGTGGCGAACGTGGAGGCGTTGATCTCGTGGTCGGCGTGCAGGATAAAGTCAATATCAATGGTACGCACATACAGCGGATCGGCCTCGACGCCGTGCAGCATATACAGGAAGTTGGCCGCAAGGCTCAGGTCGCGGCGCGGCTGAACGGGTTCCTGTCCCTGGCTCAGTCGCTCGATGGCGGCGACAACCGTGGGGATTTTGGCCTGCAAACGGGCGGCTTTACGCAGGTTGGCGTCGCGGCTGTTGTCGCCGCCGTCCGGATCGAACATGCCCAGCGCGCTGATGGCGGTGCGAAGAGCGTCCATCGAACTCGCGCTTTTGGGAAAGCCGCGCAGCAGATCCATCACGCCTGCGGGCAGGTCGCGCTGTTCGGCCAGATTTTCGCTGAATGTATTCAGTTCGGGCAGGGTGGGCAGGCTGCCGTTCCAGAGCAGGTATACCACCTCTTCAAAGGTGGAATGCTCGGCCAAAGCGTGGATGTTATAGCCCCGATAATACAGATTCCCCTGCGCTTGAACATCGCAGATTTCGGACTGACCGATAATCACGTCCCTCAAACCCCCGGCTGTGGCGGTCATGTGCAGACACCTCGCTGTTGTTAATGTAGTCGTTCGTAGTGTTGTTGGTACGGCAGCTATTTTAGTCGCGGATGCGAAATAGTGTGGAGTGGCGTCAATGTTGTTAACGTTGTTTGCGATTTCTTGCTGATTGTTTTGCGCGAACCGTTTTGCGCGGATCATTTCTCGCTAATCGTTTCGTTGCCGGTCGTTTTGCTGACTAGTCGGGCAAACGCTTCATTCTACCATTTTTACGTTTCGGTTGCAATCTTGACAGCAACGAATTGCGTCACGGCCTCCGGGCAGGTATAATACTGTCATGTTTCTTCGACGCGCGCGCAGTTTGCCGCCCTCGCCCTACCCGCCCGAACCATGTATGTCCCTTAAATCCGCCGCCCGCAGCGCGCAGCGGCGGGGGTGGCAAACTGCGCGCCTTGCCATTGGCGCAGGTCTGCTGTGCCTGCTGCGCCAGCCTTCTCACGCGCGGCAGGGCGGGGCCTCCCCGGTGACGCAGCGGAGCATCAATGAAATGGCCGCCGGTGTGGAGCAGGCGCGGCGTACCCTGCTTGATGACACGCATCTAAGGCGTCCGGGCGAAGACCTGAGCGCGTATCTGCGCCGCATCGCCCTGCCCCTTGCCGCCGAAACGAAACAACAGTATGTCGGGCGCGTGGGCGCGTATGTGGCCGCGTTAGCGCAGAGCGTGGACGCGACGCGGGCAGGCAGGAGAATGCCCGTTCTGCGCGACACGGACGCGTTCAATCAGGAACAATGGACGCGCGCCGTCCGCGCCCTGCAGATTTTGCCCGCCCGCGTCTTCAAAACGCAGGCGGCATGGAAGCGCGTTCAAGCCGGTTATGATGTTCACGGTTCTTCCGCGTCTAATGTGCCGCTCATCACGCAGACGCAGTTGGCTGTACAATTAGAACAAACGGTTCAGGTCGTAATCGCCTCAGACGACGCGCTGCACAACGCAAAGCCCTGACCCTGTCCTCTTTCCTGTCTCATTCTCTATTTCGCGCCAAAATCCTTCTGAACCTTTCGCGCGTTTTGTCCGACAAAAGAAGCACAAGACCTTTCGCAATATGGCAACACCTAATTCTGATTTTAATTTACTCGTCCGACGCGGAGATTTCCCGCGTGGCCCTGAAACTCGCGCTATGGCGCTGAGACCGGGTCGTTTGCGCGTACCACGCCTGTTCGCAGTCGGTGTGATGTCGGCGCTGCTTACGGGCGGCGGGCCGCGCATCGCGCCCCTGAGCGCACAGCCGCGCCTGCCTCTGGCAGCAGGGGCCGAAACGTCTGCAATGACGCTTGCGGAGAACGCCGTGGCGCGCATGGCGAAGGCCGACTATGCGGGAGCGGCGCAGCAGACGGCGCGCGCCCTCAAAGCCGCGCCCGACGATGCCGACATGCACATTCTGGCCGGCGCGCTGCTGCTGAATACAGGCGACCATGCGCGCGCGCGTGTCGCCTTTCAAAACGCGCTGGCCTGCGACGCGTCCGACAGCCTGGCCCGCTACGGCTTGGCCCTGTCCCAGCTTGCCTTAGGAGACCGCGACGGCGCGCAGAACACTCTGAAACGCGCCGAACAGGCAGGCGGTGACAGGTCGTACATACTACTGGCGCGGCGGTACGCGCAGTGGCTGGACGGCGCATCGGTGTCTGTTGGGGACGCCGGTTTTCCTGATGCCTTTGCGCCCGCGCAGCAGGCGCTGGCGGGCATGAGCGCCCTGCGCCGGGGCGACGCGACCGGGGCCGCGCAGACGCTGGGGGCCGCGCAGGATGCCCTGCCCGGCGATCCGATTTTGGAGCCGAACGGCGCATTGATGACGTTCGATCCGCCGCGCCCGCTCCGGTCCGGTGTGCCAATGCTGCCCCCCGGTGTGGCGAACGCGCTGTCCGCGCAAATGCCCGCGCAAAAGGGCGCATCCGGCGTGGTGCAGATCACGCCTGAAGACCTGTCTTCGAGCGCGGCGTATGTGGGCTTTGAACTGGACGGCAAATCGCAGGGCATGGTCAACACGCGCCCGTTCGCGCTGAACCTGGACACGCGCGCGTTTTCAAACGGCTGGCATTCCCTGAGCGTCATCACGTATGACAACGAGGCCGTCGAAATCAGCCGCGTGACGCGCCGCATCAGGACGTTCAACGCGCATACGGATACCGGGGCCGTCGCCGATAACATACTGCGCCTGCGGGCCGGATTGTGGGAAAGCTTGACCCTGCGGCCTGACCGTTTCGCCTGCGCGTTCAATATCGGCGCGGCGCAGCAAAGGGCGGGCGATATTGCGGGCGCGCGGCTGTGGTTTGTGCGGGCCTGCGCCCTGCGCCCCGACAACCTGAACGCGCGGCGCGCTCTGGCAGGCGCGGGCGGCGTGGGACAGGGGGGCGAGGCCATGTACGGCGGCCTGAACGACGAGAAGGTGGTCGCGCTCACGTTTGACGACGGCCCCAAACCCGGCGTGACGGAGCCGCTGCTGGATCTATTAACGTCTCTGCGCGTGCCGGCAACCTTTTTCGTGATCGGGCGGCATGTGATCGAGTACCCGGAACTGACGCGGCAGATCGACGCGGCGGGCATGGAGATCGCCAATCACAGCTACACGCATCGCAACCTGACCAAAATATCGTCTTTCGATGTGGCCCAAGAGACCATGCAGACCCAGGCCGCCGTGCAGCTCGTCACGGGCAAAACGCCCCGCTATCTGCGCCCGCCCGGCGGCAACTGGAACGGGAACGTGGCGGACATCGCGCGCTCGTGGGGGCTGACGCCGTGCATGTGGACCGTAGACGTGTACGGTTCCGAGGTGATCGGGGCGCAGCAGGTGGCGGATGCGGTTCTGGCGCAGGTGCGGCCCGGCTCGGTCGTGCTGATGCACAACGGCAAACTAAGCACTTTGCAGGCGCTGCCGACCATCATCCGCGAACTGAAACGGCGCGGCTATGCGTTTGCGACCGTGGACGCCCTGGCCCGCAGGCTGTATGCCTCGCGCGCCCTGGCGCGTCAGACCGCCGTGCAGTACGCAGTCCGCCGTCACGCCGAGTAGCAACGCGCAATGCTTTTGTGAGCTATCTGCGTAGTAAACACGGATGCTGTCAACAAATACCGGATAAAGCGGATGGTTTTTCGCTCGCTCGGCAGGAACTTCCTGGAGAAACAGCGAACAGAGAGAAATTGCGGGTAGAATGGTATCGCTCGTCTCTCAGTCGGGCGTACATAAATTCACGCGCAGTTCCACAACATTTCCGTTGCCATTATCTTGGTTCCCATTATTATTCTATTGTCATTCTATTGTTAATCTGCTGCCATTCTGTTGATTGACGTAACCAACATAGTTTTTGTACGTTTTGTGTATTTTTGTATAACTTTGAACTTCGTGACTTGAGACATAATTGTGAACATAAGGGAGCCTGCTATGCAATTCCGACGACGTCACGCCGCCGCTGCGGCCGGATTGGGCGCGATCATCTCCATGGGAGTCATGCGGACGCATGCGAATGCAGCCGTTACTTCGACTTCTGAAAACTCTCTGCTGGGAGTGCGCCTGCTGGACTCGTACAAGTCCGTCCTGCAGCGCTTCGGTCAGCCCGCCGAGGTCCAGGTCGGCGTTCCCGTAGAGGGCGCGGGCGGCGCGGGAGGCCTGGCAGGCGGCGCCGGAGGGCCGGGCGGTATGGGTGGCCCGATGGGTATGCCCGGCAGCGGAGGCCCGATGGGAGCGCCGCTGGGAATGCCGGGAAGCGGCGGCCCGATGGGACCGCCGAGTATGCCCGGAGGCGGCGGCCCCTCCCTGCCGGGCTTTGGGCGGCCGGGCGGGATGCCCGGCAGCGGCGGCCCGACGGGAACGCCAGGCCTGCCCGGAGGAGGAGCCGCGCCCGGAGGAGCAGGGGCTGCGGGCGCTGAGTCGCTTCCTACCCTGCCCGGCAGCGGCAACAGCGGAACCGGCCCCAGCGAAGAAACGGTGATGTGGTACAAGTTTCCGCAGCAGGGGTTGTTCTACTCGTTCCTGTTCAATAAACAGGGTCAGGTGATCCAGATTCAGGCCTACGGCTATAAGCCTAACCTCAAGGTCCCAGTCAATGCCCGCACCGCAAAAGGGATCGCACTGGGTTCCTCGATGGGCAGCGTACTCAAGAACTATGGCTGGAGCAGTGATGGCGAGCATGTCGGCGATTTCGTCGTCCTGCGCTACGACAGCCGGGATCGGCTTCCCGGCGGTCATGGGAAGCTCGCCCTGCAAATCCAGCACAATCAGGTGGTCGGCATTACGCTCGGCTATGTCAAGTAGAAATGCAGCAGCGCAAGGCACACGCTAAAAGCGTCAGACAGGGATTAGCAGCCGAAGCGCGAACGTGATTGTTGACGCGGTCTGGCGCATACGCGCCGAAGGAGTATACGATGCGTAAGGGGTTGGCCGGACTGTGCGGCCTGTGTTTGATGGGCGGACTACTGGCGGGGACGCCCCTGCCGCGCGCGTCCGCCAGGGCGAGCGTGATTGACAAGGAATTGCTGGGCGTTCGCCTGCTGCAAAACTACAAGGCCGTGCTGCAGGCGTATGGCGCCCCTACGCGCGTCTACCGGGGTGATGAGTACGTAGAGCTGGAATTTGCCACGGATCTGTATGGCAAGCAGACGGGCGGTGTCAAGGGGCTTGGCGGATCCACGCAGAATGGCGCGACGCCGGGCGGCGGCGGAATGCCCGGCAGCGGCGGGCCGATGGGAATGCCGGGCGGGCCGGGCGGCTTTCCAAGCGGCCCGATGGGGATGCCGAGTTCCGGCGGACCAATGGGAGTACCCGGAAGCAAGGGCGGCGGCGGCGCACCCCTGGGCGGCGCGTCCGGAACTTCCGATAAGCCGGAAACATTCGCCGAGTCCGGCGGGTATACCTGGGCTTACTATTATCCGCGCGATGAACTGGCCTACGTCTTTCGTTTCAACAACGATGGGCGCGTCGAGATCATTGAGGAGCATGGCCGCTATAAAGGCAAGCCCAGCAGCCGGGGGATACGGCTGGGTGATGGTATCCGCAGCGTGTACGGCACGTATGGCTGGCCTGACACCATTGATCAGCAGGTCGGCAATATCGCGCTGAACTACAACCTTAAGCACCATATTCAGATTTCCACGCTCAACGGCAAGGTGGTCAGCATGGCCGTGTTTCTGAAAGAAGATCAGATCCCGCATCTGATTAACGCCGCCGGCGGAGCAGGCGGCGGAGGCGGAGCGCGCCCCGGCGGGGGCGGACGGCCTAGCGGCGGAGCACCATTAGGCGGCGGCGGCGGACGCCCCGGCGGTAAAGAGGTCGATTAATCGCCACGCATCCATTGCAGCATCATGCAGGCAGCATGGTTCCTCGCAGGCAGCAGGCGGACAACCTGCTGCCTGCGATTGTGTCGGCAGACAGCATAGTTTCGGCGGACGGTGTAAATTCCAGCGTATTTGTACCGTGGGCCTATATCTCCCCTGGCCTGAGCGAGCCGGCTTCTGCGCCGTTGGGCTGAACGCGCAGGCTGCCCGCGCGCACCACGCGGGCCGCAGCCGGGGCGCGGCAGGGCGTCAGTATGCCCAGTGTGCGCCTGCGAAAATCAATGGCTTCCAGCAGGCCCAGTCCCAGCAGTTTGCCGCTGCCGCTCTCCAGACCCAGCAGCAGATGTTTCAGCCGGGGCGCGACCGTCAGGGTCAC
This sequence comes from Chthonomonadaceae bacterium, assembly GCA_965277875.1. Classification (GTDB taxonomy): domain Bacteria; phylum Armatimonadota; class Chthonomonadetes; order Chthonomonadales; family Chthonomonadaceae; genus CAWFQB01. The sequence continues at coordinate 5,431,268 of CBDIDV010000002.1, read as the reverse complement.
GGCCTGCGCCTTGAGCGTCTGCTGCGCCAGTCCGAGGGCGGGCGCGTCCGGGGCTATGGGCTGGCTGACCATGATATTGAGCTGCCTGTCCGCCATTTCGGCATAGAACACGCGCGTCTGCGAGGCCAGCGCGTCAGTCAGATATTTCAGCAGATGCGGCGCGAGCGGGGTTCCGCTGCCAAGCCATGCGCCCACAAGCGCGATGTCGTCCAGCGCATAAGTGTGCAGGCGGGCGTTTTGGAAGTAGGACGCGAAACGCATTACGCGCCGCTGCGACCGGAACGCGGCGGGCTTTTTGCCGATTACAGCCGGAATCGGCGGTGTGTGTATCTGTACGCCGTCCCGCCGCCGCATCGGGGCCAGAATGTCTTCCAACTCTCCGCGCCGCTGCAGGGCCACGACATGCGTGGGCGCAAGCAGATCGAACGTGACCTGGTTCAAGCGGCGCGCGCCCGATCCATGCAGATACCCGCTTGTATCCACGACGAGCGGGCAGCCGTCGCGCAGGTCGGCCAGCCTGCGTACACCCGCGATGTGATCCAGCAGATGGCCCACGGGCGACACGCTGCCCACAAAAGCGAGGGCGTGAACCGGCAGGCTGGAAAGCCCCGGAACGGGCGCGCGGGCGAAAGCCAGCCCGACGCATCCCGGCGGCCCGATCTCGGATTGTCCTATATCGCCGTCCAGCACGGCCACGCGCTGACCGGCCTGCGTCCAGCGGTTTACCAGGAGGCGCGTAAACGTCGTTTTGCCGACATCCATGCCGCCCAGCACGAAAACGGTGGAGTGAACGACAGCCATGCGCGGCGAACCCTCTGCCTGCTCTGCGTTCCCAATGGTCTGCGCGCCCTGCGATTGGACGATAGCCGCAAGCGTCGCCTCCCACTCCGCATATTCCGAAGAAGTGATAGAGTGCGCGGCAGGAGTTGTAAGCTCGGAGGTTGTAAATACAGGAGGCGTGAGTTCAGCGTTTGTCGCTTCGGCGTTTGTGGCTGTGTCGCTTGCGGCTGTATCGTTCGCAATTTGTACGCTGTCAGCGTCTGCATCGGCGTTTGCTGCCGTTGGCGCTTCCCTGCCGGTCAACGGCATGCCGGTCGCTTCGCGGTCTGTCATGGCCGCCTGCCCGCCTGCTGCGCCTGCCGCAGAATGGTTGCGGCGTCCGCCGTCCCCGCTAATGTGACTGCGCTCGCCGAGGTGCGTACACCCGTCAACTGCACGGGAAACGGCAGCGCCTGCAAGTCCGTCGCACCCTCAAAGCGGTTTAACACAAAGCGCATCAGAACGCCCGTGAGCGGGATGCCTACCACGACAAGGCGCGCAGGATCAATCTGAAGACGCCGTGGGGCGGCGATGCGTAATGGCCCCCCTACCTGAAACGGCACACCCAACCCCAGCACGACACGTTCGGCGGCAATCGTGACATAGTTGCCTTCTTTGAAAGCGACGCGGGCATGGCGGATGGTCTCGCCCTGCGGCGACTCGCCCGCAAGATATTCGTCAATGCTGTTGGCGGAAAGAGTGATCTCGAAGCGCGCCGTTTTTATCTCGCTGACCTGCCGCTTGCCCGTATCATACTGTACGCCTTCCAGGTCAAGATGCAGGCTGTCAAGCACGATGCCATTGCCCGGTTCCACGTCCACGCCGTCAATGGTGACGCGGGCCAGCCGCCCGCGCAGGGTATGCTCTGCTGCCCCTTCCACATGGACGCGGTATTGCCGCGCCTGCCCGATCACGCCGGGCAGAGCCTCGCGAATACGTCGTTCCGCCGTGCGGTTGATAGCCCGCCCGCACCCACCGCCCAGCACCAATAACCATGCGAACAACAGCCCGATACATCGGCGCTGCCAAAATTGCTGCATCATTTTCCCGTAACTTCCGTATGTCTAACTGTCTCTATAAGCTGGCAGGAGTTGGCGGGATAGTTGGCCGGCCCGTGACAATGCTGTCCGCCTGCCGCGCGCCACCCGTATTTTATTATGATAGCACGAACCCCGTCTGATATTGCCGGACAACATGAAGGAGTCTGCCCATGAGCGACGCTGTCCGGCCGCTTGCCATCGCCGCCCTGGTATCGGGCATGGGACGCGGCACGAACGTACAGGCCCTGCTCGACGCCTGTGCGCGCGGTGACGTTGATGCCCGCATGGCCGTGGTCGTGGCGACGCGCAGTGACTCGCCCGCCCTGGAACGCGCCCGCCGGATGCAGGTCGCCACGTCCGTAGTCTCGCCGCGCAAGTACGCGGGCGACGAAGAAGCGTATGGGCGGGCGCTGTATGGCATCCTGGCGCGGCACGATGTCGGCCTGCTGTGCCTTGCCGGATATATGCGTCGGCTGCCCTCGCCCGTGGTTGCCGCCTATGCCGGACGCATCCTGAACGTCCACCCGGCCCTGCTGCCCCTGTTCGGCGGGCAGGGCATGTATGGCGAACATGTCCATCAGGCCGTTCTGGACAGCGGCATGAAAGTCAGCGGCTGCACGGTTCATTTCGTGGATGAGCAGTACGATACCGGCCCGATCATTTTGCAGACCGCCGTACCCGTGGCGCAGGACGATACGCCCCAATCGCTCGCCGCCCGTATTCTGCCCTGCGAACACCAGGCCTACGTTGAAGCGGTGCGGCTGTTCGCGCAAAGTCGGCTGCGGGTGGAGGGTCGGCGCGTGTTTACACTGCCGTCCCCGGCAAAAGAGTTACAATGACTGCGCCTGCGCCGTTTGTCTCGCGGACGAAGAGGCGGTAAAGGTATATCCACGCAGACAACCCGCGCCAGAGAATCAGCGCGTTCTCCTGTTTGTTACGCACAGCTTCTGGAAAGGTGTTTTGGTTTGATACATTCAACATCCCGCAGGCGAAATTTCCGCAATGCTGCTGCGCTGCCCGCACTAAGGCGGGGCGCGAATGCGTCCTTATCTTCAGTGACAAAGCGTAACATTCCAATTCCACAGCCGATTTCACAGGAGATGTCGGCGCAGCCGCAAGCCGCGCCGCGTTTCTGCGCGCCCTTGGCGCAGGCACAGGAAACACCCAACCGCATGAGACGCGGCCCCTTCGCCTTACACGCACTAATGCTGTCCATCGCGCTGTTTGTCGGCGCGGGCGGAGTGATGGTACACGCTCGGCAGCCGCGCGCCGATGCGCCCAACTTGCAGGCCCCCCTGCTCACCGGCCAGATCGGGAGCGTAGACATTGAGCGCGTGTATGTGGCGAGCGGCGGCCCGGAACAGCTCGCGCAGCGCGCCACCGAGATCGCGACCGAGGTGGCGCAGCGCTTCAATGAGGTCAAGGGCGTGGGCCAGCTTGACCAGAACGAGTTATCGGAATACGGCACACTGCTGTTCCGCGCCGTCCGAAGCGAAGCGGATCAGGCACGGATCAAAGCCCTCAAAGCTACTTCCGACCAGCGCGCGGACGAGCTGAACCGCTTGCAGATCAAGCCCGACGGAATGCTGACTCCCGAAGACAAGACCCGGATGCGGCAGCTTCAGGATCAAAACAGACAGTTTCTTGCGCTTCTGCCCAACTGGCAGGACGACCTGCGCGCGCAGCAGGGCGAGCGCGTGGAAGCGTTTCGGCGCACACAGATGGCCCGCCTGCGTCCTATCATCGGCAAACTTGCTGTGGAACGGGGCATCGCGCACGTATTCGACAGCACATCGCTCGTCTACTCCGCCAATGACCTGACGCCCGCCGTCTTGCAGCGGGTCAGCAAGCGCGCGCCCAGAGACAAGGACGCAAAGGACACGCAGGATACTAAAGAGAAAGACCCCGCAAAAGAAAGCAACCCATGACGGCACTACCTTCCCTTTCGCGTGATGTAACCGAGGACGTTTTGAAGCGCTGGCAGGCGTCCGCTTCGGCGCGCTGGAAACACATAGACCCTCCCCTGCTCGCCCCCAATGGCGCGGTGTGGCAGGCGATGCAAAGCGTTCTGCGCGTTCTGAACGCGGCTCAGTTCAGCCTGCCGCCCTCCCTGTCACAAGAAACAGTATCCTCTGCTTCGGCATCTGCCTATGCTCCCCCGCCTGCCGTGTCTCAGCCCGGCAAGGCCGCTGCGCCCGACACCATGCTGGACGCGCTGCGCGACTCACTGCATGGATGCGCTGCAACACTTGCGGCCCTGCCTGTCGCCTGGGCGGATCTGCGCCAACTGCTTCACTTGCTGGCCTCCGAATTGCGCGGCGCGCTGGAACAAACGCCTGCGCCTTCACCCCTGTCGGCGCAAAATACAACAGGGCAGAACACAGAACCGCGCGAACCCGTTGGCGCTTTGGCATCGGGTTTGGACATCAACCTGTATGAGGCCGGACTGGAAGCGCTGGCAGGCGAAGTCGCCGATATTCGCGTGGCGCAGTTGGAACAGCAGGTGGCGCAGCATCAGGAGCAGACGTTCGCGACACAGCATCTTGCCGAGCGATTTTTGGGCAACGCGTCCCACGAATTGCGTACACCGCTGACGGCCATCATGGGCTTCGCGGATCTGTTGCTGGAGGGAACGTATGGCGACCTGGATGCCGCGCAGACCACAGCCGTGGGCCATATCGAAAACTCGGCGCAGAACCTCAACGAAATCGTCAGCAACATGCTCGACCTGCTGCACATCCGGGCCGGAAAACTTGTTTTGCAGTATAAGCCCGTAAATGTCACGAACATGCTGGAGCACCTGCACGGCATTCTCATGCCGCTTGCGGGACGCAAAAACGTGCAGTTTCGTATGGAGCTTTCCCCCGACTTGGGCGCGGTCGAACTGGACGAGAACATTGTGCGGCACATCGTGTACCATCTGCTGTCGAGCGCCCTGCGCGCTACGCCGTCCGGGGGCGATGTGCTGCTGATCGCGCGCCGCCAGCCGCCCTCCCTGATTTTGGAAGCCCACGATACGGCCCTGCACCTGCCGCCCGACGCGGTCGCCAACATGCTCGACCCATTCCCGCGTCTGGAAAACTCCCCGACACGCGGCTATGAGGGCTGGGAAGTCGGCCTGCCGCTTGTGCGCCGGTACGTAGACCTGCACCGGGGCGAACTGCGCCTTGAAAGCCTGCCGGAAAAAGGCACGGTGTTTTACGTCACCCTGCCCCTCAACCGCCCACGCGAAACCGTTGTGGACACGGCCATCCCTCGCAACACGCGCTGACCCGCACAAGCGAACACATCTTTTTACCGCGGATTAGGCGGATGAAACAAATAAATGCAGATAGTTCAAAAATAATCCGTGTGCATCCGTTTCATCCGCTTAATCCGCGGTAAGATTTTCTCTCTGCCTCAGTAGTTTAATCTAATCCTTTTTCCGCGAGTTCGATGGCGGTGAGGAGGGCGCGGGCTTTGTTCAGGCACTCCTGATACTCGTAGGCGGGCGTACTGTCCGCGACGAGGCCACCGCCCGCCTGAAGGTAAGCGGTCTGCCCGTCCACGAACATGGTGCGTAATGTGATCGCCATATCCATGTCGCCGGAGTAGCTGAAATAGCCCACCGAGCCGGCGTAAAAGCCCCGGCGCGTCGGCTCCTGCTCGTCAATGATCTGCATGGCCCGCACTTTGGGCGCTCCCGACACGGTTCCCGCCGGAAAGCAGGCCCTTAGCACGTCGAACGCGTCTTTGCCCGACGCGATCTTGCCCGTGACGTTGCTGACGATGTGCATGATATGCGAGTATTTTTCAACCGTCATCAGTTCGTCTACGGTCACGGTTCCATATTCGCACACGCGCCCGCAGTCGTTGCGGCCCAGGTCTACGAGCATGATGTGTTCCGCGCGCTCTTTCTCATCGGCCAGCAGATCCTCGGCGTACTGCATGTCCTCCTGTATCGTGCCGCCGCGCGGGCGCGAACCCGCAATGGGCCGCAGCCGCACCACATCGCCCATCAGACTGACCAAAATCTCCGGCGACGTGCCGATCAGTTTCTGCTCGCCCAGATCCAGGTAAAACATATACGGGGAGGGATTGACATAGCGCAGGGCGCGGTACACATCGAACGGCGACACATTCAATTCCACTGCAAACCGCTGCGACAGCACCACTTGAAACGCATCTCCCGCCAGAATATACTGCCGGCATCGCTCCACAGCCGCCTCGTACTCGTCACGCGGAAAATGCGATACAACATTTAAGCTGGTGGAAATCGTATTTGCTTTGTACTCCTTTTTCCTCTTCCCCTCTTCCCCTCTTCCCCTCTTTTCCTCTTCTATCCCTCTCGTCCTCAACTTCGTGACAAGCTGCTCGATCTTGGCGCAGGCGTCGTCATAGGCCGCATTGGGGTCGCCCGTGACGTGCGCGTTGCACAGGATCTGCATACGATGCCGGACGTGGTCGAAGATGAGCAGGGTATCCGTAAAGAGGAAGCAGGCGTCGTCTACGCCCATCTCGTCGGGGTTTTTGTCGGGCAGGTTCTCGAAGAAGCGGACGACATCGTAGCCGAAGAAGCCGACCGCGCCGCCGCAGAACTGGGGCAGGTCGGGCGAGGGAACGTACTGGTAGCGCGATAAGAGTTCCTGGAGGAGGGAAAGCGGGTCTTCGCCCGGCGCGATGTCAACGCTGCGCGTCTGCCCATCCTCGGCAATCGTGGCGTGACGCCCTTTGCTGCGAAACACGAGGGACGGGTTCGCGCCCAGAAACGAGTAACGCCCCTGCCGCTCGCCCCCCTCGACGCTCTCCAGCAGAAAGGCGTAGGGGTTGCCCGCGTTCGGGGCGCGGCTTGCGGTCAGGGCCTCGAACGCGCTCACGGGCGTCAGGCGGTCGGCCAGTATCTCGCGATACACGGGAACCAGATTGCCCTGTCGGGCGAGGGCATGGAACGCGGCGCGGTCGGGAACGATCATAGAAACCTCGGCATAATTTCGACTGGTACGCGCAGCCGCGCACGGTACGCTATTATACCAAGTTTCGCACTCCGTTTTCCCGCCTCACAGCAGCACGATTAAGCGCGTTACTTTTGCTCGGTCGCCGAAGCCGGCTTCTTCCGGGTAACGGCAGTATTCGCAGACCCCATCCGCCTGCGCCACAACTTGGGCGCGAACCGCTTCAGAAACGACCGCCATGCAAATCTACTCCGGCCGTATGCCAAGCTGCGCCATCATTTCACGCAATGGAATGTCACGTAACTGCGCGAGTTCGGCGGCGATTTCCAGACGCTCGGCGTTCTGATGGTCGCGCTGTTCCAGAAGAGCAAGCAACTGTTCCCGCTCGGATGCAGTAAGCGTCTGAGCATCGCTTTTATCGCAAAGTGTCCGGTACGCATGGGTCTGCTCCGGCGGGAACAGGGTTTGCAGCCGCAGCCGCAATTCGCTTTCTCGATTGGGCAGACCGGGCGCGCGGCGAACGCCCTCCCACCGCTCGGCAATCGTGCGCGCGAGCAGCGTTTCGACGGGAATACCGACCCGCTGCGCGTGGTTTTGCAGAAACTGTTCCAGCTCGTTGGGCAGCGTGATCGTAAGCGACATCATCTCACTCCTTCCGCTTTCATGCGCCGCGCGAATGGCGACTCGCCTGCCGCCGCCTGCATCTGTTCGGCATAGGCGTCTGAGGCGGCGATTTGCGCGTCTACCTCGTTCTGATGATCGTAGTAGTAGGTCAGGGCGGCATAAATCTGCGCCAGCGTCAGATGAGCATACGCGGCCTGTATCGCTTCCGGCGTTCGTCCCTGCTCTACTTTGTCTCGTACAATCTGCTGTACCTTAATGCGCGTCCCGTCAATATAGGCCACGCCCCGCTCATCAAGACTGATATACAATATCGGCGCTGCTACCATAATGCTGCACTCTCCGGTTCATTTTGCCACTTCGATGTTGCCCAATGGAACATATACGGTGCTGGTTGCTCTAAACTTTGTTACCTGTTCGTCCCAAACCGATTTCTCTTGCAAACTCCAGGGCGTGGTTGCCCGACGTGTATCCAACCCGGCAGGAACCGAAATGCAGCACTGGTCTGTGACTATAAATCGGTCGTGAAAGCGTTCTGCTTTGCCGTAGTCTGACCATAGAAACACCTTGAAACGCAAACCCGCATCCACGCTGACTAATGGCAAAAGCCTCTGCCGCCAGGCATCAAGTCGGTCGGCAGGTGTCTCACCGTCCTTTTGTGGGTCGCCCGCATGGATCGTAATACGACGCGAGCCGCAGCGATAGCGTCCTTTGCCCAGCAGTGCAGCACACATTTGCACAACGTCCAGAAATCTATCCTGATAGCAGTTCATGTAAGGATCAATCAAATCAAGCGTTCGGGCGTATTGGAGGACGGGGCGTAATGCGGCTTTGTAGTCGCTGCTCTGCATGGATACCGTAAGCGAGCGGGGGCGTTCCAGCCACTGCGGAACGTCGAGCGCGGCGGACAACTCCATAAACGCCTCGTGCGGCAGGCCGTACTGATCGAGCAGGGTTTGCGTTAGAACAATGCCTTGCAGCGCATTACGGTTGTGTACGTCAACGGCGGCGTCCAGCCAGTCCTCGTGACAGCGCGGATTGCCGCTGCCGCATGGCGCACACGTCACCAGTCGGTTGTTGTCGTTAAGAGTTTTGAAGCAGGCGAGGATGGTGTCCTTCATCTGCGGCGGCATGTCGGGCAATAGTTTTTCGCGCAGGTGCTGCATCCAGGCGTCTTCGTGCAGGTTAGCGATCAAGCCGTTCTCGCACAGGCCGCGCAAAAGCTGTTTGAGGACGACCTGCGCGGAAGGGCGTTTTGCCAGCAGTTCGGGCCGGAACACATCAGGAAGAATAGCATAGTGGTACAGCATGACGTTTTCCTTACGCGAACCGCTCGTTGAAGCCTTCCTCGAAAAAGCCGCCGGGCCACGGGTCAAGCAGCTGCCCTTCCTCGTCTAGTTCCAGCACACTGACGACCGAGGTGCTGTCGTCGTCCTTGCGGTCAACGTACAGAATGGCGACGTCTTCGGGGCGCACAGGCGGCATTCCTTCCGGCAGTGTGTCGCGTACCGTGTCCCGCATCCGCCGCATGATTCGCAATATCAAATGTTCGCTGTGCGTTTCCAGCAGAAGTGTGTTCTGATCCTCTCCTAACGCGGCCTCTATGAACACATCCCCTAGCTCTGCCTGCAATGCTGGATGTAAGTGTAACTCCGGCTGTTCTATTGCGATGATGTGGCTGACATAAGAGTATACTGCTGTCAGCACAGGCAAAACTTGACTGATGCCCGCTCCTACATCTTCAAATCGAAGAGTAGTATCAAAACGCTTGTCGTGAAGCACAAGTTCAGAAATGGTGGAAGAGTTGCCGTCTTCAGATGCGTAGCGACGTATTCGGATCTCGTAAGGAGTATTCATCCTACTTGATCCCAGCCATGTATTAACGCTGTTTAATCTTTGGGCAAGCAACCCACTAAAGTAGTACCCCTGTAGTTGGTTACAAGTATATGGATTAAAGTTTTGTTGAACAGAGGCGTTAAAACGTTCGGGGTACGAGCGTACAGGCCCTATGTGTGTAACACCGTCAATGTTATTTTCCAGTATCATTGCTAATACAAGAACCAAGTCACCGACAAATGCCTCTAAGCGAGATTGATTTAGAAGTGAGTCTCGTAAGTTGATAACCTCTATTCGAGTGTCGTCGTCATAACTCAAGTTACGCAAGCAGTAATTTGTTGCGTCAATAGTTTTGCGCTCATTTCGTGTTTCATCACTTTGATGTTTGGGTATAAAGTTGCCTGAGTAGCATCTATTCCAGACGTACTTACTTATGACATCGTCCCAATATCTCCAATCAATCTTTGTTGCTTTACCTTCCGTCTCAGAGAAGGTACGCAGACGAACACTCTTAAAAACCTGTTGCTCTGTAAAGTTCTGCGCTGGTTGCTGAAAAAATTTGTCGTATGTTTCTATTTCCTGTCTAGAACTAAACGGCCCCTCGGCATCACTTTCCATCTTTGCCAGAACGTTCCACAATGCTTTGCAAAATGGATGCTTGTAGTTTACATTGCGAGGAACTAAGCCTTCCCCTTCATGACTTAGTTGCAGAAGTATCTTACCGTCTGCCCGGACGGTGTATGTTTCCAACGGATGACGCGAAGAGGCGTCAAAAACGATGTCGAAGTCAAACTCTTTGACCATTCGGAGGCAATCTAGAAACCGCCCATCAGTCACTTTCAAAGTATCTAATGACGCACCTGTGAGGTGTTCAAAGATAGCATCTGCTGTCGTGGATTCAAAGTACAGCGCATCCGTGTTCACTTTGCCGCCCCACTGCACCTTGCGCGTCAGGTCGTGCCTATGAACATACTGCTGAAACCCTCCAAGATCAACGGCGTCCCCAAGATTATTAGTTTTGTAAACGTTGAGTTCGCCGGTTTCGTTGGCGTGATGAGCCAACAACAGGCCGTGAATAATGCTGGACTTGCCTGCACTGTTTGCGCCGAAGATGAGCGTCAGCGGTTTGATGGGGATGTTTTGGGTTTCCCCGAACGCTTTGAAGTTGCCAAGACGAAGGCCAGTCAGCAAGTGTTTCTCTCCAGAATGCGAAATGCGGTAGATGTCAGGTTTGCGCCGACAAAGCAAATTGTTGATGCGGGCGCGGCGTGTCCGCGCAGGCGGATACCTGGCGGAACGCCCCATAGCAAGGAAATCCATTTTGTTGCGGGCCGCATGGATGGGCGCAAGATAAACATGACAGCGCAGGCACGGGCAAAGTTGCACCAGTATTGCGCTTTTTCGCGGTTATTTCCTGCGTGGGTTGGGACAAGAGGTTGTGGGTCAGGGGAGTACCGACAGGCCGGAGGCTGCCGCTACTCTGGCGAGGACGACATCGGTGGTGATGAAAGCGTCCAGCGGAACGCGGGCATGTTCTTCCAGCGCACTGGCAAGCTGGATCGCGTCCAGTGGGCGCAATCCTTCTGTGACCGCATAAGCATCCAGCAAGACCCTGACACGCGCAAGGGTGGCGTCATCAAAAGGAAGAAGGACAAACTGAGGCAGGTCTGTTTCAAAGGCTTTGATATAGGTCTGCGCCACTGACAGGGACGCCGTTTTCTGGCGCACCATTCCGAAGCAGGCCGACCGAAACTCCGTGGGCGTCAGGCGGGAAATCAAAATGGTGTCATTGGCGGAAATATGCGCTTTCACAGCCGCGCTGTCGGGTTCCAGACGATACAGTTTTATCAGGGCGGAAGTATCTACAAAGTCACGCACGACAATCTACTCCATTCGCCGCTGCCGAATGACCTCATCCGCAAAACTGCCCTCAAAAGTATCATCGGGCGCGCGCTGCAGCCAGTGGAAGACACGCTCCGGGGCAGTCGGCGTCGCTTCCGGTTCAGGAAACCCGACAACGACCTCGCCGTGGTAGTTCAGGGGCGCAGGCTCTTCCAGCACAACAACATTGCCGTCGTAATGGCCTTTCACGTTTCGCATTTTGGATTGATCCCTCTGGTGTTCGTTAAACAAACGTTGTCGGCGCTCTTTGACATACGCCGCGCAAGCAAGAAACGTCGCTACGCGAAGAGGGCTTCGAGGGCGTCTTCGTGGGCGCTGCGGAACTGCTCGTTGTACAGGTTCTGGTAGACGCCTGCGCGGACGACTAGCTCATCGTGCGTGCCGATGTCCACGATGCGGCCATGCTCCATCACAACGATGCGGTCGGCGTTCATGATCGTGGACAGGCGATGCGCGATCACGAAGCACGTTCGGCCCTTCATCAGGCGTTCCAGCGCGGCCTGCACATTGGCCTCGGTTTTGCTGTCCAGTGCGCTTGTGGCGTCGTCGAGGATCAGGATTTTGGGGTCGGTCAGGGTGGCGCGGGCGATGCTCATGCGCTGTTTCTGGCCCACGCTCAGTTTGATGCCGTCCTCGCCGATCTTGGTGTCGTAGTTCTGGGGCAGGTTCATGATGAAGTTGTGCATGTCGGCGTTCTTGGCGGCCTGCAATATCTGCAGGTCGGTCGCGCCGGGTTTGCCGTACTTGATGTTTTCGCGCAGCGTGACTGAGAACAGCAGGCTCTCCTGCGTGACCGTGCCGATCTGACGCCGCACACTCTCTAGCCGCACCTGTCTTAAATCTACATCATCTACCAGTACGCGGCCCTGATTCACGTCGTAGAAGCGGGCGATGAGGTTGACGAGCGTGGTCTTGCCTGCGCCCGACGGCCCGACAACGGCGATGATCTCGCCCGGCCTGACCTGCAAATCAATGTCATGTAGGACGGGGTGTTTGGGATCGTAGCCGAACGTAACGTTCTGGAACGTGACCGCGCCCGCCATCTGCCGGATCGTGACCGCGCCGGGCGCGTCCGTGATTTCCGGGCGCGTGTCCAGGGTCTCGAACACGCGCTCCATTGCGGCCCCCGTCCACTGCACCTGCACATTAAAGTCCACGATGCGAACGGCGGGGTCGTATAGCTGCGCGATCAGGCTGTTGAAGGCGATCAGTTCGCCGATGTGCATGTCGCGGCCCATGATCAACGCGCCGCCGTACCACAGGATCGTTCCCGTCGCCACTCCCCGGATCACCTGCGCGACGCCCTGCAAGCGCCGGTTCATCTTCATCTGCGTCATGCCCAGCCGGAAATTGTCGGACACGGTTCCCATGAACTTGTCGGTCTCGTAGCCCTCGCGGGCGAATGCCTTGACGACGTTGATGCCCGTGAGTTTCTCCTGCAAGGCTCCGAGCATGGCGTCCCATTTGTCGCGCATCTCCTCGCTGATGGGCCGGATATGGCGGATGAACAGCTTGTAGTTCAGCACATAAAACGGCATCGCGATCAGGGCGACAAGGGCCAGCCGCCACTGGATATGAAACAAAAAGCCCAGCACGACGACCACGCTCATCAAGTCGGCCATGAACGTGATGAAGCCGCCGCTAATCATCTGCTGTATAAAGTCAATGTCGCTCATCAGGCGCGAAATGATCTTGCCCGTCTGGCGGGTGTCGTAATAGGCGAGGGACAGGCGGTTGAGGTGGCGATATGACTGGAAGCGCAGATCGAACACGATGCGCTGGCCGAGCCACCCGATGAGGTAGTTGAGCGCGAACGAGATCACGCCGCGCACCGCGTACAGCGCGAACACGCTCCACCCGATGATGTTGAGCGCCCCAAAGTTTTTATGCGGCAGCACGTCATCCAGCAGATAGCGCAGGATGAAAACAGGCATGATGGAGGGCGTAATGGACTGGCACAGCAGCAAAAAGACAGACAGCATGACGCGCCTGCGATATGGTTTCAGATAGCCTAACAGTCGTTTGAACTGACCCACGATCTTGCTCCGGGGATTATCCGGTAAATATCATATAAATCATTTACCGGTTATTGGGCCTGCGGCCAGTCGTCCTGGGACGAAGCGCCGTCTGCCCATTTATGCGTAATGTACTAGAATTTAGGAAACGCGTACAGCGCGATCTTGTTGTTTTTGTCGGTTTTTTTGGTTTCGGGATTGTACGCGCCGGTCACGACAAGCGTCTTGCTGTCGGGCGCGACGGCCACGCCGGTCACAAAGTCGAAGGGCGTGTGAAGCGTGTACAAAATGCGGCCCGACGCCACATCATAAAATTGAACCACGGCGAATTTGAGTTCACTCGCGCTTACGTCGCCGGCCCCGGCGATAAAGACCGCGCTGTCGGGCGTAAAGGTCACGGAACGCACCCAGCCCAACTGAAGGCGCAGTTTATACGCCTGCTGTCGGGTCGCGCTGTTCCAGAGGATGGCGTCCGTGTCCGCGCTGCCGCTGCCCATCGCTTTGCTGTTGGGAGCGCAGGCCACGGCTAGCAACTCGTCGGTATGGCCCACGAACGTATACACAGCCTGCCATGTGGCCGTGTCCCAGAGCTTGAGCGCGTGCGACTGGCTGCCGGTTACGAGATTTGCGCCGTCTGACGTATACGCGACGGGGCTGCCTGCGTCCGCCAGGGTGCGCAGCAGTTTGCCCCCGCTCGTGTCCCAGAGTTTGGCGGTGTGATCCGCGCTGCCGCTCGCCAGCGTTTTGCCGTCCGGCGAAAATGATAGCGACAGGACGCCCAGCGTATGTCCGTCCTGGGCGCGCGCGGGCAGGGTACGCAGAAGCTGCCCCGTTGTGGCGTCCCACAGCTTGATGGTCTTGTCCCAGCTTCCGCTGGCGACCGTTTTGCCGTCGGGCGAGAACGCGGCGCAGACAACGGGAGCCGTATGTCCGCTTTTGGCATCTGCGGACAGCGGCAGGGTGCGAATCTCTTTGATTTCCTTCTTCGCGCCGCCGCTTCCCGTCACCTCCCACAGTTTGGCGGTGTTGTCCGCGCCCGTGGTCACGAACTGCCGCCCATCGGGCGCAAAGGCGACGCTGTTTACATCGCTGTCGTGTCCGGGCGACAGGGCGAGGGCGGGATCGGCCTGGGGTTCGGCATCGTGACAGCCCGCCGAAAACAGTAACAGGCACAACAGGGCGATGCAGGCGCACATTCGGCTCATAGAAATGGTTCTCTCCGCGAGATGATTGCAAGTCGGGCGTACAAGTACATCAATCAAATAGTACCAATGCACCCGTTATGTTTTAACGACATCAGGAATGCGAGGGAGAGGGCGCGTCGGCATGGCCTTCCAGGGCGACCTTGAACTGCTGATTGTACAGGCCCGCATACGTGCCGTCGCGCATCAGCAGGTCGTGGTGGCTGCCCGCTTCCAGAACATGCCCTTTTTCCATCACAACGATCATGTCGGCTTTGACAATCGTGGACAGGCGGTGCGCGATCACGAAACTGGTGCGTCCGGACATCAGGCGATCCAGCGCCTCCTGTATCAGGCTCTCGGTTTCGCTGTCCAGGCTGCTGGTCGCCTCGTCGAGTATCAGGATACGGGGGTCGGACAGAATAGCGCGGGCAATGGCGATACGCTGTTTTTCGCCGCCCGACAGCTTGGTTCCATCCTCGCCGATCTTGGTGTCGTAGCCGCGCGGCTGCGCTTCGATGACGTGCGCGATATTCGCGGCGCGGGCCGCTTCCTCGACCTGGGCGTTCGTAGCGTCCAGTTTGCCGTAGCGGATGTTTTCGCGGATGGTGTCGTTGAACAGCAGGGTTTCCTGGATCACGACGCCCACCTGCCGCCGCAGGCTTCGGAGTTCGATGTCGCGCAGGTCGTGACCGTCAATCGTGATGCGCCCGGTTCCCACATCGTAATGCCGCTGAAGCAGGTTGATAAGCGTGGTTTTGCCGCTGCCGCTTTGCCCGACAAACGCGATCATCTGCCCCGCTTTCACGTCCAGACTGATGCCCTTGATGACAGGATTATCCGGCTCATAGCCGAACCACACGTCCTCGTAGGTGACATCGCCGCGCACGGTCGGGAGTGGAATCGCGCCGGGTTTGTCGCTGACCGTAGGCTGCGTGTCCAGGGTGGTAAAAATGCGCCACAGGGCCGTGTTGACACGGGCAAGCTGATCGTTGAGCTGTATCAGCCGCTGCGTAGGCTGATACACATAGCCGCCCACATAGCCAAAGAAGGCGACAAGCGAACCCGCCGACAACTGCCCCTGCATCACGAGCCGCCCGCCGTACCATAAGAGCAGGGCCGTGCCGCAGCCGCTGGCGATGAACTCCGACAGGCCCACCATCGCGGTACTCAGGGCCGTCATGCGGACATTGAGGCCCAGCAGGTTACGCGTCTCGCCGGCGAAGTTACGCACCTCGGCGCGTTCGCGGGCATACGAGCGCACCACCTGCACACCCGCCAACTTCTCCTGCAAGTCGCCGTACAAAACTTCGCGCTGCTCGCGCACTTCGTGACTGGTCGCCTTGATACGCGCCACAAAGGTCTTGTAGTTCAGCACATAGAGGGGATACACGGCAAGCGCGGCAAGCGCGAGCCGCCAGTTCAAATACAGCAGAAAGCATAGTGAGCCGCACAGCAGAACCACATCCTGAAGCACGGTCACGAAACTGCCGCCGATCAGTTGATCCAGGGAGGCCACGTCGTTAGTGATGCTCGACATCAGCTTGCCCGCCGAGGCTTTTTCAAAGTAGCCCAGCGACAGGGATTGAATGTGACTGTACAGTTTGCGCCGCATGTCCAGCTTGAAGCGCTGGCCCAGATACGTGACCGTATACGCGAGCCAGTAGCTGACAAACGCGCTGGCCGTGGCGAGCGCGACAAACAGACCGAACACGCGAGCGAGCGGCACAAAGGGATGCGCCCTTAGCGCCTTGTCGGAAAGACTGTCGGTGAGATAGCGCAGGATGAGCGGTTGGGGAAAGCTCAGGGCGGCGGTCAGCAGGGCGAGCGCGACCATGATAATCATGACGCGCCAATAGGGGCGAAGCTCATTCAGAAAGCGAACGAAGTTTTGCATGGGTGTTGGTTCCGGGAACGGTACTGCGCCGCGCGGCGTCCCGCCTGCGAACAACAAAGCCTCTGCCACGACGCACAACTTTTCAAACAGGCGCAGGGACAAAGGCGCACATTGCCTTATCTTCGGTTTTCAACCTCTCTATTCTACACTATAAATAACGTGTTCGAGTTGTTCAAGTCCCTTTTTTGCTATGGCTTGCACTTATTGCCAGCGCGGGCCGCATAAAGAAGGCAGGCGACGCGGCGAACGGCGAAACGCCTTTGCCCATGCAAACGTACATTTAACGTGTATTCGAGGCAGCAAAAAAGAAACAGCATAGCAGGCATGGCGCGGATCGGCAGGCTATCGTAGACAGTGGGAGACGGCGGGCATGGCGACAGACGAAAGCAAGACCGAGCGCAGACACGACACGAATATACGCGTCGGCGGGGCGCAGCTTCATTTCCAGCAGGTGCAGTTACGCGACGATATATTGATTGACGAGATTCATCTGGACGTTAAAAACGCTAGTTACGAGGAGCGCAAAAACGAAGCGGGCCGTGACGGCGAAACGACGAACACACAGAGTACGGCGCAAAATGCAGTGCAGAACGCGGCACAAAATGCAGTGCAGAATGCAGTTCAGAATGTGATTCAGATTGAAGAAACCGGCTTTACGGCCATCGTCAGCGAACCCAACCTGAACCGCCTGCTGGCCGCGAACGTGCCTGCCGACGCCCCGGCGCGGCATCTGCGCCTATTGCTGCTGTCGGGCAAGGCGCGGATCACAGGGCAGTTCGTCAAGAGCGTGCTGAGTCTGCCGTTTACGGTGGAAGCGGTTCCGGTCGTAGACAACGGGACGCGCCTGCACCTGGATTTCCAGTCGGCCAAGATGGGCGTCACCCTGCCCGGCCCCGTCCTGGACGTGATCGAGCAAATACTGAACCGCTCGCTCTCCCTGGACCTGTCGCGCCTGCCATTTCCTGTGCGCCTGGACGAGATCAAATGCGAGCCGGGACGTTTGACCGTCAAGGGCAAGGCGCGCATCGCATGGCCCCCGGTCTCGTATGCGCCGCCGCCCGCGCCGTTCAGCGCCCTGGACAAACCGCTTCCGTCCGAGATACCCGCGCAGCCGTCCCCTGCCCCGCTTCTCGCCGCGCCGCTTGGGGCGATCTCCGCGCCGGGTGTGGTTCAAGACTCTTAGGGCTTCCTCTTCGAGATAGAAAGTCTAATGGATTGCAACAAGTTTGATAGACTTTCTCGGCGTAAGTTCTCCCTGCATTCTGGAGGACGCGGGCTACAATGACGAAGAAGGCGACGCCCTGATGCAAATGTCCGATGCGCTGGAGGAAGATGAAATCAACGCCGCAGAATTATCAGACGTGAATGAGCCGCAAATAGAAGTCAATGCACCGGGAGTTAATGAGCCGCAAACAGGAGCATGATCGGCAAACATGAGCAGCGAGGAAACGGAATGGGAAAGTCGGTTTATACCCCTGGGCAGCGACATGGAGGTGGAACGACGGCTGGCGCGGCTGGAAGAACTAAGGCATGACTTGTTCCATGCTCCGCCCGCCGCGACTATAAACAACAAGTCGGGCGGCAAGCGAAACAGCGCACTGCCGGACGATCCCAAAGTTGCCTACGCGCTGGATACCCTGCTGGCGATGCTCTACGTCGAGACATCGTTTGCGCGGGTAGGCGTGGCCTGTGCGCTGGCCGATGCGACTCCGCGAAGCGGCAAAGGCGAGATCCCGCCGTTCGCCGTTCGCCTGTGCGCCCGACTGGCCGCGCCCGATGGCGACCCGGTGACGCTGGTTGGCGGCCCGCTCGTGCCGCCGCAGCGCGCCCGGATGCGGATATGGGCTGAAACCGCAGTCCCCGCCCTGCTTACCGACGCCCTCAACACCCTACAGATGCTGCTGCGCCCCACGTCCCGGCCCAATGACCCGGCCCTGGAACGCGAGGTCGGGGTCTGCCACGCCGCCCTGCGCCTGGCTCCCTGTCTGCCCACACCCGCGCTTACCAATGCCTGCCTGCGCGTTCTGCGCGTCCTGCCGCCCGCGCGCACCCGCGAAACCTCGCCGCTCGGACAGATAGCCGCCGACCTGCGCGAACATGCCTGCCTGTGCCTTGCCGCCCGCCCGCCCTTAGAGCTTGCCGCCTTCTGGTCTGCGCTGAGCGCGTCCGACCCGGCCCAAAGCCGCGACCTGCTGCCCCTCCTCGACTTTGTGCGGGACACGCGGGCCGTCCCCTATCTGCTCGCCCTGCTCGTCCGCCCCGCTCTCGCCCGCGACAACACCCCCGTCGCCCTGTCCGTGGTACACGCCCTGCACCGCCTGCGAGACCGCCAAGCCCTGCCCGTCCTGCGCCGCCTGCTGCGCGATAAGGAAAAAGACGGGGAGACAAGGAGAAGAGGGGACAAGGAGACAAGAAAAGGTTCGTTGGAGCCGGCAGTAGAAAGCGACCCGGCAGAGTTGATAGAAGCGCTAAGGCAGGCGCTTGTTGACATCGAACATGACCGGGCCGCGCCGGAGCGAATGTTCTTACTGCGGCCTGCCCTGCGCGTCTTCAGCGACCTGCTGCACCCGCTCACCCGCCCGCCTGCCGCAGACGATGATGGCCGCGCCGACTTGCTGCGCGGCGACGAAGACAAGCATTAACCATCCGCTGCGCCAGAGCCACAGAGGCACAGAGAAGGAAAGGCAGAAAGAGAAGAGAAACACAGGTGTTATCCGCAGATTACGCAGATGTTCACAGATTAGGATGCAAAGAAACAGGCAAAGAAAAATCCTGTTCATCCTGAAAAGATCCTGTTCATCCTGTCTATTTCCCCTCTTCTCCTCTTCTCCCCCTCTTGTTCTTGCCTCTGTGTCTCTGTGTCTCTAGCGCAGCGGGTGGTTCGTTATGCCTTATGCGGCACGGGCGACGGCATACGTTTCGCCGCTTGCCTGTTGTCGCGCTATGTCGGACAGCGTGTTGGGCAGGCGGGCGTCATGCGGGTAGACCGCGCTGCCCACGCCATACGCAAGCAGTCGGCGATCCCGGTTCCAGCCTTTTTCCTGCGTCCACTCTGCCAGGGCGCTCTCGATGCGGGTCGTAACGACGTGAACGGTCGCGCCCGTAAACGGCAGGATGGCCGCGAATGTCGCCTCATCGTAGCGCGTCAGGATGTCTACGCGCCGCACACAGCGGCGGATGATGTCGCTTGCGCCCACAATGACCTCGTCGCGCTTGAGCGTCCCCAGGTGTTTTGCCGCCGCTTCCAGACCGAATATCTGCACGAACACGACCGATATTTCGACTGTGGTGCGGCTCGCCCGGCTGACCTCCTCGTGAAGCCGATTGTCGTAGTAGCGCCGATTGTACAGCCGGGTCAGGTCGTCTACGATAGGCGTCTGCTCGATATGCGCCTGCTGCAACTCCAGCCGCTGCCGCATCTTGACCAGTTCCAGTTGCGAGGTTCGCAGATCGTCGGTCGCGATGATTTTTTTCAGCTTTTTGGTCGCGTTACGCAGGATGTGCGACACGTAATTGCAGCTGATGCCCATCTGCCGCGCGATCTCGGTCTGGTTCAGGTCTTTGAAATAAAACGCGAACAGGACGTGCTGCTCCAGTTCCTTGAGCTTGAGCATGGCCGTTTCCAGAACGATCTTGTCCTCGACCGGCAGTTGAAAACTCGTCGATGGATGCGCCGACTGCTTGCGATCCATGTCAACCGTGCCGCTGTTGTCGTCGCTGTCGTCGCTTGTGCCGTCAATGCTTGATACCTTGAAGATCTCGCGCGTCATCATCATGTCGGCCACGGCCTCTTCGGTCATGTCCATCATGCGCGCGATTTCCAGATTGCTGGGCGGGCGTCCCTCCTGCTGCGCGAGCGCGTCAATAGTGCGCGTTACGCGCTGATTGAGTTCCTGAAGCCAGGCCGGCTCCTTGATGATCTTGCCCCGGTCGCGCAGGCAATGCTTGATCTGCCCGATGATAAAGTGCGTGGCATACGTAGAAAACTTGACGTTCTTCGCCGGGTCGTACAGGTCAATGGCCGTGAGCAGGCCGATGTAACCCTCCTGCGTCAAATCTTCCACAGGCTCGGACGCATTGGAAAAGCGGCGGGCCACACTCTCCACGAGATTAGAATAGTGCGATACGATACGGTCGCGGCTTTTCGCGTCGTGGTGTTTGCGGTAACACAGCAGCAGATGCGCCACTTCCTCCTCATGGCGCTTGCGCTGAAGTGCGGCTTCCCCGCCCATGTCCCGCGTCATTATTCGGTTCCCTGTCGGCATTTACTCCAGTTTTGGACACGCGCCTTCGTTCCCATCGTACGCGACGCGTCCAAGTTTGTCAGCGCCTGCCCGCTCTGTTTACATAGAGTGCAGGCAGAGCGGGCCTGTGAGCGGAAGGACTATGGACAGCGGGCGCAACTCCCTTTGCGCCCGGCCCGCCTTCCACATCGCGTTCGGCGACGACGCACATATTATTGCCAGAACAGGCCGGACACTTTATACTCGCCCCGGCAGGATGTATACCACATTGGTTATAGGGGACGCAGAGGAGGATGCAGGCACGCGTTCAAGCAACCGGCTAATCACCGTATAAAAACGAACACGGCGCAATCTCTTTGTGGATTGCGCCGTGTTCTCAGCAGCCCGGTATACGCGTATATTGCTCAGGAAGTTTTGCTCAGGAAGTTTTGCTCAGGAGGTTTTGAGCAGGCCTAGGTCGGCCATCCACTCCTGAAAGCGGGTATGCCAGGTTCCGAACGGAATGCCCTTGCGCTCGCCGATGCCGCCGCCATGTCCGCCATGCCCGTAGATGTGCAGTTCGGCAGGCACATTCACGTTGAACAGCGACATGTAGAACTCTACGGTCTGGCGGGCATGAAACTGATCGTCGCTGCCCGCGCTGGTTAAAAAGGCGGGCGCGGCGTCTTTGGGCGCGGTTATGTCCATCGGCGACCAGCCCGCGTAGACCAGGCCGGCAAAGTCGGGGCGGCAGCTTTGCTGCTCGATGGGATCGGACGCGCCCGAATGCCCCTTGTCAAAGCGGATATCGGCCAGCGCGGCAAGCGCCCCGCCTGCACTAAAGCCCAGAATGCCGATGCGGTCGGGCTTGATGTTCCACTCTTTGGCGCGGCTGCGGACGATACGCAGGGCGCGCTGCGTGTCCTGCAGCGCCTCGCCCTCCACGGTGTAGTGGTAGTTGGGCGTCTTTGCCAGCCGGTACTTGAGGATGAACGCGCTGACGCCGATGCTGTTGAGCCATGCGGCGATCTTCTCACCTTCGGAGTTCCACACAAGCTGCTCATGCCCGCCGCCCGGCGCGACCAGAATGGCCGTGCCGTTCGCCCTGTCTACGGGCGCGAGATGCACCTCAATCGAGGGCGTATGCACGTTGCGGATGCTGTTGATCGCCTGCCCCGGTTTCGGGTTGGCGGGTGACAGCAGTTCTTTTTCGCTTGCGCCCTGTAAGGTGGCAGCCCCCGCAGGCCACAGCGTCACCACGAGGGGCGCAGCGTCCGCCTGGGGAGCGGCGTTTGCTACGCGGGGCGCAAGTGTCGTCAGCAGCAGTGCGCCGCACAATCCGGCCAAGCGCGCGGCACACAGCGCATTATGTCTGTACATTCGTTTCGTCGAAAACATGATCTGCTCCTTGTTCATGTTACTTTTCGCTCCTTTTAGATGCCGTCTGCGTCCGGTACGGTGACAGGCGGGGGCGCAAACTCCACACGGGCGTAAATCTGAGCTAATCGCAATTCGCAGCCGATACATTCCAGGCGCAGTACGCCGTCCAGTCCGCTTGCCGCGTCGTAGCGCCAGGTGTCGTCCGGCTGGCGTATGAACGCTTCGATGCGCGGCTCCTCCTGCGCCACGAGGACATAGGCGGCAAGTGAGGCAAGCGAGCGATAACAGTCGGATTTGAAGCCTCTATCGGTGCGATACGTGGAGGGGGAGAGGACTTCGATGATGACGGTCGGGTTCGTCAGCGTCGCCATGCCGGACGATGTAAACTCCGGCAGGTCACAGGCAACGGTGAAATCCGGGTAAAAGATAGAACGACATGCTTCCACATACACGCGCAAGTCGCTGTCGTATGTTTCGCACGGATTGTCTCTTAACTGTGTTCCTAACTCTAAAGCGACGTTTGTGGTCAGGCGAACGTGTGTACGACTGGCCCCGGTCATGGCTACAATCATGCCGTCGTAGTATTCGCTTTTCAGTTCTGCTTTGTCTTCCCACGCGATGTAGGTTTCCAGCGGCACATACACCGGCAATTTTTGTGCGGCCATCAGGCAGGAACCTCCTTCCTGGACGTTGTTTGTTTTGCACCGGGACTCGGTGCGACATAAACACGCTTATTCGAGGCGGCTGAAGCGGTCGTTGAGGGTTTCGGTCGAGGTATCCGTAGCGAACTTTTGGGCAAAGGCCAGATAGCGGCGGGCGTCGCTGTGCGCGGGGTCGCGGGCCAGCGCCTTTTTGAACTGGAAAATGGCGTCGCGGTATTCTTTGGCGTTGTAGGCCGTCATGCCCGCGCCGAACTCCATTGCGATCTGCGCCTTGAGCAGTTTTTGGGCGCGTTCGGCGTCGGGGGCGATGCTCTGGGCGCGTTCCAGCGCGGCCACGCCTGCTTCCAATCTGCCCTCGGCGAGCAGTTGATCGGCCATAGCGTCCTGGGCCTGCGACCGACGCGAGCGGATGGCCCCAAGCTCGGCGCGAATGTCCCGCGAGTCGTAGGGCAGCACGTTCAGGGCGTGGCGCAGCAGCGGCTCGGCCCGTTCGTCGTCTTCGGAACCGATGAACGCGTGCGCCTGATCGGTCAAATGCTGCGCGTGGGCGCGGCGGGCAGCGCTTAGGGCGTCTGCGATCTGCGGCGTATGCCCGTTTTCGCGCATTAGAGCCTCCAGCGCGTTAATGGCCGCGTCGAACTGACCCGACTCCAGCAGGGCGTTGGCCGCGCCCAGCGCGTTTTCGTGATAAGCGTCGCGCCGTGTAAGCAGGGCGTCATACAATTCCAAATTGGACGGTTCAGCGGCAAGCGCGGTTTGGAGAACGCGCAGCGCGCCCCGTTCGTCACCTGCCTGCGCCAGCGTAAGGGCCTGCGATTGCGCCCGCCCGCCCGCCTGCACGGATGCGCCGCCTGTCCCCTCGCCGAAGACCACGGCGTACACACTCACGGTTCCATTGCGCGCTCCGGTCGCCAGATACTTGCCGTCAGCCGACAGCGACAGGCCCAGCAAATTGTGTTCCGACGCGTACTCCCAATCGATCTGCCCGCTGCCGCCGATGCAGGCTAGGCGCGTGTTGAGCGGCTCCTGATGCGGGCGGTACAGCACGGCGCAGATGTTTGCCGCGTCGGGCAGCCCAACCGCGCAGATCTCGCCCTTGAACGCGGCCTCCCACAGCCGCGTACCGTCGCCGTCTATCAGGCCCACCGTACCCGCTTTTGTGCCATACGCCACAGTCACGCCGTCCCGCGAGCAGGCGAGCGCACTGACCGGTTCACCCGCGCCGAACTCCCACACGTCCCGGCGCGATGCGTCCTTCAAAAACAGCAGCCCGCCCTCCGTGCCGACAACGACACGGTTCCCCAGGCGCGAGATGGCGACGCATGTTAGTACGCCCTCGATCTCGGCTGTCCACGCCACGCGCCCGCCGATCTCGCCGTATGCGAGCGCGTAACTGGCCCCCGCGATGTCGGTAAAGGCCGTAAACAGGTTTTGCCCCGTCTCGCTCAGGGCCATATCCACGTACAACAGGCGCTGATCGCCCATAAATCGGTTTTTGGCCGCGTCGTGGAACAGGTACAGGTCATCGCTTGTCATGCCCACGCAATTGGGCGAGGCTGCGCTGACTTCCAGCTTCGCCAGCGTTTCCACGCCGAACCCGCCGCTCACGTCCACGCTGCCGTCCAACCCGAATAGGGTACGGTCATAAGCGCGCGCTTCCAGGGGACGCGGCACGGCAAGCGCCAGTGCGCCATCGCCCCTTAGCGCGTAGCGGGCGACAGGATACGTTTGGCGAATACGTTTTTCCCAAAGCAGATTGACGGTGCGGATGGACATAAATGATAACCGGAGCAGTCAGTAGCCAGTAGTCAGTAGCAAATGCGCGCGTTCTCGCGAAATGAGCAAAGCACAAGACACGCCTCCAACCCGGTTCTACTGACTACTGGCTACTGACTACTTCTTTCTCACTCCCATTCAAGGCGGAGGACGCGGTGGTTGAGGGTGTCGGACACGTAGATTTCGCCGCGCGGGCCGAGCGCAACGCCTGCGGGGGCGCGGAAGCCGCCCAGCTTGCCCATTGGCGTATCCATCGTGACCAGGCTGTTGCCGTTCATATCGAAGACGTGCAGCCGGTTCGCGCCCGACTCGGCCAGATAGATGCGGCCCCCTGCGTCAATGGCGACCTGATGCGGCGCATTGAGTTTGCGGATCTCGCCCAGCGCGTGGCTGCGCTGCCCGAAATATGTGTAGCGGGACACGTCGTTCGTCGTGCCATCCGTGACGTAGATATTTTGCGCGCTGTCGCAGGCCAGGGCGATGGGGCGGACGATGCCCTGATTGCGCGTCAGGCCGCCGATGTGCTGGCCGCTGTTGATGTTGAAGCGCAAGACTTGCGCGCTGCCCGTGTCGGCGATCCACAAATGGCCCTCGCTGTCGAACACGGCCCCGGACGGGCTGTGAAAACCCGGCAATATGCCCCGATGCTGGCCCGTAAAATGGAAGCACTGTACGCGATTGTTGCCCTGCTCGGCCACAAAGAAGAACTGCCCGCCGGGATGCACGGCAATGGCCTGCGGCCCCCACAGTTCACCGGGCGCGTTGCCGGGACGCCCATAAATCTTCACGTCGCCGTTGAGCGCGATACGCTGTACGCGGTGATTATTGCTGTCCACCACGTACAGTGCGCCGTCACGGTCAACAGCCAGGCCGGTCGGCGTCTGGAACTGCCCCGCCGCGCGTCCCGGCTCGCCGATTACCTCGACGGCTTTCAGGCGCTGCGGCTTCCAGCCCGTGCCGCTTGTAGCGGACGGGCCGGCAGGTGTGGCGGGTTCGGCGGGTGGCTTGGGTTTGGTGTTGCCGATTTCCAGAAAGTCGAAGCGGTCGCTCATAAAATTAAATCCAGCCGACAGCCGCAGAATAAGCAATCAAGAGGTTTTCCCTGTGCGTTCAGGCAGGCTGTTTCGGCTTGAGCGCACAGGGAAACCATTCAGGAACGGCAAGCGCAAATAGGGCCGGCTGTTCCTCATCTCAGTCAGGAAGGCGCTACGCCGGGGTTTCCGTGCCGGGTTCTACGGTCGCCTGCGCTGCGCCCTCCGTGTTACGCGTACCATCGCCATCTGTACCGTTTACAGCGGAACCGTTCAGAACGTGGGCCTGTTCGCCCATGCCGCTCGCGCCGCTTGTTCCGTTCTGACCGTTGGAAGCGTTGTCTGCGCTATTGTTCACGCTATCGCCGCTCGCGCTGTTTGCTGTGGCAGCAGGCAGAACGGGAAAGCCCCCATTTGACGGGCCTGCGTTGTCATCCGTATCGTCATCGTCGCTGTTATTCAGGCCCAATTTGGCGAGGGCCAGTTGCTCGGCGATGTCCTGCATACTTTCGGCGTGGGCGCTGGAGGCGTCGCGGGCGCGGGTCGTGGCCCACTCGCGCAGGTCCTCGATGCGCTCGCGCATGGTCATGGACAGCGGAACCGAATGCTGCGCGGCAGCCACAACCGATGCGGTCGTGAGTATTTTGTTCTCGTCGAAGGCGTCGTACAGCGCCTCGACCACGGCGGCCTCGATCTCGGCGCCGCTGAAGCCGGGCGTGGCCTCGGCCAGACGCTTCAAGTCGAAATCATCGGGGTTGCGCTTGCGTTTCAACAGGTGGATATTGAAAATCTGCTCGCGTTCCTCCTGCGAGGGCAGGTCAATGAAGAAGATTTCGTCGAATCGTCCCTTACGCAGCAGTTCCGGCGGCAGGCTGGTCACGTCGTTGCTCGTAGCGACCACGAACGCCGCCGCCTTCTTGTCCTGCATCCACGTTAAAAACGTGCCGAACACGCGGCTTGTCGTGCCACCGTCCGAAGAACCGGAGCTTTGCGTACCTGAAAAACCCTTCTCAAGTTCGTCCAGCCATAAAATGCAGTTGTGTGTACACAGCTTATTCGCTAAAAAATTACGATTTGTAACACACACTAAGTCGTAAACGTACTCAGGCGTGTCTGCTTGAACAACGCTTTGTATGCTGCTCCAGAGAATCGGGCTGTGAGCCAGCGCCTCGATCTGCGCCAGTTCGGTTGTGTCCAACTGTCTTGCCTCAGCCCACTCGCGCAGTTCCTGCGTAATTTCGCGCAGACGCTTCCGGTTGGGGTGTGCCTTGCCATGCTCGTACAGGTGGAACAGGCTGGGGCTGGTAGAGGCAAACTTCTGGCTTCCCATGCCCATTGCCTGACGTACCCGGCGCAGTTTGCTGCCGACCGGAATCATATCCGTGCGATCTTTTGGCTCGACTGTCGGCGTGTGCTGCATCCACTCGTTCATGCGCTCACCACGGCAGGGGTGCTGAGAGCCGACTTGCACAATGAAACGCCGCGTGTTGTGATGCCCGGTAATTTCTATGTTCGAGCAATCCGGGTTTGTTGTTGGAAAACCGACACGCTGCAACACAGAGCGAATTAACAAGTTCTGTGCAGGCACTTTGCATGATATTGTAATCTTCGGGTCAGCTTTGCCAGCCGCTGAAATACAGCCGTCACCGTCGAAATAGCCACGTAGCCACGCATTCAGGAACGCGTGGGGCATTGTCAGCAACTGCGCCTTGATGTTATTCAGAGTCCGGCACAGCAGTACATTATCTGTGTACGTCGTATAGCAGGGCTTGAAGACGCTTTTATCGCTCGTTCCGACGAGTTGCGAGTTTTTGCCGTCGTAGTCGTTGAGGCAAATGGTGGAACGCTCGCCAAACGAACATTGCAGCCCCTCGCTGAACAGGCGGTGCAGGGTCATGTCGGTGTTGACGAAGCCGACGCGCCCTCGCTTACCAAGAAAACCGTCGCTCATAATCAAGCCGAGCAGGTAGCCTATATCTTCGGTCAGATACTGCGGAATGCGGGGGAGAACGCTTGCCGCATAGTGGAGTGCGCCGTCCGGCAGGAAGTCGCGCATCGGCGGCATATCGGGGCGCGTGGGGATAGCCTGCGGCATGGCGATGTAGTCGGTGGTTTGCAGGGCGTCCGTGCGTACCCATTCCAGCTCGCCGTCGCGCAGGACGGGATGCAGATGGTTGCTTGTCGCCTGTAATTGGCTGTGCTGTGTCTGCACGGTGAACAGGTCGGGCGCTGCGCGGCGCGTGATGGCCCGTACCCGCGTGGGCGCGATCTGCCAGTCGTTCGTCATCGCCATCACTTCAAGGTGCGGATCATTGCCGTCGTACAGTTCCTGAATGGTGCGCTCGCTGCCGTCCGCAAGGGTAATGCGCGTGTCGCCGGCCACGCACGGCGCGACCGACTCCGCCGTGCGGATAGCCTTCCGCATGTTCTCCTCGGACTGCCCGACGATGCCGCCAAAGATGCGCCCGATGTCCAGCCGCAGGAGGGGCAAACGCCATAATGCGCCGATAGCTTTTGCACTCAGACTTTTTCCGCATCCCTGGACACCTAACAGGAGAACGCCACGGGGGGCGGGGAGGCCGAACGCGCGGGCCTTTTCTGTAAAGGCGACCGTGCGCTTTTCCATCCAGTCCTTGAGCAAATCCAGTCCGCCCACATCGCTGATTTGCTCGTTGAAGGGGTAGTATTCCAGAATGCCCGACTTGCGGATGATCTGCTCTTTTTCGCTCAAAATCACGTCTACATCAAACTTGTGCTTTTCGATGAGGGATTTGGCGAACACGTTTTCCGCTTCATTGGCGGTCAGGCCCTGCGCGGCCTTCAAGACCTGATCGCGTTCCAGGTCGGACAGGTTGGCGTCAATCTGCGGGTTCTCTTTAATGGCTTGGACGACGCGTTCCAAAATCACGTCCAGGTCGTCATGGTCGGGCAGGCCATAGTCCACGACCGCGATGTCTTTTTCCAGTTCGCTGGGCAGCTTGAGGACGGGTGCGAGAATAACGACTGTTTTGTAGCTGGTTTTCAGGGCCGCCGTCAGATCGCGCAGACGCCGGATGACCGAAACCTCGCTCATAAAAGCGTGGTAATCCTTCAGCACGAACAGGGCCTGCTCGCGGCTGTCTATTACGGCGTCCAGGGCAGTCATGGGATCGCGTGTGGCGTTGTCGCGATGCGCGGGGTTCTGCACCATGCCCTGCGTCACCGTCCAGAAGAAAATCTTTTTGCCCCGCTCGCGGGCGATCTCGCGCAGGGCGTCTTCGACGCGCTGCTCTTCCCAGGACACGATATAAATAATCGGGTAGCGCGCCCGAATCAGGGTTTCGAGTTCTTTGTCAACCGTTGAAGATGCCAATGCGTAGTTCCTCCACCCGCAGCGGGGCGGCGCACTCAAGGGCGATGCTGTTTCTGTCTACAGGCTTATCAATCACTCTTATTGATCTTTCTTGTTGATCTTTGGTTAAGATCTTTGATTAAGCTCTGTAAGGGTTTTACGACAGCGCCGTATAAAATAGTATCCGTGACATACGCGAGGCGGGTGAAATGAAACGGAAGCGACCACCTATATTATACAGGCAGAACGCCCTCATCGTCAACGCATTCACGCGGCCTGCCTTAGATGAGTGGGTGATTAGAACGTAATTTCCCCTTTTGGGGTAGTATTTAATTCTGTCCGACACAGAAACCCACAAATCACATGTCGGTCGCTTATTAATCCATTTTGAATCGCTCCACAATTTGTATACGTTTGGAGAGAAGGCTTACGATGTCAACGCGCGCACTGGTGGAACACATTCTCGATCTACGCCGCTTCGCGGTCGTGGGCGTGTCCCGCGACCCGGAAAAGTACGGCTACAAAGTCTATAAAGCATTGACGAACGCGGCGCAGGAGCAGGGCTACATCGTGTACGCCGTCAATCCCAACACGGACGTTGTGGACGGCGACGCCTGCTACCCCTCGCTCGATAACATTCCCGACAAAATTGACTGCGTGGTAACGGTCACGCCGCCGCTTGTCACCGAGGAAGTAGTACACATCGCGACACGGCTGAAAATTCCTTACCTCTGGATGCAGCCGGGCAGCGAGAGTACGGCTGCCTTCAACATCGCCCGCGCCGGCTCCATGCAGATCGTATCGGGCGGGCCGTGCATCATGGTGTCACTGGCGCGGCGGCGGACAAGCGACACAAATACGCTGACAGTGAAGCGGTAGTCTTACGCGGATCCTTTTGGTGTCTACTGTCCTGCCCGATACCACCGCAGGAACTACAATCGCAGGAACCACAATCGCAGGAACAATAACCATTCATGGCCTTTTGTGAACTCAAGTATTTCAGCAAGTCGCTGCAAAAAGCGATTGCCGCCGACATTCTGCTGCCGGAACAGCAGATAGAGGAAGCGCATGGCCCGTTTCCTGTCCTGTACCTGCTGCACGGCCTGTCCGACGACCATACGCTATGGCAGCGCCGCACGAGCATCGAACGCTATGCGGCCAACCTGCCCCTCGTAATCGTGATGCCGGATGGCGGACGCGGCTTTTACTGCGACGCGCAGCAGGGCGTGGCGTCTGAGTCGGCCATTGTCAAAGACTTGATTGGCTACGTGGAGCGAATGTTTCAGGTACGCGCCGACCGGAACGGGCGCGTACTGGCCGGGCTTTCGATGGGCGGGTATGGCGCGGTCAAGTTCGCGCTCAAGTACCCCGACCTGTTCTGCGGCGCGGTCAGTCATTCGGGCGCAATGGCGTTCGGGCATCGCCCGCTCACACCCGACGCCAATCCCGACCGCGCCGGGTTTGCGCGCGAGATGGCCCGCATCGTGGGCGAGCATCCCGAAGGCGGGCCGAACGACCTGTACGCCCTGGCCCAGACCGCCGTCCACTCCCTTGCGCCTGCCCTTCTCCCCGCCCTGCGAATAGACTGCGGCACGGAAGACTTTTTGATCGAGGACAACCGCGCCTTCCACGCCCACCTGGACGCGCTCGGACTGGCCCATACGTATCTGGAGTTTGAGGGTGCGCACACCTGGGAGTATTGGGATCTGCACATACAGGAAGCCCTTGCGTTCCTAATGCCCCTCACGCGGTCCACCGCCCCCGAAACGATAAAATCCGATCCATAGACAGGATTAACAAGATTTTCAGGATTCACAGGATTTCACGATAAGGCGCGGCATTAAGTTTTCTTTCGGCGTGTCATTATTTTCCTCTCATCATTTGCATCGTAATCTGTGTATATCTGCGTAATCTGCGGATAACTCCTCTTTGTTTCTCTTTTTATTCTTTTCGTTTGTTTGGCGTGTCTCGCGGTGGATTATCAAGTATGCGGATACTGGCGATTTCAGACATACACGGCGATTTTGATTTGTTCGCGCCCGATGAGTTGCCGGAAGCGGACGTTTGCGTTGTGGCGGGCGACCTGACGAACAACGGAACGCGCCGCATGGCCGAGGTGTCGGCAGCCCTGCGCTGGATAGTGGCGATGGGGCAGCAGATCCCGACCCTGTGGATACCCGGCAACCACGACATTGGTATCGTGCCGAATACGTTCAGCTACCAGGACAACGTGACGTGCCTTCTGGACAAGACCGTGGAGTACGGCGGTTTGACGTTTCACGGCGTCAGCCTGTCGCCCTGCTATAGTATGCCCGAACTGGCCGAGACGTGGGACTACATGACCGTGGACAAGATGGCGGAACAGGCCGCGTATGCGTTCGAGGCCGTGGATGTAGTCGTGTCACACGCGCCCCCGTTTGGCACACTGGACGGCGGCGGATGGGTGTTGGGACGTGGCCGGGAGAACTATGGCTCGCCCGCGCTGGCCGACTATATCGCTCGTCACGCGCCGCGCCTGGTGATCTGCGGCCACGTTCACGAGGCGCGTGGACACGCCCAAATCGGAAACACGCAGGTTTACAATGTGGCGCAGACGGCGCAGATCATCGAGGTCGCCGTTTAGCGCCTGTCTCGTCATCTTTTTGTCGTAATTTCTCTATTATCATTTCCCAATCATCATCTTCAATCATCTTTCGGAAGGTCTTTCACATCATGGACAAGAGAACGCAGTTGTTCCCTGTCGCCTCGTTTCAAGCTTTACTTTGCCTTACCCTGCTGAGTGTTATGGGCGCTTTCGGCTCCGGCGTTTCGGCGCAGGGACAGGGGAAGCCACCTATGGTCGCGGTGTTTTATGAGCCGGACTTTCCCTATTTCGGCGTTCCGGTGCAGACTTCGCCGCCCAACATCGCTCGCAGCTTGCGCGCGGGCGGGGTGGGCGCGGAACTGCTGGACGAGCGTTTGCTGTCCGACCCGACGCGCTTCAACGCCCGGTCGTATGCGGCTCTTGTGCTGCCCTATGGCAACGCGTACCCGGCTAAAGCCTTTGCGGCCATGCAGGCTTTCCACAGAGCGGGCGGCGCGCTTATCCTTACGGGCATCCCCTTTACGCACCCCATAGTACGCGACGCGCAAGGCAAATGGCAGGATCAGGGACACAACAGCCGGGCCGCGCTGTTCGGGGCGCAGGGCATCGGCGTGGGCGGCTTTACGGGGCCGGGAAGCGACACCGAGCCGGTTGCCGCCCCCGACAACGCGCTC
This sequence comes from Chthonomonadaceae bacterium, assembly GCA_965277875.1. Lineage (GTDB taxonomy): Bacteria > Armatimonadota > Chthonomonadetes > Chthonomonadales > Chthonomonadaceae > CAWFQB01. The sequence goes on along the minus strand of CBDIDV010000002.1, from coordinate 5,399,365 downwards.
GGACTGAACACGCTGAACTTGAACTGGAACTCGTTCGCGCAGGCGCAGCGCATTGACCCCGCCAGCCTGCCTGCCGGGGATGTTCTGCTTCCGCTCGTCGGCAGGGCGCAGCAGCCCGCCGTCGCCATCGTGCAGCACAACGCCGCCCCCTATCAGGGCGCGGTTGACGTGTGGACGAATCACGGGCCGGACGGCGATCTGGAAGTCTGGTCAACCGAACAGTTGCTTTTGCGCGGCGCGGTTTACGCCCTGCACCAGAAAGGGCTAGTCAGCGATACATCTCAGCAGGCTATGTTTGCCCGCTTCGCCCGTTTGCCCAAGCCCGTCGTGTACGCCAACGTCACCCTGCCCGTCGTTCCCCGCCCCTATCCCACGTTTCAGCCCAAGATGCCGCCGCCCGCCCGCCATCTGGTCGTGGCCGATGTCCGCAAATTGACGCATGACGAGCGCGTTCTGCTGCTGTCTTTGCAGGGCATCGTGAACCGCAAACAGCCGCGCCTCTACCTGATACTTAAAAGCGACGACCTGTTCTGGCTCAAGGAGATGCAGCGGCAATCGCAGACCGACGCGCCGGTCATGGTCGCGAACCCAATGGATGTAGTGGCCCGCTTTCGCGCAAGCGTACATGGCGCGGTCGTACCCGATACCCGCGTGTATCTCAGCCCGTGCGTGGCGGCGTGTATGGCCGGAACCGACGACCTGCTCATCGCCACGCCTGAACTCGCGCACCGCCTGAACCTGCCCATTCGCGCCGACCTGCGGGGCAAGTTCAAGGACGACGCGGACGCCCTGCGCTATGTGCGCGAGCGCCTGCTGCCGAAACTCAATCTCTACCTCGCCTGCTGCCTCGACCCGGCCATCTTCGACACGGGCGCGCTGGATCAGATCATCGCGGCAAAAGGCATCGTGTTCTGGATCACGGGAGTCAAGGCGCAGAACCTGCCGGGAGCCAGAGGGCCGGAGGAGCTTGCCGAGATCAAGAAACTCCTCGCACACATGCCGCTGAATGGCGTGGTGCGCGGCTTCTGGTGGCACGGCGAGGACATCGGGCTTGGCGAAGCGCCCGGTGTGAGCCTTGCCAGCCGCTTCGGCAAGGTCAGCATCGTCAGCGATTATGTGGCAAACCTGTCCGTCTTTAGCGGCGCGACGCAGCCCGACCTGAAACAAAAGCCGCAGGCCAAGCCCCCCGTCCTCGACAGGGGTAAAGTATATTTCAGCTTCACCATGTCGGACGGCGACAACCTGTGTACGTGGCGCGATTACTTCCGCTCGTACTTTACCGACCCGCTGCACGGCACAATCCCCATTGGCTGGGGCATGGGGCCGACCCTGCTGGACAACGCGCCGGTCTGGGCGCGCTGGTACTACGACCACGCCACGCCCAACGACGAATTCCTATGCGACGTATCCGGCGTGGGCTACATCTACGGCCCCGATTGGGCGACCGCGCTGGACGACCGACCGGGCGCGTATGCGGACTTTTACAAATGGACGGCGCAGTATATGCAGCGTCTGGACATGCACACGATCCGCCTGATGAACGTGGGCGCTCCCGACATCGCGCAGGCCGCCCGCCTGCTGCCCGACACGCGCTTCCTGATGCCCGATTACGGCAACCCCGGCGACAAGCCCTACGACGCCCTGACCTACGATCTCGAAGGCGGGCAGACCGTGTTTCGGGCCATTACGGGCGCGGACGGCGGGGCTGCGAAACTGGCCGATCAGATACGGCAGCGGGTCGGAACCACGCGCCCCGCCTTCCTCAACGTGTTCATCTGGAACTGGGGATCGAAACTGTCGGACCTGAAGCGCATCCAGGAACTGCTGGGGCCGGAATACGTGGCCGTCACGCCCTCACAGCTTCACGCCCTCTACAAGCAGGCGCACTAAACAAGGTTCCGCAGCGGGGTAATCCGTAGGGCCGGGGCTTGTCCCCTGCCGCAAAACCTTGCTTGTCGATACAATTGTGTGCTTGCGAAAGCGTTTGCGGCAGGGGACAAGCCCCGGCCCTACACCACACCTTTATTGAGATTGCACCGGCCGGCACTATTGGGAGGCGTCTGCATCGTGCCGCAGCCAGTCGGCGCGGGCGATGCCGTACTTGACGGCGGGCAGGCGACCGTCGTGCAGATATTCGACTTCGGGCGTCATGCCGAGCTTTGCCATCACGCGCCGACTCGCCGTATTCGCTTGCAGCGTCGTCGCCACGATGCGCGGCAATTTCAACTCCACAAAGCCCCATTGCAGCAGCCTGCGTGACATTTCGGTCGCATAGCCCTGCCCCCAATACGCTTGTTTCAGCCGGTAGCCGAGTTCCAATTCTTTCGGGTCGGGCCGGTGCGGTCGAAAGTGGAACCAGCCGATGAACGCGCCGCTCGCCCGCTCTTCCAGCGCCCAATAGCCATACGGTTCCGGCTTGTCGTACCAGGCAAGGAAGCGGCCCAGCGTCTGCCGCGCCTGGTCGTGTGTGGGCGCATCAGGCATATCCAGAAAGCGGTGTACCTGCGCGTCACTGTCCAGATCATGCAGATTGTCCGCATCATCCGGCGTGAACCGCCGCAATCTCAGCCGCTCGGATTGGAGAAACACCGTCGTCATAAGTCAGTTTCTTCCTGATTGCCCGATCTATTTTCGGCGAAAACATCCTTCAATGCCTCCGCATCCAGGGCGGCAAGGAAGGCGGGAACGTCCGGAGCGGGCAGGGCGGCGGGATCAAGCGTCTTCATGCCCTCGGCGCTCGCGGCGCGCAGCAGGCGCTTGTCGGCGGCGATCAGAACAAAATCAGGCGGCACAGGCGAGGGCAGGGTACGCAGCAACATGGCAAGAATAGCTGCGTCCGTAGAGTTCAGGTTGTGCTTGTGCATCACAGCAATGCTGGCGAAGAGTGCGTCGTCCGACACAGAAAGCAATGCAAAGTTCGCATTTGCGCCGACTTCTGCTTCGAGCAAATGAACCGCGTCTGTAAAGTCCACTGCTTTCAAAATGCCGCTGTTGTAACGCCGCAACAGCAGCGAGTACGTTTCAATGTAACCCCACGGCGTTGAAGTCATTCGAGTATGAGACACCTGGGCAAAAATAGCGTTTACGGTCGCGCTTCCTTCTTCGATAGAATAGCGCTTTGCCAAGCCGCTTGCATCCCAGAAGATGAGCATGGTGTTATTCCTCATCCCGTGCTGCGATAATACCGCAGGAGATGATGTTATCTTCTGGTCGGATACCCCCCTCAAGCATCCGCTGCTGCAGTTTCTCCGGGGTCATATCGGGGTCATGTTCCCCGCCCGCTATTCTGTGCATTTCGGCGATAAGGTTTTGCAATGGCTTCTTATCAATCGCCACAGACTGCCACGTAAATTTCGTTTGTGCCGCCATTTCTTCCCTTTGCTCCCCTTCTTCCCGCGCTGCAATGATACCGCAGGAAAAGATGTTATCTTCCGCGCGAATGCCTTCCTGCCGCATCATCGCGCGCACCTTTTGCGGCGTCATGTCCGGGTCATGTTCAATGCCCATTTCTTTGTGCAGTTCGGCTACAATCTTTTGCAGTGGCTTCTTATCAATTCCCACGAACTGCCATGCAGATTTTGTTTGTGCTGCCATTTTGTCCTTTTAACGCCGACCGTTTTGATGCTGTCATCAATCCTTGTATGCCGCGTCGTACAGGCATCAGCCTAACCAGGCACATGCAGACGCTCTATCCTGCCGCGAAAAGCGTTGTAGAAGGAAACTGCGTTGGCATCAAACCACGCGATTACCTGTTCGCGGTTGGCAGGGTCTTTCGGGTTAATGTTTTCTTCCATGTAAATGTAAGCGCGTATTTTTCCGGGTCCATTGTCCCAGCGTAGGGAATGTTTCAACTCGGCTTCGATTGCGGCGCTTTGCAATTCAAGCTGTTCAAAATAATCTTTGTAGTGTTCGTTGGCGATCTCCACTCTACAATGGATACATTTCTTGGAAGGAACCAACCTCATGTATATATACATTTTGCCTTGGATGTATATGCACGCCGCCTGATTGAACTCAGCAGGCAGGGAAAAGGGAAGTTGTTTTTGGCTCATGCGCGCGAAAATAGCCTGCCACAAATTTTTGCGCTCCAAATCCCAATTCTGTTATTTGTCTGTCTGCACGTTCTTCATTTGCGTACTCCTTGAGTATTTGGTTGTCCACTAAGCTTTACTATAGCTGGCGAGCAAAAAGCGGAAAACAATGTGCTTCATTATACAACAAACAGCCGTCATCAAAAGCAAAGAGCGGCTCTGCAAAAGTCAAAAACGCCTTTTGCAGAGCCGTGTTGCGCCTCAATGCGCCGTGCAGGATTACTTTTTGGTTTTGGCGGCTTTGATGGCTTTGCCCGCGCCGTACAGGGCTTTGTCTTTGCCCAGGCCGCTTGTCCCCGTGTCCTGGCCCACTTTGCTGGCGGGAACCAGTTTGCGCAGTTCGTTCACCTCATCGCGCAGTTCCGCCGCGTACTCGAAGTTGAGGGCGCGGGCCGCGTCCTTCATCTCCTTCTCCAACTGCTTGACCACTTCCTCGACCTGTGACAGGCTCATCGTCGCGGGATCGGCTTTGAGGCGGGCCGTGGCGTTGCCCGTGCTGTACGTGTTGGCTTCCTCGGCCACGCGCTCCGACATAATCAGGTCGCGCACGGCCTTGCGCACGGTCTGCGGCGTGATGCCATGCTCCAGATTGTAGGCCACCTGCTTCTCGCGCCGCCGGTTGGTCTCTTCGATGGCGCGGCTCATGCTGCCCGTCAGGTTGTCGGCATACATGATCACTTGTCCGCCCACATTACGCGCCGCGCGCCCGATGGTCTGTATCAGACTGGTTTCGGAACGCAGAAAGCCCTCTTTGTCGGCGTCTAGAATGGCGACGAGCGTGACTTCCGGCAGGTCAAGCCCTTCGCGCAATAGGTTGATGCCGACAAGCACATCATGCACGCCCAGGCGCAGGTTGCGCAGGATTTCGCTGCGCTCCATCGTCTTGATGTCGCTGTGCAGATAGTTGACCTTCATCTTCAGGTCTTCCAGGTACTCGGTCAGGTCCTCGGCCATTTTCTTGGTCAGGGTCGTGACCAAGACGCGCTCTTCCTTCTCGACGCGCTTGCGTATCTCCTCGATCAGGTCGTCAATCTGGCCCTTGGTCGGGCGCACCACGATTTCCGGGTCAACCAGTCCGGTCGGGCGGATGATCTGCTCCACGACCTGCTCGCTGTGTTCCTTCTCATACGGGCCGGGCGTGGCCGTCACGAAAACCACCTGATTAATGCGCTCCTCGTACTCGTTGAACTTGAGCGGGCGGTTGTCGGACGCCGACGGCAGGCGGAACCCGTAGTTAATCAGGGTTTCCTTGCGGGCCTTGTCGCCGTTGTACATGCCCCGCACCTGGGGCAGCGTCTGGTGGCTCTCGTCAATGATGAGCAGATAGTCTTTAGGAAAGTAGTCCAGCAGCGTATACGGGGCCGTGCCGGGGGCGCGTCCGTCCATGTAGCGGCTGTAGTTCTCGATGCCCGAACAATAGCCCAGTTCCTTCATCATTTCGATGTCGAAGCGCGTCCGCTGCTCGATGCGCTGCGCTTCCAACAGTTGATTGTTGCGCCGGAAGTAGGCCACCTGATCCATCATCTCGGCTTCGATGTCAATGATGGCGCGTTCCAGACGGGCCTTGCTCGTGACAAAGTGGCTGGCCGAAAAGACCGTAATGGTATCGCGGTTGCCGACGATCTCGCCCGTAAGCGGGTCGGCGAGCGTGATCTTCTCCACGTCGTCGCCGAAGAACTCGACGCGAATCACGATCTCCTCGTCGGCGGGCTGGATTTCGAGGGTATCGCCCCGGACGCGGAACGTGCCGCGCGTCAGTTCCATGTTGTTGCGCGTGAACTGCATGTCAATCAGCCGGCGCAGGGCGTCCTCGCGGTCATACGGCTGCCCCCGCTTGAACGTCAGGATGATTTCTTTATACTCGTCGGGCGAACCCAGGCCATAAATGCACGACACGGACGACACGACAATCACATCCCGGCGTTCCAGCAGGCTCTGCGTACTGGAGTGGCGCAGGCGATTGATCTCGTCGTTGACCTGGCTGTCTTTTTCGATGTACGTGTCGGTCGAGGGGATGTACGCTTCCGGCTGATAGTAGTCGTAGTACGACACGAAGAACTCCACGGCGTTTTCGGGAAAGAACTCGCGGAACTCGCTGCACAACTGCGCGGCCAGGGTCTTATTGTGCGCCATCACGAGAGTCGGACGCTGCACCTTCTGGATGACATTCGCCATCGTGTAGGTATTATGCACAAACACGCCGCCGCGCCCGGTCAGGAACGTTTCGTACCCGGCGACGCTGAAATCGTACACGTACTTCGTTGTGGCGGGCATTTGTTCAATCACTTCAAGCGGCGACCAGTGTACCTGCGCCAGTCCCGTAAGGGCGGCGTCCTGAATGTTGATCGCCGCGCAGACGCGCTCGAACAGTTTGCGCGAGGGATGCCGTATGCCGCACTCGATGGCCGAGATCATTGTGCGCGTACAGCCCGCGCGTTCGGCAACATCGCGCTGCGACATGCCCGCGTTCTGCCGTTCTGCCAGCAGGCGCGGCCCGACGCCATACACGAGATCAACATTGGTATGCTCGTCGCGCAGATTGTCGGTCAGCGCCTGCGTTTTGCGCTTGCTGATAAAACCTATCTGTGAAGCGAAACGCCCCAGGTTGTCCGCACCCGATACCGTGATCTTGTAGTAGCTGCCGTACTCGCCGTTGGGCTTGCGCTTGCTGACCGGGCGCATACGCGCCCAGATGCCGAAGCGCAGCAGGGCCTCGACAACGTCGGCGGCAAGCTGGCGGCTCAGGGTGACGGCGGTGATCGCGCCGCCATCCAGTCCGCCATCGCCTTCAAAGTAGCCGCGCAGCATGGCGGCGAGAACGCTGTTGGAAAGCGCGGGCCAGAATGCGGGCAGGCGCTTGGCTCCGGCCAGTCCGCCCATCAGCATATGAAACACATCGCGCCAAACTTTAGTGGCAACCACAAAGTCGCCGTCGCCGCGCCGAAACGAAGCAATGCCGCAGGTCTGCAAACAGCGGGCAAGTTCGTCCTGTACCTCGGCCTCGCGTGTCGAGAAAAGCGCGAAGCGCTCCGCAGCATGACCCTCCGCAAGGTACTGCCCCAGCACAACGCCGAAGTCGGGAGTCAGCGGCATCTTGGCGGGCTGCGAATAGAATTTGCCGTGCAGACGCACACTGTCGAGCGGCATCATGTCGCGTTCCAGCAGCGCACAGGCGGCCCCGACATTAACTCTTTCGTTGCTGTTGCGCATACGCCACATCTTGGAGCCGGCCTGCGCGTAAAACGGCCGCATAGCGCGTTTGGCTTCCGTGTCGCACCGGAACGCTTTGCCCACATCCACAGCGGCTTTCGAGCCGGTATGCCGCAGAATGTCAAGAAGGTTCAGGGAATGCAAGGGCTGGGCGGGTTCAGGAATGTGAAGCGGCACGGGCAGGGCGTCACCCGCGCGCAAGGCGTCGCCCGGCAGCAGATGCAGGCTTCCGTCGCGCAGCGCCCAGACGCTGTGGTCGCCCGTGACAACCACCTCGCGCCCGCAGGCGGTTTGCAGACGGTACATCTTTTCGGGGCTGGCATGGCGACTCAGGGCGGAAATAGGCTGCCAGTTTGTGCGCCCTGTCGCGGCGTCCCATGCAAGGATGCGCCAATCGGAGGGCGGGGCCACTTCGACGGATTCTTCCGCCTGCTCCGCTCCTATCGCCTGGTCTAGCAATTTCCCGACCGGGCCGCGATAGTAGCGGTCTGCGCCTAGATGCACGGTTACAGGCTCGTCCCACGCCACGCTTTTGCCGGTTGCCGTGGCTCCCAGCAAATTCTGAAACTTCTTGCCCTCAAGTATTCCCTGCGCGAGTTTGTCAATGGCCTGCGGCTGGTCGCCGCCCGGAAAGTAGTCCGAAATCAGCTTGAATTCGCCCATGTTGTCGCCCTCCCCACGCCCGCCAAAATGCCAAAAGCGAACCCGCCGGAGAGTTCGCTTTTGTTGATTGTACTAGATGTTAGTATACCATATCCGCAGAACCGATGCCGCTTAAAGTGGTTAAATGTATTCAAAATCGCTCGAATTGTTGTGGTATAATGAGCCGATATGCTTGCTATAATCTGACGGGAGGACTGCAATGCAGAGCGAGGTGGAAAGAAGAGAAATTCCATACTTTGAGTACCGGGCCATCAATCAAGTGGTACATGGACACATTGATGAGTTAGGAGATACTTTGCAGGCCATTATTGCATTTGGCCCTCTCGTGACGCGCGGCGACACGCATGACATAGATTTACTGGAAATTGTCAAGGGCTGGCAGGGGCCATCCAAATACCAGGCGGCGAGCAGTCCCAATCTGCCTTTGCGCGGCAATTTGTACTTCAATTTCGTGTCTAGTGATGACCTTCATCGGTTTGCTGCCAATTCGCTAATGACTGAAGATAACCAGAAGCAGATTTACATTCAAAAGTTGATGGAAGACGTTTTGGAAGGCTATGAAGTCGTTTATGAAAGCCCGGTTGGTTTTGTCAGAGATATGCTGCAAGCCGCTATTGCCGCTCAGAAAAAACGTGACGGGGGCGATCTGCTTTCCAACCCTTTATCGCTTCCGTCAGGCATGGGCAGGAAATAGTATACATGGCTGCCCCTCTTACCTTTGCAGTACCTTTCCCATCCAATGACGAAGTCGCTCATGCCTACTTCAGCGAAGCGGCAAGACATCTGCAAGACGCGCGAACCTTGCACGACGGCGCAAGGCCTGCAGGCTCGGTCACTTCCGCTATGAAGGCTGTTGAACTCAGCCTGAAATCACTTCTGATACTCCACAGCATCAGAGGGTGGAACGACTTGATGACGCACAAAGTCATGGGGGGATCGTTGATGGCAACCCCATTTTCGGTGGCCTGCTTGACGCGCTGCAAAGCCAATTTCCAACCGTCGTCGGAGATGTCAAAGAGGTTGAACGGCTGGTTCCAGACAGGCAGAAACTTGATCAGCTCAACATAAGGCAAGCCGAGAATACGGAGTATCCATTCTTCGCTTTTGAAGATAGCTTACCGCGTGTTTACAAACTGTACTATCCTGAGCGTCAGTTCGACAAACCAAGAAGCGCGGCCTACTTCCAGACCGCTCACCGCTTGCTCGACGCTATACCGAAAGTGTCCCCCGAAGTGGCGGCATGGGGAGTGGTGTTGTGTCCTCCCCTGTAAGCGATTTTGATATTATAATCCTCCCGCCTACGGTTTGCGGCGCGGGTCGGGGGCGGGATTGAACAAGCGTTCCAGTTCGGCCTCGAATAGTTCCTGGTCGGCGTTTGTGTCGCGCTGTGTCTGGCGCTGGCGGGCTTTTTGCAGCGGCGTCAAGGCCCGTTTCTCCTCCTCGGCCCTGCGCTTCTTCTCCTCCTCGGATATTTCCGGCATCGGCGGGGCGAGCTTGTCCAGGCCGGTGCGCTTTTGCACCGTAAGCGTTCCCTCGTCCGTGTCGGCCACGCGCACCAGCTCGCCGCGCCACAGTCCTTCCTGATGCTTGATGCTTGCGGGCGGCACGATGCGCGGCGCGGCGGGCTTGGTGTCGTTTGCGGCGTTGCCCTGAGCGTTTCCCCGGTTTCTGTCCATTGTGTCCAGCCGGGCGAGTTCCGACTGCCACAGGTCTTCTTCCTGCTTCTGACGGGCGCGTATTTGCGCCTCGGTCTCGCGCCGCTTGCGGTCTTCCTCGGCCCGGATACGCCGCGCCTGTTCGGCAGCGCGGGCCACGGCCTGTGGGTCGCGCAAAAGGGCTTCCTGTTCGGGCGTCATCCGCAGCCCTTTTTCGCGCATGGACACGCCAAACTGCGCGTTTGCGCCGTCCGGGGCCGTGTGCCGCTCACGGGGATAGATCTTCAAGGCGCCGGGGTTGCCCGGATCTACGGCGACGGGAATGCCCATCTCCTGACACCAGCGTTCCACTTCGGGACGCAGCACGGTTCCCTGCCCGTGAATGATGCGGACGCTCTGCTTGCCCTGCCAGACGGGCCATTTCTGCTGCAAGGTGACGCGCATCTGCTCTGCGGTCAGGCCGTGCAGATCGGCCTCGACATCCACATCCTTTTTACCCCTGCCCGCCATTGTCGCGCCTTTGTCCTTTACGCCCGCCCGTTATTCTTCGCCCACAAAGTCAAACAAAAAGAAAAGCCGCTGTGCGCGGCCCTGTTCCTGATCGTCGTCCCTATGTATAGTTGTCATACGTTTGTGGTGCGCAAAAATTCGGGGATCGCATCCGCTTCCTCCTGCAAATCTGCGCCGGACAACAAAGCCCGCACTACTCGCAGTCCCTGCCCCAATCGCTGATGGCCTGGATTACGGGGCGCAGGCTTTCCCCCCGCGCCGTCAGCGAATACTCGACTTTGGGCGGAACCTGACGGTACACCTCCCGATGCACGATGCCGTCGTCTTCCAGTTCCCTGAGCTGCTGCGTCAGCATTTTGGGCGTGATATTGGGCATACAGCGCTGCAAATCGGAGTAGCGCTGCACATCCAGAAGCAGGTGATACAAAATAAATAATTTCCAGCGGCCCCCGATGACCTTGATCGTTCGCGTGGCGGGGCAGACGGTCGGCACGTAACCGGACTGTCCCACTGCCGCTTCCGCTGCACACTCTTGCTCACCCGGCTTCGTTTTAGCGCGTGACTGCACAATGTATTCCCCCCGAAACTCTTTGCTATACTTTTGATACTACACTTTTGATACTTTACTTTTGGGTAGTATATCACAAAATAGTGCATACTTTACAAAAGCGCCATTCGTCGGTACACTGAGACCATTCGTGATACGCGCGGTGCAAAGCGCGATTACGAGCGGCACAGGACGCGATGGAACACGACGAAAACAGGAGAAAACAATGAAGTTTGTGGAAGTGAAACAGTTCGGCGGGCCGAAAACATTGGAGATCATCGAACAGGCCGACTTGAGGCCGCAGGCCGGGCAGATCGTCATAGACGTGAAGGCGGCGGGCATCAACTTTGCCGACATCATGGCGCGCGAGGGCCACTATCCCGGCGTACAGGCCGCGCCGTTCCGACCGGGCTACGAGGCGGCGGGCGTGGTCACGGCTGTGGGTGAGGGCGTGCAGGATTTCAAGGGCGGCGAGCGCGTCATGGGTCTGCTTGCCGGCATGGGCGGCTACGCGTCGCAGGTCGTCCTGAACGCGCAGGACGTGATCCGACTGCCGGACAATCTGGATTTCGCGCCCGCCACCGCGCTGCTGATTCAGGGGCTGACCGCCTACTTTCTGCTCGAAACCGGGCAATTACAGCCCGGTCAGAACGTGCTGATCGCGGGCGCGGCGGGCGGGTTGGGCAGCCTTGCCGTCCAGATCGCCAAATTGAAAGGCGCGGGCAAGGTGATCGGTCTCGCGTCGCCTGCCAAGCATGAGCGGGTGCGGGCGTTGGGCGCGGACGCGGCCCTGGACTACACGCAAAGCGGCTGGGCGAAGCAGGCGCTGGACGAGACGGACGGCAAGGGCGTCAGCATCTTCCTCGACTCGCAGGGCGATCTGGGCAGCGAAGGGTTCGACGCGCTGGGCGAAAAGGGCCACTGGCTTATTTTTGGCGGGCAGGCGCAAAGCGGGGCGGGTCTGGCGGGGGAACGCCTGTGGACGATGGTGGGCAAGAACCTCACCTTGCGCGGCTACAACGTCCTGGCGAATGCGGCGGATTTCGGACGCGCCCTGGGAGAAATGATCGGATGGGCGGCAAGCGGCAAACTGCAAATAGATGTGCAAAGTTTCGCGCTTGCGGACGTGGCGCGAGCGCATGAGGCCATTTCCGGTCGCCACACCACGGGCAAAGTGGTTCTAGAGCCATAACATTGGAGGTATAACAGCAGTTACTACGTCGCCATCCAGCCTTGCAATCGGGCGCGGTTGTTTAGCCAGAAGCGCTGCGCCACTTGGTCGTGCAGGGGGAAAGCCAGAGCGGTGGGCGTGTCGGCGACAACGCGTTCCGTCACTTCGGCATTGGCCTCAAAGGGCGGCAGATCGGACAGCGAGCGAGGACGGGCCAGCCCGAAAATCAGCAGCGTGCCGTCGGGCGCGCTCAGGGCGTCAACCAAGCTCAGTTCGTCCGCGTCCAAAAGCAGGCCGGTCTCCTCGCGCATCTCGCGCGCCCCGGCCTGCTGCCACGTCTCGCCCGCGTTGATGAACCCGCCGGGCAGGGCCAGCCGCCCGATTTCGGGGGCGACGCCGCGCCGTATCAGCAGCAGGCCCGCGTCCACGGGAACCAGCACAACCGCGACAGGCAGGGGATTAAAATAAGTCACGCTCTGGCACTGCCCGCACCGGCGCGGCTGCACAGACGCTAGCTGTTCCGGCGCGAACGCATTGCCGCAATACGAACAATGCGAATTTTGTAGGTGGGCATTCACACTTCACGGCCTTTCGAGCCAACAGTCCTGCACATTTGTTTTTCCAGCATACGTACATTCTACCATTGGAACATAGCCGCTTCATTTGCGTTTATTCGCGTTCATTTGCGGCTATGCTTCGCATCAGCAGCCTTCAAGTGTCGGGCCGGCGACCGGAAACGTGACCACGACGCAGCCTCCGACCGGGGGAGCGGCATCCGGCGTATCCCCGCTTCGCATCATGACCGTATCCGTGGCATTGGTATAGGCCACCTGTCCATGCAGGTCGTGACGAACCAGGCTGTCAATCAGTTCCAGGCCGGTATGCGCGGCGCGGACGGCATCAAAATCGGCGGCGAACCCCGGCCCCTGATCGCGCACTTCCAGGCAGGCCATATTCTCGCTGCGCTTGAGCGTTAGCAGGATGTCGCCCCGCCCGTGTTTCAGGGCGTTGCTGACCGTTTCGTTGACAAGCATGGCGAGGGGAGCGGCGACCCTGGAGGAGAAAAGGATCTGATCTACACGGGCGCGTAGAACCCGCGTGGTGTCCAGGGGCTGAAGCAGGGGCAGCAGTTTTTTCAGCAGGTCGCGGGACGAGATCACGCCCGCGCTTTCGTCGAGCGTGGCGTTATGGGTCAGCAGTTCGTGCAGGGCGGCGAGGCTATGGATGTGCTGCACGACGCGGCGCATGGCCTGCAAGCCGACAGATGGCCCACTGTCTTCCTCGGCCTCGATCTGCATTTCGGCGAGCGACGCGATCACCTGAAGATTGTTTTTCACGCGGTGATGCGTTTCCTGCATGGCGCGGCGCAGGCGGATATTCAAGGCCTCGATGCGCGCGTGCTGTTCGCGATGCTCGGTAATGTCCTGAGCGGTCGCGATGAACTGCGTCACCTGGCCGTCCTCGCCACGCCCGAACGGCGTGGCGCGGCTGCGAATCCAGCGGTACGCGCCGTCCTTGTGCCGCATCCGAAACTCGTGCGTGAAAATCTGGTTGTCTGCAGTCTGCCGGAACAGCCGGTCATTGTTCAGAACGCGCTCATAATCGTCGGGGTGCAGCAGGGTACGGCTGAAATGGCGGCTCATCGCCTGTATTTCCACATTTGTATATCCCAGCAGACTGCCGACCTCGCGGTTCGCGTACACCGTGCGCTCGTCTACCAGATCGTACACGTACAGCGCGTCGGGCATGGTGTCGGCAATGGCCTGCAACTGCTGACGGCTGCGCTCCAGTTCCGCCTGCGCCCGCCTGCGCTCGGTGATCTCCGTGGCGATCAGGCCGGTCGCGTAGGCCACGCCCGCGTCGTCGAACAGGGGGAACTTAAAGCACAAGAACGTGTGGTCGCCGTCCGGGCCGGGTGTGCATTCCTCGGTCTCCTGGGGCCTGCCGGAGTGGAGAACGGCAAGGTCGTTGGCGCGGAACAGGTCGGCGTACTGCGGGGGAAAAATGTCGTGGTCGGTCTTGCCCAGCGCGCCGCCGGACGGCACGCCCAGCCCCACATCCGAAAGCGGGTTACTCAGCAGGTAACACCCGTCTTGGTCCTTGACACTGATGGCGGCGGAACTGTTGGCCGCGATGCCTTGCAGCAGCCGCTGTGTTTTGCCCGCCTCGTTTTCCAGACGCCTGCGCTCGGTGATGTCCTGTACACTCGCAATGCGGTAGCGTATTTGTCCCTCCGGCCCGTGCATGGCGCGCAGTTTCATGGACACGGGAAATACGCTGCCGTCTTTGCGCGTGTGCAGGGTTTCCCACTCGTAAAAACCTGTCTGATTGGAACAGACAATCGCCTGCCGCATCTGCTCCTGACACTCCGGGGGGTACAGGCAGGCGAGCGGTTGGCCCTCCAGTTCGCCGGGCTGGTAGCCGTGCATCAGGGCATACGCGGGATTGACCGGGCCATACGAAGCCGTGGCGGGATTGGCGACCGCCAGCGCTTCGGGGCTGTGCCAGAACAGGTCATAAAAGAACGCCGCATCGGCAAAGTCAAGCCCCGCCGCGCCCACGCCATTTTTCGACGCGGACGGGGCAGGCTGCGTGTCAGGCGAGTTCATCAAGGCCGCCTCCGGGCAGGGTAGCAGATCAGGCGCACACGCAAAATCGGCGTACAGCATTAGTGCGGGTTTGTGCTGCCTCATTGTAGCCCAAAGTTCACACGGCGTCAAGGCGTTTATAGTTGGCGGTTCCTGGAACGCTTGCTGTGAGGCGCAAAATCAAATACATATACATGCTTTCTGTCGTGGAGGCGGCAAAGGCCGCGCCGCTGGCGGAAGAGCCGCCGGATTTTCGCACTCCATTATTATTGCCGGACGAAACGGAAAACAACACGGAAAAAATAAAACGGTATTAGTTTAGTTTATAGTAATTAATTAGGATTAGTCGGGGGGGGGGTGAGTATCTGCCGGAGCCTGTAAGGGTGAATTAAACAAATATGCAGATGTTTATCTATGCAGCGAGGCACTTGTGAATGTGGCGAAGCATCATCTATGCCTTATATATGATAAAATTGCAATGTTACAGAAAAAGCGCAACAGTGTAGTTATCAAGAGCTATGCAGAAATTTCACTGTTCGTTGGGACGGAGCAGCGCGCCATGCGGCGATGCTGCCCGGCGAACACGGTTTGGGCTGCACAATGTAAAGAAGGAGACCGGCAATAGCCCTCGCTGTCCGCCGCGAACGCGCGGCATGAATACGCCGTATTTCAGACAGTTTTGTTTCGCCGCAGTACGACATGACAACCGATACTTTAACCATTCGTATTCTCATCGCCGACGATCATCCGGTCGTTCGCGAAGGTCTGGTTTCTCTGGTCGAGCGCAGGCCGCAGATGAAAGTCGTCGCGCAGGCGCGGTCGGGGCAGGAGGCGCTGGAAATGTTCCGCCTGCACCGCCCCGACATCACGCTGATGGACGTGCGTATGCCGCAGATGGACGGTCTGGAGACCACTATCGCTATTCGAGCCGAGTTCCCACAGGCCCGCATCATGCTGCTGTCCACGTTCGACGCCATCGAGGACGTGTACCACGGCCTTCAGGTGGGCGCAAAAGCCTACCTGCTCAAGGACATGCAGCCCGACGCGCTGATACAGGCCATTCACACCGTACATGGCGGCTCTACCTGCGTGCCGCAGGAACTGGCAGCGAAACTGGCCGAACGCCTGTCCCACGCCGAACTGACGCCCCGCGAACAGGAAGTGCTGCGCCTGATGGTGGCCGGCAACAGCAATCAGGAGATCGGCAAATCGCTGTATATTGCCGAGGGAACTGTAAAGGTGCATGTCGCCAACATCCTGGGCAAGATGCGTGTCAGCGACCGCACCCAGGCCGTAACCGAAGCCCTGCGGCGCGGCATCGTGCGGCTTTAGGGCAGAAAAAGGGAAAGGAGAAAGGAAAAAGTGACCACCCCGGCACTTTCTCCTTATCTCCTTTTCACTCTCCCTGTCCTCTCCTATTTGCGGCTTGGCGGCGGCTCGCTCCGTGTCTCGTTCAAGGCTTCCTGTGCGCCGGCATCGGGGTTGCCTAGCGCGTAGGCCATGTTTTCGGTAGTGTAGTTGGTCGTGGACGGCTTAGTCTCGTTCGGGTTGACCGGGTCGGCGATGGCCGTGTTGGCCGAGGGCGTGTTGACCGCGCCGGTCGTGCCTTGCTGCGTCGCGCCGTCGTGGTGCAGCAGGTTCTGGTCGGAGGACGCGCCGGGCTGGCTGTCGGAAGGCTTGTTGGCGGCGGCGTTCGCTTCCTGCGGGTCCTGCGTCGCCAATCGGGACGGCTTCGTATCGTTGCCTGACATGATGTTTCTTTTCCTCGTTTTCCTAAATCGTGTTCGCCAGCGAATGTATGCTTCGTATGTGTATTTTGTTGACAGACACCCTTGCGCCCTCTCAGGTTCCGCCAATCGTAGCAAGGCTCTGCGCGTCTATCGAAAAAGCATACAAGGTGACAAAGGTAATAAAACCCCTCCTGGGTGGAAAATTGTACCCTCACCCCCGGCCCCTCTCCCCGCATGGGAGAGGGGAGCGAGGAAGTTCATGGGTTCGCCGTTGAATGCAAACTTTTGCAGGCTTCATCCAACGCGCCCAATCAACACACTGGCCTTCTCCCGGAACGGGAGAGGGTGGCCGAAGGCCGGGTGAGGGCCAAATTTTCCAACACGCGCTTTCCACAATCCACGCAGTACAATACTTGCAACATTGACGCCTCTCGCCGCTCTAAAGAACGTGTAACCCAACACGAACTACCATGCAAAATATTTTCACCCATAAAATCTATCTGGCATTGCTGCTGCCCGCCCTGGCGTTAGGCGCGGCAGCGTCACGAGGCGCGGACACGCCCAAAGCCGCCGCCGCCGCGCCTGCCATGCCGCCTGCCGCCCCAGACATGACGTTCGACAAACAGATCACGCCCTTTGTGAAGCAGTATTGCGCGGCCTGCCATAATGCGGACAATCCGAGCGGGGGCGTGAATCTGAGCGCGGTCAAGGACGTTGCGGCCATACAGCGCGATCAGGCAACGTGGCGCAAAGTATTGGCGCAGGTGCGTGGGCGTTCCATGCCGCCCGCCCGGATGCCGCAGCCTTCCGCCGATGCGCGCGATCTGGTCAGCGTGTGGATCGGGCACACCCTCGACAGCGTAGATGCCGCCCTGCTGCCCAAAAACCCCGGCCATGTCGTGCTGCACCGTCTGAGCCGCACGGAATACAATAATACGGTGCGCGATTTGCTGGGCGTCCAGAGCAATCCCGCCGACAAGTTTCCCGGCGACGGCGGCGGGGGCGGCGGCTTCGACAACAACGCAGATACCCTCTTTCTGCCGCCGATCCTGATGGAACGCTATCTGGGCGCGGCAAGCGACGTACTGGCCGAAGCCAAGCCAGACCGCCTGTTTGTGGCCCGTCCCTCCAAAACGCTGACAGGACGCGAAGCCGCGCGCAAAACGCTGGCCTACTACGCCATGCGCGGCTTCCGCCGTCCGGTCGAAACCGCCCAAACCGAACGCCTGCTGCGCCTGTACGACGCGGCCACAAAACGGGGCGAGAATTGGGAGAGCGCCACGCGCTACGCCCTCAAAGCCGTTCTCGTATCGCCCGATTTCCTGTTCCGCGCCGAGCAGGCGCGATCCAATGCTGCACCGGGCAATGTGGCGAACGCGGCCCCTTTAGCGGCTCCCCTGGACGATTACGAACTGGCAAGCCGATTGTCGTATTTCCTCTGGTCGTCCATGCCCGACGATGAACTGTTCCGCCTGGCCGCGCAAAAGCGGCTGCATCTGCCCGTGATCCTGGATCAGCAGGTAAGCCGGATGCTGCAAAGTCCCAAAGCGCAGGCGTTTAGCGATAGTTTCGCCGGACAGTGGCTGCACGTCCGCGACCTGTATACGAGCGCGCGCCCCGATGCGCGCAAATTTCCCGATTTCACGCCCACCCTGCGCGATGCCATGTATGGCGAGACCGTGGCTTTCTTCGGCAGCGTCCTGCACGACGATACAAGCCTGCTGACCCTGCTGGACGCCGATTACACGTATGTCAACGCGGAACTGGCAAAGCATTATGGTATCGAGGGCGTGACCGGAACCCAGATGCGCCGCGTCACGCTTGCCGACCGCAGGCGCGGCGGCGTCTTGACACAGGCGGGCGTACTGACGCTGACCTCGTACCCGCTGCGTACCAGTCCCGTCCTGCGCGGCAAGTGGGTGTTGGGCGAACTGCTCGGTTCGCCGCCCCCGCCCCCGCCGCCCGTGGTCGCCACGCTGTCACAGGACGACGCGCCCAAAAACGGTCTGACGTTCCGGCAGCGATTGGAACAGCACCGCACCAGACCGGAATGCGCCGGGTGTCACGCCCGCATGGATCCCATCGGCTTCGGCCTGGAGAACTTCGACGCGACCGGCAAATGGCGCGATCAGATCGGCGGCAAGTTGGTAGACGCGTCCGGCGTCCTGACGACCGGGGAAAATTTCGCGGGCGTTGTGGAACTGAAACAGCGGCTGATGACGCAAAAAGACGACTTTGTCCGCAATCTAAGCGAAAAGATGCTGGCGTATGCGCTCGGACGCGGCCTGGAACCCTACGACTTGCCCGCCGTCCGCAAGATCACGACCGCGCTAAGGCAGAACAACTACCGCAGTTCTATTTTGATCCGCGAGATCGTAAAAAGCTACCCGTTCACGTATACCAAAAGCGATGACGCGGACAACGGCACATCGAAAAGCTTTGCGGCAAAATAATGGCGCGGCGAGGACAACGACATGACACCCGATAACCAAAAACATGATGCAGCGCTGAACGAGGCGACGCTGACGCGGCGCGCGGTCTTGAAGGGGCTGGGCGTGACGATGTGCCTGCCGTTCCTCGAATCGGCGATGCCACGCGGGGCGAAGGCCGCAGATACGATGGCAGGCAGGGCGAAAGCGCCCGTCCGCATGGCCGTGCTGTATATGCCGAATGGCGTCAACCCGCATGAGTGGACGCCGACCGGGGCGGGGACCGATATGACGCTGTCGCCGATTTTGGCCCCGCTCGAAACGCTGAAATCCGACGTTCTCGTGTTTTCGCAGCTAATGAACAAGCAGAGCCTGGAAGGCGACGGGCATTACGTCAAGGTGGCCCCGTTCCTGACCGGCACGCACATCACCAAAACCACGGGCAGCAACCTGCGCGTCGGCGGCGTGTCTTTAGACCAACTGTGCGCGCAGCATGTCGGCAACATGACGCCCCTGCCGTCCCTGGAACTCAGCGTGGAACCGCCGACCACGTATGTGGATACCAATGTCGGGTTCACGGCCCTGTACGGCTCGCACATCTCGTGGAGTACGCCCACGACGCCCGTAACGCGCGAGATCAACCCGCAGCTCGCCTTTGACCGTCTATTCCGCTCGCAAAGCGGGGCCAAAGCCGTCAACCCCAATGACGCGAGTATCCTGGATGCCGTAATGGACGATGCGCGCGGCCTGCAAAAGCGCATCGGGCAGTCGGACCGTCTGAAGCTCGGCGAGTATTTCGAGGCCGTGCGGAGCGTGGAAAAACGGCTGGCCTTTGACGCCCTGCGCCGCAAAGCCGAATACCACGACGACCCGCTCGCAAAGGCCGAAATCGAAAAATTGGGCGGACGCATCCGCGATTATTACAAGGATTCCAGCAAACTGCACGAGCGCATTGACCACACAGAGCAGGTGCGCCTGATGCTCGACATCATCGTTCTGGCCTTCTGGACCGACTCGACCAGGGTAGCGACCTTCATGTTCGGCAACGAAGTGAGCGGCAAGAATTTTTCGTTCCTGAAAGACGTGTCGGGCAGTTTCCACGAGATTTCACATCATCAGAACGACAAGGCGAAACTGGCCGAGTATTCGCGCATCAACCGCTGGCATCTGGAGCAGTACGCGTATATGCTGGGCCGCATGAAGGCGATCAAGGAGGGCGACGGCACGCTGCTCGACAACAGCATGGTGATGCTGGGCGGCGGTATCAAGGACGGCAACGCCCACGACCCGCACAACCTGCCCATTGTGCTGGGGGGACGCGCGGGCGGCGCACTCGCCACGGGCCGCCATCTCGCGTATGCCCCCAAGACCCCGCTTTGCGATCTGTACCGGGGCATGGCGACCCGCATGGGCGTCCCCGTATCCGGCTTCGGCGACAGCGACGGCGAACTCAGCGGCCTGTCCGACCCGAACTACAAAGGCGTCATCAAGGCGTGAGATCCGTTTGTATCCTCCTTACGCGCCTTGTGGCGGCACTTCCGACTGCGCTAATCACGTATCAGTATACTGGATAGTATTATTCTGTTGACGTTCATCTTACGATTGTGTTATGATGTGTCAACGCTTCTGTCCTGATTCTGCGAGGCAAGGACAGATGAATCACACCAGGTCTGTAGAGTGGAGATGAGTTCGTGGCTGACGAGCAAGATGATGTGTTCAGCGCTAGCCTGGACAGTGAAGCAGAACGCAAGGAGTCTCGCTTAGTCGCCTTCTTGTTTGCAGAATGGGTTTCCGTTACAAAAGACGACAAACCTGTTATTGTAGGTGTCTATGATAGATTGTTTGTTCCATTAGCAGACCCACCCTTCAAAGTGGAGGTAAACGTGTACGCTCGCACATTGGAAACTCATCAGCACAACCTTGACCTGATGATGTTTGCGCCGGATGGCAAGCAGTACGCGAAGATGGGTTTTATTAACGAGGGAACCTCTAACTCCGCGCCGGATCGTCCTAATGTAAGCCATTCAATCGGTAATTTTGAGTTGGTATTTACCCAATATGGCACTTACTGGTTTGAAATCGCTTCAGGAAGCAAGATACTTGGACGCGTCCCTCTAAATGTATATGCCCCACCTGCGGAGGATGCTAATGACAGCGACAATAGTGAATCCGATATACCAATCAAACAGAATTAGTAGTTCTGACGAGGTTAAATCGCCCCAGACTAAGATTGGCAGAACCGCTGATGTGCCTGCCGGTATGTTTGACACATTTATCAAGCGACAGGGAAACTACTATGAAGCGCCAACCGAAACGGGTAGTTACCACATTGGAGAAGCAAGGCGCAACAAGCGCAATAAGGCAACTATGATAACATATATTCCGCGTGTGCCAGAAGCCATACGGAATCGCATTTTATCTTTCGAGATGAAGGAAGGATGGGATTTAGAGGATGCGAAAGCAATCTCTGTAGTTGCATGTCAGTCTGCAATTCAGTTTTTGGAAACTGTACTCGAAAAGGATGTCAAGGTACCAATTCCGCAGGTTTCTGCTTCTGTGTATGGAGCCGTCACGCTGGCATGGAGCAAAAATGGGAGCCACGTTGCTATTCGCGTATTCGATGAAGGGGCAGCATTTTACATCAGCGAGGAATCGGGCGGCATGAGGTCGCGTGGATACGAAGAGCGTCAAAAGTCTGTAGTGCGCGTCCTTGATTTTTTCGGCTGATGCCATGCCCAACAAAGTTGATACTCGTGACTTCTTGTACCGAAAAGTAAATCCAGGACAATATGACGATACCGGCGCAACTCTCGATGCCTTTGAAGATTCGCGTGGAGATCTGTCATTCAGGCTTGCCAGCCTTGCATCGCCAATGGACGTTCTGGACTTTTTTGCTTCTCTGCGAGGAGTAAAGAGTACGTTTGGGGACACTATAACAGGGCTGGGCCTCTATGAACGGGGTTATCGCATTGCGATAATGGCCGCTCGCGTTGTTATAGATAATGACTTTACATTCAAACCTGACTCAAAAGGAGATGAGTACAACCCTTCTTCGGGTCACATAAACGTTACAAACGGAAATATAGCCGCTTTCACATGGCGAGATAGTTCTCGCATCCTAACAGAGGAAGAAATGAAGCAGGGCATTCTGCCTCTTCCCTCCGCCCTTACTGCCTCTTTTTCGTCAGAACTACAAACGTTAAACGCTTCTCCTCCATCCGAACCATAGCAGCCAAAAACTATGTTCTACCTGTTCTGTACCTAATATTGCCGTAATCAAATAGCACCCTTGTGAGCGCCAAATGTCCCTCAAAGGATTATTGGCGCTTTTCGTTTGTGTTGTTCTCATTAGCGTTGTTCCGCCACATTGTTTGGTATACTCTTGACGTTCGGTTTTTTGCCGATCAACTTTTGCCGCTTGTTTCGTTACTGGAGATTTCATGCCCGCCGCTCATCATACCTTTCATGTCGTGCCTGCGCTGCCCGACTCGCTTGCGCGTCTGCGCGCCATCGCGTTCAATATCCAATGGGCCTGGAACCACGAAGCCATCGAACTGTTCCGCAGGCTCGACCGCGACCTGTGGGAAAGCACCGGCCACAACCCCGTACTGATGCTGGGAACCATCTCGCAGGATAGACTGCGCGAAATCGCCCAGGATGACAGCTTTCTGGCCGATCTCGACCGCGTCTGTTACGGCCTGGAAAACTACATGCGCGCCAACAGTACGTGGTTCAAGCGCAATCACGAGGGCAGCGTACCTGCCCAGACGCGCATCGCGTACTTTTCGATGGAATTCGGCCTGACCGAGTGCCTGCCCGTGTATTCGGGCGGGCTGGGCGTACTGTCCGGCGACCACCTCAAATCCTCGTCCGACCTGGGCATTCCGCTTGTGGGCGTGGGCCTGCTGTATCAGCAGGGCTATTTCCGCCAGTATTTGAACGCGGACGGCTGGCAGCAGGAGCGCTATCCCGACAACGACTTTTATAACATGCCGATGGAGGCGCAAAAAGACGCGAACGGCGAGCCGCTGCGCGTGTGCGTAGAATTCGGGGGGCGCGACGTGTACGCGCAGGTGTGGAAGGTGCAGGTGGGCCGTATCCCGCTGTACCTGCTGGACACCAACATCGGCGACAATCAATACGACGACCAGAACATTACGGATCAACTGTACGGCGGCGACAGCGAAATGCGCCTAAAACAGGAGATTATCCTGGGCATCGGCGGAATGCGCGCCCTGGCCGCCCTGGGCATCGAGCCGACCCTGTGCCACATGAACGAGGGACACAGCGCGTTTATGGCCTTTGAGCGCACGCGGATGCTGATGCAAAAGCACAAATGCGATTACTGGCACGCCCGTGAGGCTACCGCAGCCGGCAGCCTGTTCACGACCCATACGCCCGTTCCCGCCGGCTTCGATATGTTCCCCGCCGATCTGCTGGGCCGCTACCTGGGGCCATATGCCGCTTCGCTCGGCCTGTCCTTCGACGAGTTTATGAACCTGGGCCGCTACCACGATTACAATACGGGCGAAAAGTTCAACATGGCGATCATGGCCCTGAAGCACGCGCACAACGTCAACGGCGTGAGCAAGCTGCACGGCAAGGTGACGCGCAGGATGGTGCAGGTAGGCTTTCCGCAGTTTCCCGAAGACGAGGTTCCCGTCGCAAGCGTCACCAACGGCATCCATACGCGTTCGTTTGTGTCCCGCGAAATGGCCGACTTGCTGGATCAGTATCTGGGCGGGCGCTGGTCGCAGGACGTGAGCGGGGACGGCGTGTGGGACAAGATCAACGCCATTCCCGACGAAGACTTGTGGCGTATCCGACAGCGCAGACGCGAGCGGCTTGTCCTGTTTGCCCGTGATCGAATGCGGATGCAGTACGAGCGGCGCGGCATGAGCGAGTATGAGATACGACAGACCCGCGAACTGCTGCACCCCGAAGCCCTGACCATCGGGTTCGCGCGCCGGTTCGCCACCTACAAACGCGCCACGCTATTGCTGTCCGATGTAGAGCGCATCGTAAAGCTGCTGACCGACGCGCACCGCCCCGTACAGATTTTGATGGCGGGCAAGGCGCATCCCAAAGACGACGGCGGCAAGCATCTGATACAGGAGATCACCAAGTTTGCCCTCAAGTCCGATGTTCGCAGCCGCATCGTGTTTCTGGAGGATTACGATCTGGCCCTGGCGCGGCAGCTTGTGCAGGGCGTGGACATCTGGCTCAACACGCCGCGCCGCCCGATGGAAGCCAGCGGCACAAGCGGCATGAAAGTCCTGGCGAACGGCGGCCTGAACCTGAGCGTTCCCGACGGATGGTGGGCCGAGGGGTACGACCCGCGCGTCGGCTGGAGCATCGGGCGCGGTGAAGACTACGCCGACCCGGACGAGCAGGACAGGGTCGAGGCCCGCATTTTGTACGACATCCTGGAAAAAGAGGTCGTGCCGCTATTCTACGACCGGGGCGGCGAGGGCATCCCGCGCGCCTGGATCGCGCGCATCAAGAACAGTATGCGAATGCTCTGCCCGGTCTTCAACACGCACCGCATGGTGGCCGAATACGCCACGCGCTTTTACTTCCCTGCCAGCGAGCGTTTTGTGCGCCTGACCGCCGACAACCTGGCGCAGGCCAAAGAACTGGTGGACTGGAAGGCGCGCGTCCGGGACAAGTGGAGCGGCGTCCATGTGGCGAACGTCGAGACCGCCAAAGCGGGCGGCAAGCAGGCCGGGGACGCGGGGGCAAGTAGTGATACGATTGCCGCCGGCAGCGCGATCCACGTCCGCGCAAATGTACAGCTGGGCGATCTGACCCCGGACGAGGTCGAGGTGCAGGCGTACTACGGCGGATTGGACAGCGAACACCAGATCGTGAACGGCGGCATCATTCCGCTTATACTGACGGGCGTAGCCGAGGGCCGCAGCGTGTACGAGGGCGACGTACCCACCACGAACAGCGGAATGCAGGGCTTTTCCATCCGCGTCCTGCCCGTCCACGCCGACGCCCTGCTGCCCATCGAACTCCCCCTCGTCACCTGGGAGTGAAATGCTGATGGTGGCAGTTGGCAGAAACTCTGCCGCCCGCTTTTGATACATCTGCGTTCATTTTTGTCGAGGGTGGAGTAAAATCAAAGCTGTGCAAATCGCACAGACGAAAACAGGCCAGTAGGAGTCCGCTCCGCTGTCCTGAGAAAACGTCGGGGCGAACGACCTGCTGGCCTAGTTACAGGGGGGTTCCAATGGAACCTGTCTCACGCTCAGGCCAAGGCTTTCGCTCTGGTCTGTCTCGACTTCGCAGCTGCTGGCAACGCAACGGGTGTCTCCGCCATGTTGTTTGTGGTCTGCTCGTCCATTTAATTCTGCATCCGTGTCTGGTGGCCGCTTTGCTGTTCTTTGGCTGCCCGATGTGGATTGCGGAAGTGGCCGCGCTGGTCTGCACACTTGTCCTGGCTTACGGCCTGGAACAGGTGATAGACGCGAAGCTGGGTGATTAGCCGCTAGAGCAGCGAAAAGAAGTCGTTCCATGTTAGCGCATGGGCGGCTTCTTTTTCATTAGTGACTAACACTTTGATTATACACCATCCAGGACACAAAATGTTCCTGGATGGAACATCATCGGCTTTTAGCGGTATAACATCAGAGTAATATAAATATGTATCAGTCGTGTCGGCAAATGAACGTTGGAAGGAAAACGAGAACATGGATAATCCGGTTGGTACTCCTACCATTGTGGACGCGCAGGAGGGGCAGACGCTGTCCGTAGTGGGCGACACGTATCGCATCATTATTACGGGCGAGCAGACCGGCGGGGCGTATGCCGCCATTGACATGCTGATCCCGCCGGGCGGCGGCCCCGGCCCCCACTCTCACGCCGACATACAAGAGTCCTTTTATGTGCTGGAAGGCGAAGTCGTCGTCAAGTCGGTAGGCCGTTCGTATACGGCCCGCAAAGGCGCGTTTGTCAACATTCCACTCGGCGGCATGGTGCATGATTTCAAGAACGAGACGGACACTGTGGCGCGTCTGCAATGCGTTGTGGTTCCCTCCGGCCTGGAAAAGTTCTTTCAGGAGATCGGCAAGCCCGCAGCGGCAGGAGAATTTTTGCCCCCTCCCCCGCCGCCCGACCCGCAGGAACAGCAGCGCATGACCGACATCGCCGCAAAGTACGGTCAGAAGGTGTATCCACCGGATTATCTCGACAAATAGACGCTAACGGATACGATGCAGACGGTCAGGAAGCGCGGTGAATGTCGGCGCATTTCCTTTCAACGTCCTTTGTCCACTTGCATAACTCCCGCCTCCCTTGTACACTTAACTTGTCACCCTGAAAGGTTGTGCGCTATTTCCGCAACAAAACGGCGACCGCGCTGTCAAAAACAGAAGAACCGTGCGGCACAAAGGCCTGTCAGCCGGATCATTTTGCGCGGCGCAAAGCAGTTTTGCCGCGCATAGCAGATGTTGCAGGAGCAGGAGAGCGAAATTTGAAACGGATGGGGCAAAATCGCGCGAACGCGCAGGTTGCGAATAGGCTGCATGTCGCGAAGAATACAAATATGCAGGTACGGCAGTTTGCCTTTGCCCGGCCCCGCAGCCTTGTGCTGGCGGGCGCGCTTGGGCTGCTGGGCGCGTCGCTGTTGTCGCAGGCGTTCGCGCAGAACAACGCGGCGGGCAAAAAACCGGCGACTGTGGACGCCAACGCTGCCGCACCCGTTACGCCCGCGCAGTCCGAGTTTTTCGAGACGCATGTTCGCCCCCTGCTGTTCAGCCGCTGCTATAGCTGCCACAACGACAAAGTGCAGCTAGGCGGTCTGCGCCTGGACTCTCTGGACG
Source organism: Chthonomonadaceae bacterium (assembly GCA_965277875.1). Classification (GTDB taxonomy): domain Bacteria; phylum Armatimonadota; class Chthonomonadetes; order Chthonomonadales; family Chthonomonadaceae; genus CAWFQB01. The sequence goes on along the minus strand of CBDIDV010000002.1, from coordinate 5,372,945 downwards.
CGCAGCTCAAAGGCGGCGGCAGCGGCCCCGCTCTCGTTCCCGGCAATGTGGACAAGAGCCACCTGCTTGCCGCCATACGCTACGACGGCGCGCTGAAAATGCCCCCGACCGGCAAACTCAAGGATCAGGACATCGCGGCCCTGACCGAGTGGGTCAAGATGGGCGCTCCCTGGCCCGGCTCCCATGTGTCGGACGCGGCCCGGATGGCGCAAAAGGGCGAGTACAGCATATCCGACATACAGAAGAACCACTGGTCGTTCCAATCGGTGAAGAACCCGGCCCTGCCTGCCGTCAAAAATCTGGCGTGGTGCAAAACGCCCATTGACCGCTTCATTCTCGCCGGACTGGAAGCCAAAGGGCTGAAGCCCGCACCCCAGGCCGACCGCCGTACTCTGATACGCCGCGCCAGCTTCGATCTGACCGGCCTGCCGCCCACACCCGAAGAAACCGACGCCTTCCTTGCCGACAAAGCGCCCGACGCGTGGAGCAAAGTCGTAGATCGCCTGCTTGCCTCGCCGCGCTATGGCGAACGGTGGGCGCGGCACTGGCTGGATGTGGCCCGCTACGCCGACACCAAAGGCTACGTGTTCGTGGACGATCCCATGTACCACAACGCCTACACGTATCGCGATTGGGTGGTATCTGCCTTCAACCGTGATCTGGGATATGACCAGTTTTTGACGCAGCAGCTTGCCGCCGACCTGGCCTGCCCCGGCGACCGATCCGCGCAGGCCGCGATGGGCTATATCACGCTCGGACGCCGCTTCCTCAACGACGGGCAGCTTATCAACGACGACCGCATAGACGTGACCAGCCGGGGCATGATGGGCCTGACCGTCGCCTGCGCCCGCTGCCACGACCACAAATTCGATCCCATCCCCACCAAAGATTATTACGCGCTGTACAGCGTGTTTGATCGGGCCGGGGACGCGACCGTTCCGATCTCGCCCGACAACATCTCGCGGCCTTACGAAGAATACGAAAAGAAAATGAAGGCGATACAGGCCGAGCGCAACGAACTCGTTCTGGCCCAGATTCGCGCCCTGCGCGAACGGATCGCCAAATCGCCGGACAGCCTGCCCGCTGAGGTGAAGAGCGTTCTGGCCGGCCTGCGCGAAAACAACCTGCCCGCCGACAAGCAGTTTCCTACCCTGATGCCGGTCTTCGACGACAAAACAAAAGCGCGTTTGATTGCCCTGCAGGCGACCGAGACCGACCTGAACAAAAACAAGCCTGTCACGCCCGAATTCGGCATGGCGCTTATGGAGAACGGACGCAACGACGAGCAGCGCGTGTTCGTGCGCGGCAACGCGGGCAACCGGGGCGATGTCGTGCCGCGCCGCTTCCTGACCATCCTTTCAACCGCGCAGCCCAAGCCCCTGCCCGACAAGGGTAGCGGACGCCTGGAACTGGCCCGCTACATCACGGCCCGCGACAATCCGCTCACACCCCGCGTGTTCGTCAATCGCGTGTGGCTGTACCACTTCGGGCAGGGGCTTGTACGCACCCCCTCCGATTTCGGACTGCGTGGCGAACGCCCCACGCATCCGCAACTGCTCGACTGGCTGGCATACCACTTTGCAGAGGGAACAGGCGAGTCAGGCGCAGACAAGAGCGCGGCAGGCCACGTCCTGGCATCGCCCTATGCGTTCGATTGGTCTGTGAAGAAACTGCATCGTGTGATACTGCTGTCGAGCGCGTATCAGCAGAGCAGTAACGCGCTGCCGGTCGAGGCGAAACTGGCGTTTGCGTCCGACCCGGAGAACCGCCTGCTGTGGCGGCAGAACCGGCAGCGGCTGGATCTGGAAGGGCTGCGCGACAGTCTGCTGGCCGCGTCCGGCAAGCTGGACCCTAAAATCGGCGGCCCCGCCGTGGAACTCACGACCGCGCCCTATACCACGCGCCGTACCCTGTACGGACTTGTCAACCGCAACAACCTTCAGGGAATATACCGCACGTTCGATTTCGCCACGCCGGATTCGAGCAACGCGCAGCGCATCAATACCAGTGTGCCGCAGCAAGCCCTGTTTCTGATGAATAGCCCCTTTGTGATGCAGCAGGCGACCACATTGGCGCAGAACCCGGATGTCGCGAACGCCTCCGATGAGAGCGGGCGCATCAAGGCCGTATACCGCAGACTGTTCGGACGCGCGCCTCAGACGGACGAGATCGCGCTCAGTCTGGCCTTCCTGCATCAGCCCACTCCACCGGCCCCCGCGCCTGCCGTGTCGGCCTGGCAGTACGGATGGGGAACGTGGGACGCCCTGAGCGGACGCGTTACTCGGTTCACGCCGTTCGGGCATTTCAGCAAACAGCGGCAGTGGCAGGCGAGCGCTACGTTTCCCGACCCCAAGCTGCAGTTCCTGTCGCTGAACGCGCGGGGCGGGCATCCCGGCTGGGACATGGATCACGCGGTCATTCGGCGCTGGACTGCTCCCGCCGATGGCGTCGTTGCGGTCGAGGGCGAACTGGAACACCCCGCCCCACAGGGCGACGGCGTGCGCGCCCATGTGATTTCCAGCCGCAGCGGGCAGGCCGGGCAGTGGACAGTGGCGCACGGCAAAACCGCAACTAATGTGGCGCAGATCGCGGTGAAGCGCGGCGACACGCTGGACTTTGTCCTGGACTGCGGCAAGGACAACAATCAGGACAGCGACAGCTTCGCGTGGACACCGCGCCTGCGTGTCGTTACGCCGAATGGTGCGCGCCTGATTGCCAACGTTCCCGCGCCGGAATTGCTCGATCCCGGCCAGACCTGGGACGCGAATACGGACTTTAGCGGCCCCAAGCCCCCGCCCCCGCCGCCCCTGACGCAATGGGAGCGCTATGTGCAAACCTTGCTGATGAGCAACGAGTTCAACTTCGTGGATTAAGCACACACACAGGGCTTACCCTGTGGGGTGCGGTGTGCGGTGATGAAGCAGTTATTTGGCGCGGCGACCGGACAAGAGCAGGCGGGCGAGGGCGTCGGTTTCGCGCACTTTGAGGGCCACGCGGCGTGTGCCGCCCGCGCTCCAGAAGGCGACCAGGCCTGCCCGCTCCGCTTCCATCAGGCGCGACGCGATCACGCTTGGCGGCACAACGTACAAACGGGCAAAGTCGGAACGGCATACCTGATCCCACGTAGGCGCGTCGTCTGCGTGTCCGTATTCGTGGTACAGGCCCCACAGCATAGCGGTCAGGCTCAGGCCGTGCGGGGCGAGCGTGAACGCGGCCACGCGTCCCCGCTCTCCCAGAATGGGCGCGGACAGCAGTATGCCTGCCTGACGCAAGACGCGCAGGGCCAGCGTCACGGTACGTTCACTGTCGAACTGCCAGACGCGGCGGGCGATGTCGGCGACCACGCCGGTCGTGAGGATGGGTTCGGGGGCCAGAAGCAGACCCGCATTGGCGACAAGGAACTCGTCTTCGCCAAAGGGCGGCGGGATGCGACCTTCGATGAAATAGGGATACAGGATGTCGCGGGCAATCGCGCCGATCAGGGCGTCGGCGCGGGCCGCGCCATAGTACACCAGATCCTGCCGCGCCTGCGTATCGCTCAGATAGGCCAGCAGCTGCGCGAACGCTGCGCTGTCCTGTTCGTGGCGCAGAGGCGGGGGCTGGTCTTTCTGCGCCCGCCCTGCATCGAAAGCTTCTTTGCCGACCGCAGCCCCGGACGTTTTGCCGGCGCTTTGGTGGCTGTCTTTCCCGGAAGTATCTTTAGGAGTATCTTTAGGAGTATCTTTGGAAGCTGCTTTTTTCTGGTGCGCGCCCGCGCTCAGGCGCTGTAACAGCTTGACGGCCACGCGCTGACGGTGGGCGGGCGTACCTTCGGGCAGCAGCAGGGCGATGCGCCCGGTCAACAAGCCCGCCTCCAAATACTCGTTTTCGGCCCATGCGCGCGCAAGGACGGCGGCGGCAGCCAGGGTTTCGTGCGGATACAGTTCCTGTCCAAATCGCGCGTACATGTTCCGCCCCTTTCGCGCCGCTGCACAACTCGCCTCGATCTTGTGTTGTTATGTTACTTGTCTTGTCATTTTAGAAGCATGGTTGACAGCAGCCAAATGCTTTTTGCCCTCCCCGGAATTATAACAGAAACTCGCCTGCTATGCAATAGCCATCGGGCTTTTCCAATGTAGATATTTCGTAGATATTTCGTAGATATTTCGTAGATATTTTGTAGATGTTTTCGTTCACGCTATTTTGATTCAAAACAAAATGCTGTCACGCCGCTGTGTGCAGTCGAAGCGGCGCGTCCGACCGGCTCGGCTCGACGACCGGCTCGGCACTGGCGTCAAGGGCGAAGCGGCTTACCAGGGTCTGCAGCTTGTCAGCCATGTCGGCGAGCTGCTGCGCGGCCTCGTCCACGTCCGCGATGCCGCCGCGCTGATGCTGCACAGCAAGGACGACGTTCTGCGCGCCCTCGGCCACCTCATCCGCCACGCGCTTGCTCTCCTCGGCCCCGGACGCGGCTTTGCGGCTCACATGCGCCACAGCCATGATCGCGTCCGTCACCTGGGCCGCGCCCTGATGGATCTGCTCTACAGCTTCCACGTTCCCGGCTGTCACCTGCTGCGCCGCCTGCACCGCCGTTTGCACCGCGCTCACGGCCTCGTCCAAAACGCGGCTCAGTTCCACGGTCTCGGCCACATTCTGCGTCACCTCGCCTGCGGCCTGCTGTATCTGCTTCAATGCGCCGCCCGCATGACGGCTTTGCGCCACGCCCGCGCTCACCTCGTGCAGCCCCGTTTCCATCGCGTTCACGACCTGCTGCACATGCGCGCGCACACCGCCGATAAGATCGTTGATCTCGCGCGTGGCCCGCGTGGCCCGCTCGGCCAGTTTGCGTACCTCGCCCGCCACGACCGCAAAGCCCCGCCCGTGTTCGCCCGCCCGCGCCGCCTCGATGGCCGCGTTCAGGGCGAGCAGGTTGGTCTGCTCGGCGATCTGGTCAATGGTCTCGACAATGGCGGCGATCTCCTGGCCCTTTTTGTCCAGGGCGTGCGCCTGCGCGCTCGCGGTCTCGGTCTGCGCCTGAATGCGCCCGATGATGGCGATGGTCTGTTCCACGGCCTGCCCGCCCGCCTGCGCCACCTGCGCGGCCTGCTGCACGGCCTGTTCGGTGCGCCGCGCGGCCTGCGACATCGCGGCTTGCGACTGCGCGGCCTGCTGCGTTCCCGCGTCCGCCTGCCGAATGGCGTTCTGCTGATGCGCGCTATTGGTCTGCACCTGGGCAATCGCGCTTTGCAGCCGTTCCATCGCGTCCGAGGCCCGCGCCGCCTCATGAGCCTGCTGCTCGCTGTCGCGGGCCATGTCGCGGCTCGACAGGGCCGAACGGCTTGCGGTGCGCGCCGCCTCCTGAATCGTGGCCGCGATCTGATCGGCGGCCTGCGACGTGCTGCGCGTGGAAACCGTGAGCTGTCCGCCTGTTTGGGCGAGAACGCCCGCCTCGTGCCGTATGTCCTGTATCAGTTCGCGCAAATAGCCCACCATGCGGGCGAACGCCTGCCCCAGCGCGTCGCGGTCGCTTTTGGGCGTGATGTCGCCGCTCAGGTCTTCCTGCGACATGGCGTAGGCCACGCGCGCCATCTCCTGCTGATAGGCGATCATGGCGCGAAACGAGTCGGCCAGCGCGCCGATCTCGTCCGTGCTGTGGTACGTAACATCCTGATCCGTTTGGCCCTGCGCTAATGCGCCCGCCACGGCCACCATCTGGTCAAGCGGCCTGCTGATGCGCGCGGCCCAGCGCCACGCCAGTCCGCTGCCCGCGCCCACAAGGGCCAGAACCACAAGCCCCATCATCAGCGCGGCCCGTTTTTTGCCTGCCTCCATCGTGATTGCAAAACCGTTGAAATCGTCCTCATACGCGTCCACGCCAATGACCCAGTCCCAGGGCGCGTAGTAGATCACACGCGCCATTTTCCAGCGCGCCGCTTTGTCGCCCGCACCCTGGGAACGGTAGCGCAGGGTTGAGGACTGACCGGGCGGCGCGGCAAGCGCGGCCCGTACCATGTTCTGCGTGATGGCCTGTCCGTCCGCGTCGCGCGCGTTCCAGATGTCCTCGCCGTCGCGCCTGCCCTCCTGCGAAATAATGTAGTGGCCCTGATGAACGCCCTTGCCGCCCACAGCGAACACATAGCCGGATTTGCCCACATGTGTCTGCACGATGGCCTGCCGGAGCGTGGGCGCGTTTTCCTGCTTGATGCCCACGTATAATGCGCCGATCATATTGCCGCGCGCGTCGCGAACCGGCTGATAGGCGGACACGTACCACGCATTGACGACAAACGCGTTGCCGTGATAGGTCTCGCCGCGCAGCAGGCTGGCGACGACCGGGTTGGGCGTACCGTCGGGGTTCTGGGCAGGAATGTACGTGCCAATCGCCCGATTGCCGTCTTTGGCCTGTACGTTCGTCGCCACGCGCAGGATGTCGCCCTGCGCGTTCAGCCGCTGAAACAGGGTCACGGTCGCGCCCGTCATGCCTTTCAGAGCGTCCACAAGCGGGGTCGGACTCTGCATGTCGTGGTTCTGGCCGAGCCAGGTGCTGCCGATACGCATTTTAGGCAGGCGCGCGGCCTGCTCACTGTGCGTAAACTGGTTCACCGCGCGCCATGTTATGCTTTCACTCGTCGTGTTCAGGCCACCCATCGTCTTAAGCGTATACTGCGCCGTTAAAATGTCGTAATCCACCTGCTGGCGTATCGCCTCGTCCTGCGACTTGACGAGATTGTACACGCCCGCCGTGATATGGTCGAGATCCGCGCTGACAAGCTTATCGGCCTCCCGCGAGGCTTTGCCGCTGAGTATGTGATCCTGCCACGCGCTCGCCGCCACCAGGGCAAAGGCGGTAATCAGCACGGCGGACACGCCCATCAAAATCAACTTTGATCGTATTTGCATGAATTGCTCATTTCGCGTCCCGTGAATTTGCCTGCGATACACTTACCTGCTGTGGATTCGCCCGCGATAAATCGGCTTGGTTCGTGTCAAGACCGCCAACGGCAACTTGTTTACGGCTCCGGGCCGTTAAGAAAATGGCAGCCGCGCGTCTATTCGCGCCCAATAGGCTGTACAGGCGACTGTAATAATTGGCAGGAATCGTTTTTTGTGCAGGGAAGACGAGACATAAAGGAGAATTATTTTTGCGTCCGCGCCCTGAAAACGCCGCGTGGAGGGAACTTCTTTGCTCGCCTGAATGTCTTCCAAAGACATTTCGCCTGCGCGTCTTTCAAAGACATCTTGACTGCGAACACCTGCACTGATCTACGCCGCCTGTGTCGAGGCGGAAAGGAACCCTGCCGCCATGTGGGACAACTACATCGGAACGCACATCCGCCGCGCCAATCGGAATCTGCTGCTGGTGAATGCCGGTCTGCTTTTGCTGCTCGCCCTGTGCGCGGGCGTGTCGGAGCGCTACTGGCAGAATTTCTTTAGAGGCCCTCGTCCCATCAGCGTCTCGTCGCTTATTGCCGTGCAGGACCCGGACAAGCTGGCGCAGTATTACGTCACGGTAAACGGAGAAAAGTGCTTCGATACGGACGTGACCGAGGTGGAGCAGAGCAAAGACAAGTACAGCGGCACGGTTCGCAGCGAACACACGACCGCGCACTATCTATTGCTCAAAGTAGGAGACAAGGCGCTGCTGGTGAAGGCGAACGATGCCGCCCTGAACACGGAGTTTAAGGGCGCGCTGGTTCCGATCCCCCTGGAAACGCGCGGCCACACCATTGACAAACTCGCTGCTGAAAACCCCAAACTTGCCGACCGCTTTCTGCCCATGATGCTGGACGCGACCGACTTCAAAACCGAGGGGTACATCGGGCTTGCGGTGGGAACGCCGCTATTTGCGCTCGCGCTGTGGAACGTTCTTAAAGCATTAAGGCGCGGCAGCGAATCCGACGCGCACCCGATACTGAAAACGCTGGGCGCGTATGGCGACCCGCGTGATGTGAGCGCGCAGATTGACAACGACATGCGTATGGGCGCGCAAAGCTACGGCGCGGCTGCCCTGTCGCAAAACTGGCTGACACAAAGAAAAACGTTTGGACTGGACGTGCAGCGCGTCGAGGACATCGCCTGGGCCTATAAGAAGGTGACGCAGCACCGCACCAACTTCATCCCGACCGGGAAAACGTTCGCGGCGGTGATCTGCGACCGGAACGGGGGCGTTAAAGAGGTCAGCGGCTCGGCCAAGAACATAGACGCCCTGCTCAACGGCCTGGGCGCGCGCCTGCCGTGGATCGCGATGGGCTTTGACAAGGAACTGCAGACGTGGTGGGCCAAAGACCGGGCGGGCCTGATCGCCGCCGTGGATCAGCGCAGGCAGGACATGACAGCCTAATCCGTCAGCGTTTTGCCTTTCGTTTCGGTGATGAGCGGGAGGAAGCAAAGCCCGACGAGCGGCACAAAGCCGACGTAAAATAGTGTTTGAAGCATAGTGCGCCCGCCCTGTGACGCGACCTGCCCGACCCAGAACGGCCCGCCCGCCGCGATCACGCGCCCGATATTGTAGCAGAACCCCGCGCCCATAGCCCTGAGCCGGGTGGGAAACAGTTCGGGCAGATAAAAGGTGAAGCTGCCAAACACGCCAAACACGGTCAGGCCCACAAAGAAGTACAGGCGCAGGCGCGTTTCGGGCGGCAGGTCCAGTCCGAACGTGGTAAACAGGGCGATGGAGGACAGCAGGAAGTACACGCCGAACATGGCGCGTCGGCCCAGATACTTGGCGGCGGGGATCGTGAGCAGGGTTCCCAACAGGCCGCCCCAGTTGAAGCTGCCGGTCGCCAGTGTCTTCCACTGTTCCTTGAGGGCGAGCGTGTTTGCCAGATTCAGGCCGCGCGCGATGGCCGCATTGGACGCCAGATCGTTGGCGACGAGCGGGATAAACGCGTTGCAGCTCCACCAGCCGAGCAGAGCGGTCAGGGCGGGAAGCAGGCCGCTCAGGGTCGCACACCGGTTGGCGGGCAGGAACAGGTCGCGCAGCCGGGCGGCGGGCTTGTTCGTGACCGCGTTCTGCCAGCGTTCGGGTTCGCGCACGAACGCCCGAACGAGCAGGGCGACGCCTGCGGGGAACAGGCTGCACAAAAACACATAGCGCCACGACACGTCCGGCTGCGCTTTGAACAGATTGCCCGCGACCTGCGCGTTGACGAACGTGGCGAGAAACAGGCCCGCCGGCGCGGACGTGTACAGCAACGCCCCCGCCTCGACGCGCCGTTTTTCAGGAACCACCTCGGCCACAAGCGACGCGCCCGCCGCCCACTCGCCTCCGATGCCCATCCCCGACAGAATGCGAAAGAACAGCAGTACCCATAGATTGGGCGCGAACGCGCAGCAGGCCGTTCCTACGGCATACAACACCATCGTAATCAGCAGGGTACGGACGCGCCCCAGCCGATCCGCCACATACCCGAACAGTACGCCGCCCACGGCCCACGCGATCAGCAGAACCGCCGTTAATGCTCCCGTCCAAAGCGGAACCAGATGTTTGGCCTGTTGTGATCCGATGGGAATATGCAGCAAAGTCGGCACACAGTTGGGCGCGACATAGTTGAACAGCAGGCCGTCGAAAATATCGAAGCCCCAGCCCAGCCACGCCGCGAACAGCACCGTCCACTGGTAGCGCGTCATGCCCAGCAGTCCGGTACGCGGTTCGGCAAGGGGGCGGGAATGCGGTTCAGGCAACAGTTCAGAAGGCGAGTTGTTTGTGGGAAGCGACACTGTTTCCTCCTGCGCGATGCGGCCAATGGCAGGCCGGTTGCAGCCGCCTTCGCGCCTGCATAGATCGGTACAAAGATGGAGTGCTGTTTCTGCACATTGCCCCGTTTCTCCTTTGTACCGTGCCGCCTTACAGGCATGATACGGCGGCTGTTCGCTGGAACAGCCGCCGTATCATGCCTGTATTTACAAGCGCCTACAACCGATGCGGCGCGGTGTTACTCACGGGGAATGTCGTTCATGGCGTATTCGCTGGAGTAGTTGGGCGGCTCTTTGGTGATCCAGACGTCGTGGACGTGGGACTCGCGCAGGCTTGCGCCCGTGATCCGCATGAACTGCGCGCGGTCGTGCAGATCTTCGATGGTATGCGCCCCGATGTAGCCCATGCCGCTGCGGATGCCGCCTAAGAGTTGGTGGATGGTGTCGTGCAGCGCGCCCTTGTAGGGTACGCGGCCCTCGACGCCCTCCGGCACGAACGTGGCCGTGCTGGACTGGCCGTAGCGGTCGCTTGACCCTTCGCGCATGGCCGCCTCGCTGCCCATGCCCCGATAGTCCTTGTAAGCGCGGCCCTGATACAAGATCACCTCGCCGGGGGCTTCCTGCGCTCCGGCCAGCATGTTGCCGACCATGATCGCGCTCGCGCCCGCCGCCAATGCCTTGACCGCGTCGCCGCTCCAGCGGATGCCGCCGTCGGCGATGACCGGAATGCCGTGCCGCCGCGCCTCGCGGGCGCAGTCCATGATGGCCGTTAATTGCGGCACGCCTACGCCGCTCACGATGCGCGTGGTGCAGATGCTGCCCGCGCCCAGACCGACCCGAATGCCGTCCGCGCCCGCCTCTATCAAATCCCGCGCACCGTCGGCGGTAGCCACATTGCCCGCGATGACCGGCAGATCGGGGTACTCGCCCTTGACGCTTCGCAGCGCGTTCATCACGCCCCGCGCCTGTCCGTGCGCCGCGTCAATAACAATCAGGTCAACGCCCGCCTCGACAAGCGCGGCTGTGCGTCCGACCGGGTCACGCAATGGCCCGATGGCCGCGCCGCAGCGCAGCCGCCCCCGCGCGTCTTTGGTGGCGTTTGGAAATTGGCGCACCTTCTGGATGTCCTTGATGGTAATCAGGCCCAGCAGCTTGCGGTTGTCGTCTACGATGGGCAGTTTCTCGATGCGGTGCCGCTGCAAAATGTCCTGCGCCTGCTCCAGGGTCGTGCCGAGCTTGGCCGTGACCAGGCCGCCGGGACGAGACTGATCCGATGTCATGATCTGGTGAATGGGGCGCGTAAAGTCGGTCTCGAAGCGGATGTCGCGGTTGGTGAGAATGCCTACCAGCTTGCCCGTATGCGGCTCGGTAATAGGGACGCCGGAAATATGATAGCGCTCCATCATCTGGAGCGCTTCGCGTATCGTCTTGTCGGGCGGCAGGCTGATGGGGTCTACGATGATCCCATGCTCGCTGCGCTTTACTTTGTCCACTTCCTGCGCCTGGGCTTCCGGCGTCATGTTCCGGTGCAGGATGCCCAATCCGCCCTCGCGAGCCATCGCAATCGCCATACGCGCCTCGGTCACGCGATCCATCGGCGAACTGAGGATAGGCGCGCGCAGGGTGATGTCGGCGGCAATCGTGGTGCGTGGGTCCACATCGCCCGGAGTCACGTCCGTGTCACGCGGCAGCAGCAGCACGTCGTCGAAACTCAGCCCTTCGCGTATTCCAATTTCCGTTTCCATCAGCATTGTTTTCCCCCGTCCTGCACGATTTCCAATCCACAAACCTCTATCGAAGCCCGTTTTGCTGTCAGCCTGAAATCGGCCTGACCGTCCCAAACGACAAACCAACTTGTGATTAGGCTAGTATACCGTGTGCGGCAGAGTGTGTCAATCTCGAAATAGCTATACGCGCAATCGCCGAAAGCGGCGCTGCGATGCGCGTGGGGGCGTGTCCATCTAGTTCGATAGGAGCAGAGCGTGATTTGTCGAAGCGCACAGAGGCTCCGATAAATCGGTGTCAATCTATGGATCGCTTGAGCCACTCGCGGACGGGCGCTTCGCCCACAGTGTAGAAGCTGCCGGTAATCAGCACCATATCACGTGGCCCGGCCTCTTCGATAGCCTGCCGGGCCGCTTCGGATACCGAGGGAATTACCTCAACGGATGCGGAGAATTGGCGGGCTACACTTGCGAGTTCCAGGGCAGGCAGGGCGCGTTTCCATTGGGGCTGGCAAACGCGGATACTCTGCGCGAGCGGGGCAAGCCATTGGAGAACGCCTTCGGGCGCGTGTCCGGTCAGCATTCCGACAACCAGAAACACGCGCCCGATGTTTTGCCGCGCGCACAACGCCTGTATCGGCCCCGCAAGCGCGTGGGCCGCCATTTCATTGTGCGCGCCGTCCAGTACGACGAGCGGGCCGTCGGGAATGCGGACAATGTCCATTCTGCCGGGGAGCGTGGTATTCGCCAGCCCGTTACTTACGGCTTGTAGGGACAGCGTCACGCCCCACTGCGCCAGCGCGATCTCGACGGCGGCAATCGCGCAGGCCGCGTTTGTGCGCTGATACACGCCCTGCATCGCCATCTGTAAGAAAGGGTAGACGCTTCGACGCGTGGCGACCGTAAATGCCCCGGTATGCTCGTTCTGCGCCTCCGTGTTCCCATTTGCCCCGGCAACATCCGCCCCGGCCTGCGCGTCATGCCCGAAAGCCGGAGACGTGACCTGCCAGAGTACGCGCGTCGCATCTTCCGTGTTCTGCCCCGCGTCGCCGCGCCGCACAAGGGCTAATGGGCAGTCAAGCTCTAAGGCTCTGCGCTCGATTACGTCCAGCGCGTCGGGGTGTTCGGCAGCCGTGATGCACGGTACGCCCGCTTTGAGGATGCCCGCCTTTTCGCCCGCGATCAGGGCGTGTGTCTCGCCCAACTGCTGCGTGTGATCCAGGCCGATGTTGGTAATCACGCACACGGCGGGCTTCACGAGATTGGTGGCGTCCAGCCTGCCGCCGATGCCCACCTCGACGCAGGCGAAATCCACATTTTGTTCGCAAAACCAGCAGAAGCCCAGCGCGGTTTTGAGTTCAAACTCCGTGGTTTGGCCGAACTCTGTCCGGGCCAGCGCCTCGATGTGCGGGCGAATGCGCGTGACCAGACGGGCAAAGTCGGCGCGGGGTATCTTCTGCCCATTGACCTGTACGCGCTCGCACGGGTCGTACACATACGGCGAAAAGTACGCGCCCACGCTATACCCCGCCGCGCGCAGGATGCCCGCCGCAAGCGCGGTCGTGCTGCCTTTGCCTTTGGTTCCCGCAATGTGAAGGACGGCGTATTTGTCCTGCGGGTCGCCCAGCCTGCGGCACAGCTCTGCAAAACGCGCGTTGCCCAGCTTCCACCCGAAGCGCAGCAGGCCCTCCATGTAGCGCAGGCTCTCCTCAAAGTCCATCCGTACCGTCCCCTCCCCCGTCTATTACACCGCTCCTTAGACGCCGCTATGCCGTTTAGTTTACCCGACAGAAGGAGACAGGGCAGTACGCGGCGCGACACGGGGAGATGGAACAAATTGCCATTCCACTCTAGATCAGTTCAGGTCACTTTAGATCATCGGAGGCGGCGATTTCGCGATTGCCGAGCGCGCGGGCGATTTCAGCCCACGTTTCGCGGTACGTGGGGTAGCGGGGCGCAAAGCCGAGCGCCTTTTTGATCTTGGCATTGCTCATGCGGTGCGACTGCGTCAGCACGTCAATCGTCAGTGCGCCCACGATCATCTTTGCCATCAGGGGTGGAACCTGGCGTGGCGGCTGGGCCTGGAGGAGGGTGGCCGCGAACGGCAAAATGTCGCGCATCCGGGCGGGTTCGTCGTCTACGACGTTGAACGTCTGGCCTCTGGCGGCATCGGGGTTTTGCAGGCAGAGGGCAATCGCCTGTGCCGCGTCGTATACATGGATCATGCTCACGAACGCGGCCCCGTCGCCGATGATGGGCAATAGTCCGCGCCGTATGGCCGTGACGCTCTGCTGCGTGTGCCACGAGTCGGGCGCGTTGACAACGGAAAAGCGCAGGATGGCGGCGGGGGCTTTAGACGCGTCTATCATGTCTTCCATCTGCTCGGTGGCGTACAGAAAGGCGTGAGCGCTGCGCGTTGCGTTCTCGTCAATCCAGCCATCGCCCTGCGTTTCGCACACCTGATCCGTACTTTCCTGCACGAACAGGCGCAGGCTCGCATCCCGTCCCGCCGTGAGCAGATTGCGCGTCCCCTCGAAGCGGACGCGGTCGTTTTCCTTCCAGTGTTCCAGGTTCACGCGCAGTTTGAGCGGTATGGACGTGGCGAGGTTGACAATCGCCTGGGGCTTGGCCTCGGCCACGACCTGCATCATGCGGGCCGCGTCCAGCACATCGCCGCGCATCGGCGTCGCGCCCATCTGCGCCACGTTCAGCATCTTTTCGGGCGTCCGCGCCAGCCCATACACCTCATGCCCCTGCGCTTTAAGGGCAGGCAGCGTCGCCCGCCCCAGCACTCCCGTTGCGCCCGCTACCAGAACCCGCATACCTGCCTCCACCTTATCGCTAAATGCTCTACCTCAATAGATGTATGTGGCAGTACAAAGGAAAGTTCCAATAGATGATACGCTCAGGGTAGAGGGAGAACGTCGCCGAAAGAGGCTGACATAGAACCTGCGCCCACTCCAATCGGTATGCGCGTTTGAGGCGCAACATATAGCAATGCTGATCAGGTTTAGCGTTGCTCGGTCGTCGGGGCGGGCAAATCATAGTTCAAGATGTACTGAAAGTCAATCTTTGGTTTACCATGCTCTATCTGAATCACCTGATAGTTTAAGTAGCCACGGCCTGACTTTGCAAGCCTGCCAATACTAAATTCGATTATAGTTGAGGTTAGCTGCGAAAGGCTGCTCTGATTCGTTGTTTTATCCTGACGCCACTGTACCCCGTTCCACATACCCACAGTTTCCTGCGATGGGGTGGCCTTTATCTGCTGCATCATGGATAGAGTGCCGAAAGGTGTTTTTACTGTACGGCTGGCAAAATCAACTTCAATACCGGCAAAATACGGCAGATCCGAAGCATCCGTAAACACCCGTTTGCTGCCTTGCTCCTGAATGACGAGCGTTGCTTGTGACGCTTTTTTCAAACGCGTTTTTTTCATGGCTGTGGTCAAGAACTCTTTGTACTCTGCCGCAGTGAGACCTAACTTGGTATTGTAAGGCAAGCTTTGACCCGGCTTAACGTCTTTCAACTGTGCCATGAACCATTTTTGATGCTTTTTGATGCTTGTCTGCATCTTCTCGGCCAGGTAATCCATGCGCGCGGAGGTCTGCCATGCCATCACATCAACGGCGATGTCACCGGCAGGCAGACATCTGGAGAAATCCTCATCTGGTGAGGATTTCTCATGTTGGGATTGTAGAACCTTGGAGTCCTGAGTTTTACCTACGGAAGGAATGGCCGCACAGCAGACAAGCAGACATAGGAGATAGGGGCGACGCTGAGACTGCTGCATGTTTTGGTCTGCCTTTCCACATTCCTTGAGCGGATTACGGTTCCTGTCCATTTCCCGTGTAAATATCTCACTTCGGCGTGTGTTGCATAGTGGAACGTAAGGCGGGTTCAAACCTTTACGGGATGGATCTACAGCAGCGCAACAGGCGTTGCGGCAATGGAAACAACGTCTTCGTGATTGATATTGATTGAAGTACGCGTGGGCGTCGGGCCTAATTCCGCTTCCATTTGCCGGAGCATCTGCCAATCCGCGCGCAGTTCGTCGTGCAGTGCGGTCTCGTGGAAAAGCATGTCCAGCGCTTCGCCTACTAAGGCGTCTTCTGTGACACCCTTACCTGCGGCGAGGCTGGCGAGACGCGCAGCGCGGTCTGCGTCAATGTGTATCTGCTTTACGGCGACATCCATTCTTTACCATCCTGAATATTCACGACATGGACAAGCATGATTGCGATAGGCGTTTGTTAATCCCGCGAGGTTTTGCCGCGTATGCCCATCGGGGCGCTTTCGGGGCTGTTGAACTCGCCCAGTTCGTCGGGCTTCTGCATCCGCTTTAAGTGCTTACGCAGTTCCTCAACCTGGTCTACCACAGCATTGTGGAACTGCTCGTCCAGAACCATCGCGCCGGATTGGGCGCGGCGCAGGGCGGCGCTGACGAATACCTCTTTAAGATAGGCGGGCGTAAAGCCCTCGCTCCACTCGGCCACGGTCTGGGAGAGAACCGGGATGCTCAGGTCGGGCGACAAACGCGCGGCCAGGGACGAGCGCGACAGCAGCCGCTCGCAATATTCGCGCCGCTCTGCAATCGCCGGCAGGCCGATGTGAAACACGCGGTCGAATCGGCTGGGACGCTTGAGCAGGGCCTCGTCAATCTTGCCGGGATGGTTGCTCGACGCGATGATGAGCAGGCCGTCGTTGTTCTGAAAGCCGTCCAGTTCGTTGAGGAACACGGTGCGGTTGCCCTGCGTCACCAGGCCGTCAATATCCTCGAAGGCCAGCAGGCACGGGGCCAGTTTGCGGGCGCGTTCAAAGATGGCCTCGACCGCATCGGTGTGGCTGCCGCTGCTGAAATCGCGCACATAGAGAAACGGCAGGTCGGGCAAGGCGCTTGCGGCCGCCTTGCAGATCATGGTCTTGCCGGTTCCGGGCGGGCCGACGAGAAGCAGGCCGCGCCGCCACGGAAAGCCCAGCGCCTCGAACGCGTCCTTGTGCTGAAAGAAACCCTCGACGGCCTCGCGCACTCCGCTCATGATCTTGGGCGCGAGAACCACGTCGTCCCATGTCACCTTGCCCATTTCGGCGTCCAGGTCGGGCGCGCTTTCCCAGCCCTGCGAGTAGCGCAGGCTGCGGCCTGCGGGCCGGAGCGCGAAATCTTCCAGGGCGTCCGCGAACCGGCGCAGGACGACGGCGTCATCGGCCATCAGGAGCGACCCTGTGCTGACATACGTGCCGGGCGGCAGGGCGATCTCGATGCGCGTCCCCTCCCACGTCACCTCGTACCAGGCCACGTAGGGACACGTCTCGCCCCGCTCGATGTGGCCGTCGTTGCCGGGCAGCAGGCTCGTAAATCCCTCGGCGCGCGTCTGCAAAAACTGACGCAGGCGCAGGCGGTCATGCCACAAAAGCAGGGTCGCGCCCTGGGTGTACTTTTGCCGCGCCACATACAAAAGCGCGTCCATGCCCTCGCCATCCTCGGCCTCGATGCGAAGGGCGTAGTGCATGGCCGCGTCGCGCCAGGCGGGGCCGTTCAGTTGGTTCAGGTCGAAATCTATGACATCACCTCTACGCGGGCAGAATATCAGGGCAAAACGCGCGGCGACAGCGTGTTTCAGAAACGCGGCGCACACCATGCGCCACTCCCTATTACAGCCGACGCCGGCACAGGATTGCGCCGGGACAAAGCGATTACAGCGAACACTTGTTTCATCTTGATTATGGCAGACACCGGCAATGCTGTCAAGCAAAGCCGCATCGGCAGCAGATTGGCACAAGCCTGATGACAAGCCGCGCGAATGCTGCAAATAGAATGCTGCAAATAGAAGACGTTTCAGGCAATATTACAACGATACAAGCAGGATTCAGGGCAAGAAGAGGTACATAAGCAAGCAGAAGCGGGTAAAAAGAACAAGAGGTTTGGCAAACGAACGCCCTTCTTAAACTTCCCTTAACAATTCACTGCTATACTGATTTTGCAGGCGGTTCGTACAGGTTTTGCCCGCTGTCATACGCGCGCCGGGCCGACAGTGACACCCTGCAAGAAGATTTACAGTTGAAAAAGCCGGACGAACGCCATGATCCGGTTTCGGAGGATGGAGCAGATGTCTTTATTCGGCAAGGACATGACGTTTTACACGCTTTTAGAGGGACAGGCCGCTGCCGCCCTGAGCGCGGCGCAGGCGTTTCAGGGGCTGTGCAGCGATCCGGGCAACGCGGCCCAGTATACCGGCAAGCTGGCGACCGTCAAGAACGACAGCTACAAAATGACGCGTGAACTGGTACACAAAGTAGACAGCACGTTCGTCACGCCGCTGGACAAAAACGACCTGCACGCCCTGTCCACGGCCATCAACACCCTGACCGAGCGCATCGAGGGCATCGCGGCCCGTATCTCCCTGTACCGCCTGACGCAGATGCGCCCCGAAATCGGCGGACTGGCCGAGGTTCTGGTGCAGACCACGCAGGCGAGCAGCGAGACCATCAGCAACCTGCGCGACCTGCACAGCCGCGATACCGCGTATGCCGCCGTGACCCGCGTTCACGACCTCGCCAACAGCTGCGACATCACCTTTCGCGAGGCGCTGGCGACCCTGCTCAACGCCAACACGCCCGACGCCAGCCTGCTGCTCAAGTGGAAAGATGTGTACGATCACATCGAACGGGCCGTCAACGACTGCGAAAACCTCGCCGAGGTTTTCGAGAATGTGGTGGTGAAATATGCATGACGTAAGTTTTCTCATTATCGCCATTGTGATCTTCGCCCTGGGCTTCGACTTCATCAATGGCTTTCACGACACGGCGAACGCGATTGCCACCGTGGTCTCCACGCGCGTATTAACACCAGGCGCGGCCATCGTCATGGCGGCCGTGCTGAACTTCGCGGGCGCTATGATCTCTACCAACGTGGCCGAAACGTTCTCGTCGGGCCTGGTCACAAACGCGACGCAGACAATGGTACTGGCCGCGCTGATCGGCGCGATTGTGTGGAACCTGATTACATGGTACTTAGGCATCCCATCCAGCAGCACACACGCGCTTGTGGGCGGCGTGATGGGCGCGGCGGTACTAAACGCAGGCTTCGCATCCATAATCTGGAACGACACATTGGTAGACGCTGTCAAGCACACGATCAAGCATATTGGCCTGCTGCCCAAAGTAATCATTCCGCTAGTCACGTCGCCCCTCATAGGCTTTGCGCTGGGCTTTCTCATCATGTCCGCGTTGTACCTGCTGTTCGCCCGCTCCAATCCGCGCCGCGTGGGCGGCATTTTCCGGCACTTGCAGATCGTGTCTGCGGCGTTCATGGCACTCGCGCACGGCCTAGGTGACGCGCAAAAGAGCATGGGCATTATCACGCTTGCCCTGTTCGTCGGTGTGCCGGGAGCCCATGCCGTGCCAACATGGGTGAAATTGGTTTGCGCGACCGCAATGGCGTTCGGCACGGCCAGCGGCGGCTGGCGCATCATCGGCACGATGGGCCACAAGATTATACGCCTCGAACCCGTCAACGGCTTTGCGGCGGAAACGGCAGCGAGCTTGGTAAGTTTGTACTCGTCGCATATAGGCGCGACGGTCAGCACGACGCACGTTATTTCGGGCAGCATCTTCGGCGTGGGCGCGGCGCGGCGATTGAAGGCCGTCAACTGGAGCGTGGCGCAGCGTATGCTGATCGCGTGGGTGCTGACGATCCCGGCCTCGGCCCTCGTCGCCGGCCTCGCGTTCGTCATTCTCAAAGCCCTGGGCATCAAATAACGAGCGGCAAACAACGGGCGGCAAATACACGGGGATTGATCGCATTAAATAGACCGGGCGAACCGGCAGGCAAGGCAGCAGGAAAAATGGCGGCGCTGGATGTATGTTTCGAGCGGGAAATCAGTGTGCTTCAGGATCGGATGCTGGAAATGGCGACATGCGCCGACCACATGGTCGCCCTGTCCGTCGAGGCGCTGATCACGGGCAATCTGTCTCTGGTGAAAGAGGTCATCAAGCGCGATGACTATGTAGACGGGCTGGACCTGGAAATCGAAAAGCAGTGCCTGAACCTGATTTCCACGTCGCATCTGCGCGACCGTGATCTGCGCGTAATCGGAACCGCCCTCAAAGTCAGCACGGACATCGAGCGCATCGGCGATTATGCCGTAGACATCGCCAAGATCGGGCGGCGCATCGTCAAGGCGCAGGACATCTATCGCCCGCTTGTGGACATTCCCCGCCTGACCCAACTCAGCCGCGCCATGCTGCACGACGCCCTGCGCGCCTTTATAGACCACGATCTCGCGATTGTGGAACGCGTCATCAATGCCGACGACGCCGTAGACAAGCTGTACCACCAGATGCGGAACTCGCTTACCCTGACCCTGACGCAGGAACCCTCCAAGAGCCTTGTCGCGCTGAACGTGATGTTCGCGGCCAAGTACCTGGAGCGCATCAGCGACCACGTCGTCAACATCGCCGAGCGCGTCAGCTTCATCGAGACCGGCCAGCTTCGCCATATGGAGATGACTGACGCCCTCCAAAAAGACGCCGACGTGTAACGTATAAGCCGCATCAAGCCCAGCCACAACCCATCGCAAATCATGCGACAAACAAAGTCGGCAGAACAGCAGGACGCCAATATCTTGCCTCTGCCGACTTTTTGCCTGCTGGACACGATTATGACCTTGTGGCCCCAAGTTCTATACGATAAATTGGTATCAACTTGCGTATTATCTTCCTGGAAGTATTGCCTTTATGGAAAAACGCAATCACGGCGCGTTACGGCTAACTGAACGCATCAGCAGCATACTTTTAATGTTAGTTATTGTTGTTTCGGATGCACTTGAATATTGCACCATTGGGAGTCGCGTAGTACGCGCATATTTACAAGATACCCATATAACTCGTTTCCGCGCGTGTGTTGAGACAGTATATCACTAAGGCTTGTTGTGTGGTCAAGGTACTTGTTTAGGACTTTCGCTTGACGCTTGCAGCCCCGGTCGATTTTGGGCTATGCTGTGCCATGAACAAACGCCAGTACATCGAATACTTGATTGCCGCGCAGAATAACTATACCTGCACGAACCTGGCAAACCACCTGCAAGGCGAGCAGGCGGTCAGCCACGACGCCATCAGCGACTATCTCAGGCGCGATAAACTCACGCTGCGCAGCCTGTGGGAACTGGTCGCCCCCCTGATCCACGACAGCGCCACCTCGTACCTGATCGTAGACGACAGCGTCCAAGACAAACGCTACAGCCACAAGATCGAGATGGTCAAGCTCCAGTACAGCGGAGCTGTGGGCGGACTTGTGCGCGGCATCGGGGTGGTCAACTTAGTGCATACCAGCGGGCCGGAATGTGTCAAGGGTTTTGAGACAAAAAGATGACAGTGTTTTTGTGTAGCGAACGATCATTCTTGCAACGTTACACGGATTAAGCGGCAATGGCCTCCGCAACGGCTTCGACGGGCAGGGCGGGCGCGTTGATCCAGACGACTGCGGGCAACTTTCCTGTCTGTGGATGCGCCTTAAAGCGTTCGGGATGGGCGGCATAGGCGGCATCTAAGGTAAGTTGCCGCTGCGTCAGCACCTGTGTTGCCTCTCCGAAATGCACCTGTTGGGGCGTGAGCAGCACCAACCCGGTATGGTGATGCTGTGTGTTGTACCAGGCAAAGTAGTCCTGGCAGAATGTCTGCGCGTCGTCCTGAGTGCCAACGCGCTCTGGGAAGTGGGCGCTGTACTTCATCGTCTTGAACCCCGCTTCCGAGTACGGATTGTCATTGCTGACGCGCGGGCGGCTGTGCGAGCGGTTCACCTGCAACGAAAGCAACAGTTGCTCGACCGGCTTGCTCTTCATCGGCCCGCCCCGATCTGCATGGAGCGTGAGTTGACCCGGCAGGATGTTGTATTTGCGGCAGGTCTCCTGCAACAGCTTGTGCGCCAGGTACTGACACTCCCGCTCGGCAAGCATCCAGCCGACGACATAGCGGCTGTAGATGTCAATGACCACATATAAGTAGTAGAAGCGGCCACGCATCGGCGTCTTCAAGTAGGTGATGTCCCACGTCCACACCTGGTTCGGCCCACTCGCTTTGAGTTCAGGCTTTGTGTAAGCCGGATGTCTACGCACCTTGCGCCGCTCGCACACCGCCTGATGTTCGTGCAGCAGCCGATACATCGTGCGGTACGAAGCGTGGTATGCGCCTTCTTGCAGCAGGCAGGCGTACACCTGGCGTGGCGACGCGTCTACAAAGCGTTCGGACAACAGCAGGTTGAGCAAGCCCGCGCGTTCCTCCTCCGACAAACGGCGCGGATGAGTGCGCGTCTTCCTGGCAGTCCCCACAGGTTGCGCGCTTGCGCCGGTGCGGGCCTGTTGCTCCCGATAGAAGCGGGCGCGGCTCAGGCCTATGGCAGCGCAGGCGCGGCCAATCCCGGTCGTTGCGCCTGCTTCCTGAACCAGGCTTAGTCGCTCTGGGTCTCGCCCAGAGAGAGGTCGAGCAAGGCCGCCACTTTTTTTTGGAGTTCCAAGAGGACGCGCAGCTTGTGGTTTTCGGCTTCCAGAGCCGCCATCCGGCGCGCGTCACATTGCCGGGCCGCTTCCTTGTCCTGGCGCTGCTGTTTTGCCTGAGCGGTGTTCTTCTCGCCCAACTTGCCCGCTTCGCGCAGTTTGCGGAAGTTGGCGAGTGTGGAGGAGTAGAGGCCTTCACGGCGCAGCAACGCGCCCAACTCGCCCGGCTGGTGGCAGGCGTCGGCTTCTTGAAGGATGCGCGTCTTGTAAGCCGCCGTGAAGCGGCGACGGGTCGGGCGTTCTTGCACCTGTGGATCGGGGCGCAGCGAGGATGCAGCCGCGCTGCCGTGCTGTCCGTTCGTGGCGGTCTTGGTTGTCGGGGGGGTTGTCAACGGTGTGTTCATAGGAGAAGTCCTGTTCTCCGCCCTGGCGATCTACACTCTTTCGTGTACGGGATTTTGTCTCACACCATTGTGGCACACAGGGGTCCGCCGAACTTGCTAAACTCAAACGAGTTTCCCTTAGTTCTCGTTGGACTATCTGCCCAGCTGGTGGTCTCGACAAAGTGATGAGTTTTGTCATTTTGTTTTCTGGCAAAATCCAGAATATCGCTGTTCTCACTGATATGGGGATGGGGATAAATCAAAGGTGAGACGCTTGCGCGAGCATGAACTATTGAAATCTGGCAGGGTGCTTTCCGCAGATAGTTACACCGGTCAGACTGAGGCAGACATTGAAGATTTTTTCGGTAGGGCTGCATACATTGAACTTGTCAGAGGTTGTTATAGCGTAGCGAAGGGCGAACTTCCACCTGCCAAAAAGCCCGATGACGCACCACAACGTTGCGTTAAAGAAGTTGAGGACGCCATGCGAGTCTCATCCACAACGCAGGAGTTCGATCACTTCCAACCAGCACAATACTTTCTGGAGCATATTAAAGAGATGTCAGGGAAGTTGCCCGATTGGGATGTTGCTCTTGGCAGATTTGAGACTTTGTTTAGAGACCTCAATGCCCTACTTCCAGACAAGTAGATGAAACTTTGGTAGTGGTTCATTGTGCATTGTTTCAGGTAAACTGAAAACATGGTTACTTTAACAATCTTTTGCCCGCATTGCACCAGCGCCGAGGTAATGCGCTTCGGACACACACGCACCGCCAAGCAGCGCTACCGCTGTCACGCTTGCCGTCGCACCTTCTGCGACAATCCAACGCCGCGCCACACCGATCCTGTGCGCAAAGAGCAGATCCTCGCCGCGTATCAGGAACGCTGCTCGATGCGCGGCGTGGCCCGCGTGTTCGGCGTGTCGCGCAACACGCTCAGTGGGTGGCTTAAAAAAACACACGCACCTGCCTCCTCTGGAAACGACACTGCTGCCACCGGAGGAAAAGGAGACGCTGGAACTTGACGAACTCTGGTCGTTTGTCGGCTTCAAGAAGAACAAGCGTTGGATCTGGGTGGCGATGTGCCGCCGAACGCGCCAGATCGTGGCCTACGCCGTGGGCGACCGCAGCGAAGCCACCTGCCGTCTGCTGTGGGAGCGTGTCCCCACGGCCTACAAAGGCGGCGTGGTTTATACCGACTTCTGGGACGCGTACCAGAAGGTGATCCCGCCTGAGCAGCATCAGGCGGTCGGCAAAGGCAGCGGGCAGACCAACCACATCGAACGCTGGAACAACACCTTGCGCCAGCGCGTGGCCCGCTTTGTTCGCAAGACACTTGCCTTTTCCAAGACTGAGGCTATGCACGAGTGCTGTTTGCGTCTGTTCCTGCACGACTACAATCTGCACAAACACAAACAAGCAGCCAAGAACCAGAACAACTCAACGTGAACCACTACCGAAACTTTATCATGCGACGGGAAAATGTTGGGCGACAGTAAATGTCCTACATGCGCTTTCATATGTTTCGTTTATTGCGAATAAAACGTTTCCGTGCCATCCTATAATGAGACAATTCATTTAAGGAGGCGCTATGTTCGTTACTACGGCAACCGGGGCCGTCACGTCTACGGATCAAGACACTGAGATTGCCCGCACGGGTCAGCGCCGCTTTAGCCTCCCTGCTTAACAGTAAGTGGATAAGCGAAGCGCGTATTCATTTACGGACTGGCATCAACAGCGAAGCAGATATTGCCCTGCCCCTTTCCGCCGTGCATTTTCTGCTTCATGCCTTGCAGGAAATGGCGAAGGGGAACGCTGTCACACTGCTGCCCGTGGATACCGAACCGACCACACAGCAGGCGGCGGAACTGATGCGCGTGTCGCGTCCTTCCCTCATCAAGATGCTGGAAGAGAACAAACTGCCCTACCGTAAAGTCGGCGCGCACCGGCGCGTTCGCTACGAAGATGTGCTGCTCTATCTGAAAGCCGAACGAGGACGCCGCGCCGAGGTACTAAGGGAGCTAGTCGCCGAAACCGAAAGGCTTGGCCTTTACTGATGCTTGTCGCCGTCCTGGACGCCTTGCGTTCTCTACCCGCCTTCTTTGCGCGATCCGAGAACTCAACTAATCAGGGGCTTCTCTCACGCTCGCAAAACATTTAGGGCGGTGCGGAGATCAATAACGAATTTCCCCCTCACGTCCGCTCTGCATGAACCCCGCTGGTTCATGCAGAGATAGTCATCTATTTACTCTGATCCCTGATCCAGACGAGGGATTGGACACCGGAGAAAGGCGGGCGTGGACGATTGCCGCTGCGGGGCTTTGCGGTCACGCCGGTTGTGGAGCCGGGCGCATAATTGACGGACGGATCGCCCGCTTCTTCGGGCGCTCCCTGCCCGACGCGGTTCATGCGCGCATAGTTCGGGATCGCCCGCATCGGCGTGCCGTCCGCCCATTTGCCTTCCAGAGTCATCACGCCGCCGAGCAGTTCGGGATGCCATATGGCTTTGAGCGGGGCCGCGCCGAGCGGCTGGTCAATGCTGCGCTGATCGGCGCGTTCCACGCTGTAAACGAGCGGCCCATAGCGCAGCGCGACGCGCTCCTGATCGGCCTTGACCCGGCTGTTCGCCTTGATGCGCTGCGGTTCCATCGGCAGTTCCAATTCGATGCGGTCGCCTGCCTTCCACGCGCGTTTCACAACAGCGTACCCGTTTTCTATGCGCGGCGTGACGGGTTT
Source organism: Chthonomonadaceae bacterium (assembly GCA_965277875.1). Taxonomy (GTDB): domain Bacteria; phylum Armatimonadota; class Chthonomonadetes; order Chthonomonadales; family Chthonomonadaceae; genus CAWFQB01. The sequence goes on along the minus strand of CBDIDV010000002.1, from coordinate 5,347,938 downwards.
GCCATTGACCGCGAACCGCTTCACGCCCTGTACCGTGGGCGCTAAGGTGTAGAGTTTGCTCGTGGCGCGGTCAGGAATGCGGACGTAAACCGTAAAGGTCTTCGCCTGCTCCGGATTCACGGTAATCGTGATCGCGCCGCTCCAGGGGTAGTCGGTCTTTTGCACCATCTCGACGTTCGTTCCCGCCACGTTCTCCACGTTGATGCGGCTGCCGATGAACAGATTGACGTAGATGCCGGCTTTTTCCTTGACGTAGGCCCATGTTGGAATCATCAGCAGGGTGCGCGAGATGTTACTGACGCAGCACGGGCAGACGTGCCAGGGTGTGCGGAGCGTGTTGACCAGGGGATTGGTGTAGCAGAAGTTCTCGCCTTTCAAGTCCGTCGCGCCCAGCAGCGCGTTATACATCGTCTCCTCGTAGAGGTCGGCGTATTTGGCGTGGTGGTAGGCGAGGTTGAGTTTGTACTGGAAGAAGACAAGCCCGCAACTGGAACAGGATTCACAGTAAGCGTTGTTCCTTAGCGAGTAGTTGGGGCCGAAGCCTTCGGACGTTTCGCCGCTGCCGATGCCGCCGGTCACGTAATACTTTTTGTTGACCATGTTGTCCCACAGCGACATCACGGCGCTCTGATAATCCCGGTCGCCCGTTTCCGCTGCCACGTCCGCCATGCCCGAATAAAAGTAGGTGGCGCGCACGGCATGGCCGACCGCCTCGTACTGTCGCTCCGGGGGCAGATGGCTCTGGTCATATTCCTGCCCGCCGCGCCGCGAGTCCAGCAGAAATTTGGCAAGTTTGATATAAGCGTTGCCGCGTCCCTTGCCTTCCATATCGTTGACGAACCGGCCAAACCGCACCAGGGCCTGCTCCATCTCCTGATGACCGTCGAACCAGGCTTTTTTATTCGGGCCGATGTTGGCGACCCAGCAGTCGGCAAGTTTCTTCGCCCCGTTGTACAGGCGCAGGTCTCGGCCCTCTGTCAGCGTATAGTGGTTGATTGCCGACTCGATGAAGTAACCGGCTACATAGCCCTCGTGATTGCCCCGAAAGGCAGGCGACCAGCGTTCCGGCCATCTGCTGCGGGGTGTCAGCGTGTAGGCCGTTTGCAAATAGCCGTCCGGCTCCTGCGCGGCAAGGATCTTGGGAATCCAATCCGCCAGCGTTGCCCGCATTTTCACCTGCGCCGCGATGATCTCCGGGTCGTCCTTCGGGTCTACCATCAGCGCGATGCACATGGCTTCCACGGTCTGATGCACCCACGCATTGGAAAAGACATAGCCCCGATGCGGGCCGTGCGGTTCGCCCCTCAGCGCTTTCCCCGCCTCGATGAAATTATCAATGCCGCCCTGTCCTTCCCGCAGGTCGGTACGCTCGCAGAAATCAATGCAGTGGGGTATCCAGGCGGCGATAAGCGCTTTGGCCCGCGCGTTCCAGAGCGGGCTGTCAATGCGGTATCGCTTTGTGTATACCACGTCAAGCCGTTCTTTTGGCGGAGCGGACTCGACGCGCGCTGTGAGAATAGAAGCCGCCTGCGTCTTGTCGCCATAAGCCGTAAGTTTCAGCGTGTACTCGCCCGGCGTGGAGAACGTCGCTGTCGTGTCGGGCGCGGCGGCATTGGAGAACGTCACCAAACCGGGACCGCTTTCCTTGCTCCAGCGTACCGTGTTCGCTGGGCCGGATTGCAGCCACTCGGCCTGACCCGTAAGATACGTTTTGCCGCCGACAATGACCGCGCGGTCAACGCCCGCCGTGACCGAAGGCGCAAACGCGGGAACCGCCCCCGAATTGTACACGCGCCATTCCAGAATGCCCGTAGAAAGCCTGCCGTCCGAGACGATCTCCAGACGCAATTTATCGGTCTGCACGGCGTCGAAGGTCGTTGTATTGAAGGCGTTTGCCGCCACGCCCAGACCTCCGGCATTCGCCACGGGAACAAACGCGCTGCCGTTCCAGTACAACAGGCGGCAGGAGCGGGGAGCGCCGACACCCTGCCCGTCAATCCACCAGTACACGTCCATCTTGTCCGTGGCGATGGGCCGGCTCCAATCGTACTGCACCCACTGCATGTCCACTTTAGGCCAGTTGCCGTAAGAACCGTGCCGATTATCGGCGGAATTAGCGGGCGCAAACCCATCCTTGAGCGCGGCAGTGTCGGTATCGCCGGACGTATAGGAACCGGACGGCACGGCGACTTTCGCCAGATTGACCGGGACATCATCGGCCTGCGCCGCGCTGAACGCCGTAGAAAGCAGCACACCTCCCGCCACGCTCGCAAGGAGTGTTCGCCTGTCCATCGCGCCTTCGGAACGTGTCTCCGCAGCGGCAGCGTTCTCGTTCCCGACGCGCGCATTCTTATGGTTCCGGGCGGCGGTCTGTTCAGGGATTTGCTTATTCGTATTCCCGACGGGAATTTTTGCGGTCATGCGGCGGACTCCTCATTGATGCAAAACAGCAGTCTCAAAGCGTTCTTCTTTGAGCGCGTTCGATCTGATGGGCGGCGTATCCTGCCCTCTTTTTTCCTACGGACGAATGGATGTTTCGTGCTGTCCCCCGCCCGTTCCTCCTTGCCTGTGACGAACCTTGTCCGAAATGCGTCTTAACAGATACATTAAAGATACATTGTCCTGTGCTGCAAGGAGCCTGTTTCATGCGTGTTTCCTCAACTCAAACCTGTCTATCCGCTCTTCTCGCTGCCCTGTGCCTGTGGCCTGTCCTTGGCGTGTCCGCTGCCCCGCCCCGCCCAAAAGCAAAGCCCGTCGAACGTCATGGGCGCGATGTGCTGGTGATTGACGGCGCATGGGAATCGCTCGCCTCTCCGCCCAACGCGGCGCAAGCCGAGGGATGGGAGCGCGATGTACCGCAGGGCGCAAAGGACATCGTCGTCCCCTCCCTCCTGCCTGCCAAAACAAAGGGCGAGGCCGACACGCCCCTCTGGTGCTGGCGACGCTTCGAGGCTCCCGCCGCGTGGAAGGGGCAGACCGTGCGCCTGCGCTTCGAGGCCGTGGCCGGAACCGCGCAGATATGGCTGAACGGGCAAAAACTTGGCGAACATCAGAGCAGCGCGACGCCGTTTGAATACACGGTCACGCCTGCCCTGCACGTCGGGGCGGGCAATCTACTCACCGTGCGCGTCACGGCCGGCACATGGGGCCGGGGATTGTGGCAGGGCGTATCCCTGATGGCGCACGATGAGGCCTACATGGGCGACTGCTTTCCCCAATCCGACGCGCTGGGCCATGTCAATGCGGCCCTTGATCTGCTGAATATGAGCAAAAACGAGGGCGACAGCACACTTGACGCGCGTATTGTGGCCGCAAAGGAACCCGCGCGCATCGTCCTCAAAACAAACCAGAATCTGCATATTACGCCGGGCCGCAATAGCACGACCGTGCTGATGACGGTCGGCGGCAAGCAGCGCCTGCTCTGGTCGCCCGCTAACCCCACTCTGTACCTGCTGCAACTGGACTTTCGGCAGGGCAAAGACATACTGGATACGCAGCAGGTGACGTTCGGCCTGCGCGAATGGGGCTGGCTAAACGGCGCGGTTCAGCTTAACAACGCGCCCCTGCCGCTCAAAGCGGTGAGCCTGAACGAGCCGCTGCCACGCGTAATCGCGAGCGCGGACGACGAGCAGCGACTAAGGCTGATCCTGCGCGGCCTGAAGGAAAAGGCGGAGGCGAGCGCGACCGGCAAAACCGTTCCGCTGCTGTATGTCTACGCGCCGCCGCCTGTTCTGCTGCGGCTTGCCGACGAGGAGGGCGTACTCATCATAGAGGGCGCGCTGCCGAATCAGCCTGAATCGAGCGCGAACGAGGAACTGCGCGGACTTGTGCTAAGGGATCGCGCCCATGCGTGCGTCGTGGGATGGCGGCTAAGCAATGCGGACGCGGACGCGGCAAACGCTATCCGTACTCTGGACACCACGCGCTTTCTGATCGCCACAACGGGCGTGGACGCCAAACTATGGCCCCCCAATCAGAATACGCCTGCAAGCGAGGCTGTCCCTGCCGGCCTGCTTCCTGCACAGCGAATGCTACGATAATGCGTGTAGGCGGGGTATTATGTACGCAGCGCCACCTGTTTCAGTCAGAACTTTCCGGCTGCCCGCGCGTCTTAAAACAGATTGACCAAAGCGCTCATTTTCTGGAGGACACCCAATGCACACTCGTAATGCCGTACCCGCTCTTTTACTGACCGGCGCTCTGCTCGCCGCAGGTCTGCCCGGCAGGGCGCAAAAGTCCATGCCCGCGCCCCCGCGCCCCGGCGGCGCGATGATGCCCGGAATGCCGGGACAGGGCGGGCGCATGGGCGGACAGCCCGGAGGCCCCGGCGGTCGGGGTGGACGCGGAGGACGCGGAATGTCCCTCGCGCAGCTTCCCGCCGCCGTGATGGACATGATTACACCCCTGAAACCCGATCAGAAAACCAAGATCACGGCCATAGAGAACAAACTTCGCACCGATACGCAGGCGATGGACTGGCAGGCGCGCGGCCCTGTCATGAGCAAGGCCGGCGACGATGTGAAAGCGATCCTGACGCCCCTGCAACTGGGAACTATTGAAAAAGAACTGCCTATGCTGGGCATGGTGTCCCGCGTGATTCCCGTGGGCGCGATGGGCGACCTCAAGCTGACCAAAACCCAGATGGGCAAGATCACCGGCATTGCCAACGCTGCGGCGCCGCAGATGCAGGGACTGCGCGGGCCGGAGCGTCAGGCCAAAATGGATCAGCTCAACGTCAAGGGACAGATCGAGGGCGTACTCACCCCGGCCCAGAAGACCATGGTCGCCAAATATGAGATCGCACATCCCCGCCGTCAGGGCGGGCCGGGTGGCCCCGGCGGCCCCGCACTCGGCGGGCGTCCGGGCGGTCCGGGGATGATGCCCGGCGGCGCTCCGCCCGCAGGCGGCCCTCCCCGCCGTGGCTAATACCTGCCACTCAAATACCTTGTGGGTGAGTGATCATAAACGCGCCTCGGAGACGGACAGGATTTTCTTGTCTGTATCCGAGGCACAATGGTTTTGATTGACAACCCCGCTGTTTTCACCTACAATAAACTTTAAGTATGGAAAACAAAAAATGGGATTGAAGAAGGAGGCACCTAATGACGCAAGTAAAGCAAGCGCCACGCATTTTGTCTGAGGCGGAATGGATCGCGCAGGGTCAACAGGTCTATGACAGCAAAGTTCGCGCCCTCGTAGAGACAGAAGAGAACATCGGCAAGCACGTTATTGTAAATGTGAACACGGGCGAGTATGAGATAGACCGCAACGCGCTTGTCGCAACAGAACGCGCCCTGATCCTTTGGCCCGCTTCCGCGCTATTCGGTGTCAGGGTAGGATACGATGCCGAGTTCAGAGTTTGATAATAGGTAGGAGAGCGCGGCACAATGATGCAGGGCGTAGTTACAGGCAGACTGGACCCGATTATCAAGCTGACTATTTACTTTCCTGATGGAACACAGGAGGAGGTGTCAGCGATTGTGGACACCGGGTTCTCAGGCGAATTGTGCATCACAGAGGACATAGCAAAGCGGCTGACGCCTCTGCGTCAGGTGCAGACGAAACTTGCAGATGCGTCTACGATCCGCGTACAGGCTTATCGCGCCAGCATCGGATGGAATGGTGGACGCAGAGACGTGTTTGCAATGCAGACAGGTGACGATGTGCTGATTGGCATGGAGTTGCTGCTGCCACAAACGCTTACTATTGAAGCCCTACCGAACGGTCGCGTGGAAGTAAATGATGCTGTCTAGCCGGTCAGGACGATGGCCGCAGCGTCTTCGGCGCGGGTGGCTTCGGCAGGGACGCGGTAGCTCAGGACACTGCTCACGCCCGCCTCGCGCATGGTCACGCCGTACCAGGTGGGCGCGGCCTCCATCGTGGTCGGGTTGTGCGTGATGAGCAAAAACTGACTGCGCTGCGAGAACTCCCGTACCAGATGCGTGTACTTTTCCACGTTCGCGCCGTCCAGAGGCGCGTCTACTTCGTCCAATAGCACGAACGGGCTGGGCTTTACGCTTAGAAACGAGAACAGCAGGGCCGTGGCGGTCAGGGCGCGTTCGCCGCCCGACAGCAGACTCAGATGCTGCGGCTTTTTCCCCGGCGGCTGCGCGATCACCTCGATGCCGGTCTCCAATATGTCGTCGGGGTTGGTCAAAATCAGCTTGGTGCTGCCGCCCTCGAACAACTGTTGGAACAGGCGGTCGAATTCCCCGCGCACCGCCTCGAACGTCTGCATGAACACGCCCTTGGTGCTGGCGTCAATATCAGCAATCGTGGCGAGCAGGGCGGCGCGGCCCTTATCCAGATCGGCCCGCTGTTCGGTCAAAAAGTCGAAACGTTCGGTCAGGCGCTCGTACTCGGCAATCGCGCCCGTATTGACCTGCCCCATACCGCGCAGTTCGCGTCTGAGCCGCCCCACCTCCATCGCGGTATTGCGGTCAACAACGGTGTCATCGGGACGTGTCAGGGCCTCGACGCGGGCGATGTTATACTCCTCCTGCAAACGTTCGGCGGCTTGCACGGACTGCACTTCCAGACGCGCCAGACGCAATTCTACGTCGTGCAGGTTTTTGGTGACATTCGTTCGCCGCTGCACGATGTCCTTTGTGCCTGCATTGGTGTCCGCGCTCTCGGCCTGCTGTTTCTGCCTGAGTTCGCGCCAATTTGCCCATTCCGCCTCGACAATTCTAAGGCGCTCGCGCGCCTCGCCCAACTGCTCTGTGAGTCGGGCGTGTTCGGCAGCCGCATCCGCGCCCTGCGTGACGACCTGATCGCGCTGCCGATGCTTGTGCGCGTGTTGATTTTGGATGGCCGCGAGCGTGGCGCGGTCTGCGCCCAGGGCGCGGGCCAGTCCCTCCCGCTTTTCGCGCAGCCTGCCCGCCTCGACCTCCAGGGTGGTGGCGCGGGCGCGGCACGCGTCGCGGCGCGCGATCAGAGCGCGGGTCTCGTCGTTCAGGGCGGCAAGCGCGTCGTCCGACGTGGTATTCTCGACCTGTCCCGCCGCGAGCAGGGCGGACAATCGCGCCGTGTCGTTTTGCAGGGCGGCAATCTGCGCGGTCAGCGTGGCCCGCGCCCCGTCCCGGTTATGCCGCTCCCCCGTCAGTCGTTTCTGCTCCCGCTCCAGGCCGGCAAGCGCGCCATCCTGCGCGGCGATCTCGGCCCCCAGCCGCGCCTCTTCTTTGAGCAGTTCGCCACGCTCCGCTTCCAGCTGCTGCCCGCCACGCGTGTTCGCCTCGACGAGAGCAGCCAGCCGCTCGGCCTCGTCGCGCAGGGCGGGCAGGCGACCGCGCAGGTCGTCCATTTCGCCCTTGCGTCCGACAAGATGCGCCCCCTTGCCCTGCAAACTGCCGCCCGTCAGCGCCCCTCCCGGCGACAGCAGTTCGCCCTCCAGGGTAACGATCTTGCTCCACCCGCTCAGTCGCCGCGAGGCTGTAATCGCGTCCTCCATCGTCTCCACGACCAGGACGCGTCCGAGCAGATATAGCGCGACCGTCTCATATTCGGGCGCATACTCCACAATATCCAGCCCGCACTGCACTCCCCCTCGCTCTACCCTCTCTGAACCTCTCTCCCTTGTCTCCCCTTCCACCTTGCCTCTGTGCCTCTGTGCCTCCAGCGAAGCGGGTGGTGAAATCCGCTGCCCCGGTCTGAGCAGCGGCACGGCCAGGAACGTAGCCCGCCCCGCCCGGTTGTCTTTGAGCCAGCCGATGCCCGCTTTGGCCTCGGCTTCGGTCAGCGTGACCACATCCTGCAGGCTGCCGCCCAGCGCGACCTCGATGGCGACGCGGTAGGGTTCCGGCACGGAAAGCAGGTCAACGACGGCCTTATAGTGGCCGCGCAACTGCCCCCGCTTGTGGGCGTTCAGCACGGCCCGCACACCCTGATAAAAGCCCTCATGGTTCTCCTGCAATTCGGTCAGCGTGGACAGCCGCGCCGACTGTTCGGCAACGCCGCGCCGCGCGGTTTCGAGTTCGGCGCGTGTCCGGGCCTGATCGGTCTGCACCTGCCGCTGCCGCTCTTCTACGCCGCGCCGTAGCTGCGCTCTCGATTCGCGCTCCCCGCTGCGCTGCGCTTTCAGGGATTGGGCCTGCGTATGCCGATCCTGCGCGTCCGCAATCGCGTTTTCCAGCGTGTCCGACTCGCCGCGCAGGCGTTCAGCCCGTGACTGCGCCTCCGTCAAACGCTCCGATGCGGCCTTCAATGCCGCTTCACGCCCCGCTCGTTCCTGCGCCAGTCGGACGCGCTCACTCTGGCGCGTTTCCATGTCGCGCATGGCCTGCGTGACCGCGCTTTCCAGTTCTTTCAGCGAGGCCCGTTGTGCCGCCCACTCATGCCGCGCCGTGTTTTCCGCGCCCTCGGTCCCGTTTTGATCGCCCTGATGGATCTCGATGCTGGCGGCAAGCCGGGCCGTTCGGTCGGCGAGTTCGGCCAGTTCGCGGGCAAGACTCTCTTCGCTGCGCTGCGCGGACTGCCCGCGCTCGTTCATCAGGGCAAGCTGGCTCTGTGTGCGCTCCACGATCTGAGCGGCGTCCTGCTGTGTCTGCCTGGCTCGCTCCAACTCCGTTTCGGTATGCCCAAGCCGCGCGCCGATCTCCTCCGAAAGCCGCTCCAGATGGGCAAGGTCGGCGTCGCATTTGAGCAGGGCCGTCTGGTCGGCGTCGCGCTCCGTTCGGGCCGCGCCCAACTCGTAGTCCGCTTTTTTTAGTTCCGAAACGAGCAGGCCGACCTCGATCTCATGCAGGCGCTCCTGCAGTCCCACATAACGCCGCGCGCTCAGGGCCTGCCGTTCCATCGGCTCGCGCTGCTCTTCCAGTTCGTGCAGAATGTCGCGCACACGCAGCAGATTGGCCTCGGCGGATTCGAGCTTACGCAGCGCTTCGCGCTTCTTGACGCGGTACTTTTTGATGCCTGCCGCCTCTTCAAACAACTCGCGCCGGTCTTCGGGCCGCGCCGACAGCACGGCGTCTATTTCGGATTGGCTGACGAACGAGTACGCGCCCTTGCCAACGCCCGTATCCAGGAACAATTCGACAATGTCTTTCAACCGACACTGCGCGTTGTTGAGCAGATACTGGCTTTCGCCCGACCGATACACCCGGCGCGTGATCGTCACCTCGGCAAAATCAATCGGCAGGGTGCGGTCGCTGTTGTCAACGGTCAGCTTCACCTCGGCCATGCCCAGAGCGCGGCGCTTGTCGGTTCCGGCAAAGATCACGTCCTGCGCGCTGCTGCCGCGCATCAGGCGCGGGTTCTGCTCGCCCAGCACCCATAGCAGGGCGTCCACGATATTGGATTTGCCGCTTCCATTGGGGCCGACGATGGCCGTCAATCCCTGGTCAATGGCGATTTCAGTCTTGTCCGCGAATGTCTTAAAGCCGAGTAGCTGAAGTTTCTTTAACTGCACGATGATCCTTAAAAGAATGAACCATGGGGGACACGGGGAACACGGGGAAGACAGGGAAACACAAGGAAGAGCTTTACCGCAGATGAAACAGATGAAACAGATGGACACGAATTCGTTTTTGAACCATCTGCGTTCATCCGTTTTATCCGCTTAATCTGCGGTAAAGCCTTTCGTTTTCTTCCCCGTGTCCCCCGTGTCCCCCGTGGTTCAATTCGTCTTCTTCGCATTCAGGGCTTTTTGCAGGGTCGGGGCGAGCTGCGCGCCGCGCAGGTCGTTTCCAACTGCCAGGATTTTGCCCGTGTCGCCGTCTACCAGGTAGGGCGTGGGCGTACTGGTGACGTAGTAGAGAGAGACCAGATCGCCCGCGTAGCCTTTGCCTTCGTAGATTTGCGGCCAGTCCATGTGGCTCTGGCTCAGGTAGTCGGGCAGGGGAATGTCCAGCTTGTCAGGGTCGAGGCTGACGCCCAGGATGTCCACGCCCTGCGGGTGAAATATTCGGTAGGCGTCGCGCACAAAGGGCAGGTCGGCGGTGCAAAAGGGGCAGGTGGAGGCCCAGAAGTACAGCATCACCAGGCGGCCCTTGTAGTCGGCGGGAAAGTTCGCCGTCTGCCCGTCCATGCGCGTGTGTGTAAACGGCACGACCGTTTTGCCGACGCGCAGATCGGGCGGCGGCGGCTCTTCCTTAACGGTCGCTTTGGACACCACGACCTCAAACGTCCTGCCGTCCGCGCTCATGTTCGCCAGTTCATACGTGACCCCCTTGATGTTAAAGGGCCTGAGCGCGTCGAACTGCTCGCCCCGCGTGTCGTAAGCGCCGTTGTGGTTGACATCCAGGTACAGGGCGACCCCGGACGCGGTCAGGTTCGGGTCGCTGCGGAAATCCCCCGTCGTAAACGTGTCGTAAATCAGGCCGTGATACGACTCGCCGCCAAGCTGTATGTCGGCCTCGCGGGCGTAATCGGCGATGTAAAGCAGGGTGTTGCGATACCCGATGCGGTTGGGGTCACGCACATCGTAGCGCAGCAGACTCAGGCGCAGCGGCATCACGCCGCCCGGATAGCGCACCTGCAGCGTGATAAAGCCTTTGTAGAGATCGAGCGGTGTGCCGTCGAAGTTCGGGTACATGCTTTTCGTCCATACGATAGGCGGATCATCGGACAGGTCGCCGTTCGCATTGGCGTCAATCCACAAACGCGGGACGCCGCCGTTTTCCGGCGCGTCTAAGACGGCGGCAAAGTAGGTCTGTTCGCCGAGTGGGCCAAGCCGCAGTACGCCATATAGCGGCGCGGAAATGCCTGCGGGCAGTTTTTTGATGCGGGCGGGGCGATGGATTTTCATTTCCAGTTCATGCGGCCTGATGCCGGCGTCGGTGAACTGCGCGGCCATTCCCTCCGCAACGGCCTTTGTCTGCACAAGCGCGGCCTGTCCCATCGCGCCCACCCTCATCAGCAGCAGCAGGCAAACACACGCCAGCCACGCCCAACTAGTGTTCTTGCTTCTCATTTCAGTATTCTATCCTTGATAATCGTCCTGATGTCCGCGTGAACGCCCTGACGCTTGGTGGTACGCACCAGCAGATTAAATAGGTGTTCGCCGACTAGCCCTCGTTGCACTGCGGAGATATAATGGGCATAGACCCTGTTCAACAGAAACTTGCCATTGACACACGTATGCGCGTTCTCCAGCGTGTTCATTTTCGGCGCAAGCTGCGCTTCTTTGACGGCAATACGCTGTTCCGCTTCCACTCTATCGAGATCAAGCTGCGCGGCAGTGTGTTGTACAACAGCGGCGCGATTGTCGGTGTCGAAGCCGATGGGCAGGTATGCGCCTGCACCTTCCAGCAGTGTCCAATTCGCCGCCATCGCCAAGCCGAGGTTCCGGCACATTTGCAGCAGGTCACTTTGTATTGCGTTCACATTAGGAACGACAAACTTTGCGCCGTAGTAGACGCGCAATTCCTCACGTATGGCGTCCGGTTCCAGCAGATAGTTTTCGAGGCAGTAGCGGTGCAGTATAAACAGGTGGCTTGCCTCGTCAGCAAGGCAGGCTTCTACCTGAGCGTCCGTACAAAAATCACGGTCAATGATGCCGTACACGCGCCGCGTAGAACTTGCTGCAAGCGCCTGCTGCAAAAACGCCCTGACGCCCGCCCCGCCGCCGGAAGGAACATGGAACAGCAGATCGGCTTCGCGTTCCAGGAACCATTCATTGAAAGCAGCAAGGTCGGTGTCGCCTTCCACAAGCACCAGACGGCGCGGCCCTAACTCGATCAGAAGCTCCGCTAACTCCACCGGGGGCGCTTTGGTGACGCGCATCATAAATCAAAACTCCGTGAGGATACGCACCGACTCCGGCCCGAAAATGCGCGCGAACTCCGAACTGTGCGTAGTGACGATAAGCTGAAAAGGTATCTCCGCCTGCATCTTCTTCAATGCCTGCCCCAGGCGGTGCTGAAAAGCGGGGTGCAGGCTGTTCTCTATTTCGTCAATCAAAACGATGCTGTACGGCAGCAGTCGGCGGCGCAATTCGAGCAGCATGATAAGGATGTTCTGCTCGCCGGAGCTGAGTTCGGCCACGCCATGCGTCTGCCCGTCCCGCGTCGTTACAACAGCGCGGAGTTCCTTACGCTGTACGCCGAACTTTTTTCCATCAAAGTCGAGACTATCAAGAAAATCAATTACTGCCTCATAAACCTCTGTCTCGGCATAATCAAGCCAAATGAGGTAACTATCAAGAGAACCCGCAAACGAACGAACCTTCTTGAAACTGTACACCCATTGATAAGGAACTTCTTCACGTTGTACTTGCTGCCCAACGATGGGCGACAGCGAGCGATCATGTGGAAAATACAAAATGGACGGTAATTTTCCTACACTTCTTCCATCAGGTAGTTTGAACTCCCGTTTGATTATTGCCGCCCGATTTAAACCAAGTTGACTCTTGGCGACGACATTGATAAGTGAGGCTGTCTCACCTCGCACTATCGGGTTGCGCTGCTTTTTGTTACTTAGGGTATAGCCATAATAGTCTGTGGGCAAGTTGTTGTCGGAGGGTTGTTGTCCATAAAATAGCGACAATGCTCCTTTATCAACAGACATGTCTATCTGGATGTATCCGTCTTTTGCAAGAGTAGCAGGCATATATGTCTCTGGTGGATCTTCAAGAGACAAGCCCGACAGCATACCAGGCAGTTGAGGCAGAACAAATTTTTCGACATCAAGCATTGTGTATAATGCCGTGATGCACTTCAAAATGGTTGTTTTGCCGCTGCCGTTTGCGCCTGCCAATACGGTTGTCGGGCTTTCGCCAATGGTGTTGAACTGGATGCAGTCGTCGCGCAGGGGGCCGCAGTTGACGACGCGCAGGGATTGAAGCTGGATTTTCATGGCGGCTGTCGAGCGCGTTGTGCCGCTCGCCTCCTCGCAGGTCTAGATGTCCTGCATTTCCTTTTGCATTTTGCTGCCGAAGGCGCGTTTGAGCATGAGCAGGCCCAGAATCAGCAGCAGGATACCCGCGATGTCTATGACGACGCCCGTGGCCTCCTGTATGAATTCCATACCCTTGCTGCCGACAAGCGAGGCTTCCGCGCCGACGAGCAGGATTTTACGCACACTGGAAATGATGCCGACAACAAGAAACTCCTGCATGATGGCCTGTATGTCGTGCGTTTCCAGGTAGGTGATGATGGTACGCAGCAGCTCCAGCAGGATCACGACGAAAAGGATGTTGCTCAGCAGTTCCAGGCTGTTCTTGACGAACGGGTCGGCGGCGGCCTGCGCGTGAGACTCTTCCATCGTGGCTGCCGAGGTTTCGCGGGGGGTGGCGGACATCGGCGGCGTGACGCTTGCAGACTGGTTTTCGGGGGATGTCTTCGGTTGGGACGCGTTTGATTGGGCGGAAAGTTCGGCAGTCGGTTTCGCCGCATCCGGCGCGGCTTCGGTATTGTGAGAGGGGACAGGCTTTTGCGTGACTGTCCCGGTCTGCGAAGCGGGGGCGTTCGCTTCCACGGTCACGGCAGGCACGATCAGCGGGATCTGCCGCAGGAAAATAAAGCCCATGTGAATAATGACCGTAGACGCCATGAGGATAAAGAACCCGGCGACAATGATATGCGCCCAGTTGTCCAGCGTTTCCAGCAGGCGCACCGCGTGACCATGCGGAGGCCCGTTCGCCGCTGGTTTCGCGTCGTGATGTTCGTCCGGCGTCATGCGCTCATTTCTCCTGAAAAGCCCTGGTTTAATCCACTGTCATACGAGCAAGCGCACACCGCGCTGCTGTCTTCTTGATAGTGTGTCCAAACGTGAGATGCTCCTATAATATACCTGATACGCTCGCAGGGGCGATGATCGGGATGAAGGCGGATGTACGGACGACCGCCGCAGTTCCCTGATGGTGGGACTGCGGCGGTCGTTTAAGGTGTAGGGCAACGGGTACAAAGAACGCACCCGTCGAGGAGGTAACTGCGTTACCGAGCGTCCTCGCGGACGCGAATGCGGACGTTTACTGAAAGTTGTTTTGCACTGCTATCGAATAGTCATTCTTTAGGCTTGGCAGGAAGACCCCAATTGCGGCGGGCGATTTCGTTTTTGGTCATGCCCGTGCCGCTGACTTCGCTGTGATGGTCGTCAGTCTCGTGCGGGTGGTGGGTGGCGATGCCTGCCGAGCGGTGCGCGTAGTTGACGACACGGCCCGCAAACGCGTAATCCTCGTCGCTCCACTCCTTGATGCTCTTATCATGCAGTTCCAGCACCATTTCCGCATTGTGCCGGCCCGACGCTACATGGTACTCATTGTCCTTGTCCAGGCTGGCCTTGCCGCGCGTTTCCTCGTTTTCCGGCTTCATCCACTCGCGGATGTGCGCGGGCGTGTCTATCACGGCCTTGAACTCTTTAGCAATCTCCTGATGCTCCATTGCGGCTCCTCCATCACACTTCAAGATGTGCGGGTTACTAACTGCTACTTTTATCTGCTACTTTTCCTTGTGCAGTTCGGCGGGCTTGTGCGCGGCCTCGGCCCCGGTCTTGTCGCTTTTGACCAGATACTCGGGGTTTTCGGGCGACGCGGCGACATGGTGCTTCTTGATGTCCATTGGCTCGGTCACTTTCTTTTCGACCGTGCCGTGAACGGTTCCCTGGCTGCTGTCCCACGAGACTTTATCGCCCGCCTTGAACGTAGCTTCCGTTTCCTTCTTGTCGTCCGCCTTGTCCTCGCCCTTGTGATGCGTGTCTGTCTTCTTTGCTGTCGTCATGTGTGTACCTCGTTGCGTCGGCGTGGACGGCATGAGCCGCGTCCTGCCCTTCCGCCTTTTGCTGAGAGCGTTTAACATCATCAACTGCTGTTGGATTTGCAGAATGCGGGTAGGACGGCCTTACCCGGAGGGAGGTTCCGGGTTCTTTGCAGGACTGACATAAAATGACGGGATGACGCCGCGCAGACGATCAGGACGCGGGCGAGAAATCGAGGCGGGGCTGGGAAAGGTCGGACTCGTCGGCATCGGGCGTTCCCGTAAACTGCTTGCTCAGGCGCAGGCGCTGCCCCTGGTAATTCGAGCCTAACCCGCTGCCGTACAGCATATCCGGCGCTTCGGTACTGTGCAGCAGGTGAACGCGAAACAGCGGCTGCCCGTCCTCGATGAGAAACGGCACGTCGCGGCTGCGGACTTCCAGAACCACGGCGGCGGCGGTCTCGTCGGGGCCACGCTGTGCGCCGTACCCGAAGCCGCTGTCGAAAAAGCCCGCGTAGTGCGTCCTGACCTCGCCGCTGCTCGCGTCAAAAGCGACCATTTCGGCGCAGTACGCGGGCGGCAGGCAGATCAGTTCGCGGCTGGCGAAGATGTAAAACTCGTCGGGTTCGAGGATGATGGGCTTGCTGCCGCCGTGAATGCGATCCCAATAGTGGCTGATGCGCGCCCCGCCAATGGCCCGCAGGTCAATGGGCGGCGTGTTGCGCCGCGCCTGATAGCCCACAAGCGGTTCGTTCTTGCGCGGCAGGCTGATGGACAGCACGAGAGCGCTTGCGACCGGCAGATCCCGCGAGCGCAGGGTCTGCAAGTTCGGGTCTAAGATGAGGTGTTCGGTGTCGAGAAGGCGGACGGTCTCGTCGCGTGTCAGGGGTGGATGGCCGGTCTGAAAGCGGATCTGTGCCAGACTATCGCCCATGCGGACGCGAATAGCGAACGAGCGCGGCACGACTTCCAGATACAGCCGTCCCGCATAGCCCGCAGGCACTTCGTCAAAAGTCGTGCCGTATTCCGTGACCAGACGCGTAAACACGTCCAATCGGCCGGTCGTGCTTTTTGGATTGGCGCGGGCGTAGATCGCTTGAGGCAGGCGCAGATGCTCGCACAGGGGGAAAATGTACGCCTGATTGCGCTCCAGAACGACGCCCTCGGACGGCAGAACAAATTCGTACCATTTGTAGCGGGCCAGTTTCTGCTGTATGCCCTCCTCGCCCGGCAGAAAGCTGCACTGCACCCGATACCCGGTTCCGTCTAGGCGCAGGTCGAGGCTGTTGGGCTGTATCTGCGCAGCCTGAATGGGCAGGACGGCCCCGATGATCTCGCGTGCCACGGCCTGTCTTAACCACTGCGATGGCAGCACTCCTCCATTGTGCATACTAGTACTCCATCCAAGTAGAACATTTAGGTATGTTTTGAGATCGAATGGCAGTGCGTCCCGTCTCAAACGCGATGCAATCATACTCTATTGAAAGACTACGAGTACAGTAGAGCGTAAATGCTTCGCCGGGTTCCTTTTGAACCAGTTGAACGCTGCTTTCTCCTCACGAAAATGCTGCGAAGGCGGGTCGGATGTGCGTTTCTACGATGCCTCGCCAGTATCCTCCGGGTAGTCGTATCCCTCAAGCTCCTCGTTCCAGATCAGTCGCCCTGCCTCCAGATCGCTGACAACCCTGTTCAGCCATGCCTCAAAGTTGGGAGCGAGCCAGATCCGCATCGCATCCTCATGGTCAAACAAAATCACTTGCCCTATGGTTCCCCCAGGCATCGGATCAAAATCCAAACATAGTGCGTTACCTCCGATGTCACTTGCAAAAGCAATCCAAGCGCGATCAAGATAGACACGCTTGACCCTGGGATCGGTGATCTCTTCATCGTGTATTTTCTCGTCACTGATCGCTCCCGGCTCATTGTTCCCTTCCCACTCACGTAAAATCCTTGACATGGACATAAGAGCGAAGTAGCCGGGAATAAACTCACCTCCTGCGCCTGCGTTACAGGTGTTCATCAAGCCGGGCATCTGACCGTCATGCCTTAGATACGATTGGCGCAGGTCGGGTGGGAACTGGAAACCGCAGCTTTGCTCCACTTCGACAATTTCTTGTTCGCTCGCTCCAAGCGCAAGCCCGTCGTATATTTCGGGAGCGTTCTGTCGGAGGAAGTTTTCCAGACGCTCCCATATTCTGTCCATTGAGTTCACTTCCTGCCCCTCACTGTTTTAAAAAATGTGAGCCGCTGTAAATCTCGAACTTTATTTCTGCGTTCTATCTTGACGGATTATTAACATGTGTCAGAACCTGGCGCAAGAAATACATGAGCAGGCAGATGTTGCTTTCTCCTTTCTCCTTCCTAAGCGAACGCGGGGTCGGTAACGCGCAGTTCAGTGACGACGGACTTTGCCTGCGAGGTGGCTTTGAGTTTTTCGATCAGGGTATCGTATTCGGCGCGGTCTACGGGCGTCGCAACGGTCCTGCCGCTTTTGCCGGACAGGATGATGGCGTCAATCAGTTCCACGGCCTTTAGTCCCTCCTCGCCGGGGGCAAGCAAAGGCTCGCCGAAGAGGATGGCGCGGGCGAAGTTGCGCGTGATGGCCGAGTGTCCGCCGGGAACCGGGGCGGGACTTAGTTCGACCGGAACTTCCGTAGCGGTCGGGCTGGCCCACATCTCGCCGCTTGTCGTGGTGAAATCGCGGATGCCGTTCCCAATCGTGTAGTGTTTCAAAACCCCGTTGTTCAGGACGATTTTGCCCCGGTCGCCGCACACTTCCAGAAGGTTGTGTCCGGGGGCTTCCGTTGTGCTGGCGTACAGGTAGCCGTGCGCTCCGTTTGCGTATTCCAGTGTGGCGAACGCCTCGTCCTCGACCTCGATGTCGTGAAGCCGCGTCCGGGTCTGGCCCGTAATGGTTGTGGGCAGGCCGCCCAGCCACGTAAACAGGTCGAGATAGTGCGGGGCCTGATTGATCAAGACGCCGCCACCCTCCCCGGCCCACGTCGCGCGCCAGCCGCCCGAATTGTAATACGCCTGAGTGCGATACCAGCCCATCACCAGACTGGTGCGGTAGATGTCTCCTAGCTGCCCCGACGCGACGATCTGCTTTGCCGCCTGGTTTTGCGGCTCGGCCCGCATCTGAAACATCGCGCCGAACATGACGCCGGACTGTTTCGCGCTCGCAAGCATCTTATCTACCGCCGAGACGGTGACGCCCAGCGGCTTTTCCGACAGGACGTGAATATGCCGCGCAAACGCGTCTACGGCAATGGGCGGATGGAAGTAATGCGGCGTGGCGATAATGACCGCGTCCACGAGTTGGGAGTCGAGCAGTTCCTCATGCGTGGCAAAGGCCGGAACGCCGTATTTCGCCGCAACGCTGTCGCGAGTCGCGGGGTTGACATCGCAGACGGCGCTAAGTTCCGCTTCTTCGATCTGGCCCAGCATCCCGCAATGTCCCGCCCCCATGCCGCCGACTCCGATGATGCCAAAGCGCACTTTTTCGCCTGCCATGTAGAAACGCTCCTGAAAATGAATTAGCCGCAAATGAACGCGAATGAACGCCAATGCACATAAGGCAGTGCAGAACAGTCGCAGTACCGCGTTACCACTTTGCCGCGCAATCGGCAAAGTGGTAACGGATAGGATACTTGCTGCACAATTCGGCGCGGGGCAGGCAGATACCTGCGAGGTTTGCTGCCTTCCTGACACGCCATGCAGGAAACGGGGTTCTCGCTAAAGAATAAACGCGTGGATAAACGGTTACACTGCACGAGCAGAATACATAAGAGTAGCATTCCCCCGCCTTTGTTGGCAGGGTCAGGATATAGATTAGATGAAACAACGGGTTTTGGGCGCGGCGGGCATGGGCATTGTGTTGTGGGCGTGCGCGGCGGGGTGTCATCGGCGGGCGGCTGTGACGCCCGCGCTCGTCGTGGGGGCAAATGCCGTCAAAAGCGGCGGCGCGCGGACAGCGGGCGCGCCCGCGCCGCGTTTGTCCTCAGAACAGCTTGCGCTCAAGCCCAACGAGGCGGGCGTGGTTCCTGTTCTGATGTACCACTCGATTGACACCAAAAACGTGGGCAAATACAAGCCCGATCAGGTCGGCTCGTATGTCCGCAGCCCGGACGGGTTTCGCAAAGAATTGCAGCGCATGTACGATCTGGGGTTTCGTCCCGTCACATTAGGCGATTATCTGAACAACAAAGTGGACATCGCGCTGGGCAAAAGCCCCGTCGTGCTGACGTTCGATGACGCCCGCGAAACGCAGTTCCGCTACATGCCCGACGGCAGCGTAGACCCCGACTGCGCGGTCGGCATTATGCAGGAGTTCGCCCGCAGCCATCCCGACTTTCCCGTCAAAGCCACATTCTTCGTGCAGCCCACGCCCGGTACACATACGGGGTTCGGCCAGCCGGAAAGCACGCAAAAGAAGATGCAGGAACTGGCGCGCATGGGCTGCGAGATCCAGAACCACACGCTCACTCATGCCAACCTGAAACGCCTCTCCGCCGATAACGTGCAAAAAGAAATCGCGCTGTGCCAGCAGGAGATACAAAAAATCCTGCCGAACGCGCGCGTGGACGAGTTCGCCCTGCCCTTCGGCGTCGCGCCCGCCAATCGCGCCCTGGCCTCGGATGGGCAGTATCAGGGCATCAAGTACCACAATCGCGCCGTGATGCTGGTCGGGGCCGGCCCCGCCCGCGCCGTGATCTCCAAACGCTTCAAGGCATCGGGCATTCCGCGCATCCAGGCCGCCGAGGGCGCGTCGTGCAGCAGCATGTGGCTGGAACAGATCAAAACCAACCGCGCCTGCTACGTCAGCGACGGCGACCCCAACGTCACAACCATTCCCAAATCACTGGAACCCAAAATAGACACCTCCAAGCTGAACGGCTCCACGTTAAGGGTTTACTGATACACTTGTAAATACTTTATGTAAATACCTTATGGCTTCACAAACAACCACAACAACGCGCAAGCGGACGTTTTCGCGGCGGCGGCGCAGGCAATTGCTGCAATCGGGCGTGGTTTTATCCCTTGCCGGACTGCTCGCGCTGGGCGAGGTGGCGCGTATGCGCGCGTCCCTGCCTGCCCCGGAAAGCGAAAACGAGACGCGCAGCGTGACAAAGCCGGACAGCAGACCGGCCCATGCGCCGCTTGCGCCCGACGAACTGGCGCGAATGGGTGTCAACGAGGCGGGCAGTTTTCCTATTCTGGAGTATCATGACATCAAGCGGGGACGTAATCGGCTGTGCCGCGCCCCCAACGCGTTCCGCCGCGACCTGGCCCGCCTGTACGCGGAAAATTATCGCCCTATATCGCTCAGGCAGTACCTGGACAACAGAATAGAGGTTCCCGCCGGCATGACGCCCGTTGTGCTGACCTTCGACGACGCCCGCGACAGCCAGTTTCATTATCTACCCAACGGCACCCTCGATCCCGACTGCGCGGTAGGCATCATGCAGGCATTTACCCGCGCACATCCCGATTTCCCCATCAAGGCCACATTCTTTGTGCTGACGGAATGGGGCTTCGGGCAGAAGAAACTACTGCCGCAAAAACTGGCGGCGCTGGAGGCGATGGGCTGCGACCTGCAAAACCACACCTTCAACCACAACTACTTCGGGCGCATGAACGACGACGCCATAGTCCGCGAGATCGCAAACGGCAAAGCCTCCATTGAGCGGCTTGCGCGCGGCGCGAACGTGGATATGCTGGCCCTGCCCGGCGGCGAACATCCCCGTTCCAAAAACAACAGGATCCTCGCAAATGGAGAGGTCAACGGCATCCGCTACCATAATCGCGCCGTGTTCGACGCGTGGGGCGGGCCTGCGCCCTCGCCGGTCAGCGTCAATTTCAACCCTCAGCGTATCCCCCGCATCGAGCCGATTGAGGACAGCGACGGTCTGACGCACTGGCTGGACAGCCTCAAAGCGCACCCCAAACGCCGCTACATCAGCGACGGCGACCCCGACACGGTCAGCGTTCCCCGCGCCCAATCGGTGAACGTGGACAAAACTCGATTGCAGGGCGGCACACTAAGGGTATACTAAAGCGGAATATCACCCCGACATAACCCGAAGATCTAATACATACGAACGTCCGCGCTTTGGCTCTCCCCAAACGCAGGGGCAAAATCGCGCTTGTCAGGGGCTGCTGCGAAAATCTTATTTTAAGGCTGCCATGAAATACCTGCCGCTTCTACTTTCCGGTTCCGGGCTGTGCGCGCTGCTGGGCCTGCTTCTGGCCTGGCAGCGTTCGCCCGATCCGTCTATGTCAGCAATCTCCGCGCACCCTCCCACCGCGCGTCAAGCCCCCCTCCAGATCGCCCCGCCTGCCGCACCCGCCGCGCCGCCCGTTCCCGCCCAAGACGACGCCACGCTCAAAGAGATGCGCGTCAACGAGGTCGGGCGCGTACCGATATTGGAGTACCATGAGATCGGGCCGAATCCCGGCAATGCGAGCCGCGCCACGCGGATGATGCACCGGAGCGTAAGCGAATTTGAGGGCGATTTGCAGCGGCTGTACGAGGAAGGGTATCGCGCCGTCAATCTGAGCGAGTATTTGGACAACAAAATGGATCTGCCACTGGGAACCAGCCCCGTGATCCTCACCTTCGATGACGCCCGCAGTACGCAGTTTCGGTACCTGCATGATGGCAGCATTGACCCGGACTGCGCGGTAGGCATTATACAGGCGTTTCACGAGGCGCACACCGACTGGCCGCTCAAGGGGACATTCTACGTATTGCCGCAGGGCGCGTTCGGCTCGGAACGCTACGCGGTCAAGAAACTGCGCGCTCTGGTCGACATGGGCTTTGAGTTGGGCAACCACACGCTCAATCACCACTACTTTAACCGCATGTCCGACGACGCCATTGCTAAAGAGATCGCTCTCGGCAAAAAATATACCGAACGTATGGCCCCGGCTGTGCATCTGGATACCCTGGCTCTGCCCGGCGGCTGCAAGCCCCGCTCGCACAACTACGCTGTACTGACATCCGGCGCGTACAACGGCGTCACGTACCACAACCGCGCCGTACTCGACGCGTGGGGCGGGCCGGCCCCTTCCCCCGTTTCGGTCAAATACGATCCGCTGCGTATCCCCCGCGTATTGGGCATCGAGACCGGCGACGGCATCCCCTACTATCTGGATTATCTGAAATCGCACCCTGCCGAGCGGTACGTCAGCGACGGCGATATAGCTGCGGTCACGGTCCCCCGCCGCCTGGCCCGCTTCGTCAAGACGGCCAGCCTGCACGGACTGCCCCTGCATACGTATGACGACGGCCACAAAACCGCCCCGGACGACAGCCCCGCCCCCTCCCACCGCAGACGCCACCGCAAACACCGTAAAACAATGTAGAAACAGTATACAAACCCAATGTAGAAACCGCGAAATACGCCAAACACAAGCCGCAATCGGGTGACGGGCTGGCAAAGAAGCCGAATAGTTGAAGGTGAGGCAGTATGGCCGCTCGTGACAAAATACATGACGCTGTGAAGAACGCGCTTGTCAAAGCCGGGTGGACGATTACTGCCGATCCGTTCACCATTCAGTACGATGATGTTACGCTGCAAGCCGACCTGGCGGCGGAACGTTCTCTGGAAGCGGAACAAGGCGGACGCAAAATCGTCGTAGAAGTCAAG
Organism: Chthonomonadaceae bacterium; assembly: GCA_965277875.1. GTDB lineage: Bacteria > Armatimonadota > Chthonomonadetes > Chthonomonadales > Chthonomonadaceae > CAWFQB01. The sequence goes on along the minus strand of CBDIDV010000002.1, from coordinate 5,325,656 downwards.
AGTTTTCTTGGCGCGTCACCGCTTCATGAGGTGCAGGGCGCTCTGGGGCAGTACCTGATGTACCAAACGTTGCTGCGTCAAATAGGAATGGAACGGGAAGTCTATCTGGCAATCGGGCATCTGACCTACCGTAATGTCTTCGAGCGCAAGGCCGTACAACTACTTATAAAGCAGTTCCGTCTCGCTTTGCTGGTGGTGGATGTGGCGGGGGAGGAGATCGAAAGATGGATCGAGTGGACGAATGGCGATGCCTGATCAAACAGTATCTGACCGACTTGTACGATGTCCTGCCGCGTTCCGGTTCTGACAGTCTGGAAACGGTCTGCATTTTTGACGAGACACGCGATCATTATTTGCTGATGCGCGTGGGCTGGGAGGAGGACAGGCACGTTCAGTACACGACCCTTCATGTTCGCATCAAGAACGGCAGAATCTGGATCGAAGAAGACTGGACGGAGGAGGGCATCGCAAACGCTCTGCTGCGCGAGGGTGTCTCAGCCAGCGACATTGTGTTAGGCTTTCAGCATCCAAGTATGCGCCCGCTCACAGATTTCGCCGCCGCATGAAGCGGATGCTGGATGAGGACATGTTTCGGCGCAGTGTCAGCAGCGCGTACTATGCGGCTTACTCCGCTGTGGCAGGAGAACTGACGCGCCGGGGCGTGACGTTTGCGTGTGGCTGGAACAATCCCGCTAATGATCAGTTGCCTGATTTGGTTCTGAATAATATGACGCGTTCGCGCCCACGCGCTACCAGATCAATAAAACGTTGAGGCGGCTGCGAAGCGAACGGGAGAATGCGGACTACCGCCCGCGCATAGAAATAAATCGCCGTACAGCCCCGAACTGTACGCGCGATGCAGCTTTGGTGAGTAAGCTGCTGGAGGTGCAGACAGATGGAAAATAACGAGGGGACAGTAGCGCATGTGGTGCGCGAGTATCTGCAAGGGCAGCATCCAAGCGGATTGAACCTGGAAGTCGTTGAAGACGAAGTGCAGCAGATTGACTATTGGTGGCAGGTTCCCATTCGCCCAAATGCCTGGCCCGACAAAACATTCGACTTGTACGACACTCTGGCGGAAGTGGAAACGGCCATACAGGAGGATAAACATCTCAACATCCCGGAAGGCAGGCAGTAATGAATTAGAAACGATGCGAAACCAAATAGGCGAGGACGCGCTCACTTCCGGTCGGGCAGAGGGAAAGTCTTTAGGTTTGGAGGAAGCTGTGAGTTTCGCGCTCGACAGAAGGTGAGGCGATGAACGAACCGTTACAGGAGGTTGAGGGACTCTGGTTCGAGCGGTTTCTACATCCTAGATGCGGATTTGTCCTGTGCCGCGCACGATGGTTTTGTAGGTGGTCAGTTCGTTCAGGCCGACCGGCCCGCGCGCGTGCAGTTTCTGTGTGCTGATGCCCACCTCGGCCCCCATCCCGAATTCCGTGCCGTCCGTAAAGCGCGTACTGGCGTTCACGTACACGCAGGCCGCGTCCACCTCCTGGGCGAACCGCTGCGCCCGCGCATAATCGTTCGTGACGATGGCCTCGCTGTGGCCCGTGCCATAGCGGGCGATGTGGTCGAGGGCCATGTCTAAATTGTCCACGACGCGCACGGCGAGGGTCAGGGCAAGATACTCCTCGGCCCAATCCTCTTCCTCAGCCGCAACGGCGTCTGCGATCAGGGCGCGTGTGCGGTCGCAGCCCCGTATCTCTACGCCTGCCGCGATTAATTGGCGGCCAAGCGGGGGCAGCAAAGCATCTGCCGCATCTGTGTGGACGAGCAGGGTTTCCATGGCGTTGCACACGCCGGGGCGCGACACTTTGGCGTTGAAGGCGATGTCCATAGCCATCGCCATATCCGCGCCCGCGTCCACATACGTATGGCAGTTGCCGCCAAGCGAGGTAAGGACGGGAACGCGGGCGTTTTCCAGCACGATTTTCTTAAGCCGCTCGCCGCCGCGCGGGATCAGCACGTCTACTAATCCCTCCGCCTGCATCAGGGCCGTGGCCGCCTCGCGGTCGGTGGATTCGATAAGCTGGATGCTGCCGGGGGGCAGGCCAACCCGTTCCGCCGCGCTCGCCAGCAGCCGCGCCAAAATCGTATTGGAACGCAGGGCTTCGGAGCCGCCGCGCAGGATGACCGCATTGCCCGCCTTGACGCACAATCCCGCCGCATCGGACGTGACATTCGGGCGACTTTCATAGATGATGCCGATCACGCCGAGCGGCACGCGCACACGCTGTATATCCAGGCCGTTCGGACGCCGCGAACCGTCCAAAACCTGCCCGATTGGGTCGGGCAGCGCGGCCACGTAGCGCATTCCGTCCGCCATCGCGCCCACACGTTTGGGGGTCAGCGTCAATCGTTCCAGCAGAGCTTCCTCCAGGCCGCGCTCACGCCCCGCGCTCACATCGGCGGCATTGGCGTCGAGTATCAGGCTCTCCTGCGCGACGAGCGTGTCCGACATGGCGTTCAGCGCCGCGTTCTTCGTGTCCGTACTCGTCGAAGCCAGTTTGCGGGCCGCGTCTTTGGCCTGCCTTGCCTGCGCCATTACCATCTCGCGCACCGTATCCTGCCCCATTGTGTTTCCTCCCCGCTGTGACATTTCCAAGTACAGATAGTATATTCCAGAAATGGACAGGATTAACAGGATTTTCAGGATTGACAGGATTTCAAAAAGTAGAAGCGGAATGATAGTCTGCCGTATCAACATGGCGGCAGTCGCGTCCCTCTTCACACAATCCTGTAAATCTTGAAAATCCTGTTAATCCTGTCTATGGATTGCGTTATGGTATTATAATGTGTCTACTACTATGAGGAAGGAGGGCCGCGCGTGGACGCCGCGAATCTGTTTGCATTGAATGACGAACAGCAGGAGCGTTTGCTGGTCCTCCGCGCCGCCTGGGACGAGGGCGAAGACGAAGAGCGTTTGGAACGCCTGCGCCTGCGCGAAGAGGACGCCGAGACCGTCCGCGCGTTTGGACAGGTTCTGACCGACGCGGACTTTGCACACGGCGCAAGTCTCACCTGGGCGCAGATGGCGCATCTGCTGGCCCTGGCCCGCGCCCTCGCCCCCAATCCCAACCTCGATGCCCGCCTGCTGCGCCGCGCTGGCGAACCCGAAGCCCTGAACCATGACCTGCGTGAACTGCTGTTCGGCAAAGGCTCGGACGCCAATCGTCTGCGCGGCTTTTTATCGCGCCGTCACGCGGGCGGGCAGACGGCCATGCAGTTACTGTGCGCTCATCAGCCCGAAACGTGGCCGCTCGTGACGCGGCTCGGCCTGCGCGCCCTGCGCCTGTCGCCGGTTCAGGAACGAGGCGCGGCCCGCGCCGCCCGCGTCCGCTTCGAGCTGCCCGCCGAAATAAAAGGTGTCGAAACATACAGCAATCAGCCCATACATGTCGGCGTGGGCGACAACGATCTTATATTGCGCCTGCTGGCGGATGTGATCGTGTACGAGGCCGTATGCGAAACGCTGGACGCCCCCGACTACCTGGCCGTGCATCGCCTGCTGACACGCGGCCTGATGAGTCGCGCGGGGCGTGGGCGTTTCGCCTCCCCGACCCTGCCTGCCTCATCCGCACCTTCATTTACAGCCGACACAAGACGCGTAAATGACCGCGCCGCCAATCCGTCGGAACACAGCGCGGCATACGATAGGGCGAACACGGATGTAAGACGTGCCGCAGACCCTGATGTCGCCTTTGTGCGCGAGCCGTCACGCCCGGACTACGACGCCCAATCTTTTTCTAATATGCAGGACATAACGGCGAACGAAGCGCCCGCTCCGGTTGATACCACGGGGTATACGCAAAGCGACCTGCTGACGGCCCTGGAACGCGAGATCGCCGCGCAGGGCTTTACGTACCCGGCTCTGATCGTGCGCGACTACTATCTGTGCCTGCAATCCAAGCCGTTCGTGCTGCTGTCGGGCCTGTCGGGAACGGGCAAGACTCGTCTTACCTCCCTGTTCGCGCAGGCCTTGACAGGCAATGCGAGCGGTCATGCCCCCACTCAACCGAACGCGCAGTATCGGCTGCTGCCCGTGCGCCCCGACTGGATGGACTCGACACCTATTGTGGGCTATGTCAATCTGCTTGCGCCCACGCAGCCGCAGTCGGGCGGGCCTGGCACGTTCGTCAGCACGCCGTTTCTAGATTTCCTCCTGCGCGCCGCGCGCCCGGACAACGCCAATCGCGCCTACTTCCTGTGCCTCGACGAGATGAACCTGGCCCGCGTGGAACACTATTTCGCCGAGGTTCTTTCCGCGATGGAAACAAGCGGGCGCGACATGCTGCTGCCGGACGGGCGCGCGATTCGCCTGCCCGCCAACCTGTTTCTGAGCGGCACACTGAATCTGGACGAGGCCACGCACAGCCTGTCCCGCAAGGTGCTGGATCGCGCCAATACGCTCACGTTCGGCGAGGTCTGCCTGCGCGAAGACGACCATACTGCGCAGGATGGTTCGCAGCAAGCGGCCTTAGACACGCAAACGGCAAGCGCCGAAAGGATGCCGTTTGCTGTCAGGCAGGCATTGTTTTTGGGGGCGCGGGCCAAGAATGTGGCGGATGCGCGGATCAGACTGCAAAGCGTCAGTCCACCCGGCACGGACTACGCGGGCTACGTCGTCAACACGCTTGCGGATGTCAATGCCCTGCTCGAACCGCACGGCCTGCATTTTGCGTACCGCATCCGCGACGAGACGCTGCGCTACTGCGCCAACAGTTTCGACACCAACGGGCTTGGCCTGCTGTCCCCCGACAAGCCCAATGACTTGAACGCGAATCTGCGCGCCGCCCTCGACCTGCAGCTGCTGCAAAAAGTGCTGCCCCGGCTGACCGGCACACAGGAACAACTGGAAGCGCCCACCGCTGACCTGCTGCGCTACGCGGAAAAACACCGCTTCGTTTTGACCGCCCGCCGTCTCGCTCGCCTCCAAACCCGCCTGCAGCGCGACGGCTACGCAGGCTTCGACGCCCTTTGATCAGCCACACCGACAAGGACACGTTCGCCAAATGTTATGCCCGCGCCGGGCAGGTTCGCTTGAATTGAAGTATTGACCTGTCATAATATGACGCTAAACAACTCTCACCATGCCCACAAAGAACTTGATGTCTACAAAGAACTTGTAAGGAACTCGCTGCCATGTCAAAGAAAAAAGCGCCTCCACCCCGCAAACTCACAACCCTGATGCCTGCGGCCCTGATCGCCGGTCTGAGAAATGCCGACGCCCTCGCTGAACAAAAGCGCTATGACGAGGCGCAGGCGCTGCTGGAGGAACTGATAAAACGCTACCCCACCCAGCAGGAGCCGCTGCGCTCGCTTGTCAATGTCGCTTATGATACGCATAACATGGCGCTGTACGAAGCGGCCTGCGCGCCCCTGGTCAAACTCTCGCCGCGTGACGCCGACCTGACCCTTGCCCTGGCCGGAGCGTACCTGAACAACGGACGCTATGCGCTGACCGCCCAAACAGCGCGGCGTTTCCTGGAGATGGCGCCGGGACACGAACGGGCGGAAGAGGCGCGCAAGCTGCTGCAAACCGTCGAAGCGGAACTGCCCGCCTACCTTGCCGGGACCAAACTGGATGGCCCGGACGGCGTGGGACTGGCGGCCCTGTTCGAGCAGGCGCAGTCCCTCCTGGAGCGGGGCGAGTATCGCGCCATGCGGCAGGAGGCGCAGAAACTGCTTGCGCGGCGGGCCGACCATCCGGCCACGCTCAACAACATCAGCCAATCCTATTTTGCCGAGGGCGACATTGACCAGGCCATTGTCACGGCGCGCAGCGTTCTGGATGTCGAGCCGGAAAACATCCACGCGCTCGCCAACCTGACCCACTATGCCGTGATTACCGGATATTGGGACGAGGCGCAGGAATTTGCCGCCGACCTGAAAGCCAGCAAAGCCCCGGCGTATCAGAAGCAGGTTAAAATCGCGGAAGCCCTGTCCTATCTGGGAGATTATGCGGGGGTTTTGGAAGCGTTCGAGCAGGCGCAGGCGCAGGAAGCGACCGACGAACCCTACCATTCGGCCCTCCTCCTGCACCTGGCCGGCGCGGCTGCCGCGCGCCTGGGCCAGACGGACAAGGCGAAGCAATACTGGAAGCGGGCGCTCGCGGTTCAGCCCGGCTTCGAGCTTGCGAGCGGCAATATCGCCGACCTCAACGCGCCTGTCGAAGAGCGGCATGGCGCGTGGGCGTTTTCGCTGCCCACCTGGCTGCTGGCTACGGCCCAGAGCGACCTGCGCGCCAGAGTGATGCAGATCTCCGCGCAGTCTGATGAGGATACTATTGCGGCGACCGTGCGGGCGTTCTTCAAACAGCGCCCCGAAGTGGCAGCCCTTGTGCCGACCCTGCTGGAACGCGGCGACCCCGCCGCGCGGCAGATGGCTTTGTTGCTGGCCCGCAGCGCCGACACACCCGATATGCTGGACGCGCTCAAAGCTTTTGCGCTCGGTCAGAACGGCCCGGACGCTCTGCGGCTGCAGGCGTTCGAGACCGTGTCCCAGGCGCGCGTCCTGCCGCCCGGATCGGCGCGTTTGTGGCTCGGCGGCGCATGGCAGGACGTGATGCCGATGAACTTCGAGATCACGGACGAGCCTGAGATAACGCACGCGCCCGAAATCCAGCAGCTTATCAACGACGGCATAGAGGCCATGCACGACGGCGATCTGACGCGGGCGGAGGCGCTGTACCAGCAGGCGCTGGAGCAGGACGCCGACTCGCCCATGATTCTAAACAATCTGGCCGCGATATTCAGCCAGCAGGGCCGTGACGAAGAGTACAAAGAGATCATTCGTTACGTCCACGAACACTACCCCGATTATTTCGCGGGGCGCACAAACATGGCGATGCTGCTGGCCCGTGAGAACAAGATCGAAGAGGCCAGGGACATGCTCGCGCCGCTGCAGGAGCGGCGCAAGGTGCACACCAGCGAATTTTCTTTGCTGTGCATGGCGCGCATCGAAGTGCAGCTCGCGGCGGAGGAACCGGAAGATGCGCGCAGATGGCTGGAGATGTGGGAACAAGTCGTGCCGGATCATCGAAACCTCGAGATATTCCGGGGCATGATCGAAAACGCCGTCCTGTCAGCAGACCTGCAAAAGATGCTGCAAAACCGCAAAACGCGCGGGCGTAAAAAACCGGTTATTAAAGCATAGCGCGCCATGAAGCGTGATGCAAACAGACAGGGGCAGAGGCGTACACGCGCCTCTGCCTGTTTATTTTACACCTGAGATTCGGGGAGGCGATTACCGATACAACGGGTACAATACGCAATTTTACGGGCGGACACCCGAACGGTTGGAATATGTTGGGAACATGTTCGGAAGGTGGAAACGGGCCATGCGACTTGACGATCAGACGCTGCTTATCACGGGCGGAACCGGCAGCTTCGGCAAACAATTCATCGAGACCCTGCTGCGCGAACACAACCCGCGCAAGGTAATCGTGTTCAGCCGCGACGAACTCAAGCAGTACGAGATGCAGCAAAACTCCGTTTTCCGCGATGAGCGGATGCGCTGGTTCCTGGGCGATGTGCGCGATGTGGAACGTCTGCGCCGCGCCTTTAACGGCGTGGATATTGTGATCCATGCCGCCGCGCTCAAGCAGGTTCCCGCCGCCGAGTATAATCCGTTCGAGGCCATCAAAACGAATGTCTTTGGGGCGCAAAATGTGATTGAAGCGGCCATTGATCGGGGCGTTCGGCGCGTGGTCGCTCTGTCCACGGACAAGGCCGCCAACCCCATCAACCTGTACGGCGCGACCAAGCTGTGTTCCGACAAGTTGTTTGTGGCGGGCAACGCGTACACGGGCGGCGGCACGCGGTTCAGCGTGGTGCGCTACGGCAATGTGCTGGGTTCGCGCGGCAGCGTCCTGCCCCTGTTCCTCAAGCAGCGCGCGTCCGGCGTCGTGACCGTGACCGACCCGCGCATGACGCGCTTTTGGATCACGCTCGAACAGGCCGTGCAGTTCGTGCTGCGCGCCCTCGATACGATGACGGGCGGCGAGCTGTATGTGCCGAAAATCCCCAGCATGACCATGCACGACATGGCCCGCGCTGTGGCCCCGCATTGTCGGCAGGAGATCGTGGGCATCCGGCCCGGCGAAAAACTGCATGAGGTAATGATCCCCGAAGACGAGGCCCACCGCGCCCTGGACTGCGCCGGCTATTACATCGTGCAGCCCTCGTTCGGCTGGGACGAAGCGGCAGCCCGCGCGCATCACGGCGGCGCGAACGTGGCGAACGATTTCCGCTACGCCAGCGACACCAATACGCAGTGGCTTTCGTGCGCCGAACTCGCCCGCCTGTCCCAGGCCATGTTCCCCGACGCCTTTGCCGACATCGCTTCCGACGCTACCGCGCCTATACTGACGCTCACTCAGGCTGCCTGAAACTCATACCACAAACAACAAACAACAAAATGCACATACCATACAGCCGACAATCCATTGACGACGACGATATACAGGCCGTGGCCGACGCGCTGCGCTCCGACTGGCTGACGACGGGGCCGCAGGTGGAAGCGTTTGAGCAGGCGTTTGCCGCTAAAGTCGGGGCGCGTCACGCGGTAGCGGTATCGAGCGGCACGGCAGGCCTGCATCTCGCGTGTCTTGCGGCGGGCCTATCGCCGGGCGCGGAGTGCATTACGAGTCCCATCACGTTCGCGGCTACGGCCAACGCTGCCCTGTACTGCCAGGCCCGCCCCGTTTTCGCCGATGTGTGCGCAGACACCGTCAATATAGACCCCATCGAGATCGCGCGCAAAATCACGCCGCGCACCGAGGCGATCCTGCCGGTGCATTTCGCCGGTCACGCCTGCGACATGCCCGCCATCCATGCCCTCGCCCGAACGCACAACCTGACGGTGATCGAAGACGCCTGCCACGCTCTGGGCGCAAGGTACGAAGACAATGCCGACACGAAAGGGGAAATCAATACCCGGTGGAGAACCGTGGGGGATTGCCGGTACAGCGACATGACCGTGTTCAGCACCCATGCGGTCAAGGCCATCGCGACGGGCGAGGGCGGCATCATCACGACCAACAGCCCTACTCTCAACGAACGCCTGCGCTTATTGCGCTCGCACGGCATCACGCGTGACCCGGACGCCCTGCTCGACAACGAGGGCGGCTGGTACTACGAGATGCACGACCTGGGCTTCAATTACCGCATCGCGGACGCGGCCTGCGCTCTGGGCCACAGCCAGTTAAACAAACTGGACGATTTCATCGCCAAACGCCGCGCCATCGCCGCGCAGTACGACCGCGCCTTTGCAAACGTCCCCGGCCTGCAAACGCCCGCCGAGCGCGCGGGCCATCAATCCGCGTACCACCTCTACCCCGTCCGCTTTGCGGGCGCGACGCCTGCGCTGCGCCGCCGCGCCTTCGAGTGGCTGCGAAACGCGGGGTTGGGCGTCAACGTGCATTACATCCCGGTCTATCGCCAGCCCTATTACCGCGACACGCTCGGCTACAAGCCCGACCAATGCCCCCATGCCGAGGCCTACTATCGTGAGGCCGTCAGCATCCCCCTCTATCCCGCCATGACGGACGCGCAGATCACGTATGTGATTGACACCGTCCTGCGCGTCGCAACCGAACTTTCCACCGCCTACGCCCGCGCCGCCTAGTTCTACCTTTGGCAATGTTCTTGTTCAGGTTGAATTTACAAACTTACTATACTGGCGGGGCCATTCTCTGCAAAGTCGGCTCCCAAATGTTTCCCTTCCAAAGGCACAAGAATTTGCAGATTGTTGACGATGGCTTGTATCATTGCTCTGTCCTCGTCAACGATCCTCCGACCGCATAGACCGCATCGTAGCCAATGCGCTTCGCCCAAGCTGGGGAATCAGGATGTCGGGCTTTCAAGCGCCGCCCTGCCTGAAGCAAATCAGCATCTATTTCATAATCGCCGGTCTCGATGTCAATCGCAATGATTTTGCCGATGTTGGCTTCCGTTTCGACCGTTGCGCGAAGCTGCTGCTCGTATATTTTATCGCCGCGCTCGCCGGTCTCTTCTTTGCTGTAAATGGGCTGTGTCATGTATGTTGTCCTTCCTTCTCGATCTCAGCTCCTGTGCTGTGAGGTGGCATTTGCTTCTGATGTTCGTAAGATTTTAGTATGCCTCGCTGCCGTAGACAGCGTCTGATGAACGCGAACACATACCAGGATGCAGCAAAAATTGCGAATCCGCGCCAGTCGTTGACAGGCTGCTTCATTCTTGCCATTACCCGGCAGTAGCATGTGTAGAAGAGCAGCAGAAACGTCAACTCAAGCACAAACCAGATCAGCTTTGAAGACCGTTTTTTGCAGTCATACCACTCACGTCGCTTGATCCCATCTTGGCCCGCCTCCTGCAATGCTCCGGCGACGCTTTTCAAAGTATTGCCCGCGCTGATATAGATCGAACCCCGCAGTTGATGTTTGTTCATGCTGCTACTCCGCTGCCGCACAAAGCCTGTGTTCCATTTACATTCATCCACATCGGCTAATAGCATTCCCTGATAAAATTAGTTGACCTACAGGGGTAAGACGCGTCGGCAGATGGTGTAGTCGCTGTCTATGGGCTGGGACGCTCCCATCTCGCAGACCTCGGCTTCAAAGTAGGCCGTCGCCAGGGTAAGCCAGCCGACAAAGAAGCCCGCCCCGCCGCAGATGGTGCAGCCGCCATCGCCACCTCGCGTGATGTTCGGCTCGGCGACCAGCTCAAAATCATAGGGATGGCTGGCGATGTGAATGCCCAGAGCGTTGGCCTGCCTGTGTAAATTCCAGTCCGGCGCGAATGCTTCGGGCTGCGAGTCAGACGCTTTGGTCGCCATGTTCCCCTCGCGCTGCCCTGCGGCCTGTCCAGTGGCGTCAGTCGGGTAGCGGTCGCAGGGCGCATGGTCTCCCCAGCGGAACAGCGTGGCCGCGCCCGCGCCGCACGCGTATTCCCATTCATCGGACGTGGGCAGGCGAAAACCATCCGGCGCGAGGCGGGCCACAAGTTCCGAGTGCGTGAGCCGGACGGAGCGCGACGCCGTGATAATGCCGTCGTGATCCCGCTCCACGCGCACGCTGGCGTCTTTGCGCGCAACCTCGATCCGGCGGGCGCGGGCGCCTGTTCCGAACTCCTCCTCGATCACCCGCAGGACTTCGGGGGAGGTTGGAGAAAGCGTTTCCCATGTCAGCTCATACGCGCTCGCCTCCATTATAACCGGACCAAGAAACCCAGTCCGGGGCCGGAGCGTCGCCCGCGCGATCTGTTCCTCAATGGTGTGGTCGAGATCATACGCCTGCGCAGTCGTCTGCCAGTCCCGCGCCTCATCCGGGGTGGGCTGCCATTCGCGGGACATGTCGTAGCCAAGCATAGCCTCGCCGCCGGGTATCAGCACAAAACGCGCCCCGCGGTACGTAAACTCGGCGATGGCATTGATCTGCCCGCAAAAGGTGTGCGGGACGACTCGGCTAAACACAAACCCATCGGGCAGCGAACGCGCGATCCGTCGCGCCGCAGCTTCCTGCTCTCCTGCCGACAAACGGTTCCATTCGGCGCGTGTCGGTTGCTGCATGTTTATCCTCGTGCCGATTTGTTTTCGTGCCGATTGTACGCGGACGCTGTTCTCGGCGGTGCGTTCGCCCAACCCGCTATGCTGTGCGTTTACTATGCTGTGCGCTCGCCCAACCCGCTATTTCGCCGCCTGCTCGATTTGCTTGTAGGCTTCCGGGGTTTGGGTGGCGCGGGCCGCGTCGAGGAGATGCTGCACGACATCGGGTTTGCCGGCGCGCAGGGCATGACGGATCAGGGCCGTGTACGTGTCCGCGTTGGGGTCGAAGGTGAGCAGTTTATCGCGCACTTTGTCGGCCTGGGCCGTGTCGCCGGTTCCGGTCAGCGCCTCGTAGTAGTCGCTGCCCTTGTCCACGCCCTGTTTCTTGATGATGGCAAGCACTTCCTTGTTTATATTCGGCTGCCCGCTCATCATGGTGAACATCTGCATCTGCTGATCCACGCGGGCCGATATGTCACCCGCCCCGGCCACGATGTCGGCGTAGCGCTTTGCGGCGAGCAGGGAGGGAAACGCCTGTTCAAAGAGGACGGCGGCAAGCGGAGAGTTTTTCGCTTTGAGCGTGTCGTACACCTTGACGGTCTGCGCGTCCTGGCCGAGTATGCGGTTGTACGCGCCCAAGTCGAGAGCGGCGTTGAAGTCGCCGGTTCCATGCAATAGGGCTTCGCGGGCCGTGTCGCGGCGCGTAGTCAGGGCCGCAAGCGCGGGTGGATACTGATGGCCCAACTGCACGATGCTGTTCAGAAGAAACGACAGGCGCACCCCCATAAAGCTCATGTCGTGCTTGTCGCCCTCGTCCAGGCACCACAGGTATTCTTTGAGAGCGTCGGCATAGCGGCTTTTGGCGGCAAGGGCGTCGGCGTATTCCATCCGCGCCTGCGGGTTGTCTTTGCCTGCCGCCGCCGATTTTTGCCGCGCGCGGGCGATGCTGTCCACGCCGCCGAGCGCCTGCTTCGCCTCGCTGAGAAACACCTTCGGCTCGCGGAATCCTACCAGGCGGTCAATCTCGGTTCCATCCGGCCTGAGCAGCAGGATCGTGGGGTATGCGCGGATTTTATAGCGGGCAGCGAGGGCCGTGTCTTTCTCGGCGTCTATCTTGCGGCATACGGCGGTTTTATCCAGCCACGCCCGCACCTCTTTGTTCTTCCACGTCGTCTCGTCCAGCATCTTGCACGGCCCGCACCACGTCGTATAAAAATCCACCAGAACGATGCGCCTGGACTGGCCCGCCATCATACAGGCCGCTTTGAAACCTCCCGGCTTAAACGGCTCCTGGGCGCGAACGCCGCCCGCCGCAAGCATCAAGACCGAACAACAAGCCAGACGATGAATAAATTGCATAGCGAACCCTCCACAGCACAGGACGCGGCCCGTATAGATAGAGTTTCACGTTGATTGGAGGTTTGTACCCTCATCCCCGGCCCTTCTCCCTGATTCGCTCGTTCCTCGCTAGGGAGAAGGGAGCGAGGGCGCAAGTGGGTTCGCCATTGTATTAAAATCTCGCGTCTTCATTATGTTTAGATACAGACGGCAAAACTTGCGCCTTCGCTCCCTTCTACCTGTGAGCGCAGCGAACGCATCAGGGAGAAGGGCCGGGGATGAGGGTACAAATCCTCCAATAACAGCAAAACCGCGTCACTGCCGATGCGCTTTCGCATAGCAGGATGCGGTGTTGCTTATCGCTCTCGTTTGTCGGTTACGGCTGCGCGGGGGTGTTGCCGACCGCGCTTTTGCTGCCGTGGCCCGCCGATGAGCCGCCATTGGGGTTGAGGTTGGCGGAACTGATGACGCCGCTTCCACTGCTGTTACTGCCGCTGTCTGCGGTATCGCTGTTTGTGGCGGGCGTGGACTTCAGCAGAGTTTCCACGGCGGTTTCCAACTGGCGATCACGACCCGCTACGATGTCTTCGGGGCGGTTCTCAATCGTAATATCCGGGGGAATGCCCAGGTTCTCCATGTTCTTGCCCGCTGCCGTATACCAGCCCCACATCGGCAGGCGGTACGTCGTGCCGTCTATCAGCCTGCCGCTGTATGTGCCGATCACGTAACCGGGCGTGGAAACGCCCACGATCTTGCCCAGTTTCAGGTCGCGGAACCCGGCGGGGAAGATTTCCGCGTCGCTGTAACTATTCTGGTTGATGAGCAGGACGACCGACTTGGTGAACGCGCGTTCGGGCTGCATCTGGCGCTGACCGTCACGGGGCTGCGTGTAGCCATAGACGTGGCGCGACAGGTCTTCCAATATGCGGTCGTGCGTGTTGCCGCCGCCGTTGCCCCGAATGTCCAGGACAAGGCCGTCTTTGTTCAGGGCGTCGCTGTACAGTTCGCGCTCGAAGCGGGCCAGAGACGGCTGATCCATGTTACGGATATGAATGTACGCCAGTCTGCCATTGGAAAGCTTGTCCACAAGGGCGCGGTTATGCTTGACGCGGGCCTCGTATTCCAGATTGCTCCAATCGCCGGTTGAAATCGCCTTGACTTTGATCGTCCTGGCCCCGTCCTTGCTCGGCCTGCTGTTGACGAGCAGGTCTACCACTTTGCCCGCCTTGTCCTGCATGGCCTCGTAGTACGCCTCGTTGAGGGAGACGTCCGTGCCGTTGACGGCCAGAATGTAATCGCCCGCGTTCAGGCGCGTGGTGGGAAGGTCGGCGGGGCCTTTCGGCATCACGCTCGTGACTTTCAAGCCCGGCCCCGTATACGTGTCGTCGTAGAACACGCCCAGCGTGGCGGGCTGCGGGCCGGTCGGACGCGTGGCCGGGTTGATCTCGGAATGCGACGAGTTCACCTCGCCCACCATTTCACTGAGCAGGTTGGCGAACTCTTCGGGCGTACCCACGCCCTGCAAGAGCGGCTCGTACTTGGCGCGCAGGCTCGGCCAGTTGACGCCGTGCATTTTGGCGTCATAGAACGACGTGCCGAACTTGCGGTAGAACTCGTTGAACGCCTGCTGATACAGTACGCGCCGATCAAACAGCAGGTCGGCGTTGAAGGTCACGACCTGGGGCGACTGCGGCGGGCCGGGCTGCGCGCCCAAGCTGCGCGGCGTCCCGTTTGCGCCCGTGTAGAAGAAGCGTGAACCGTCCGGCACGAACTCGATGTTGCCGCCGGCCTCGCCAATCGCGAGCGGGATGGCCGGCCCGCCCTTGATGCCCACGGAAAAAAAGCCAACTCCATTTGCAACAATCACGCGCTGGCTGTCGGGCGTGGGCGCGTAATCGGCGGGCGGACCGGCCAGTACCAGCTTGGCGCGATCCTGTATGTCCTCGAAATCTATCTTGACATCCTTGCTGCGGTCAACCGGCTTGGGCTTGGGCGCAGTGTCGTCAACCGGGGCGTCGTCCTCGCGTTCCAGGGGCAGGCGGTACAGGCCCGCGCCGTTCCGCGTGGAGACGAACAGCAGATTGCGCCCGTCCCTGGTGAAGCGGGGGCTAAGGTTCGCATTCGGGTAGCGCGTCACATTGACCGCGCTGCCGCCCACAGCAGGAACCACCCAGATGTCGGTCGTGGTGTAGCGATCCATGCGCGCAAAGGCGACCCAGCGGCTGTCCGGCGACCAGGTATGACTGGTAACGCCCTGCCCGAAGTTGTTGTTGCCGTTGCCGGCGGCGAGCAGGCGAGCGGGCGCTCCGCCGGACGCGGGCGAGACATATAATCCGGGCTGCGAGCCGGCGCGGGCGAACGAGATCCATTTGCCGTCCGGCGACCACTGCGTATTGCTTTCCGCGTCCATGTCGTTTGTCAGGCGCGTCAGGGCTTTTGTCTTTACGTCCAGGGTATACAGGTCGGGTTGATTGCCCCGGTCGGAGATGAAGGCCAGCTTTGTGCCATCCGGCGACCACGTAATATCGTCGTCGTTGGCCGGGTCGTCGGTCAGGCGCTTGGCGTCGCCCCCGGCTATGGGCATCAGCCAGATGTCGCCCTGTATTACGAGGGCAAGCTGCTTGCCGTCGGGGGAAAGTTCTATCTCGCTTGCGCCGCCGTTTACGACCGCCCGCTGCTGATTGTTCACCTTGTCATCCGAGCGGCAGACAATCGTGACTTTTTGCGCGTTCTGACCGTCACCGCGAGCGGTATACAGATCGCCGTTATAGATGTAGGCAATTTCGCTGGAGTTGCGGGCCACAGCCGGATAGCGCACGGCATCCGTGGTATATTTGGTGACCGCGACCGGGCTGCCGCCTTCGAGGGGGACGCGCCACAGGTTAGGCGTGTTGGCATTGCCGTAGATCATGGTGACGTACACGCTTTTGCCGTCCTGGGAATACAGCGGCCATAATTGCTGCGTGTTGGTCTTCACGAGGGTGCGGACTTTGCCCGTACTCAGGTCTTCCACAACCGTACTTGCCGCCACGCTGCCCCGATACCAGGGCCGCCACCAGGGCTGACCGGCCCTGGTAAAGGCGACGGTCTTGCCGTCCGGCCCCCAGGCCGCGTAGCGCAGCGGTTCCTCGTCATTGCTGATCTTCTTCACGGCCCGCGTGTGCAGGTCGAGCGTGAACAGGCTAAAAGTGCGCGTGTCGCGCACGCTGTAAAACAGCAGTTTCGTGCCGTCCGGCGACCAGTCCGAGACCCAATCGGCGGTGGCGTTGAACGTCACCTGTCGGGCCGAGCCGCCCTGAGAAGGAACCAGAAAAATGTCGGCGTTGCCGGTGCGCGTACTGGTAAAGGCGATGAACTTGCCGTCGGGCGACCAGCGGGGGTACGCGTCGAGGGCCTCATGCACGGTCAGCCGCTGCGCCACGCCGCCCGATATGCCGACCGTCCACAGGTCGCCGAGGTACACGAAGCACAGCGTTCTGCCGTCGGGCGAAAGCGAGGGCCAGCTCATGCCGCGTATGGGCCGGTCGTCCGGCAGGCGCAGCAGGTCGGCGTCCGCTTTAGGCGCGGATGTCGTGATCGGCACAGCGGTCGTGATCGGCGCGGGGGTTGGAACCGGCACAGGGACCGGGGTCGGCATCGGAACCGGCGTTATCGGGACAGGCGGCGCGGCCTGTGCAGTCGCCCGGTACGCGGCCGGCGTCATAAATGCGCCGCCCGCCAGCATCCCGCCCAGCAAAAAAGAAGCGGCGGCGCGCTGAGAAATCCTCATCGCCGACGCGCGAGTACCCTTCATGTTTCCTCCTCAGAAACCACAGTCTAACTATAAAATCGCCTCACTTGAAAGCGTCCATAAACTGCTTCATTGTATCATACGCGCAAACTTGTTGTCTTGAACTGTGATTTTTAGAATTGTCTTGAACTGGGATTTTTGGGATTTTTGGGATTAGTATGATTAGATGCCCGCTTGATTACAAGCTATCCCCAATCGGACAGATCAGACTTGTAATCAGTAATCATAGTATTCCCAAAAATCCCAAAAATCACAGTTCAAGACGATGCTTTCCGGGGACGCATGACGCGCTTGTATTCCAGGCTTTGCGCGCCGAAGTTGAGCAGCATTCCGATTTGGAGGTCGTAGGCTTCGAGGTAGTTGATGGTCTGCGCGAGATGCACGTCTTCGAGCCTGTGCAGGGCTTTGATCTCTACCATGACGCATTCCTCGACGAAAAAGTCCACGCGCCGCATCCCGATCTTGACGCCCCGATAGAACACCTCCATCTCGTGTTCGCGGCTAAACTCCAGCCGCTGCGCCGTCATTTCCAGTTCCAGCGCGCGCTGATAAATCACTTCCTGAAACCCGCTCCCCAGCGCCCGATGCACCGCCATCGCGCTCCCGATGATCCTGCGCGTTATATCCGCATGAGCAAATTCTTCAGGCATGGGCGTGTCTCCTTTTTGGTACAGAACTGGGATTGTCTTGAGCTGGGATTTTTGGGGTGTTGTCTTGAACTGATATTTTTAGGATTTTTGGGATCAGTATGATTAGAGGTCCGTGTTTGTCTTGAACTGGGGTTTTTGGGATTTTTAGGAACACCAGGATGGACTGCCCGCTTGATTATACCGTGTTTGTCTTGAACTAAGATTTTTGGGATTTTTGGGAATACGATGATTTCTGATTAGAAGTCTGCCTTGTTCGATTTAGGACGTCTGTAATCAAGCAGGCATCTAATCATATTAATCCTAAAAATCCCAAAAATCTTAGTTCAAGACAATCCTAAAAATCCCGGTTCAAGACAACAAGGAATCCGCCCATCAATACCCGAATAAGCGCGCAAAACAGCGGAGGCAGGAGCATGAGCGAATTTAACGGTTTGGGCGTAGGTCTGCACAACATTTCGCGGCTGTCGAAGGCGCAGACGCGTTCAATCAGCGCGGAGAACTTTACGGGCGAAAAAGGCCGGGCGGGAATGGCGACCGAGGGAACGGGCGCGAAAGCCGCCCGCGAACTCGGCCAGGGTTGGAAGGTATCGCCCTCGATCCACATCGCGCCCCGCGAGACAGTGACGCTTGCCGACATCGCGGGGCCGGGGGCGATACAGCATATCTGGATCACCGTTCATCCGACATGGTGGCGCAGGCTCGTGGTGCGTATGTATTGGGACGGCGAGGAAACGCCCTCGATTGAAACGCCGTTCGGGGACTTTTTCTGTAATGGATGGTGCGAGCGATGTAACATCAGCAGTCTGCCCATCGCGGTCAACCCAGCGGGCGGCTTCAACTCGTATTGGGAGATGCCGTTCCGCAAGTCGGCCCGCATCACGATTGAAAACTTGGCCGAAGAAGAATGCCGGGGCTGCTACTATCAGATCACGTATGCTCTGACCGATGTACCCGAAGACGCCGCGTACCTCCACGCGCAGTATCGGCGCAGCAATCCCCTGCCCTATATGGACGTGCATACCCTGCTGGATAACGTGACCGGGCAGGGCCATTATGTCGGCACGTATCTGGCATGGCAGGTCAACAATACAGGCTGGTGGGGCGAGGGCGAAATCAAGTTCTACATGGACGGCGACGCCGACTTTCCGACCATCGCGGGAACCGGCACGGAGGACTACTTTGGCGGCGCATGGAATTTCGAGCATCCGCAGGGGCAGTATGGCGTGTTTTCCACGGCCTACCTGGGAATGCCGCAGGTGATCTCGGCGGGGCAGGCGGGATTATACCGGGCGCAGCAGCGGCACGGCATGTATCGCTGGCACATTTGCGACCCCATCCGCTTCGGGCAGGACCTGCGCGTCACCATGCAGGCGTTGGGCTGGCGCAGCGGCGGACGCTATCTGCCCTTGCAGGACGACATCGCGAGTACGGCCTTCTGGTATCAGGCCGAACCGCACGGCCCGTTTCCCATCCTCCCCGACATCAACGGCCTGGAAGTGATCTAAAAGCGCGGCTCCCTCGGCATCCACACCGCCGCGAGGGAAAGAAACTTCAAGAAGCAAAACTTACATAATGGAGAGAAAGCATCATGGCGGACGATAACAGTACGGCGGGTCAGACGGCCAATCAGGACATCATACGCGTCTTAGTGTGGGACGAAGCGCCGTCTCATGCGCCCAAAGAGATTTACCCCGACAGTATCAACGGCGCGATTGCCCAGGATTTGAACCGGCGCGGCGGCGGCAGGATTCATGCCCGCGCGGCCAACATTGACGAACCGGATCAAGGATGCAGCGAAGAGGTATTGGCCGCGACCGATGTGCTGTTCTGGTGGGGACACGCTCGCCATCGCGAGGTGAGCGACGACGTGATGTGGCGCGTGTCCCATCATGTGCGCGAGCGGGGCATGGGCTTTGTCGGCCTGCACTCGGCCCACTATGCCAAAACGCTGCAGGTCGTCCTGTCCTGCCCCGGCCATCTCAAAGGCGGCTGGCGCGAAAGCACGCCCGCCGATACCGAAGAAGTGCGCGTCTGCGCCCCGCATCATCCCATCGCGCAGGGGGTTGCGGATTTTACCCTGCCCGCCGAGGAGATGTACGGCGCTCCCTTCGACGTGCCGCCGCCTCAGTGCGTCGTCTTCCAGTCGTACTTCCCGATGGGCGGCGAGTATTTTCCCAGCGGCCTGTACTGGACGGTCGGACAGGGCAAGACCGAGGGCTTCACGTCGGGGCCGGGCCAGGGCGTGGGCGAGGGCGAAGGGGTGGGCCGCGTGTTCTACTTCCGCCCCGGCCACGAAGCGTTCCCCACCTACTACGATGCCAATGTCCAAACTGTGCTGTACAACGCCGCGCTGTGGTGCGCCCATCGGTGACACGCTTCCACGACGTATAACCGGGGCTTCGACGAAAAAAGCAGGCGCGAATTTACGCGATTACGCGCAGAAATCCGTTGACAGGCACGGGATTTTCGGGTACACTGTGTCTTGTCTGTCGGCGCTGTCTCTCAATCGTTGAGGGCCGAACGCGAACAGGTCGCGTTTTGCGGCGAGCCGACGGAGGAGTAATCCATTAACAAAGACTTTCGCATCAATGAACAGATCATGCGCGGCCCACGCGAAGCGCGTATACGCGACGTGCGTATAATTGACGAAGAGGGCCAGGCACTCGGCATCATGCCCGTGCGCGACGCCTATACGCTGGCGCAGGAAAAGGGTCTCGACCTGATCGAAGTGGCCCCGACCGCCGTGCCGCCCGTCTGCAAGATCGGCGACTACGGCAAGATCAAGTACGAGCAGGGCAAGCGCGAGCGCGAACAGCATAAAAAGCAGAAGCAGCAGGAAATCAAAGGCATCAAAATGCGTCCCGTCACGGCGGAACACGACTTTCAGGTGCGCCTGCGGCACACGCAAAAGTTTTTGGAAGAGGGCGATAAGGTCAAAGTCACCATTCAGTTCAAGGCGCGCGAGATCACCCACCCGGAAATCGCCCGCAAGCTGATGGACAAGATGGTCGAAGCGATAGGCGACAAGGCAATCATCGAAAAAACGCCGTCCATCGAAGGCCGCATGATGACGATGATTCTTAGCCCAAAAGCGCAGTAGCAGTATAAGCCTGACGTGAAAACCAGGCCGACATTGCACGGCAGAAGGCGGGGTCAGGCACGATTGGCAGTAATGCCTTCCGAAGCCGGGAACGTCCCGGCTTTGTTGCCGTGTGCAAATCGGCTGCAAAATAGTGTGAAATACTGTAAGGAATGAGACTATCATCCCATGAAGAATAAAATAAAGACCCGCAAAACCGTCGTCAAGCGGTTCACCAAGACGGCTACGGGCAAATTGATGCGCGGCAAAACCGGCCTGAACCACTTGATGCGTAAGAAAGACGGCGCGCGCCGCCGCACCCTGCTCGCCGACGGCGAACTGTACAAGGGCGACAAGAAGCGCATCCTGCGAATGCTGGGCAAAGGACTCTAATGGGGAACAGGCAGCAAGAAGCAGAAAGCGGGAAGACACTGCATTGAACATGGTTTCTTCCTGACCTCCGACTTCTGACTCCTGACCCTTTCGCTGACGGAAGGAACGTTTGGTATGGCGCGCGTAAAACGCGGTATGATGACGCACAAGCGTCACAAGAAAATTTTGGAAACCGCCAAGGGACACTGGGGCGGCAAGCGCAGTCTGTTTAAGACCGCGCACGAGCAGATGCTCAAGTCGGGTAACTACGCGTACCGGGATCGTCGCAACAAAAAGCGCGAGTTCCGCGCGCTGTGGATCACGCGCATCAGCGCGGCCTGCCGCGAACAGGGCGTTCAGTATTGCCGCTTCATTGACGGCCTGAACAAGTCCGGCATCGAACTCGACCGCAAAGTTATGGCTGAAATGGCGTACAGCGATCCCGATACGTTTAAGCAGCTCATCGCGCAGGCGATGAGCGCCCTGACAACGGCGGGAAGCCCGGTGGTCGCGTAGCGCCACGCCCTCACACAAAGTGCCGCGCTGCCATTACGACGCACGTATTTACTTAATGCTTCGTCGAGAGTGCCGCGCAAACACTTTACTATACGCGAGCAATGCCCTCTAAACGCTTCCCGGCCACTCCCGGCAGGAACGTTCAGAGGGCGTTTTGGCGTCTGAAAAACAGCGGCGGGCAGGCCGGGTACAAAGAACGTACCCGTCTTGGAGGCTTCGCCAAACGTCCTTCGGACGTGAATACAGTATAGATATAGGCGCATCGCGTCCTCGCGGACGCTTGGTGACGCAGTCACCTCCGAGACGGGTACGTTCTCTGTACCCGGCAATGCGCGACAGGCACATGAGGAGATGAATTGTGTCCGATACCCTTTCTCCACAAAACAGCACTACGACTCCTGACACGTCAGACAGTATCAACGCGTTAGCGCAGCAAGCCCGGACGGAAGCGGCGCAGGCCGCTGACACGCGCGAACTGAGCATTATCGAGACCCGCTACCTGGGGCGCAAAGGCAGTTTGAACGAATTGCGTAAAGCCATCGGCACACTGCCCAAAGACGAGCGGCCCGCCTTCGGGGCGCGTATCAATGAGGCTGTGGAAATCGTTGCAGCCCACATTGAGGCCAAACGGCAGGAACTCAGCGACCAGGAACTTACTGCCCGCCTTGCGTCCGAGACGCTGGATGTGACCCTGCCCGGACGCCGAATGCCTGCCGGACGTCTGCACCCGCTCACGCAGACGGCGGGACGCATCAAGGACGTTTTGAGCGGCATGGGCTTTGAGTTTGTGGACGGCCCGGAACTGGAAGATTACAAATACAATTTCGCCGCCCTGAACTATCCCGTAGACCACCCGGCAATGGACGAGCAAAGCTCGTTTTTTGTTACCGAGGATCGCCTGTTGCGGACACAGACGACGGCCTTGCAGGGGCGCATCATGGCCGAACGTCGTCCGCCGTTTCGCATCGCGACCATTGGCCGTTGTTTTCGCTATGAGGCCGTAGACGCCACGCACCATCACACGTTCCATCAGATTGATGTGTTCATGGTAGACGAGAAAATCTCTATGGCCGACCTGAAAGGCACACTGGGCGCGTTCGCGCGGCAGATGTTCGGCGGCGAGACCCTGGTACGCTTCCGCCCCGACTTCTTTCCCTTCGTCGAACCCGGCGTAGACTACTCTATTTCATGGCAGGGACGCTGGCTGGAACTCGGCGGGGCCGGACTGATCCATCCTAACATCCTGCGCGCGCACGGCATCAATACCGAACGGTACAGCGGCTTCGCGTTCGGCCTGGGCGTGGAGCGCACCCACATGATCCAGACTGGCGTGGACGACCTGCGCCTGTACCTGGAAAATGACCTGCGTTTCCTGAAGCAGTTCTAGACGTTAGAGACAAAAACATTAGGAGTTATCCACAGATTTACACAGATTAACGCAGATTAAAGAACCAGGTGATTCAGCTTCAAAAGGGCTTTGTAATACGTTGTGATTACTTGATGTTGTGGCTTTCTAATCTGCGTTAATCTGTGTAAATCTGTGGATAACTCTTCGCATCACATTCTGCGGGGATGAGGATTGTATCATGCGTGTACCATTGGAATGGCTGAAGCAGTATGTGCCGGTCGAGGCCACGGCTCCCGAAGTCGGAACCAAAGTGACGATGGGCGGGCTGGAGGTGGAGGGCATCGAGCCGTCGGCCCTCGGCTCCGTGCTGGACGTGTATATCACGCCGAACCGGGGCGATTGTCTGTCGCTTGTCGGGGTCGGGCGCGAGGTGGCCGCACTGTACGCCCTGCCTCTGAACGTGCCGCAGCCGCCTGTTTCGGAAATTGGGGGCGCGGTTTCCGGTCTGGCGCGCGTCACCGTGGAAGATAGCGCATTGTGTCCGCGCTATGCGGCGCGGATCGTGCGCGGCGTCAAGACCGGGCCGTCGCCTGCGTGGATGCAGGCGCGGCTCGAAGCGGCAGGGCAGCGGGCCGTCAACAATATTGTGGACGTGACCAACTATGTCATGCTGGAACTCGGACAGCCCTTGCACGCCTTCGACCTGAACAAACTGGAAGGCGCGCAAATCGTTGTGCGACGGGCGCGGCAGGGCGAGACGCTGCAAACGCTGGACGGCGAGACCCGGCAGCTTACGCCGGATATGCTCGTGATCGCCGACGCCCGGAACGCCGTCGCCATCGCGGGCGTGATGGGCGGGGCCGCGTCCGAAGTGGACGACAATACCACCGACATTCTGCTCGAGTCCGCGCATTTCGATCCGCTCTCGGTGCGCCGCACATCCCGCGTCCTGAAACTGCGTACCGAGGCGTCGTACCGTTTTGAGCGCGTGGTGGACCCGGCAGGCGTTCCGCGCGCCCTGGACCGCGCCTGCGAACTGCTGGCCGACATGGGGCAAACGGGCGTCGTACCCGGCATCATAGACGTGTACCCCGATCCGCCTGCTGTTCGACAACTGACGCTGCGCGTCGCGCGGTGCGCTACGCTGCTGGGCATGGACATTACGACCGACATCGCTGCGGACTGTCTAAGGCGGCTTGGCTTTGAGGTCACGAGCCGCGTAGACAGCGACACCCTGAACGTTCAGATCCCCACCTTCCGCCCCGACATCGTGCAGGAAGAAGACTTGATCGAAGAGGTAGGGCGCATCTACGGGTACGAAAACATCCCCGAATCCCTGCCTATCGGCGCGACCACACCGGGCGGCGACAGCCCGGACGGACGCTTGATTGACCAGATCAAAACCGCCCTGGTGCAGGCCGGAATGCAGGAGGTCATCACGCACAGCCTGACCGCGCCTGCCTTCTTCGACTCGCCCGATGACGCGGCCCGGCGCGTTCCCGTTCGCAACGCGCTTTCAAGCGAGATCAGCGGCCTACGGCGCTCCCTGTTGCCGACCCTGCTGGATGTGGCCCGCCACAACGCCGCGTATCAGCAAACGTCGCTCGCCCTGTTTGAAGTGGGCCGCGTGTGGCAGATGCAGGCGGCAGGCGAGGCGCAAAGCGGGACGGATAGGAGCGCAGCGGATCAGATAGAGGCCACGGGGGGCGAACTTACGCCCCTAGAGCATGTCGCTGTGGGCGGACTGCTGGTGGGCACGTTCGAGTTGGGAGGCTGGTACAATGCGGGCAAAGTAGCGGCCTCGGACTTCTACACCCTGCGCGGCATCGTCGAGCAGTTGGCGGGCGACCTGGGGCTGCGCGGCCTGACGTTCGCGCCGCTTGGCGAGCAGGCCGACAGGCTGCCCCTGCTGCATCCGGGCCGCAGTGCGCGTATCGTGCTGGATGATAGCCTGACAATCGGCGTCCTGGGCGAGATCCACCCTCGCATGGCCCCTACCCTGCGGTTCGGCGACCGGGTTTATATGTTCGAGATCAGCTTTGAGGCGCTACAGCAGGCCGTATCCCTGAGCGGGCCGCGTTTCCAGAGCGTCGCGCGTTTTCCCGCCGTGACACGCGATCTCGCGCCCCGCGTTCCCTTATCTGTGCCGTACAAGCAGGTCGAAGCCGCCCTGTCCGCCGTGCAGACAGGTCTGCCGCACCTGACCGGGTTCCGCCTGACGGATGTATTCACCGATGCGCCCATACCCAAAGGCCAGAAGAGCCTGACGCTCTCCTTTACCTTCCGCGCGCTCGACCGCACCATGACGGACGGCGAAGTGACCGAAGCGCTTACGAGACTGCACCACGCGCTCGAATCGGAATGCGACGCGACGTTCCCGGCATAGATGATCCTATGGGCGGAACCACGGATGTGAGCCGTCGCCTTTGGGAGTGCCGTAGGGCTGGGGGCAGCAGAAGACCGGGCATTGCTTCGCGCCATACGCAGAGGCATAACGCGCGCCGTTGGTAACAAAGGGGTCGGTAGGATCGCTGACCAGACTGCCATTTTGCGCCAGGTTGTCGGTCGTGAATTTTTCCGGCAGTTTCCAGCCGCTGTGACCGTCCGCGAACGCGTAATTGCCGCCGCCATGATGCACGATGTCCAGATGCTTGTCGTGGTAGTAGGCGCAGCCGGAGCGGGAGGGGTCGTCGCTTCGGGCGTTCAGGTTGTCGCCATACGCGTTGTGGATAAATGCAAGTTTGGCGTCGGGGTCGGACAGGGGCGCGGCGTCGTTGACCCAGCCGCCATTCGCATAGCCCTCCGCCCAGACAGGCAGGGTGGCGGGCGTGGACACCTCGGATACCGCAATGCCCTTCTGCCACGTAGTCGCGTCACCCTGAAACACGTATGCGTTCCAGATGTAGCTGGTGCGGACGGGGAAACTCGCGCTGTTCCACTGCCCGTCCCACACATGCGCCTGCGTGTCGTCGGGGCAGACCCAGATGTTCCAGCGCTTGATGTACGCGGCGTGGACATCGGGCAGCCAACCCATCGGCGCGTGACTGGCGCTCGCGTACTGCTCGTCATAATCGCTCTCGTACAGCGTGGACGCCATGCCGATCTGCCGCAGGTTCGACTGGCACGAGTACGCCCGCACCTGCCCCCGCACCTGCGCGAAGACCGGGGCGAGAACGCTTGCAAGTATCGCAAGAATCGTAATCACGATGAGAAGTTCGATCAGCGTAAAACCGCTGTGTACGTGCTGTGTACTGTGTAAGGTAGGTTTACGGGTCATGGCTGTATTGTCGGCGCGGACAGGAACAGAGAATAGATAGGGGGCATTAGATAATAGTTAGATATTACCGGATGCCTTATCTCCTATCTACGCGGGAAGCAGATTAAATACTGCAATCTCCGGCAGGCAATGATAACGAAATGGCAGGCCCACCACGCCCAGGCCGCGCGACACGTACATGCGGCCCGGCTGCCGCGGTTCCTGATACCAGCCATGCTGATAGCGCATCCGCGCGCCGACGACATGCGCGGTCAGCCCCGGCACGATGATCTGCCCGCCGTGCGTGTGTCCCGCAAGCGTAACGCAGTCACGTCCGCACATCGCGCCGAACGCGAACGGATTGTGCGTCATGGCAAGCACGGCCTCGCCCCGATGCACATGCCGAAAGGCCGCGTCGGGATCGGGCCTGCCGGTGCGAAAATCATCCACGCCCACCAGGCGCAGGCCGTTGTCCAGCCGCGCGCTGCGGTTGGTGAGCATCTGTATGCCCAGCGTTTCTAATCCTTCCGCTACGACCGGCCCGCCGCGCCAGTCGTCGGCGGCGTTGTCGTGGTTGCCCAGCACGGCGAACAGGCCGAGCGGAGCTTGCAGTGATCTGAGGGCGCGGGTGCAGGATTCGATGTAACTGGAATGGCGCGTGACGAAATCGCCGGTCAGGGCCACGACATCCGGGGCGAGGCTGTTGGCGCGGGCGACCACACGGTCTACGAAGCTCTCCGGCACACACCAGGAGCGGTGCAGATCGCTGATCTGTACGACGCGGCACGGCTGTTTCAGCCCCGGCGTTCGCGAGGTGTGATGCGTGACGGCAATCGCCTGCGTCTCGTATTCTATATCGGTCACGCCCAAAGCGCCCGCCAGGATGACGCCGCGCAGCGCGAACTGTCGGCGCGTCATGCCTGAATGTTTGGATTTTGCTGCATTCGTGCTTGTGACCGGAGCATCGTCGTCCGAATGCGAAACGGCGGAGATGTTTTGGCTTGATCGGCTATTTGGTGTCATTATAGAAGCTGATTATGTTTGGCCTGTCTCCAGCAAACAGGCAGAGTAGATATTGGCGTTTTAATATACCGAATTTCTCGGTTGTGGTGTTACCGCGCTTTTGTCTTGAACCATGATTTATCGGATGAGAATGATGACCATGATTAGAATTGCCGGAATTGCCTGTGTTTGACTTTGAAATGTTATACTGAAGGCTCGATTAGGATGAACAGAGCGTCTAATCCTGTCCATCCCATAAATCTTATAAATCCCAGTTCAAGACAACACGGTTCAAGACAACAGGCTTTGAAATTGAAGAGGAGTTGAGATAGATGAAGGTTGGAATCATTGGCCTGCCGCAGACCGGCAAGACCAGTTTGTATAACGCGCTGACGCGCTCGCAGGTGGAACTGAACCGTTTTGGCGCGACCGAGGTGAACATCGGCGTGATTGCCGTTCCTGACCCGCGTTTTGAATATGCCGTCGAGCAGTGCCATCCCAAAAAGATCACGCCCGCCGTGATCGAATTTACCGAGGGCGGAGCGCGCGTCGAACGGGACGAGCGGCAGGCGTCGGGCGGACGCGACAAGTTCGGCACGGACTTCTTTGCAGGCGTGCGTAACATGGACGCGCTTGTCGTCGTGGTGCGCGCCTTTGACGACGAGGCAGTGACGCTGCCTTCGGGCGGCCTGAACCCGCGCCGTGAGGCCGAACAGCTTTTGGAGGAACTGCTGCTGGCCGACCTGGGCGTTGTCGAATCGCGATTGGAAAAACTGGAAAAGGCGCGGCTGCAAAAGCGGCAGACGCCGGGCGAGGCCGTGGAGCATCAGGTAATGCTTCGCATCAAGGATCATCTGGAAAACTTGCAGCCGATGCGCACGATGGAAATGACCGAGGACGAACGCCGCGCCCTGCGGGGCTATATGTTCGTATCGGGCAAGCCGCTGATCCTTGTCGCAAACGTGGGCGAGGACGCGGTCGGCGAGAACATGCCCGCTCTTGCCGCGCCGCTTGCCGAGTTCGCGCAGGCGCAGGATCTAATGCTCATCCCCCTGTGCGCCAAAGTGGAAATGGAAGTGGCGCAGATGGAGCCTGACGAGGAGCGCGAGTTTTTGCAGGCAATGGGCATCGGCGAAGCGGCCCGCGACCGCCTGATACGAGCCGCGTATGCTGCGCTGGGCGTGGCGAGTTTCTTCACTATAGGTGACGACGAGGTACGGGCATGGACCATCACGCGCGGCACGAACGCGGTCAATGCGGCGGGCAAGATCCACAGCGACCTGCAGCGCGGCTTCATCCGGGCCGAAGTAATGGGATTTGACGATTATCAGGGCATCGGGGGCGGCTGCTGGGACGAGGGCAAGGCGGCGGGCAAGATGCGGCTGGAGGGCAAAGAATACATCCTGAAGGACGGCGACATCATGCACGTCCGCGCCAAAGTGTGATGTTTACCAAAAACAATGCCCGTGTCGAGGACACGGGCATTGTTTTCGTTCGCTTTAATGCCTCTCGCTCATGGGGCGGGAGGGATGCGGCGGGGCTTCGGCCTGGCCCGCAACGTAGCCGTGCAGGACGGGACCGATGCTTTGCCACAGGCCCGCGATGAAGTTCTCCAGTTCCTGTTTTTTGGCCGGCTCCACGCCCGGAGTGGCCTGGAACACGCGCACAAAGTAGGAGGGCTGTCCGCCGTCGCCGAAGAATGTCTGCCAGATCAGGGCGTTGCGTATCTGCTTGGTGCTTTGCAGCACTTTGCCCTGCACCACATAGCAGAACATCATCTCCTGCTCGTCCGGCACACCCGTGCGCTTCCAGTGCGCCTCCTGTACATTGATGGTTTCGCGCGGCGTCTTCAGCGGGATCACGTCCAGATCCTGTATCATGGCGTCGCTGCCCAGGGCGCAGTTGTGCGGGTCGTGAAACACTTTGCGCCCATTGCCCGCCGTCATAAAGTATTGGATGTGCGAGCCGTCGCTGCCGACATAGTTGCGGTTGATGACCCGCAGCGGCGTGAGCATCTCGAATTCGGCGGCAGGCAGGGTATCGGTCTCGAATTGCGGGCTTTCCTCGCAGGTATAGGTCACGCCATTGTACGTGAACGCGCGGGGAACCTGAAACGTCGCGATGGGCAGTTTGGGCGCGGGTGTGGCATGGTTCAACGCTGCCAGAGCGACAAGCGATAGGGCGAAAGCCAGATCCATGACCAGGGCGAACGGCAGGGCGCGGCGCATCTGCCGCACCGAGGGACGCCAGCGCAGCACGATCTGCCACCACTCCGGCTCGGGCGCATGGCTGTCGGGGTCGGCCTCGCGAGCGGCTTTCGCGGCAAGCGCGTCCCGCTTCTCTACTTCATCGGTCAGCGGAACGCCCAGAAAGCGTTCGCATTTGATGAGCCGCGCGAAGTTGAACAGGAACGCGAAGGCCAGTATCAGCACGATAAAGCCGCTGTAATCATGAAACATCTTGGCCGTATTGGTACTGATAAGTTCGCCCACCACGCCGATAAGAGCGATGCGAAGGCCATTGATAACCAGACTCAGCGGGGCCGTGATGCCGAACAGCAGCCAGCGTTTCCAGACCGGCGCTTCCACGAGATAGGCAAAGGCCGCGCTGAAGGTCAGCAGGGACAGCAGTGTCTTGAAGCCGCTGCATGGCACCTCCACGGCCATGCGGTAATGCTCCATGTGGATCTGCGTACCTTCCTGAAACGAGGTCAGGGTGATGTGGTTCAAAATCCACACGGCCAACTGCGCGGACTTCATCTGAATCGGAAACGCGATACCGTTGATCAACTGATCGGGGATCAGGGGCATCATCATCATCACGAATAGGAGGGGAAACAGCAGCTTGCGCGTCTTGCCCACGCCGAGCAGCAGCAGACTGCCGCCGAGCAGCAGCAGAATAAACGACAGCGACTGCATGGTCGGCACATCGCCGCGCAGGGAAATCAGCAGGATCAGCAGGCCCGGAACCAGCAGCAACAGGCCGCTCCAGGAGGGCTGCCACGCGACGCGCCCCAGCCGCTCCCGGTTACGCCACAGCATAATGCACACGAAGAACGGGACAAACATACTGTGCGCGTAAAAGCTGCCCGCCGCCGTCCACTCGTAATACCAGGACACAAAGGTGTGCGAATACAACACGCCGATCAGCGCGAGGGCCGCGACATAAGGCGCTCCAAGCAGCAGGCGATTGGCGTCCGGCCCTTTAGATGCGCGGCTTGCGGGATTATCCATTGGTTGTTGCTCTCGAATAAAATCTACTTACGGCCATTGCTCAACATTTTTTGCAGAGTGTCTTTGTCGCGGGGGTCTTCGCTGCGAAAGTCCGTATCGCCCCAGAGTTTAAGCAGGTACTCCTGCGTGTTTTGCGCGCGCTTGGCGGCGACCTGCTGCGTCAGGCGCTCTTTGGTTTTGGGATCGTTCAAATCCGCTTTTTTGCCCGGCTCTATTTTAATCATGCGAACCACCAGGTTCGAGATGCCCTGCTTGACGAACTCCTGCGGGGGAGGCAGAACGACCACGTCGTTAGGCTTCAGACTGAAAATCTGCTGGTTGATCTGCGTACCGAATGGCTGAAAAGAGAGGAACACGTTGGAAACGTCTTTCCCGCCCAGGTCTTTGGTGGTGTTGCTGCCCAGAAAGACAACGTCCTCGCGGTAGTTCATACCGATGGTATCCACGCTCACGCCGCTCGTCATCAGCTTCTTGATGTTGTCCGCGTTGCTCGCGCTTTTCAGCAGCGCCATTTGGATGTAGGCTTTCGCGGGCGTGTCGAATTCCTGCGGATGGGCGTTATACTCTTCCTTGATCTGATCCGGCGTCACGGGGACATCGGCAGTCAGCAGGCGCGCGATCTCGATATTCTGCCGCACCGTGTCCTGCAGGTCCTGCGCTTTCCAGGGGTTGACGGCCATCGTGCGCTGCATCTGCCAGTTTTTCTCAAGCGTGTCGTTTACCTGCGCCTGAACCTCTTCGTTGGAGGGGGCAAGCTTCTTCTTTTGCGCCTCATCCTCGATCATGTAACGCTCCACCATTTCCAGCTTGACGTTTTCGCCGTACTTATTGGTCAAGTAGTCGTACACGTCCTGCTGCGTCACGTTGTGCGCGTTGACATTCATGACCGTGCGCCGGTTGCGCCAGCGCTGGTACATGAACATGTTGGCCGCAAGCGAGATGAGCAGGGCAACGATGATTAACACGCGTAGAATGCTTTGCATTGAATTTAGCTCCTCCTGGAAGCGGCAGAATAGATTTACCTCGTCAGCGCTGACGCCGGTCCCAGGATTTTTCAGGCAGGCGGATAGGTATGTAACAGGTGCCGCAGGTTGTTAATGGAATGGATGGATTAAGAATAGACGGGTCGAACCGAAAATTGACAGAACGAACAAGATTTAGCAGCTGACGATAATGCTGAAACAACAATGCACAAACGCTGCAATCTAGTAGAAACACCTTCTTCAAACACGCAGGCAGACAAACCTTTACGCGGCGCGCGACAGATGGCGGCGGGTGTGCAGGCCGTGTGTCACGTCCGTGATGCGCGTGACCCAGTGTTCCAGCGACATAGAGTTTTCGATGTCGGCGCGCGCCTGACGGCCCATGCGCTCGGCCTCGTCCGGGTTGTCCAGCAGGCGCGTGATGGCCGCGCGCCAGCCGCTCACGTCGCCGGCCGCGACATACAGGCCGTTCTCCCCGTGGCGGATGGTGTCTATCTGCCCGGTCGTGCGCGTGGTGATGATGGCTTTGCCCATCGCCATGCCTTCCAGTATGGTCGTGATGCCGGCCTGAAAATCGTTTTCATACAGCGGCACGACAACAAAACGCGCATCGGCGTACAACTGCCTGAGCGCGTGATACTCATAGCGCCGCGCACTGACATTGGGCGGCAGGGTCTGCGTCTCGGTCTCGTTGCGGTGCTTGCTCCACGGGCTTGCGGCGGCAAGACGAACCTCGACATCCAGGTCTTTGACGGCCTCGATCAATGTCGGGTAGTCGCGCCATTCCAGGCCCGCACTGCATATCATGCGCGCGGGCGCATCGGACGCGCTTGCGAGCGGGCGATAAAACCGCGCATCGGCATGAAACGGTATCAGGTGCAGCTTGGCGGCGGGAATCGCCAGATGCTGCCGCGCAAAATCGTACTGCGTGGTCGCGTAGACAAACACGCTGTCCATCTGCGCCTGCAAGCCGCGCAGCAGCAGACGCTTTTTGCCCGTAGAAACTTTGTGGCCGATCATCACATGACCGGGCCGCTTGAAGTGACGCTTCATCAGCGCGGCCAGGGGAATGCCGACGTTCTCACCGTTCGTATAAATAATATCATACTTATGCCGAAATGTGTAGCCCAATGCGGCAAGCGCGGCATCTTTGCCGAACCGCCGCGCCACGCGCACCAGGGCGGGCGTGGACTGCGCGTCCAGAGCGGCGTAATCCAGCAGATCGGCGTTCAGCGCGGCCTGAAGCGCGTAATAATCCATAATGGGGTGCTTGTCCGCCCGCACCGCATCGGCGACCTCTTGTTTGGCGACGCTAGGAACCAGCATCAGCACTCTGGGCGTTGACACGTCCGCAATTCCTTTTCTCTGCAAACTTCCCTTTCAGGGTGAAAGTTTCTTAAACAAAGTTCATCCGTCGCGGAAGCCATTGGTATTTACGGCGTTTTATCGCGAGTTCGTTACCGGGCGGCATAAAATTTGCAGGCATAAACTCAATAATCTGCTTGAAATCGCGAAAACTGGTATCGTGCCACAGAGTGTATAGCGTCCGAGCGGTTAAAACCGCTGTCGAAAGCGAGTGAAACCGCCGGCGCATGATTTCCGCATGTGTTTTTACAGGGTTTCCGTCGAAAGCGTGTGCGCTGCGTCGTCTAAGGTGCAGGGCTGGAGCAGGCCGCGCTCGTCCACGCGAAAGCGCGACACGCACTCGTCGTAGGCGGCCTGAAAGTGGCGCAGGCGGTTGATGCTGAACGGCATACGATGCAGGCGGGTGGGATGCAGCGCGCCCACGGTGCAGTCACGCTGCGTCTGCTTCAGCCATTCGGCCCCGCGCGCGTCGCCCAGCAGCGTCAGCTTGCCCGCCATCGCGCCGTTGCCCCGCGCGTAACTTTGTGAACTCTTCAGCGTGGCCTTCAGCCCGTAGCGCACTCCATACGTGTGATGTATTACGCTCCGAGGCGTACTCATCATCTTGATACCGGCGCGTTCCAGACGAAAGCCGTAGTCGCTGTCATCGGCCACAGGGAAATGCGCCCCCGGACCCAGATGCACGTCGAAACTCCCGATGCGCTCGCACACGCTGCGCCGCAGGGCAAGATTACCTCCCGCCCAGTACCACCCTTCGGGCGGCGTGTTGGGCGTGGCGACCGGGTCGTAGATCGCCTCGCTGGGATAAATGGCGGGACAGCTTGAGATACCCGCGCGCACGTTCGGCGGCGGAACCAGCGCGCCGCCCACCAATCCCACGTCGGGATGATCCTTAAAGCACTGCGCCACCACGTTCAGCCAGTCGGACTGCGCCTCGCAGTCGTCGTCCGTGAACAGGATCAAGGGATGGCGCGTCGCGGCGATGCCCGCGTTGCGGGCGCGGCTCAGGCCGCCTTTTGCGAGATGCACGAACCGAACGCGCGGGTCGTCATGCCCGCGTTCTATAAACGCGGTCAGTTTGGGATTATCGCCCTGCGCGACCACGATTAGCTCCCATTCCTGCCACTGCTGCCTGCAGATGCTGGCAATCGCCGCGTCCAGATGCGCGGGGCGAACCGTGGGGATAATGACCGAAATAGACATACCGTACCCTCTAAGCGTCATGGCCTAAGTGTGACTGCCGCGCCGAGAGCGCGTGTAGTTGAGGAGGGCGCGGCGCGTTTGTTTCAGCGCCTCGCCGAAACGCCCGCGCGCCAGGCTCTCACCCGCCCATTTCCACTGCGACGCGGAAAGATTACGTTCGGCATTCTGAAAACTTTCTCGCGCCAGATGGCGCTGTGCGTCCGTCAAATCGG
The DNA here is from genome assembly GCA_965277875.1 of Chthonomonadaceae bacterium. GTDB lineage: Bacteria > Armatimonadota > Chthonomonadetes > Chthonomonadales > Chthonomonadaceae > CAWFQB01. The sequence goes on along the minus strand of CBDIDV010000002.1, from coordinate 5,291,783 downwards.
GCGAGGCGAGCAGTTTCGCCCGCACGTAGTCTTCATAGCGACCCATCAACTCTTTGTTCTTGGAGGTGTTGGACTCGTGGCTGCGCCAGTGGATCACGGGAGTAGGTGTGGTGGCGAACGCGCCCCGTAAACTCAGACGCAGATACAGGTCCCAATCGTCCACGGGGCCACATTGGGGATCGAGTGGGCCGGCAGCGGCAAGCGCCGTCCGGCGTATCAAGGTCTGGCCCATCGTGCTTATTTGACTGAAAGCAACCATTTCGGCGAACGTCAGCAGCTTTGCGGCGGGGCGGGCCGCGCCCATATCGACGTCGCGGGCGGCGGGCGGCACAATTGCCGGCGCGGCCTGAGCCATCTGATTCGTCTGCGAAGCTGCGTTTTCGATGGTGCGCTCCGCGTGCGCGTCCTGCATCACACAGACCATGCCCACCGCGCCCACGCCGTCCGGCAGGCTTTGCGCCGTGGCGAGCAGCGTTTGCAGGGCAGCGGGTTCCCATATGTCGTCATGGTCCAGAAAAATGATGTATTCGGCGTCACGATGCGCCTGCGACAGGCCGAAGTTGCGCGCGGCCCCGCAGCCCCCGTTCGGCTGATCGAATACGCGTACCCGGCTGTCCCTGTCCGCTATCGCCTGCGCTATCGCCTGCGTGTCATCCTTGCTGCCGTCGTTGACGACGATCAGTTCCCACCCGGCGAACGTCTGCCTCAGCACGCTTTCCATCGTAGGAGCGAGAAAGCGCGCGGCGTTGTAAGCGGGTACGACAACGGAGATTACGGGCGTTTTATCCTGCATCATGTTACTCGATTTTACCTCCGTCAGCCCATGCTCCGTTCGGCCTGGCTCCGTCAAAACAGGCGTCCTGCGGCTGAAGCAGGCCGCGCTCGTCCACGCGAAAGCGCGACACGCACTCGTCGTAGGCGGCCTGAAAGTGGCGCAGGCGGTTGATGCTGAACGGCATACGATGCAGGCGGGTGGGATGCAGCGCGCCCACGGTGCAGTCACGCCGCGTCTGCTTCAGCCATTCGGCCCCGCGCGCGTCGCCCAGCAGCGTCAGCTTGCCCGCTACCGCGCCGTTGCCCCGCGCATACGCCTGCGACATACGCAGTACGGCCTTTAGCCCGTAGCGGATGCCATACGTATGATGTACCACACTATCGGGCGTGGATACCATTTTTATCCGGGCGCGCTCCAGCCGCATTCCCCAGTCGGTATCTTCGCCCGCTTTGAAGTGGCCTCCCGTTCCCAGATAAGGGTCAAAGGGGCCGGCATCGCAGGCGACGTGCCGACGCACCGCGCAGTTGGCTGTAACGAACGTCCAGCCGTGGGGCGGACGATTGGGCGTAAGCGCTGGGTCGTACACGGCATGGGGCGGAGCGACGCTCGGACACATCCAGACGCGTCCGGGCTTGGGCCGGGGAGCGACAAGCGCGCCGCTGACCAGGCCGGCTTCGGGATGCGCGTGAAAAGTCTGCGCGATCACGGCAAGCCAGTCCTCGCGCGCCTCGCAGTCATCGTCCATCATGGCGACCACGTCCCCCTGCGCCTGCGCCACGCCCGCGTTACGCGCCAGGCTGACCCCCGACTCTGGCAGGCGCAGGCAGCGTATACGCGTATCTCCGCCGCCCACCTGCAGCAGCGTAGCTTCCAGGGTGGGATATGCGCCCTGCGCGGCGACCAGCAGCTCCCAATCCGTCCACTGCTGCCGCAGGATGGAGCGGATGGCGGCGGGCAGAGTGTCGGGCCGTATAGTGGGAACGAAAACCGTGATCTTCATTGCTGATTAGATATTGTTGATGTGTGTTGTCTTGAACTCGGATTACGCGGATTATCGGATGGACAGGATCAGATGCAGCATTAATCCTGTCTATCCTGACAATCCGTGTAATCCGAGTTCAAGACCGGTCAGAAATGCCGCGCTGCGTTCGCCGTGGTTTTAATCAGCGTAAGAATAGCGTTGTAGTTGCGGGCGGCGTCGAAACGCTGCTCGGCCAGTTCGCGGCTCGCGCGTCCCATGCGCTTGCGCCGCGCGGGATCGGCGATCAGGGCGCGCACCGCTTCGCCGATGCCCCCCGCGTCACCGGGCGCGACCATCAGGCTGTTGACGCCCTCGGATACCACTTCGGGCAGGCCGCCTACATTGGTAGCGATGACCGGCAGGCCCGCCGCCATCGCTTCGATGGCGGCGATTCCCAGGCAGTCGCCGCGTGTCGGAAAAACAAACACATCAGCATTGGCATACAGCCGGCGCAGGCCCGAACTGTTGGCCGTCAGGTCCGTGTATACATGAACGTTGTCTATGCCCTTTAGAGCTTCCGCCGCCTGCGCGTCTTTGGTAACGATGTCAAGCGCGCAGGCCGACTGCAGGCCGCTCCGAAAGGCTTCCAACAACTCCGGGCCGCCCTTGCGCGTGTAATCGCCCCCCACAAACAGCAGGCGCAACGGCTGCTCCTGCTGTTTATGAGGCGTGATGCGCGACGATTGAAAATCCCACTTTTGCATGTCCACGCCCGGCGGGATCACCGTTACTTTTTGCGCCCCAATGCCATAATCCAGGACAAGCGAGCGCTTTGCCCACTCCGACCAGGTCGTAAGCGCCGTACACGTCTCGAACGCGCGCTGGTTCCACCGGAATTTACGACGCGCCAGCCATCCGGCTTTGGCGGCGGCATGATCGTATTCCGCCCCGAACGAATCGTAGTTGAGCGGCGTGGCGTCCAGGGAAATCACCGTCGGCACACGGCGCATCATATCCAGGGCGAACAGCGACAGCGTCTGCGTGTGTATAAACAGCGCGTCGAACCGCTGTGTCCGTTCCTCGGCGCGCAATTTTTCGCGCGCCCGCAGGCTGCCCTTGAGAGACCAGTTGCCCCGTATGCCTGGTACGCGCTCCCATACATCCACATCGTTCATCGCGACCGGCAGCCATGTAGCGCTAACATTAGCGTCGTGTTGCGTCCAGTATGCCAGATTCTGATGATGCGTGACGTGTCCAAGCGCCTGCTCCATCACAAAACCGACGTTGATTTTGCGGTCCGACGCGGGCGTATTATGTCGCGTCTCGCCGGACGCGCCCAGAGATGCCGTCATTGCGCCTGCCGCTTTCTGTCCAGTTGCTGCGTGTGAAAGGCTTCCATGCACCGCACAATGGAGGCCCAACTGTATTCCCGCTCCACGAGCGCGCGCCCGGACGCGCCCAGCCGCATAGCCTGTTCGCGGTCTTCCATCAGGCGCAGCGTGGCGCGGGCGAAGTCTACCGGCTCATCCTCTACGAGCAGATGCTCGCCGGGCTGTACGCCGATGCCCTCGCAACCCAGGCGCGTGGACACCATCGCTTTGCCCATTGCCAGCCCCTCCAGCACTTTAAGCCGTGTGCCGCTGCCCATGCGCAGGGGAACTACGAATACGGACGCGGCCTCGATGTAGGGCCGCACGTCCGGCACTTCGCCCGTGACGACCACGTTCGGCCCCGCAAGCCGCGTCACCTCGTCGGGCGCGCCCATGCCGACAATTGAAAACACGGTATTGGGTCGCACGGCTACGATGTGCGGCAACACCTCTTTGACAAAGAAAATCACGGCATCCGTGTTGGGCCGGTAACTGATAAGCCCCGTGAACACTAGGCTGTCCGGGCTGACCGGCGCTTTCGAGGGCTGGAAATACTCGATGTCCACGCCGTTCGGCGCGACGTGCGCGGGTTGTTGAGGCAGATGCTCGTTCAGGATGATCCGCTCGCGCTCCGAGGTCAGGATGCAGGCGTCGGCCCGCTGCCAGCACGCCTCTTCCTCGCGCCGAAACTTGCGGTATTCCAGTCCATTATAGTATCGGCGCAGGGGCGAGCTTTCTGTCTGGTACATGCGGTATAAAAGCTCATATTCAAGATTATGTTCGTCCACGACGAACAGCGGGGCCGTGCCGTAATCATACGATCCCAACTGACTCGACTCGATCTGCACCACATCAAACGGCTCGGCGTTTAACAGGCGCGTGAGCAGATCCTGCATCGCGCCCGTTCGCAGGCTGCCCGTTTGAAAGGAGTGGGACGAAAACACGCTGGCAAGCTGCGCGCCGCGCTTGCCCATCTGCGTTGCGAGTGGATTGGGGACGGTATGCACCGAAGCACAGATTTTTTCAAGTTCAGCGACTTTGTCAGCGTCTTCGGGCTGCGCGTAGCACACCAGAGACACGCGATGCGACTGCGCGAGATGCCTCAAGAATTGGTACACCCGTATACCGAACCCCCAGTTGGGAGGGTACGGCACGGTGGGCGTCACAAGCAGAATACGCAGGTTGTTGAATGTGTCAGTCATATCAAAACGTGTTTACGCAGCAGCATCCGCGTCCGTGAGGACGCTAGGCCTTCCCTGCATGTCCTTCGCTGCGCGTGGACGCCCGGTGGACGCCCTCCTTCCGCTGCGCGGTGGACGCCCGGCGACGCAGTCGCCTCCCAGGCGGGTACGTTCCCTGTACCCGTCTGCTGCGAACTTACTTCACGTCCGCGTCAGGAGGGTTTAGGTTTGGTATTCATAAAGGGCCGCTCGCAGGCCAGAAAAAACAGATAGGACGCGCCCAGGATAACGGGCGTGCCGAAGACGAGCAGCAGGCCGAAGGTGGGCAAGGGCGCAAGTTTCAGCGGTCTGAGCGCGTACTGCCAGAACAACTGCTGAATCGGCACATGGATCAGATAGATGCTGTACGCGAACGTGCCGAGGAACACAAGCGGCCTGCCCGACAGCAAGGCGCGCGCGCGATTAAACTGCGTCCGGCCCGCGCTGATAAGCAGCATCACAATGCCCACGCCGACCATGCTGTCAAGAAACACATAGCGCCGCTCGGCGTTGTGCCAGCCGACAATCAGGCTGTACGCCGTAATCAGCCCGAACATTCCCAAGCCGATCAGGGCGCAGGGCAGGCGGGCGCGTAAACGCTTGTAAAATGGCGCAGTGTCGAACGTCACGGATGCGCCCCACGCGCCAAGCGCGAACATTCCCAGATACGGCGCGTTCAATCCCACATACGGCGTATGGCGTATCACGAAATAGACGCCGTATCCGCAGGCCAGGGCCGCAAGGGTCGCGCGTCCGCCGCCCGCGTATCGCCACAGCCAGACGAGAGCGGGAAACAGAAAATATATCTGCCATTCCACGGCCACCGTCCACAGGGCGTTGTTGATCTGAAACGCATCGTGCGGAAACAGATTGTGCAACAGCAGCAGATGCGTTGTCAGGCCTGGCACGTCCACATCAACGCTCGTGTCCCAATGGCTGCCCGTCCGCTGCCCGATGAGCGAAACGATCAAAAACAGCGACACCAGCAGGGCGAGATAGTACGGCGGCAGGATGCGCTTTGCCCGCTTGCGAAAGAACAGTCCCGCCCCGCCTTTCAATACGCCGCCCGCCCGAACGACGGGCAGCATCAGGCAATATCCCGACAGCACGATAAACGTGGTCACGGCAAAATGGCCGATCATCTGCGAGTAGCCCAGCCAGTACGCGCTGCCCCCGGTCGCCGCCCCCGCCGCCTCGTACCAGACAATGCTGTACGCATGATCCACGATTACTGTCAGCGCGGCCAGCGCGCGCAGGCCGTCCAGAAAGTCCAGGTGCAGGCGCGCGGGCTTGCGCGCCGGTTCGGGCGCGTCCGTTCCTCTCACAGCCTGGCTGTCCGCTGCGTCCGTTCCAGCCGCCACGGGGTCGGCGAAGGCGGCGGCTGATTGTACAGCTGGTTCTGGCATGGATTGCGTGATTGAATGCATCATGGGCATTATTTCGGCGTGACGACACCGCGCATATACCGGCAAATTCCTGAGTTCGCGCCAAACCATACGCGCATATTATCGGCCTGCCAGGGGGTGCGGCTTTTCGCTCCCGCTGATTTGGCCCTGAATGCGCGGCGCGATCTCCTGCGCCAGCGCGTCGGCGAGTTTGTGGTTGCCTTCGGCCATCATGTGGTCGTTGTCGTTGAACAGCGGGTCGGGAACCAGACTGCTGTAATCTTTGTTCGGGATACCTGCGCCCGTCATGCAGACCGCCAGTTTCTGCCGCCGCGCTTTATACGCGTTGTCATCCAGGTTCAGGTTTGTCACGGCGGGGTTCTGCGGCGTCATATAGGTCAAGCAGGGCAGGCCGCTGCGCTGCAGTTCCGCGACAATGTCCCGGTAGAAGCGGGGATAGATGTCCTCGGACGAAAAATCGTTTTTGTAATCCCGCATGAAATGTTCGGGCGCGAAATTGGGGCCGCGCCGGCTCCACACCTGCGGGCTTAGTTGGCCCGCCAGTCTAGCGGCATGAACGCCCGCCATCAGCAAAGGATTCGGATCGGGATAAGGAACGCGCGGCTGTACGCCGAACAAACTGGCATTGATGGCCTGCCTCATTCCCACGAAACGGACCTTATCTTCCACAAAGGCCGTAAGCCCGTCTTCCATCCGCTTCTTGGCGTCGCGGGCGGGAACATAGGGCAGTACGGCAGGCGGAACATCGGTCAGATTGTAGGCGAGCCAGGGTTCCGCGAGGGCCGCGCCGCCCACGCCCATTGCGGCAATATAATAGTTGCCTTCCACGACCACGAAATCGGGTTTGCCTTCCAGAGCTTTACGAAGCAGGCACAGCATGTCAGGCGAGCGCGCGCCCGCCAGGCTGAGATTCCAGACATGGATCTCGCGTCCGGGAACCAGGCGCGCCAAATCGTCTTCCAGGTAGCGCGGCAGAGTCTGACTGTGTTCCAGCAGGGCCGAGCCGACAATCGTGCTGTCGCCGACCAGTACAACTTTGTAAGCCTTGTCGCGCCGCATCTGCGCCACGAACGCGTTTTCCGTGGCCGCCGTGGGAAAGTTGTCGAACCGCTCGCGGCGCAGGCTCAGGCCCGTATCATAGTACAGCCTGGCCCCGATCTCGGCCAGGGCGAGGAACAGCAGGCAGAACAGCCAGGGCCGCAGCGTGATATACCACGGGCGGAACGGCTCGTCATGAGTTTGGGCCGCGATCACGACATCGGCCAGTTCTCTGTCCTCGCCCTGCGCGTTCGCTTTCGCGAAATCCGATTTCGGGTCCACTTTTGGAGTGTTCATGGGCATATCAAAAGTCAACGTATATAAAGTGCGACGCCGTGCCGGTGTAAAACAGAAGGCTGACCAATATCAGCAGCGCCCACAGCAGCCCCGTCAGCATATCTCGTTTCCATGAGGATAACATAAGTTCTTCCCGCCATGATCCGGCATATAAAATGCCGATTGTTGGGCCTGCGGCCAACTGTCCTGTTTATCTCTACACGCCTGCGAAATCACGCTTTCACACCCACTGCTCATAACATCTGCCATTTGCGAGACGATTGGCCGCGGGCCTAACAACCGGCATTTTATATGCCGGATTCAGAACATGCGATGCAGCGCGTCGAGGGCGGTGGGCAGGTCCGGCGCGGCGAAGAACACCCAGCCGAAGCATACGAACTGAATCGTCAGGGCCGTGCTGACCACGCGCACCATCAGCGTATCTTTCATGGCCCGCCCCGTCCGGTGGAACATTTGCAGGCCCGCCAGACCCAGGCCGTTCCAGATGCCCCACACGACAAAGTTCCAGTTCGCGCCGTGCCACAGGCCGCAGATCGCCATCACCAGAACCAGGTTGAACAGGGCGCGCGTTTTGCCGACCCGGCTGCCGCCCAGGGGAAAGTAGATGTAATCGCGTATCCAGCTTGACAGCGACATGTGCCACTTGTTCCAGAACTTCTGTATGTTGGGCTGGCGGTACGGGCCTTCAAAGTTCTCCGGCAGGCGGTAGCCGAGCAGTTGAGCGCATCCGATGGCGATGTCGGTATAGCCGGAAAAATCATAGTATATCTTCACAGCATACGCGTACATGGCAAACCAGATCATGGGCCGCGTATACGAATCGGGCGCGACCAGCGGAACCGTAAACACGCTGGCTGTGTCCGCCACGATCAGTTTTTTGGCGATGCCAAGCACGATGCGGCGCAGGCCTTCGGCGACGTAACTGGCCTGAAAGCGCTCCACTTCCATGCCCTGTTGCTGGAAGATCTGGAACCGCTTGACCGGCCCGGACACCAGGCTCGGAAAGAAGAACGCGAACAAGCTAAAATCAAGCAGGCTGGCCTTACGCCCTACTTTGCCAAGATACACGTCCACAAGATAGTGGATAAACTCGAACGTGAAGAACGAAATGCCCAGCGGGATTAGAAAGTGCGGCACGTCTATGGAAGTGCCTACCTCGTAGTTTTTCGCAAACCCGTTCCAGGTCAGGGCCACCATGCGCGTGTACTTGAACAGGACAAGAACGCCGATGCACAGGAACAGGCCCACGCCCAGCGCGGCCTTCTGGCGGCGCGGCGGCGCGTCCCGCGCCCGCAGGTCGAAAAGCAGGCTGCCTACCCCCCAGACGATTACGGTCATCGAGCCGAGCAGCAGGGCATAGGGCGGATAACTGTACGTGAAATACGCCAGGCTCATCAACAGAAGGAAAGCGCGCCGCCACGCTGCGGGAACCAGCCACCAATAGCAAACGAACACAAACGTCATAAAGACGAGGAACGGCCAAGTCGTAAAGATCACAGCGGGTCGCCCTCCAGCATCCCGGTCATGCTTCCGAAGGAGTAGGCTTCGTCCTGCATCTTTTGCTCCTCAATGACTTCGGCCTGCGCCTGCTCCGCCCGGTTCAGGCGGGGAAGAGCGCCCACTATGCCGATCCACACACCCAGCATCATCATGGTGCGATAGTTCGTCAACTGGAGATCGTATTTGCCGTAGATGAAGGCCATCAGCACAAACATCACGCCCATCAGGCCCGCCGCCTGCAAAAGCGGCTCTTTCGTTACGCGGCAGATTTGCAGGCCGCGTATGCAGACGGTCGCCATAAACAGCATAAAGGCGAAAAACCCGACATGCCCCGTCCGCATCCAGATCCACAGGACGCTGTCATGGGCAAAAAATTTCAAAAAGTCCGTGGAAACGGCGGGCAAGGGTATGGGCTGTATGTAGGGCTTGCCGTAGCCGTAACCGATGAGCGGCGACAGGTTACGCGTGTAGTTCAGGTCATAGTCTTCGGTCAGGCGGTACTGGTTGGATTCGGTATCGCGGTCGCTCGGCGAGAAGTTGCTGCGGATCGCCTGGGCCGGCTGCGCCCACGCCGCCATCGAGTTCCACCCGGCGGGAACATAAATGGCGCTGAAAACGACGATGGCGATGATGAAACCGACGATCTGCCTGCGCCGCTCCTCGAACAGCACATAGATAACGGGAAGCGAGGCGATGAAGGCGATCACGAAAGCAGCCGTTCCCGCGCGCCGATGGTTTTCCAGAAACGAAAACAGCACGGTCGGCAAAAAAACACAGCCCCATTGCAGCATGCGACGATTGCCGCCGTTCAGCTTCAGATAGATCATCAGGAAGAAGAACACGTTAAAGATCAGGCTGTCCTCATGGTCCAAGACGCCCTGGTCGCCGATCACGCCATGCTGCTGAAAGTAGCTGGAAACGCCTACCAGACTAAGCACGCTCAACCCGACAAAGGCCGTCCAGAGCAGAATCACGACGTGTTTACGCTCCGTGACAAGGTTGATCGTCAGCGTATACAGCAGCAGGGGATAGAACTGCGCGCGGGCCTCCCACAGCGCCATGATAGGATCGCCGCCGGTAGCCACGCCATGCAAATATCCCATCGCGGTCGTGGCTGCGAACAGCAGCAGGACAGGCATAAACGGGCCGCGCTCGAACTTCAACTCGCGCCGCCCGATGGCGCGTATCGTCCACACAAGCAGGGCCACCACGGCCAACAGTTCGGCGGGGCTGAACTTGAAAGGGGCCAAGCCGCCGATGCCGTACTGTTCCCCAACATTGTTGAGGTTCAGGAAAAAGGGAAAGTTGGATGTGATCTTTATTTGATTGATGCTGCGCGGGTCGGCGGGCAGAATCGTCGTGGCGCCGAAGATGATGAACAGGCCCGCGCGCGGATAATTCCAGATGATGACGGGAACCACAAGACACACGAACATCAGCGTTCCCAGAGCGAGGATCAGGGGCGGCTTCACGGTGGGCATCTTGTAGGCGATCCACACCATCACGCCGAAGATGGCCCCCAGCGTAGCCGTGAACAGGGCCAGGGTGACGTTGCGCCGCAGCCGCTGCTGCCCGACGAGATCCTTGACGCTTGAAAATTGCGTGTCGTACATAGTGCTTTCTTTTGCCGGAAAGTGGTCAGGTCAGTGGTGCAGCCAGTTGTACATCATCCACACAAAAATAGCCATGCAGACGCCGAACCAGCCGCGCCACGACAATTTGGGCGAGATCAGTCCGATGCCGATAAACATATAAAGCAGTTGAACGTCGAGGTGCATGGTTTCTTCTAGGTTTGGCTTTCAGGCGCAGCCTTCGGGTTTGATCTCTGATTTAGTAGTCGGGTTTGACTTCGGCGTTCTTGGGTCGCCTGTCAGCGAACGGTTGCGGGCGCGGTGATCGGCGGCGGCGGTTCGACTGCGCGGGCGGGGTCCAGCGCGTCTGCAAGCAAGGGATACAGCGTCAGGGTCTCGCTGGCGCGGGTGACATGCAGAATAGATTGAATACGCGCGTTGGCACCGACAACGCGCAGGTCACGGCCCGCATACGCGGCGTGACGCGGCAGGTTAAGCAGCGTGCCGACGATGGATGCGTCAATCCTATCGGTATGCGTCAAATCCAAAATTAGGCTGGTCGGCAGACTGAACGCCCGTTCCGCCCGCGCTTGAAGCTCGTTTTGGGACAACACATCCAGCATTCCTTCCACGCTGATGATTGTGTAGTCGCCACGCCGTTCCTCGCTCCAGACCGGCTCCCTGCATGGCCCATTAAAGCGGTCTGCGCGCAGTTGCGCCCCGAAGAAACGCCCGAAATGCCCGATGTCGCGCGTGTAGCGCTTCCACAGGCGGCGAGGTTCCTGAGCAAGCCGGTACAGCCATTCGAGGCCTGTACTCCGCATCCACTGAGGGGCGCGCGCTGTGTTGCCCGCCATGAAATCAAAGGTTCCACCCACGCCGATGCAGACGGGAACGTCGCGCAGCGCGTGGCGGTTGCGGTATATCCACTTTTCCTGCTTGGGATTGCCGAACGCGACAAGCAGCACATCCGGGCGCGCGGCGCGTATGTCGTCAATCAGGGCCGCGCTGTCCATCTCGTCGAGGGGCTGCACGGGCGGCGACACGCAGCCGACTATCTGCAGGCCGGGATGGGCGGCAAGCATACGGTCACGCGCCGCCTGCGCCACATCGGGCCGCGCGCCGAGCATGTACAGGCGATAGCCCTTGCGGGCGCTCAGTTCGGCCAGGGCCGGCACGATGTCCGCGCCGGTCACGCGCTCCGGGAGCGGCTGCCCCAGCCGCTTCGAGGCCCACACGAGCGGCATTCCGTCCGGCGTGACCAGGTCGCAGTCGCGCAGGATGTGGCGCAGTTCCGTGTCCGACATGGCGTTGATGACAAAGTCAACATTGGCCGTGGCGACCTGATGAAACCGCTTTTCCTGTATGAACTGTTCCAGCCGTTCCAAAACCGCCGGGGTATCCAGTACATCCACAGGGGTGCTGAGAATGCAGACTAGTGCGCGCATGTTTGTTCCTGGCTGTCAGCCATTGCTTGTGATCCGGGTACAGAGAACGTATCCGTCTGCTCATTGCTGTGCGCCGAGCGTCCTGCCGGACACGAATGCAGTCACAGAGGGAGACGACGCCGTTCAGCCTTGACTACTATGTTCGCCATTCAACCCGATTCGCCAGTTTATTTGCTGAGTTCGTGGCGTTCGGTGCGTTTCCAGCCGCCTGCCCCGCGTCCCAGCGCCATTGCGACATACAGGCCCAGCTTCCACATAATATAGAAGGGAACCCGCAGCAGCGAGAAAACAACGCGAGCGGGAACGCGGGCGATCCACATGCCGCCCAGCAGGTACGCAGCCTGCATCGCCAATACAAATGCCCACGCGCCTGCAAGCAATGCGGCTGTGTGCCAGTGAAGCATGGCCGCGCATAACGCGCATATTGTACCCAATACGAGCGGAAGCGCGAACATCTCCGCAAAGGGCGGCACGATTAATTCGATGGCCCGGTCGCGCAGCAGGCGGTTGCCAGTCCGCGCGCTTTCTTTCAGCAGACGCGGAGCCACCTTGAAAACCAACTGGTAGCGCCCACCCTCCCACCGCTGCCGCTGACTGGCGGCCTGCGCGCCCGTGGTCGGCATTTGCGCCCACACGCAGGCATCGGGCGCAAAGGCCACGCGATGCCCTGCGCGGCACACGCGCAGCGTATACTCGATGTCTTCCGTGATGGACTCGCCCGACCACGGCACGCTTACAACGATCTGACGGGCAAAACACATGCCATTGCCTTTTAGACCGTCGGAAAGCCTCAGACGTTCCCGGCCCAGCGGCTTGACAACGTGGGCCATTGCCAGGGCGCAGCTCATCAGCCGAGTACGCCAGCTTTCATTTGTGTTCAGCACGTCGTAACGCGCCTGTATCACGCTTTCGCCCGCGCAAAGCGCGCGGTCAAAAGAGGTCAGCAGATTGGGCGAGACGAACGTGTCCGCATCCAAAATCACGACCGCGCCAAACTGCCGCGCCCGTTCCCAGGCCGCCTCGTTCCGCGCGTCCATCACGCCCGGATCGAGCCTTAGACCCGCTTCCGCCTGCGAACCCATCTTTGACGGCTCCGGCTGTGCTGCAAGTATATCGCCGCTCGCCGCGTCCGTGCCTGACGATGCGGTCTTTTGTTCCGACAGCAGCCATGTCAGAGTGTCTTCCAGCGCATAGCCCTTGCCGATGCGTGTCGTATCGGCGCGTTCCAGGGCTAGCGCGCCGGTTTCGCGGGCGATGCGCGCGGTCGCGTCAGTACAATTATCGGCGATTACGACCACTTCATAGAGGCCGCGCGGATAGCTTAGATTTTGCAGCGCGGTCAGGGCCGCGCCCAGCAGCATCTCTTCATTATGCGCGGGAAGCAACAGGAGGAAGCGCGTCACGCTCTTACCGCTCAGAGCGGGCGGTGGGGCCTGAACCGCAGCGGCAGAGGCAGGATGGGAATGTTCGGAGGCCGACGCGGAGGGAGCGGAAGGCGGGCTTAGAACGGCCACGCGGCCACGCCCGGCCAACGCGTACACCATAAGCCTGAGCAGATACACAGCGCATAGTGTAAAGAAGAGCAGCGGCAGCAGCATCAGGGCCGCTAAAGCGGCCTCCGGGGGTGACGCGAACGCCAAACTCATCCATGCCATAGCCACATCCGTTGAGATAGATAGTAGATATTTGATACTAATATCAGTTCATGCCTGATTGAACGGCACATTTCACTAACATCTAATATCTACTATCTTCTCCTTTCCTAAGAGAAATACTTTTGCAGCGGCTTGGGCATGGCGGTCTGCGTACCGTTGAGAACGACGCCCAGTACACGCTCGCTGCCAATCGCGTCTATGGCCCGCTGCACGATCTCGCGGGGCGTGACGCCCGCCGACACGACCATGACGATGCCGTCCACGATGCCCGCGAGAACGCGCGTGTCGGCCACAGGCAGGATCGGGGCCATGTCCATCACGATAAACTCGTTCGCCATGCGCAATGCGCCCATCACTTCCTGAAGGCGCGGCGAGCGGGCCAGGCGGTATGGATTGACGGCGGCGCGGCCTGCGGGAACGACGGTGAAATTTTCCAGTTCGGTCTTCTGGATCACGTTCGTCAGATCGTCCTCGCCGCCTTCCAGCACATCTACCAGACCCGTGCAGTTCGCTATACCCAGGCGGGTCTGCAGATCCCAGTTGCGCAGGTTGGCGTCTACAAGGGCCACGCGCTGGGGCGAGTTCTGGGCAATGGTTCCCGCCAGGTTCATGGCGACCGTGGTTTTACCCTCACCGTAGACCGCGCTGGTCACGCCCACCACAAAGCAGCGGCTCGGACTGCTCGCGCGCTCCAGGTCGGCATGAAGGCGCGCGTATTCTTCGGGGATAATCAGGCGTCCGCCCAGATTGATGCTATCGCCGCCTGAGTGTCCGTTCCCGTTCGCGCCGTTTCCGTTCGCGCCGTGTCCATTTGCGCGCGCCAGACTGCCGGGCGCAGATTGCTTTACCATCGTCTCATCGTCCTTCATGCAGCGGCTGCGTCGGCCCGAAAAGGCTTCCATTTCGGCCTGCATCCATTCGTCGTTTTGTGCGCCGGTTTTCCGGCAGCGCGCCGGGGCTAGGAGGGCAGGCTGGGCCGGTCATTGTCACCCGCACTCAACTGCTTACTGCCGGCGTTCTTATTGGCTTTTTTGGCGTCCATGCGCGGCAGGACGGCCAGAACCGGCTTGTTGAGGAAGGTTTCCACTTCCATCGGCGTGCGGATCGAATGATCCAGCGACTCGGCCAGCAGACTGAAGCAGAATGCCACGATCAGCCCCAGGATCGGGCCGGCTCCGAGCAGCAGAGCGGTGCGCGCGCCGCCTACTTCCGCCTCGGCTTCCGGCTGCACCTCGACGCGCATTTCCTTTGTTTTCAATTCTTTGTCGCGCAGTTCGCTCAGATGCGCCGTTTCCAGTTCGGCGCGCAGGTCATCCTGCATTTTCGAGTACAATCCCATATCGGCTGTCATGGTCTTATACTTGAGCGCTTCATCCGGCACGGTCATCAGCCGTTGGTCAATTTCGGTGAACTGCGCGCGGGCCTTGTCCAACTGACTCTGGGTGCTGCCGATGATCAGCGTCTGGTTGGAAAGCTGGGTTTGCAGCTGCTGATACTGCGGGTTGGCGCTTTCCTTGATGGTGGACAGATCGCTCGCCTTGTGCGTGGCGCCGGCGGCTTCGGCCTGCTTGTTTATCTTGGCGAGCGCGGCTGCGGCTTCTTCGTACTTTTCTTTGGCGGCCTTGACCTGCGGGGCGTTGTCGGTATATTTGAGTTGAACCGCGTTCAGCGCTTCCTGAGCGTCGTTTTGCGCTTTCTCCGCGTTCTTCTTGACATCGGACTGCGCGAAGCCGGTAAAGGTCTGCGAGTCTACGATGGTCGGCTTTGTTTTCGCCAGTTCCGCCTGGATAAAGTCGCGCTGCTTGATGGCGGCCTGCAGGTCTTCGGTCAGCGTTTCCACCTGACGCTTCATAACGGCGTATTCGGCATTCGCCGCCTCGAACCCGGCGGTATTCTTGTGGGCCATGACGTTTAGCTGATAGTCACGCACTTTAAGATCCAGGTTGCGGTGCTTGGTACTGTACTCGTTGAGCAGCACTTTCAGGAGGTTGGTGCGGGACGTGGAAAGCACGGTCTCGTCCTCAAACACGCGGTTGCTGTACAGGCTGTAGACCGCCTGCACAATCTGCGCGCATTCGGGGCCGGGCCACTGGCAGGTGACTCTCAGAACGTTGCCGTTTGCGGTGAAGTTGAGAGAGTTCGTAACCTTTTTGCAAAAGTCGGCGAATTCCAGTTCGGATTTGCCCCGGTTCAGCTGGCCGTCGCGCATCGCCTGCTTGATAAAGTCCTGCTCGCTGATCAGCATGCTCAGATAGTTTATCTTGTAGCCGATGCTTCCCCGCTGCGACTCGTCGGCCAGTCCTATCGTGTCCGACCCCGTCATGAAGACCACCATCTGGGCGTTGTAGGTCTTGGTGCGCGAGCGGTAGAACGCCGTCGTCGCCAGAGTGGCAAGAATGACCGAGACAACGAAGAGCCTTTTGGATCGAAATACCATTTCCACGTAGTTAAACAGGGGCGAAGAGCCGTATACACGCATTGCCGGTGCCTCCCAACATCCTTGCGACAGTCCGAGGATTTTGCCCCGCCATGCCGCTATTGCCGAACCGTTGAACGAAAAACCAATTAAACGGAAAATCAACCGTACTACAACTCATCGTATTAAGGTCAATCAACCGAAAGACTATTTGAAGCGAAAATAGAAGCGAAAATATCCTTGAAGTCAAAAGGGCGCAAACTACAAGCGCGCATATCGCGTATCCGGCGTCTGCTTTCCTCTTAAAGTTTACCAGACAAACACAGGTTTCTGCATCTGCATTCTTTGCAGAGGGCAGCGCGTCCGGGCGGCGCAGGCATGAAAACGCTTTGGCGCGACGGCTTAACTTATGTTGATTTATGTGAATGCCGCTATTGTCGGAGCAAAAGCGGCTGCGCCGTAGCCCCGGACGGGTCAGGGCGCGGTATCATTGTACAGCGGGCGGCAGATTTTGCTCCAGTATTCCGTCCCTCGTCTTTTTATAGAACCTGGCGGCGGCAAGCCCCCCCGCATTTTTGCCGGAACGAACATTGTAGAAAATATCGTAGAACAGGCAACAATCAAAGCAGGTTTTCCATTCGGCAGCTGCATACACAGAGCCGAACAGGACAGTGTCGGGTTGAGTACGGGCGCAAGCCCCGCCTCCTGTTCCCGCTTTTACCTGTTTTGCGCGGGTCAAAGCAAAACTTTCAACAAATAGAGGTCGTCAGGGGCTGATTCGTGAGATGCAGGAGCGCGCGTGGAAGATCCTCAAAAAAATGATTCGGAAAATCAGCCGGAAGATAGTCACGAAGATAGTCATGAAGATAGTCAGGACAATCGCCGGGTGACGCAGCGGCAGGAAGAGACTTACTCAATGCGGCAGTCGGAGCGGCAAGTCAATCAGCAGTTGGAGCGCGCCGTTTATGAGTCGCCGGAGCCTGATGAACCTTCCGACGAACCTTCCGATGAATCTGCCGGGCCTTCGTCGGAGGATGCCGGGGAGGGAGAACCGCTGCCGCTGCCGTTTCCTTATGCGTGCGTCCTGATGCTCGTCGCCATCACAGCCGTTTTCGCCGCCATGCTGCATGTCGGGCAAGGCAATGTGGCGGCTGTCGCGCGCTTGTTCGGCGACAAAGAGAACAGCCTGATACGGGCAGGTCAGTGGTGGCGGCTGCTCACGCCTGTTTTCCTGCACGGCAACTGGGGACACATCGGCGCGAACGGCCTGACCCTGCTGATGCTGGGCGTACCGATGGAGCGTATTTACGGCGCGCGCAAGTTTTTCCTGATCTACATGCTGGCGGGCATCGCGGGCAATTTGTTCAGCTTCTGGTTTTCGCCGGTCCCCTCGCTCGGCGCGTCGGGCGCGCTGTACGGACTGATCGGGGCGGGCCTGGTGTTTCCGTTGCGCTTCAAAGATCGCATTGATCCGCGCGCCCGCAAAGCCATTTTAACGCAGCTTGCGCGTGCCGCGCTGATCAATCTGGGCATCAATCTCATACCCGGCTTGAACCTGGACAAGTGGGCGCATTTGGGCGGGCTGCTGGGCGGCGGCGTGGCCGCGCTTGTCTGGATGCCCGACGTACTGGAAGAAGAGACCGTGCCGCGCCTGAAAAGTGTGGCTGTTTGGGCCGCGAGCGGTGCGATGCTCGCGCTGACTCTGGCCGCAGGCATTCTGCAATGGCAGAGTGTACGTCATCCTCGCGTCCTGGTGCAGACCTATTACGCGCTGGAGCCGAATGATGCGTGGTGGGGACTGCTGCTGCCCCTGGAATGGAAGCAGGCAGCGACCGTTCCTGCCGATGGCGTTGCTTGGGCCGGGCCGAACGGCTCCACGCTGAAAATCATAGACAACCGCGAACGTCCGCTGCTTGGGCAGGAAACACAGGCGTTTCTTCAGCAGCGCCGCGCGCCGCTTGTGCCGTATGCCGTGGATGGGAAAGCCGGACTAGAAGCGATTTTGCGCGAGGGGGACAGACAGATCGAACTGCATCAGGTAGAGACGGACGGGCGTACCATCGCGTTTATCTTTTCCTGTCCCGCTGCGGTTTATACGCAGATGCAGCCGGTGTTTCGGGCTATGATGGACACGGTGCGCTTTATTCGCCCACCCCGCGCCGCGCTTGTCGCGCCCAGGCCAGCGCCCTGAACCAACAGGCTCAAGACAGCAAAAAAGCGAACAAAGGGCGTTCGCTTTTTTGCGTAGTTCTTAGCTTATTTGCTGTCGGCGGCAGTGGAGGGTCTGAGCGGGATCACGATACGCTGTGACTCGGCGCCGTTGTTTTGCTCCGGCAGGGACAGCGTAACAATGAGCGCGAAGCCGGGAACGTTTACATCCTGTCCAGCCGGGATGGGCAGAGAAATCGCAGCATCGCCGCCCATATTAAAATGCCCATCTACGCTTGTCAGCGCGCGGTCGGGATGCGCGGCCAGAACGGTCGGGTCGCCTTTGACCAGGTCGGCATGATAGTTCAGGGCCGGCAGGGTTGCGTCGGCTGGAACTGCGGCTTTCAGATGAACGAGCAGCGTACCGCCGTCCTGTGCGCGGATCCATTCGCTGCGCGTGGCGGTCACGGCAGGCATGACGCTGCCCGCATGTTGAGCGGGCTGAATCAGGCGCAGAAGCACACCCAGCGGGTCGAAGGCGGCGCGCTGGCTATGCACCACTTCGAGGCTTCCGAGCGCCAGAACTACCAGGGCCATTGCATAGGCAAAATTGCGCGGCTGAAACAGGGCGCGCAAATCAAAGGCCGGAATGCGCGCAGGACGCGTGACAGCGCGCGTCTCTTGGGCCTGCTGCGCGTCCAATGCGCCCGTAATGGCCGCGTGAAGACTGGCTGGCGGCTCCACCTGGGGCATATCGGTGAGCTGCGTCCACACGCGGCGCAACCCGGCCACGTTGTCGCGGCAATTTGCACAGCCTGCGACATGATTGTCCACGCTGACCGTTAAGGCGGGATCAAGGACGCGATCCACATAATCGGAAAAATATTCGTGTGCCTGTTGGCATTGCATGGGAGTATTCCTGCAAACAAAAATTGCGTACCGCTGACGATCAGCCGGTTCAAAGCAAGCGCGGACAGAATGTAAGCGGCGGTGTTGAAACAACCGACGCTCCGTTGAAGCCGTTTGGTGAAGCGCCGTCACTTTACGATGTCGTAAAAGCGCCGAATTACAACGGCTGTGCTGCAACAGCATTAACCAAGACATTGTAAATGCAGATTCTACCGCGCGTCTTTTTTGACGACATCCCGTTTAGAATAGTTCCTTGAGCGGTTCAAGTTTTTCCCGCAATGTCAGGCGGGCGCGGTTCAGCCGCGACTTGACGGTTCCGATAGGCAGGGACAACACCTCGGCGATCTCCTCATAGGACAGCCCTTCGGTGTGGTACAGCACGATCATCACGCGCTGATAATCGGGCAGGGCGTTGATGGCGCTTTGCAGCATGTCCTGGCGTTCGCGGGCCTCGGCGCGCAGGGCAGGTGTGGGGGCAGGGTCTTCCACCTGCCGCGCCACGCTGTTTTCTTCCAGTTCGATGTACTCTTCCAGGCTGAGATGCTGCTTGTTGCGGGTGCGCTTGCGCCGATCCAGATACACGTTGGTGACGATGCGAAACAGCCATGTGGAAAAATTGGCGTCGCCCCGAAAAAGGCGCAATGCCTGAAACACGCGCACGAACGCATCCACGCTGATGTCGTTGGCTTCGTCATAATGTCCGCTCAGGCGGTACGCCAGATTATAAACGCGCTTCTCGTAGCCCCGAATAAGCGTGTCGTAGGCTCTGCGGTCGCCCTGCTTGCATTTTTCGATCAGATTTCGCTCGTTTGCGTCCATTATAGATTCAGTGGGCATTCAATGAGTATTTAGAATGAGTATTTAGTTGGTATGCAGCGCCTGCGCTGCGCGATGATTAGCTGTTGGTCATCCGCGGCTAACGTGTTTGTCTTTGTGATGCTCTTTCGTGATGCTCTTTTGCGATGTTCTAATGATACTCTTGATACTTGTGAGATTGCGCCTTTCAGCGCGCGGCCAGTTCGCGCAGCAGACGCTGCTCTTCCTGAGAAAGGGTGTGGCTGGCCTGCCCTCCCTGAATGTACTTGGCATACACGCGCACGTCCATGCGGCTGTAAACGCTGGTAAGGACGACGCCGTCACTCTGCGCGTTGAGCAGGGCTAAGGAAAAACTCTGCTCGCCGCCCACGTCCTCGAAGGCGTCGTAACGGATAAGATGCACACGCTGCAGACACGCGGGAATTTGCGCCTGCACCACGCCCAGCGCCTGTTCGATTGTGTCCATGCGCGTCTGGCTGTGTTCCACGCGATCAAAATGCGCGGCGATCACCTGTTCCAAGTTTTGGCCGTCCTGTCCGCGCGCCAGAGCGGACAGTCGCCGGTTCAGGGCGCGCAGGCGCAGCGCGCTCCAGGTCCATCCCAGCAGCAGAAAGCCTGTCATAACCAGCAGCGCCAGCAAAACAAGGGCGGCATTGTCGCCGCGCAGCAGGTCGCTGCGAACAATATCAGGCACAGGCTAAAACCTCGTTTTCGTGTATAATCGAAGCATTCATCACCGAAGCATTCATCACCGAAGCGTTCATCACCAAAGCGTTCATCGAAGCGTTCATCAAAGCATTCACTATTGGGAGACATCTGCCATGTCGCGCTCAGTTCGCCGCCAGATCCTGTTTGTGGGCGTGTTTCTCGTGGTCGTCGCCCTGTTTGTAACGCTGTTTCGCATGGGCATCGTGCGCGGCGATAGCATGTCACCCACTTATGAGAGCGGACAGGTCGTTTTGGTGCAGCGCCGCGCCCCGTTCAGCCCGCCGCTCAAACACAACGACGTGGTACTGGTGCGGCATGACCGGGACGTACTCATCAAGCGCATATACCGTCTGGAGGGCGAGGAGTTGACCATCGGCTTCCCGTACTTTCCATTGACGCCGGGGCTGGAAGACTTTTACGAACAGCCCGACACCTTCCTGCCCGGTCATCCATCGCGCCTGTTCGTGCCGAGGGGGTATCTGGTAGTCATCGGGGACAACCTGCGGGTGTCCGAGGACAGCCGCTTCTTCGGGCCGGTGCGAATGCGGGATGTGCTGGGCGTCGTGGTCAACAGTCCGCCCCCGCCGTATGCGGCGGCTGTATCGCTGCCGGAGCCAAACGCGCCCTCGAAGCCTCCCGCCCCGCCCCGCTGACAGCCTGCCGCGCGTTTGTTCATTGTAGCACGTTGCGGCACTGTTGTAAATGATTTGAAGTGGAGCGGCAGGGCGGGCTTGGCCTGTGTCTCTCGGAGGGCAGGAACGACAGCATGGCAAAGACACTATTTCCCCCCGCGCAATGGGGCAAAATGCGCGCCGTATTCCTGCCGCATGGCGAGACGCTGCCCGATGCGCCTGTAACAGCGGCCCTTGTGTTCGCGATGCAGGGCGAGCGTTTCGTACTGGCAGACATTACGGGGCGGGGTTGGTGCGTTCCGGGCGGGCATCTGGAAGCGGGAGAGAGTGAACAGGAGGCGGTACGGCGCGAGGCCTACGAGGAAGCGGGCCTGACCCTCGGCCCTATACGTCTGCTCGGCCATTATACGCTGACAGCGGAGGACAGCGGCACGACGCTTGCCGCCATGTACATAGGCGCCATAATGCGGTTGGATCCGCTGCCCCCCGGCTTCGAGTCGCGTGGCGTCCGCGCCTTCGCCCTCGCCGAGATACCCGCGCACTACTACACCTGGGATGCCCTGCTCGCCGCCGTATTCACCTACGCGCAGACAGAAGCAGCAGATAATACAATATAAAAGAAGCTGTGTAACTTGCTTTGAATGTTCGTTTTTTCTCCGCAAGAGAACTGGAAGCTCTTTTTAACTCAGGGGTCGTGACCAAACGCACATGCTCCGAACAGAATGCTGGCTACTCTGCAGCCAGGTTTTCTATCGTATCCTCTATATCCGCGTCTGAGTCATCTTCCGCCTCGGACAAGTTGAATTCAACCTGGCTTTGCAGAACAATCTCCGACATTACAGCAGACGCAGAACCCGCATCCACAATGGACTGAAAGCGGGCCAGAAGTTCAGGGATGTTTATGATCTCCTCGATGCAGGCCATGTACTGTTCGACAATACGGTTCACGGGATATTTACGCATGGCCTGCGCGCGGATTTTGCTTTTGATGTCCTCTGCAGTCTCGGTAGACTTCACGACAAACGTGAGCGGAAAGTGCTGTATCTTTTCGATGTCCAAAAAGTATTTAGTGACATCTACTGTTTCCGTGACTTGAAAGAACCTTCCTAATGGCTTCATCACAAAATCAATGCCGCCGTCATTGGCGTTTGTTCTACCTGTCTTATACAACCTCAGAAAGTGTTGTGCTACCGTGTCCCTCTTCCAACCCCAGTAGATGGACTGCTCGCCGTAGTGCGCTTTAAGAACGGCGTAGCTCACAATTTCAAACAAACGCGCATCTACACTGGGACGCAGCAAGCCTTCGATGTACTTACGCGCCTCGTCCGGTTGCTCTGCCTGTATGGCTTTAATGTTGCGGCAGGCTTCGACAAAGGAGAGGAAGGACGTCTGCTTGGCAGCAATGTAAGCCTCGACGATACGCAGTATCGCTTTCGCCACATTGCTCTGCCTGCCGTCCGAGACACTGACGATAAGCAGGCGTTCATTTATGTAGTATCGTTTCGTTTTAAGGTCTCTTACAATGGGTTCCAGATCTACAGTGGGGAAAAACTTTGCAAACTCACCATTTAATCTTGTGTTGAACGCATGATTTTGCAGGCTGCCGCCGAATGGCAGATGCTTTGCTCTCTCCAGCAAGTTTTTGAACTGAGCGCCTTCATAATCTGCATACGTGGCTGAGTCAACATATCCTCTGTTGACGTAATCTTCAGCAAGGACATACAAAGCATAAATACTGGCGAAATTGCTCCTTGCTTTCGAGCCGCGATAGGCGGAACGCGTCTTCAAGTTTAGATATTGCAGCAGCAGACTTTTATCAAGGACCTCCGCGCCGGATGTGCCGAATTCTTCTTGTAAAATCTGAACTATTATTGCGGTAAACGCATGTTCAATCATTGGTTATATTCGCTTCTCGAACAAAGCAGGCTGTTCCTGTGTCGGCTTCTGGTACGTTTTGCCAGGCCGAGCCAGTAATTCGCCATTTAACTCGTGCTGAATGTTCAGGCGGCGCAGACCTATTTTAATGTAATCAAGTTCTGCTTCTATGCCTATGGAGGCGCGGCCCAAAGCCTGCGCGACCGCGCAAGTGGTAAATGTGCCTGCGAAGGGGTCTAGAATGGTGTCGCCCGGATTGCTGCTCGCCAGCACGATTCGTTGCAGCAGGGCTTCTGGCTTTTGAGAGGGATGCTCTTCGTACTCGTCCATGCGGTAGCGGACGCGTGGAATCTCCCACACATTCCCCGGCACTTTCTGGCTGTTGTAGACGGTCGGCACTGCCTTGCGATAATCAATCAGTTTGCGTTTCGCGCCTGTCTTTGCCTCGACTGCGACCGCGTCCCCGTTGAAAGTGTAATTCTTTTTATCTTTGACACAGAACAAAATCGGCTCATACAGCGAGCCGTAGTAGTTCTTGGCCTGAACTCCTGAACTGTCATAAAACCACACGATACGAGACAGTATTTCTATCTTGTCGCGGAGGTACAAGTCTAAATAGGGGATACATTGCGTACTGCTCATCACATACAGGCTGCCATCGGCCTTGAGTTTGGCGACGCACAAGTCAAGCCATTCATAGCACCATTCAGCATAAGCGGCATCAGAAGGCCAGCGATCATGAAACTCGCCGAAACGCTTCCCAATGTTGTAAGGAGGATCTGCAAATATCAAGTTGATACTGTTATCGGGTATGGCGTCGCGCAGGCAGTCAAGCGCGTTGCCATGAAGGATTGTCGTTGTCTCATCCGAGTATACGGAGGCTCTGTAGGCATGGGCCTCCTCAATAAGCAGGGGATTAGTGTGCGTCAAATTGCTCTCCTCTACAGAGGGAGTTCGCTTCTGCCTGCTCAAAAACCTTCCCGACATTCACCCATCAGACGAAGATCAGCACGAAAGTTATTGGAGATGGACGGTCGTGCGTCTGGCCTGTCCCGACATGAAGGGCCGTTCAAAGAGGCAGTGGAACAGATAACAACCGAGCAAAACAACAGGCAGACATAGTACCCACACTAACAGCAGCCCTATGTACGGCGGCAGGGCGAAACGGCGCAACGGGGGCAGGGCGAGCGCAAACAAAGGCGCGTGCATCAGGTAGATGCTGTAAGAGAACAGGCCCAGGCGCACAAGCGGCGGCGATTCCAGAAAGCGCAGCAGGGGCGGACGCGCTGAATTTGCGGTCTCATTTTCCTGTCGGGCAAGCAGCAGGCGCGTGTAGTGGATCAGGCCGCACATCGCGGTCAGGCCGACGAGCGGTTCCATGATGTAAAGCGGGTACGAGAGCAGGCGCGCGGGCTTGAGCAGAAAAACAAGCAGTAGGCAAAGTGACAGCCCGCCGCACAAACGCCCCCACGCCAACTTGTCCCGCCACTTTCGCCAGTGCGAACGCGGCGAAAAACTGACCAATGCCCCCGTCATGCCCAGCGCGAACAGGCCCGCGTACCACGGCGCGACCGGATCAAGCCATTTGTGCAGCGCGAAATGCGGCAGCAGTCCGATGCCGAACGCGACGGGCAGCACAACGCGTATTCCCCGCCACCGCCAGAGAGGAAGCAACACGAATGCGAACAGCGCGTAGATTTCCGCCTCGGTGCTTACGCTCCACATCGGGCCGTCAAGCGCAAATCGCCATTTAGGGAGCAGGTTGTGTATCAGGAACAGATGCGCGAGCAGATTGTCAGCATGCAGGTCGCGGGGCGAGGCGTAACCGGGCAAGGTACAGGCAAGCAGGACAGCGAACGCCAAGGCCGCGTAGTACGGGGGCAGAATACGCCGCGCCCGCCGCGCAAAGAAGCCCTTAACGCCGCCCTGAAAACGTCCCTCCGCATCCCGTACTACGGGCATCATCAGGCAGTAGCCGGAAAGAATGATAAACACGGCGACCGCGTACCGGTCGTACCCGAACAGCGCGAACAGCAGGCGCAGCGGAACGGGCGCGGACACGCCCGCCCTACTCAGAAACCCGCCGTCGCCCGTGTGTCCGGCCACCACGAGCAGGGCGCACAGGGCGCGGATGCCGTCCAGGTAGTCGAGGCGGAGGCGTGGCGGCGTCTGCGAAGCGGGCAATGGCACACGCGCGGGCGCATTCATGCTGTCGTTCATGACATTAGTATACCGCGTGTTGAACTCGCCGCTCCTGCTCCAGATTACGCCCGTGCGCCGCGTGCAGGAAAGACAGGCAACAGAGGCTTGACAGCGCGGGCGCAAATCGTTATAATGGACAATCACGAAGCGGCTGCGTTCTTCATTTGCGTTCTTCATTTTTGTATACGCTTCTCCCCTCAACGTCGAGGCCGATGTTTGCGCCGGATTTTGTGTGTTCGCGCCTGACCCTTCTTTTGCCCAAGCTTGTTCAAGCCCTATGTCTGATCATTGTCCTCCCGTACACGCGTCCGCACATACGCCGGCTGATGTCACGAAGGAAGGCGCTGCCTGTTCGCAGGATAGAGACGCCGCGCCTGTCACGGACGCGCATCGCGTAGATGTTCTGGAGGAGGGCGCGGCCCTGTGCTGGCAGGTGCATTTGCTGCGGGCGGAACCCGGTCGGCTGCCAGGCATCGTCATGGTCTGCGGCATCGGCGCGGCCTGCGTGTGGCTGATGTTCGGGGCATGGCTGCCCGCCCTTGCCGCCCTGCTGCTGCTGGTCGGCAGTGTCAGCGAGTACCTGTTCCCCATCACGTACCGTTTGACGCCCGGCGGCGTAACGCAGGAATCACTAACGACGCGCATTGTCTTACCCTGGAGCGCGATACGACGCTGTCGCGTGGGCAGGCGGGGCATACTGCTTACGTCCCTCGCGGTTCCCTCGCGCCTGGACGCATTCAGGGGCATACTGCTGCGCTGTGCGCCCGACGGTCAGGCGGGCAATCAAGCCGACGTTCTCGCCCTGCTCGCCGTTTATGCGCCGCATCTGCCGGGAACGTAATCTACGCGAACACGACTTACGCAAACGCGACTCTACGCAGACACAACGCAAACATAAATATGGAAACACAGCCATGCACTCTTTTGATTGGGACGCGCCGCTTTCGGACGCGCAGCGCGACGGCCTGATTGACAAACTGGCGCAGCAAGTTCATACGCGGCGACTGCACTTGCCCGCCGTCCTGCTGCTGGACATGCACAAGCCGCTCGCGTTTCTGGCCGGTCAGGGGCTGCTGCTGGGTTCGGGGTTTCTCGCCCCCGTTTTCGGTCCGCAGAATGTGCAGCAGTACGCCAAACTGCTGGAATCCCGCGACAACATCGAACTGCTGATCTGCCGCATCGAAGAACTCAGCGCCCAACAACTTGCCTGAACTATTCCATCTAAATCATTTCACCTAGATTATTTCGCCGTCTGCCGCCACTATGGAACACGCCAATTTTGCCGTTCGCTTATTCGTGCCGCTGTTCAGCATCATTATCGTGACGATGATTCTGACGGCGCGGCGCAGACCACTCTTCATCCGGCGCATTCAGGGCCTGACCGCCATTGATGAGGCGGTCGGACGCGCTACGGAGATGGGCCGGCCCATGCTCTGCTGCAACGGCCTGGGCAAAACCAGCGGCAGGACGGACATTGACACGCTTCAGGCATTGTCCATCGTCAGCTACATCATTCGCTCGTCCGCCAAGTTCGGAACACGGGCGATTGTGCCGGTCTATGAGCCGACCACGTACCCCATCGCGGTCGAGGTGGTGCAGGACGCATATGCCCGCGAGGGGCGCAGCGAACTGTTCAACGCGGGCGATGTGCGCTTTCTTTCCAATCAGCAGTTCGCGTTCGCCGCTGCCGTATCGGGCATCATCTGGCGCGAAAAGGTGGCGGCGAGTTTCTTGTTCGGCTATTTCTACGCCGAGTCGCTGATCCTTGCCGAAACGGGCCAGCAGACGGGCGCGATCCAGGTGGCGGGAACGCCCACGACAACGCAGATCCCGTTCTTCATCGCGGCCTGCGATTACGTCATCATCGGGGATGAGTTTTATGCGGCGAGCGCGTACCTGTCCCGTGAACCGACGCTGCTGGGCAGCCTTGTCGGCCAAGACATTTGCAAGGGTATCATAATCGCCCTTGTCGTGATCGGCTGCGCCGTGGCTTCTCTCGCGCCCACGCTCGCCCCTAAACTGACACAATTCTTTATGAAGTAATTATGAAGTAATCTTCATAAATCCTCTGCATCGAAACAGGAAACATATCGCTTGCTTGCACGACTTTTTCAGCCCGCGCACGGCGCGGCCCTGCTCGGTTATATTGTAGGCGCACTGCTCGCGTCGGGCGTGTTGCTTGCCCTGCTCACGCTTGTGCCGACACGCCTGCGCCGGTATACCATACAGGGCGCGACGTTTCTGGGCGGGCTGTATTGGGCCTTGGAGTTCTTCTGGCCCACGCACCCCACTCCCACGCCGCAAAATCCGAAGGCAGTGGGCAATTTCCTCACGCCGTATGTGGTTCCCTTTGGCAATGTCGCCGCCGTCGTAGCCGCGTTTGCCGTGGGGTTGGGCGTGTTCAGTCTCGTACAGGTACACGGCAAGCGTGTTCGCAAGGGCGGCGGCGACGCCTTTAACAGCGCGGTCTTTCTGGTCGGCATGATCCTGATGTTTGTCATCTCCGTACTTCAGAAAGCGCATCCTAACAGCATCAACAAGAATCTGAATACCCTGCTGTTCGACGGCGCGTTTCAAACAATGGACGCCACCATGTTCTCCATCGTGGCCTTTTACATCGTGTCCGCGTCGTACCGGGCGTTTCGGGTGCGCTCAGTTGAGGCCACGCTGCTGCTTGTCACGGCCACGCTCGTGATGCTCGGCCAGATCGCCGTAGGAACCTGGCTTACGCACTGGGCCTGGGTTCCGCACAACCTGCATATCGAGATCATCCGCGATTGGATTCTAACCAAAGCCAACGCGCCCGCCAGCCGCGCCATCGTGTTCGGCCTGGGCATCGGCGGCCTGGCCGTATCCCTGCGTCTGTGGCTCGGCCTCGAACGGGGCAGCTACTTTGACAACGAATAATCTATATCAATAATCTATGAACATCCTGCGTTTCTTACAACAGGTGGATCGCCGGTTTTTGTACGCGCTGCTGATGCTGGCGGTGTGCGCGCCGTTTTTTGTCAAGACGCGCCTGCCCACGCCCATCTCGCCGGAAACTCTCGCCCTGTACGACAGGATTGAGGCTCTGCCCCCGGATAGTTTCGTGCTGATAGGCATGGATTGGACGGCCAGTACGCGGGGCGAAAACGGCGCGCAGACTGAGGCGCTGATGGTACACGTCATGCGCCGGCATCTGCGCTTTGCCATGATCGCCTTCAACAGTCCGCAGGGCAGTACGCTGGGCGAAGACATAGCGCAGCGCTTGCAGGCGCAGTACGGTTATCGGGAGGGCGTGGACTGGTGTAACTTTGGCTACAAGGCCGATCAGCAAAACTACTTGCAGGCGTTCGTGCGCGACATCCCCGCAAGCGTCGTGACCGATGTACGGGGCAAAGCCCTTGCAAGCCTGCGCGTGATGCGCGGCATCAGCAGCGGGCGCGACGTGTCTCTGCTATTGGAGATCACCGGAACCAACACGTACAACATCTGGATACAGTTTTTTCAGGGGCCGGCGAGTGTGCCTATGGGCGCGTCGCTCACGGCTGTCATGGCCCCCGAAGCGTACACGTACCTGGACAGCAAACAGATCGTGGGACTAGTTAATGGTTTGAAGGGGGCGACCGAGTACGAACAGCTATTGGGCGTGTTCGGCAAAGCGTCGCGGGCCGGCAACAGCAGTTCGCTCGCGCATCTGCTGATTATCGGCTTTATCATTCTGGGCAACGTCGCCATGCTGCTGGAACGCCGTCAGCAGGCGCGGACGGGCGGCGCGTCTCAGAACGTGCCGGGGGGACGAAGCGCGCGATGACGAGTTTTTCACCCTGGCTTGCCGCGCACGTCGCTACAATGACCTCGTGGATTGGGGCCATCTGCACACTCGGCCTGTACTCTGTGCTGTACAAGGAAAACAAGGTCTATCGCCTGTTCGAGCATCTGTTTTTGGGACTGGCGACCGGCTACATGGTCGCGCTCACCTGGACGGACGTGCTATTGCCCAAATGGTACAAGCCGCTTGTGGATCAGGGGCAATGGTGGTACATTCTGGCCCTTGTTCCCGGCCTGATGTACTACTTTATTTTTTCGCGCAAGCATAGCTGGATCTCGCGCCTGATTATCGGCTTTTTTCTGGGCGTGGCGTCGGGGCAGGCATTCAAGGCGTTCGTCAACGATACGTGGCCGCAGATCAGCACGTCGTTCAAGCCCATCGTGCCGCATCCGGCCATCGCCGCCTCGCCCGGTAATCCCGCCATCAAGGCGCTTTCGATCCCGGACGCCATCAACAACGTCCTGTTTATGTTTATCCTGCTATGCGTGATGAGCTACTTCTTCTTCTCGTTCGAGCAGAAGCATCCTGTCCTGAAAAACTCCGCCAAACTGGGCCGATGGATGCTGATGTTCACGTTCGGCGCGATCTTCGGCAGTACCATCATGGCGCGGCTGGCCCTGCTCATTGACCGCATGGACTTTCTGCTCAACGACTTTGGGCCACACATCGGCGGGCCGGGCGTGATGTTCGGCGTCCTGATCCTGCTCGCCGGCCTGATCCTCTTCCTCGTCACCCGCCGCAACCCGAACACAGAGGAGCAGTAACGAGGGCGAAATGCTTTACCGCGGATGACACGGATGAAACGGATAAACGCAGATTTGACTCAAAGATAATCCGCGTTCATCTGTTTCATCCGTGTCATCCGCGGTAAAGCATTTGCTGCTTCATGTGGTCTGTATTTCAATCCGTCTGCATCAGTTGCAGGAGGTTGTTTTCGGTGTCGCGGAAGGCGGCGAAGGTGATGCCGCCCTCGGTCGTCGGGGGCAGGAAGAAGGCCACGCCGTTTGCGGTCAGTTGAGTGAACGTGGCCTGCACATCGTCCACGTACAGCGCGATAACTACGGCATTGGGGTCGAAGCGCAGTTCGGAACTGACTTCGGGCGCGGCCTGCAAGCCCACTCCTTCCACAAAGGTTACGATGTCTTCCTGTTCCGACTCGACCGTAAAGCCCAGCGTGTCGCGATAAAAGCGCAGCGCGGCCTCGATGTCGCGCACCATCACCATCGCCATAATGCCCCGTAACTGCAATGTTGCTCTCCTCCCGGTCACTCCCAAACACAGCCAACCATAGTTCATCTTACATTAACGCGCCGCCAGCCTGATTTTACCTTAGATGACACGGATAACGCAGATACACGCGGATGATTCAAGATCAGATCAGCGTGTATCCGTTTCATTCGTGTCATCTAAGGTAAAATCCGGTCGGTATCAGGAAAAAGGGAGGCGCATGGCGAATACAGCGTTATGACAGATTTTCAAAGCACACTGGCGCGTTATGTCACCTATCTGGAGGCCGAGCGCGGGGTCTCGCCCAATACCGTCCATGCCTACAAAAAGGATGTGGAAGAGTTTACGCTGATCGCCATGCAGCGGGGGGCGCGGCAGCCCTCGGACCTGATCGAGACGCACGTCCTGGCCTACATCACGCAACTCGACGGCAAAGGGTACGCGGACGCGAGCATTACGCGCAAGATCGGCAGCCTGCACAGCTTCTCCAAGTTCCTGGTCATCGAGGAGGTACGCAAGGACGATTTCATGGCTGAGATACGGGGGCGCAAAAAAGCGCGTCCCCTGCCGCGTACCTTGAGCGTCGCTAAAGTGAAGCGTCTGCTCAGTCAGCCCGACCCCGGCCATCCCCGCTCGCTGCGCGACAAGGCCGTGTGCGAGATGCTGTATGCCACGGGCCTGCGCGTGTCGGAGTTGTGCGGCCTGCGTATTGACGATGTGGATCTGGAGGGGCATACGCTAAAATGCTACGGCAAGGGGCGGCGCGAGCGCATGGTTCCTGTGGGCAAAGTGGCCTGCGAGTACGTGACGCTGTATCTGGATCAGCGCAAAATGCTGGTCAGGGCGGCGGAAAAGGGCCTGCAATCGCCTCGCCCTGCCCCAGCCAAAAAGAAGGGACGGCCTAGTCCACGCGACAGCGGGCCGACGCTTGCCGAGGCGCAAAGTCCGTTTCTGTTTCCCAGCCGCAAGGGAGGCCCGCTGGCGCGCTATACGGCCCGCGACATCGTAAAGAAGAACGCGCAGAAGGCGGAACTAACGGAAAACGTCACGCCTCACGTCCTGCGCCACAGTTTCGCCACGCACTTGCTGGCGCACGGGGCAGACCTGCGCACCATCCAGGAACTTATGGGCCACAAATCCATTACGAGTACCGAAATCTATACGCATGTCACGAACGAGCGGCTGAAAGAAGTATATAAGAAGTGCCACCCCCGCGCCTAGCGCCTTGCGTCAGGCGGTTCGGTAATGTTACCCGTTTTGCGGTTTGGCGCGCGTTCTACGCTTACGACAAGGTGAGCGGCATATAAGCGGGGTACAATGAAGACGAAAACGTTCCTCCGAACGCAGAGGCTAGCCCTTCGCGCCCCACAATCCTTGTGACATTTCCCCGACGCTCCATGCTGTCGTCTCTGGACGCCAGCCTGCGTGTACATTGTGCTTGTTCCAAAGGAGCCTTTATGTACCCTCGCCCTTCCATTCGCCTGACTTGCGCCGCCCTGTCCGTTGTAGCTCTGGGCGCGTTGAGCCAGGTCGCTTCCGCTCAGACCTTCTACACCACAGGGACGTATACCGTAGACGCCGCGCACTCCGTTACGGGCTATGCTTATGTCGGCAAAGACAGCAATGGCAATGCTGCCGACAGTCAGGTCACCCGTACAATCCCACCGTCAACGTTGTTACTGGCGGCAGTATCAGCAGCTTCCTAAACGCCTACAACAACAGCACGGTTAGCATCAGCGGCGGCACGTTCGGTAAGTATACGAATGGCGTCAACTTCTTCGACGAGACGAGCGGCGCCTTTACGCTCATCGGCTACGACTTGACGGCGACTATCATCGGCGCGGACGTAAACGGTGGCACAGACTACGCGCTGTTCGGTACGCTGCAAAACGGCACGAACCTCAGCGGCTACGTCCTTGACGTGGCAAATGGTTCCGCAGGGTTCACGCTGCAAAGCACATCCACTGCCGTTCCCGAACCCGGCAGCGTCGCCCTGCTTGTGGGCCTGACGACGGTGGGCGCGGGCCTATTGCGTAAACGCCGCGCCTGCAAGTAGTTCGATTTCTAATGTGGATGGGCGGGCGTACAGATACTACAACTGTACGCCCGCCTGACGAATGCTGCCGTTGTTTCTCCTCTTGCCGCCCTCTCACATCCGTGCTATAATGGCGTTACGCACTGCGCGAAGCGACAATAATTTCATGAACGAAGGACGACAAAACATGACTACGGCTGCTGTGGCGCCTCTGTCTATGGCTTCAACGGACACGACTGCGCCTCAACCCCTCTACCATGCCGTCGCAGGCGACAAGCAGGCTGCGGGCCGGACAAAGGCCGAGGCGCTCGCCGCCTTAGCGCCCCTGCTGGAAGAGGACGATGACGCAGCTACGCTTGTGATAGTGCAGCAGCAGCGGCCCGACCGCTTCTTTTCGGCCCGACAGCAGCAACGGCGCGAGGAACTGACGGCGCAATGGCGCACGGCGCAGGACGCGGGCAGCAACCTTCCTCCTGCGATCCAGGCGGAACTGGAGCAGCTTGTCCTGGCCGAAGTGCGCGCGGCAGGCCAGCGCGCCGCCGATCTGCTGCGCGGCAAAGCGACGCCGTAACATGAACCCGCTGTACGCTGGGGCCGCCCTGCGCGCAAACCGCCGATGCGAGTATTGCCGCGCTCCCGAAGACATCTTCAACTTCCACTTCGAGGTAGACCACATCGTTCCCGTTGTGCAGGGCGGCGCGAATGATCTGGACAACGCCGCCCTCGCCTGCCCCGCCTGCAACCTGTTCAAGTCCAACGCCCTGATCGGCTTCGACGCCGATACTCAGACCGATGTGCCACTGTTCCATCCGCGCCGCGCCCTGTGGAACGCTCATTTTCGCATCAACGCGCAGAATGGGCAGGTGGAAGGCACAACGCCAACCGGACGCGCAACCGTGGCGCGGCTGCAAATCAACCATCCCGATCAAATCGAGGCGCGTCTGCTGTGGATGCAGCTTAATTTGTTCCCCTGAGCGTAGATGTCGCTGTCAGAATTTATCCTTCTTGTCGGCCTGACGGTGGCGGGCGCGAACCTGCTGCGTGAACGCCCCGCCTGCAAGTAACCTTATTGATTATGGAGAACGTATAAGCGCACGACTAAGGGCCGCAGGTAGGATTTCTACCTGCGGCCCCTTGTTCTCTCTTTTAGCAAACGGCAAACACCAGCGCGTCGCTATTTGCATTCACCTTGTATGTAGCACCTCTTTACGCAGGGTCTGCGACATTCGTGGCCGCAACGGCCTGCACAGGTACGCTTTACATCTAAATATTCTTCCGCACTTCGTAATACCACGATCTGCACGTTCTTGTAATTCGTCATACTTCCTGTATTTGCTTACAATCCATGCACAGCGCGTTCTGTTCAAGCGTCAAGCCTGATTAGGCGACCATAAAGGTTTCCTGATACGGAGCCAGCCGTTCGCGCAGCATGGTGCGGGCGCGGTTCAGGCGGGATTTGACGGTTCCGATGGACAGGCCCGTCGCTTCGGCGATCTCCTCGTAGGACTTGCCTTCGGTGTGGTACATGCGCAGCACTTGGCGCTGATAGGCGGGCAAATGATGGATGGCCTTCGCCAGAAGTTGCGCGGTCTCGCTCTCCATGCACAGGCTTTCCGGGCTGGGGGCCGGGTCCATGATGTCGCGGCCTGCGGTGGGTTCGCCGTCGTTGGTCGGACTGGCGTCGAGGCTCAGATGACCGCGATGCGCGGGGCGAACGCACAGGTCGAGGTACGTGTTACGAACGATGCGAAAAAGCCATGAGGTGAAGCTGGCCTCGTTGCGGAAGGTGTGCAGATTCTGGTACAGGCGCAGAAACACCTGACCGGCGATGTCGCCCGCTTCTTCGTGGTTGCGGCACAGGGAATACGCGAACTTGTAAACGGACTTCTCGTAGCGGCGGATCAGCGCGTCCCACGCCCCGGCGTCGCCGGATTTGCAGCGCTCCAATAGGAGGCTTTCGCTCAGGTTATCGGCGCTCGGAAGAGTGGACAGGGCGACGCGGTTGGCGGACGAGTTCTGGGAAACGGTCTGGATCATCGGATACATGTGTATTCTCCTGGACAGTGGCGCGAGCGTAAAGATCATTTTAGATCTTCAACATGCTCACAAGTGTGTGTTTCGGTGATACCCGCAGACATACACGGCCTGCCTGGAGCGACAACAGTGCCGCGCCAAAAGCGTAAACACGAACATCGCGCAGTACGAAACTTCGACTGTCTGATTTCGTTTCGGAACTGCGGACAACAAGTGTCCGATCAGCGCCTGTGCAAATAGAAGAGGACAAAAACAAAAAACGACTTTGCATCAGTAATAGGAACGCCATGAATATGAACGACGCTGTGGAAACCACAAACGCAGTACGATACACACGACATACGATTACCAGAACAAAGACGCCAGGGCCAGTTCGTCCGCGACAACCATTGCCGCATAGAACTTGAATATAAATTTGTGCCAATATAAAGTTAGGTAGAACTGGATTGAGTATACACCCATTCCCTGCGGTTGTCAACTGTTAATTTTATGGTTAACTAATTATGTATGACTAGAGTACAACATCTAGCCGCCCGCTTTCCTACTGTACCACACGCACAGCGCAACGGGAAGGTTCCAATTCTTACGCTGTAATCTAAACAGTTTTTGCATTTTATTTTTGGACTTTGCCGCTATGTGGTTTTATACAGCGATGCCGCGCAGACACGACTCGTTTCGGGGCAGACACGTACACCAGCAAAGGCAGACACAGAGGTCTGCCCCTACGATTATTGCGACACGTCACCACAAAGAGGTGTCAAGTTTGCGCTAGGCCGTATGCACGACGGGCGGCAGATCGGTATTCTGCACCTGATCCGACCACACGATGAACTTTGTCAGCGGAGCCGAGCCGAAAGATGTGGTCAGGGCGCAGTCGGCGGCGTCGCGTCCGGTCGCCATCAGGACATGGCCGATGCGCGGCACGTTGAAGCGGGCGTCGAATGTCCACCACTGCCCTCCCAGATACGCCTCGAACCACGCGCTGAAATCCATCGGGCCGGGGACAGGCACGATGCCATGATCGCCCAGCCAGCCGGTCGCGTAGCGCGCAGGGATGTTGAGGCAGCGGCAGAACGTGATGGCGAGCTGCTGAAAGTCGCGGCATACGCCCTTGCCCGTCTCGTACACATCATACGCGGTCTTGGTATAATGCGCGTGCTGGTAGCCGAAGGTGACGTGATTGTGTACCCAGTCGCAGATCGCCTGCACCTTGCTCCACCCCTGCGGCGCACTGCCGAACAGGTTCCAGGCGATGTCAGAAAGTTTGTCCACCTCGCAGTAGCGGCTGGCGAGCAGGAATTGCAGGCACTCATCCGGCAGGTCTTCCACGCGATGTTGGACAGCGTCGGGCATGACCGGGTTTGGCAGGCCGTCGTCTACGACTACCATGTCGCCGGTCAGGGCAAGAGTCCCCTGTGGCGCGTAGATGCGGCCCACGCGGTTGCCAAAGCCGTCCGTAAAATCGTGGATGGGCAGATTTGTGTTGGTATATATGGTATCCGGCTGCCTCAGCAGGGACGTGACGGAGGGATGCGTATACAGCAGCAGCATCATGGGCGTGGGCGCGGGCAAATCAAACTCGATCTCGTAGCCAATGCGGATATACATGCGTCCTGGTCCTTCCGTCCTCTTGCGTCCTCGTCCGTCGTGCTTGCGAGTTTCGGGTTCCTGCGTGAATTCCCGTGTTCTTTCTAAATCGTAGCTTGTGGAACCGGGGCGTTGTCATTCTCGCCCGTTTCTGCTTTTCTCATCTTATGACAGCTTATGGAAGCTTGTGGAAGCTGATGAAATGTTACGGGAGGTTTTTACGCCTGCGCCGTCGAATAGGCCGCGCAGTTCGCCCTTCATTTTACCACAAGGAGGCGCGGGATACGCGGATTGAAAGCGACGCCGGCATTTTAACTCTTGCAGCGCGCTTTGTCTTTTCGCATCCCGCCACTATATACCCGATGACATATTGCCTGGGAATAATCACGCGCGCCGGTCTGGTCATGGCGTCGGACTCGCGCACGAACGCGGGCTTTGATCAGGTCAATGTCACGCGCAAGATGCACACGTTCGTGCTGCCCGGCGAGCGCGTGTTCGTGCTGCTGGTCAGCGGCAGCCTGTCGTTGTCGCAAAGCGTGATCGCCCTGCTGCAAAAAGACTTCGATCAGGGAGAGGGTCTTGCGAACGCGGCCTCGATGTACGACGCGGCCCGCGAGGTAGGCGGTCAGGTGCGGCGCATCAGCGATCTGGATCGCGCCGCCCTGGAACGCGACGAGTTCCGCTTCAACGTAAATTTCGTGCTGGGCGGGCAGATACGGGGCCAAAAGCCCGACCTGTACATGATCTATCCGCAGGGCAACCCGCTTGCAGCGACCGAGGACTCGCCCTATCTGCAAATCGGCGAGGTGAAATACGGCAGGCCCATCTTAGACCGGGGCATCGTGTACGGGCAGACCACGCTGGAAGAGGCCGCCAAATACGCCCTGCTGTCCCTCGACTCGGCCATGCGCTCGAATGTCACGGTCGGCCCGCCCATTGACCTGCTCACGTATGCCGACGGCGACCTGGACATTCTGCGCCAGCGCCGCTTCGCCGATAGCGATCCCGACCTGCGCGCCATCCATCAGCAGTGGGAGCAGACGCTGCGTAAAGGCGTCCACGACCTGCCTCCCATCCGCTTCTGGACCGATCCGTAACCGAAGAGAAATGTTTAACCACGGAGAATACGGAGGACACGAGGACAAAAAAAGACAAATAAAAACGAGAGGCATTATCCACAGCTTGACACAGGTTCACAGATTATAATGCGGTTGTTTTTCCATACTCCGATTCATCCTGCGGAACTCGGCAAACGAAACTCGGCAAAGCGCGTCGAGCGCGGGCCGCTTTCTCGCCCCGCCCCCGGCACATCGAGGAGAACTGAGAGCGTAATCGGCGTTTTGAATGCAAATGCCTGCCGGAAAGCCAACGCGTAGAAGGTATAATACACCTTGTCACGGCGCCGGCATAAGAACCTGCCGCCCGGTATTTTCCTTTAAGGCGTGTCTGTACTCCGGCCGCATCTTTGCGTCAGCGTGTCTGTTTTTGTCCAATATCATGGCTTTATCCACCTGTCATCCTCACCATTTACGCGCTGTAACACGCCTGCTTTTGCGCGGCGCGGCGGGCGGCTTCCTGCTTGGCGCGGCGGGCGCGGGCGGGAGGGCGCAGACGCCGCCTGCCGCGCCCATCCCGCCGCGCACTGTTGTCGTCTCTCCTGCCACGCCTCCCGGCACACCTGCCAGCCCATCTTCCAATCCAACTTCCAATCCAACTTCCAATCTAATTAGCGCCCCTTCGCTTTCCGACATGCGTATCGAAACGTTCGGGCCGGAGCGGGGCTATGTGGTGGGCGTCGAGTCGGTCGTTTTGTTGTGCGTGGTGCGTAATGCGGGCGCGATGCCCCTGCCCGCCGACGTCCTGCGCCTGCGCTGCTACCCGATTTCGGGCCTGGATTATACGTCGGGCAATCTGCTGCCCACCCTGCCCCTGCTGGCTCCCGGTCAGGCCGTCGCGTATCGCTGGCGACTGGCGCAATCGGACGCGAAAATGGTTCTGGCGGCGGGCGTAGTGCTGGAAAGGACGGAGGAGGAGAAGAGGCGCAGAGGCGCAGAAGAGAAGAGAAGTGAAGAGAAGAGAAGTGAAGAGAAGAGGAGTGAAGAAGGCAGGGCGGCGGCAGGAACGCCAAGCGGCGGCAAGAACATCCTGCCTGACAGCCCTGCACCCATCCCGTCCCCTGTTTCCGGCGGAACGAGCGCCACGTTGGATGTCTCTTCTCCTCTAAGCCTCTACGCCTCCAAGCCTCTTCTTGCCTTCTCCATCATCCCCCGCCTGCCCCGCGCTCCCGGTTTTGGGGACGTGCCTGTATCCAAAGACGCCCTGCCCCACGCGGACGAGCGGGACGGCATCGCCCTCGTACTGAACAATCGGGTCGGGATGCGCGTACAGATCGGGACGGGGCGCGACAGCCTGCTGCAGCTTGCGGCCCGTGACGGAGCGGGCTGGCGCATGGCCGCTTTCGCCATGCCCCTCCTGCGCGCCAATGTGGCCGAGGACGGGCAAATTCCCTGGTGGCAGACGTTTCGCTGCCAGTCGGTTCGCGCCCGCGAGGACAAAGACAGCGCGGCCCTGACCCTGACAGGAACGCTCGGCGCGGCCTGCCGCGTGGAGATCGTGTTCGAGGCCCGCCCGGATACCTGCGTACTATCGGGCAGGGCGAGGCTGACCGCCACGCGCCCGCTGCGCCTGTCCGGTATTCATCTGCCCGCCCTGATTGCGGGCGCGGACGACCGGAACCTGTCCGCCCCCCGGCAGGACGGCTCGCCGGTTTTGCTCGCCGACACGCCCTCCCCATTGCCCGACGATGCCCGCGTTGCCGCCGCCCATACAGGCGCGGCGACCTTCGGCCTGTCCTGGCCCGGTGAGCCGCCCCTGCCCGGATGGAAGTGGACGCGGCTGTCCGGCGGGGATGGCGCGTATACGCTGAACCTGGGCGCACAGGCGCAGGGCAGTTTAGACGGTGACCTTGTACCCGTCGGCACGACCATAGAGATCCCTTTTCGCCTGTTCGCGTTCGCGCCCAGCGACACGGTGCGCGACGCCCTGCGCTTTCAACTGCCGTAACAGGTACATGCGGCAGCGAACGCCCTAAACTATGACCTATCCCACCCTGACATTGCAGGCCTGCGCCAAAATCAACCTGACCCTCGACGTGTTCAGCAAACGCGCCGACGGCTACCACGACATCGCCAGTGTAATGCAGACGATCTCGCTTGCCGATACGCTGCACATCACGCGCTCGGACACGCCCGGTATCGTGTTCACCTGCGACGCGCCCGACGCGCCCGATGTGCCGACCGACGCCACCAACCTGGTCGCGCGGGCCGCGCAGTCCGCCCTGGACGCGGCGCAGGCGGCGGGAACTTTGCCAAACGGCGGCGTTCGTTTACACCTCATCAAGCGCGTCCCCTCGCAGGCCGGTCTGGGCGGCGGCAGCAGCGACGCGGCCACAGCCTTGCGCGGCGTCAACAGCGCTCTCGACCTGAAACTAAGTGACGCGAACCTTGCAATTCTTGCCTCAAGCCTGGGTTCGGATGTGCCGTTTTTTCTGACCGGCGGGACATGCGCCGCCAGGGGCCGGGGCGAAAAGCTCACGCCACTTGCCGACGCCCCCCCGTTCGCCCTTGTCGTCGTCAAGCCCGACGCGAGC
Source organism: Chthonomonadaceae bacterium (assembly GCA_965277875.1). GTDB lineage: Bacteria > Armatimonadota > Chthonomonadetes > Chthonomonadales > Chthonomonadaceae > CAWFQB01. The sequence continues at coordinate 5,252,490 of CBDIDV010000002.1, read as the reverse complement.
GTTTCTACGGGATGGGCGTATGGCGAACTGGACGCCGATACAACGCGCAAATCCCACCGCGCCACCAAACGCATGGAGGAAGCCCTGCGCGAAAACGATCAGGCCCGTATTCTGGCGTTTCAGAGCAACGACTTTGAACTGCCCATCTTCCGCCACTATCCCAAACTCGCCTGGCTGCACGACGAACTAATGATGGCAGGCTGTCACGCGGCGCGTCTGTGCGGCAGCGGCGCAGCTCTGTACGGCATCGCGTCGGGTCAGGCGGATGCCGAGCGCATCGCGGCCCTGCTGCAAGCCCGCTATCCTCATGTGACCGCAGCCCGCACCCTGTCCCGCGCCGAGTGCTTTGCGGCGGAAGGAGAGGGTGTTTATGAGTAAAGGGCGAGACTTGCCCTGCGTCGTCCTCGCGGGCGGCAAGGCCAAGCCGGACATGATCGCGCTGACGGGCAAGAGCAACCGTTCGCAAGTTGTGGTGGGCGGCAAGACGCTGCTAAGGCATGTCGTGGACGCGCTTCAGTCGGCGGGCCTGGACGGCGGGACGCTCGGCCCTATCGCGGTCGTGGGCGATGTGCCTGCGGATGCGGCGTACACGACCGTGGCCGACGCGGGGGATTTCGTTGCCAACGTGTTCGGCGGGCTGGCCTGCTTCCCCAACGCGCCGTATGTGCTTATCGCCACTTCCGACCTGCCGTTTCTGACCGGGGCCGTGGTGGGCGAGTTTGCGCGGGAGGCATGGGAACGGGCGCAAAGCGAGCAGGCGGACATTGTGTGGCCTATTGTTCCCGTGACCCTGTGCTACGAGCGGTATCCCGGCGTCAAGCGCACGGCCCTGCGGCTGCGCGAGGGAGTGTTTACGGGCGGCAACCTCGCTCTGGTACGGCCCGGTTTCTTGCTGGCGCATCAAGCCCAAATCGCCGCTGCCTACGCCGCCCGCAAGACGCCGCTGCGCCTTGCCGCCATGCTGGGAGCGGGAACTATCGGGCGCCTGGTGTTGTCGCAGAAAGTGCATCCCGGCTTATTGACGCTTCCTCTACTCGAAGCCCGCGTCGGCAAGCTGCTGGGCGGACGCGCCTGCGCTTACCTTTCCCAATCCCCCGAACTCGCCACGGATCTGGATCGCCCGTCCGATTTCGCCGCCGTGGGCCTGACCCCGCAGGAGCCTGCCACACGATGAACTCCGCCATGAATATAGTTTCGCCCCCTGTTTCCGACACGGCTTCGCCCCTGTCCCGCTTTTCGCAGGCGGACGTGGATCGGATCGCAATGGCCCTGGAAGCCGAGTGCGGCGGCACGCTGCATTTTGCCGTGGCGGATGTGCAGACCGGGCAGACCCTGCGCTATCACGCCGACACGAAATGCAAGACCGCCAGCGTCATCAAACTGCCCATTCTGGTTCACGTCGCCCTGTGCGTCCAGGAGGGCAGCCTGTCGTGGGACGAGAAACTAACGCTGACCGACGGGGAGAAAGTGGATGGTTCGGGCATACTGACGCAGCTAAGCGCGGGCCTGCAATTAAGCCTGCGCGACATCTGCACGCTGATGACGATTGTGTCCGACAACACGGCCACGAACATGATGATCGAGCGCGTGGGCGTCGAGGCGATCAACCGGCGGATGCGCGGAATGGGCCTGTCCGTTACGACATGCTTCCGCAAAGCATACTCGCCCGACACGGACGCGAGCCGCGCCTACGGCCTGGGCGTGACAACGCCCGATGAGATGCTGAACCTGATAACGCGCATTGCCAAAAACGAGATGGGCTATAAAGTGGGCGATGCAGCGGCAGACAGGGCGGAAGGCGGCAGCGCACAGCCGGAAGGCGAAGCTGTGTGCGCCGACCTGCGCCGCGTTCTGGCCGCGCAGTATTACCGCGACGGCATCCCGCGCCTGCTGCCTGAGGACTGGAAATACGAGGGCAAGACCGGGGCCGTTGATGCCGTCCGCAACGATGTGGGCCTTGTCACGACCCCGGACGGCAAAACATACGTCCTCGCCCTGTTCTGCCAGAACCTGCCCCTCGTACAGTGGACTTCGGACAACCCCGGCCTGCTCGCCCTCGCCCGACTTGCCAAACGCCTGCTGCTGGACTAGAACAACCCTCTTTGGTATAATAGAACATTATGCGTCTGCACAACCTATTGAAAAGCAAGATACACCGCGCTACCGTGACCGAGGCGGATTTGAACTATGTCGGCAGCATCACCATTGACCGCGATCTTACGCGGCGCGTGGGCCTGCTGCCGGGGGAACTGGTACACGTCTGGGACGTTGAGAACGGCGAGCGGCTGGAAACGTATGTCATCGAAGGCGAGGCGCTTGGCGGGCAGATCATCATGAACGGCCCCGCCGCGCACCGCATCAAGGCGGGGCATCGCGTCATCATCGCCGCCTTCTGCCTGTCCGACGAGCCGATAGAAGCCCAGATGATTTTGGTAGACGACCGCAACCGCTACGTGCGCGATCTTTAAGGAACACATGATTTACGCTGTCGGGGACATACACGGCAAGGCCGCCATGCTGCGCCGGATGCTGGACGAGATACGGGCGCAGCCGCTCCAGCCGGACGATACCGTCGTCTTTTTGGGCGACTACATCGACCGGGGCGAGGACACGCGCGACGTGATCGAGACCCTGATCGCGTTTGCGGCCGAACATCCGCAGACCGTGTTCCTGCGCGGCAACCATGAGCAGTTGATGATGGACGCCCGCGACGACGACCCGCCCACGCCGACCTCTCGCGCCGGGTATCTGCTGTTCGGGGATGTCACGATCAACTGGCTGCAAAACGGCGGCTCGGACGCCCTGCTCTCCTACGGTCTCGAAGACAGCACGGTCTGGTGGGAAAGCGTACCGCCCGAACACTGGGAGTTTATGCGCGCGACGCGCTACGAGCATATCGTGGACGGCTACCATTTCGTTCACGCGGGCCTGCTGCCGCCCGACGAACGCTGGAACAATCACGGCTTGGACTTAGACCCGCGCCTGTGGATACGCGAGCAGTTTTTGCAAAGCACGGCGGACTTTGGCGGGCGCATCGTGGTCTTCGGGCATACCCCGCAGCGCACCGGCAGACCGCTCGTGCAGCCCAACAAGATCGGCATTGATACGGGCGCGGTCTTTGGCGGGCCGATGACGGCGGCGATCATAGACCCCGATCAGGCTCCCGTTGCCGCCAATGCCCGCTTCCTGCAAGTGGAACACAGTTGAGATGTAACCTGCGCTCCCACGCCGGATACTCGTGGGGCGAAATGATGTCCTGCTTCCTTGATGCGCCCATGCGTTCGCGCCTCCCTGACTCAATTTTCCGGTACGAACAATCCCCCAATCGGCGGCTGCCCTTACAATGCCCGTGTCTGGTACGATACCAACTCCTCGGATGTGAGAGCGGACGGAGACACAAGACTATAATGTCTTTCCGACACAACCGAGACGCCGCTGTCGCTTTCCTCGAAATCGAACAGCGCAATCAAGCCTGCCGCCATAAATTGGGCGGCGATGGGGCGGCAGATCAACATCGGGAATTTGTGTTTGCACAGCGCGAAATCCTGTTCAATCTGCACGATGCTCAATTTATCTCTGCCGCCCTTTGCCTGTACAGGAAACACGTACTGCGCTCCCCGGCGATCTATGCCGACATAAATCTCATCCGTTTCCACCTGCCCGATACCCGGCACGGTTGTACGCAGATGATTTTGCAGTGAGTAGCACGTCACGCCGGTGAAAATGTCAATCAGGCGATTGTAGCGCAGTTGAGCTAGCAGTCCCTGTTCGTCGCCAAGCGCATACCTTGTCACCATACCCGGCGTGGCGTCCGGCACTTTCGTTTGCGCGAGAATTTTGCTCGGAGTAAGAGACATGTCCGCAACCAATACCAGACGATAGAGAGCACGTCCGGCAGGGCGAATGATCCAGTTCTCACCCGCTCCCGCAGTCTGCTGTATCAGAACGGGCAAAGCGGCGCGATAACGAAAACTGTACACCACATCGCCGAGGTTCTTGGGTAAGGCGATATTCAGTTCCTTTGCAACGTTGACAAGGTCTTCACGCGTAAAATCTACCGTCCGCACTCCCGGCTCGTAGCGCATGGAGAATATGCGCGCGATAATCTGCGCGTAGCGGTTTGAACTGGCGTTAGGATCAGCCATGCCGCTCTCCTGTTTTCGGCCAGCGCAGAACGACTATCTCCTCGCGCATCTCCTCTTTTGTTGTAGTGGAAAATCGGGTGCGAAACAAGTCTATGCCGACAAGTTCATAGCCGAGTGATTGCGCTATCGCGGCTATGTGCTGCCCGGTGCGGATCATTACACGCAGATAGGAAGCCTGGTCGCCAACGACATACGCTAGCTGCGCGCCCGGTTTTAGGACACCGCGCAGGTCTGCCAGATGCCGTGCCATGCCGCCAAAATACAGCAGGGTCACGCGGGCATACAGCCGTTCAAAGCCGGAAGTCTTTCCCATTGCGATACGCCGCGCCTCAATGCTCTCGGCAAGACGCAAAATTTCCGGGTGCGCGGCGATCCAGACATCATCGGCGTCGCCTTTATAAACATTGCGCGTGTTGGAACGCAGCAGGCCGCGTTTCAATGTTTGCAATTCCTGCTTATTGCTGAGGAAACCGAGCAGGACGGACTCAAGCCGCGTCGCGCGCGTGTAGTCTTTCTCGTTGGGATAGGGCGGCGATGTGATGACTACGTCAATGGAACACGGCGCAACGGCCTGAGAGATTTGCCGCGCATCCGCGCAGTACAGTATGCTTTCGGTTTCAGCTATCTCCTGAAGCGCCGACAAGTCTGCCGCCATCGCCCGCACCGCTTCCAGCCAGACGCTAAAAACGTCCGCATCCGCCTTGATGCCGCCTACCCCCACTTCCGGGCCGAAGCGCAGATTACCTATTCGCGTCGGCAGCACTTTGGCAAGCGCAAGCCGCGCATGATGCAAATAACGGCTGTCGGCGTGATGCTGCATCGCGCTTAACAGCACAAGCGTTTTATGCAGCGGCAGAGGGCTGACACTGTCCGTCAGCAGCAAACTCGCCGCGTCGGGAGGCAGAGTCAGCAATTCGTCTTTCGGTTCGCGCTTTACTTGCTCCTGCGCGTACTGCGCGACCATGTCGGCCCAGCAAACCAAGCCTTGCGCGTCAGGCGTCCAATCGGTTTTCACCTGCGCGGCGAAATGCGCCAATGGCGACGCCTCGACGCCCACACAAGCAATGCCTAGTTTTCTGCATTCCACAAGCGTCGTGCCGGTTCCGCAAAAAGGGTCCAGAACCCTCTGACCGGGCTGAACATCGAAGCGAACCAAGTGATCGCGCACCAGATGCGGCGGAAACGACAACACAAACCGATACCAGTCATGGGCGGCGCAATCGAACGCCAGCAGCCGATTGGCGCTTCTATCTCGCTTGGCGGCGACCTGCTCTCCTTTTGCGTGTCCTGCGATTATGCCGCCTGCCGCCGACACCCCACGCGGCACTGAAAGCAAAGACGTTTGCAAAGTAGTTTCCGATTTGTCTACTGCCATGCTCTATTCCTCATTCCTGCCTCTCTAGAGTAAACGCTGCGCGCCCTGCGCCGCCGTGGTCACATAGATGGTGGTGTCCAGGCCCGTAGCGGCTTTGTATTGGGGCGGCACGTCGCGGCGGAACGCGTCCAGCGCGTCATCGGCGACAAGGCTGACCGTGCAGCCGCCAAAGCCCGCTCCCGTCATGCGCGCGCCATACACGCCCGGAACGCTCCGCGCCGCGTTGACAAGCGCGTCCAGTTCCTTGCAGCTCACCTCATAATCGTCGCGCAGGCTTTCGTGCGACTGGTTCATCAGTTCGCCAAAGCGCGTAATGTCGCCCGCTTTCAGGGCCATAACGCCTTCCAGGGTACGGGCATCCTCGGTAATGACGTGCCTGGCCCGCCTGCGCGCCAGGTCGGGCAGTTCCTCCTCGTACCGCTGAAATTCTTCCACGCTCACGTCGCGCAGGGCGTGAACGTTGCTGAGGTGCTTTTGGAATATGGCTACGGCCCGGGCGCACTCGTCCACGCGGTCGTTGTACCACGTCGTCAGGTTGCCTTCGGGCCGCTTCTTGTTGGTATCCGCGATGACGATGCTGACGCCCGACTGGGGAAGCGGCACGGCTTCGTATGTCAGGGCGCGCGTGTCAATCAAAAGCGCGTGATCCTTCTGGCCCAGCGAACTGATGAACTGATCCATGATGCCCACTTTGGCCCCGATGAACCCGTTTTCACCCTGCCGCGCCATCGTCGCCAGCTTTACCGGGTCTATCTCCAGGCCGCTCGCGACCGCAAACGCCAGCCCGCCCGCTACCAGCATCGCCGCCGAGGACGACAGCCCCGCGCCCAGCGGCACGTTGCCCAATATGACGCAGTTCATGCCCACGGTGGGCAGCCCCTCCTGCCCGAACACCCACGCCATCGCGCGCAGATAGTTGCTCCAGCGCTCGCTCTTTTCGGACGTGATCTGCACATCGTCCAGAGGAAAGGTCGAAGACTGATGAAAGTTCAGGGCGTATGCGCGTACCTGCCGGTCGTCCCGGCGTGACGCGGCGATCATCACGTCACGCTCGATGGCGGCGGGAAATACAAAGCCTTCATTGTAATCGGTATGCTCGCCGATCAGGTTTACGCGTCCCGGCGCGCGTACCACAAACTCCGGCTCGCCGCCGAACAGCTCCTTAAATTTTGTTTCGAGATCCTGCCTGCGCTCCAGGGTTCGGTCTGCGGTTCGATCCGTTGTTGGTGTCTGCTCCATACTAATATCCTCTTGGTGTCCTCGCATGTTAAATCGTTGTTGATTATGCCGAAGTATAGCATACCGCTCCCTTCCTGGCAAACCCCGTATTTTAAGGGAACAACCCCGTTACACCTGCCGTCCTACGGCGTAACAACTTTTGTGCGCCTGTTTCTGTCAGTATGCGGCCCGCGATGACGGCACAAGCTTTTGCTGACGACAACCAAACAAGAATTACGCAGGCGAGAACTGCTCGCGAAGAAACGATTCGCAAGAATCACAAGGAGACTATCATGGCTGAGACGCCCCAGGGTCGCTTGATCCGCTACATTCAGGATGCCCATGCCGCCGAAGTGGGCGGCGTGACCGTAATGAACGATTACATCAAAGAGATTAACGACCCGCAGGTCAAGGCGCTGTTTCAGCAGCACGTCGTGGAAACGCAAAGTCAGGCGGATCGCCTGGAAGCGCGGCTGGTCCAGTTGGGTTCCGGCACATCGGACGGCAAGGGTCTGCTCAACAAAATTATGGGCAAGGGTACGGATCTGATCCAGTCGTTCCATGACGAATACGATAAGACCACGCAGGATCTGATTAAAGGATACGCGACCGAAAATCTCGAAATGGGCATGTATAGCTCGCTCGCGTCGTATTCCGAGGCCGTCGGCGACACGCAGACCGCGCAGCTCGCCCTCGAAATTCTGGCCGAAGAGAAGGCTACGGCGGAAAAACTGTTCCCCATGATCGCTATCACGGCCAAAGCGGCCCTTGCGAACACGACAGCGGCATAGGTTTTCACCACCCGTTGCGCTAAAGGCACAGAGACACAGAGAAACGCAAAAGAGAGTACCAGAGGGTTAAATCCTCCGGTACTCTCTTTATTGTATTCTCTTCTCCTCTTCTCCCCCTCTAGTTCTTCCTCTGTGTCCTCTGTGTCTCTAGCAAAGCGGGTGGTGAGTTCCTGTTTTCAGTCGCAGAGGCCGTAGTATGTGCCGTAGGAATTGCCGTCTGTGGCCGCGTTGGGGTCTGCGTCGTTGCTGCGTCCGCCTTCGGGACAGGCGACCTGCGTGTCGAAGACTCCGCTGCTGACCGGGAACTTAGCATGCCCGTCCGCAAAGACCACGCCGCCGCCGCGCGCGTGCCACGACTTGAAGTAGCCGGGAATGTAGCCGTACTTGTCCTGTGTGCCGAACCAGGGGAACATCTCATCACGTATCAGCCGGGTCTCGGAAGGCGCGGCAAACAACGCGAGCGGAACCACTTTGGAAGTGGTATATAAGCCGTTGTTCTGGCTCGACTCGTTGGCGACGATGGAGAAGTTGCCTTTGGTGAAGCGGTAGCTGCTGCCGTAACAGCCCTGATACGTGCTGCTGCGCCCCGGACACCCATAATACGCGTCGTCCAGCGTCCCGGCAGGCCCGCCCAGGTCGTCGGGGCATTTGAACAGGTCTTTGTTCTTGGAGTAGGTTTGCAGCAGGATCTCCACGCCCTTGTGGGCGGCGTCTCCGGCCCACGCGCGCTGTCCGCCAGGCGTCTGCGTGTTGTAGGCGTAGAAGATGGGCATGGTCTCGTCGTAGTCCTGCGTATACATGCTGACGGCCAGCCCGATCTGACGCACATTGGACGAGCAGACCGTCTGCCGCGCCGACTCGCGGGCCTGCGCGAAGACAGGGAATAGTATCGCCGCCAAAATCGCGATAATGGCGATCACGACGAGCAGTTCTATCAGGGTAAAGGCCCGTTTTGTCCCCATGCGATGCGTCCCTATCCCCATTTGCGCCGTCTTCGCAGTCATTGTTTCACTTATCGTTCTCATTTGCGTCTTATTGCCTCCAAAGCAAAAATGCCGTCGCTTTCGCTAGGGCGGAAAGCAACGGCAGCCTTTTTGGTCGCAGCAGAATACACGAGGGATCTGCTTTGAAAACAACGGCGGCGCTTAATCGCTTCCCTACGTCGGTATTATCCGAATCAGGTAGTTTGGGGTTGGGACTTTGCGCCCTCTCAGCTTTACAGCACCCCCAGCGTTTGTTCAGCACACATTCAATTCAAAGTCTGCATCAGGACAGACGAATGTATTGTACCACACCCTCCGTGTACGCGTAAAGGCTGCTGATAAGAAAGGGCCGATAAGAATAGCGGAACCGCGCGCCATCTCGCGCCGTCGCATGGGTAACAGAGTTTTATGGTACAAAGGCGCGGGGGGAGGCGATCTCCTATCAGGACGTCATGCGCGGGGCGATGGCAATGAAAAAACAGCATATTCAGCAAGTAAAAATACAGACAGCATCCCACAAGAGGACCAATCAAGAGACGGCAAACAAATCGAACGTGTCACGACGCGATTTTTTGTGGCGGGCGACTATGCTGGGAGCGGGACTGGCAGCGCAAGCCCCGATCAACGCAATGGCGAATGGCACGGATACAGCACGAGACGCGCAGGACGCCCACTTCTTCACGCGGCGGGCGCGGGGCAAAAACAAAAGCGATGATACGCAAACCGTACCGCATGTCAAGGCGCATGTGCATCTAAATCAGGTCGGATTTCTGCCGAACGAGGGCAAGCGGGCCGTGATACCCGCGTCCGCGCCCATTCCCGGCAACGCGTTCAGCATCATTGATGACGATGCCATGCCTAAAGTACGCTATCAGGCCGAACTTACGCCCTATAGCGGCCCCACCGATCCGGCTTATGGCCGTTACCCGCACTACTCCCTTGCCGATTTCGACGCTTTCACCCGTCCGGGCCGTTACCGCCTGCGCCTTTCCAACGGCACGATCTCGGCCCCGTTTTCCATACACAAAGACCTGTACGGCAAATTGATCCCGCTCACGCTGGATTATTTCGCCATGCAGCGGTGCGGAACGGCCTGCGCGCAGTGGCACGATGACTGCCACCCGGACGACGGCACGATTGTCGGCGGGCCGCGCGACGGGCAGCATCTCGACGCGAGCGGCGGCTGGCACGATGCGGGCGACTACATGAAGTTCGTCGAAACGACCAGCTACGCCACGGCCCTGATGCTGTTCGCCGCAGACAATTTTCCGCAGTTTGCCCAAAAGCCGCGCCATTTATCCGCGTCCGACACGCCGCCCTTACTGCTCGCTCATGCCCGCGTCGGCCTGGAATGGCTGCTGAAAATGCACCCCGCGCCAAACGAGTTCTATTATCAAGTGGGCGAAGAGTCGGATCACGATACCTGGCGACTGCCGGAGCATGACAACGCTATCAAGAACGCGGCCTGGAAGCCACGTCCCGTTTATTTTGGGGTCGGGGCCAATCTCGCGGGGCGCTGCGCTGCCGCCTTCGCGATGGCGTCCCGCCTGTATCTGCCGTATGATGCTGCGTTCGCGGCCCATTGCCGACAGGCCGCGCAATCCGTGTACCGGCTGGGACAGGACAACCCCGCTGCTCTATCCACGCTGCCCGCTGACTTTTACCCGGAAAAAACCTGGCAGGATGACATGGCCTGGGGCGCGGTCGAACTGTACCGGGTCACGCACAGGCAAGAATATCTAGCGCAGGCGCTTGCCTTCGCGCATCAGGCGGGAGCGGCGCACGACGCCACGAGCGTCTATGACACTCACGCTTTCGCACACTACACACTGTATCCACTTGTGGGCAGTGCGGATCGCGAACGCCTGCGTCAGTATCTGCGCGACGACGCCGACAACGCCCGGCTGCGTGCCGAAAACCCGTATGGACTTGCTACGCCCTACATCTGGGGGACGGCGGAAGCCGCTACGGGCGCGGCCCTTAACTGCCTGCTGTACGCCCGCCTGCTCGAACGTGACGACCGCCATGTCTACACGCAGATTGCGCGGCAGCAGCGCGATTTCATTCTGGGCTGCAACCCGTTCAACTTGTCCTATTTGATCGGAGCCGGGTCGCACTATCCGCTGTTCCCGCATCATCAGGTCGCCAACATCAACAAGACCGAACTGACCGGCGCATTGGTCGGCGGTCCCTCGTCGTCAGCCATTTTCAAGGGCCAGCGTATTGACCTGAACAACGCGAGCGACATGCAGATGATGCCCGGCCCCATTTTGCCGCCCGATCTGCCCGACGATGTGGCTGTTTACCACGACGCCGTGCAGGACTATGTGACGAACGAGCCGGCCATAGATTACACGGCCAAGTTTCTGCTTCTGGCCGCGTTCTACGATCATCCCGTCACGACATAGGCTGTTGTAGTTCCCGCCGCGAATGTGGGCATGGTGTACAATAGAGGCAAGGAGAACACCATGCCCGACGCCCCGCGTCCGCTCGCCATCTATGTCCATATACCCTTCTGCGCCCGCCACTGCGCGTACTGCGACTTTAACACGTATGTGGAAAAGGCGCAAAGTCCCCTGCCCCGCGCCACCGTAGACGCCATCTGCCGCGACATTGAGCGCAGCAGCCGCGACATTGAGCGCAGCAGCCGCGAAACCGACAATGACATTCCGCTCGGCCTGCGCCCCATATCTACCATCTTCTTCGGCGGCGGCACACCTACTTACTTGAGCGGCGAGCAGCTAGGCGGCATCCTCCGAACCATTTACGACTGCTTTCCCGTCCTGCCCGATGCGGAAATTTCCAGCGAGGCCAACCCCGGCTCGTCCGACGCAGCCAAGTTCGCGGCCATGCGGGCGGCGGGCTTCAACCGCCTGAGCATCGGCGTACAGAGTTTCGACGACACCCTGCTTGTGGCCCTCGACCGCTTCCACACGTCCGGCGAGGCCGAAAACGCGTTTCGACTGGCGCGGCAGGCAGGTTTCGACAACCTCAACCTCGATCTGATGTTCGCCCTGCCCAAACAAACGTCCGCTTTGTGGGAGGCCTCGCTTATTCGCGCGCTCGCGCTTGGCACGGAACACCTGTCACTCTACGCGCTGACCCTGGAAGCGGGTACGCGCTTCGAGCGTCTGTACGCGGGCGGCAAGCTGGACCTGCCCGACGAAGATGCCGAACTGAACATGTACGAGCGCAGCATCGCCCTGCTTACGGGCGCGGGCTACGCGCATTACGAGGTCAGCAACTTTGCCCGCCCCGGCTTTCGCAGCCGTCACAATCAGGTGTACTGGCGCAACGAGGAGTATCTGGGAGTGGGGCCGGGGGCTGTCTCGTATCTGAACGGCAGACGCTATAAGCGCGAGCGCCTGCCCGCCCGCTACGTCGAGAAAGTCACGCATTGCGCCGATCTTGCCGTTGAATCCGAATGCCTGACGGATCTGGAAACCCTGGGCGAGACCCTGATGCTCGGCCTGCGCCTGCGCGATGGCCTGCCGCTCGCGCCCATCCGTGAGCGCTTCCATGTAGACCCGCTCGCCCGCTTCGCACCGCAGATAGCAAAGCTAACCGAGCGCGGCCTGCTCACCTTAGAAAACGACGCCCTGCGCCTGACGCATCAGGGACTACTCCTCGCTAACGACGCCCTGAGCGAGTTCGTCGGCGAGGAATAAACGCGCAGCGGGTGGTTCATTCCGGTTTTCGGGCAGTGAGGACGATGTAGGGCAGGGGCGGCGGCAGGGGCTGGGCGTGAACGTCCGTAAACCCTGCGTCTGTGAGCCAGCGGGCGCAGTCGTCCGAGGCGAAGACGCCGCCCGCTTGACTGGTCAGCAGCATTTGCAGGGAAAACAGGGTGGCGAAGGCGGGCTGCGTCTTGGAGGCGTCGAGCATCACGTCGCTGACGGTCAGTATACCGCCGGGACGCAGGGCGCGAAACGCCTTGCCGAACAGAGCCTGGATCGTCGGGGCGTCCATCTGGTGCAGGACGCCGCTGAAGAGGACGCCGTCATACTGCGCCTGCCCGTAGTCTGCTGTGGTCGCGTCGCCGGGCAGGGTCTGGACGCGGTCGGACAGCCCGCTTTGCGCGATCAGTTCGTCGGCTACGGCGATCACGCCCGGCAAGTCCAGAACGGTCACGCGCAGGGCAGGATGTTTTTGCGCCAGTAGCAGGGCATACGTTCCCGGCCCGCCGCCCACATCCAGCAAGCTCTTTGTGTGTTCAAATGGCAGAAAGTGGGCGACGCTGCGCGCCACGCTCAGGGCGCGGCTGTGCATACCCAGCACGAACCGGCGGGTCTCTTCAGGGTCGCCGCCCAGGTGCGCGGCGGGCGTGACAGCGGGCTTGTTGGCCCGCACACTGTGCGCCAGGTCGCCCCACGCCGCGTATTGATCCCCGCTCCACCGAATCGCATCTCCCAGATAGGCCGGTCGCCCGGATACGAGGAAGACGGCCACGGACGGCGTGTTGGCATACGTCCATGCCTCCTCTTCACGGTCGGACGCGCGATATTTCAGCAGCAGGTCCAGCCCCGCGCAGGCATCCAGCAGCATTTCCGTGGAGCGCAGCGGGGTTTGCAGATGTTCGGCGATCTGCGCGGCGTTGTGGGGGCCGTCTGCAAGCGCGTCGAAAAGCCTTAGTTCGTTGGCGGCAAGCAGGGTCGCCGCGTTCCAGTAGCCGGTCGCGAGCTGCATGATGGGGCCAGGGTCGGGCCTGTCGTTGTTCATTTTACTTCCTGTCGGGTTGTGTCGTATTGCTAAAGATGTCATGCGTAATTAGGGTAAACTCGGCTTATGATCACAGTAGCCAAGCTGCGGCGCAAGCCGCGTCACTTTCAAGCGTTGACGGGCTTGTCCGTAGCGGAGTTCGACACGCTCCTGTCGCATGTCACTCCCGTCTATGAAGCCGCCGAGAGTTCCCGGCGTACCCGTGCAAGTCGGGTGCGTCAGGCCGGAGCCGGTCGCAAGTTTCGCCTAGCCTTGCCCGAACGCCTGCTGCTAGGGCTGATGTACCTGCGCTTGTATGTACGCCAGAGCTTGCTGGGCTACCTCTTTGACCTGGACGAAAGCAACATCAGCCGCGAACTGCACGAACGGCTGCTGCCGATCCTGCTTGATGTGCTGCCCACGCCCCTGCGCGACGCCCCCCTGCGGCACATAGCAAGCGAGCAAGGACACGCCGGAGCGAGTGCGAGCGATGCGCCTGCGCCCTCGGACACGGCCGACGTGAGCAAGCCGCGCAAGCGCATCGGCACACTCGACGAACTGTTTGCGGCCTATCCTGAGATTGAAGAGGTTCTTCTGGACGCCACCGAGCAGTCCGTGCGGCAGCCGACCGACAAACTCAAGCGTAAGCAGGCGTACAGCGGCAAGCAGCAAGACCACACGCTCAAGACGCAGATTGTAGCGACGCGCAAGCAGATCCTGCATGTGTTCGGCGGTTTGCCCGGCTGCCTGAGCGACATGCTCCTGCTGCGCGCATCAGGCGTGGTGTATCGTGTGCCGCCTGGGTGCAAGGTGCGCCTGGACAAAGGCTATGAAGGTACAGACGCGGCATACCCTGCTCAGGATGTCCAACAGCCGATCAAGAAGCCGCGCAAGCAGACCCAGAATGTACTGGAGCGCGCCTACAACTACATGCTGTCTACGCAGCGCATCTACGTAGAGCATCATTTCGCCCGCCTCAAACGGTGGGACTGCATGGCGCAAGTATGGCGCGGCCATGACCGTGACCACGAGGACATGTTCTGTGTCGTCGCGGGCTTGCTCAACTTTCGCCAGAGTGGCTGTATGGAACTCACGGCCTAGAGCAGAGACTACAAGAACAGACCGCGTCTGTGCCGCAGACGCAGGCGACCGTCAAAAACAGCTTGGTGGCTGTACCGGCGAAGCCACGCAGCTAATTACGCAATCTATCTTAAGTAGTAAGTGGAACGTCGAGGTACTCTTCACTCGATACAACGCTGCGTTCCACTATACATTACCTCGGTTGCTTCAGAATTACTTTAAGGTGAATGCCAGTTAAATTGTGCGGCCTACGTATTGCGCGAAGGGCCGTGCAAATAGAACCTGTTCTTATACGGTCAAGCGGTACAGGATACACGCAACAGGGCCGGAATGTCGCGTGACATTCCGGCCCTTGATCTTGTTCTCGCTTTTATTCTCGCTTTTATATTGTTGCGTATCGCCGAGGATGTGCAGACAGGCCCGGTTTAGTAGCGGTCGCGTCCGCCGCCTCCACCGCCACCGTAGCCGCCACGATCCCGGCCACCTCCGCCGCCGCCATAGCCCCCATTGTCACGACCGCCACCGCCGCCGCCATAGCCGCCGCCACCGCCATAACCCCCGCCGCCGCCACGCGGGCGATCCTCGCGGGGCTTGGCCTCATTCACCGTGAGCGTTCGACCGCCCATCATGGTGCCGTTGAGCGATGCGATGGCCGCATCGGCTTCAGCGTCGTTGTCCATTTCCACGAAACCAAACCCTTTGGCCTGGCCGGTATATTTGTCGGTGATGACGCTGACTTCCTTCACCGCGCCCGCCGAGGCAAACAGGTTCTCCAGATCTTCCTCGGTAGCCGAGTAGGGCAGTCCGCCCACATAAATACGCTTCGCCATTGTTCCCAAACTCCTCTTTCAATACCAGTTCGATACCGGCAACCCCATGCCGATAAGCACACCGGCAGCGTATTCGCCCCCTGCGACAAATAACCCTGCATACATCCCTGCGAACAATACGGAACCAGTCTTACAAAACCGAATGGAACCGACAAAATCAGTATACAGTTCCTCCAGGGAGCTGTCAAGCATATTTTTGTTGCAGGCACAATGCAAAGCGATCAGGGGCGAACATTCGGGGCGCTCAGGCAGTATTTTAATGCGAATATCTGCTTTTATTGCCATCTTGTACATACGCGGCAAAAACATTCAGGCAGGAAAATCAACAAGGCGCAGAGAAGATTGGGTAACAACGGACTTGACCCTGCGAGTGACAACACATGAACCATGATGACAGCGAACCCATTGCGACCGCCTCCCGTTCCAGCCTCATGCTGTATGGATTGCGTTGTGAAGTTGCGCGCGAATCCGCGCGGAAACGGGTTCCGCGCGCCCTCAAGTTTGCGATGGGCCTGCTGTATCTGCTTCCCCTGCCCTTCCTTGTGGTTCACCATCCGTACAGCAATGAGATCAGAAACGCGGTTTTGTGCGTCGTGTTCGTATTCTTCGTCGCCAAAATGATTCTGGAGCAGGAGCGCCGGCAGCATACCAACCAGAAATGCGCGCTGATACAGGAACTGCGCGAGGACGCGCGCTGCGTCGGCCTGCTGGCGATGATCGCGCACAACAGATTGTCCGATGAGCCGGTGTTCTACGCCACGCTTCATTTGAAGACCCTGCTGCCCCGGCTGCGGGCGGAAAATGCGCGCGACTTTACACCGCAGACAATGGACGCCACCCTGCGCCTGCTCAACAGCCACGACAGCGAACTGGTGATCGCCACTTGCAAAGGGCTGGAACAGGTCGGGGATATGCGCGCCCTGTCTGCCGTTATGCTGCTGGCCGAGCAGACGCAAAACCTTGCCGTACAGGGCGCGGCGCAGGAGTGCCTGCCCTACTTGCAGGCCCGCGCGCGGCAGCAAACCGCATGTTCAACCCTTTTGCGGCCCTCCCAGGCCACCCGCATCACGCCCGAAACCCTGCTGCGACCCGCGCCGCCCCAGTATCAGGCGAACGCGCCGGAACATTTGCTGCGCGCCCATAACGCTTGAAGTCAGTTCCGCCCGAAAGCGAAAGCCAATTTGCAGCCTTTCTTGTCGAACTCTCAACATCGAACTCCCAATGATACAAAATGATACAAAATGATACAAAATGATACAATCTACTGCTCTAACACAGTCAGTTGCGCTGTGGGAACGCGCTGCGCGAAATTCAACCTGTGCGCCGCAGACTGCCATGCTGCAAAGAGCGACAGGAGTAGGAAAGCACCTCGACGTTGTCCTCCCTGGAATGACAGGTGCGGGGCGAGAACGCGGCGAAACTAACGATTTCCACGCGGATCGTGTCGCCCTGCTGCTCAAAGCGGCTCATCAGCAATGCGCCGTCCACCTGAAACTGACTGAGCAGCGTGGCGTCGAACAGGGTGCAGTCCAGCAGAATGCCGTTCTGCTCGTCAACGAGGAAGTGTCCTGCCCCTCTTGCTCTGTCCGGCGCGATGATGTATGGCCGGACGGTGTGCTGCTTATCTGTGATGTACTCGATGCGCCAGGTATGCGCGTCATCGGGCAGGGGTTCGATGCCCATCTGCATGACGACCGATTCGGTCGTCCCGTCGCCCGCCGTAATGGTTACATCGCCTCGCCATGTACCCTGCCAGGTTGCCGGTAGTGTCGCTGCCTGCATCGTCTCTCCTCGCTCGCCCTAGTGGTGTCCCGATAGCGGCCTGCTGATTCGATGTCCTGTCACAGCGCGCTTGCTATGATGACTATTGTGACAGAGTTATGACAGTATTATGATGAAGAGAGTACGCCAAACCTGTTGATTGCTGTGCAGCAGCGATGTATATTATTCCACAGTAATAGTCCGGCGCGGCACAAGAGCGTTTAGAAAACAAGACGCGCGTTCTCCATTTCATTCCGACGCGCTAATGCGGCGCAGGCTGCTGTTGTACAGATTGCCGTGGCGCAGACTGTCGTGGCGCGAAGGTATAAATTCGGTTTAACGAGGAGTGCCGTTGACGCTTCTAATCCACTGGCGAAACTGGCTGCGGGCGCGCTGCGTGGCGCTTGGCATGGGCCTGCTGCTGTGCGCCCTGATGGGCGCGCTGCCCCATACCGCGTTTATGGAGCGGCTGGAGCGGCGCGCGCAGGACATGCGCTTTGAACTGCGCGGGCCGCGCGCGACACAGGCGTCTATCGTGATCGTCGGCATTTCCGACCGCGCCCTGGCCCGCTGGCCCGAACCGATGGTCTTCTGGTCGGCGCACTATGCGCGCATCATCACGCAGGCGCACAGGGCCGGCGCAAACTGCATTGGCCTGGACATCATCCCGGCTGTGGACGCCGACAACTATCTGGACAACATCGGCGCGGACGCGCAGCCCCGACCCGACGCCGCCCTGGAGGCCGCCATCGAGGCGGCGAGCGGGCGCGTACTGCTGTCCTATATCCAGAACGCGTCGCCCGCTCCCGCCGCGCCGCTGACCCGCTTTTTGTCGCTGCCGCAGGCGGCGGGCCATCTGGGGTTTGTGGACCTGCCGCCGGAGACCAACGATGTCGCGCGCCGCGCCCTGCGCCGTCTGTCCGAGACGCCGACCGCAAAACCAAGCTTGCCCGCGCTGCTGGCCGACCGGCTGCGCGGCCTGCCGTCCGGTTCCACGGCGAGGGCGGGCCACAGCCTGTTCTGGGTCAACTATGCCGGGCGGGACTGGCCGCAGATCGAGGCGGACAGAATGGAGGCGGGTTTGCTGACCGGGGACGAGCGGCGCGAACTGCGCGGCGCGGTCGTCCTTGTGGGCATGACGTACAGCTACTCCACGGACAAGTACCGCATCCCCGGCAGGCAGGGCTATGTGCCGGGGGTGAGCGTGGTGGCGGACGCGGCGGCGACGCTTGCCGACGGGCGGGAACTGCGCCGCGCCACTCCGGCGCGGGAGGGAGTGGAGGCCGCGTTCCTGGCCGCTGTGATGCTGTTCGGGGCGCGCTGCGTCCCGTTCTGGCGCGGCCTGCTGCTCAGTGTGCTGGCGGGCGGGTTCTGGTGCGCGCTCGCGCAGTGGGCGTTTGTACAGCGCGACTATCTGCTTCCCGTCGCCGCCCCGCTCGCCGCCTGCGGCCTGTCGTGGCCGCTCCACCATACGCTGCGGTCGCTTACGGAGAGCGCGCAGCGACGGCGTATCGAGGGCATCTTCGGACGCTACCTTTCGCCCCAGGTGCGCGACCATCTGATGCAGGACGAGGGCCGTCTGCGCCTGGGCGGCGAGACGCTCGCCGCGACCGTGCTGTTTTTGGATATACGCGGCTTCACGACGTATGCCGAAAAACGGCCCGCCGACGCGGTGATGACGGAACTGAACGCGTTCTTCGCCGGCATCGTTCCCGCCATTGACGCCTACGAGGGCTTGCTGCACAAGTTCACGGGCGACGGCCTGCTCGCGCTGTTCGGGGTTCCTGCCGCGCAGTCCGGTCATGCCCAGGCCGCCGTCAACGCCGCGCTCGCGATCACGGAGGCTGTACGCGCTTCCAACGGCGAGCGCGTCCGACAGGGGAAAGAACCCTGGCGCATCGGCTGCGGCATCCATACCGGGCCGGTGGTCTGCGGCAATGTGGGCATCGCTGTGCGCGCCGAGTACACGGTCATCGGGGACACGGTGAACCTGGCGGCGCGGTTGGAGGGGCTGAACAAGCAGTTGGAAAGCGAGATCGTGTTCAGTCAGGCGACCTGGGAGCAGTTGGACGCGCGCCCCCCTGTCGAAGGGCCAGTGGAAATGGACATCAGCGGGCGGCAGGGGCGCGTGAACGTGTACTGGATGCAAAGCCGCGAGTCACAGGACGCGCGCGAGACGAAGGCAGCAGCGCAGCATGGCAAGTCGCGGGGGCCGCAATAGCAGTGCAGACTCGGAACGGGGAAGCGCAGGCGTGATGACTACGAACACGATAGAAACGAAAAGCATGAGAACGGGCAGGAGGGCGGCGATCCTCCGGCTGTGGGCTATGGGCGTTCTGTGCGCGCTGACGGGCAGGGCCGGGGCGCAGGACGCGATTGGCAAAACGCTGCGGATCGTGGGAAGCGCGCAGATCACGCGGGGCGAACGGACGCGCCCCCTGCAGGCGCGCGCCGGGTTTCAGGCGGGTGACAGGCTGCGCGTCCTGCCCGGCAGCGCGGTCACACTGGTCTATTACGCGAACGGGGCGCGTTATGAACTGGCGGCGCAAAGCTCGTACCGGATCGAGACGGGCGGGCCGCGGCTGCTGACCGGCCGCGCGCCCCGGCTCCTGTCCCCTCTTTATGTCGCGCTGGTCAAGGCGGCGGGGCAGACACCGACGCGTTTCGCGGGGACGGTGATTCGCGGCGCGGCGCAGGAAGGAGCGCCGCGTCCTCTCCGGCCCATCGGCGCAGCGCGTGACCTGACTGTCGTTTTGCGATGGGAACGGCCTGCCGCCGACCCGACCGCTGAGGAGACGCAGTGGGAAGTGCGAATACGGCAGTCGGATAACGCCAGAACCGTCTGGAGGCAAACGCTGGGCGGCGAAGTGACCGAGTGCGCGTTGCCCGCCGGCCTGCTCCGGCCCGGAACGTGTTATGAGTGGATCGTCTGCGCCGCAGGCGGCAGTCACAACGGCGCTTCCTGTCTGGCCCCTTTGTATGTGCTGACTGACGACGAGCGGGCTTGCCTGCAGGCTCTGGAGCAGAGCGCGGCCCGGTTACAAAAGGCCGGGACGCAGGATTGGGACAGCGACCGTCTGCTGGCCGAGATGTACGAACGCATGGGGCTGTACCAGGACGCGCTGCGCGTCTGCACCGACCTGGCCCACGCATATCCTAACGACACGGGCGTTCAAGCCGCCCTGTCGCGCCTGCACAAGGTATTGCAAATGCCCTGAACCGACGTCATCCCGCCCTGCGGTATCCTCTAGCGCGAGAAAAGGAATCGCTATGAAACGCGCCGCCTTTCTGTCCCCTATCGCTGCCGTCGCCCTCCTGCTTCTGCTCCTGACAGGCGGCGTGGCACGGGCCGACAAGTACGCGCTGTGCATCGGCATTCACCGCTACGAGGACATGAACCCTCTTCGGGGCGTGGCGTGCGACGCCCTGCATCGCTGCCTGGATGCTCAGATGAAATTGGCGATCCTCTATGCGCGAGATGGGCTGTACGACCGCGCGGAAACGCTGCTGGCGGAAGTGGCCAACGCGGACGCCGCGAATCCCCTGTGCGCGCAGGCCGCCAGATTACGACAGGACATCCGGCGGCAGCGTCAGAAGGCGGCGCAGTCCGGGCATTGAACACGGTGTTGAAATGGTTCCTGCGCGCAAGGCCGAGTTCGGACATTATGCAGGCGATTAGCGCGTTTCCGCCAATTCTTAACGCTTTTATCGAAGAGACTTGTGTCCTGATGGGCATGGCGTGTTTGTTGGCGCGGGGCCGAATATCAGGTAGGCTGTTCTTGAAAGACGGACTGAATTACAGGATGAACATACGACTAAACAAAGACAGCGCCGTACCCGCGCCCGCCGCCGCCGCGCCCCCCGACGCCCCGCCGACACTCGATCAGCTGCGCGCACGCCGCAAGCCTCTGCGCGACATCAACACGGAGTATGAGAACAGTCTGTCCCGCCTGGACCGCCTGGCCGTGTGGATCACGGAAAAAGTTGGCACTATGGGTTTTTTCCTGTTCATTTTCGCCTGGACGGTACTCTGGACAGGCTATAATATTGCGGCCTCGAAAATACAATCGCTGCATTGGAAATCGTTCGACCCGTTCCCGGCCTTTGTCGCCTATCTGCTCATCAGCAACGTGATCCAGATACTTCTCATGCCGCTTATCATGGTCGGGCAAAACATTCAGGGCCGCCAGACCGAACTGCGCAGCAAAAATGATTTTGAGGTCAACTGCAAGGCTGAGAACGAAATCGAGGTAATCTTGATGCACCTGGAACGACAGCAGGAACTGCTCACGCAGCTTGTCAGGGCGCAGGGAATGACGCTGGACGACGCCCGCAATATACCCGTCTTCGATCCGCAGAACTTCAATCCGCAAATCCTCGACCCGCAGAACTTTTCCGCCACAATGCCGGTCGAAACACAGCAGGCGGACGCGCCTCCGAGGGAGTAGAGAATATGCTGCAAAAAATGCTTGTTTGTTCGGACGGTTCGCCCGGCGCTCTGAACGCGGCGCAAACCGGGGCCGCTCTGGCGCAGCGGCTGGGCTGCGCCGTTGCACTGATCAACGTCCTCGATACCGGCCTGATGGGAGGCGGCGACGAAAGCAGCCTGTCCATCGCAGGAACCAGTCTCGAAGGCATTATCTGCTCCCAGCAGGAAGCGGTACACAGCAGTACGCTTCCCGTGTTTGCAGCCGCAGGTCTGAGCGTACAGTCTCTGAGTGAGCGCGGCCATCCGGTCAGCGCGATTGTCGCCGTCGCGCAGCGCGAAGGCTGTGACTTAATCGTTGTGGGCAGTCAGGGACGGGGCAGTCCTGCCTCTCTCCTGTTCGGCAGCGTTGCAGACGGGGTGCTGCGCCACGCCGCCTGCTCCGTGCTGATCGTTCCCGGCGGGCAGGAAATGCAGCATGCGCCGAACTTCAATCCTCTTCTGCTGGCGTCGGACGCCTCGGCGAGCGCGGCTAAGGCGGCAGCGCTCGCAGAAGAGATCGCGGCAAAGCTTTCTGCCGCCCTAACGATTGTAAACGTTTATGAGGAACCCGGCCTGCTGGCGGAAACCGCAGATGCCCTTGCGGAGCGCTACCCACAAGAGCAGGAACAACGCGTAATAGAGGCCATCAAGCAAAACATGGCGAATGTCTCCCAAACATCGGGCGTCCCCTGTACGCTGCGTCAGGAAAAAGGCCGCACCGTCGAGACCATTCTGCGCGTGGCCCGCGAGGAAAAGACGGGGATGATCGTGCTGGGGCATCGCGGACAGGGCGGTTTCGAGGCTATGCTGCTGGGTAGCGTTTCGGGGCGCGTGGCGCAGCGCGCTCCTTGTCCCGTGCTGGTGGCGCGCTGAAATCCTCGACAGTGCGCTGAAGTCGGCAGATCGAATGCCTTTGGGCGCGTGCGCGGCCGGCTAAACGCCTTTTTGCGCGTTCGCGGCCGGCTGCTGCAAGGTTCGGCGGCTGGGAACGGGGCCGCTGCGATGGTGCGTGGCCTCGCTGGGAACGACGTTGATTTTGCCGTCCGCTTCCATCACGGCGAATTTGATGTTTTCGATGCCGGATTGCTCGCGCTCGCGCAGCGCTTCGAGCAGATCGGCTTTCGTCAGGCCGACGCGGCGCAGATGTTCTTCGACAACATGCCCGTCATGCACCAGCAGGACGGCCCCGCCATTCGCAAGATGACGCAGACGCCGCGCCCGTCCGAATGTCAGCGCGAAGACCCGGTTCAAAAACAGCAGGGTTCCCGCGCAGACCAACCCCGCTACCAGGGACGTGTTGCCGCTGACCATCGCGGTCTCGACCGCGCTGCCAAGCAAAATAATGACCACGAGATCCAGTACGGTCAGCTGGCCCAACTGCCGCCGCCCGATGACATGCAGCATGAACATCAGGAACACATAGATCGCCGCCGTGTGCATAACGACCAGCAACAGTTCATGGCGTGTGGGGTACATCGAAGCGTTTCCTCCTTCGGTACTATGCTGCTACCATCATGCCGTTGTGGGCCGGCGCGGTTGTTCCTGCTAAGTACCCGATCAAAAGTAATGTGGGGTATCCCATAGGTCGAGATCGTCAGCAGAATGCTGCATTACTTTTGTACTGGTACTTAAATGCCGATTGGAGGCCGATGCAGGTATCAATACAGGCAGTGCGCGAGCGCGCATTTTGCAGGCCTCATTTTACCCCCTGACAGCGGGAAAGTAAAGGAACCTTTTTTATGTTGATGCACTGGCTTGCGGATGTGTTTTCGCATCCCACCCTGTCCGGCACGGCCCTGATCGCGGGCAAAACCGTCGTGGTCTACGTGTTTCTTGTCCTGGGCCTGCGGCTGCTTGGCAAGCGCGAACTTGGACAGATGAACATCTATGACCTGGTGCTTATCATCGTGCTTGCCAATGCCGTGCAGAACGCGATGGTGGGCGACGACAACTCGCTGGGCGGCGGGCTTGTCAGCGCCATGACCCTGCTGGCTCTCAACCGCCTGTTCAGCCTTGCCATGACGCGCTCGACCAAGCTGGAACACGCCATGATCGGCAATCCCATGCTGATCGTCAAAGACGGCAAGATGATCGAGTCGCGCTGTCGGCGCGAGGGCATCACGCGCGACCAAGTCATGGCCGCCCTGCGCGAACACGGGATGCTGAACCTGCACGACGCGCAGATGTGCGTTCTGGAGGTGGACGGCACGATCAGCGTGGTTTCCAAGCAGGCCGATGTGCAGCGAACGCGCCGCCATTTCAAAGCGCTCCGGCTGCCGTGATCGCGGCTTCCAGAAACATAAGACCGACAGCATACGACCAGAAGAATAGTACACGGAGGAGACGACACGAATGTCCCACGCTTTCATGTGGTTCCTTTCCACGATTGCCGCCCGCACGCTGATCGTGCTGCTGTGCATCATGTTCGGCTTTCGCATCCTGGGCAAGCGGCAGATCGGGCAGATGAACATCTATGATCTGGCCCTGGTAATGGCAATCGCCAACGCGGTACAAAACGCCATGACGCATGGCAACGGCAATCTTTCGGTCGGCGTTATTTCGGCAGGTACGCTTCTTGCGACGGGATGGGCGCTGACGACCGTGTTCGTGCGCCTGCCCAAGCTCGAAGAGCGTCTGATCGGTACGCCCACTCTGCTTGTCAACGACGGGCATATCATCGAGGATCGGATGCGCCGCGAAAAAGTGACGCACGAATGCCTGATGACGGTATTGCGGCAGCATGGCTTAACGGACATAAAGCAAGTATTGATGGGCGTATTGGAAGTGGATGGCTCCATTAGCATCATTCCCAGGACGGCGGAACACAAGCGTTCCGACAAACCGCTTCGGCAGCTGGATTGACAGCGCCGCGCCGTCTCGGTTACAGTATCCGCGTCCTGTTGCTAAGAAAAGGCTTTAAGCAGGCAAAAAGCGACTGTTGCGGCGACAAGGCAGCAGGCCACCCGCAATGTACGAGCCGGTTTTGAAGCGGCAGAGTACATGACGCTGGAGACATAATGGCGTCCGACATGTAACAACGTCAAGTTTATTGGATTATGATTGGATTTTACAGGAGGAATTTGTGAAGAGATTTTCGACAGCGTGTTTTTTGCTGATGGCGTTTGCCCTCGCGGGCTGCGGCGGGAGCAGTTCCAAGCCCCAGATAGCGCGGCTGTACGTGTCGAACCTGACCGGCAATACCGTTACGCGCTACGTTCTTTCCGGCGCGGTTTCGCCCTACGCGCTGGGCCTCAGCGGGCCTCTGGGACTGGCCTTTGACGGCAGCGGAAACCTGTACGTCGCCAACCAAACGGGTAACACCATCGCCCGGATCACGCCATCGGGCGCGTCCTCCACGTTCGCCACAAACCTGAACAGTCCTTATGGTCTGGCGTTCGGCCCGGACGGGACGCTGTACGTTTCCAATCAGGGCAGCAATACGATCACGAAAATAACATCGGGCGGAACCGCCGGCGCCTTTGTCACGAGTGGGCTGAACGCGCCCGCAGGACTGGCCTTCGACAGCGCGGGCAATCTCTATGTGGCCGACAACGGCACGGGAACCGTCCTCAAGGTCACGTCCGGCGGCGCAGTCAGCACGTTCGCGACCGGCATCATGGACGCGGGCGGCATGGCCTTTGATACGGCGGGAACGCTGTACGTCGCCAGCGGGGCCGGAAACACCGTCTACAAGGTCACGACGGCGGGCGTGGTCAGCGCGTTCGCCACGGGCCTGAACAATCCCAACGGCCTGACATTCGATAGCGGCGGCAATCTCTATGTCGCCAACAGCGGGGCCAACACCATCGTGGAGGTCACTCCGGGCGGCGTCCAGACGGTGTTCGCGAGCGGTCTGAACAACCCTTACGGTCTTGCGCTGCACATTTCGCAATAATCCGCTGAATTCCGTATGAAATGGGAATACAACGGGGCGCAAAGCCTCCCCAACAACAAAGGCAAAGTCAGCCGCACTATCCGCCCCGAAACGTGGCGGGCGCGCGTTCCGGGCGGCTGGCTGCTCCTGATGTCCAACGGCTTTGATGTGAAAAGCCCCGCCTTCTACCCCGATCCCGATTACGCCTGGGAGATCGAGGCAGAACCATCAACGCCCTGCTTCCAGTAGATGCTGGAAGCGGGGCGTTTGTGTTGTCTGAGGACGCGCTCAAAACAGGCGTCAGGGGCGAGCGGAGGGTAAAGCGGCGTTCTCCCACACCGTTCCGCCTCACACTTTGATGTTCACGCCGCTCGGCCCGCTCTGCGCCGCAGCTTCTTTCGCCAGCAGCTTGACCGCCTGCTTATCGCCCTTGGCGGCTTCCTTGCGGGTGACATCGGGGGTTTCCGTGGCCTCCTGCGCGGCAGTCGAAGCGGTCGAGGCAACCCCGGACGTGCCGGTTGCGCCGGGAACGTTCACCTTGATTGGCGCGGCCTGCGTGATGCCGACCGCCGCCGATGGCTGGATTGGCGTTGGCGTGGAACTCGAAATACCGGAAATACTCATGCGTTTCTCCTGTGCGATATACGGACGCGATGTACGAACAGCAACAGTATCGGCAGGCGGGCGGGTGGAAGGAGAGAGGGAGGTCAATGAGACATTTCTCAGACTGATTGGGGCGCCCTGCCTGCTTCTATGCGCCGATGCTTTGAAAGGGGTTAGATCGCACGACATGGCGGCAACAGGATACGCCAACGCGCTACGGGAGTACAAACAGGTACACTACGTGCAGGAAGATTGTAGAAAGATTGCAGGCAGGGTATACGAGGGATGTATGAAGGGGCGGAATGATTTGGGTTTCATGGGTTTCAATAGTTTGCGAACATATATGCCGGGCGCTGCACTTGCCATCATGCGTAAAGATTTGCGCCTTTGAATATGCCCCGAAATCTGCCGCATGTTTGTGGCCGCATGTGTGTCACGATCAACTGCTCTACCGTTGAACAACGCTCCGGCGTCAGTCGAACGACAGAGGGTTGCGCATAAAAACAGGCACGAAGCAGAACGGTTCTGCTTCGTGCCTGTTTTTGCCTGCCAATCGAGCAGCGCTTATTTCTTTTTGGCATAGTGATGCGTGACAGCGGCGGCCGCTACCCCCGTTGCCACAGGATGACGGTGCATAATGCCGCTCTTGCGTGTCTTGGCGTAATGGTGCGCCGCTACCCCGGCGACCGCCGTACTCGCCGTTGGATGGCGCTTGATCAGACCCTTCTTGGGCGGAGCGGTTTGCGCCTGAGCCACACACGTCAGGCTCAACAGGGAAGCTGCACCCAGCCAGGCGAGGTGCATCTGTCGCGATGTTCGTACTGTGTTCATGGTTTTCCTGCCTCTTCTATTTTTGTTGTCATGCACAGGGTCGAAAGGTGTTTTGAACGCGCTGCGTGTCCGTTGAGCCTATTCTTTTCTGCTCGCAATTTGCCTGCTTACAGGGAAAACTACGTGTCATAACGCACCGGCATTACAGCAACGCGCTCTCCGTCGGGCGGCTAACTGCAGTTCTTCACTTCGTTGACAGCCTGCTTGCCCGCTTTGACCGCCTCGTTGACGTGCTTGGGGGTGCTTGACGCCAGAAGGCGAAGATGTCCCGGGCTGTAACTGAGAGAACGCCTACGGTCTAAGCAGACGAGGAGGAACGGGAAAAGTTCACGAACCTTCGTGTTTGATTTTAGAACCTTGAGGCGGCGGGAAATGAACGGCAAAGGATAACAGCCTGATTGAAAACCGGGCGAGCCAAGTGACGCTCCCTCTTGGAACTAAAAAACGAGTCAAAACAGAATGAACCCTGTACAGGAGTCCAGCGTCAATAGCCAGGATGGGCGCAGGGAAGAGGAGTAGTAAACGCCCCCACGCACAGTTCAGCGGACCGTCTGCAATCTTGGCAAAGATACTCCATCAAGGATGCACATTATGAAATATAACAGTTCCACTCCTCTGGTGAGCAGCAATACCCTGGCGTAAAAATTCATCGCGTTTACCGCAAGGCCGACGGATGATCCACGACCACACCTTTGCGCCGCTCCGCTTTATCGGCGAGGCGCTCGGAGCCGACCGGTGCTGGGATCCAGTAGCGCGCACGGTTCGGATCATTACAAAAGACGCGCTGAACGCGAGCAAGAGCCTTCCAATCGCTCCTGACCGTGCGCCTGTACGCCCCGGTTCTCCGCTGCCTTTCCGTGGGCCGACTTCTGTTATCAATGCTTTCCGGCAGAACGCAGGGCAGTGGCTCAAGTCCGGCGAAATCCTGGAAGCTGCGCTGGAGGGTACGCGGAGTGGGCAGGCGGCTTTCCGCATCGGCGGGCCTGTACAGAATCACGGTGTGGAGTACACCATCTCGGTCACGGCGCTGAACGCCGCCCAGGAGCAATCCGATACCACCACTGTCCGCTTCCGCGTCCAATAGCCAGCATATAAAATAGTGGCAGCGCAGGGATACACGTTTTCAGGGATTGCAGAGGCATAATAAAGGCGATATGAAACCCTTCCTACCAGTTCTCAACGCTTTTATCGAAGATACTTGTGTCCTGATGGTTATCGCGTATTTGTTGGCGCGGGGCCGGATGCTGACGCTGTTACTCGCCGAACGCGCCGTACAACAGCGCGCGCTGATTCTGGGAATAATCTTGGGGCTAGTGGGCCTGACAGAAACAATATTTCCCGGCCTGCGCTCGCCCTACGTGCTGCATACCCTGATTATCACGTTTGCCACCCTGATCGGCGGACTGCGCGTGGGCCTGATCGCTACATGTACCGTGCTGATGGGCGTGGCAGTGCTAGGAACGACGCCGGGTGTCATGGAGACCGCCCTTACCTTATCGGCCAGTTGCCTGCTCGCAGACGCTGTCCGCCGCCTGTTTGGAACGCGCTACACCTTGCTGCGCGGCTTGACAGCGGGGTTTTGCGCGCAAAGCGGCGTTGTCGCCCTGCACCAACTGCCCCTTGCCGGGTTCCATCCCTCCCATGCCGTCGCTCATGCGCTCGTCGCTATTCCCGCCAACGGTTTTGGCGTACTGCTCCTGCAGTTGCTGCTGAACGACGCCCGCACACGCGCGCTTAGTGAGCGCCATCGCCTGGAAGCGGAACGCGCTCATGCCCTTGTCGCCGAGTCGCGCCTGGCAGCGCTGCGCGCGCGCATCCATCCCCACTTCTTGTTCAACGCATTGACTTCCATCGCCGCGCTGTGCAGTCTGGCTCCCGACCGCGCTGAGTCCTCTATTTTGCGCCTGAGCCAACTGATGCGGCGGGCGCTGGAGTTCGATCTTTCCACGCCCGTATGCCTGTCTGAAGAGATAGAACATGTACGGGGCTATCTTGAGATTGAGGCGCAGCGCCTTGGTCACCGCTTGCAGATCGAATGGAAGGTTGACGGTGCTGCCATGCCTGTTCAGATACCTGCCTTCGCGCTGCAAACCCTGGTCGAAAACGCGGTGGGACATGGCATTGCGCCCAAAATGGGGCCAGGAAAAGTTCGTATTGTCGCGCGCCTAAATCATCGTACACGCCGTGTCCTGGTGGCCGTACAGGATGACGGGGTCGGGATGGCGAACTACCGCACAGGTGCAGTTCCAGACAAGCCCCCTCTGAAAAGCAGCAGGGACGGTAAGATAACGAAGGCAATGGACAGTGCAGCGTTCCCCCTTGTCTCTTCCGCTCTGTCGGACACGGATCGGGCGCATGGCCTGCAAATCGTGAACGCGCAGCTGACCACACTTTATGGCGTGCGGGCCAGGCTACGCCTGTTTACCCAAGAGGAGTGGGGAACCCTGGTGGCTTTTACAGTCCCTTTTGCTGCTGTGCTTTCGCCGCGTCCACATACAATGGAGGATACAATAGAGGGGCAGAAAGAACAAAAGAAACAGGAGGAACCCGATGCTGACAGCGCTGATCGCAGATGACGAGCCGCTTGCGCGAGCGCATCTGCGCCGCCTGCTCGAAATGCTGCAGGTCATCGTAAAGGACGAGGCCGAAAACGGCGTTCAGGCGCTGCAAATGACCGAGGATCTGCGACCCGATCTGGTGTTTCTGGACATTCAGATGCCGGGGCTGACGGGGATGCAGGCTGCTGGCGCGCTGCTGCACCTCGATAGTCCGCCCCTGCTGATTTTTGTTACCGGCTACTCCGAGTATGCCGTGACCGCGTTTGAACAGGACGCGCTCGATTATCTTGTCAAGCCGGTTGCCCCGGATCGTCTGGCAAAAACGCTTGTGCGCGCCAGAGAACGCCTCGCAGACCGCGCTTCTCACCAGCGAATACAGGAACGTGTTCAGGAACGCGCGTTACATTCCCCTCCGCTGCGCCGCCTGCCCGTCCGTGAAGATTATACGGTGAAGCTGCTGCGCGTTGAAGACATCGTGTGCGCCGTAGCGCGCGAAAAGCGCGTGTTCGTTCGCACCGCTGCGGGTGAGTTCCGCACTTATTACACCCTCACAAACCTTGAATCCCTCCTGCCTGTCGAACAATTTTGTCGTATTCACGACAGTTGCCTGGTCAGCCTCGACCGCATTGACGAGGTGCTGTATCTGGGCAGTCACTCGTATGCCGTGCAACTTTTCGACGGTCAGAAACTGCCCGTGGGACGCACGCGCTTTGCGGAATTACAGCGGCGTCTGGGCATGAGCGACGGCTCGCCCTCCTGATACCTCCCGCCTGACACGTTCTGCTTACTATACCCCTTTTACACGTCCGGCTTTTTGCGCCATTCGTCCGGCTTTGTGCCGCGTTCATCCATCAGCCCCGTTTTCACCCGCCCGCTCCTGCTATCATACACCATCACAACTCAATTGCAACTTGATCCTAACTCAACATCCTTACTGTTGAGACGGATGGAAAAAGCGCGCCTGTGCAGGGATGACGCTCCTTGTTCTTGCCATCCTGCTTCCTTTTCGCTCTATGCGCTTCATGCTCAAAACTAACTTTCGTACCAGCGCTGTGTGCCTTGCACTGCTGGCGTGGCCTGCATTAAGCGCCCAACACAGGGCACAGGCCGCGCCAGTGCCACAGACTGCTGCCGCGCCGACCGTTTCTCAGGCGACAAGAACCACGCAGGCCGACGCGGTCGCGCAGGGGGCGCCGCCCGGCACACTTGCAGGCGTCACGTTCCCCGACGGGCCGCCCGCCGTTTCCCCAGCGCAGCAGGTTACGCTCGCGCAGGCCGTCGCCACGGCCCTGCGCGATAACCCGCAAATCACGCAGGCGACCCATCAGGTACTCAGCGCGCGGAATAATCTCAGCGGGCAGCGCGCGCCTGTCAATCCCACGGCGGGCTTCGCCAACCTGAACAATACGGTAACGTCCATTAACCCTGCAGACCCGTCCAACTACAGTTTTTATGGCACGGTCGAGACCAGCGGGCGGCAGCGCATCCGTACCCAGGAAGCGCGTGCCCAACTGGAACAATCGCAGGCCGACGCGCAGACAATTCGCCTCACCGTGCGGCAGAACGCAACAAACGCGTACATTGCCCTGCAGGTCGCCAACCAGTCTCTACTCAACGAACAGGAAGCGTATGCCACTTCGCTGCGCCTGCGCGACCTGATCCGCAAGCAGTTTGAACTGGAAGCCGCGCCCGAAGCCGACGCCATCCGGGCCGAGATCGCGCTGACGCAGGAGGAGCAAAACCTTATCACGGCGGTCGGCAGCGTCAAGCAGGCGCGGGCCACTCTCAACAGTCAAATGGGACGCGCGCCTGACACGCCCGTAGACACGTCGGAACCGCTCGCCTATACGCCCCTGAATGTAGATCTGGCCCAACTGCAAACGCGCGCCGAACTTGCCCGGCCTGAAATCCGGTCAGGGGAAGCGCAGGAGCGCGAACTCAGCGCGACCGTAAAAATGCAGCGCTCGCTGTACACTCCCGACCTGCTGTTGGGAACGGATGCGCGATTCCGGTCGGTGCAGTTGGGATTTACAGCCCCACTTTTCGACTTTGGCAGCATCCGGGGGGCGGTACGCAAAGCGCGCGAGGATGTGCTGGCGCAGCGGGCGGAAACCGAGCAGACGCGCCAGCAGGTGCGGCTGGGCGTACAGAACGCTTACGACGCGCTGCAGCAGGCCCGCAAGTCCGTGCTTCTCTACAACAACAGGGAGCGGGGTATTCTGGCGCGTTCCACAAGCCTGCTCGAGCGCGTACAGCAGGGGTATTCGCTGGGAGCCAGCACCGTCCTGGATCTGATTACCGCCCAGGACACCCTGCGGCAGGCGCGCAACAGCTACTACACGGCTCTGGGCAACTATCGGCAGGCCATAGCGCAGGTCGAAACCGCCATCGGGCAGCCCATCTAAAAAGCGTTGCACATTGAGCGGTGAGTATAGAGCGTTGAGAAGGTTGGATAATAGCGGCGGAATTTGAGGAAATTGAATTTATGGAAGCAGCAGAGCAGACAGCGGGGCCGGTCAAGCCGCCCGCGCACAAGGGAAACTCCTACACGCGGCAGGCCAGTGTGAGCCTGGGCATCCTGGGCGCGATGGCCGTTCTCGGATTTGCGCTCACGCGTCCGTCCGGGGACAAGCCTGCCAACGCGCCCGCACCCTCAAGCGATGTCGTGACTGTTCCCGCCTCCGGCGCACAGGCCGTAAAGTTAGAAACCGCGCCCGTCCGGCAGCAAACTCTGGACGTCGATTTGCAGGCCACGGGAACCGTGTCGTATCCCGCAGATCAAACCGTGAAGGTCAGTCCCCGCGTGGCGGGTCGCGTGCGGCAGGTATTTGTAAGCGTGGGGGAACAGGTTAAAGCAGGGCAGCCGCTCGCCACCCTGGAAAGCGCGGACGCCGCCGCTGCCCTGACGACCCTGCGCCAGAACGAAAACAAACTACGGCTGACCAAATCCGTTCTGGACCGACAGGAGCGGTTGTACAAACTCGGCACTTCCGATGTCACTGCCGCGCAGGCCGCGCTGGATCAGGCTCGCGCGCAGACGCTCGCCAAAAAGGACGCCCTTGCCCGATTAAGAGAGCAGGCGCAGATCGGCGGATTCACGCAAAAGCCGGTCGAGGACGCGCGCAATGCGGTCGTGACGGCCCGTTCCACGCTGGCGCAGGCGCAGTCTGACCTGGCCCAATCCGAGCGCGACAACATCCGCAAAACCAAGCTGGTCACCATCGGTATTGCGGCGAAAAGCGATCTTGAAACTTCGACAAACGTGCTGGAAAAAGCGCAGGTATCCGTTGAGGCAGACAAGGAAACTCTTGCCCTGGCGCAGCAGCAGTTGGCGCGCGAACAGAAAGCGTTCAAAACCAACCTGTATGCGGATCAGGCCGTGCGGTCGGGCGAAAGCGATTATCAGCAGGCCATTTTGCAGCAGAGCGCGGCGGAAAAGAACCTGCGGCTGGCCCAGACGCAGCGCCTGCGCGATCTGGAACAGGCCCGCAGCGACTATCAGGCCGCCCAAACCGACGCCCAAAACGCCCGTCTTGCGCTGGGTCTGCTCGGCAGTCCCGGCGAGGACGGCACGATCCGCGTGCTTGCCCCAGCAGCGGGCCTTGTGATCGAACGCGATGTGAACGCGGGTCAGGTGGTAGACCAGTCGCAGGAAACGCCCTGGCAGATGTTCGTGCTGGGCAATGCCGACACGGTCTGGATAGACGCCGACGTGTACGAAAAGGACATCGCGGGCGTTCATATCGGTCAGGCCGCGCGTGTGCGCGTGGACGCCATGCCCGGACGCGTTTACGAAGGAACCATCCGGCACATCGCGCCCGTTCTCGATCCCAAGACGCGCGCCGTCAAGGTGCGCGTCGTGCTTGCCAATCCGGGCGGCGCGCTCAAGGACGGCATGTTCGCCAATCTGACCATTGCAGGGTCACGCGGCCGGGCCGTAACGGTCGTGCCGCTTTCCGCCGTGCAGCATGACGGCGACCAGGATTTTGTGTACGTGTCGGAAGGCGGTTCACAGAGCGGCAATGGGACGCGCGATGCCAGCGGTCATGCCCTCGGCGGCGGTTCGGAAAGCGGCAGTCAAGCGGGCGGCAGCTACAAAAAGCGGGCCGTCAAGCTCGGCGCGGCGCGCGGCGAGGACGTGGTGGTCGTGGACGGTCTGAAATCCGGCGAGCGCGTGGTCACGCATGGGGCCTTGTTCCTGGGCGATCAGGCGGGGGGCGGCTGACATGATTAACAACCTTGTCCAACTTGCTTTGAAGCAGCGCGTCCTTGTGCTGATCGGCGCGGTGATTCTGCTGTGCTGGGGCGCGTTCAGCTTTACGCAGCTTCCCATCGAAGCGTATCCCGACGTGATGAACACGCAGGTACAGGTGATCACGCAGTGGCCGGGCCATGCCGCCGAAGAGGTGGAAAAACTCATTACCGTGCCGCTGGAAAACAGCCTCAATGGCGTGCCGCATGTAAGCAGCCAGCGCAGTCGCAGCCTGTTCGGCCTGTCGGTCGTGTATCTGGTCTTTGACGATGGCGTAGACGATTACTTTGCCCGCCAGCAGGTGATGGAGCGCATTGCGGCGGCAGATATACCCCAGAGTGTGCAGCCCGCCCTGTCGCCCCTGTCCAGCGCAACAGGTGAAATCTTCCGCTACACGGTCACGGGCGCGCCCCTGATGGACTTGAAGACCCTGGAAGATTGGACGCTGGAGCGCGAGTTCAAAAGCATACCTGGCGTGGCGGATGTCAACAGCTTTGGCGGCACCATCAAGCAGTATCAGGTGCAGATTGACCCGGCCCGCCTGAAGACCTACGACATCACACTCAAAAACGTCACGGATGCCCTCGCCGCCTCGAACGCCAATACGGGCGGAAATTTTGTCGAGCGGGGCAGCGAGGAATTTATCGTGCGCGGTGTGGGGATGCTCCAAAACCCGCGCGACATCGAGAACATCATTGTGACCGCGCGCAATGGCACACCGCTGCGTGTGCGCGACGTAGCCGAGGTGCGCGTCGGGTTTCAGCCGCGCCTGGGCAAGGTGGGCTGGCGCTACGGGCAGGGCAGGCCGGACACGGATACGGACGACGCCGTCGAGGGCATCATCCTGCTAAGGCGCGGCGAAGACCCGACTCCCGTGCTGCAAAACATCAAAACCAAGATCGCCGAACTCAACGGCGGACGGCTGCCTCTGGGCGTCAAGATCGTGCCGTTCATTGACCGCTCCGACCTTGTCCATACCACGACGCATACCGTGGAGCATAACCTGGTCGAGGGCGTTCTGCTTGTTGTCGTGATCCTGTTCGTGTTTCTGGGCAGCGGGCGCGCGGCCACCATCACGGCGCTGACGATCCCGTTTAGCCTGCTGTTCGCCTTTACGTGCCTGAACCTGATCCACATCCCGGCCAACCTGCTCAGTCTGGGTGCCGTGGACTTCGGCATCATCGTCAATGGCGCGGTCATCATGGTGGAAAACATCTATCGGCGATTGAGCGCCCCTCCGCCGGGGGAAAGCGTGATGCAAAGCATCCTGCACGCGACTGGCGAGGTGCAGACAGAAATTGTGTTCACTACGCTCATCATTATTCTCGCGTATCTGCCCCTGTTCACGATGCAAAGTGTGGAAAAGAAGATGTTCGCGCCGATGGCGTACACCATCGGGTTCGCGCTCGTCGGCTCACTGATTATGGCCGTGCTGATCGCGCCCGTGCTGTGCTTTCTCCTGCTGCGCGGCAAACTGCAGCACAAGCAGGGCCGGTTTGAGATCCGCGTACAGGACAGTTACCGCAATCTGCTGCGCGTCGCCCTTGCCAATCCCCTGCCCACGCTTTCTGCCGGCGTAGGGCTGTTCGCCCTTTCGCTTGTGATCGGGCCGCGCCTGGGAACCGAGTTCCTGCCGCACCTAGACGAAGGCAACCTGTGGATACGCGCGACCATGCCCACCACGATCTCGTATTCCGAGGCGGCGCGGCTTGTCCCCCGGATGCGCGCCATCATCGCCAGATACCAGCCCGTCCGTATCGTGGTCTCGCAGTTGGGACGGCCCGACGACGGCACGGACGCGACCGGCTTTTACAACTGCGAATTTCTGGCCGACCTGCGGCCCTACGGCGACTGGCGCGGCTTCAAGGCCAAAGACGAGTTGATAAAGAAAATGAACGCGGAACTGGCCGAAATCCCTGGCGTCACGTTCAACTTTTCGCAGAACATCGAGGACAACGTCGAAGAGGCGGTCACAGGCGTCAAGGGCGAACTGGCTGTCAAACTGTTCGGCGACGACCTGGACACGCTGGAAAAGAAAGCCGCCGACATACAGCGCGTACTTGGCGGTATCAGCGGCGTGGTGGATCTGGACACCTTTAAGGAGACCGGGGAACCACAGATCACCATCAATGTCAATCGAGACCGCATCGCCCGCTACGGCCTGAACGTGCAGGACGTGCAGGATGTGATCGAAACAGCCATTGGCGGCAAAACGTTCACGCAGATGCTGGAGGGCGAAAAGAAATTCGGCGTGGTCGCCCGACTCACTCCCGAAAGCCGCCTGAACCTGGAGCAGATACGCGAGATCACGGTCAGTACGCCTGACGATCAGCGCATCCCGCTGGCGCAACTGGCCGACATCCGCATGGAGCGGGGCGCGGCGTTTGTGTACCGCGAGGGCGGGCGGCGTTTCATTGCCATCAAGTTCGGCGTGCGGGGGCGCGACATCGGCGGCGCGGTGGTAGAGGCGCAGCAGAAGGTAAAACAGGCGGTCAGCCTGCCTTCGGGATACTACACGGTCTGGGGCGGCGAGTTCGAGAGTATGCAGCGGGCGGGCGCGCGGCTGATGCTGATTCTGCCCATTACGCTCGGCCTGATCTTTCTCGTCCTGTTTTTGCTGTTCGGCACGGTTTCGCGGGCTTCCATTGTGATGCTCAACGTGCCGCTGGCGACAGTCGGGGGCGTGTTCGCATTATATTTCAGCCACATGCACCTGAGCGTGGCCGCAGCGGTCGGCTTTATCGCGCTGTTCGGCGTGGCCGTGCAGAACGGCGTGATCATGGTGTCGCACTTCGACCGGCTGGTTCAGGAGGGCGCGGCTTTACACGAGGCGATTGTGGAGGGGGCTGTCACACGTCTGCGTCCTGTCCTGATGACGGCCATTCTTGCCAGCATCGGCCTGCTGCCCGCCGCCGTCAGCACGGGCATCGGGTCGGACACGCAAAAACCGCTCGCGCTCGTTATCATCGGCGGGCTGGTCAGCGCCACGATCCTTACCCTCTTCGTGCTGCCGGTACTCTACGAGGTAACGGTGAGCCGCGCCACACATGCTACGTCGCCGCTGCCACCCGCCGACGCGTCCGGCGCATAAACAAACACGCCCCCTTGTGTCTGGCTTTTTTGACGCGACAAAGAGGTAATCGAGGAGATATTTCCATGCAGAGCCGCAGAATCACGTTCGCATTACTGATGTGTGCTGCCGGGAGTGTGCCTGCCATTAGTCACGCTTCCACGGTTCACAGCGCATATGCCAGCATCATGCGCGCCGGGTACACTAGCCTGGCACACAAAAATTGGCCTGCCGCCGCCTCTTACTTCCGCGAGGCCATACGCTGGGACAGGCGCAGCGCGGACGCCCATGCGGGATTGGGAACCGCTTACCTGCATCTGGCGGAGGCCATGCGCGCTCAGGATGAGTTCAATGCTGCCCTGCGCTGCAACCGCCACAACGCCGAGGCGGAGCGCGGCCTGCACCTGCTCCGCAGCGCCGACGAGGAAGAAAACGCGTTCAAAGCGCTGGAAGAGCAGGTCAAGGCCGAGCCGGACAACGCCGACCTGCTCGCCACGTATGCAGAAGAATTGGTGGAGCGCAGTCGCTACGAGGAGGCGCGGCAGCAGGCGGAGGCAGCCCTGAAGATAAAGCCTAAAATGGGACACGCATACTGCGCGCTGGGACGCGTTGCCGTCCATGACGGCAAGGACGAGGACGCACGCAAATACCTCGCTATAGCCATCAAGACGGACAGACACGACGATGACGCGTTTGGCGCACTCGGCGACCTAGACATGCGGGCCAAAGATTATGCCGCCGCGATTGCCGATTATCAGCGCGCTACCGCCATTGTGCCGGAAGAACGACAGTGGCACGAGAAACTGCGCGACGCCTCTGCCGCAATGGGTAACACGCAGGAGGCGACGCGACAGCAGAACATCATTGACGAACTTTCCAAAGCGTCCACAGCAAAATAGACACAACAAAATAACCACGCCAAAACAAAACGAATGACGAACGAAGACAACTCTCTCTCTGCCCGCTTCATGGAACTACAGGCGGCACACAATGCTCTGACAGAGCAGATGCGCGATTTGCAGCAACGGCACGACGACTTTTGTGATGTCGTTCAGGACGTGGCCCTTTCTCTCGCGCTGAAATGCAACGCCGAGGAAATCGGCGAAACCATTAAGCAGGCCGTCCGTCTGGGATTGGCGGCCCGCGAGGAGAAACAAAACCGCTTCTTCCTGGAGGAGAACACAGGCGGCTCAGACACAGACGCCTACGATTTAGGCTCTCTTCATGTAGATACCACAGCCTTTGACACCAAGAGGCCGCACTTCGGGGACGATTGAAGGCATAATGGACGTAACATTAAACACGGACAGCGCTGTACCCGCGTCCGCAGCAACAGCGCTCCCCGACGTCCCTCTGACACTGGCGCAATTACGCGCCCGCCGCAAGCCTCTGCGCGACATCAACACGGAATACGCCAACAGTCTCTCCAGACTGGATCGCCTGGCCGTGTGGATCACGGAGAAAGTCGGCACAATGGGCTTTTTCCTGTTTATCTTTGCCTGGACAGTGATCTGGACGGGCTATAACATTGCGGCGTCTGAAATGAAAGGTTTGCACTGGAAAGCCTTCGACCCGTTTCCGGCGTTTGTCGCCTACCTGCTCATCAGCAACGTAATCCAGATACTCCTGATGCCCCTTATCATGGTCGGACAGAATATTCAGGGCCGTCACTCCGAACTGCGCAGCGAGAACGATTTCGAGGTCAACTGCAAGGCTGAGAACGAGATCGAGGTGATCCTGATGCACCTGGAACGACAGCAGGAACTGCTTACACAGCTTGTCAGGGCTCAGGGAATGAAGCTGGACGAAGCGCGCAATATACCTGTTTTTGACACGCAGCATCTATCTGCTACAATGCCGGTCGAGATAAAGCCGACAGCCGCGCCTTCAAGGGGGTAAAGAACATGTTCCAAAAAATGCTTATCTGCTCGGATGGTTCTTCTTGCGCTCTGCACGCCGCGCGAACCGGAGCCGCTCTGGCGCAGCGGCTGGGCTGCGCCGTCGCACTGATTAACGTGCTGGACACCGGCCTGCTGGGAGGAGACGACAGCAAAGAAGGCAGCCTGTCCATTGCGGGAACCAGTCTCGAAGATATTGCCTGCTCACAACAAGAGGCGGTGCAAAGCAGCGTTCTGCCCCTGTTTGCCGCCGTGGGCATCAGCGCGCAGTCTCTGAGCGAGCGCGGGCATCCTGTGAGCAGGATCGTCGAAGCGGCGCAACGCGAAGGATGTGACTTGATCGTTGTCGGCAGTCACGGGCACAGCAGTCCGGCCTTTTTCCAGTTCGGCAGCGTCACGGACGGTGTACTGCGTCACGCCGCCTGCTCCGTGCTGGTCGTTCCTGACGCACAGGACGCGTCGGAGTTCGGACACCTTCTGCTGGCCTCAGACGCTTCCGCAGGCGCAAACGTGGCAACCACCCTCGCCGCAGAACTGACGGCAAAACTCCATGCCTCTCTGACGGTTGTAAACGTTTATGAGGAACCCGGCCTGCTGGCAGAAGCGGCAGACGCTTTCTGCGAGTATTATCCCCAGGAGCATGAGCAGCGAGTGCTGCAGGCTATCAGGCAAAATATCGAGAGCGCAGCGAAGGCGACAGGCGCTGTCTGTACGCTGCGTGAGGAGAAAGGGCATCCAGCCGCAGCCATCCTGCGCGTGGCCCGGGAGGAAAAGACGGGGATAATCGTGATGGGGCATCGCGGGCAAGGCGGATTCGAGGCTATGCTGCTGGGCAGCGTTTCGGGGCGCGTGGCGCAGCACGCCCCGTGTCCTGTGCTGGTGGCGCGCTGACATCCAGGACAAACATCAGAACGCGCAGGAACGTGTCTGGTCAAACGCCTTTTTGCGCGTTGAGGTCGGTCTGCTGTACGGTTCGGCGGCTGGGAACAGGACCACTGCGATGGTGCGTGGCCTCATTGGGAACGACGTTGATTTTGCCGTCCACTTCCATCACGGCGAATTTGATGTTCTCGATGCCGGGCTGCTCGCGCTCGCGCAGTGCTTCCAGCAGATCCGCTCTGGTCAGGCCGACGCGGCGCAAATGTTCCTCTACGAAATGCCCGTCATGTATCAGCAGGACCGCCCCGCCATTCGCGAGATGACGCAGACGCCGCGCCCGTCCGAATGTCAGCGCAAAGACCCGATTCAAGAACAGTAGGGTTCCCGCGCAGACCAGTCCCGCAGTCAGGGACGTGTTGCCATTGACCATCGCGGTTTCCACTGCGCTGCCAAGCAAGATAACGACCACAAGATCGAGAACCGTCAACTGGCCTAGCTGCCGCCGCCCGATGACGTGCAGCATAAACATCAGGAATGTGTAGATCGCTGCCGTGTGCAGCGCAACGAGCAGCAGTTCATGGCGTGTGTGATACATACGAGCGTTTCCTTTTGGGCAGAGCGCTGTCATACGTTGGCGCAGTTGTCGGTACGGGCGGCGCGGGCCATACACGGTTTCCTAACCCTATTTTACCTTCGGCTCTTCGATAAAGTAAAGGAACCTTTTTCATGTTGATGCACTGGCTTGGAGATGTATTCTCCCACCCTGAATGGCGCGGCGCGGCGCTGATCGCGGGCAAAACGAGCGTGGTCTACGTGTTCCTTGTGATTGGGCTGCGGCTGTTGGGCAAGCGCGAACTGGGGCAGATGAACATTTACGACCTCGTCCTTATCATCGTGCTTGCCAATGCTGTGCAGAACGCGATGGTGGGCGACGACAACTCGCTGGGCGGCGGGCTTGTCAGCGCCATGACCCTGCTGGCTCTCAACCGCCTGTTCAGCCTTGCCATGACGCGCTCGACCAAGCTGGAACACGCCATGATCGGCAATCCCATGCTGATCGTCAAAGAAGGCAAGATGATCGAGTCGCGCTGTCGGCGCGAGGGCATTACGCGCGACCAGATCATGGCCGCGCTACGCGAACACGGGATGGTGAAACTGCAGGACGCACAGATGTGCGTTCTGGAAGTGGACGGCACGATCAGCGTGGTTTCCAAACAGGCCGATGTGCAGCGAACGCGTCGCCACTTCAAAGCGCTCAGGTTGCCGTAATCGCAGCTTCCAGCAAGAATACGACTGGTAGGAGACGACGCGAATGTCCCACGCTTTTATGTGGTTTCTTTCTACGATTGCCGCCCGCACGCTGATCGTGCTGCTGTGCATCATGTTCGGCTTTCGCATCTTAGGCAAGCGGCAGATCGGGCAGATGAACATCTATGACCTGGCGCTGGTGATGGCTATCGCCAATTCGGTACAAAACGCCATGACGCATGGCAATGGCAATCTTTCGGTCGGCGTTATTTCGGCAGGTACGCTTCTTGCGACGGGATGGGCGCTGACGACCGTGTTCGTGCGCCTGCCCAAGCTCGAAGAGCGTCTGATCGGTACGCCCACTCTGCTTGTCAACGACGGGCATATCATCGAGGATCGGATGCGCCGCGAAAAAGTGACGCACGAATGCCTGATGACGGTATTGCGGCAGCATGGCTTAACGGACATAAAGCAAGTATTGATGGGCGTATTGGAAGTGGATGGCTCCATTAGCATCATTCCCAGGACGGCAGAACACAAGCGTTCGCACAAGCCTATCCGCCAACTGGATTAAACAGGACTGACCGGAGTGAGAGGACTAACGAGAGTAGTGTTTTGAAGAAAGAGGCTGCCCCGTGAATGTCACTTTTCGCGCCATCCGTCCAAGTGAATACGACCAGTGTTTCACTCTCTGGCAGACCTGTTTTGCCCACATCACGGCGGATGCGTTCGCGCGTTTCGTACAAACGCCGCAGGCTTTGTGCTACCTGCTGGGCGGGTTTGCCGCAGGCCGTCTGGTAAGCACAACACAAATAATCCCGCAATGCCTGCAAGAACCGGCAGCTCCTTTGTGGAGTGGATACATCACCAATGTTTGCTCCCACCCCGATTTCAGACGGCAGGGGTTGGCGACAGGGTGTTTACAGCAGGCCCTGGAGATCATGCACACAGATGGCCTACAAATCACGCGCCTGATTGCTACTGAGCCTGCGCTTTATACCAAGCTGGGCTGGGTGGCCTCCCCGCTGCCTCTTCTGCAAGGTACGATCCCAACGCACTTGCCGGCGCTTTCGCCGCTTTATCGCGTCCGTCCGGCGCAAGCGACCGAACTGCCCCAGATCGCCGCGCTCTACGCCCGCTATAATCAGGAACGGCCTCTGGCTGTCAGTCGCCCGCTGGCTTACTGGCAGCACTGGATGTGCGCTGCGGACGGAAGTTACCTGTATCCCACGATGGTGTGCCTGTCAGGAACGCATCTGGTGGGCTACATACAGGTGTGTCGGCATCCCGTGTGGGAATACCTGGTCACGGAGATAGCGGCCCGCGACAATGATCCGCAGGTTCTGAGCGCTCTGCTGGCGTCGGGCGTGCGCTGGGTGCAGCGGTCTGCGCCCGCTGCGCTGCTGCGCCTGGCCGTACCTGTCGAAGAGCCGATCCTGAAAGCGATCCAGACTGTGTTGACGAACGTGGAATGTTGGGCCACCCTGCCGTGGATGTATCGCGAACTACAAGGGTCAGGTGTCAATGGGAATTTTGCTCGATCGCTATATAAAGGATATGCGGCGCATACCTGGTGGTTTGATGGCTTTTAATATTCGTTCCAAATGAGAGGAAATCGGCGGGTCCATGTACTCAGAAGATTTTGGCGGTCGCCATCGCCCAGATCAAGAAGCCTGCTGCCACGCCGGTTGGACTGACGGGATCCTTTTGCAACGTGTAACCTGCTCACGCAAATGATACTTTTCGGGATGACCGTCTGCGAGATGGTAGGGAGAAAGCAGCGACAACAGCCTATGAACATCAACAAGGCGACCCGGCAGTACGAAAAATGGCTCACAGCCTACACGCCGCTCATTCAGGCTGATTTAGACACCAAGCATACGCAGATGAAGGCTGACGCGTTCTCGTTCCTGCGCGCCACTTTCTACCAATGGGCGCAGACTTGGCCTGCCGTTTGCCCCGACTTGAGCAAAGCCCCCGTTGTGCTTTCTGTCGGCGACCTGCATGTGGAGAACTTTGGAACGTGGCGGGATACGGAAGGCCGCCTGATCTGGGGCGTCAATGACTTCGATGAGGCCGCGTACCTACCCTACACCAACGATCTCGTGCGACTCGCCACAAGCGCGCACCTCGCCATAGACGCCGCGCATCTAAAACTGGAACGTGTTTGCGCCTGCGACGCCATAATCAGCGGCTATGTGGATGGACTGAAAGTGAGCGGCAAGCCGTTCGTGCTGGCGGAGGAACATGCCTGGCTGCGCGACATCGCCCGCAGCAGCCTGAGTGATCCCATCACGTACTGGCAGAAGATGGATGGGTTGAGGGACGCGAAAGCCGACATCCCTGAAAGCGCCCTGGTCGCCATCGAGCATGTGCTGCCCTCGGCGACACCGGGGTATCAGGTGAAACACCGCGTGGCGGGCCTGGGCAGTCTGGGCCATCCCCGCTATGTGGCGCTCAGTCACTGGGGCGGAGGCCGCATCGCCCGCGAAGCCAAAGCCCTCGTGCCTTCGGGATGCGTGTGGGCCAACAAAGGCGCAGGGCCGGTGGAAATCTACTACCAGGCCATTGTAGACCGTGCCGTTCGCTGCCCTGATCCGTTTGTGCAACTGCAAGGCCACTGGACCGTGCGCCGCCTGGCTCCTGACTGTGCGCGCATCGAACTGAGTTCCTTGCCGCAGGAGCGGGCCGAGAAACAACTGCTATACGCGATGGGATGGGAGACCGCCAACATCCATCTGGGCAGCCATGCCGCTGTCGCTGAGGTAAAAGCCGACCTCAAGAAGCGCAAAAAAGGCTGGTTGCAACAAGCCGTTGAAGCAATGGCGGACACTATTCAGAACGACTGGCAAGCGTGGAAGTCCGGGTAGTATGCTGTCAGCCCAGGCTTCGCTACCTTAGTGTTTTCATGGCTTCATATTTTTGTCTGCGGGGTAATATTAAAAATGG
Organism: Chthonomonadaceae bacterium; assembly: GCA_965277875.1. Taxonomy (GTDB): domain Bacteria; phylum Armatimonadota; class Chthonomonadetes; order Chthonomonadales; family Chthonomonadaceae; genus CAWFQB01. The sequence goes on along the minus strand of CBDIDV010000002.1, from coordinate 5,208,979 downwards.
TTTGTGTAGCTTTGTTCAGCAGCCGGAATGGTGCAATATATTGGTGCAATAACTATGTGCGCGAACGAACCGTGCCGAAGGCTCAGAAGATTAAAACAGGCATGAGGCAGCCTGCAATCAGCAAAACCGGATCCATCAGATTGATTGGCGCTTTTTACACTCGTAGAACACTCAACGTTCGTCCATTCCTTCACGCTGCACACGCGCTCCACGCATTGCTTGCCTGCCTACTGGTTGTTCCCTCACGCAACGCGTCGGCGCAGGGGGAGCCTTTTTTGGGCAAGAACCAGTACCCGCAGTACCGCCAACTCTCCGGTCTAGCAGGCGGCGGCTATGGCTTAGACGCGAATGGACGCAGTTCCCTGTCCGGCCCCACCGCCTTTTCTACGCCCATTGCGTATGTGCTGGGACACGATCAGGTGCGTTTGGCTGTAACCTCCGAGAGTTTCAACAGCGCGCCCGCGTTCGGCGTGGGAACGTCCAACGGCAAAGGATTGGTGGCGTATGGACACACGTTCGGGCAGGTGAATATCATGGCGTCCGATGTGTTCAAGAGCCACAATCTGGATCAGGCGTACAACTTGCAGGCCAGCCTCATCCCCCTGCGTAGGCAGCCATTCGGCTTTTCGGTAGGTGTGCAGGATGTACTAGGCTTAGGCGGTTCGGCAGGATCGGGACTGCCTACTGACCGCTTTTCGTCGCAGTCGGTGTTCGTCGTCAGCACGTACCGGTGGGACACAGCGCGTCGGCCTATCTATATCAGCGCGGGCATCGGCACGCGCCGCTTCGCCAAGTCGTTCTCCTCGGCCAGTTACCAGTTCCTCAAGCCGCTTAGAGGCTGGGTCGAGTACGACGGGTGGGGCTTCAACGAGGGCGTGCTGTTGACGGGGCGAACCGGGCATGGCCGGGCGCAGTTGGAGTTTAATGGCAACGTCGGGCTGATACGCGGGCGCTTTCTGACGCTTGGGGCCGGTATCGGCTTTTAGACTGCCGTTTGTGTCTGTAAGTTGTCTATTAGGCTTGTTCCTTTCTAACGCACTAGGTCTCACGCCACAGGAACCGCAGATATGAAGCAGATACAGGGGACGAGCAAGCAACGTGCCAGCATGGACACGATTGTTCCCGCGCAGGCACGTCCGGTACACACAGGTCGCCTCCACTGGTTTGCAAACGACGTGCGGATGTTTTGTCGGGCCATTATGCTGTTACTGCTGTTTGTGCTACTCCTACTGTGGCTTGCAACAGAGGCAGCGGTGTTCAAGATATGCTTAACGATGTCTCACCTGCGAGTCAAGGGTGAAAGGAACCATTTTTGAGGGCAATGTCGAGGCCTGAACTCGAAGATACCGACTGCTGGAACACAGAAAAGCAGAGAGCAATGCCACAATGCGGGTTGATGTTACAGGGTGGAGCCGAGTTGAAGCCAGAAACAACCATATTTCTTTTCGAGCCAACAGCATAGAAATGTATCTTACCGCAGAAGAGATTACACGCTACGACTTAGAAAAACATACGGTATCCAATGGAACAGGCTTCTTCCGCTTGCATTTAGATGTCCACGCAGACCTGAAGTACCTGAGCGTTGGCGGAACGGTTTTGCCTGTAACACTGAGAGAACAGGTTCGGGCTGAAGTGGAGCGGCAAGAGGAATCTAAAAACCAAGTAGAAGGCAGCGTACTGCTTCCAAAAGAACTCTAATGAACCTGATACACCCTGTTCAGGGTGGAGGGGGACGTGTTATAAGAATGGATAATCTTTATGTTTTCGCTTCGCAAACCGTTTCTGCTGGCCGTGGCGCTGATCGCCCTCGCCGGCGCGCGTACCCAGGCCGACATTCCGCTGAGGGCGCAAAAGCCCATCGTGCTACCCGGTGGCGCGGGCGGCTTTGACTGGATGGTGGTAGAGGAAGCGGCACATCGCCTGTTCGCGACACACAAAGGCGCGAAGACGCTTGTTGTCGTTGACCTTCGCACCGAGAAGATCGCGCCCATCGCCGCTGTCGGCACGGTGCAAAGCGTGGCCGTAGACCGCAAGGACAATAAGATCTTCCTGGGCGACGACGAAGAACACAAGGTCGTCGTGCTGGACTACGCCACGCTCAAGAAGACAGGCGAGATCCTGGTGACGGGACCGGTAGATGACCTGCTCTACTGTCCCAAGAACGGCCTGCTCTATGCGGATCACGATGACGGCGAGGACGTGTGGGTGATCGACGCCAAAACGCAGAAGCTCGTCACGACCATCAAGGTTCCCGCTGCGCCGGAGAAAGTGGAATATGATGCGCTGAGTGACCGCATCTACCAGAACATCAAGAGCAACGACACTTTGCTGGTGATTGATCCCGCAACGAACAAGGTTGTGCAGACCTTCCGCACCGCTCCGGCGGCCGGGCCGCATGGCCTTGTCATTGACGCCAAGACGCAGCGGCTTTTCGCGGCGGGCAGCAACGGCAAGCTGGTGGTCATGGACATGAAGAGCGGTAAAGTGACAGCTACCGTAGACATCGCGAAGGGTGTGGATCAGATCGCCTTCGACAAAGGCAGCCAGCGTATCTACTGCGCCTGCCAGGGCGCGATCTCTGTAGTGCAGGTGACGCCCGGCGGCGCGACGTTGCTGGGAAATGTGAGTACGCCCAGAGGCGCTCACACGCTGACGGTAGACAGCGCCACGCACGCTGTGTGGACCTGTTACGCAGACGCCCATGACAGCTATCTGCTGAAACTGGTGCCGTAAATTTGGTAGTGGCTCAACCTGCATTGTTTATGGTAGACTGAGCGTATGGTTACTTTCACGATTGCTTGCTCGCATTGCACCAGCCAAGACGTGATGCGCTTTGGGCGTACCCGCACTGGCAAACAGCGCTACCGCTGCCATGCGTGTGGCCGCACCTTCTGCGACAATCCTGCGCCGCGTCAAACCGATCCGACGCGCAAGGAACAGATCCTCGCCGCCTATGAGGAACGCGCCTCGATGCGCGGCGTCGCCCGCGTGTTCGGCGTCTCGCGCAACACGCTCGCAGGCTGGCTAAAAAAAACACACGCGCCTGCCGCCTCTTGCGACGACGCTGCTGCCAGCGCAAGAACAAGAGACGCTGGAACTTGACGAGATGTGGTCATTCGTCGGCTTTCGCAAGAACAAACGCTGGATCTGGCTGGCTCTGTGTCGCCGAACGCGTCAGGTGGTGGCGTATGCCATCGGCGACCGCAGCGAGGCCACCTGTCGCGTGTTGTGCGAACGCGTTCCCCAGGCCTACCAGGGGGGTCTGGTTTACACCGACTTCTGGGAAGCGTACCAGAAAGTGGTTCCTGACGCGCAGCACCAAGCCGTCGGCAAAGAGAGCGGGCAGACCAGCCATATCGAACGCTTCAACAACACGCTGCGGCAGCGTTTAGCGCGTTTTGTGCGTAAGACGCTCTCGTTCTCTAAAACCGAGGCGATGCACGAGTGTTGTTTGCGCTTGTTCTTGCACAACTACAACGCGCTCCGCTACAAGCAAGCACAGCAGAGTGTAAACAACTCAACTTGAGCCACTACCGTAAATTTCTACTCTCCTTGTTCTCTCGTGTTTATTCGTGTAAACTGCCGAGCTGCCGACGTCCACGAAGGACAGTCATGTATCCACACAGAGACTACATACCTTGCCGGCTTTGAAGCGGCAGGGTACATAATGCTGGAGAGGCAATAGCGTCTGATACGTAATAACGTTGTACCGCTTCAGACTTATATCGGAATTATAAAGGAGGGATTTGTGAAGAGATTTCAGATCGCATGTTTTCTGCTGATGGCGCTTGCCCTGGCCGGGTGTGGCGGTGGCAGCTCCAAACCCCAGGTGGCGCGGCTGTACGTGTCCAACCTTACCGGGAACACCGTAACGCGCTACGTTCTCTCCGGCACGGCCGCGCCCTACGCGTCGGGCCTTAGCGGCCCGCTGGGACTGGCGTTCGACTCAAACGGTAATCTTTATGTCGCCAATCAAGCGGGCAACACGATTACCCGCATCACGGCAGCAGGCGCGTCTTCGACGTTCGCCACAGGACTGAACAGCCCCTACGGTCTGACATTTGGTTCGGGCGGCACACTGTACGTTTCCAGTCAGGGCAGCAACACGATCACCAAAATCACGTCCGGCGGAACCACAAGCGCTTTTGTCACGACCGGACTGAACGCGCCCGCAGGACTGGCCTTCGACAGCGCAGGCAACCTCTACGAAGCCGATAACGGCACGGGAACCGTCCTCAAGATAACCAGCAGCGGCGCGGCCACCACGTTTGCGACTGGCATCATGGACGCGGGCGGATTGGCCTTCGACACGGCGGGAACGCTGTACGTCGCGAGCGGCGCGGGCAACACGGTCTACAAGGTCACGACAGCGGGCGTGGTCAGCGCATTTGCGACCGGGCTGAACAATCCCAACGGATTGGCGTTTGACGGCAGCGGCAATCTCTATGTCGCCAACAGCGGGGCCAGCACCATTGTTGAAGTCACGCCAGGCGGCGTTCAGACGGTGTTCGCGACGGGCCTGAACAATCCCTATGGCCTTGCGTTTCACACTTCGCAGTAAACTCCACGCCTCGCTGCTACAAGGCGCGGCAGGCGATGGGGCGCTTCACGAATGAGGGGCGCGTTTCACGGACAGGCTGGAGCGACGCAGGGGGAACAGGGCAGGATGCAGCAAAAGCGAATGGCACAGAGAATAGCAAACGGATTGGCGCTGCTGGGCGTGTTGGGCGCGGCTCCTGCCGCTCCCGCGCAAACCGCGCCTCCTGCCGCGTCTGCATCTCCCGCCGCGTCCTCGCCTCCCGCTATAACCCTGCCGCCTCTTGACCTTGCCAGCGGCTTCGTTGTGCCGTTCCGCTACGATCCGCCCCTGATGCCGTTTATCATCGTGCAGGCGCGCGTCAACGGCGAAGGCCCCTATCCTTTCATGGTGGACACCGGCTCCTCGTTCACGCTGATCATTAACAAAACGTTCGTGCCGCGCCTCAATCTGCACAACAATCATCAACGCAGCGTTCTCAACGGAACCATCAAGGCCGGCAACGTGGACGTCCAGACTTTCCAGGTGACGACGAGCGACGCCAAGACGCCGCTGACCTTCAACTTCACGCAGGGCGCGGCGTCGGCTGCGGCCGTGGACATGGGCGCGATCCGCCAGGCCTACGCGGGGCCGGAAATCGCCGGCGTGATCGGCGCCCCAATCCTCGCGGCCCTGACCGAGCGCATCGACTTCGCCCGCCGCGAGATGACGTTTTACGAGCCGGCCCACGCGCCCCTGCACTTGCCCGACGCGGCCTGCCTGCCCGTGCAGGACAAGAACAGCCGCTATTTTGTGGACATCGGGGCCGAGGACGGTGTGACCACGCCTCTGCTGCTCGACACCGGCTCCCTGCTGACCACACTGCCGCTGTCGTTTCGCCCGCATCTGCACCCGGCCGCGACGACCCTGGACGGCCATGAGATGCTGGGCAGTTTCACGCTGGGCAGCGAGTGGCTGCTGCCTTCGCTGCGTGTGGGAACGCTTGCCGAGCCGGACGTGGAGGCCACCGTAGACAAAGAAGGCGGCGTCCTGGGCCTGAACGTACTCACGCGCTTCACGGTGTTTATAGATTTCCGCAATCACCAGCTGCTTTTGCAGCGCGCCTCGGATTACGCCGCGCGCCAGCGGCTTTCCGGCTATGTGGGGATGCGGCTGACGCAGCCGGGACGGGTCATCGATCTGCGCTCCGCCTCGCCCGCCGCTTGCGCGGGCGTTCACCTGGGCGACCAGGTGCTGACCGTAGACGAGCGTACCGTGGCCGGCCTCAACGACTACGTGGCGCAAAAACTGGTGGATGGGCAGGCGGGAACGCCGCTGACCCTCACGCTGCAACGCGCAGGCGAGCCAGTGCAGACGGTCGTCGTCGCGCGCGTCCGGCAGTTCGACGCGCCGCCGACCGTCCTCGACGGCCTGATGCTCTACAAGTCCGACAAGCCCTATCTCGAAGTGCAGGATGTCGCACCGGGCAGCCTGGCGGCCATTGCGCAGATACAGACCGGAGACCGCATCCTGAAGATTAACACGCTGAACGCCAAAGCGATCACGACCACCATTTTGGGAGACCAAATACGGCTGCCCTCCATGCGGCTGCAAGTCCTTGGCGTGAAGGACAAACGCCCTCATGACGTGCTGCTTGCGCTGCCTGCCGCTCCGTAGGGCACAGGCTTCAACGTCTCGATATAGCAGGTGTGGTGCAGCGACGCGCAAAGGCGGCAGTATATTCGTGGAGTTGCAGCTATGCCTGCATGTATCGCGGCCCGCCTCCACAGCCCATGTCGTACAAACCTTCCCGATTAGCGGCGAGGTTTATGTGTTTTGCAAACGTTCTCTTGGGAAATCGTCAGGTACATTCATCGCGTCCGAAGACGCGGAGGACGCTCTAGCGCAGAGGACGGTATGTTGCTGTCCACGCTGCCTGACGGCCATTGAGGCCACGCTTGAACGACTTGCCGCGCTGCAGGGCGAGCGGCCCAAGGCACACGATCACGCCCGTAAGTAAGTGCCACGCGGCGAAGCAGGCAGGCAACGTAGTGCATAGTGGGCGTCTGGAGAAGCCGGAGAAAGTATGCAGCGCGCAGGGCCGGGAAGTCGGCACGTTTTCTTACCGGGACGCGTCCCTTCCCGCCGCCGTTCCCGAACCCGCTAGGGTAGCCCTACTCCTGGGGTGCGACCGGCGCAGGCTTTCTCGCGCACTGCAAACGTCGCAATCCAGCCGTGTGACACACCCGCCGTCAACACAAACAATGCCCCGCCTCCAGCAGATACTGAAAGCGGGGCGTTAATGTTGTCTGAGAACATGCTCAGAACAGGCGTCCGGGCCGACCACGAGGCGAAGCAGCGTCCTCCTCCACTGTCTCGCCTTACGCTTTGATGTCGACGCCGCTTTGTGCCCCCTGCGCCGCCGCCTCCTTTGCCAGTAATTTGACGGCCTGCTTGTCGCCTTTAGCGGCTTCCTTGCGGGTGACATCGGGGGTCTCCGTAGCCTCCTGTGCGGCGGTAGAAGCGGTCGAGGCAGACCCGGTCGCACCGGGAACGTTCACCTTGATCGGTGTGGCCTGCGTGATGCCAACCGCAGCGGAAGGCGCGTAGGGCGTGGAACTCGCAATGCTGGAAATACTCATGCGTTTCTCCTGTGCAATATACGGACACGATGTAAGAACAGCAGGAGTATCGGTTCGTCTGTGGGGAAGGAGAGAGGAAGGTCACTGAGAAACCTCTCAGGCTGACCTGAGAGCGCTGCCTGCTTCACTGCGCCGACGCTTTCGCAAAAGTTGGATTACAGAACACGGCGGTGAGAAAATGGCATGTGTACCATGAGCCGTGTACTCAGGAGGCTTTGCCGGTCGCCATCGCCCAGATCAGAAAGCCTGCCGCCGCGCCCATGAACGCGACGGTCAGCCAGCCCAGCACGTTCGATGCTCTGCCATTCATCCGCTTGCCCACGATTTTGCGGTTGTTGCAAACGAAGAGCAGCACGACGATGAGCGGTGGGGCAACAACGCCGTTGAGCGCGGCAGAGTACAAGAGCGCCTTGACGGGGCTGATGCTGTGTACGAAGTTCAGCCCGTAGCCTGCCACGACCGCAAGCGCTATGGTCACATAGAAGCCGCGCGCCCGCGCAAAGCGGCGGTACAGGCCATAGCGCCAGCCCATCGTTTCCGCCACAGCATAGGCCGCGCTGCCTGCCAGCGTAGGAATCGCCAGCAGCCCCGTTCCCAGGATGCCCAGTGTGAACAGCCAGTACGCCGCGCCTCCAAGCGGCTTGAGAGCCTGCGCCGCTTCCTGGGCCGTGTTGATGTCTGTGATGCCTCTGGCATGAAGCGTGGCGGCAGCGCTTAGGATAATGAAGAACGTGACCGCCTGCGACGCCACCATGCCGATGATGGTGTCGGCGCGCAGTTCGCGCAGTTACTCGGCGCTCGCGGGAGCCAGGCGATGTCTCGGCACGTCCGCTTTGCCCGTGACGATCTCCTCCTCCACTTCTTCGCCCGCTTGCCAGAAGAACAGGTAGGGCGAGATGGTCGTGCCTAAGAAGCCCACGACCGTCAGCAGGAAGTCCGGCTTCCAACTCCATGCGGGTATAAACAAGTGGTGTGCGATCTGCCGCCAGTCGTTGTGGACGGCAGGCAGCAGAGCCACGACGACATAGGACAGGAGAGCCAGGCACAGCCACTTGAGCAGGCGCACGTACAGGCGGTAGGGAACGAGGATTTGCAGCGCGATGCTGCTCAGGGCGATCAGGGTGAGCCACAGCCCGAAGGAACCGCCCGCCAGCATCTTTGCCGAGGCCGCCATGATGTTCAAGTCCGCGTAGATGTTGAAGACGTTGGCGAACAGCAGCAGGAACACGGAGGCGTACAACAGCCAGCGGGGATAGTGCTTCTTGAGGACGGCGGCAAGCCCTGTGCCTGTGACCACGCCCACGCGCCCGCACATCTCCTGCACGGCGATCATCAGCGGCACACAGACGGGGATCAGCCACAGCAACGTGTAGCCGAACTGCGCGCCTGTCACCGAGTACGTGCCGATGCCGGAGGGATCATCGTCGGCAGCCCCGGTAATCAGCCCCGGCCCCACGCACTTCCACCACGGCTTGCGTTCGTCACAGGCTGGCCCCAGCGCGTGGGCGTTGTGCAGGTCGGTCTGGTCGGCCTGCTGGTCTGCCAGCGTACCTGCAATAGCGGCCACCTTCTCGCTGAGAGACGGCAAAGGTTCTGCCGGAGGAGTAGAAGCGCGCGTGTCCTCACTGTTGTCTGAACCCGGCATTGAGTCGCCTTTCCGTTGGGCTGCGAAGGGCAGCACAACTAACCGGCAGACGCTTCTTCTACTCTCTTTGTTCCTGCCCGCTTGTTGCTCGTCAATACATGAAGAGACGCTAAAAGCGCCATAAGGACAGTGAGGCTCCCGAACCGGTTAGTTTTGACTATAGTTCCAGCAAGCAAATAAATGCGCGCCTGCCATAACGTCGTTTCAGGAGTTAACAAGTTTCGATCCGGCAGGTTGTGTAAGTCAATCCACCTCCAAAAATGTGCTTCTTTCATCGGAGTAGCAATGAATAGGTGTGTTTCGCTTCACGCGGATAGAACCTGCCGAAACGAGTAAATAGGCGCAGTCATGCCCTAGAACCTGCCATTCGGGATAACTCACAGAGAGCCAAGATGTGCAGGAAAACACGCGCAATAGCGTATGTACCGATGGACTTATACTACCGGCGTTTGACAAGTTCAAAGTTGTCGGTCATCAAGGTTGCTAACTCGTCTTGGTAGCGCGTCAAGTCAGCAAAGAACGTGTCAATGGCCGCCTGAAACTGCGTCCAGGTCGGATAGAAGAAGCGCAGCACCTTCTTCTTACAGAATTTCCACAGCCGCTCAATCAAGTTGAGGTTGGGCGAGTAGGGCGGCAAGTAGACAAACACCACGCGCGTACCGGCCAGACGCTCTTTGACCAGACGCGCATGGAAGTAGCGGGCATTGTCTACGTACACGGTGATAGTGTCGGCGTCGGGAAAAGCCGCTTGCAGGCGGTCAATCCACGCACAGACGGTCTGCGCGTTGATCATGCCCGGCGTTTGTACGCCCACATACTGCCCGTCGGTTGCCGCGTAGCCGCCTAGGACGCTGTAACGCGCCCCTCCGGCATTGGCGCATAGGGCAGGCCGCTGTCCTTTTTTGCTCCACAAGCGGCTGGGATGGACGTTGTGGAGGAAGTGAACCGCGTCGGCAAACAACACGGGCGCGTGTTCAGGACGCTCCTTCTTGGCCTGCTCGTACTGCTGTAAAAAAAAGGGCCTGTTTGTCCGCATCGGCCTGCGCGGGAACCAGGTGCGCCTTCTGCGGCGTGTAGCCCAGGCGTTTAAGAACTTCGCGCATCCCGCGTTCGCTGTACGGGATGGCAAACTGCTCCTGTACCCACGCGCACACTTGCTTGGCTGTCTGGAAGCAGTGCGTGTCGAGTTGCGCTTGCAGGGCCGTCACCTGTTCGGCGTTCAGACGGGCCTGCGAGCCGCCTATCTCCCACGCGCACAAGGCATCTAGCCCACCTGCGTCGAAGCGGTCGAGCCAGTCGTTGATGGTGTGTTCGCTGGTGTGCAGGATGCGCGCAACTTCCCGATTGGTGTAGCCGTCGCCCTTGAGCAGCACACAATGCAGGCGCTCGCGCAAGCGCACGTTCTTTTCGGCTTTGTAGCGACGCACGATGTCGGCGCGTTGCTCGTCTGTAAGAGGAACTAAGCGTTTCATAGCCTATAGTTTACACCATCAACGGCAGGCTCTGCTACACTATGAACTTGTCACTCGCCGATAGTATACCGGACATCTGCTGCGCCAAACTGCCGAAACCAAAGCAGCCAATCGTTCCTGGGAGCGCGGCGCGTTACAGGCGATCTTCGCCCAGGGCAGCAAACAGCCAGCGAGACGACTACGAAGGCGCAGCCCCAATGTACCAATGGAATGAAGCACCTGACGGAGCATATCCAGGGCGACTACCGCTACTACGTTCGCAAATAAACGAGTAAGGCTTGTAGCGCCCCGCCCTATCCTCAGAAGTCCAGTACGGCTACGTCCACGGCCCCATGTGGCTGGCACAACTGTACGAGCGGGCAGTGCGTGCAGCACTCGCCTGGTTCGGCAGGGTACTCCGCCGCCTGGCGATAACGCCTGACGCCATCCGCTACCAGTCCAATCATCCCCTTGACGTCCTTAGAGCGGTACGTAATCCGCTCCACGCCTTCGTCCGTAATGGCGTCCACTTCCAGCATATAGCTTTTGTAGCCTGGATACAGCAGTTTGCACAGCACGAGATTGACCCACACCTGCGGCATCAGGGGCGGTCGCGTACCGAGCTTGTAATCTCGCGCAACCAGGATGTCCGGCGCCTGCGCGCGCACCAGAAAGCGATCCAGTCGCCCTGATATGCGGAACGCGACCTCGCCTCCAATAGTGATCGGGAACGTGCCGCCGTACTCGACCGCAAGGGTATCCGGCCCCTCCTCGTCTTCGTCTACATAACGCCGCGCCAGCCGCTCCCCTCGCGCCCGTTCGTATTCCCTATCCTCTTCCGTTTGATAAGGCTGGCGCAGAAAAGCCGCGCGCGTCAGCAGGGGCAGGCGGTGCAGATGCGGCGGCGCTGGCCCGCTGGCTACAGGGCGGTATACGTCGGCCAGTATGGCGTGCAAAGCGTTGCCAAACTGGAGCGCAGACGATGAGGCTCGCCGAGCAGGATACTGCTTACGAACTGCGAGCGTATCAAACTTCTTGAGGCACTGCAAATAAGCGGCGTTGCTGGGCGTCAGGGTCGGGATCGGGTCGATCATAGTTGTCTCCTTGCAGGCCGCGTCGGCGTTCACGTCCTCGCGCACTGCCCAGACGTTACTGATAGCTGACGGCAGATTATTGAGTTCGTCATCCAGGCTGACGACTACATACCAAACCTGGCCGCAGTCAGTAACAATTTACAAAGTGGGCACCCCAATTTTCTTTGCTTTGGGGTCTCGCAGGCAAAAACAATTGTTCTTTTTATCGAGTAGATATTCATTACGATGCAGCCGAACTTTCGGCAACTTTGCACCAAAATAACATCCACTTATTCGTTACAGCCAAAGCAAACCGGAAGGCTATTTTCGTGAGAAAGTGACGGCAGTTGAATTTACACAAAAAGCGGGCGGACAATGACGGAGGCAGGGCAACGCATGGGTGTGTCCGACTATAACGCCACGCGGGCGTTATGAAAGGCTGAACTCCCTTACAGCAGGTAGATCAGGGGCGTCATTAAAAAGGAGTCTCTAACGGCGTTTCTGCTTGTGCGTGTGAACTGCGGCGGGTGGGGCCACCCGCCGTGACGGACGGCAGGAGGAACCGGAAAGCGGCACTGCCGAGAGGCTGACCACACTTCCGTTCTAAAATCAGAAAAAAGTTCTCGCACAAATACGTTCTCGGAAGCAAAAACTCGTGTGACAAACACCAGTAAGTTTTTCCGCAACAACCGTCTTTACAATTACGGCTGACGTTCTGGCATTTATGATCACATCGATCCATGCCTCACAACCTCAATACAGCTCCCTTGCTCTCGAACTACCAGCGCGTCTAAGCGCCTGCCGCAGTGTCGTATGTACGCCAACGCTCTAAGATCCGCTGTTTCAAGCCAATTCATCACTCTTGTTCTTGTCGGTTTGTCTTCTGTAAAGCCACTTCTCAACCATGTTGTACTCCCCCACGGTTAGTTACGAGTTCCGTCGTCTTCTTGGCGACCATCTTCCCGGCCTCGGCCACAATCCCACCTACTGGCGACTAACTCACTATTTATTATTCGGCACACGTTGCGATGCTGATAGCGGCAAACTGCTCCTATCTGCCCAGACCTGTGCCAGTCTGGAGGATAGTCAGGCACAACTAGACGCCCGCAACTATGTCGCAGAAACCCTGCTCACACGGTATAACCGTGACGTTCTACGCCCCTCCAAACAGGATTTAATCTGGTCGGACTGGAGCTACATGAATGAACGCTGTCGCGTTGTGCAGTCGCTCCAGTGGTCAGAGGAGGTGCGGCAGGCGGTGGCAGCCGAGCGCCGACGTGAGTGGGCCGCAAGCGGGCGAGTGTATGTGGCAGACGGTACAGCCTGGAGCCGCGCCAAGCAGGCTGCACAAACAGACGCGCGGCGCAAGGCTGCCCGCCAGCAGATTTCGTGCGCGCAATGTGCGGATGCCCACGACTTGCTGGAGTACACAAGCAATCAGCCGAGCAACACGTACACACATTTGCTGCGCAACTACGATATGGTTTATCGGATGGCCGAGCAGTACGATGCACAACGTAGGCCCAAAAATCCAGATCATCCGGGACGGCAGCAGGCCGATGTATTAAACGCGGTGCGCGATCACCCACAGCCTTTCTACAGTGCTTCGGAGCATACCGTGCGTGTATTCGGTATAGGGGAGACTTACCTAAGTTTGAAAAAACACCTACGTGAAGCGCTTTGCCATGACTGGATAGATCTTGATTTGCAGAGCAGCCAACTCGCAATTGTTGCCAGACAGTGGCACTTGTCCGATGTGCAAGCACTGCTGGATACAGGTGTAAGCGTGTGGCAGTGGTTGCTGACGGCAATGGTAATCTCCCCGGATAATACGGACGCGAAAGGGGCGGTCAAGAAAGCTGTTTACAGTCTCGTCTATGGTATGGGGCGGCGTAATGTGGTATCCAGTCTAGATGCTGCTTTGGGAGACGGATTCGGGGAACGGTTTTTTGGGATCTCACTAGTAGATAGCATCTACCAGGCGCGGGAGGAGCAGCAAGCACGGGTATGGGAGGCGGGTGGGATGCGCGACTGCTATGGCCGGTGGCTACCAGCCACCAGCCGAGCAAAAGGACATAGTACGCCGCGCAGCGTACTCGCGCAAGCTATGCAGGCATCTGAAATGCAGTTGCTCGCTCCGATCATACATGCGGCGCGTGAACAGACCGGCAATCGAGGATTTCGTTTAACAGCATGGCAGCACGATGGAGTGTCCATCACAGCTCGTCGTGAGTCTGAAAACGAGAAATGGGTGAAGAATTTACAGGCAAGTGTAGGCCATCGAGCAGAACAATTCGGTTATGCTACTTCTCTGGAAGTAGCGCGTCCAGTGGCCTAATAACCTCCACCAGACAGCGGGGGAGAGTTACTCAGGGGGGAGGAACCCATTCCCCTCTTGAGGAGGTACAGGGTTCTCCCCCCGCCCACGTAGTTGCCCATGATGCGTATATGTGGCCTATGGACCTGTACGAAACGTGTCACTGTTTTCATCACTACATGATGGTTGGCGTTGTGATTAGCTGTCCCAGCAGAAGGAAGTCAGGCACTGGTGGCGTGGACACTTGACGCAAATCGTCGGCATGGGGGCCTCGCAATTTCTCGCGCAAGTCCATTAACAATATGCCTAGCATATTTTTGCCCGTCAGCAGCGTCTCCGTTGCATCTGGCTGAGCACCCCAAAAAGCATCTACTCTTGAGTTTTCCACGCATACCAAATCACCTGTCGAGAGCAGATCGCCGCCGAACGTAGCCCAGTGCTGTGCAAGCTTGAGGCGCAGACACCAACGCATTGTTTCTACCTTCACGCTATCCCAGTCAGGTCGGATCATTGTTTTGTACCAGATAGCTGTGTCTTTAGCTTCCTTCCAGGTGCAATAATTCAAAATTTCGCGTTGTACGTTCGTCAGATGGGGGAATTTGCAGGCATGATAAAGGTGTTCCAGCGTACTTACGCGAACATCATTGACGGCTATGGGAAATCCTAATGCCGTGTTTGCCAGACTGCCGTACATTTCCTCCGGCCGCTTAAATACCGCGCACTGGCTCCAAGCGTAAGTGCGTACCTCGGCCGTTTGCTGTTCTCCCTGAATGTTCATGATGTTGTAATCCTCCCTATCCACCCATTTATCCTTACTGCCGCAGCACAGAATACATGCGTCAGCATACCTATGCAATCATCTCTACATAATTGAAGCGCTTTCTGAGAACCACGCAAGCTGACATACCGCACGCCCTGCTGAATCATTGTCTGCGTGGCGTGCGTGGCTACATAATAGGCTGTGTAGTTATCAGACTGCACGCATTTCCAGAATCCGGAACTATGGCTTAACGCGGTACGATGATGAGCCTTGAATCGTGCGTTGTACGGGATCGTCTTCCGCTTGGAATACAGGTTGCGCCGCGACAGGCGGCAGAAAAACAAAATCACAGTGATGGCAATACCATTTCTTGTGCCACAGCGACAGCTCGTGTTCGTACCGCTCCATCTGCTGTGCCAAATCTTTCTCCGGCTTCCAGATGTACCGAAGCCATTTATATCCGACAAAGCCGCTTATTAGGCCAAGCACAAGATAGAGCGCATAGCCGCCTGACACAAAATCAACGCACATATTGTATATGCCACAAGAAATGTTGTGAACGCCGTAACACAGCAACGCCAGCGCGGTAGGTGTTGCAATCATTTTGTCGATGCCATCGTTGTACGGCGCAGCCGGTGGGGCCAGCGCGCTTGCCAGCATGGTACGGCCATACGCCGTGCTAAACCCCAGATTGTCGTGCTGACCACCGTAGCCGGTCTGCATAGTAACGCCATTAGATTGCCAAGAGCCGCTGCGGTAAATGGCGCTGACTTTCTGAACCTGCGCGCCCCCGCAACGTGAGCATTGCACCAGAGGTCCAAGGCCTCCATTGACTGGCGTGGAGATTGTGCCGACTGACCTTACTCGGCGCGCAGTCTGGCGACGTTGAGGTATGCCACAATATGGACAGATGAGAAAATTGTTCTCAAGAGACTTGGCACATTGGTTGTTGAGGCAAGTTTTCATTATCACTCCGTTATAAATTGGTGTAAATACAAATTGCGGTAATTGCAATACAACAAGCGACAGAACACCATTCCGGCATGATGAAGAAAAGTATCCACAGTCCGGAATTGCGTGTCGTGGTGCGTTTACTGGCCGAAACGCGCCAATCGGCCAATTTATTGCAGAAGGAACTTGCACAACGGCTTGCCAAGTCCCCCTCTTACGTCTCACGCGTCGAGGCTGGTGAGACTGTTTTGGATTTTCTGGAAGTCCGCCAGTACGTTCGCGCTTTAGATATTACTCTACCAGAGTTCGTCGCAATGGTAGAGGAACGGTTGAACAAGTTGCCGTAGTTGATCCTTTTGGTAAGGAACACATCAGGAGTTTCAATACGTAGAACGTCAGTGCTAATGTACCACTATTTAGACATTGATGATCTAAATTCCTGCATATTACAGTACGCAGGGGATTAATACTACAGAATGTATTACCAAAAAATCAGGTTCATTGTAGCCATACATGCCGAGAAAATTGGAAATTTACATTTGCAGCACCCATGCAAAGACATGAATCAGGGGCGAATTGTCATAATAAGCAGGAAAACGCTCGTTTTATAGGGTATATGAAGCAAGGGTTTCTGTACCCTCGGATAATTCTCCTAACAGGAAACTGTCACATCTCATGTTTCACATCGGCCAGCGTGTGCGACTTCCAGGTCACGCCCAATATACAACAGTAGATGGTTTGCGCGAAACGGCGTCTGGCTGGCGCATTTTTGCCGTAGATGATGCTGGAACTGTGTTGTCCGCTGACGTGAGCCGCGAAGAAGTAAATGCCATTCCAGTTTTGGATGAGGACGGCAAAGCCGAATCTCGTCGTGTTTTGGCCGGGTTATGGGCCGAGTGGATGGTAGCTGCGACTTCTGGAGGGACGGCAACAGCATTAGCAACAACGCCGTTGCGTCCCTATGCACATCAAACTAATGCCGTCTACGGAGCAATGCTGCCGCAGCCACGCCTTCGTTTTCTCTTGGCAGACGAGCCAGGTACAGGCAAAACGATCATGGCCGGGTTATACTTGCGCGAGATGCAGCGTTTAGGATTAATTCATCGGGCGCTCGTGGTGGCTCCAGCACACCTCGTTTCCAAATGGCAAGCAGATTTTGAGCGGTTCTTCGGCGGCGGTCTTAGACCCATCAGGTCGTCAACAGTGCAGGAGGACGCACTGACCAGCCCACACGACTTTTGGATTGTATCACTGGAACTGGCTGCCAAGAACCCTTCCGTTCAAGAAGCGCTTCGCCCAGACCGTGCCGGGTGGGATGTGGTTGTTTTTGATGAGGCCCACCGTCTTACTCCCACAGCTCAGAGTTTGTATCGGTTGGGGAAACTTCTCTCCAAACACACACCGAGAGTGCTGCTGATGACTGCTACCCCGCATCGGGGTAAGGAGTGGTTGTTTCGATCTTTGATGCACCTGGTTGACCCCGAAGTTTATCCTGAAGGAGACCCTGCGGCTGCATCGCCTAATCCCATGAAGCCGAGCCGCGTTCATTTTTTGCGGCGGATGAAAGAGGATTTGACCGATTATGATGGTGTGCGTCCGTTGTTCAAAGGTCGAAAGGCACATAATGAGACGATTGCACTCAATACAGGCGAAGCGGCTTTTTACCAAGAAGCGCTTGCGTTAGTAGATCGCTACTTTACACAATCAACAATCCCATTAGCCCAAATGGTGTATGGTAAAAGGGCCGCATCTTCTTTGTATGCACTAGCGCAGACATTAAAGCGGCGGCGGGAGGCAATGGGGTCGGCTATCGCAGCCGCCGCTATAATGGATGTAGACCCTGACGATGAGGATTTTACCATACAAGATGAGGCTCGTGTCATACACGAGCAATCTCGCTCTAGTAAAGCAGAACGCGCTGACATCACTGAGTTGCTAAATCGTCTCGATTTACACTTAGCCGACATGACGATGCCAATTTCCAAATGGCCTCGGATTGTATCGGTGTGTTTGGAACCGAACGGAATAACGCCCGGAAACGGCGCGCAGGCTGTTGTTTTCACCGAGTATGCCGACACTGCTGAATGGCTGGTGACGCGCTTCCGAATGGCAGGCTACAGTGCCGAACGCTATTCAGGGCGCGACTCCCATTCCCAACGCGACGAAATCCGCAGCCGTTTCACTCTACGCGAGTTTCAGGTACTAATTTCCACTGATGCAGGCAACGAAGGCATTGACCTGCAAACGGCACACGTTCTTGTTAATTGGGACATACCTTGGTCGCTTGTTACGCTTGAGCAGCGGATGGGACGCATACACCGTGTGGGGCAAAACCGGAATGTAGAATTGTACAACCTCATCGCTACCAACACGCGCGAGGGAGAGGTGCTGCAAGTTTTGCTCGACAATTTTGTTGTCGCAGCCAATCGTCTCGATGGCAAGATGTTCGACAGCCTCAGCCTTGTCGCTGAGACGGTAGGTGTAGACTGGGAGAGATTACTGGCCCAAACGTTCGCAGGCGATGCACAAAAAGCTCTGACATCTGCCCATGCTGTAACAGCCTTGCGTATTGAACAAGCCGCACGCCAATCGATCCAAGAGGAGCGCGTTCTTGCCAGCACAGTGGATGTGGCCTCAGCAGTCACGGTATTGCAGCGAGAAACACTGGAGCGGATCAACCCACGTATTGTTGAAGCATTTTTGAACCACCTGACGCACGCAGGCTTGTTTCACACCGCGTTGCACGCGGCTGGAGACGGTCTGCTTTTGCTCTCACGCGCAGATGACAAACCACTGCCACCTTGCCTTGGGAATACCAATCCCGCTCTAGTTGCGACCTCTGGCGCGGCGCTAATGGCTGGCTTGGCGTCCGGTGCGGATGTGTCAAGAGCTGTGCCTTTTGGCCCGTTTGATTTGGCTTTCCGCACACTGGTGCGTGGGGTTGCGAACGAACTTCAGTCGGCGCTATACCAAGGAGGCGCATTACGCGATCCAACCTCAGCGACCGGCTATGTCCTATATGTGTATGAAGCCAATGTTAGTGAGGCAGGCGGGAGACGGCAGACCACATGGCCGTTCCTAATTCGCGTCGATGAATCGGGAGCGCGTCCGGTGCGATGGGAGATGCTTGCAAATCTAGAGGCCAGTGATGAACAGACAAGCTGCCCTCATCCGTCGTACCATTCAGATGCCAATAGTCGCGCCGAGCAATCAGTATGGGACGAGCAAAAGCGTCGTGCATCAGCCTTAGACAAGTGGCTTGCCGATGCGGGGTACGATTTGGAACGCCTGCCCTCGACTCTGGTAATGGATATTGCGGACACAGAGACACGTAAGACAACGCGGCGCAGGCTGACAGAGACAATGGCAAGCCGCCTTGCAGAGTTGCGTATGATGGCAACCGTTGAATTGTCTTCTCCGCGTCGATTGGGCTGGGCGCGCATAGCACCCGCTGCCATACCTCCTAATCCGAAGGAAGCAGACAGCGAAACGATTGCAATGAACCATGTTGCTGCGGTTTTGCGCTCGGAGAACTGGTCTGTTGCGGATGTGCATTTGGAAGGCCGAGGCTATGACTTACACGCTGTTCGCGGACAGACACAGCGTTGTGTTGAAGTAAAAGGCATCTGGCGTTCTGCTGCGTCATCGGGTGTCCGTTTGACTGGCAACGAACTGCTAATGGCTCGACAACTGAGTCGTGACTACTGGCTTTATGTTGTTGAAAATTGCGCCGACGCCAAGGGAACATTGTTTGCTGCATACCCTGATCCCGCTATATTATTTCGCGATGTTATGCACGACGCTACCACCATCCGCATACCTGGCAGCGCTTTGACAACAGCACGCGAGGAGATCCTTGTAACTTGAGAATGATCGAACGCTGGTTCCCTTGTGCAGAAGTCAGTGATGCTTCTGGAGGAGGATGGGGCAGCGGCAAGAGCGAAAAAGCACTGTTTACCTGGTTCGCGGCCAGACCCCTGGCGCAAGCCAAAGCTGCTGTTATCACAAGCCTATTGCCCTGGCCGGAAGACAATCCCGCCGAACAACAACGTTTGCAGAAATTGGTGATTGATGCCCTGACAGATCGTGATGCCTGCCATGACGATCTCGTGGCAGAAATCGCCAAGCACTACCCCGATGGCGCATCTTTGCTCGACCCCTTCTCTGGCCGCGCAATGATTCCTCTGGAAGCCGCTCGTCTGGGAGTGAAAGCGTGGGGTATTGATTACTCGCCAGTCGCAACACTGGCGGGACAACTTCTTGCGGACTATCCGCTACGCAATTGGTCACATGAGCCACCCCTTCCATTTACAGAGGATGTTGCAGCGCCTTCTCCAAAAACACTCATGCCTCTTCACGACGTTCCATCAACTGCGGGACGTTTAGTACACGATGTGCGCCGCTTTTTGGATGAGGTAGGTCGGCGATACGACGACGCTATGGCTCTGTTCTATCCTAAGCATAATGGAAAACAGCCCTGGGGTTATTTATGGGCGGTAACATTGCCATGTCAAAATTGTGGAAGACGCTTCCCACTCACCGGATCGCTCGTGCTGCGTCATCCTCTGTCGCGCAAAAACGATCCCGGCCAAAGTTATCGAATTGTCGTGGATCAGGCATTAGGGACATTCGAGGCCGAAGTTTATCCTGGCAAGCCTACAGACTCGCCAACTCTGGTCACAATGAACAAAGGGGGAAAAGCGGTTCGAGGTAAGGTCGCTGTCTGCCCCTTTTGCGAACACGTTCATGCGAAAGACGTTCATACGCGCCTCGCTGCCGAACGACTTGGTGAGGACACGCTGCTCATCGCATCTGATCTTGACGACACAGTTGGTAAAATTTTTCGTAAACCCACACAGGCAGAACACGATGCCGTTGCAGCGGCAACGACGGCTCTTGCACAAGAGCCTCCTTTCGCCCTTAACATGCCCGCAGTCCCTGATGAAATTATTCCCCCTGGCAACAATGACACAGTACGACCGTCTATGTATGGGGCGCGGACATATGGTGAATTATGCTGCACACGACAAACTTTGGGGTTTGTCCGGCTGTCTCGTATCATATACAATCTTAGCGTAGAATTGGCTTCTAGCAGCATCAGCCAGGACTACATTGCTGCTTTATGCGGATACGCTGGTTCTGTTTTAGTACGAAAACTCAAGCGGTCAACACGCGGAACATCACTTCAGCCCATGCTATATCCAACTAGCAATCGTGTGGCTGCTAATCACATTTTCACGAATGAAGCGAGCATTTCCTTTTCGTTCGACTTTTTTGAAACTGCTCTTGGTGATGGCCCAGGAACCTGGCCGTCAATTGGCGAGGATACCTTAGCGGTGTTACGAAATCAAGCAGCTCGCCCAAAAGGAACTCCAGCACGTATTCGGCAAGGTTCAGCATTGGTGTTGCCTCAACGTGATCACACGTTCAGCGCAGTTGTCACGGACCCTCCTTATGACGACATGATAGATTACTCTGATGCTTCCGACTTGTTCTTCGTCTACCTCAAACGCGCGCTAATCAACACGCACTTAGATTTTGCTGTTACTGCTAATCCATGTGGAGTGCAGGATAAGTCGGAAGAGATTATCATTAAGCGTGGTCGGCTGTCATCGGATCATCGTACCCGTGAATTTTATGAGGCAGCGATAGCACAAGCTTTCGCTGAAGCGAATCGCGTTGTGCATCCTGATGGTATCGTCACTATTGTTTTCGGACATGGAGACACTGAGGCTTGGCATCGTCTGCAAAAGGCCGTTCACGCAGCTGGCCTTATTCTGACAGGCTCATGGCCCGCCAAGACGGAAGCAGGCGGAAGAGTAGGCTCGGCCAACATTGTAACCACACTTACCATAACCTGTCGCCCAGCTCCTCTAAACCGACCGATTGGGCGTGCAAGCGATGTGATGGTCGAAGTTCAGCGTGAAGTACGGGCACGCGTACCATTTTGGGAACGAACCGGGCTAGCTTTAACAGATCAACTTATGGCCTCTGCTGGCCCTGCAATGGAAGTTGTTGGGCGCTATTCAGAGGTATTAGATCGTAAGGGTGACGCTGTAGACACTATCAAATTTTTGATAGAAGCACGACGGATGGTCGCGGAGGCTGCCGATATACAAGTTGAAGGACTTCCGCTGGAAACATTTGATGCTCGTACTCGCTTTGCGCTTTTTTGGTCACGTCTTTACGGGCGTGCCATTCAGGCAAAAAGTGAAGCGCGCTGGCAAGCGCTTGCCGCTGATCTTGCACTAGAGGATCTACGTGGCCTGCTTGTAGATGAGGAGAAGGGAACACGCCTCGCTTATGGAAGTGAGTGCCAACTGTCAATCACAACCAACTCATCCATTATAGATGTCGCATTTGCTCTTACCAGTGTTTGGAGTGAAGGGCTGGCGGCGGCAGGCGATGTGTTGGCCTGGAGTGGGCGCGATGGTGAAGACGCCCACTTATGGGCAGCATTGACTTACCTATCAGCACGACTGCCTGAAGCGGATCGAGACCGCGCGGCATGGACAGGAGTCGTCCGTGCTCGACGCAGCCTCAGCATTGCTGTTCGGGATACATTTGCGTCTCGTCAGCGCATGGAAGCGAAGGACAAGCATAGTTTGCTGCAAGGAAGCTTGAACTTCGATGAACGCGGAGATGGGAACGGAGAGACGAATTGATGTCGGAGAAGGTCACGCCCTGGTGGAAAGCCCTGCGATTACGGGCGGAAATAACAGGCGCCACAGGTTCGATTGACGATGTACAGATGTCTTTGTTCAACGCCGTCTACGGTATAGCAGGACAAAAGCCACTTTACGGCGATCCTGTCTATTACGGTGAGATTACGCACCCCAGCCAGAACTTGACAGAGATTTTGGCAAGGGTTGCAGTTCGACTAAGTGCGCCATCTGCGCGCTACACCGCTGCGCCTGCTCTCTACCGTCTCAGCCAGGGAATGGGCGGCGGTAAATCGCATGGCTTAATCGGCCTTTGGCATCTGGCACAACATCCACACCAGTTTCTTACAACCGACATTGGCAAGCATGTCTTTGCTGAAGCCACTCGGATCGCAGGCTCTGCGCTTCCTGGAGATTTGCGTGAGCCTCAGACGGTAGTGCTCGCCTGCGATAATATGACAGTAGGATACGGCAACTCCCACATAGATGGCCCTGCAATTTCGTTATACGAACGCTTTTTATGGCGGCTTTTTGGCGGTGACAACACCCTGTACAAACGTTACCAGCCTGATTATGCCGACAAGAACCGTATTGCCGAGGCATTAGCCGCAGTGGGCAGACCTGTTCTCATCTTGGTAGACGAGATAATGGACTACATCCGCCAGTTCTCGGACTCGGCCAATGCAGACCTTGCAGTGCGGGATATGGCGTTCCTGAAGGCTCTATTGGACACTGTGAATAGTGTGCCGAATGTCGCAATGGTTGTGGTAATGATTGGTTCAGAAAAGGACTCTATGGTTCTTGACGAAGCAGGGCAGGCGCGGCGCGCGGAACTTGCGGATCAACTTGACCGCAATGGACGACCAGCAACTGTCACGTCTAATACGGATTTTGCCGCTATCCTGCGGCGGCGTCTGTTCGATATGCCAGCCCCAGCCGAGGTTATTTCAGCAACGTCCACCCTCTTCCAACAATCCATCACGAGCGTCTGGGCTAGAAATGTGTTTTCCGGTACTCTCGCCACGATTGACTTCTCAGAAGAAGTATCTAGGTGCTATCCTTTCCACCCCTCTCTGATCTCACTGGCAGAACAAGAATGGGCGCCAATATCAGGCTTCCAAAAAGTACGATCCACTATTCGCATTTTTGCTGCCTCGGCGTATGTTCTGGCTGAACGCGCAAACGTAGGTGATTGGACGCCGTACCTCATCGGCATTGGTGATTTACCTTTGTCTTCCTCAATCGTCCGAGAGGCTTTAATAGGCTCCGGTTTGATTGCAGATGAAAAAACACAGGCGAATTATCGACAGTTGGCGGCCACCGACATTGTTGGCGACGATGACCGCAGCGGCAATGCTCGTACTCTCGATATTAACCGAGGAGGAACGCTGTACGACTCCAATCCACGCGCGGCGGAACGCGTTGCGACTGCGCTGTTTTTATATAGCATCGTCGGCGCGCGAAGCCAGGGACGACAAGGAGCAACAGAAAACGAGCTTAAAGCGGCTTCCTTTGTTCCCGATGCCACGTATGGCATGGCGGACGCAGACACAATTCTATCCGAACTTGATAACCCGGAGACTGGATTGGCAGCACTGGAGAGGCTGCCGGGAGTTGGCGGACAACCCGCGCGTCTTTACCTCACAACGCGCCAAACTTTGAACATGTTGTTTCGTGCAAACCGGGCCTATGTCACAGAAGCGGATCGAGATGAGGAGTTTACTGCTGTGGCAGAGCGCCTCGCTAAACCTCATCCATTTCAGGAAGTGAAATTTGTAGCTGACAATAGTTCGTCAGAAAGACCCTGCTCTCCACGTGACCTCTTGGCGGCATCTGATATTGACGCAGCCCGACGTACACGCTTGGTCGTTCTTGATCCACGCAGTTTTTCACTCCTGAACGGAATAGATAAGGATACGCGTCATGCGATACGAGCAGCCTTCGGCCTCGGCCCTGATAAAATGGCTGTAGGATGGGCTTCCTCGGTAGTGTTTGCAGTCGTGAACACACAGCGACGTGGCACTGCCCGTGCCGCTGTCAGCAAATACATTGCCTGGAAGCGAGTCTGCCAGCGCGAGAACGTGCGTCAGGACAAAGATTTGTTTTTGGAGGCGCAGACCAACCTGAGAAACGCCGAAAAAGACATGGAAAAGGCAATCAAATGGGCTTACCAGCACATAGTTTACCTTGACGAGCAGACCACTCCAGATGGAAGTAAAGAACGTGTCGAACGGGAAATCAGAATTGAAAAAGACGACGAGAGCGCTCTTAGCGGCTCAGTAGTGTGGGACAAACTTGTCGAACGCGAGAAGGCTTTTGGTTTAGGCGACTTTGATGCAAAGGCTCTTCTCGCAAACCTGAACGACAGTGATTATGGACGTCCTCTTGATGAAGTACGCGACCTTTTCTGGAACTCGCCCCGGATGCCTCTTCTCTACGGAGGTGAGGCAGATTTGCAGAACGCGATATTCTCCGCTGCGCAAAAAGGGCAGATGCGTCTTATGAGTAGCGATGGTACAGAGCGTGCCATAACTCAGCCAGGCGAAATCCCGGTGAGGCTCTCCTCGTTGCGTCTTGCCCAGCCCCAACCTGTTCAGGTTCCTGAGGTCCTGCAACTTATGCACGAGAGTGGCATATCGGGTCAAGGCAAACCCATTGGCAATAGCATTATTACTGATCACGCAGCCTTGCACCCATCGTATACTGCTACCTCAAACACAGAGGTTCAACTCAGTTTCAGCCTTAATACCAGTTTGAACGGCAGCAAGCGTCCTGACATATGGCGGTTGATTAGCCACATAGCAACAATTATTGATGAGGAGCAAGCAACACATCTTCAATTGTCTATAAAGATTGTCGTTACGGAGGCAGAAGCAGCGACAGTAACACAACTAACTCAGCCTCTTGGTGTCCAAACCACGAAGGTGGATATGTAAAGTTGACGTGTGCCCTAAAATGTGGTTCTCCGCCGCTTTTGATACTGTTGGCAAATCCGCGAGATCAAGCGGCTTGTGCCATGATCCTGGTGAACGGAGAACAGCGCGTTTTGGTACGCGGCACTTCCGCCAGCCATTCACATAGGCGCAGCAGGTTCAACGCCGTCGCTGCCAGCAGATGGCCCAGATGTACTTTGGCTTGTCTGACGTAGCGGGTGCGCCGTATCTCGCATGTCCGCACACTGCGCGAGAGCGTTCCCTCGATACCGGCGCGGCGAACGTACTGCCTGACATATTCTTGCGTGGATTGAAGCGCTCTGGCCTCCTGCAAGGTCGCGTACTGTTCCTGGGGGGAATGGTCAGCATACGCCGCACATACTTCTTTGTGGATGCCACGCACGAGGTACGCTCAGGACAGGCGCGGCAGTGCGTACACGAAAACTTAATCTGGATCACGTCGTTGCCGCGCTTGTCGCGCTGAGGCGACCAACTGCGGCTGGTATGTCCCTGCGGACACAGCGCCTGCTGCTTGTCCCAATCAATCGTAAAGTTCTCGCTGGCAAAGCCTTCTGCTTGCCGCGCTTGCCAGCGGATGTCAGGGCGCGTGGGGCCGAGCAGTTCCAGGCCATACTCTTGCTGCGTGGACACAAGCAAAGCGGCATCCAGGTAGCCGGTATCTACGATGTGGGTCTTGGGCAACAGGGCTTTGTCTCGGAGGGCTTGATGTACGCGAGGCGTGGCCTCTCCGTCCGCAATGGAAGCCGCCGTCGTTTCCACATGGGTAATAAGCGGCGGGGTTTGCTCGTCACAGGTTTCGGTCAGATGCACTTTGTAGCCACCCCAACAGGTGCTGCCCTTTTTGGCAAGATGAGCGTCTGTGTCATGGAGCGAACGGACAAAGCAAAAGGCGGGTGGGATGTTGTCGGCCTCGCGCCACTCTAATCCTTTGTCTGTCTGCTGATAGTTTTGCAGCCACACTCGCCCTAGGACGCGCAGCGCGGGCAAGTCACGCAAGTTCGCAGGAGGCTCCTACGATACGACCGCATTGAGCAGGAACACACCGTCGGCTCCAACGGTGTCCAAGAAGGCTTGTCGCTTTGCTTGCTTGGTCGGTATGCCGTTGTGTTCGGCGCGACAGGCGTAGCGCGCGTTCCACTCCGGTGGCACTTGCTTGAGCAACCACTGCGGAGCCGCGACAGCCAGCGCGTCCAGAGCCACGCGCAGAGTTTCCTAAACCAACTGATACCGGTTGAGGGCGCACCGACGTCAGAACATGAGTGCTGTCCGTCCGCAGCTTGCCGCCTGCCTTGACGAGACCGCACTCTCGGCACAAGGTCAGCAAGGTATCGAAGAGGCGCTGCTCGGCTCCGTTTTGCAGCAGGCGGGCGCGGAACTCACACAGGACGAAGTAGTCGAAGCCGGGGTCGGTGAGTTCCAGACCCATTACATACTTCCAGTCTATGCGGCTGCGAACCGCGTCGGCGGCCTGACGGTTAGACATTCCTTCGGCAAACTGCAGCACGGTTACCAGAGCCAGACGCCAGGGTGCTTCGGCAGGCTGACCTTGTGGTGGGTACAAGTCGGTGAACTGCTGATCTTCAAAGAGTGTGCCGAGTTGATCGCGCAGGATCAGGTAGCGATTGCCCTTCGGGAAGGCCGCACGCGCGACGCGGACGGTCTGTTCAGGAACGGAAAAAGCGATCTCGATGTGCAGGGACATGCCAGCCTCCAACAGCAAAATAGGTCTGTCGGAAAGTTCGTCGCATTTCGTCTATGTCCCTGCCGGATTCGCCAACAGTATCGCTTTTGATGAACGGAAAGCAGGCTCTGTTACCAAACGTTCTTGCCGTTTGTTTCATTGTGTACAAGGAAGTGCGACCGCATTAGTTCTTGAATGGGCTGCCCCCGCACCAGTACAAAGAGCAATGGGGGTCAATACCGTCACCGACCGGTGAGAATTAACATACCCGGTGGCATACATAATAGGATACATGTCATTGCTGTAGACAGCAATCAAAATTTTGCGGCCGTTTCAACCATGTTTGATTAATCGTCCGTCTCTACGCCAAGATTTGAGATCGGCATACCTCGTGTTATCCTGCCAATCTTTTACTCGAAGGTTTGTACCTCCGTAGCCGGTAAGTATTGTTTCAGCGTCCACATAAGGATACAAGCCAACGAACTCTTGATTGCTATAAGCGGCAAGCGTTGCTGATGCGTCAGCAATGGGAAGAACGGCAACCCGCCCGTGCTTGGCATCGCTATATCCTAGTTCCCAAGGCATCCATTTGGATGTAGAAGAATTAGCGGAAATGGCATAGATCAGAGACCCGCATCTACCCATTACCGTCCGCAGCTGATCGGCAGTTTCGGGCGTAACCTTCGTGCGGTCAAGTTCCGGCATTTCAATCCAATCGACAAATACGCTTAGACCTAGCTCTTCTTCCAAAAGGTAGTTGATCTGCAAAATGGTCTCTCTATCCAAAATGCTATGCGACAGAAAAATGTCGTAGGTCGTGTATTTGTTTATTTTCTCTTTAGTGGCAGCTATTCGCATGGCTTCGGAGAAAGGTGCTGATGTGTATTTCTGTCCTACCACGCGGTTCAAATCAGATTTGCTAAGGTATGCCATGATCTCCTCGCATCTGCCTTATGGCTTGTGTGAATGAACGATCCGGGTAGGAATCTGCCTCCCGGATCATTCTTTATCTGACTGCAACGCTGCCGATGGGCGGCTATCTGCCTTTTGCCTTTGCAGCGGCTTCCACCCACTTGCCGAAGTTGTTGTAGCCGTCATTGTCCACCCAATCGTAGGTAGTGTAGACAGAGGAAAGAGGAACCGTCACACCGTTTTGCGTGGTCGTCCAGTCGTCGAGCGGATTGCGTCCGCGCGGGTCGGTCGTGCCGTCAGTGTTCTTGATCTTGTTGATGTAAATGCCAATAATGCCATTGCCTTTATTATGGCTCTGCGTGATTTCGTAGTTCACCCACTCACGCCCTGCTGTTTCCTTGCCGATTAGAATGGCCGTAACGGACGAACCCGCTAAACCGGCGTCAATCAGTTTTTCGAGGGCAGCTTTGCCTTTCAACTTTGATTCTTCCCAAAGCGAATGGTCAATGTAGCCCGATTCCACTAACCCGTTTTTCGTCAGATCGTGGTTACGGATGGTGTTCACCCGCATAATGTCGTTGTCGTAGTGAAACGTGAAGAAAACGTGTCTTGCCATGTTCCTGCCTCCTATTTGCTGGTTTCCCGGATGATGGCGAAAATCGCCTCAACTAATTCCTGATTGGTTTTGCTCTCATCGCCTAGCGTGTTAAGGTGCTGCTTAACATTCGCTTTCTGAAAAAATTGTTCAGGCGCGGCAATGACTTCCTGCCATAATTCCTTAGCGACGCTCCCTGTCGCTCCGATAGGAATAGGCAGTTTTTCAAACTCACGCGCGATCTCAAACTCCTTTCGCATCCCGTCTGCCGGAACAACCTGGCCGGTACTCGTATCGAGTTTGTTGCCGCATAGAAAAATGACGTAGCCGACTTTTGAAAGCATATCCCTTCGGTAGTTGCGCCATAGTTCATCGCGCCGGGTGTCTGTGGGGGGAAGCTGCGGAAATGGGCGCATGGTAACGCGATCCCCAAGCGTGGCTTTCTCGTTGCGGAAAACGGCGTCCGCCGCGCCTATCAAGACAGTTCCCCCGATCCCCAACCCGAAGCCCGAAACTAAATTAAGTTCGTGCTGTATGATTTCCTGGCCGATAAGAAGGGAAAGTTCCTCTATGCGCTTCTGCCCCAATGGGTCGTAATTG
Source organism: Chthonomonadaceae bacterium (assembly GCA_965277875.1). GTDB lineage: Bacteria > Armatimonadota > Chthonomonadetes > Chthonomonadales > Chthonomonadaceae > CAWFQB01. Next base: position 5,180,220 of record CBDIDV010000002.1, on the reverse strand, counting down.
TGGGCGCTGCCCGAAACAAAGATATTGTTCCGATGGGCGCGGCGGTTTAGCTCGCGCAGAATGTCCGTAATCTCGTGGTACTCGTCAATCATCACGGCTTCGATGCCATAGCGTTGAAGATCACCTATACGGTGCTGCAATCGTATTACGTCGTACTTGTAATCGGCCCTCTCCTTGGCGCTTCCCTTGCGTGGCTTGGGCGGGTGGCGCATGATGCAATAGTGTCGCCTAGGGTTTTTTCCGACAAGCAACCGTATCCGGCTCAGGATAAAGTCAATGTTGGGATCGGTGAAACTGAAACCAAGAAACAGGAATGTTTTGTTGACAATATCACCTTTAAGGGCATTTACAAACACTTCCGATGTGGAGGAATATAGCTCGTAGTCCTCTTTGGTGAGAATGGCTTTGTCCGGCTGCGTTACGTCGCCGTGCATTTTATAGACAGTTGCATCTTTCCCGCGAAGGGTAGTAGAAAAGTTTTCGGGTGTGACCTTCGCCTCGCACCGTTTCCCGGTCTCTGGGTACGCTCGCTCGATCAGCGTATCGTAATTTGTAGTCCACACCGTTTCAATAGGCAATTTCGCCATAAGCAGGTGGTTTTCGGGAACTGGCACATTGCGGCTGTAAGCATCTACAATGCGCTGATTTAAGTCTGATCGAACCTTTTTTGCATTGACGTGGAACTGAGCCACAGAAAGCAAGTCTGTTTCTTTATCAACATCGAGATTTAGGTCTTCTGCAACTTCACGAAGCAACTCAGGCCAAGTCGGGAACTTAGCCGCTACTGACATTCCCGCGCCAATGAACAGGGCGGCGGTACGGTCGTCAAGTGCCTTGACATAATCGCGGTAGAACTGAGTAAGGTTGCTGGCTGGCATAATCGTATACATTCCCTGCTATAATCCGCTTGTACACTCCAAAACCGAAAATAATATAGAAAAGTGTCTCGCTGTTGCAGAATTGGGGGTTTTTCGGAACCTATTCGCACTTGCCGAAGTGTGGCATACAGCCCATTCCTAGCTGTCGCTGCTGCGCTGACCGTCACGCGTCCAGAGATCACGCTTTCAATGCCTAGCGCAACGTGGCGCATGGCGGAAACTTGCTGTACGATAAGAAGATGCCGATCTCATTTTCGTGCGCGGTAATCTCCCTAATCCGCGCCGGGAAGCGTTTGGCAAGGGCATGTAGTCCGGGCTTGTTCTCCATGGTGTAGGGAGAACAGTCGCCGCGCCGAAAGCCTAAATCATAGAGAGGGTTTGAAGCGTTCTGCTGCCGGCTGTATGACGTTGCTGTCCACGCTGACGAACATGCAGTTGTCATCCAGATCATAGGCGTAGGTCTTCGCGCCTGCCGTGAGCAGTTTGTCGTGGGCATCGTAGGTGTACTGCTCGGTCGCGCTGTTCGTCGTCTTGCTCAGGCGGTTGTGGTTGTGGTCATACGTGTAGCCAACCGCGTACCCGCTGCCCGTGCTGTTGTCGCGTACTTCGATGGTGGATTAGCTTAGATGTCTACTTCCTATAAACCGAAGCCAGGGTGTACACCGTCGCTCTTTATGTCCGTGCGAATTTGCTCCGGTTTAAGCCATTTCACATGCCCGTCCGCAAAAGAATAGTTTGCCCCTTCGTGATGCCTTGACGCTCCTGGCACTTGTCGTGACCATGTGGTAAATAGTTTTGGGTCGAGCCTGAACCCGAAGTTCTGAACGAGTTGCTCAAACAAAGTTACTGTATCGGGTTGTGAGGCCGCGTATATGCCCGTCCGTACATCGAGTAATGCTATCGTACAAGATGGATGCGATATGTCAGCATCTTTGTATCCGATCTCATGAAAATTGTCTTTGTTGCCCAATGAGTAGTTCAGATGTGCGTTTAATGCGTATCCACTAAACTCGCTCAATGTCTGTGCTTGCGCTGGTGCAATGGCAGGCCATTCTCTATCTGGGCAGGTGGGAAACGAGACATGATGCAGATATGATTGGAGTGAATCCCCCCAATACTGTGCCTCCAAATCCCCGTAATGGTCAACAATTTTGCCATTTGTAATTAGCGGAAATACCCCGTCGTAATCTGCGGTGTAGAGTGAAAGAGCATGGCTAATCTGCTGCATGTTAGAGACGCATGTTTTCTCCCTTGCCTGCTGACGTGAGGAAGATACAACGGGAAATACAAGTGCCGATAAAATCGTGATGATGGCGAGTACAATGAGTAGTTCCAGGAACGAAAAACCATGTGCTGGCTTTGGATGAATAGTTTTCATGATGGTTGCTTGGATTACAGCCGGTACGACCGTAATAGAATTAGGACTTTCGCTTCGAGATAGGAAATTCAGCGGAATGTCGCCGTTTTGGAAAATTTCCTATCTCGAAGCGAACGATCAAAGCGAAAGTCCTAAGAATATCGCTCTAAGCCACAGACCCTAGTTTTTATCTTCCATGTCTATGTCGTGGATAAGAGGCGCATATGTGCGCCTCTTATCCACGACGAGGCATTATGCTTGGCAGGTAGTAGATAAGCGTCACGAATTAATTGCCAATTTCCCCGTCCGCTGTATGGATGCGATTCTCTAGTTCCATATTGCCGCTTACAAGGTTCCATCCACCGCAAGATGGTTCTGAATCTATCGCACTATCCACCAACTCGAATTGGCGCCAAGCCCAGATGGAGCGGGGGCGGCGGTGGCGCCGTCACTGGGGGGGCGGGTAAGGTAGGCGGAGATGGTGGTGACGGGGAGGGGCGAGGGGGTGTAGGATGGGGATCCGGCCCTGGCGCTGGAACCAGACCACTACCTGGAGGATAGTAAGGGGCACTCGGCGGAAATAGACTTACTGGGTTTGGGTCGATCAGACATTGCCAGAGAGCTTCACCAGCCATTGCACCCAATATACTACCTGCCCCTATGCCCCATGGTCCCCCTCCGATTCCAAGAACTCCTCCGATCACGCAGCCTGCCGCATCAATGCCGGCGTGTATGACTTCCTTCCAATCAAATAATCCCGTCGGGTCAGTCTTGCCAAGCGGATTGTTGCTACAGTAGGCGTACCAGTTGGTTCCGTCTTGGATGGGGTCGCTGCTGAGGAAGCGTCCGACCGAAGGATCGTAGTACCTGTGTCCGAGCAGTTGCAGGCCGCTGTCGCCGTCCGTCTGGTACTGACTGCCTCCCACGAAGCCGAACGGCGTGGGCGTGGTTCCCGTGCGGCTGACGGTGTTGCCGAACGCGTCATAGACCTGGCTGTCGGTGACGGCCTGGCTGCTGTCGGTGATGCCGCGTGTGCTGCCAAGCGCATCCGCGTGGTAGAACTTGCTTGCGCCGCCTCTGTGTTCGCTTATTCCCGGCGTGTACACTGCCGCGCCGTCGCTGAGAACCGCACTTGCCGGACTTGCGCCATCGGTGACGTAGTTCTTCGTTCCCCCACTGTCCACCTTCCTGACGCGCAGGTCTTCGCCGTTGTAGGCAAAAGAGTTGGTGGCGTTGTTGGGGTACGTTACGCCGACGACCCGGTTCTCGACATCGTAGCTTAGGTGCGTGACGCTGCTGCCCACCGTGACGGACGTGCAGTTGCCGTCCAGATCATAGGCGTAGGTCTTCGCGCCTGCCGTGAGCAGTTTGTCGTGGGCATCGTAGGTGTACTGCTCGGTCGCGCTGTTCGTCGTCTTGCTCAGGCGGTTGTGGTTGTGGTCATACGTGTAGCCGACGCTGTATCCGCCCGCCCGCACTTCGCTCGTGAGTTGGTCGCTCGCATCGTAGCCGAACGTGGTGGTCGTGCCGTCGCTGTCAACCCGGCTCGTCACGTCCCCGCCCGCGTTGTACGCGTAGCCGTAGTGCGCGAGCGTGGTTCCTGCCCCCGTCTTGTGCCACACGTCCGTTGTCCGCCCTGCATTGTCGTAGCCGTAGCTGCTGACACTGCCGTTGCCGTTGGTTGTGGATGTGAGGCGGCTGGCCGCATCATAGACGCTTGTGGCGGTTTCGCCATATGGGTTTGTGGTCGTGGTCGGGCGGTTGGCGTTGTCGTAGCCGTATGTCCAACTGCCCGTCACGCCGCCTGCCGTCAGGCTCGTGCGGCGGTTGGCGTTGTCGTAGCCATACGTGACTGTGCCGTTGGGCTGCTGGAGAAACGTGAGCCGATTGGCATTGTCATAGACGTAGCCGGTCGTGCCGGTCACGTCCGTCATGCCCGTCTTGCGGTTTGCCACATCGTAGGTGTAGCTGATGCCGCTTCCCGCGCCGCTGTTGCCGGGGTAGGTCTCGGTCGTGAGCTTGCCCGCGTTGTCGTAGGCATACGAGATCGTCTGCCCCTTGCCGTCCGTGTGGCTCAAGACGTGGCTGCTCGCGTCATACGTCCAGCTTTCGCTTGTGCCGTCCGGGTAGGCGACGCTGCTCTTGCGGTCGAGCGTGTCATACGTGTACGCGATGTTATGCCCGTTGCCGTCCGTGGTGGAGGAGAGCAGACCCTTCTGCCCTGCCGCGTCATACGCATACGTGAACGTGTCGCCATTGGGTTGCGTGACGACAAGCGGGCGGGCGTCGGCGTCATACGTGGTCGTGGTCGTATGCCCGTTGGCGTCCGTCACGCTTGTTTTGTTGCTGTCTGCATCGTAGCCGACCGAAGCGGTTCCTGCGGGCGTGGTGACGCTTGCAACGCGGCCCCACGCATCATACGCTGTTGTGGTACTATGGTTCAGCGCATCGGTGGCGGCTGTCTTCCAGCCCAGGCCGTTGTAGGCGAGCGTGGCCGTGTTGTTGTTGGCATCGGTCACGCTTGTCACGTTGCCGTCGCCATCGTAGCCCATTGTAGACGTGTGGTTCAGCGCGTTGGTTGTGGTATCCAGCAGGCCGTTGGCATCATACGCCAGCGTGGTCGCGTGGCCGAGCGCATCCGTGGTCGCCGTCAGGTTGTCTGCCGCGTCATACGTGTTCGTGACGGTGTGGTTCAGCGCATCCGTGACCGTGAGCGGCTTGGAGTGGCTGTTGTAGGTATACGTCGTGACGTTGCCGAGCGGGTCGGTGGCCGTGAGCGCGTTGCCCTGATTGTCGTAGGTCAGCGTGGTCGTCTTGCCCCGCGCGTCCGTCACGCTCGTTTTGTTGTTGCTGCCATCGTAGACGTAGCTGACGCTGTGGTTCTGCGCGTCCGCCTGCCCGCTCAGTCTGCCGCTTGCATAGTTGTACGTGAGCGCGTGACCGTTGGCGTCCGTGAGCGTCGTAGCGCCATTGGCATAGCTGTACGTCGTGCGATTGCCCGCCCCGTCCTGTTCCCATGCCAGGCTGCCGTCATTGTTGTAGCTCAACGTACTGACGCGTCCTGCCGCGCTGGTCAGGCTGGTGATGTCATGATTGCCGTCGTAGCCGAGCGTGACATGAGAGTTCTGCCCAATCGCCTGTCCTGCAAGCAGGGGTTCGTTGATCTGGCTCAGGTTGCCGTTCGCGTCATAGGCCAGCGTCCACGTCCGGTTCAGCGGGTCGGTCACGCTCGTGATGCGGTTGCTCGCGTCGTAACCCAGGGTGACGGTTCTGCCGGTCGCGTCCACCACGCTCGTGACGAAGTTGCCCGCGTTGTGGCTGATCGTCGCGGTGTTGCCGTTGCTGTCCGAGATGCGGTCGCAGTACAAGCTCGTGTTGAAGTGGTAGGCGGTGCGCGCCTTCGTGGTCAGCGTGTACGTGCCGTCTACGTTCTGGACGAGGCTGTCATAGATGCCAGTGGGAGCCGCAAAGACGTTGCTGCCGTTGTTGGTGAAGGCGTAGCTGAGATCGTCGCCCCAGTGGATCGTCAGATCCCCCGCCGACGTTGTGCCGCCGCCGCCGGGAGAAGGAGCGCCGCCCCCACCACCGATGGGCGTCAGCCCACCCCCGCTTGTGCCACTCCCACTTGTGCCGCCTCCGCTTGCCACAAGGTAGATGTCGTCACTGAACGTCCACTTGCTGCCGAGTTCGCCGTTGTGGCTGCTCTGGCTGTTGTGGACGAGGGTGACGCCGACGGGCAGCCCCCCGCGCTGCGTCCAACTGACGATGGGCAGCGTTGTCGTCTTGTTGCCGTTGCCCGTGTTCGTGCCGCCTGCTGACGCTTCCCACGGGTACGTGCCGCCCGCGTCGGGCGAGACCGAGATGGCGTGCTGCTGTGGCGCTACGTCCTGCCGCCCCACCATCTGGAGCATCTCGGCAGGATGCAAAAGCCGGATGCCTTCCCTGCGGACAACGGGAGCGGGATGAGCATACGCTTGAACAGGAACGGCGGCAAGCACGGACCAGGCGAACACGCCGCTCATGCCGAGCGCGCAGCGCCTGAGCCAGCGCGGAGTAGAGGTACGCGGCGGGGAAGCCGGGCGCGTAGGGAGAGTGGATGCCCGCCCTCTACCGTGACGGTAGGGCGGGCTTTCCGAAGAACCGATCATGAGTCCTCCTTCCTCTGCGATCTGGGCAGAGGAAACCTGCTGACGTACAGCAGGATGCGCCTGGGAAACGTTCCGCAGGCCGTTGCCGCTTACCTGCACGTAGGGCATTGCCGACGCGCTATGCAACGCGGGTGTCGTCAGCGCCGGAGGACAGTGTGCTATACTGCACACATGCCTTCGGGCTGGTGCGCCGTCCGTTCTCCCATCGTCTTGGTCGGATCAGGGGAGTACGGGCGGCCTCTTTGCGTTCGGGCAGTTCCCGAAGCACGCAAAAAGCGGATAAAGATATAGGAGCAGCCTGGACGGCGCGGCCTCGTGCCTGTCGCGTGACGAACGGGTGCGCCAGCTACTTGCGCGCCAACAGCATATAGCCGGAACACAGGCGCAACAGCCGTTCCTGCCCGATGGTCTGCTCCTGGGCGTTGTTCGGATCATGCACGGTCGCGGTAGCGTCCTCGCCCCGCCCCTGTATGGACAAAACCGCGATGAAGTGATTGCCGTTGACATACGCGAGGGCGGGCATGTCCACATCGCCTAGGGCCTCGCGGCTTACCTGTACCCCCTCCACCTTCAGCCCCACGGTCTTGGCCGCTTTTTCCAGCCCCGCCAGGCTCGTTCCCTCTGCTGTGGTTCCGGCAAGCTGCCTTAGCTGCGACAGTGAGGCCGCAACGCCTTCCCTCTGACACAGGAGCAACAGAGCGCGAGGACCGCAGTCCGCGTCTGCGGGAGAAAGCGCGCCAACTCCCTTTTGAAGAGAAGTTACCGACGAAGGCGACGAAGTTGCAGGCGCAGGGGCGCACAGCGTTGGAGGAATAGGCAGGTGAGCATCAAGCAGGCAAATCGCCTGTTGCTGCTGCACAAAAGCCGCCTCCTGCGCGTTCAAGCCAGGCTGAGACGCCAGACACAGCAGTAAGTTAGAGGCGTGTTTGTAGCGCTTGACCTGACACTCCTGAACCGCCTGCTGATAGAGCGGCTGGGCCTGTACGCGCATCGCTGTGACCGCAGGGGAGGGAAAGGCGGGCACGGCACGGACAGCACGTACAACATTGACTGCTGGCGCGACTCTAACGGGCGGTATGCAGCCGCTTAGGGTTACAAGCCCCAGCAGGGCAGTAGCATGGAGCATAGTGCCAGAGTACAGAATAGTGCGAGAGATCGGGTTCATTGTGGTTGCGTCCAATCGCGTGAGTGGCTGCATCAGCAGGATTGTATCGGGAGAAAACTCTGCTTTGCAGGAAACAAGCCTCTGCTTGTATAGGGTCATCCAACCACGCAAACCTCACGGGTGATTTTCACCTTTTGCAAAATTATTCTTGCTGTCCAAAAAGCGTTGATTTGACCTTGCGGTATAAAACACGCCAATCTGATCGTCAACGGATTTTGGACAGCAAGAAAATATTTTCAGTCGCTCAAACCGCACGAAATACGACAATCATGCGAGCAGGCTGTAGCGGCAGAGGAAACATGGTGTTCACAAAGTACGCGTGCCACATCAGCAACAAGGAAGATTGATGCCGCATCCACCAGACAGTTTGACTGCACAGGAACGATAGCTCAGTGCTAACTCAGATGGCGCTTATTCCAGAGCTATATTCGCTTGTCAGTTCGGACGCGCGCGACCGCATAGACAGGAGGATCATGCGGCATAAAGGCGGCCACGTACTCGCGCATGGCCGTTTCGCCGCAACCACGTCGCTCCAGCGTCCGCTGCATCTGCTGCCTCGCACGCGCGAGTGTCTGCTCGACCGCATGTTCGCTGCGCCCACAGGCAGCGGCAAGTGCCCGCGTACTTTCTCCCCATATATGCCGCCCGATTAGTAAATGACGGGGAATGGCGTCCAGTCTGTCAAGAGCAGCGAAGATGTGGCCCCAGAACTCTGCCCGCAGCAAGACAGCTTCAGAGGTGGATGCCGCCCCTTGACCCGCTTCTTCAACCATTCCAGCGTGCATGAGAGAACTACATCTGTCAGCATGGGTGAGTACGACACGATGGAAGTTGCGCGTATGCGTTCGCGCCCGCCGGTGCAGCCACGTCGGGTCGGGTGCTACAGATACAGCCATGAGCGCTTCCTTTCCCTCTGAGGAGTGTAGGAGCGTGAGCACATAAAGCGTGTATTCCGCCGCGCAATCCTCGGCATCCTCTCCTGTCAGGCCGCGTCGGGTGGCGTGCCAGCGGCCCAGCATCAGCAGTTCTTGGCAAAAACCCGTTTCATCCGCAGGACAGTTCGCCATTATTTTTCCTTGAAGGCGTTGCGCTCACTTTGCTTTGCAAGCTCAATCTGCTTTGTAAGTAGAAGGGAGACAAACCCTGTCAACTGATCTCCTAAAAAGCGCTCTGCTCCATCTGTGGCGCAATGAAGCCGATGCATTTGCCGCCCCAGTCTTCGATTTGGCCCTCACGTATGTCCACGGTAACGTCAATGCTGCTGCCGGAGGCGTCCATCACATGGCCTGTCTGTATGGTGTAGCCCTTCTGAGCGTCGTAAGCAGTGCCGGTCTGCACATAAGTTTGGGTCACATCCGTAACCGTGCCATCTGCGTTGTTGAGGTACATGTGGCCGGGGACACGAGTGCTGTCGACAACGGTGTAATGAATGTGAACGGGGGGCGGCGCTCCAGAGGAGGGCGTAAGCGCAAGAGTGCCGGCTATGACACCGAACAGAGCCGTCAGGCCCAGCCTGCTAACTACACGGCGCATATTGACGGAGGGGCTGACACACAGACTTCGGCGACCAAGTGTAGTGGGGCGTATCATAGTTGTTCCTTTGGATAGCGATTATAGCAATTAAGACAAAACATGAACTGTGCTTTGACGCAGACGGCGCAGATTGACAATCTCGGAGATGTTGAAGTACCCTGTGTGGGCAGATCTCCGGGGCTTTGCAGACCGCTTCTCCTTGCACCTGCCAGGATTCCGGGGGAGAAGCGACAACTTACTCGCGTTCGTAGCGACGCTCGGCCTGCCGTAGCAAAGTGGTGAGGCACAAAGCGGTACGGGTTATTTGCCTGTCACGCAGATACGTCGCAGACTGCAAATGGCGACAGTAAGCGCGCCACAGGGTCGGCTCCCCCACTGTGCGGCAAACATGGACAAAAGTATCCAGCAGTGTTTGTTGAGCTGCTGGGGAAATCGTGGCAGCCCTCAATAAAGCCACGCGATGCCGGTCCCACAATCCCGCAATAGCTTCCCAGTGTGTTCGACGCAGGCGGAAAGAGGGCATACGCAGTTCTAGCAGCGCATGGAGCAGAGCGAGGTCTCGCTGCCTTCGATATACAACGCTCAGATAACCGGGCAGGCATCCCGATCTTTCGTGAACCTCCCGCGTTGTTAAGGAAACGGCAGAGTGGCAAAGCGGGTGGCGCGCCTGCAGTAAGCGCCGCACGTTTACCTCGTAATCCACAGCATAATAGGCCAGTAGGCAGCTGAGATCGAAGTAGGCGATGGTATCTTCTTGCAAGTGAGGCTGCCAGCGCTCCCATTGGGTGATTTGTGTGACAGGCCAGCGCTTTGCAAACTCAGCGCAGCCAAGTTGGCGCTGGGCCAGGGCTTGCAGATCGTCATGGAGGCAATGCAGCGCTTCGGATTGTGCTGTCCCGACGTGCTGGCCGGAAATGTCCTGACAAGAGCCGTCCAATTCGTATATCATTGACAGCCACATCTTCCTGTCAGCCTTAAGGTTCGCAGCGCAGACAGCCTGTGAGCGCTATGCTTACGGGCGCGTGTATTCTGCAACTGCAAATCGCCTCGCAATCTCTTATGGCTGCATTGTAACAGGGGGCCATTTAGACATCATTTTTTTATCATTTAACAAGAGCGTGTTTCTAAACGGCTCGATAAATACCTGGAGGCACAGGCACAAAAAGAGCCAGCGTTCTTACAGATAAGTAAGAACGCCGGCTCTTTACGCAGTCGGCAAGTCTGTACAGGCAGCTTACTGTTTAAGCGCGTGACATCAGAGACATTCCTTCATTGAAGTTGAGAGTGACATCTCCATTCCTTGCGCCCAGAGTTCCTCAAATGCAGTATGCTCCAGGTTTGCGCGGACGGTCTTCTCCAACTCTTGTATCTCTTGGAGCGATTTGGGATTGAAAACCAGCTTTGCTTCCTGACGCACTTTCGTCATCTGGCCCAATAAAATTGCGGCGTCATTGTAGCGATGTTGAAGCGCCGAAAGCAGGGCGGTCTGTGCCAGAGCAAGAGCCAGGCTGCGTGGACTGGAAAGAAGTTGGCCTAACTTCAGGCTCTCCTCCAGAAGAGGAACAGCTGCCTCATAATCTTCTTGTTTCAACAGCACGCCCGCCAGATTAGACAGCATCAATGCAATACTTTCCTGCCTGCCTATGCTGCGGTAGAGGGCCAGACTTTCTTCGTATAAGCAGCGCGCAGCATCGTAATCGCCTGTATCATCTGCAAAAATAGCGCGATGTGAAAGCGAGAGCGCCAGATAACTAGGCTTATCCAATGTGCGCCACCTCGAAATACTTTCATCCAGCAGATGTTGCGCCTGTATATTGTCGCCTAGTTCCTGAGCCACATTGCCCAGGCTGTCGAGCGCGTGCGCGATGCCGTAGTTATCCCCTAATTGTGTTGCCAACTCCAGACACGCTTCATAGCAGCTTCGCGCGGCTCCATAATTAGCGTTCAAGTAGGCGAAATTGCCCGCATTGCCTGTGGTGTTCAGGCGGAGGTCCGATGGCAAACTTTCGCCTGCTTCCAACGCCTGTGAGAACCATCCTAAGCCTTCTTGAAAATAGCCGCGTATGTGCCAGAAGCTTGCAAGACTGTTCGCCATCTGCGCTCCCAGCGGCGGATGCGCTACTCCCCATTCCAGTGCCACCCGAAAATTTGCCTGCTCCACATCTAGCATCGTAAGAGTTGCGATTGCTTCCTCTCCATACAAGCTTTCTTTGGCCCTTGCGGCAAGACCAATGTAAAAACCGGTATGGTTCTGCCTCACAACAGTGTGTTCCTCCGTCCCTAACTTTTCACAGGCGTACTCACGCACAGTCTCCAGCCAACTATAGCGCATCTCCTCCCCGGCTTCACTTCCCGTAAGCAGCGACTGTTCGCGCAACTGTGTCAGGTACTCCAGCGCGTCGGGTTCCTCGCATACGGCCTGCGCCGCGTCAAGCGTCCATCCGCCGCGAAACACGCTCAGGCGAGCAAAGAAACACTGTACTGTAGAGGAAAGCGTCCCGAAACTGCCATCCAGCACGGCACGCAAGGAGCGATGGCGGTCGGGTACGTCATGGTGACGGCTGACAAGAAGGGTAAAGCGCTGCGACAGGCGAGCCAGTATCTGCGCGAGAGTCAGCGTCTGTGTCCACGCCGCCGCGAGTTCAATGGCAAGCGGCAGACCATCCAGGCACTGGCAGAGGGCGGCGAGAACCGGCGCGTTGGCCTGCGTGACCGCGAAGATGGGGCGTACTCGCCGCGCACGATCTATAAATAGCTGCACACTCGGACACAGGAGTATGTCAGCGGGCGAGGAGGTCGCGGCAGGAATAGACAGTGGGGCCAGACCATACTCATACTCGCTGCTCACGTTCAGACGCTGCCGCGACGTTGCCAGACATGTCAGAGGGGGAACCGCTTGCAGCAGGTCAGCGACCCAGCGGCTGGCTTCCTCTCCCAGATGTTCGCAATTGTCCAGTACCAGCAGGCCGGGCTCACCGCTCAGCGCGCTCACGACCTGCTGTTGCCGCGAGGCAGTGGGGTCGTTGGGCAGGGACAACGCGCCGGCCACAGCGTCCCATAGAAGGTTCGCGTCCTGAACAGAAGCCAGGGGAACGAACCAGACGTGTTCGCCAAAAGTCGGGAGCAGGGTCTGGGCGACGCTTATAGCCACGCGCGTCTTGCCGCACCCGCCCATACCGGTGACGGTAACCAGTCGCGTGTCCGGCGTTTGCAGCATTTCGCACACCTGCGCCACGTCTCTGTGTCGCCCCAGCAGGGACGTGCCATAAACAGGCAAGGTGGGTCTGGCAGCAGTTTTCACAGCATCCAGTGTGGCCGATGTAGAGGAAGGTGGAGGCACAGTGCCTGCTGCTTGGCTTGGTGATGAAGAAGGAAGGCACGCGATGATAGGAGGGGCTGGCGAAACAATGTCGGAGGCGGGAACATGCAGGTCCGCATGAAGTTGCTGTGAAACGGAAGAAGGGGCAGCGCCCAAATCCTCACGCAGTCGCTCTTCCATCTGCCGGTACTGCCTCAAAGCGTCGGCAGGGCGTCCCAGTGCGGCGTAAAGCTGCATCAGCGAACGATGGGTCTCTTCTCTCAGCGGATCGGCCTGCACCGCGCGCTGCGCGTAATGGAGGGCGCGATCATATTGCTGCGTCCTCGCCAGCGCCTTGATGAGCCGACGCACAGCCAGCAGATAGGCATCGGCTGTTTGTTGTCGCTCGCCCATAAGCCACGGCTCATCGAAGTCGTCCAGCAAGTCGCCCCGGTATAGTTCCACGGCCTCTGTCAACCACGCGATGCGCGGCGCGTCCTCGTTTGTATTGCGCGCCTGTTCCAGCAACGCCTCGAAACGCGCTTTGTCCGTCGTGAACGCCTTGTTATCCAGACGAACATGCAGACGGTCGGCTACGATAACGCGTCGGGAAGGGACGGTGGAGGGAGCAGGCGTCTCAAGTTCATGGCGGAGATTGGTAAGCGCCATACGCAGGCGATTACGTCCGGCGTCCTCCGCCACACCCGGCCACAACATCTCGATGACTTCCTCGCGCCGGAGCGGACGCTGTGAACGAACAGCCATGAGGCCCAGCAGAGCAGCCGTCTTGCGAGTCTGAAAGCGCGTCAGGGTGCGCCCTTCATTTTTGACGCATAAAGGCCCAAGCAAGTCAATTTCTAGCAGCGGCAACGTTGCCATAACAGGTCACGCCTCCTTGTGGCACAAACTTCCCTGCACATCCACACGTCAGTACCACGGCGCAGCCCTTGCTGGCGATCTAGCTTTTAGATAAAGAGGCAGGCCCGTCGCGCGAAGTATCTGTTCGATGCAGGCACACGATGCGCAACAAAATCTTCGATATAGGATGGGAGGCAAACAAACGACTCTGCGGCAAAGCGTATCGTAGCGGCCTGGAGATGTCGCGAAGAGTGAGCAGCAACAATGTTGTCTGTTTTGAAAGGCCGCTTCTATCTGCTAAATACAAGAAGGCTTCAATCAGTTGTCGCTTATGTGATTATATAGCAAAAAAGTGCTTTGCGCAATGCTTGTGACGAATGACTAATAAGTAATGACTGATTTACAAACAGCTGCGGCTTGAACAAATTTTTACTGCTGTGATCGACGTGTACCCTAAAATATTAACTGATATTTAGAGCGGAATGTGTCAAGGGTTTTGAGACAAAAATGTGACAGTATTTTTATGTAGCGGACGGTCACTCTTGCAAACCCCGCCTGCGAGTTAAGCGGCAATGGCCTCTATGACGGCTGCGACGGGCAGCGCGGGCGCGTTGATCCAGACGACGTTGGGCAACTTTCCTGCCTGTGGACGCGCCTTGAAGCGTTCGGGATGCGCCACATAGGCGGCATCTAAAGTGACTTGCCGCTGCGCCAGCAGTCTGGGCGCGTCTCCGAAATGCACCTGTTCGGGCGTAAGCAGCACCAGGCCGGTATGGTGTCCTTCTCGTCCTGAAAGACGAGTGGACGCCCGATGCTCTTGGTTGTACCAGACAAAGTAGTCTTGGCAGAACGTCTGCGCGTCTTCCAAGCTGGTAAAGCGCTCCGGGAAGTGGGCGCTGTACTTCATCGTCTTGAACCCGGCTTCCGAGTACGGATTGTCGTTACTGACACGCGGGCGGCTGTGCGAACGGTTCACCTGCAACGCAAGCAACAGTTGCTCGACCGATTTGCTCTTCATCGGCCCACCCCGATCTGCATGGAGGGTGAGTTGCCCCGGCAAGATGTTGTATTTACGACAGGTTGCCTGCAAGAGCTTGTGCGCCAGGTACTGACATTCGCGCTCGGCGAGCATCCAGCCGACGACATAGCGGCTGTAGATGTCAATCACCACATATAAGTAGTAGAAGCGACCGCGCACAGGCGTCTTCAAGTAGGTGATGTCCCACGTCCACACCTGGTTCGGCCCCGTTGCCTTGAGTTCGGGCTTGCTGTACGCCGGATGCCTGCGTACTTTGCGCCGCTCACACACCGCCTGATGTTCGTGCAGCAGCCGGTACATCGTGCGGTACGAAGCGTGGTATGCGCCTTCTTGCAGCAGGCAGGCATACGCCTGGCGCGGCGAAGCGTCCACAAAGCGTTCCGACAACAGCAGGTTGAGCAAGGTGGCGCGTTCTTCTTCCGAGAGGCGGCGTGGATGGCCGCGCCGTGTGGCGGGGGCGCAAAGCGGTTCTTGCGCCGTGCCGACCTGCACGGATTGTTCCCGATAGAAGTGGGCGCGGCTCATACCTATGGCGGCGCAGGCACGTCCGATGCCTGCCACAACGCCCGCTTCCTGAACCAGGCTTAGTCGCTCTGGGTCTCGGCAAGCGAGAGGTCGAGCAAGGCGGCCACTTTTTTTTGGAGTTCCAACAGGACGCGCAACTTGTGGTTCTCAGCTTCGAGCGCGGCGAACCGGCGGGCGTCACGCTGTCGGGCCGCTTCCTTGTCCTGGCGCTGTTTGTACGCCTGAGCCGTGTTCTTCTCGCCCAACTGGCCCGCTGCGCGCAGTTTGCGGAAGTTGGCGAGCGTAGAGGAGTACAGCCCCTCGCGGCGCAAGAGTGCACCCAACTCGCCTGGTTTGTGGCAGGCATCCGCTTCTTGAAGGATGCGCAGCTTGTAGGCCGCCGTAAAGCGGCGGCGTGTCGGGCGTTCCTGCACCTGTGGGTTGGGGCGCAGCGAGGGTGCAGCCGCGCTGCCGTGCTGTCCGTTCGTGGCAGTCTTGGTTGTCGGGTTGTTGGTCAACGGTGTATTCATGGGAGCAATCCATTCTCCGCCCTGGCAATCTACACTACTTCGTGTACGGGATTTTGTCTCACACCATTGTGGCACACAGGGGTAACAGAAGTATATCAGCAGACTTCACATCAAACATTCACCAAGCTTCGCGCGCGCGTATAGGAGACGAGTGCGCGTTCCTAGCTACAGCTTGCTTATGCGACATAGAATGATCAGCGCAAAAGGTTCTTATACAAAGTCTGCGCGAGGCAAGGTTTGGGGGCGGCCTGCCGAAATTTAAGCGCGATATACTGCGACGCAGTAGTATGTCGTTCAGGCTACAATAAATCTGACTGCCAACTTAACCATAACGAGGACATTATGAACTCTGATGCTATAAACTCTGCACGTTATCGCTATGCCATCATCGGCACGGGCCGACCGTGGAAATCGGAGGGCGCAACCGGCTTCGGCATGGCTCACCCGCACTACAAAGGCTTTACGGCAACGGGGCGCGTAGACCTTGTCGCCATTGCGGACAACCGCGACCAAGCCGCCCGCGCTTTTCTCGCCGACTACAACGAGACCGACAAGGCCAATATCTACCACGACTACAAGGAGATGCTGCGCGAGGAAAGGCCCGACATCCTGAGCATCACGGTCTGGCCGCACCTTCATGCAGAAATGACAGTCGCGGCCTGCGAAGCGGGAGTGCGGGCCGTGCATTGCGAAAAACCGATGGCGACGACGTGGGGCGACGCCAGGCGCATGAAAGCCGCCGCCGACGCGAGCGGCACGATCCTTACCTTCAACCACCAGCGGCGGTTCCTCGACCCGTTCCAGAAGGCCGCGCAGTTCATTCACAGCGGCGAACTCGGCGACCTGCTGCGCCTCGAAGCGCAGTGCGGCGATCTGTTCGACTGGGGAACGCACTGGCTGGACATGATGCAGTATTTCAACGGCGAGTGTCCCGTGGAGTGGGTCATCGCGCAGATAGACAGCCGCAAGGACAACATCGTGTTCGGCGCGCCAATGGAGAACCAGGCCATCTGCCATTACAAGTGGACGAACGGAGTGCGCGGCTTGATGGTGGCGGGGTACGAGGCGAGGTGGGACTGCGCCATACGAGCGACCGGCACAAAAGGAACGCTGGAGGTGCTGTGGGAGAAGCCTTCGCTGCGCGTTCGCACCGATACGGACACCGGCTGGCGCGTCATTGAGACGACCGAGGGCGTTCACGGCGAGATCGCCATTGACCGCGCCTGCGCCGATCTCGTCCGCGCCCTAGACGAGCCGGGCTACAAACCTCTGCTATCTGTAGCCAGTGCCATACAACACACAGAAGTTATATTTTCGGCATACAGGAGTAGCGAATATCGCGGTCGCGTGGAGTTGCCTCTATCTGACAATGGCAATGCCTTGTTGGACATGCTTGCTGAAAATGCCATCGGCCCAAATCGAACAGGTCCAGATGCTTTCGAGTAGTATACCCTTCGTCAGCAAAAAACAATGCAAAATGTCCAGATTACGTAGGGCAGGCGCATCTCGCCCACTTCGGCCTGCATGATCTACAGGCAGTGTATCAAGCGTTTCTATCTGCTATTGGCCTGCGCGAGGAGCTGATACCAAATGGGCGTGGGGCTGTAGTTTATTACAATTTGTGACATGGCGGGGATATGCCGCACCAAACCTGCAAATCTGTAACTCGTGATATGCTTGGTGGATGTAGCGGCTCAGGAAACCACTACAGCAACACAGTCATCGAAATGTTTGAACTGTGCTGTATCTGAAATAATTTTTCGGACTCTCTCCCGCTCCTGTCTTTTGATAGTGTGTATTTCAACAGTGTGCGATTTGAGATCTGTATACTCAAACGGCTCGGCGCGTAGTTCCACAGGATCGGTAAGCGTCCATGGTGTTTCGCGTTCACCCGAAAGTCGTTGCGCCTCACAGCGCCCCAAGTCGCCAGCCAAAAAAGCTCGAATGAGACCGCGATTGGAACGTAGCCACTCGTGCGTTAGAGGAGGGGCGTTGGGGTAGGTTTCTGCCTCGAAATTGCTCAATTCTATTTGACTGCCTTTCGTGGTTGTGCGGGTTGTAGAATAACTATACTGCCGGCGAACTCTGCCGGGATGTATGGTATTTAACTCCCGCTGCTCCCCGACAATGTGGCAAAAATATACGCTAATGGTTGGAGGAAGTACAAACAGGTACAATAAGCAAAAGTGCGTATGAAAACGGTGTTTATTCCTGAGAAGAGGGCGTATGAACAGCAATCAGAAACCAAACAACGATACGGCCGATCAGCCATTAGCGAGGATTGCTGTGCGCGTTAGCAAAATCGAGACCAAAATCAAGCGTGAAGTAGAGGCTCTTGGTTTAACGGATTCCGCTGAGTACGAAGATGCATTAGCAAAGCGAGGAGTGATTAGCCCGCGCATCCAAGTGCAGGAGGCCGCTGAATACTGTAAAAAACGCGGGTGGAAATTCGATGAACAAGCTTCATTGGACAACCACGACATTGACCAGCCCACATACAATCGATCATGGCGCAAACGACCGGGGCTGAAAAATCATCTCGAGGCGGCGCAGAAGGGCGCTTACGATATTCTGCTTTTCTATCGTGTTTCGCGGGTCGGACGCATTATGCGTGACTCGCAAGAGATCCTGCACGAGTTCCGCAAAACTGGTGTGCGCATTGCTTTTCTGAAGGAACATCTTGAAGGAGAGAGTGTTTCGGATGAGCTTGTGATAAACCTGATGTTGAGTGTGGCGCAGTATCAGTCGGGCGAATTGTCGGAGTATCGCAAGGACACCATTACTCAGATGGCGCGTACAGGCAAGATCTTTGGTGGCGAACTTCCTGGTTGGATCGCGCGCAATGAAGACGGTGTCTACGTCATTTTGGAAAAGATGCGGGCTACTGTCGGTCGGATGGTCGATTTGCGGGAGCAGGGCGCTGGCTATGAGAAAATCGCCCGTATGATAAACGCAGAAGGTCATCGCACACCACGTGGGCGTTTATGGGCTGGCACAAGAGTGCAAGAGTATTTATCGGATAAGTATATACGTGTTATGGAAGGATATTGGACTCTGAGGGACGGATTGGATAAAGAGGATCCCAAGCGTGTTGAAGTATTCATTTTCCCTCCCCTCTTTGACGCAGATTGTATAAGCCGTATACGTCATGTGCAGAGCCTGTACCAAAGCCGCAACGTTCCACAGTTGAATGGTAAACGGTTCACGCGACACGTTGAAGCCGACAGCAGTTGGCTGTTATCCTCATTGGTCTATTGCTCTTGTGGCGCTCCCCTTCGCAGCATCCACAAAGGGGCGGGAGATCGCTGTCAGCCTCGCGCCTACGGCTGCTCGACCATGCGGCACGACTCGGTTACGGCGCATCCAGCCGGCAGGGAGGTCAATGCGGATAGCCTTGAAGACGCGGCAATGCGTGCTTTGCGTCGCTGGTTACAAAATCCACCTCCACCCGAAGCTGTGCAGGCAGAGAAAAAGCCAGCTACTCGGCCTACACGAACAGTCAAGCAGATAAACGATGAAATAGACCGTTGGCAGGAACGGTTGGACAAAGGCCGCATCGAAGAGGCTGACTTCGATAGACGGTATCAGGCGTTGAAGGCCGAGCGCTCTGCTTTGTTAAATCTGGAACGTAAAATAGATCAGCCTGCGATTCTCAGGATAGTAGACCAGCTGACAGAAGCAGAAAATCCCACCCCGGCACAACTGCGACAGATGGTGCTTGCATTGATAGAGCGCATTGACGCTCCTGTTTTTTCTAACAAAGCCGACTGGGTAACTGAATTGCACAATCCTCGCCGCTGCGCGAAGATTACAATGCGTTTTGCTGATTCACAGGGAAGCCGGGTCTACTTTGCTCCTCTTTATCAGAGTCGTTGGAAGGGTGTCAAAGAAATTGAACCTGAATAAACTGAGAAGCATCCTGCCGATTGCGGGGTATATTATTATGCGCAAAGACCTGCGCCTGATACGGCGGGACCGCTCCGCGCTGATTTTCCTGTTCGGACTGCCGCTCGTCTTCGCGTTTTTGTTCGGCACGGCGTTCGGCGGCTCGGACTCCAAAACAAACCGCAGTCCGGTACGCGTCCTCGTCGCGAATAACGATAAGGGAACGCAGGGGCAGGCGTTTATCGCCGCCATGTCCGGCATGGGCGTGACCGTCGAGTCCGCGCCGGGCGGCGAACCGGACGTGACGCGGCGCGTGCGTACCGGAGATCGGGCCGTAGGCGTCGTAATCCCCCCGGATTTCAGCGCGCAGTTGGCACAGACCGTAGACCAGATGGCCGCCCGCAATCCGAACGCCCCGCAGACACACCTGCAGATATTTACCGACCCCGCGCAAATGCAGATCGCGGGCCTGGCGCAGGGTGCGGTCGCGGGAGCGGCGCAGCGCAGCGCGGGGCAGATGGTACGCAAACGCGCCCTCGAATCGGCGCGGGCCAAATACGGCAGCATGGTTCCCGATTTCACCGAAGAAACGCGGCAGCCGGTCGTTCTGGATGTGGTCAGCGCGCCGAGCAGCGACAACAGCCCTAAAAACACCGTGGGCGATCTGGTGATCCCCGGCCTGGCCGTGTACTTTGTGTTCTTCACGGCAAACGGGGTCGCGGCCACGCTGATGAGCGAGCGGCAGGAAGGCACGTTGCGCCGGATGCTCAGCGCGCCCATTACGCCCGGTCAAATTCTGTTGGGCAAGATGCTGGCGCGCGGCCTGCTCGGACTTATGCAGGTGGCCCTGCTGTTCACGTTCGGCAAACTGCTGATCCATTTCAGCCTGGGCAGCAGTCTGCCCGGCCTGATCCTGACCGCGACCGCCACGGTCTTTGCGGCCACGGGCCTGGGCCTGCTCATCGCCACATTCGGCAAGACGATGGACCAGATACAGGGCATGGTAACGTTCGCCCTGCTGCTGATGGGTCTGCTGTCGGGCTGCCTGATCCCCCGCGTCCTGCTGCCCGACACTATCCAGAAGCTGAGCGTCATCACGCCCCACGCCTGGGCGCTCAACGCCTATCAGGACCTACTTTTGCGGCATCTGCCCCTGAGCGCCACGCTGGTCAACATCGGCATGGTCGTCGTGTTCGGGCTAACATTTTACGGCATCGCGCTCGCCCGCTTCAAATACGAATAGTGGTTCACCGCGAAACACGCGAAACAAAAAAGACAAAAGGCAAAAGTGGCGCGAGCAAGATACTATATCTTGCTCGCGCCACTAACGCGTGTACATGCTCATAAACATGCTCATAAAGAGGAGGTTATGACAAAGAGATTAGCCTTTGCCTTTGTCATTTTCCTTCTTAGTCTGGAGCGTGTGATTTACGTCACGGGACTCGCGATTGGCTTCCTTGTTGGTGTTCTTGGACAGCTTGTTCATGCCCCGGTTCGTGGCTTTGGAACCCCGGTTCAGGTCACGGTTCGTACTTTTCGAGGAGCGGTTCAGGTCCCGGTTCGTGCTTTTCGACGCTTTGTTCAGGTCACGATTGGCGCTCTTGGATGCCTTGTTCAGGTCGCGGTTAAGGTGCGCGGTCGCGTGTTTCAGGTCGTTTTTGTCGTCGGCGCGTACCGGGCCGGCGCACAGGGCGGCCAGAGTACAGGCCGACAACAGGGCGGCGATTAGGTTTGTCGTCTTCATGGATGTCCCTCTATTCCTATTCAAACTTGGTTCGAGTTGATCGCTCCGCTGCAATTCAAACGATGTTCGCACAGCAGAAACGTACACAGCGCGCAAAACAGCCCTGTTTGACTCGCAATGATTGTAGTCGAGACGCAATCAGACCGTTGTTTGTTCCTGTCATCAGGCAAAGGAGGGTTCAGCTTGCCGTAGGAAGCAGCCATTGTATCAAATCCCTTGTATCAAATCCCTTGTATCAGAGCCATGATTACGCATACCCGCTGTTCGCTGTAATCATGGCTCACTCCTGTCACGCGGCGGACGGTTTTTGGATTTGCTGCACGGCCTGGGCCGCGTCGGTTAAGGAAAGCAGTTTTTTAAGTCCGTTCTCCTTTTTGTGCGCGTTTTTCAGCAGGATTTCCATGTCTCCGCCCGTCAGCGGTTTGGCGAACAGGTAGCCCTGGCCCCGCTCGCAGCCCAGCAGGTTCAGTTCTCCCAACTGCTCCTGCGTTTCGATGCCCTCGGCGGTAACGTGCATGTGCATCATCTTCGCCATCGTCAGTATGGCGCGCACAATGGCGTCGTCCTCGTTTTTCAGGCCCAGCCGACTGATAAAGGCGCGGTCTATTTTCAGGGTGTCTATGGGCAGGCTGCTCAGGTACGACATCGAGGAGTAGCCCGTGCCGAAGTCGTCTACGGCAAGGCGTATGCCCATCGCTTTCAGGCCGTGCAGCTTGGCGATCACGTTCGCGCTGTCAAGCATCATCACGCTTTCGGTTATTTCCAATTTCAGGCTGTTAGGTGCGATGCCGCTGGATTCAAGTACGGCTGCGACCGATTGGATGAGATCGTCCTGCTGTATCTGGCGCGTGGACAGGTTCACCGACATCACAAGCGGCGGGTCGCTCGGATACTCGTTTTGCCACAGGCGGGCCTGCCTGCACGACTGTTCCAGTACCCACTGGCCCAGCGGCAGTATCAGCCCGGTCTCCTCGGCGATGGGAATAAACTTGGTCGGGCTGATGACGCCGCGCAGGGGATGGTTCCAGCGCAGCAGGGCCTCCACCTCGGTAACGCGCCCGCTCTCCAGGTGTACGATGGGCTGAAAGTACACCTGTAGTTCGCCCCGGTCTACGGCGTGGCGCAGATCCATTTCCAGTTCCAGCCGCTCCATCGCCTCGGCGTTCATCTGCGGGTTGAAAAAGATGTATTTGCCCTTGCCACCCGTTTTGGCCTGATACATCGCCACATCCGCGTCGCGCAGCAGATCGTCGGCGTTTTCGTGCGTGTCGCGGCTCAGGGCGATGCCGATACTGGCCGTGGCGAATATCTCGCGCCCGTCCAGCAGGATCGGGGCGCGCAACTGTTCCGACACGCGCTCGGCCACCCCGACCGCGTCTTTGTCGCCGGTCAACCCCTCCAGCAAGACGGTAAACTCATCCCCACCCAGCCGCGCCACCATGTCTTCGGGACGCACACACGCTTTGAGCCGTTCCGCGACCACCTGCAAAAGATGATCGCCCGCCTCATGGCCCAGGCTGTCGTTGATGACTTTGAAATTGTCCAGGTCGAAGAACATCACGGCGGTGCGGTTATGCTGCTCCGCGCCCCGCGCAAAAGCGCGCGTCAGCCGCTGCTGGAAGAAACTGCGGTTGGGCAGTCCGGTCAGGCTGTCGTGCCGCGCCTGATACACCAGTTCTTCCTGCGCCTGCCGGCGCTCGCGCAGGTCGGTGTACACGGCCACGACGCCGATGAGACTGCCCCGGTCGTCGCGGATGGCGTCGGCGCGCATGGAAACGGGCAACTGTCCCTCCGTCCGGCTGCATAACTCCAGTTCGCCGTTCCACGACTGCCCCGACACGATTACGGTTTGCACCTCGCGGGCCGCACATTCGTTCGGGAACACCGTTTCCCACCCGGCCCGGTTCAGCTCCTCAGGCGCGTACCCGAACAGATCGGTAAAGGCCCGGTTCACATAGATGACATGCGCGTCCATATCCATGATGCAGATGGCGTCGCCCGCGCTTTCTACGGCCTTGCGGATTTTCAGCAGGTCTTCCTCGCGGCGTTTGCGCTCCGTGATGTCCAAGACGAGGGACGTGATGGAAAGTATAGTCCCGTCCTCGTCGCGCAGGGCCGCATGAAACCATTCGCAGGTCAGCATCGCCCCATCGCGGCGATAGTGCCGGCTCTGTACGTGATCGCGCGTCTCGCCCTCTAAGGCCAGATTAGCGAGCACCGCGCCGAACGCGGCCTGATCGTCCTCATGCACGAACTGCCGGCAGATCGCGTCCTCGATGCTGAGTTCATCCGCCGTCCAGCCAAACAGCGTCTCGGCCTGGGGCGACCAGTACATGATTTCGCCGCTGCAATCCCATTCCACGACGGCAAGGGGCGAGTTGACCAGATAAAACGTAAGTTTCTGGTGCGCCGCGCTGATGGCCTGCTCCTGCTCGCGCTGTTCCGTAATGTCGCGGCCTACGGCGTAAATCTGCCCCTCGCCCACGCTAAAATTCCATTGCAGGCAGCGATACGCGCCGTCGGCGTGACGCAGGCGGACCTCACAGGGTTCCCCCGGCGCGCTGCCCGTCTCCCCTGCCATGCTTTCGCCGCTCTGGCTCTCGACCTGCGCCATAGAGGCAAGCGTTACAAGCCGCGCCTGCATCAATGCGCGGTCTTCCGGGTGAGCCAGGCGCAGCAGGGCCGCGCCCGCCGCCAGATCCAAACTGCCCAGCGTCCGATGCCAGGCCGCATTGACGGAACGCAGTGTGCCATCCAGACCCAAAACGGCGTAGATTTCCGTGGAAAGCGCAAAGAAGCGCGACTGCGCTTCAACACCGGCAAATGTATCCGGCAGGACGGGGGCGGCGGCGTCAGCAGGCTGGAGAAAAACGGCGTCTGCTGGAAAAGGCGGCAGGGATGACAGGGTGTTCATAATGTGGTACATCTTTCGCGTCGTGGCTGTATTACTTGTTTATCTTGCTTGAACCGGTCGAACTTGCACTGTAAAACGGATCAAGTGGCGGGCAGAAGCCATGCCTGCGCGATGCGGGTGATGTCATGCCTCAATGCCCGATCCTTTGCAAAGGGCGCGAACGGCGGCATCCAGACGGGTGTGGGCGTAGGCGCGCCGGACGCGCGTTTCTGTTCGCGCAGAAAGCCAAGCTGCACCAGGGCCATACCCAGGATCGCCAGCAGGGGGGCGAGCCGTTCCGTCTGCTCGCAGACCATGCGGGCCGCCAGCGTCCCCATCGAGACGATGTCCTGATTGCCGCCGTTGGTGGGAATGGAGCCGGTGGCATACGACTGCGCGTGTGTCCGCATTTCGGCGGCAAGGGCCGTGGCCGTGATCTGCGCCCCCGCCATGCCGCTTGTCGCGCCCGGTTCCCAGGCCAGCAGCAGGGGCGCGTTGCCGTTAATGCGTGGGTCGAGCAGGGCGTCAAGCTGCCGATCTACGAGCAGACCGACCTGTGTAAGCGCGGCGTTCAGGGCGTCGGCGGCAAAGGCCACCTGCTGCCCGTGGAAGTTGCCGCCATGCAGCATGGCCTCTTCCAAAACAGCTTCCTCCAGAACAGCCTTCTGCAGAACGTTCCCACTCGTCTCTTCTTCTCCCGCTTCCAGCCCCAATGCTTCATGCTCAACACGCAACGTCTCGCGCTCAACGCTCAACGTTTGCCGCTCAACGCTGCTCCCGCACAGCGGATTGTCGCTGACGCCGTTCAGTTCGGTCTCGATCAGGCGGCGCGCGAAAGCCAGGTTTTCGCGGCAGGCCCCCAGAATCTGCGGGGCGCAGCGCAGCGAGTAGATTTCCTGCAATGGGCGCGCTGTGTCTTCCCACGCGCCGTATCGGCCCGCCTCGGCGCGTATGGCAGCCGCGCTTTGCCGCTGTCCTGTGTGGCCTCGCGCATGGTGCAAACGGGGGTCAAGGGCGCTTGCGCGGCAGCCCAGAGCGCGGTACAGCCACCCGGTCAGATCTTCGGCCCTCGCGATCAGCCGCTCGGCCCTTGCCACTGCCAGCGCTGCATACGCGGTCAGGAACGCCGTGCCGTTCGTCAGGGCCAGCGCGTCGCGCCCGTCCAGTTCTAAGGGCGTCATGCCCGCCGCGGACAGGGCATCGGCGGCGGGTATCGCGCCTGCCATTGCGCCGGTGTAGGTTTCGGTTTGCGCCGCTGCTGCCGCGTTCGCTGTGTCGCCGCCTGCCCTACCGTGGACGCTCGCTGTACACAACACGTCGCCCTGACCACACAATGCCCGCGCAATATGCGCCAGGGGGATCAGGTCGCCGCTCGCGCCCACCGACCCGATGATCGGCACGGACGGAACAATGCCGTTCGCCAGCATTTCGATGTAACCCCCTACGACGTTCGGGCGCACGCCGGACCAGCCCTGCGCCAGGGTGTGAACGCGCAGCAGCATACTGGCCCGCACCACGTCGGCGGGCGCAGATGGCCCCCACCCTGCGCCCAGATGCGCGATCAAGCCCTCCCCGTGCGCGGCCTGCCCATTCGCCGCCGAGTCGTAGCGCACAAACGGCCCAAACCCGGTCGTGACGCCGTAAATGGCATCGCCCGCCGCCTGCCGTCTGAGCAAAATATCCCGTGACGCGTCCATCGCCGCCTGTGATCGGGCAGACAGGCGGATACGCGGCGCGGACATTCGGGCCACGCGCTCCAACGCCTCGCAGTCCAGCCGACAGTCTACGCCTACTGTTAAATCGGTGGCGCTGCCTTCTAGCGCGTTGGCGTGTTGTGCAGCAGATTCAAGGACAGAACCGTGTGGAGTGGTGTCTATTAAAGCGGCGGCGTTCGCGGTTTCAAAATACGCGGGCATCATATATCACCTTGTATGTCACCTTGTATGTCACCTTGTATGTCACTTTGTATGTCACCTTGTCGGAGAGTTCAAATTCAAATCAAATGCGCCACGCGCAAGGAAGGCCGCAATCGTGGCGGGGCGATCCACGTCGCCTTTGGGCCGTCGTTTCCATTCCGAGGGCGACGTTTCGCGTATGGAGTGCAGTCGTCGCCCCAATGATCCAAAAACCGCTCGCGTTTCCTGCAAGTCGGGCAGCGGCCCACACGCGCGGCGCGTGACGCAGACACAAAGATGTTCGTTGTCGCAAGTAAACAGCAGCACGTCTTCCAGTTGAGGAAAATGGCGCTTCAGTTCCGACTCCCAGTGCGCGGTCTGTACGAGCCTGCCGTTGCTAAGTTTGAAGGCGGCGTCTGCGCGCCCGCGATAAAAAAGATGCGGCCCCTCCGCCCACACCAGATCGCCCGTGCAGACCCATCGCTGCGGGTCGAGTCGGCGCAATCCAGCCTCGTTCCATACGCCCAGGCAGGCGTTCGGCCCCGCGAAGCGCAGCAAGCCCTGCGCGTCAACGCGCGTGTGACATCCCAGCGGCTGCCCCAGATAGCCCGCCGCCCATTGTCCGGGCTTGCCCAGCGCGAGGCCTGGCGCGGCCTCGGTCTGGCCGTATCCCACCCTTAGACGCGTTTGCCCCAGAAACTCGGCCAGTGCGCCGCCGACATACGCGCCGCCCACCACGCCGCCATTCAAACCTTGCAGGAGATTTTGCCCCTCATTCGTTGCAGCCATGCGCTGCACGACAAGCGGAACCGCGCTGAAATGCGTGGTCTGCTCGCGTTCCATCAGGTGCAGCAGATGCGCGATGTCGCGCCCGCCGTCCGGGGCGCGAACGATTTCCGCGCCCGCAAGCAGGGCCGGCAGTAAATCCAGTATCAGCCCGAACGCGTGATGCCAGGGCAGAGCCGACAGCGCCCGCGCCCCGCGCAGATTCAGAGGGTCGCGGTGTGAATCGAGTACGGCAAAAAGATTGGTGTCTGAAAGAGCGATCCAGCGCGGCAGGTTCGTCGTGCCGCTGGTTTGCAGCAGCAGTCGGGCATCCGGTGTGGGCGGGCTGTGCGCGGGCCGTAACAAGCCCCGGTTCGACGGCGGCACACCGCACGCGTCCGGCTGCCATGCACCCGGCATTCGTTCCTCGCTCACCGCAAGGCGGGCGTCCAAATCATTGAGGGCTTGTTCCGCGCTGAGTTTTGGGTCGAGCGGCGCGAGTGTCAGCCCCTCCCACAGCGCAGCCAGCAGCACCATCACAAAAGCGGGCGAAGGCGGCAGGGCCAGAACGACCCGGTCGCCGGGGACAAGCCCCTCGCTCCGAAACGCGGCGCACCACAGGCGCATTCCCGCCCACAGCGAAGCAGCGGGGATTACGCCATCACTGAACGCCATCAGAGGATACGCCTGCTCGCGCAAGCGGCGGTACAGGCGATCCTGCCACGGCGAGACGAAGCCGCAAGAGCCGCGAAAAGAGCGGCTGCCGCTTGCGATTTCTACGGCGCATGTTTCAAGGGTACAAGAGTTCAGGGACGGCATAATACTGGAAAGATGAAAAGCCCGTATGTCTAAGGTCTGTTTCTGATGAAGCCGGGTTTACCAGATCTAAGTCTGGTAAACCCGGTTTCCGGTCGTATTCCGAGGTCGGTGCAAATGACCTTAACGCCTGTGGATTAGCAGCCAGTTCGTTTGGCTGGAGGCGTCATGGTACAGGTGGATCTTCACATTGGTCGGTTTCATCTTGTAGGTGAACGTATAAGGGATGGACACGTTCAGGCTGCCCGCCGCCACACCCTCTTTGAACCGTCCCAGGATCAGGCGATTGTTGGTGCAGGGCGCGATTTGCGTGAAGAAATTTCTGCCTTCCGCCTTGGCGACGGGGACGCCGGCCAGTTCGCTCTCATAGCGGTTGTAGATCTCGATCACGCCTGCCGCGCTGACCTTGACGACGCCAAAGTCCAGCGAGTCCAAATGTTCGCGGCTCATGTCGCCCAGGTACGGTAGAATCTCCGGGAATGTCGCCGGGAATGTCGTTCTCATGTGCTTCCTCTTTCTTTGATCGCTTTAGCGGTCTACTCCGCGTCTTCTTTGTCTTTGTAAAGGTCGTCCAACTGCGCTTCCAGGCTGCGTACCATCGCGATCAGCTCGCCCGCGTCCGACACGCCCAATTCATTCTCAAGCTGCTCGCGGTCGGCGTACAAAGCGATAAGCTGCGCCTCCATGCCGCCCTCCCTGCTGCCCTCTATACTGCTATCCACGCCGCCATTCAAAGCCATTTCTTCCATTGCCATGACCGCCTCCTTGTTTATTGCCTGCTGTCAGTTGTTAGTTACTTGTTGTTTGTGATGGGCCTGCCGGACACTGTTCAGGCCGCTTCTTTCAGCCCGACCGGCTCCGTGAGAAAGGAAATTATGCGCTCGATGTCGTCCTCATCAATCATCCGTTCCAGCATTTCCAGCAGGCCCGTGATGAGAGAGGCGCGGTACATCAGGGCCATGTTCGGCTCTCCCCCGGACACGCAAACGTAGTTGATCTGCGTGTTCAGCAGGATCCAGTGGCTTTTTAGCTCGATGTAGCGCACGGCTACGACCATATCTAAGGTTTCCGGGTCGTTGATTTCGCGCACCGCTTCCAAAAACTGATCGCGCTGCCCGGCGATCCATGTGATGACACCGGCCACCTGCTGCCGCGTCGCGCCCTCCCAGCCCAGCAGCGTTTCTTTCCAGGTGTTGACCAATTCGGGGTCGAGCAGGGTGGCCTCGATGAATTGCAGCTGCATGGCATCTCCTTGTGTCCAATCCGGCATTTGCTGTTACCTATATTGGCCCGCGTTGATGCAGGCATTAGGTACAGGCACACGATATATATCTAATGGCTGATACAGACATCTGCCGGCGCTTATGAACCGGAATTAACCTATTTTGACCTTGTTTAAGTGGTTCGTCGCAGCGATTTACCTGCTTCCTTCGCCGGGTGGCTTTCTCTGCGCTCGTGTCCTGACTGGCGTAACGTTCAGGGGTTGCAGGCGTCAAACACAGGCAGGGCAGGAAACACGCCCCGCCTCGTCGAACAATGCAAAACACGCTGTCAGAGGAGGCCGCGAGCGAAATGCAGAATCAAAGCCAACCTTCTGCGAAATCAGCCCCAACCGATGCGGGAATGATGCAGAAAGAAAGCGGCAGCGACGAACAGTAAAGTCTCTCCTCTGAAACGTAAGAAATGAAACGTAGGAATTGGCAGACACAAGCAGGATGAGGAGCGCGCAAGACGATGGATGAGCGCAGCCGGTTTGGGAGTGATGGAGCCAAGCTGCAAAAGTTTCGCGAGGCCGTGCAGCGCGAGTTCGGGCGCAACCTGGAAAAGGCCACGCCCGCGAATGTGCGTGACTTCATGAACAACTATCAGGAAGATATGTTCCAGAACCCGCCCTACGCCCGCCTGGAACTGAACGAAACCAAAAACACCTACGAGGAAATACTTAAAGACTTTTTCTCGCGCGTCTTGGAACGCCCCTCGGAAGACGCGATGATCATGTTGTGGCTGATGGCCTTCGAGATGTCGTTCTTTACCATCGAGCAGCATGTTTCGGAACGCCTGCAAAACATGTTCAATGACATGACGGATTTTGGCTCGGTATAACAGATCCGGTATATAGAATACCGAATACATGGGCCTGCGGCCGGTCGTCCTACGGACGAAAAACACCTGCGGGTTTACACTGCCCTGCATTCCCGAACAATGCAATAACATTTTATGGATATAAACGCGGTAAATTTGCCCGGCTGGATGCTGCGCCTGCTGGCGCATGTCGGCGGGGCGCAGAACGTCGAACACGGGCATATTACGCTGGCCTCGCCGTGGCAGGCGTGGATGGCCGGGGCCTTGCTGCTGACCGGGCTGGCTTGGTTCACTTTCTTCTACTGGAAGGACGGCACACGCCCCTCGTGGTGGGTCAAGGCTCCGCTTGTCGTGCTGCGCCTGTGCGCCCTGGCCGCCCTGATGCTGATGCTCACACAGCCGACCCTGCGCCTCGAACAGGTGGATCGGGTGCGCCCCAGCGTGGCGCTTTTGGTGGACAGTTCCGACAGCATGACCGTTGCCGACCCTAAACTACCCGCATCGCGGGCGAGCGTGGAAGCCGAAGGCGCGGGTGTCGGCATGGACAGGGTACACGCCCTCTCGCGCCTTGACCGCGCAAGCGCGATCCTGAACCGCTCCAATGCACTCAAAGAGCTCAGTAAAAAGTACAACGTCCGCGCCTATACCATTGACAGTGTGCCGCGCGCCATTGCCCTGCCTACGGACGCCAAGAAGCGCGACGCCTACAAGTTCGCCCTCGCCTCTGACCCGAAAACGGGTGACTCCACGCAGATCGGGGCGGGCCTGCGCCGCGCACTCGACGACATGGCCGGTCAGCCCGTGGCCGGTATGCTCCTGCTCAGCGACGGCGGCAGCAACCTGGGCGAAGACCCTGTTGCCGTGGCGGACACGGCCCGGCAGTCGCATGTCTTACTGAGCGCCATCGGTCTGGGTGATCCAACCAAAACCAAAGACGTGGCCCTCCTCAGCACCCTGGCCGACGACGTTGTCCGCGTCAACAACACGGTCTCGGTCTACGCCTCCCTGTCGCACCGGGGCTACAAGGGCAAGAGCCTGACCGTGATCTTGCAGCGCGACGGGCAGGAAGTGCAGCGGCAGAACGTTGTTCTGGGCGCGGACGAGCAGAAGCAGGAAGTGCGCTTCACGTACACGCCCGACCACGCGGGACGCTTCTACTATACCGTCGCGGCCTCGCCCCTGCCCGGTGAGGTCACGCTTGCCAACAACAAACGTTCGTTCGTGCAGACCGTGATTGACAAGAAACTGAAGGTGCTGTACGTCGAGGACGAGCCGAGGTACGAATTCCGCTATCTGCGTAACGCCATCCTGCGCGATACCAGTCTGGATTTCGCCTGTCTGCTATTGAGCGGCGACGATGTGACCGAGGGCGGCGAGGGCAACATCTCCGTCAAGGCCTTCCCCAACGACGAAAAGACGCTGTTCGATTACGACATCATCGTTCTGGGCGATGTGCCGCGCTCTTATTTTTCTGCCGCCCAACTCGACAGCCTGCGCCGGTTCGTGGAAGACCGGGGCGCGAGCCTGCTTGTCATCGCGGGCGAGCAGCACATGCCGCACGAGTACAGCGGCACACCGCTTGAGGCCGTGCTGCCCGCCGTCATCAGCGCGTCGCCCGATCCGATCACGACCGATGAAGAGTTCAAGTGGCAGCTAACGCCCGAAGGCAAGCGCAGCCCGATCACGCAGCTCGAGGACGACGCGACCGAGAACGCACATGTGTGGGACAGTCTGTTGCCGGGTATGTTCTGGGCCGCAGGCGTACCCCGTGCCAAGCCCGGCGCGACCGTGCTTGCCCAGCACCCGACGCGCCGCAATGCGGATGGCCCCTACCCGCTCGTGCTGACACAGCCGTTCGGCGCGGGCAAATGCTTTTTGGAGCTCGTAGACAGTACGTGGCGCTGGCGCTGGCGCGTGGGCGACCGCTACTTTTATCGCTACTGGGGTCAGGTGTTCCGCAGTCTGACGCCCAAAGAACTGCCGGGTAACAGCCGATTCGTGCAGCTCAACGCCGACCGGGGCAACTACCGATTGGGCGAGAAAGTAGCCCTGAACGCCCGCCTCTTAGATGCCTATTACCATCCGATTAAAGTGCCGAGCGTTACGGCTTTTGTCACGACGGCGGGCGGACAGCAGCAGAAAGTCGTTTTGCAGGCGACGCCGGGCGCGCCCGGACTTTACACGGCCCTGTATCAGCCGGACCGCGTCGGCAAGTTCAGCGTCAATGTCACGTCGCCCGTAAACGCGCAGGCCAAAGCGGGCGCGGCGTTTGTCGTGGAAAGCCTCGCGCTGGAAAAGCAAAAGCCGGAACTGGACGAACCCGCCCTGCGAAAGATCGCAAACGCGGGCGGCGGCAAATTGTACGCGGCCAACAAGATCGCCGACTGGATGCGTACCCTGCCCTACAAGCCCCTGGAAGTTCGCAGCGAGCAGGAGTACGAACTGTGGGACATCCGGGCGGGCAGCGATCCTATTTTGCGCCACATCCCCCTGTTCCTGGCCCTGTTCCTCGTTCCCCTCAGCCTCGAATGGCTCATCCGCAAGCGGACGGGGATGCTATAAAAGAGTTGTAAACCGCGAAACACGCGAAACAAACGGAAAAGGGAATACGAAAGAGTTTGGGTGCAGAGGCAAATGCGCTAAAGAATGCGAACGCTAATGAGGAGTAATGTCATGGCAGGAACGACGGTTGAAGAACGCCTGACGACGCTGGAACAAGAACTCGCGCAACTGAAACAACAGCTGACGCCGGACAAGCCGCAGGCTGCTGCCCCCTGGTGGAAAAAGATTGTAGGCATTTACAAGGACGACCCCGAATTCGATGCGGCTGAGCGTCTGGGGCGCGAGTACCGCGAGTCGCTGCGTCCCAGCAAGGATGAGGATGCCGCATGATGTACCTTCTGGACACGGATATGCTCAGTCTATTGGAACGCGGCAATGCTGAATCGCTCATGCTGCAAATGCGTCTGGATCGGGTTCCAGGTGACGAACTTGCCACAACTATTGTCACCTATGAAGAACAAATGCGCGGATGGCTGGCGAGAGCGGCACAGGCGAATACGCCGGAACAGATGCTGACGGCCTACGCGCGGCTGCAAGGACACATCGCAACATTTGCAGGTATTCCCATGTTGCCGTTCGACGCGAAAGCGGCAGCCCACTTTGCGCGTCTGAAGCAGGCGCGTATTCGCATCGGCACGATGGACTTGAAAATCGCCGCGATTGCGCTCGCCAACGATGCTACTCTCCTGACCCGTAATCGCGCCGACTTCGACAAAGTGCCGGATTTAAGAGCCGAAGATTGGTCGTTCTGACAAGGGTTATAGCGCCTGCGCCACGCGTGGGAAAGAGGCGCTGCGCTGCAATGCCTGCATTTGCCGGGTGTGATACTCCGTGTGCGTCTGTTCCAGATCGAGCATTTGCGTGGCGGTGAGCGGCCCCAGAACGGGATGCGAGTAGCGCGTCTCGTCGTGGCGCAGGGTGTCGAGGACGCGGCCCATTTCGCGCCGCGCCGTATCCCAGCGTGACCGCAGTTCGGGCAACGCTACACTGCCACGCGGCTCGATGGCCTTAGAGGGCAGCGGCAAAACCATGTCCCGACGGAACGCTCTCAGAACCAATGCGCGCCGCACAAAACGCGGCAAAACGCGAAACATCATGTCCTCGTTCCGCACCGCCCCCGCTTCCTGCGCGCGGCCTACCGTCTCATCGCTCAGCACAAGATGCTCGATGATCTGCCCGACACTCCACACGTTCGCGCCCGGTGTCCAGTCCCATTGTGCATCATTTAGCGCGTCCGCCTGACGGAGAAGTTCGGCCCGCTGACGCTCGACGGCATCGAAACGGCGCTGGAGTTCAGGAAGCATACAACAACCTTTCTGTCTATACTCATAGCCTATACTTACAGCAGGAACGCGCAGAGAGGACAATCTTTCAGGGCGCGCAGGCCCTCGACGACGCAGGCGGCATTGAGTTCCGCGCCTTCGGGACTGGTGTGCGTGTGGTCGCCGGGGAAATAGGCGGCTTTCACCTTGTCCGGCCCCAACGTCTCGTAGTGTCTGGCGATAATGTCGTTAAGGTCAACAAAAGCGACATTTTCGGCCTGCGCCGCCTCCTGCGCCCATTTACCGTAGTCATTGCCGGCGCGGGCGACCGTATGCGTGTCCGTCCAGATGTTGCGGGGGACGGGAGAAAGCACAAGGGGCGTGGCGTGTTTGGATTTGGCGTCCGCGATGTAGCGGCGCATGTACCAGCCATACGTATGTACGGGTTCGGGCTTGCCGGTCTTGGCGTCGGTTACGTCGCGCGTCTCTTCGCCGCCGCCTTTGAGCGAGGCGCGGTAACTGGTCGTGACCGAGCCGCCGTCGTTGTGGCCGAACTGCATCAGCACAAAATCGCCTGCCTTCATTTGCCCAAGCGTCTTGTCCCATAGCCCTTCGGTCAGGAACGTGCGGCTGCTGCGGCCTCCGAGCGCATTGTTGACGACGGTGATTTTCATCTTGTCGAACCGGGCCGCAATGGGATCGCCCCAGCCTTGCAATCCCGTCGTGTGGTTCTTCACGGTCGAGTCGCCGATGATGAACAGGGTCGGCAGACCGCCTTTCGGGTCGGGAACGACGGCAGGCGCGGGCGGCGTTTGCGCCGTGTCGGCAGCCTGAGCGCGGGCGGGCAAAACAAGACGCAGGGCAGGCGTCAGCAGCGACAGCATCCCGGCCAAACTGAGCGTGATAAAACGGCGGCGCGTGTTCATGCGGCATTCTCCTCCGGGTTCATTTTCTGCCCTACCTAATACAGAATCATCAAGATACAGAATCATCAAGATTGTTGTGCAAACGCCCGAACGAACGCACACAATGTAGGGGCAGACCCCCGTGTCTGCCCTACCTCGGTACGTGTCTGCCCTTCCTCGGTACGGTTCCACGTGTTAAGCAGGGAGGGCAGACCCCTGTGTCTGCCCCTACGGGGTTGATTTTGCGCTAATGAACGGTCGCTGATGAATCCACTTCCAGGCGCAGGGCGTCGTACATAACGGCTCCGACGCGGCCCGCCTGCTGCTCTTCCCAAGATGGAAGCGGCTGCGCGTCCACATGGCCGAGCGTGATCTCGTTTGTTCCCGCTTTCAGCAGGGCTGCGTCGAACGTAACATATTCCACGCGGTACAGGCTGTCCTGACTGCCGCTGCGATATGCGGCGGGGCCGGATTTCGTCAGGCGCACGACGCCGACTTCCTGCCCATTCACCCGAATACGCACGTTGGAACTGCCGCCTTTGAGCGGGTTCGAGGCCGCGATGCCCAGCGTGAACGTGGCTTTGCCCGTGCGCGGCGCGGCCAGATCAAAGCGGATCGTCCAATAGGGCCGCTTGGCGTACCATGTCCACTGCGCGTAATTCCAATCGGTGTCTTCATGGCTTTTGCCGATTGTAAACGTGACGTCGTCCGGGAAGTTGGCCGCGTAACGCAGATAGTTGGCAAAGTGGCGCGCGTCCTTGCCGTCGCGGAAATCCTGCGCGCTGCGGTCGGGCGTACCGATCTGCCACAGGGCTTCGCCATGCGTCGTCATCTGCCATTTCAGCGCGCCCAGGTTCGTCGCCTGCTCCGGCTGAACAAGTACATCGTTTTGGGCGAACTGCTCGAACTGGTTTGCGCCCACGGCATACAGCGTATACTGTCCGGGCCGCACTTTGGGGATGGTGAACCGGCCCTGCGCGTCCGTCCGTGTCCAGAACTCGTAGCCCTTGCCCTGCAAAGGCCAGTCGCCCCCCGGCGCAGCCAGTATCACCCACGCATTGGCCGCGACCAGAGGCTTACCGCCGGCAACATTGCTTGCGCTGCCCGTGCTTTTTGCGCCGCCTATGTTTCGCACGCTTTTTGCGTCGCTTGCTTTGCCGCCCACTTCGAGGCTCGCAGGGCTGTTGATTTTGCCCTGCGCCCCACTCGTCAGCGTGATTTGTCCCTGTACGCTCCCCCGGTCAGTCGGATAATTCAGATTTTGCAGCCAGCGATACGGCCACTGCGCGCGTTCCACATCTACACGGGCGAGCGCGTCTTTGTACATAATCTCCGCAGACGCCCCGCTGTTGAAGTACACCAGAAATGGGCCGTAGAGTTTCGTCCACTCCTCGTTGGCCTGGAAGTTCAGCACGCCCGAACCGTAGTGCGCCCCCTGAAGCATGTTGAGCAGGGTATTGTCGGCGTGTACGGTCAATTCCTGCTTGAGCGGGCCACCGTTGACATACTCGTTGCTGGCATTGAGCATCCACACGCCCACGCCATGCCCGGTCATGCCGTGCGTATAGTGGTCGGCCATAAACGCGGAATTGTCGTACTTGGTGTAGATCGTGCCGTCTGTGAGCAGAAACGTGGCGTCGGAAACCGGCTTGACGATTGGGGACGTGTCATAGGGCGCAAGCCGCTGCGCGTCTACGACGTGATTGGTGTAGAGGCCGGGGCCGGGCGGTCCTTTAAGGACGAAACGCGCCTCGCCAATCGTGGCGGCGGGTTGGTCTTTAGGATGCGAGTAGATCTGGTACGCGTACAGACCGGACAAGCCCCGGTTCAGCAGATAGTGGGTCTCGGTGTGAAAGGGGTACGTGAGGGTCGGGCCGTTTTCCATTACGGCCTCGGCCATGTCAGGAGTATTGCGGGCGAGGCGGGCGGGCTGGTTGGCGCGTATCTGGATGGAACCGGCGGGCGGGCGCGGCGCGTTTTTATCCAGTGGCCCCGCGCTCGCCGAATAGTACATGGACTTGCACATCTCTGTGGTCTGTCCGTCGTGCCGATACAGGATGCTGACGATCTCGGACTTGGCCCGGTTGATGGTCAGGGCGAGCGTGCCGTTGTCCAAGTGGATCTGCGCGGCGTCCTCGGAGGCCATGACCGGCGGAGCATCGGCGGCATAGCCTTTGCCCGTCAGCCCAAGCGAACATCCCAGCGCAAGGCCGCAAACGAGCGCAAACTTCCGCATCGGTTTATCCTTTTACTTTGTCAACGCAAGCACTCTACAATGCTACGCTCTCCAGCACCTTTTCCGCGTCTACGATCTCGTAGCGGTAGCCCTGCTCGGTCAGGAACAACTGGCGGTGCGTGGCAAATTCCTGGTCGCGAGTTTCGCGGGTCACGAGCGAGTAAAAGTGGGCGATGCTGCCGTCGGATTTGGGACGCAGGACGCGGCCCAGGCGCTGCGCTTCTTCCTGCCGCGAGCCGAACGTGCCGGATACCTGTATGGCGACATTGGCGTCCGGCAGGTCAATCGAGAAATTGGCGACTTTCGAGACAATCAGAACCTTGATCTCGCCCTTGCGGAAGGCCGCATAAATCTTCTCGCGCTCGCGCTGCACGGTCTTACCTGTAATAACCGGGGCATCGAAGCGATCCACAATGTTCTGCAACTGCTCCAGATACTGCCCGATGATGAGGACGTTATCGTCTTTGTGTCGGCGCAGCAACGCCTCGATAATATCTTCCTTGCGCGGGTTGACGCTCGACAGCCGGAACTTTTCGCGCGGGTCGGCGATGGCGTATTCCAGCCTGTTTTCCTCTTCCAATGGCACGCGGATTTCGGTACAGATGGCCGTCGCGATCCAGCCCTGCTTTTCCAGTTCCTTCCACGGCACATCGGCCTTCTTGGGGCCGATAAGCGAAAACACGTCATCCTCGCGCCCATCCTCGCGTACAAGCGTGGCGGTCAGGCCCAGACGCCGCTTGGCCTGTATCTCGGCTGTGATGCGGAACACGGGCGCGGGCAGCAGATGTACCTCGTCGTACACGATCAGGCCCCAATCCTGACGGCTAAACAGTTCCAGGTTGAGATAGCCTTCCTCGGCCCCCAGCGCGGCGGGCGCGGCCGGGGCGTCTGCAAGCGGAGTCGCATCGAAATCACCTGCGCCGTCCCACTCCTCGGCGTCCATTCCCGCGCCGCCTTTGGCTTTTTTCTTACGGGCTTTTTCTTTTTCCGGGTCACGGCGCGCGGTCAGCACCTGATACGTGGCAATCGTGACGGGGCGAATATCTTTGCGCTCGCCGCTGTACTCACCGATGTCGTCGGGGTTGAGCAGGGTCTTGTCTAAGATCTCGTCGCGCCACTGATGCGCGGCGGTAATGCCGGTCACGATGATCAGGGTACGCATCCCGGCGAGCGCCATCGCCTGTATGCCGATGATGGTTTTGCCCGCGCCGCAGGGCAGGACGAGGACACCGCTGCCTCCCGCCGCGCTGCCGCCCATCCAGAACGAGTGGGCGGCCTCCTCCTGATAGTGGCGCGGCATAAACGGCTTACCGCCCCTCGTCACTTCCCGAAGCTGCACCTCCAGCGCCTCGCCGTCCGTATAGCCCGCAATATCTTCAATAGGAAAACCCAATTTGAGCAGTATCTGCTTGACGCGCCCCCGCTCCAACAGCGGTATCTCGACCGTGCGGGCGTCAATATGGCGCACCAGATACTTTTGCACCTGCTTGTTGTGCTTGATTTCGGTCATCAGCAGGTTATCGTCGGCGCGCAGCAGCAGCGCGCCGTCTTCTTTGAGCAGCTTCAGGCGTCCGTAGCGGCCCACGTAATCGCGCACGTCGTGGACGATGTTGCCCGGCACGTCGTATTTGCTGTACTCGTTCAGTACGCCGATCATTTCTTCCGCTGTCACGCCCGCCGCCCGCGCGTTCCACAGCGACAGGGGCGTGAGCCGGTAGGTGTGGATGTGTTCCGGGCTTTTGATGAGTTCGCAGAAGCCTGCCAGCTTGTCGCGGCACTCGGCATAGCGGGGATTGTCCACTTCGAGCAACGCGGTACGATCTGACTGCACGATCAGCGGATTCTGCGGATTATAAGCCATGCGAAAAAACCTCCCGAACACAAAAGCGAAAACGCCTGTGCTTCGCGCTGCGCCACAGGCAAAGGCGCGAACGCAGAATGGCGGCGCGGCGAAAACAACAATATAGTTTACCTTACATCCACGCCCGATACAAGATGCGTTCGACACCAGGGGGTGTCGTTTCGCAAGATCGGGCGTTTGTTGGGCATCCCTCATCAGAGCGTCATCAACCGGGTACACCATGACGAAGCCACCCGTCCTGCCGTCGCTTTGCCCGCCCATGTAGGCGTGATCGAAATGGACGAACTGTATGGACGAACTGTATACCTTGTCGAGAGTGTCAACGCCGACCTGCGCTGCTGCTTGGCCCGCCTGGTGCGCCGCAGCCGCTGCTTCACGCGCTCACTCGAAGGCTTGCGCGGTGCGGTGCGCCTGTTCCAGTGTGCTTACAACCGCAGGCAGTTGCTCAGGAACGAGAAGAAGCTCAAGAACGTGCCGGGGCTTTGTGACTGCTTGCCTGTATCTGTTTAGTCACTCCCCAAACCGGCCCGCAAAACAGAACACGAAAATAGTTTTGCTTATTATGAAAAAACCCGTAAATTTCGCTATTTTTTAATATTTCGCTTGTACAATAATCTGTCAATCACGCAAGGAAATTCTTCGCCGCGACGCATTCCCTACGCTCTTTGCACGACCGGAACCCCCACGGGGTTGAGGAAAACGTTTTTGAAAGCTTATTTCGCGCATTCTGGTTTTGTCCGTTCTCGCTTTCGGCTGGCGCAGTCCGTGGCCGGTTTTGCCGCTGTGTGCGGGCTGGCGTGCCTGTCCCTTGTGTCGGACGCGCAGGGCGTCGCCACGCGGCATCTGGGAAACCACGTTCCTGCTCTCGTCAATGAGGCCAATCTGGTAGGCCGCGCGCCGCAGCAGACGCTTCCCCTCGCCCTGACCCTGCGCCTGCGCAATGAAGCGCAGTTGGACGCTCTGCTTGCGCGGCTGTACAACCCTAACGATGCGCTGTATGGACATTACCTGACGACGCAGCAGTTTGTAGACGACTACGCGCCTACGCAGGCCGACTACAATGCCGTGGCCGCTTTCGCCCGCGCACAGGGGCTGACTGTTACCGGCACGTCGTCCAACCGACTGATTCTGAACGTGGAAGGCGCGACCGGCGTGGTCGAGGCCGCGTTCGGAGTCAGCCTGCAGCAGTATCGCCTACCCGAAGGCCGCGAGTTTCGCGCCCCTGCCGGCAGCCCGGTCGTTCCCGCGAGCATCGCGTCCAAACTGCAAAGCGTAGTGGGGTTGGACACGGCGGGCGTTTGGCGGGCGCACAATCGCGTCAAGGCCGTAGACCCGCTGGCGTTTCTCGATCAGGGCCAATTTACGGTTGACGCGCTCAATCCAAACACCACGGGCAGCGGGCCGGGCGGCGGACTGACCCCCGCCGACATCAAAAAGGCATATAATCTCAGCGGCGTGACCGCGACTGGAACCGGGCAGACGCTGGCCCTGTTTGAACTTGATGGCTACCTGACGAGCGACATCACCAAGTACGAGGCGCAGTTCGGCCTGCCCGCCGTGCCGCTGCAAAATGTTCTCGTGGATGGCGCAACGGGCGCGGCGGGATCGGGCGCGGGCGAAGTCACGCTCGACATTGACCTGCAAATCGCGCTCGCTCCGGGCGTCACCAAAGTCATGGTTTATGAGGGGCCGAACAGCGGCGCGGGTGTGCTTGACACGTACAACCGCATCGCCACGGACAACATCGCCAAAAGCGTCAGCACAAGCTGGGGCCTGGCCGAAAAGTCCAACAGCGCGAGCGCCCTGCAAAGCGAAAACACCATCTTCAAGCAGATGGCCGCGCAGGGCCAGAGCATCTTTGCCGCATCGGGCGACAGCGGCGCGTATGACAACGGCAGCACCCTGAGCGTGGACGATCCCGCCTCACAGCCCTACGTCACGGGCGTGGGCGGAACCAAGCTGACCACGGCAGGCGCGGGCGGCGCGTACTCCACTGAAACCTCGTGGAACGGCGGCAGCATCGCGAATGGCGGCGGCGGCGGCGGCATCAGCACGGTATGGACGCTGCCTTCCTATCAGACCGGGTTCGGCAGCGCGGCGTCGAAAGCCTCGACGACCATGCGTAATGTGCCGGATGTCAGCCTCGAAGCCGATCCCAACAACGGCTACATCATCTATCTCAAGGGAACCGGCTACGTCTACGGCGGAACCAGCTGCGCCGCGCCCCTGTGGTCGGCGTTTGCGGCTCTGGTCAATCAACAGCGCGCATCTGCGGGCAAGGGGACGCTCGGCCTTGCCAACACTCTGCTTTACTCGGTCGCCGCCGGCGCGAATTACGCCGCAGACTTCCACGACATCGCCGACAACAGCACCAACCTGTACTATCCCGCCGTCACGGGCTACGACCTCGCTACGGGCCTGGGAACCTTCAACGGCGCGAACCTGTTGGCCGACCTGTCCGGCGGCACGGTCGTCACGCCTCCGCCGCCCCCGCCCACGCCTACGGGGTCGCAGCTCTTGGGCAATCCGGGCTTCGAGAACGGCAGTGTGAATCCCGCACCCTGGATAGCTTCGGCAGGCGTGATCAGCAATGCCACAGGAGAGGCCACGCACGGCGGAACCTGGAAGGCATGGATGGACGGCTACGGTAAGACGCACACGGACACGCTGTACCAATCGGTCGCCATTCCCGCCTCGGTTACGACGGCCACGCTGACCTTCTACCTGCACATTGACACGTCGGAAACCACAAAAACGTCGGCCTATGACAAGCTGACCGTTCAGGTACGCAGCAGCAGCGGCACGGTATTGAAGACGCTGGCAGCATACTCCAACCTGAACGCCGCGACCGGCTATGCCCTGCAAACATTCGACCTGTCCGCATACAAAGGCCAGACCGTTCAGGTCTACCTGACCGCCACGGAAGACAGTTCGCTGCAAACCTCGTTCGTCGTGGACGACTTTGCCCTAAACGCGCAGTAAACCACAGGAAACCACAGGGTAGGATTTTTGTAAAACCTGCAAAAAGCGGTTCCTGTCACCTTTTAGATGTGGCAGGAACCGTTTATTTGACAAATTAGTCGCTTACATTGCCGTATAATACGTATATAAGTGACACAATCAGGTATAATCTATTACAGCAATCCCGTTTTTGGCGAAGCCCTGCATATAATTCCGCGTCTGCCGATAATATATCGTTGTACGGTAATACGTATTCAGCGTTATATTCAGGAACAAAACCGCGGTCGTTGCGTCTCTGCTTGACGAACGCATCTTGATGTGCGCTCTCGATATGTCAACCTGCCTTAAAACAGACCTGGACGTCATCCACTCCTTGCTGAGTGACACAGGGTAGGAACCAATCATGAACAATAGTTTTGATGTAACATACGACGCGGAACCCGTCAGTTTCGACGCAAGCCGCGAGACCGATACCGAATTGACGCTGATTCTAAATGGCGGCATTTCAGAAGAACACGCAATAGACAGCGCAGCCATTACGGATGAAGAGGCTGAACTGCTGCTTCCCGGCTACGCCATCGCTTTTGAAGAGTATCATCAGCACCGCGCCGAGGGCGCGTCGCCGGACGAAGCGCTGCTGATGACCATGCAGCAGTGGCGCAAATTCTGGGCCGCCGCCGCCTATGTGCCGCATCGCCGCTGCTAGGTGTGTTACCGAAATTCAAACCTTCGCCGCTGTCGAGCCTTTTTGCTCGGCATAGTCGCGTCCGGTACAATCAAGTTGTAATCAGCACGAAAACGCCGCACCGAGGTTTTAACCTTCGGGGCGGCGTTTGTACGTCTGCGCTCTGATCGCTATCTTACTTCTGTGCGCCTTCCTCATCGTACAAAGCCCACGCGCCCAATAGCGCGCCGGGGTAATAATGCGCCAGTATAGTTTTGCAGTTCTGGCGCAGGGGCGGGGCGGCCAGGGCCAGCGCGCCCTGCTGACACAGGCCATGCCCATGCCCCCAGCCCCGCCCATCGAAAACAAAGTCACCATTGGCAGTGCGGCGTATCGTAATTAAGGTGCTGCGCAGAACATTGTAACCGATCATGGCCCGCAGGGCGTCGCCGCTGATTTCGGTCGTCGTAACCACGTCGGCAGGAGAACCGGAGTCCTTTGCGGCCTGACCTTGCCCATTGGAACCGTATGGCGCAGTCGTGTGGGAGGAATCCGCATTGTTTTGTGATGTGGATTGCGTACCTGAATGGTAAGAAACAGAAGTCTGCGCGCGCAATGACCGCTTCAAAACAGCGTGGCGCGAGGGCAGCGCGCCGCGCTGCGCGGTCACATCACCCTTTGTATCCTCGGACGAGGGGACGGGAACGGCAGGCGTGGCGGACGGGACAGCAGGCGTTCCGATGTGCCAGGTAAAGCGAACGCGAGCCGCGCGGCCCGACACGTCGCGCTGCACGATCTCGACGTTTTGTAAATCGCCCTGCCCGCGCGCCTTTGCGTTTTTGGCTGTCAGGGCTTTCAGTCGCGCTGACGACAGGGCCAGAGTCCAGACGCCATACGGCGCATGACGGGCGTAGCGGTGGGCGATGTCATCGGAGACCGAGAGGGGCAGGATATTCGGGTCGTCGCCGGGGGCCGTGACGCCGCCGCAGTCGTCGCAAAAATCCGCGTCTATGGCCTGCCCGCGCACGGTCAGTATCTGTCCTCGCGTTTCCTGTACGGCCCGGTTGCCGTCCGCGCTCTCCGCTTCGATCCCGCCATACGCCTGCGAATCCACGCTGTCGCGCAGGTCGTAGCCGTCCGCTTTCCAGCGTCCCCGGCTGCTGATGGCATACGTGCGGGCCGCGATAGTCTGCGCTTTGAGAGCTTCGAGCGGCCCCTCCCCGATCTCGCTGATAACCACGCCCTGCAAATACGGCTCCATGCCTACCTCATTGATAAGTCTTAGTTCGCCGCCTGCCGACCGTATCTCCAGACTGCCCCGATAATGCCGTGTGCTGCTTCCCGTTCCCTTGATGCCGATCTGAGTGTCGCCGTCTTCGGCCTGTACGCGCCAGCAGACCGCGCTCAAGGCCGCGCCCGTGTGCCTGCCGCTCGCCCCGCTGACACTCACAGTATTTGTGCCGGCCCGAAACGTCCACGGCCCGGTTCCCGCCGCCAGTTCCCGGCCCTGCGCGTCCCTGAGATGCGCTCCGGGCAGGACACTGACCGTGATCTGCGACGCGCCCGCATAACGCAGCAGGCACACGCGCACAAGCGGCGACTGCGGCCCCGTCATGCTCGCCACGGCCTCGACTTCCATAGCCTTTTCCGTCCCTTTACGCGGCTTGCGGCGCAGCTTGCTCTCCTTTGCGGTCTCATCGGGAGAGAAGCACAGCGCGGAGAAACGTAGAGGAGCGGCGTGGAGGCGCAGAAGGGAAGAGGAGAGAGGCAGCCACGCAGAAGCGTTAAGCGGCGAAAGCAGGCAGATACAAGCGCCGATGGCAGGCAGGACGCGCATACAACATCGCTTTACAACGGACACACCGTTTTTGCGCGGCGGAATGAGGCGGGCATAAAATGTGGCGATGAGATGACCTCGGCTTTTGAGCGAGTACACAGCGGCATAGAGCCGACACTGCATCGCGTCCGATACGACGCTTGGCGCTTGCGCCTCCAGGACGGGTACGTTCTTTGTACCCATCTGCTCTCGGCTTTCCAACAAGCCCGTAAAGCAGCAGAAATCGGCGGAACATCCTGAGTGGAGGATGCTCCGCCGACATTATAACACAGTCCCTGACTCTGTGGCAACGAAATACTTACAAACCGATACGAATTAGGTTTTATGA
The DNA here is from genome assembly GCA_965277875.1 of Chthonomonadaceae bacterium. Classification (GTDB taxonomy): domain Bacteria; phylum Armatimonadota; class Chthonomonadetes; order Chthonomonadales; family Chthonomonadaceae; genus CAWFQB01. The sequence goes on along the minus strand of CBDIDV010000002.1, from coordinate 5,136,214 downwards.
CCATACAATCAAGGCACGGGCTGCCCGGATGCGGTGATCTGGCGTATCAAAGCTTCACTGCGCGCGCTCAGGTCGGGGCCGATGGGCGCGTAGCCCAGGGCCGCATTAACGGCCTGCCCGTCGGTCACGGCCCAATCCAGCAGACGCGTCAGGGCCAGGGCGCGCGCATTGTCGGGGCTGCGACGATACGCCAGCAGCCAGGTTCCTGTACACAGCGGGTACGAACGCGCGCCAGGCGCGTTCACGATGCTGAAACGCAGATCGGCGGGGGCGGAACGCGCGGTTTCGGACGCCGCGCTCGCCGCGCCCTCCACGCTTGGCCCGACGAACAGACCTGCGCGGTTGCGTACCAGTCCATACTCCAATTTGCTGCGCTGCGCGTAGCCCGCCTCGACGTAACCGATGGAGTACGGGTTACTTTTGAGCATCTGCGCCACGCCTTTGCTGCCTCCGGCCCCGATGCCGACGGGCCAGTACACCGATGTTCCCTTGCCTGCCTGCCCGCTCCAGACTGGGCTGACCGCGCTCAAATAGTCCGTAAAGCCATACGTCGTCCCGGAGCCGTCACTCCGATGCAAGGCGATGATGGCGTAGCGTACACCGGCAAGAGCAGGGTTGTCGCGCACCAAAAGCGGGTCGTTCCAGCGCGTGATGCTGCCCTCATAAATGCCGGACAGCGTCTGAGGCGTGAACCGAAGCCTGCCTGGCGTCCCTGCTGCATTTGCCACGCCCGGCACATTGTACGCTATGGCAATCGCGCCAAAGGCCGTAGGGATGTGCAGGATCGGCCCGCCGTCCGCGCCGGCAAGCTGCGCGTCCGTCATGGGCGCGTCGGTGGCGGCGAAATCTACCTGCCTGCGGGACAACGCTCCGACGCCCTCATTGCTGCCCACGCCGTCGTAGCCGACCTGCACGTTTGTTTTCAGTGCATACGCCGCAAACCAGCGTTTATACAGTGCAGTCGGGAATGTGCCTCCCTTGCCGATCAAGCCCTGCGCTTCGCCCGCCTGCGGGCCGGTCACACGGGTAAAGGGAACCGAAACATCGGTGAGGGGAGCGGCGTCGGCGATTTCTTCCGAGGGTGCAATGGTCGCCATAATATCCTCGCCCACCGGTTTGGGCGCGTCGCTGTCGCACCCGGTCAGCACAACTGCCAGCAGGCCCGCCGCAACGCCGATACGCAGTTTCTTCATCATAAGCTGCTTTCTCGTGTGTCTTTCCCGGTGTATCTTCTTCTTTGTGTATTCTGTGTATCTTCTGTGTGGTTTCTCCATGTGCCACAATGCAGACGTGTCATCCATACGCGAGGTTTCTCTTTCAATCATCTGCACAGTTGCATGAGTATAGCGTCTCCGGCAGCATCGTTGTTTCAACTAAAAGCGCGTCCGGCCCTTTCCTGTGTACAGGAAGGAGCCGGACGCGGCGCGGGTATGCGGGCGCGAAAACAGCGCCCGCATATTGTCGTTTGTCCTGCCGGATTAGACGATCTGCATGGGCATCAGAACGCACAGATAGTCGGGTTCGAGGGCGGCGGGAACCGGCGCGGGCGTGGCGCTGTCGTCGCTCTTATCGCCTTTGTCCTCGCCCTTGTCCACGACGCGGGGGGCCATCGGGATCGGGCGCAGGACTCCGGGCTTGAGGGCTTCGGTCAGTTCCAGGTTCAGGCTGCTGTCCACGTCCAGCACGGCCAGCACGTCCAGCAAATACTTGGCGTTGAACGCGATCTCGACCTCGCCGCCCTCGCACGTCGCTTCCACTTCCTCGTAGGCGTTGCCGACCATCTGGCTTTCCGCCGTCAGCACCAGTTTGTCGCCCTCGGAGCGCAGGATCACGCGCTGCGCGTTTTCGCGGGCCACGATGCTGGCGCGGCGCACGGCGCGCAGCAGGGGCATGGTCTGCACGGTCAGTTTCTTCTGGAAGGCGGCGGGAATCACGCGCTGATAGTTGGGGAACTGCCCCTCGATCAAGCGGCTGACGATCTGCACCTGCTTTTCACCGGGCAGCACGAACTGCACCTGATTGTTGGACAGCGTGACCTGCACGTCGCCGGGGCTGTCACTCAGCAGGCGCGTCAGTTCGTTCATGGCCCGCGACGGCACGACGGCATTCTGCGAACCGCGCCCGTCCTTGACTTTCGCCTCCTTTACGGCCAGCCGGTGCGTGTCCGTGGCGACAAATTTCAGGGTCTCGCCATCAAACACCATGTAAACGCCGGTTAAAATAGCCCGCGTCTCGTCAGTGGAAACCGCAAAACTGGTATGCCGGATCATCTCTTTAAGCTGCGATTGGGGGATGCTGAAGGCCACGGCGTCGCGCACTTCGGGCAGCTTGGGATACTCTTCGGCGGGCAGACCCAAAATCTTGTAGTCGGACTTGTCGCAATGGACGCGCACGGTATGGCTCTTGTCCACGGACAGGGCCACATCGAACTTGTCGGACAGGTTGCCCAGCACTTCGGTCAGGGTGCGGGCCGGGGCCGTAAGCGCGCCGCCCTCCTGAATCTGCGCCGCCACGCGGCACGAAATGCCGAGTTCGAGATCGGTGGCGATCAGGCGCAAAAAGTTTTCCTCGGCCTGCACCATGATGTGACTCAAGATGGGCAGGGCGTTGCGGCCCGAAACGGCGTGTCCCACCGTCTGCACGGCCTCGTACAGATCCTTGCGGGGGCAGATGGCTTTCAAACTGGTGGCGGTGTCAACGGCGGCGGCGACCATGATGATTTCTCCTCGGTTATGTGTGGATAATAGCGCGTTTGTTTTCACGTCTCATAGGTACGTTGCGGACCGGGGGCAAAAAGTGTCGGCGTCCCGCAGATATTCTCAATAAAATTTTCAGCATTCGCGCCGCGTGTTTACAATGGCCCCGGTGCGCGGCGATAGAGAGGCTGAAAACGTCCGTCATTCCGCTTGAATGCCCGGTTTAAGTACAGATTGCAAATAATGCTAGAGAAAGCCGAGCCTGTGTGCCATAATACTATCAAGCGTGAGCGTATAGATACAAGCGCGAAAGTAGTGCAAATGGCGACAGGATGCGCTTTAGAGACAGTGAGGAAGGAAACACAGACATGAACCCCGTTCAGGACAACGGATTAGACCATAATTTTGCTGAGGACACCGACAGCGGAGCGCAGGAATTCGTATCGGGCGAGATCGTACCCCCCGGCGTCTATGTGGACGTGGAAAGCGGCGCGACCGTGCGCGTGGCCGTGGCCGACGAACTGCCCGAAGGCCGCGTCGTGATGCGTTACAGCCGCCGCTTCCGCCGCGTGGAACAGGACATCAAGCAGGCCGCATAACGTTTGTTGTAATCACATAATGCCCGCCTGATAACGTCATTCAGCACGTTATCAGGCGGGCATATTAGTTTGATACTGGAATGGATTAGCGGCGAATGCTCGTGGAGGAACGGGAACGCGCGGCCTCGATCTCGGCGCGGGTGGAGAGAAGCAGGTCGCCGGGCATGGTGTGCTTGAGCGCGGCCATCGCCACGCCGTATTCCAGCCCCAGCGCAAGGTCGTTTTGCAGATAGCCCATGATGACGCCCGCGTTGAAGGCGTCGCCCGCGCCCACGCGATCCACGATCTGGCCCAGCGGGTAGGGCGCGGCAGCACGGTCGCCTCTATCGTCGCAGGCCACGGCCCCCTCGCCGCCCATCGTCACCACGACCGCCCCGATACCGTAACGCGCTTTGAGTTCGCGGGCCACGTCCGCACCCTTGCCCGTAATGCCCAATATCAGGTCAGCGTCGGCAAGCGGTGTCAACAGCAGGTCAATATGCGGCAGCAGCGGTTCGAGGACGCGCTTTGCCGCAGCCGCGTCCCACAGCTTGGCGCGATAGTTGATGTCGAAGGATACGCGGGTCCGCGATTGTTTTGCAAGCGCGATGGCGTGGTTAACGGCCTCGGCGCAGGACGGACCGAGCGCGGGCGTAATGCCGGATAGGTGCAGAATGCGGGCCTGGGCGATACGATCCGCGTTCACCTCATCACGCCCTAGCCGACTGGCCGAGCTATGGGCGCGGTCGTAATACACATCTATGCCGCGCGGCGGCAGGCCGAAATCCAGAAAGTACGTGCCGGCCCGCGCGACTGTGTCCTCGTCCCAGACAATGCCGGACGTGTCCACGCCCCAGCGCCGTATCTCGTTTTCGATGCGCCTGCCGAGCGGATTGGCGGGCAGCTTGCTCCACCAGTTGACGCGCAAACCCAGCCGCGCCAGCGCGACCGCCGTATTGGACTCGCTGCCGCCGATGCGCGCGTCCAGCGTGACCGCCTCTTCCAGCCGTCCAAAACCGGGCGCGCTCAGGCGCAGCATGGTCTCTCCGAACGTGGTTACGTCCACGCTTCGCCCGGACTTCTCGGCCTGTCCTTCCCTGGTTCGTATATTCGTTTCCTGCTGCGCCTCGCTCACCTGTACCTGTTTCCCTCTGCTCATCTCATTACATCCCATTAATGGACGTAACGCCCGTAGGGCGACTTATCTTGCACCCCGCCGTTTTTCGGTCTCACCCATTCTGTGCCGCCTGCCGCCTGCTCCATTGGATTGCCGCCCGTGCTATAAGAGGGTCGCCCCTTACAGCATCGGCGCGGGGCAAAGCGAACTTTCCTACGGGGTTGGCGCAGGTTCCATGAGACTTTCGAGCAGGGTCTGGGTCGGGGTATGCTGATGGGTCAGCCACCATTGCGCGTCGGTCTGATGGCGCAGGCGGTTGAGTGCGGCCTGGGCGCGCTGCACCTGGGCGTGAGAGACGGGGGCGGGCGGGATCGCCGCGACGGTATGTTCCTCATACAGCGTTTCGCCGCCGCGCAGGGCCGTCAGTATGTCGTCGGCCCTAGTCAGGTGGTCGGCTCTGACGGCGTCCGCCGTCTCGATGTCGGCGGGCGTTCCGGTCAGCGGCAGGACACCCGCGATGGCAATGGCGCTGCGTGTGCGCGGCGTGGCGGGTTCGTCGTTGTCGGACTGTTCCACTCCCGTTGTCGGATTGAAAGGCATGGTGTTCTCCTGCATATTGTATTCCGGGCGCGTTCAGCACGTTTTAGACGGGTACGTCTTAGATACGTTTTAGAAGCGGCCCGGTTCAAAGGCGAATTTGTTTGTGTACTGTTCGCGTTTTGCGGGTATAGTTCCTTCCGAATATGCTCTGCGTCACACGCTGCACACATTACACGGCGTACAACAGGCAGCATATGGCGGGCTGCAAGTATTTGTATCCGTCCGCCTCTTTTCAGGACTCTACCGTCCCGATTTTCAAAGGAGAAACCATGACCGCTTTTGAACCCCGCGCCGCCCTGCGCGCCGCCCTCGAACGCACGCACAAAAACCTTGTCAATGATCTGAACGCTACGCCGGACGACAAAATCCGCAGCGGCGCGGGCGGCGTGTCGCGCTCCGCCATAGATGTCGTCGTAGAGTGCGGCTCTCTTAACGCGTGGGTCGCTGCAATGCTGACCGGCGGCGAGACGCCCAATCGGTCGCCTGAAGAGCGCGCGGCGTTTATCGCGTCTTTCCAGACAAAAGAAAGCACGCTGGCCTACCTGGATCAGCAGACACATCTGCTGCTGACGGCAGTAGACGCTATGGACGAGAACACACTGGGCGATATAGTCGAGACACCTATTGGCCCCATGACCCGCTTTGGCGTCGTGGAACTGACCGCCATGCACATGATGTACCACGATGGGCAGATCAACTACATCCAGGCCATGAACGGCGATGCCGAAATGCACTGGTAGACCGAACAGGCCGAGGGCTTACTGCCCCCAGGCGGCGCGGGCAAAGGTTTCGAGAGCGTCGTAGTTATTGCCCCAGGTCGTGTACATCACGCCCTGCACGGTGGGCTTGCCGCTCTTGTCCTTGATGCTTTTGCCTGTGTCAAGCCATGCCTTGATGCTGTTCGGGTCGCCGTCGTAGTAGCCCGCCAGTATCTGCGGATTGCCCCGATCAGCGAAAAACCCCAGGCTCTGCGCGGCGTGTTCCGGGTTCCAGTTGACCACGACCGCATCCGGGGGCAGGCCCTCCCACGACCCTTTCCACGGGCCGTTGACCAGATAATAATTTGTGTCCACGGCGTTGTGGAAGGGGTCGTACATGTCTGACCAGATGAAGATGTCGGCTTTCGGGCTGCCTGCCCGCGCCATCTGAATACATCGGCGCGTGTTGTCGGCAAGCATCTGCCCCGGCGTCAGCTTGCGCGACTGACACGCCTCGCACCAGTTCGCGACGCGGAACTCGTCATGGCTCAAAAAGAATCCGGTCGGGTGCAGCAGTTTTTGTACGCCGTCTATCTGTTCTTTGAGCAGCGCGTATACTTTCGGCTCCGAGATGCAGGCGCATACCTGATCGTCGTATATTTTTACGTTGTGGTAGAAACTCACGCGCAGTTTCTGCCCGTCTTTGATGCGCGAGGTCGGTGTCAAATGAATGGCGGGCGGCGCGTGCCACACCTCGTACTCGCCCTCATACGGGATCACGCCCATGCGCGGATCGCGGATCGGCTCAAAGTCCGCGCCCTCTTTATAGACCGTGCCGTCTTCACCCTTGACCGTCAGCGGGCAGCCGTCGCGCCGCAGGACGTTGACCAGTCCCGCCTCCTCTAAATGGGCGTCGTCGAACCAGATTTTGCCGTTCCGCCCGCCCCACACGCCAAAGTAAACGCCCACGCTCGCGTTGTTCAGCGAATTGAAAATAGTGTCGTAGCGCGTCCAGTCCTGCGTTTTCTGTATGTGCCAGTTGACATGATTGAGCGAGCGCCCGTCCGCGCCCAAAATCGTGGCGTGAACGTTCTGCGGCATGTCGAAGGCGTCCGTTTTAATCCAGCAGGAGAGGTGCATCTGCTGATACGGCGTCACGGCCACCTTTTGGATCACGCGAGCCATGTTCGGATTAAACTTGCCGATGTTTTCCATGCGAAGCGACGCCGTGCCGCCGTGCTTGACGGTCGTGTCGCTGAACGTGTCGCCGCCGGGATTGTCCTGATACTCCCAACCCGTGATTTTGTCGCTGCTTGCCGCGTCGAACCCGCCGTCTTTCAGCCCTTCGGCCTCACCCGTCACGGCTTCGGCCTGCCGTCCATGCACGGCGAAAAGGGCATCTTTGACCGGCAACCCCTCGGCCAGATTGGGATCGTGGGCGAGCAGGCCGTTGGAATACCCGATGGGGCAGACGGTCGGGATCAGGGTCATATCCAACTGCCGGGCCGTTTCCTGTATCGTGGCGATGTTCTTGTAGTAGTTGGGCGTCACCCTGTCCAGAACATTGAACTTGAAATCGGCGAGCGCGATGCCATTGTAGCCGGCCTTCTTCGCCCGCTGCATCAGCGCCTGCAATCTCGGAACCTGCTCATCCACCATCAGGTTCTGCATCACCCACACCCACCGATACTTGAACTGCGCGGCCTGCGCGTTCGCCCGCCCCGTGACTGCTAAGAGCGCAAACAAAAGGCAAAATCGCCCATAACGCCCGGACATAACGCCTGCCCTCCCACTGCGAAACAGAGATGAAATAAACCGCAAAACACACTAAACGAACGAATAGGAAAACCAAAAAAGAGTTATCCACAGATTACGCAGATATACACAGATTTAGAAATACAGAAGAAGCGAGACAGAAGTAGGGCGTCGTTGTTTCGCGTTCCAGCCTGTCCTAAAATCCTGTTCATCCTGCAAATCCTGTTAATCCTGTCTATGGATTGGACTTTGTTCTTTTTTATTCTTTTTTCGTTTGTTGGGCGTGTTTCGCGGTTCTCAACCGTTTATGCTGCCCGGCTTAGTGTGCGGCTTTGTGCGCCAGTCTCGAAACGCGGGGCGGTGTCGGCGGCGCGGCCGTTGTCGTGGTGTTGACGCCCGCGTCGCTGGTCATGGTTCCGCTGCCACCCGGCGCGCTGTCTGAGACAATGACATTGCCATAGCCCCAGCCCGGCGTGTACTCGGTCGAGCCGTCGGCGTAGACGATGGTGGTGTTGCCCCGCGTGTCCCAGTCTATGGTGGCGGGCAGGCCGGGGTCGGGGCCGGTGACGCGACCATGCCCGCTGCCGTCCGTTCGGTACGTGACGTCGTACACGTAGCCGTCGGAGCCTTCCGAGTGTGTGCCGCCGCTGCCGTCGGCATGGAACGTGCCGCTCGTGCTGGTATAGGATTTGTCGGCGTTATCGGTGCGGCCCGTCCAGGTGTAATCGCCCGCAGCCGTCTGGCTGCTGCTGCCCTGATCCTTGCCACCATCCGTGTATACGTCCAGGTACGACGTGCTGCCCGAATTATCCTGATTGTAGACGCTGCTATAGGTTCCGTGCGAGCCGGCCTCCGTGCCTGCCGTATATGTGTAGCTGGAGGTGTACGTCTGGGGATACGTATTATCGGCGGGGAACGTGGACGTGATACTGCCGGCGGGCTGGGTCTTGGCCGCGTCCGCGTACAGGCTGAAGGTGCTGGTCGTGGACGTGTCCGAGATGTCCACCCACAGGCCCAGATAGTCGTCGTAGTAGAACGTGGGCGGCGGGCCGGGGTCCGGGCCGGGATCGCTCGCGCCCGACCCGAAGACGGGCGGGGCGGGCGGGGCGCCGACGGTGCTGTCACGCCCGCGCATAAGAAGCGCGGCATGACGCGCCCGCATTCGGCGAATGGCGACGGCGCGATTAGCATGGCTTGTGGCGGCGATGTTGCTGAGAAATTGCCCCGTCAACGGCACGACGGGCGCGCTGCCGGCTACGGCTGTTGTGTTGCCGCCTGCCGCGTTGGCAGGCGCACTCACCGTGTCCGCGATGCCCACGCCGCCGCTGATGGCGAACAGGGTGCTGTTGGCGACGCCGCTCTGAGCGAGGGCGCGCAGCGACTGCGTTTGCAGCAAGAGGATGTGCGCTTTCACGGCTTTGGTAGGCGTCTTGCTCACGACGCGGCCTGTGCCGCTTCCGCCGCCGCATCCCGCGAGCAGGGCGGCGGTCAGCGCGAGGGCGAGGGCGGCGGTCAGGCGCATGTTCGAGACAGGCGCTAGTTTGACGATTGTTTTGATGCGGGAATGATGCTGCATTGGAATTCTCCCGAAATTCTTGCCGGATGGCATGGGTAGGGATCGCGCGTTTGGGCCGAGCGCAGGCAGGGCGCAGCGTCCACGCGCAAGTCAACAGTTATGGAAAACGTTTGTATTGGGGAGAGGAGGGATACGCCCACGCATCAGGGAATGAGCGCAGGCACAAGTATACACGTTTTGCGGTGTTATGTCAAACATTCTCAAAGGGTGGGGCGGTGTCGAGGGAGTGACTGAATCACGCGGCTGCGGGTTCGGAACATAGTGGCGTTTGCAGTCCTGGCGCTGCAAACGGGGCTTGCCTGCGCCGGTGTTGCCGGCTTTGATCTGCCGATGGGCGCTGCCGCAGGCAGCGCAGACACGTTCGGGCGTGAGTTGTGTATCCCATGACAAAAGTATATACGCTAAACATAGACACACCCGCCGATTTTGCGGTGTTGACAATTTCCCGCTTCTGTCCTATAATAGTGTGTCCCTGCCGCAAATGGTAAGTTCACGGCAGGAACACGGCCTCACCTCCTAATGCGTGTTAGGGGTTCGGCGCTGGTGTCGCCGCTTGCGTCGCTTGATCGCTCGGCACAGCAGGTAAACTGCCGTGCCAACGGTAACGACGTTGGCAACGAAAGCCAGCCAGAATAGGAAGCTTTGCATTAGCTTCTCCTTTCTGCGCGTGAACAGCAGGTAACGTTGCTGAACCCGCGACGTGCTTTGGCCGCGCACTGTTTGCACAATGCGCGGCCATATTTATTTTACCAGACATAGCAAGCGCCCGTACTTTTCGTTGTGAAAAGTACGGGCGTTTTTGTTACTGTTCCTGATGGCTTGGTCAGGCGTTTGTATTCAGTTTCAGGCGCGGCCTGCGGTCGCCATTTCCTTGCGTCCGCTCTCGGATTTTGCGCCGCTGCCCTGCCCAAAGTCCTCAATCACGCAGTTGGCGGCGATTTGGCCGGACATCAAGACCATCGGGACACCGGGGCCGGGGTTGACGCTGCCGCCCGCCCAATACAGGCCCTTGACCAGTTCGCTGCGATTCGACGTTTTGAAGGCCGCGCTGAGATTGCGCTGCGTGACCACGCCATAGATCGCGCCCCGGTTCACCCAGTACATGCGCTCCAGATCGCGGGGCGTAATGGTCTTGCTGACCTGAATGCTGTCGCGCAGGCCTGTCATGCCGCTTCGCTCCAGCTTGTCAATGATCACGTCCCGATAGCGCGTCGTGTGCTTGTCCCAATCGAAGGCGTCCGTGACATACGGGCAATGGACAAGGACATACAAACTGGTGCAGCCGGGAGGCGCGACCTGCGGGTCGGTAATGCTTGGTACGGCGAGATAGCAGGTCGGGTCTTCGTGCGGAACCTTGCGCTCGTACAGGTCGCGGAACTCCTCGTCGCTGTTGGCCGAAAAGTAAAAGTCGTGGTGCTTCAGGTGCGGCCATGTTTTGTTGCAGCCCAGATACAGCACGATGCCGGAACACGCGGGTTCCAGTTGCTTCTCATTCTTTTTCAGATAGACCGGGGCGTTCGCGCCGACAAGGGTTTGTTCCAGGGTACGCACGATGTCGGAATTGGCGACCACGACATCGAACGTCTCCAAGCTGCCGCCCTGCGGCACGACGCCCGTAATTTTGCCGTTCTGCGTTTCGATGCGGTCAATGGGCGTATCATAGCGCACATCTACGCCCAATTCGTCACACAATCGAGTCAGGGCGCGGGCGATCTCGCCGGTTCCGCCGATGGGATACCAGCAGCCCAGACCGATCTGCACCCATGCGATCAGGCACAAAATGGCGGGCGACACGAACGGCGAGCTGCCCACGTACTGCACGAAATGCTCGAAGAGCTGCGCCAGTCGCTCATCCTTAAAGTGCTTGCGAACGGCCTGGTGCATGGTCGTGAGCGGGTCCATGTTCATCATCAGGCCCAGCGACTGCGCGTTCATCGGGTTGGCCCGCATCATGTCGCCCAGCCCGCCATACGATTTCCAGTAGAACCAGCGATCCGACACGTCGTTCATCTTCTGGCTGTACGCGAGAAAGGCGAGGTAATTGCCCACCTCGTCGGGCGCGACGCGCTTCAACTCGGCGGCCATTTCCACGAGACTGGTATACAGGTCTATCTTGCTGCCGTCCGCGAAAAACGCGCGCCATTGCGGGTCGAGCGACACGAGTTCCAGATAATCCTCGCGCTTGCGGCCCACGTCCGCAAATAGTTTGTCCAGCACATCGGGCTTGGTGATGATGGTCGGCCCCATGTCGAAATAGTAGCCGCCCTCTTCCCACACGTTCATTTTGCCGCCCAGATGCGCGTTCTTCTCGAATAGCGTTACGCTATGTCCGGCATGGGCCAGCCGCACCGCTGCCGCGCACCCCGCCAATCCGCCCCCAACTACGGCTATTTTCGTCATTCCCAAAATATCTCCTGATGCTGTTGATGCCATTTGTCTTGAACTCGGATTTTTGGGATTGATAGGATTACTATGATTGTCAACGTTTGCAGTTTGTGCCAGTCTATTGTCAATGGAACCAACTGGTAGTCAGGCAATCATAGTAATCTATCAATCCCAAAAATCCGAGTTCAAGACAGCATTTCACTTGTCCCAATTACGGGCCGCGCTAACGAGTTGGCGGAGCGCCTGCATTTTTGCGCCCGGCCCCCTTGCGGCTCTGAAGGCGAGGACGCCGCGCAATAGGGGCAGGGTCGCCTCGCGATACGGAAAGACATGTCGCTGCGCTCCGGGCGCAGATTGCCAGCACACGGTTCGCCACTGCGCGAACTCGTCTAAACCCGACGCGCCGCGCTGCCGTCCCCACCCGCTCGCACCCATGCCGCCGAACGGCAGGGCGGGCCGCGCCCCCGTCATCAGGGTCTCCATGTTGACCGTGACCACGCCCGCTTTGAGTCGCGAGGCTATGGCACGGCCTTTACTGGCATCCCGCGTCCATACGCTTGCGCCCAGGCCCATGTCGCAGTCGTTGGCGAGCGCAATGGCGGCGTTGTCGTCGGGTACGCTCTGAACGCACAGTACGGGGCCAAAGAAGTCCTGCCGCATGATGGGCATAGCGTTGTCCACGTTCGTCAGCAGCGTGGGCGCGTAATAAAAGCCGTCTGCAAACTCCGCGTCCGCAAGGCAATGCCCGCCGCTTTGCAGGCTTGCGCCCTGCCCGACCGCCTCATTTACAAGCGAGTGAACGCGCCCGCGCAATCCGTTCGTTCGCAATGGCCCATAATCCACGCCGGGATGCAGGCCGCTCAGAATGCGTTCACAGGCCGCGACAAAATCCACATACGCGCTTTGCACAACATACAAACGCTGGGGCGACACGCAGCTTTGTCCCGCGTTGCAGATACGCGCCCAAACTGCGGCCCGCGCCGCCGCTTCAATGTCGGCGTCCGCGCACACGATCAGGGCGTCGTTACCGCTGAGTTCCATCACGCTCGGAATGCCGCGCAGGGCAAGGCGGGCCAGAATGGCGCGGCCCGTCGGCACACCGCCCGTGAACGCCAGCTTATCTATGTCGGCCTGGCACAGAGCCTGCCCTGTGGTTCCATCGCCGGGCAGGAGCAGTACGGGCAGTCCCGCCCGCTCGAAGTGCTTATACAGAGCGCTTGCACACGCCGGGGCCAGTTCCGAGGGTTTCCACACCACTGCGTTGCCGGCTAATAATGCGCTCGCCACGCACGCGCCATCCAAAAGAAGCGGATAGTTCCACGTCCCGATCACACCTACGACCCCATACGGCACAGCTTCCAGTCGCGCGTGTCGTTCGCCTCGAATGCGGTGAGGGTTGAGCAGACCCGGCCCATTGGCGATCAGCCAGTCCAGCCCCAATATCAGGGCCAGCATGTCCGCGCCCACGGCGTCCTGCGGCGGCTTGCCGATCTCCTCGCAGACAGTCTGCGTCAGGTTCACCTCATCCGCGACGATGCTGTCGCGCACCTGACGCAATACCGAGGCGCGTTCTTCGGGCGACCGTGCCGCCCACGCGCCCGCAAGCATCCGCGCCCTGTCCACGGCGCAGAATACCTCGTCTTCGCCGGTTATAGGGTAGGTGCCGATTGGAGCGCCCGTCCGAGGATTGTAAGAAGTGAAGTGATCCATAGTGAGTTAAGGGCGCACGGTCGCGTTGATCTCTTCAGCGGTCAGTCGGCCCGATGTGAGGACGATAGGTACGCCGCCGCCGGGATGGGTGCTTGCGCCCACGAAGTACAGGGCATCCACGTCCTCGCTGCGGCTATGGGGCCGGAAATAGGCCGACTGGAAGATGCCCAGGGTCAGGCCGCTGTACGCCGCGCCCGCGTAGCAGCCGTACAATGTCTCGAATTCCGGGGGCGTAAACTCGCGTTCGAACACGATGTTGTCGCGCAGACCGGGCAGGCCGCTTCGTTCCAGCTTGTCCAGGACGCGCTCGCGCAGCAGGGGAGCCTCGCGCTCCCAGTCTATGTTCGCGCTCGTGTTCGGGCAGGGGACAAGCACATAGATCACATCATGGCCGGGAGGGGCCAGGCCGGGGTCGGTGCGCGTGGGCGTACAAACGTGCATGGCCGGATCGTGCGGCAAAATCTGCTTTTCGCAGATGTCGTCCAAAATCTGGTTGTAATCGTCACTCAGGACGATCATGTTGTGGTTCCAGTCGCTGGGAATGCTTTTGACGCCCAGGTACAGCAGATACCCGCTGCTGCCGAACTCGTGCTTGTCTATGCGCTTGTCGGTATGCTTGCGGCGCACACTGGTCGGCAATAGCGTTTTATAGGCCATCGGCACATCCAAGTTACAGACCACGGCGTCCGCGTTCCAAACCCTGCCGTCACTCGTGCGCACACCTGTCGCGCGCTTGCCGTCCAGTTCGATGCGGTCTACGGGCATAGAGAAGTGCAGTTCGCCGCCCAATTCGCGCAGCAGTCGTTCCAGCGCGTCGGCCAGAGCGATGGTCCCGCCTTTGGGGAACCACACGCCGAACTCCATTTCGATGTAGGGCAGCAGGGCGTAAATCGAGGGGCATTTCATGGGACTCATACCCAGGTACAGCGTCTGGAACGAGAACGCCTGCCTTAATTTCTCGTTGCTCAGGTTTTTGCTGACGAACCTGTACACGCTTTCCAGCGGCAGGGCCTTGACCATGCCTTTGAGCGTCTGCGGGTGCGTCATGTCGCGGACATTGTTGAACGAGCGCTCAATGAAGTTGTGGCGGGCGTTCTCGTATTTACCGCGCATTTTGGCGATGAAGCCGGGGATGCGGGCGGCGTCTTCGGGCGCGAACGCCTGGGCGTGTTCGGTCATCTCCGCGATGCTGCCGCCCATGTTCAGGCGCGTGCCGTCGGGCCATGCGATGGTGTACGCGGGGTTGAGCCGCGTCAATTGCAGATAGTCGCGCACGTCGCGCCCGCATACCTTGAACGTGTTTTCGATTACATCGGGCATCATCAGCATGGTCGGCCCCATGTCAATGGTGAACCCTTTTTCCCTGATGACGTTCATGCGCCCGCCGCTGCGGCTGTTGCGCTCGATCACGTCCACCTTCCAGCCCTGCCGCGCCAGATGGATAGCTGCAGACAGCCCGCCCAATCCCGCCCCGATTACGACCGCGCGGCGCGGCCCTTGTTTAGAGGGGTCGGGGGAGTCGGAGCGGCGCGAACCGTTCCGGTGTTCGTTTCCTTTTTGCCGCGTTTCCTCTTGTTCCGTCGTCCTATCGTACTCGCGTTGCCGCGTCTCCGCTTCGGCGCGGGTCGGGTTGGGCGCGGGCATCGTCACGGGCCGCGTCAGGCGGGGGGCAGGCGAAGCCGGATTAGCGTTCAGTCCGTTAGCGTTCAGCCCATTCGGATTCAGTGTGTTGGGACTCATAGCGTTGGCATTACTTCCATCAGGTAGGTTCATCGAAAACTGGTTGCCTCCTCTAGTCTTTCAAATCTTCCAGGGCGCGCAGAATCAACGCGGGGGCGGGGTTGCCCTGCTCGGCGAACGCCACCCGACCCTGTCTGTCAATCATGTAGACCGCGCGGCGCACGATGCCGAACAGCATCCGGCAGCCATACGCGCCCGCGACCTGCCCTCCCGTATCCACAAGCAGGGGAAACGGAAAACGGTGCTGTTCGGCAAAATGCGCGTGCCTGGCCTGCCCCGCAGGGTTGACGCCGTACACGCGCGTCTTATGCGCTCCAAACTGCTCCCAATCGTCGCGAAAAGCGCATAGCTGCGAGGTACACAGAGGCGTGTTGTCGCCGGGATAGAACACCAGGACGACGCGCTCCAGCCCATGCAGGGACGACAGGGACAACTGCGCGCCGTCGCTCAGGGCGCAGGTGAAATCGGGGGCGGGTTCTCCGACGGGTATCAGGCGCGAACGGGAAATCACGTAACTCCAATCGCTTTCAGGCCGCGCTTCCCGCGCCTCGGCAGGCTTGCCGACACTTAACTGGAAATTCAAAATAATGTGACAGGCTGCGAGGCTGCAAAGCGGTCGAATGGTTTGTGCGGCCATGCCTCTCCTGTGCGCCATGTCATACTTATTAACGAACGGTAATGTAATCAGTTCCCCCTCGCGCAAAAAGGGCGGCACAAATGCCAAAAAGCGGCGCGGAAACAGGGTTAATGTTTCCGCGCCGCGTATGCGCTTTCCTGCCGAAGCAGGCCAGTTTTTCAGGGACTTATTTGGTGCTGTAGGTGACGCCGAAGTTGCCAAGGCCGCCCGTTCCGGCAGCGCGGTAGGCCTGCGGGGCCGTGCCGGCAGTCATATTCTGCGTATCGCTGGCGGAGCCGGCGTTCGCGCCTGCGGAAACCGCGCCGCCCTTGAGGTACTTGGCGTGACCGTCGCCCAGGAAGTAGATGCCGCCCTCCGCGTGGCGCCCCTTGCTGCTGTTGATGATGCTGAAGCTGGTGCAGGTCAGGGTGCTGGGCGGGGTGGGCGTAGCGCCCGACGCGCAGGTGAAGCCGGCGGGTACGCCGCCGTCATACTGAACGACGCCCGTGTTGTTGCTGCCGGCGTCGCTGTAGTACAGAACGTTGATACCGTCGCCCGATGACGAGAAGGTGGGGGCCGTAGCCGAAGGCAGTTCAGTGGCAGTGACCACGTTCGCCAGGTCGCCCTTGACTTCGGAAAGCATCACGGTGCTGGCCGGAGCGTTCATCGAGGCAATAGACGCGCCGTTGCTGGCCGCGCCGCCCGCGAGGTTGTAGTTGTAGCTGTAGGACACGGGATACAGGGCCGGGATCGTGCCGGATGCGGGAACAGGAGCCGTGGCGTCATCCGGGCAGCGCAGCACCTGGGCGCTCTTGGAGTACGAGTAGGTCTGGCCGGCCCAGCCGATGCCGTTGTAGAGGGCGTTGGGCGTCTGCGGCGTGGCGACCGCGCTGCCGCGACCGGACGGGAAGCTCTCGTCGAAGTCCTGCACGTACTGCAGAATGGCAAGGCCGACCTGCTTGTTGTTGCTGATGCAGCTGGCCTGGCGGGCTTTTTCGCGGGCCTGGGCGAAGACGGGGAACAGGATGGCGGCGAGAATCGCGATAATGGCGATGACGACGAGCAGCTCGATCAGTGTGAAGCCCTGCGCGGACTTACGGGGGGTGGACGCGTGTGTCAAGATGACTCTCCTCTAAGGTGTGGGTGATCCGATGATGGTTCCGCCCGAATGCCCAAAACATCCGAACAGAAAGCGGCGCAAGCGCGCATGGATGGCCGATGCAGGCACTTCACTGTGAGCAGCAGTCTTGAACCGGCGTCAGAACCGGGGCCGTGGGAAAAATGGCGGGGTTGGCATGAGGCCGTTTTGCGCTTCGCGCAAAGGGCCGCTCTGCCGTTCAAACAGCGCGTGCGCGCTCTTGTTACTTCAACCGCGCTCCATACGTCTTTCTTGCTTACATGGCTAGTATAGTGAATCTAAAAGCGTTTGTCAAGGGGTTAAAGACGTTATTTGTGAAATATTTTGCGGCGACCCGCCATCCGGGAACTATTTTTTGCAGAGATGCGACCTGAACCCTTGCCAGCCCCACTTTTTTACGGCTAAACTATCTCTATTCGCTCTTCATTCGCTCTTCATTCGCTCTTCGACAGGACTAAAACTGGATTAATGTTTACGCAACGGACAAAAGTTGGGGCAGTGCTGATCGCATTATGTTTCACGCTGGTCGTCTGCAAAGCGGGACGGACGAGGCAGACACCCGCGACGGCGCGGCGCGTGACCACGCTGGCCTACGAACCCGCTCCCGACCGAGGAATGCCCCTGGTGCGCGTGCGCCTTAGCAACGGCGTACAGCATCAGGCCGTCGCCACGTTTATACTGGATACCGGCTTTACGCAGTGCCTGATGACCGACCGGCTGGCCCGCCTGCTGCATCTGGACGGCGAGCCTGCCCTGCGCGACGATGGCACGCCGGTCAGCTTTGGGGACGGCAGGCCCTTACAGCAGGTAACGACAGCCATGCAGATAAGCGACCTCGCCCCCTCGCAGCGCAGTTTCGTGCTGCTCAAAGCGTACCGTCTGGATCTACTGGACTGTCCGCTCGACGGCGTACTCGGCTGGGATTTTCTGTCCGACTACGCCGTCCTGTTCGATTTTCAGGCGCATACCGTCACGCTCTGGCGCGGCGGCGACCTGAGCGCGAGCGAACTGCGCGGGGCGGGCATGGAGGGGGCCATCGTTCTGCCCCGCGCCAACAAAACGCCCGGCAGCTTCGACATCGCCGTCCGGCTGAACGACCAGGCCGATGTGAACCTTGCCGTAGATACGGGCGGCGCGCATACCCTGCTCGACATCGCCCAGGCCCGCCTGCTCGAACTGCGCCCTACTCGTCTGGGCTTTCGACAGCCCAGCGTCTTTGGCGACCTGAAGGCCAACGAAGCCCGCCTGTCCGCGCTTGTTTTTGGCGGTCTGCGCGTGTCCGATCTGCCCGTTCGCTACCTGCAATCTCCTCACCCCAACCTGCCTCCGCACCTGGGCCTGGACGTTCTCACCCACTACCGAATGCTCATAGACTACCCCGCCCGCAAACTCTACCTCAAACCCACTAAGACACCTTAAAACGCTTTACCGCAGATGACACGGATAAAACGGATACACGCAGACTCATTCCTGAAATATCTGTGTTCATCTGTTTCATCCGCTTCATCTGCGGTAAAGCATCTGTTTTGCCTACTGCCATTTGAAGCCTGCCGAGAAGGTGATGTCGGGGCCGATGTTGCTGAAGGCGGGCAGGGTGTAGTTGTGGATGTCGCCGTTTTCCGAAAACGACAGCAGCAGCAGGTGGTGGCGATCCAGCACACGCTGATAGCCGAACGTCGCCGTCGCCTGCCAGTCGTCGGCGATGCGATTGCCGGTGCGGACGACGCGGCTGTTGCCGTCCAGTTGGAGGACGAAACTGTCGCGGCTGTTGGGGCGATATTCCAGCGCGCCAAGCGTCTGTACGACATTGGGCCGCGCGCCCGCGCTGCGAACGCGCCGGTCGGCCTGTCCCAAAAGGGCGCCGCCGACATTGGCGTACACGATGACATTGCGGCCCAGGCTGTAACGCCCGTCCAGCGACAGGCCCGCGTCGAACGCGCCGCTGCCCAATAGCAGTGTCGGGTTGCCCGTAGGGACTTTCACGCCCAGGCGCGCGGCCAGGGACGAGCGGCCCGACTGCCCTATCAGGCTGCGCTTGAGCGTGACGTTGGTTTCGCCCAGGCCAAACGCATTCCCCTGATTGACGCGCGTTTGCCCGGTCGCGTCCACGATTTGCAGCGCGCTCTGGAATTGGGGGATGCCGTCGCGTCCTGCGGGGTTGTCTATGCCGTTGCCGGACAGGCCCACGAGGCGGTGATAGCCGCTCAATATGCTGTCCAGAAAGCCGCCGTTGCGCCATTCCAGCGGGGCGTATACGGCCAGTTCCAGACCATGCCCTAGGCCGCGCCGCCAACTGAGCATCAGCCGCTGATACTCGTTGTCCTCGCGCACACTCGCGCCCGTCTGCCCGTTGACGAGGTCCTTGGCCGGGATCAGCAGGTTGTTGATGACATCGAGCTGCAGGCCGACCGTATTGGCGCGAACAGGCAGCACATCGCTCGTTTCGGGCATGAACTGCAAAAACAGCAGATTATACGGGCGCGCGTCGCGTATGGCAAGCGGCCCGCGCGCGCCCCCGGAAAAGGGACTGAGCGGCGCAGCGCTTTCCGAAGCCGGAGCGTTCGCCGGAACATTTGCCGCCGTCTGCCCATACACGCCGCCTGCCTGCGCCGTCAATATGCCCGCCATAGTCAAAGCCAGCCGCCCCAGCCGCCTCATGCTGTTCCAGGCGCTCCCGTTCCATATGATATGTCTTATGGTATGTCTGTGGATTGATTTACTCCCGCCTCGTATCATTGTGTCACGTTCCCCTGTACGCCGCACCGTTTCGGCTTCCTCTTTCCCCTGTTTACTCTTCCTGTCCTTCTGCTTTTCCCCATTGCGGCCTGAAAATCCTGTGCTTTCTCAGCGTCCGAATGCGTATGCGTTTAACGCAATCACAGAAATTTTGACTCATAAAGAGTCGGTTCAGCGTCGAAACAAGGCAGGATACGGCGCAGGCGACGGCGAACAAGGCGGCAGCAATACAAGCCGCAGCAAGCAGGAGATTACTGATGCCGTCCCGTTCCCCCCACAGGCGCAGACACACAAAAGAAAATCGCGGACAAGCCATAAGCAAACAGACCGCAGAAGAGCAGCCCATCGGAGAAATGATGGCGGTTAATATGGGCACGAAGCAAGCTTCTTTATTTCCCGGTTGTTCGGCGTTTACGCTGATCGAGCTGCTTGTCGTGATCGCCATTATTTCCCTGCTGGCGGCGATTTTGTTTCCCGTGTTCGCCTCTGCGCGGGGCAAGGCGAGGTCGGTCGCCTGCGTGTCCAATCTGCGGCAGGCGGGCAATGCGTTCGCCATGTACGCGCAGGACTACGACGGCCTGTATCCGTTCGCCGTAGACCCTGCCGACCGCACCACGCCGCAGATATGGGACGGCATCCCGGATTTCAAGGCGCAGATACCCGGCCTGCCCTGGCTGCACGAGGTCTTGCAGCCGTATGTGAAATCAAAGGAACTGTTTCACTGCCCGTCCGACACGGGCGCATTGATCGAGGACTTCACGGGCCTGTACCTGGGGGCCGAGCGCAGCATGTACAATAAATTCGGAACCAGCTACCTGTACCGCACCGAGATCGCGGCCCGGCACGCGGGCGACGCCTGGTTCCAAACGCCCGCCGAACTGAACGTGTATATGGACGGGTCGGGGCTGTGGCACGGCAGCGGCAAAGACGACTTGGCAATCGGCGTGAACCATTTCTACGAGGCCAATCCCGACCTGTTTGCGCGGCGCATCAACACCCTGCACGGCGACGGCCATGTAAAAAGCCTCACCTTCACGCAGGTGTGGCAGTTATGGCACACGCCTTTATAACCGCAAATGAAAATCTTCGCCTTGAGTTTCGGAAACATAAAGCCATTACGCGCCCCTACAAGTATCGTGAAAATATCGTGAAAGCATCGTGACTGTATCGCAGCTTTTGAAGCGCCATGACTTGTGCAGTCATTGCGAGCGATTTGACTATTTAGAAAAACATTATTGAGGAGAATAATTCATGCCTGATCTTCCAATGCCCCCTTTGCAGACACAAAAAACGCCCTCGCTTGCCGCATCCGGGCAGGGCGTCACGGTCGCCGTTCCAACGAACGCGCCCCAAAATGCGAGGGATACAGCCGAACCCAGCAAGCCCGTATCGCCTGACAATGCAGGTGTAAGTTTCAAGGTGAACTCCAACGGGCATTTCGCCGGAAGCTCGCCGCTGCATTCCGCCGAGTCCTTTGAAAACTATTGTTCTCAAGTGCAGACGCGTCTTGTCGAACACGCGCATCGCCGCGCCCATTTTTTGCAGACAGCTTATGATCGCCTGACCCGTCTGCTGCACACGGCGCGCAGCGTGGAAGACACCGCCTTATATAACGAATTGTGGCAGCATCGCGTGGCCGTGCGCGAACTGATGGAAGCGCTCAATCAAATCGCCAATCCCTCCTCCGCTGCAAGCCCTGGGGCGACTGCGTCCGCTTCGGCGACTTCTACGGCATCCGCCGCTTCTCTGCCCTCTGATTCTCCCGCCCCCCCAAGCGGCGTGACACCGCTGAATGCAGATGCGGCCGGCATATCGGCTGTGGGCTCCTCCGCTGCGCGCGACACGCCGCCCGGTTTGCAAAACTCCGGTTCGCCTGCCGCAAACGGCGCGATTCCCCCGGCATCCCCCGCCCCGCTCCCGTCAGCCAAGCCGACGACGCCGCAGGAGGCCAATGGCAGCAGCGGGCATACCGCGCGACTGGAACCCGCCCCGGAACCGACAAAGGGCGTGTCGGCGGGAACAGTCGGAACGCCTGGAACGAACGGGCAGGCAGCGTCTTCCGGTTCCAGCACATCCAATATCATCCCCAACATTACCTCCAATAGTACCTCCAATAGTACCTCCGGTCTCAGCACATCCAATCACAGTATCCCCGGTCCTGCCCCGCAGAATTACAACGAAAGCGCCGTGTCCGCCGAGGCCGCGCTTGCCGACAACGCGCCCCGGCAGCTTCGCCATGCGGTGCGGCCCATTGTGGACATCGAGGCGGATGCCGCGCGCCTGCGCGACTCGCTGGTGGGCTGGGAGAGACGCGCGCCCCTGCGCAGCGCGCACAGTGACAACAACAGCATCGAGGGGCTGAACGTGCCGAACTGCCTGCGCCTGCGGGCCGTGGCCTGCCGGATGCGCCGACTGGAAGAGGAAGCGGGCGATACCGAGATCGCCGAGGTCAACGAACTGGCCCGCGACATCGAGGACATTCTGGACGACGCGGGCGATGAGGAATACACGGTCGCCCTGGATTACGACATCGAGCCGCTGCCGACCGCATACCAGTGGGGCGAATTGGCCGAGCGTTATGAGGAGACCGCGCGCGCCGAGGAAGCCTTCGAGTGGTGGATCACGCACCGCACCATGCTCAGCGTGTCCGACGTGCAGAACCTTGCCGAGAGCGTAGCGGCCATTCAGCAGCGGTTCAACCGCCTGCTGTTTCGCATCGGGGCGCGCGATCCGTTCCAGCAGCAGCTTTTCGATGACCTGCGTATCTGGGCCAGGGACGCGCAGTGCTATCTGTACAGCCTGCGGCCCAAAGTGCCGATCCAGGAACTGATCGAAAAGGCGCAGACCATAGACGAGGCGTGGGAGCAGGCGCGCACGCCGGTAAAGGCCGTCGAGGAGCGGCAGCAGGCGATTGAGGATGTGGTCGGCATGGTGGCCGCGCCGCAGTTCGGCGAGCAGGAACATGCGGACGAACAGCGACTGCAAACCGCCCTGCTGCACTGCAAGGAACTGCGTATCCCGCTCTCCGACCGCCGCCTGCGCGACGCGCTCTTGCCCTGGGCCACGTTTCTGGAGGGCGACGAGCGGTTCAAGGAACTGCTGCGCGAAATCAACCTGGAATGGGAGCGGCGGCAGGAGGCGGGCAAGGTCGAGGTCGTTGAGGAGGAGCCGCACGGCGCGATGGACGAACTAAAACAGGAACTGGAGGCCGTGCGCCTGGTAACGCGGGGCCGGCGCTGCCTGCTGCTGGGCGGAACCTGCCGCGAGGAGAACCGGCGCAAGATCGAAGAAGCGCTGCAACTGTCCGAACTGGTCTGGCCCAGCACCAAGCCTTCCGACCCGCTGGCGAAGTTCGATACCGAACTGCGTCATTCCGACATCGTGGCCCTGCTGACCCGCTTTTCACGCAAAGAGTGGAAAAACGCGCAGGACATCTGCGCCCGCGACGGCAAGAAGTTCGTGCATCTGACGACGGGCTATGGCGTGGCCCAGGTGGTGCGCCACTTCTACACCCAGATCGCCCCCCACGGCACGACGCCCTAGCGCACTCTTAACCCAAGAACGCTTGATCATTTCGCCCGTTCGCATGGAGGGCAACAACCCGTGACAGACAAGCCGCTGCGCGTCCTCCTGGTCGAGGACAATGAAGAGGATGCCCTGCTGCTCGCGCAGACCCTGCGCGCGAGCGGCTATGCGCCCGAATACGCGCGCGTGGACAAGGCCGACGCCCTGAAGCAGGCCTTGTCCGCGCCGGTATGGGATTTTGTGATTATAGAGGACTCTTTGAGCGCGTTTTGTGTCCTGGACGCGTTTGAAATTCTGCGCGCGTCCGGCTATGACCTGCCCTGCTTCGTTGTGTCGAAGATGCCCGGTGAACAGGGGGCTGTCGCTGCCCTGCGCGCCGGGGCGCGGGATTATTTGGGCAAGAACGACCTTGCCCGGCTCGGCCCCGCCCTCGAACGCGAACTGAGGGAGGCCGCAGGGCGCGCGGAGCGGCGATACGCCGAAGACGCCTTAAGGCGCAGCCATGCCGAATTGGAAGCGCAGAACGTGCGCCTGAAGCGGGCCATGGCGGAAACGCATCATCGCGTCAAGAACAACCTGCAGATTATATCAGCCCTCGTGGAACTGCAGATGCAGGAGGGTGCAGAGAGCGTTCCTGCCAGCGCGCTCGCCCGCGTGGGCCAGCACGCCCGCGCCCTGGCCCTGCTGCACGACCTGCTCACCTGGGAGGCGAAGGGCGAGGCCGAAATGGACACCATTTCGGCCCGCGACGCCCTGGAGAAGATGATCCCGCTGATGCAGGCGACATCGGGCGGGCGGCGTATTCGCTATGCCGCGACCGAACTGGTGCGCCTGCCCGTCAAGGTCGGCGCGTCCCTGGCCCTGCTCATCAACGAACTGATCAGCAACGCCCTGAAGCACGGCAAAGGCGACATCGAAGTGGAACTGAACGTGGACAATGGCACGGCCTGCCTGGAAGTGCGCGACGACGGGCCGGGCTTTCCCGCCGATTTTACCAGCGAGCAGGCAGCCAATACGGGCCTGGAACTCGTGGAAAGCATCGGCAGGTGGGACCTGGGCGGCCAGACTTCCTATGAGACCCGCGTTGGGGGCGGCGCTCGCGTCTGCATCACCTTCCCGCTCAACAGATGATCCCCCGCCTGTGTATATTCAATTTGCCACGACCCTGCATCAGAATGGCCGGCAACTGTTTTGCGTTCATTCTCGTTCATTCGCGTTCATTTGCGGCTATTTCAATTATAGATGGGGCAAAGTTCAGGCGTACTTGGCGGTCAGGCTTTCCACGAATCCCGCCAGTTTTTCGCAGCGGTTGATGGCGTTCTCGACGCGCTCATACACGTCTTTCCATTGAATGAGCAGGCGGCTGTCAAGCGTCCGGTCGTCGAACAGGTCGGTCAGGGCCTGTCGAAACGCCCGGTCGCCCCGAGATTCCAGCGCGTGGATGCCTGCAAGGACGGACGAAAGCCGGTCACGCCGAAAGCCCTGATGCAGCATGGAAACCAGCGCTTTCGTTTCCTGCGTGATGGCGACCAGCAGGCATACCAGCGATTCCAGGTCGGGGCGCGGGCGGGACAGGCGGTACAGGCCCACGCGGGAGGCCGCGCTTTCGATGGCATCCGTAATGTCGTCCAGGCGGTCGGTCAGGACGCGCATGTCCTCCCTGTCCAGAGGCGTGAGCAGCTGCCCGTTGATCTTGCTGATGAAGCTGTGTGTCAGCGTATCGGCCTGATGCTCGATGCGCTCCATCTGGCCCAGATGCTCGGCCAGGTGGCCAAAGTCGCCGGTCAGCGCGTAAAAGGTCTGCGCGGCCTCGCTCGCCGCCTGCGCCTGCGCCTCCAGCAGCGTGTAAAAGGACGTGTCGGGCCGATTTCCGAAGATCATTGTCTTATCTCACTTTCTAACCATTTGGATAGCCGCAAATGAACGCGAATAAATGCAGACAGGCAGGAGGTTTCATAGCGCAGGATACGCCTCGCGTATGGAAAGGCGATTGCGTATCATGCCGGTTTCACAATCTGTTGTTATGTTGTGGCGGCGTCAGCGGTCTGCCGATCTCCGGGCTTTCTGCCGGATAGTTTCTTGACCCCGCTTTTCGGGACTGCCTCCACCGGATTGTTGTGTTCCGTCAGGGCGTCTTCGGCCTGAACTTCTTCCGTCAACTCCGCAGCCGGAGGCTCTTCCGTGTTTGGCGCGTCTTTTGTGGCGTCCGCGTCGTCTGCTTTCTCGTCCAGAACGATGCCTTCGCGTGTCGCATACACTTTCAGGGCTTCCTCCACCACCTGCGTGACCGACCATTCCGTGGCTTCGGTCAGTTTGTTCAGGCGTTTTGCGCCTTTGGCGCTCAGGCGCAGGCTGATCTGCCGCTCTTTTTTGGGCGTCGCTTTGCCTTTCTTCTTCTTATTGCTTCCTTTTTCCCGCTCATTATCGTTCGCAGCAGCCATGATTGATTTGTTGCCCCTTCTCTTTTGTCCGGCGCGTATCTGCACAGCGCATCTTCTAAATGCGTTTCATTGCATTATTTTGAATTATATTGCATTATTTTGCATTTCATTATAATACAATATGTGAAATAAGTCAAGTCTATTGAGGCTGGCGGGGTAAGATTACTGTCTGAGCGTCTGCACATTCAGCAGCGACACCGGAGGAGATGCTCTTTCTGCTACCCCCCGCCCGTAAATATTCCTGGCATAAAAACACAAAAAACAGGAAATAACTCTTGCCAATCGGCATTTATGGTGATATGCTATATTCATAGCCGGTTGAAAGAATGTCCTGGAGATCACAAGTATTATTTGTGACGTTCTGCAAACCGCGTTCGCATCGCGCCTTACCTTCCACTGCTCCCAAAAGGCTCTTTAGCGGTATTTAATGCCAAAGAACCCTGTTGTTCATCTGTTACCCCTTTCCGTGTACCAGCCCATCTCGGCAACAATCAGCCCACCGTTTTGTCTGCGCTTTTGACGGCGCGAAGTTCCTCCCCTGAAGGATTGCAGTCCCTGCCATGTCTTGTCTGCCCGACGCTCGCTTGACACGCTCTGACGCGTTCACGCCGCAGCCGGCAAACAGCATCGCAGTATAAACACGCCCCTGGAAACACCGGCGCGGCCTGTCAACGATCAAATCACTCTGCGCTTTGCGCGGGTCCGGGCCGATGATATATCCGTCGGTCAGCGCCTCACATCGCGCGTTCGGCAATTCACTCAGGAGAAACTTCATGCTTCGCAAAACCTATACGTTTGTTTGTGCGCTGTTCGCTCTGATGTTCGTGTTCGGCCTGCAGTCCCGCAGCAATGCCGCCGTCGTCAACGCTTCGGGCGGTTTCATGGGGCCTGACAGATATGGTGTCTCCTTTCTTGTGCGCGGCAGCGATGTCAGCCAGGTCGGCCAGGTCTCTTTGACGACCCGCACCACCCACTACTATGCGAACATCTACAGCCTGACGATCACCAGCACCAGCATCGTATATAACGCCACCGTCACCGACCTGGGAAGCACGACCTTCATTACCGGCTCCCTGACGCGCCCCAACGTCAACTCGACCTGGACAGTAACCTGCTCGGTCTATGTCAACAATGCGCTCGTCAACACGTATTCGGCTCCGTTTCTGGGACAGGTAGCGATCAACTAAGAGCGTACAACGAAAATCCTGCCGGCCAGATTGACACTGGTTCAACGCGCAGTCTTTTCTTTATGACCGTCTTTTTCGCGCTTCTTCCGTCCAAACAGCAAAACCGACGCTGTCCTGATAATCAGGACAGCGTCGGTTTTGCTGTTTCGGATGATTTGCCCTGCCACAGCCGGGCATAATTGCGGAACATTATGTTCGATTTTACCGTTTATACGTCAGACGTATAGGAGCATAAAGATACTGCTGCCCGGCTGCCTGCGAAATACATAATGCGGGATGCTCACACCCTATCTGCTCGCAGGATGCGCCCACGCGGGCCTTTGCGTAATCGCGGCAATGGTCTGCTTTCATAACTTCATAGCTCATCACTTTAGCAGTAATTGTCTCTATGCCCGCACGGTGACTGCATCATGCCTTACCAGCCGCGTTAATTGTTGTACTGCAAGTCTGGCAGAGTGCATCAAAACGCCCGAAGCGGCCAATCGTACATAAATTGTACATAGGAGTTTGCGGCATGATTTTCACGAAGAAATTTCTGCTCACGGCGGCAGCGGGCGCCCTGATGTTTACACCGGCCCTGTCCAGTCAAGCCGTCACGTTCACCCTGACCGTTCCCAGCGCGACAGCAATCTCCCCCGCGCAGAACAATTTTGTTCAGACAGGCGTTTCGTCCGACAACAACATTTTCAACGCGGCTCTGCTGCCCTCTATCCCGGTCACGCTTAACAATCAGTCCAATGTAAGCTACGGCACGACACAGATCGGCGGCGGCTTTTTCGGAGCCTCCGATACCTTCTCGACGATGCCTGCGAACTTTACCTTCGATGTCACGGCAAACAACATCACCAACGTGTTCGTTGTCAATGGCGAAATAGACAATGGCGTCGGCACGACTAATCTGGATGCTAATGGCAATGGCAGCACCAACGCATCCTTCAAAGTCGACTCTCTGGTGCTGAATGGCGTGACTACTTTCACTAATCTTGTCAGCAGTCCCAACGCGGGACGCACCAGCCTGGTCGCTTCCAACGTGAGTTTCGGAGACACCTTCGCCAATGTCTACATCGAGCAGATCAACGGCCTGACCGCGCCCTTCTCGTTTACCAGTCTGAGCGTCGGCGGCTACATCGGCGTAACCGCCGTTCCCGAACCCGGCGGCGTGGCCCTGCTGATGGGCCTGGGAGTAAGTTCAGCGGGCTTTCTGGCCCGCCGCAGGCGCGCGCAGCGCGTAACACTTCAGGCATAACGCGCGGTATGGCCTTTGCAAAAAACACAGCCCCGGTCATAAAGACCGGGGCTGTGTTTGCCGATTGGCACAATGCCTATAAAGGCGCGGCCTCCTGAACGTTCCGGGCAGTGGACGCCCCGGCTTGCTGTCGGCGCATTCTCGTGTGCCGCCGCCGCGCCAGCAGCAGGCGTCCCACGAAGGCAAGCGGCAGCCACACCACAGCCCAGACGCCCAGCCAGATCGCGACGCCGAGCAGACTTTGCCCGAAATCTATGACCGAGCGGGCCGCGTCGGACGCCACTTTGCCGCCGCTGAACGTCTGGGGCGGGATAATAGATTGTGCGCGGGGCGTCTCATGCACGGTCAGGCTGAACGTGGAATACGCGATGCGGTGCGCCAGAAACTTTAAGCGTCCCTCAATCTGCTCGATCTCCTGCCGCTCACGGGTCAGTTCTTTTTCGATCAGCAGGGTATCGCTCAACTTGCCGGTTTTGCTCAGATGATCCAGCAGGCGCAATTCCGCGCTTTTCAGGTTACGCAGGCGGGCCTGCGAGTCCACGAACTCTTCAGTGACATCTTCGGTCGTCACCTGCTTATCCAGAATTTTGCCCTGCTCCTCGATCTGCTGCATGGACGCCTCAAATCGCTGTGCGGGAACGCGCAGGGAAAGGGTGATTTCATGCGCGCCCAGCCCGTCCACGGTCTCATGCGAGTCGGATACGTAGCCCTGCGCGGCATGGGCCAGCGCCACCAACTGCGCGGCCACCTTGCGCGCGTCCGGCGTCTCGATGTTGATGGTCGCGTTGCGAATGAGATAACGATCCGGCTGCGCGTCGTTGAGCGAGGCCAGCGTAAGAGTTCCTTTTTGCGCGGAACCATCGCGCGCCGCGCTTTCACTTACGGCAGGCGCACTCACAGGCGTACCCTGAAGCGGGCGGGACGCATCCGCCGACTGCCCCTCACTCGCCGTCGAATGCAGGGATGCCGCCGCTCCACTTGCCTCCATCTCAGCCCGATCCTGCCTGCCGCACCCTGCCAGCAGGAGGAGACCCGCCGCGCCCATCAACGCCGTCCGACTTGCCCTTTTATGTGTGTTGTTCCGACTATCGTGCCGATTGTTGTTCCGATGTACTGCGCGCATGATTTTGCTCCCCTGTTGACAGAATTTGTTTCAGGGCTTGACGCATCGCTTACTTTACGCGCCTGCGTACACCCTCTTGTGCCTTTTAGTGCCGTTCGGACAGGGAAAGGTTCAGGAGCCGGAAAACATACTTTCAAACGTCGGACTGCTCGCACACCCCGCAGGGTGACATCCTGCGGGGTCGTAGCGATAGCGACATCCTACATCCTACGGTGTCATAACGATCTTGACGCAGTTGTCGTGCTTGGCCTTAAAGGTTTTATAGCCCTCTTCGGCGTCGTCGAGTTTCATGCGGTGCGTGATGATGCCGGACGGGTCAATGTCGCCGTCCAGGATGCGCTTCAACAGCGGGTGCAGATAGCGATGAACGTGCGTCTGGCCCATCTTGAAGGTCAGGCTCTTGGCGTGCGCCGCGCCGAACGGGATTTCGTTGAGCAGGCCGCCGTAGACGCCCGGAAGCGAGATGGTTCCACCCTTGCGGCAGACCATGATGGCCTGACGCAGCACATGCGCGCGATCCGTGCCAAGCCGCGCCAGCTGCAGCACCTTGTCGAAGACGGCGTCCGGGCTGGTTCCGTGCGCCTCCATGCCGACCGCATCAATACAGGCGTCCGGGCCGCGTCCCGCCGTCATGTCCTTCAGGGCGACGCCAATATCCGTCTCGTCGTAGTTGAGCGTGACGGCCCCGGCGTAATCGGCGGCCATTTGCAGGCGTTCGGGGTAGCGGTCAATGGCGATCACCTTCTCCGCGCCCAGCATGTACGCGCTCTTGATGGCGAACAATCCCACCGGCCCGCAGCCCCAGACCGCAATGGTATCTCCCGGCTGGATATTGCAGTTCTCTGCGGCCTCGTACCCCGTCGGGAAAATGTCGGACAGGAACAGCACCTGCTCGTCGGGTATGCCTTCGGGTATCTTGATCGGCCCGACATCCGCATACGGCACGCGGGCGTATTCCGCCTGCCCGCCCGCGTACCCGCCCAGCATGTGCGAGTACCCGAACAAACCGGACGGCGAATGCCCGTAGACCGCATCGGCAAGCCGCGCGTTCGGGTTGCCGTTGTCGCACAATGACCACAGGCTGCGCTGACAGAAGAAACAGTTGCCGCACGAGATCGTAAACGGCACGACTACCTTGTCGCCGACCGACAGATTATTGCCTACGCCCTTGCCGACCTCAACGACTTCGCCCATGAACTCATGGCCCAGAATGTCGCCGCTTTCCATCGTGGGTATGAAGCCGTCGTACAAATGCAGGTCGCTGCCGCAAATGGCCGTGGCCGTTATTTTGATGATGGCGTCACGCGGGTTTAGAATCTTGGGATCGGGAACCTTCGTCACGCGCACATCATTTTTGCCGTACCAGCAAAGCGCTTTCATTTCTTCTTAGCCTCCTCAGCCTTCAGGTCATGCTCCATCTGCTCGGCTTTGGGAACGTGCGTGTGCCGCGTGTTCTTGTCGTCGCTGTGTATGTCAACTTCCTTCTTGTGTTCCTTGTTGACCTCTTTATTTTGCAGGCCATGCTCGTGCGCGGCGTGGTCGCTGTGCGTCTGCGGCACACCGGCGGCGGGATTGTGGCCGTGGCTTTCATGCCCATGCTGTATCTGATGCTCGTTTTCGTGCATGGCCTCTGTTTTTTTGTCTTTGCGCTCGCCGTCTTTTTTCTTCTGATCCTGGCTGTCTGGCATGGTAATCTCCGTTGTATGTCTTAGTCCAATCCATAGACAGGATTAACAAGATCTTCAGGATGAACAGGATTTCTTTACACATCCGTGCTGTTTGCGGCGCGTACAATAAGTAAAATTCTTCGCAACGTAATCCTGTAAATCTTGAAAATCCTGTTAATCCTGTCTATGGATTGCTACCCTTTCGACTGGCCTTCGGTTGTGGGGATTTCTCCGGCTTCCATCAGGCTCTTAAAGCGGTTCAGGTCGTCCTCGATCTGCATGGACGGCTCCTGGCCCAGCAGCATGGCGAGTTTCGCGCCCACAATGCCGCCCGGAGGCAGGTATTGCAGGGTCACTTTCACTTCCGTGCCGCGCCCGACCGGGCCGGCCTTGAAATTGACCGTGCCGGCGTTTTCGACATCGGCGTTTTCCAGCGAGCGCCACGAAATCAGTTCGCCCTCGACCTCGTTGATGATTTCCGCGTCCCACTCGACGCTTTTGCCCGCCGGCCCTTTGGCGACCCAATGGGAGTGCGTGGTGTCCTGGGTCGTGACGGCTTCCAGGTGGTTCATAAACTGCGGCAGGTTCTCGAAGTTGCGCCAAAAGCGGTAGAGTTCCTCGGCGGGCTTGTTAATGGTCACGGCCTTGACGACATGCAGGCCCTTGTTGGGCGCGCCCGCCGTGTCCACTTTCATCGCGTCGTACACGCTGCAATGCCCGGTCATGCCGCGCCACAGCAGCCCGCCGCCCAGCGCGGATACGGCCAGCCCCGGCACGCTGCCCTTCTTCAATCCCGCCGCGACAAGGGCCGCGCCGCCGAAGATGGACGCCCATCGCTCGGTCTGGCCCACGTTGACGCCGCGCTGACTGCGCCAGTTGGGGCCGCTTTCACGGTCGTCATACGGTATTACATTGATGCTTTCGCTTGCGCCTGCCATCGAGGGTTTCTCCTTTTAATGTTCTCGCATTCGGGGCGAGTAACTTTGTATATATGGTCTATTTGCTGCTACTCGTTGTTGTCCAGCGTGGCTTTGTCGCTCAGGGCCGTCAGCAGGGAGGGCGCGAGCATGGACTGGCTTTCGCGGCCCGACACCTGCGCGGTTCCAATTCCGCCCGGCCCCGGCAGGAAGCGGTTGTAAAAGCCGAACAGGTCGGCGGTCGCGCCGGGGAACAGGGCGTGGAATTTCTCGGCCAACTGCGCGGGAAACGAGATAACCAGTTCCGCGTCGCCGAACTTGCAGGCATTGATGATTTGGGATGCGGCGGTTTCGGCGTCCGTAGACGTGAACGGCAGCGAGTCGCCGATGCTGAACAGCGTGTACTCGGCCCGGTGCTGCCCCTTGAATTTGGCGTTGACATGACTTCCCGTTCGCAGTAGGCCGGGGCAGACGGTCGTGACAAACACATTGTCTTTGGCGAGTTCCGAACGCATCCCCTCGCTCAAGCCGACAAGCGCGAACTTGCTGGCGCTGTACGGGAGGAGGTGCGGCACGGCGATCTTGCCGCCGATGCTGGATATGTTGACGATGCGCCCGCTTTTACGCTGACGCATGGCGGGAAGCACGGCGAGCGAGGTATACAGCGGCGCGAAATAGTGCGTCTGCATGGCCTCCTCGTAATCGGACAGCAGCATCTCCTCCATCGGCCCGACCTGAATCACTCCCGCATTGTTGATGAGAACATCAATGTCGCCAAAGCGGGCCTGTACCTGCGCGATCATGTCCTCGGCCTGCGCGCGGTCGGTCAGGTCGCAGGCAATCGTCATGATTTCCACGCGATACTCGCTCAGGTCTTCGCGGGCGCGGGCCAGTTCCTCGGCGTCCCGCGCCACAATCGCCAGGTTCGCGCCTTTGGCGGCGAGCTGCCGAGCCATGACCAGCCCCAGACCCCGCGACCCGCCCGTAATCACGACCGTGCGCGTATGAAAGTTCATCACGCGCTTTGCCCGCGCGTTCGCCCGCGCCACGGCCAGCGCGCCCAATCCAAAACTCAATACCAGCAGTCCGCCACGCTTGTTCATCCGGTTTCCTCATCCTGCGCACATGTCGTACTGCCACACTGCGATTCGCTGCCAAACACATTTCAACTAGACATACCAAATAGACATAGCGTGTCCGGTTATTCGCAGATGACGCGCGGAACAGGCATGTTGTTCCGCCCGGTGAGCGCTTAGCGCTTCTTTTCACTCATCCCGCGCATGTACCTGCGCGGGCGGGCTGGTGGCTTCCACGGCGGTAAACGCTTCCATGATTTTGTAGGTGTGCGACGCGCCCATTGGCACGACCCAGGAGTTGCCGGGTTCCAGCAGCACCATCTGGCCCTCGATGTGCAGCTCGGCGCGTCCACTGATGACGTAGCCCACGGTTTCATATTCGCGGGCCACGGCGGGCTTGGGTTCGCCGGGCTGCTCGTTTTCCCACAGCCGCATGGAAACGTGGACGCCCGATGCGAGGTAGGTCTGTCCGAGTTTGCCGTGCGGCGAGTGCGTCGAATCCACTTTGGTAACGGTTGTTTCTGCCATGATGTTGGTTTCCTTATTGCATAATTAACAAACATGTTGTGTTAAGTGCGCTTCGTACTCGCACTGGTAGTAAGCGCAGATGCGCTCGATCAACTCAGCAGCCGTAAGCGTACTGGCCGGCTCGACAACAGCGCGTTTGCCGTGTACCCACTTGGGTTCGATGTTGTTGAGCCACGGACTCTTACTTGGCAAGAAGCAGACCAGCAGGCGACAACCGCCGTCTTGCTTGACTGTTCGGTTGTGCGCCTTGAGCCAGTTCCGCACGATCCGGCTCTTGTGCCAACTGGCGTTGTCCCAGATCAGAACCAATGCCTTCTTGCCTAACGCCGTCATCTTCTCGGCCAGCCAGGTAAGGTAGTCACAGGTCACTTGGCTGACCGGGCGACCGTCCACAAAGCGCAACAACATCTTGCCTGTTTGCTCGCCTGACGCGAGCAAAACGCCATAACAGCAGAGGGCTTTCGGCTCCGTATCCGCTTTGTCAGCCTGTTTTTCGACCAAGCGCAGCGGTTTGTCCTGCGACCAGGCCGACATATTGGGCTGCGCCAGACGACTCCACCAGACTTCGTCCTGGAAGGCGAGTTGCCAGTCGGGATGCTTGGCGAGCAAGCGTACTATCCGGTCGCGTCGGTTTTTTTTCGCGTGTACGCGGGATCGGGGCTGCTGATCCAGTGCTTGGCCCGCTTCCACGCGACATTCAGACGGCGAATGGCGTCTAATATCGTGGGTTCGGAGAGTGCCTGCTCGCTTAGACCTTGTTCGCAGGTCACTTCTGCCAGCAGTTTGAGCGTCCATGTCGAGCGGTTCTTGCCGTAAGTGCGCGGGCTGTGGTGCAAAATGGTATACAGTTGTTCGCGCTTGTCGGCTGTCAGCACCGGTTGCAGGCTGGTCGGCACACGGGAACGTTCTTGTAGAGCGGCCATGCCGCGCGCGTTGAAGGCGTGAATGACGTGGCGGATGGTCTGTCCGGCAAAGCCAAACCGCTCGTTTATTTGTTTGACCGTTTGCTGTGACGCGCTGGCAAGCAGGATTTGACAGCGTTTGAGCGTGAAGGCGCTCTTGCTGTGCAGTCCGGCTTCGAGTTGCAGACGCTCTTCACAAGTAAGTTTTCGAACAAAGACAGGGGCTTTCATGCCCCAAAGCATACCCCAACAAGGCAGCGCATCACAACATGCCTGTTAAGACTGCATTATGTAGCCGGAGGAGGCGGGTACAAAGAACGTACCCGTCTCGGAGGGCTTCGCCCAAGCGTCCTCACGGACGCAAATACAGTTGTCGCCAAGCAGTTACTTTTGTGCGGTCGTGGCGTTGTCCAGCTTGACGGGCTTGCTGTTGATATTGACGCGCAGCAGGGAGTAGGGTCTTTGGCGCAGGTCTTTGCCGCCGTGATAGTTGGGCTGACGGTGAAGCTGATTGTTGGTGAAATACAGATACCCGTCGGCGGCTATGCTCATGGTATCGGGCCATAAAACGCGCGGGTCGTATACGACCGTCTCGAATGTGCCATCCGTGCGCCGCCGCGCAATGCCGTTATGCTCGTATTCCGTGCAATAGACGCGTCCCTGCGCGTCGGTTTCGAGGCCGTCCGAGCCGCCGCCCTTGTCGCCCTCATCAATCACGGTCGCGGCTACCTGTTCGTCGGTCTGCGTCTGGTCTATCAGGGCGTCCGTGCTGACGCTATACAGGTGTCGGCTGGCGAGCGGGCAGTAGTAGAGCTTCTTGCCGTCCGAAGCGATGGCGATACCGTCCGAACCCATCTTCATGTATTCCGGGGGCTTACCCGGTTCGCGCTTCATTATGGGCTGGCCCTCGACAATCGGCAGAAATCCCGGCACGGCTTTTGTCGAAGGGTGGTCGTTCAGCCTGCGAAAACTCTTGCCGCTGGCGAGGTCTACGACGATGATGCCGTTCGGCCCATTTTCTGCGCTGTCCGTAATGTAGGCCATGCCCTCGGTTCCGCGCCGCAGGTCGAAGCGCACATCGTTAAGATACGTGGTCGGCAGGGCGACATCGGCGGGAAAGATGATCTTCTTGAAAATCTTGTTGGTTCTCAGGTCCACGCCGATGAGCTTGGGGCCGCCGACCGTGGTAGGCGCGAACAGCGGGCTGCCCGTGTCCAGTATCCACAGCCTGTCCCGGCTGTCAATCACGACGCTTTGCACCGATACAAGGGCGTCGGCCTGCGCGCTGCCCTCCTGCTTGACGCCTTCCTTGATGCTATCAACGTTCTGGCGTATGCCGGGCGGGTACGCAGTCGGCTGACTGCCCTTCATCTCGGTGACAGTGTAGTCCACCTTGTCGCCCCAGCGCGGAAAGTTCACGAAGATACGCCCCGTGGAACTGACCGCCACGCCGGTCGGCATCGGGCCGCTGAACGTTGTCACCAGTTCCAGCGTGCCGATACCCGTTTCCTGCGGTAGGGTAACGCGGTCTTCCGCTGCTGCTGGACGGTTCTTCTTGGGCGCGGTTTTCTGTCCCGCGCTCAGGCGCGGCGCGATCATGGGCGTCGCGCACAAAATCAAACAGGTTACAATGGTACTGCGTTTCACTGCAACTCCCCTCCGTATCAAACTTTCGTTAAACCCGCATCCGGGTTCAGGGCAAGAGATGTTTTCAAATCAGATGTATCAAAAGGCGTGGCTGAACATCATACAGA
This sequence comes from Chthonomonadaceae bacterium, assembly GCA_965277875.1. Taxonomy (GTDB): domain Bacteria; phylum Armatimonadota; class Chthonomonadetes; order Chthonomonadales; family Chthonomonadaceae; genus CAWFQB01. The sequence goes on along the minus strand of CBDIDV010000002.1, from coordinate 5,100,503 downwards.
TACATACAAAGTCGTAGGTATCGTTCGGCTCACTCGGATTTGCTTGTCTACCTCGGCGTAACGACGCATTAGGCGCGGCGTATGTTTCTGAAATGCAGGTGTATTTGCGGCGGGCGGGGTAACGGCGCATTCTCATTACAACGGCGCAGTTTTCACCAAGTCGGTGTTATAATGATACAGGCATGACTTTGGACGCGAACGGCGGTTTGCGTCGGCATTGCTAAAATCAATTTGGTTTGGGGCGGAAGACAGTATGAACAAACGTTTTGCAGGCAGGTTTCCTCTGGCGCTGGCCGCGCCCGCTCTGGCATTGGGCGTGAGCGCCGCGCTGGGGCAGACCGCGACGGACAAAAAAACGCAAACAGCGCACACCGCAACGGGCAAGCCGTCTTCGGCATCACGGGCAGGCATGGCGCAACAGCCGAACGGTTCCGCCGCGTCCGCCAATGCGGTCACTTCAACGACTGCGCCTGCACAGGCCGCTTTCCCCCCGGACGCCATCAAGTTTTACGACACGCAGGTAAAGCCGATACTAAAGGCGAGCTGCTACTCCTGTCACGAGGGCGCGGGGGCGAGCGGGCAGTTGGAAATGTCCACGCGGGCCTCGATCCTGAAAGGCGGCAGCAGCGGGCCGGGCGTGTCTCTGGAAAAGCCTGCCGACAGCCTTATCCTGCGCGCCGTGCATTATGACGGGCGGCGAATGCCCCCGCGCGGACAACTGCCCAAAGCGCAGATCGAAACGCTTACCAAATGGGTCAACATGGGTATGCCGATGCCCGCTGATCCCGCCCCGTCCGGCAAAGCGGGCGGCGCGAGCGCGGCGGTCACAAAGCATGGCCCGCCTCCTGTCAACGCCGAAACCATGCGCTTCTGGTCATTTCAGCCTGTAAAGCGTCCAACTGTGCCAGCGGTAAAACAGCAAACCTGGGCCGCGAACCCGATAGACCGCTTTATTCTGGGCAAACTGGAAAAGTCCGGCCTCGCCCCCGCCCCGCCCGTGGGTAAAACCGCTCTGCTGCGCCGCGCCACATACGACCTGACCGGCCTGCCGCCCACGCCCGCCGAGGTCAGCGCGTTCCTGGCCGACAAGTCCCCGAACGCCTATGAAAAAGTCGTGGACAGGCTGCTTGCCAGTCCGCAGTACGGCGAGCGGTGGGGGCGGCACTGGCTTGACCTCGTCCGTTATGCCGAGACCAACAGCTTCGAGCGTGACGATCCCAAGCCGTTCGCGTGGCGCTATCGCGACTACGTGATCCAAGCCCTGAACGCCGATAAGCCGTATGACCAGTTTATCCGCGAGCAGCTTGCGGGCGACGAGATGCCCAATCGGACGCCGCAATCTCTAATCGCGACCGGCTACTATCGCCTGGGCGCGTGGGACGATGAGCCGTCCGACCCCGAACAGGCGCGTTACGACGAACTCGATGACCTTGTCGCCACGACCGGGCAGGTGTTTTTGGGTCTGACCGTGAACTGCGCCCGCTGCCACGACCACAAATTAGACCCCATCCCGCAAAAGGATTATTACCGCCTGCTCTCGTTCTTTCAGGGGACGACGCGCTACGGCGACCGGGGCCGCTCGCCCGAACTAAACAGCCTGCGCCCCATTTCTCCGCTTGCCGCACAGCAGCGATTCGCGCAGGAGGATGCCGCGTACCGTCGTCAGTTGTCCGATGTGGAAAAGCAGATCACGGCGATTGAGGACAGCGTCAAGAAAGACTTCGCCCCGGTCGAAAAGGAAGATTTCAAGCACAAGCAGGCGCGTATCGCCATTCTCCAGAAGCGCGTTCCCGCCCTGCTCACGCAGGAAAAGTTCGACCGCTACACGGAACTGAGCAAGCAACAGGACGACCTGCTCAAGTCGCCGCCCCGCGACCTGGAACGGGCGCTGTGCATCACGGAGTCGCCCAAAGTCGTTGCTACACATGTGCTGATGCGCGGCAACCCGCACGTTCCCGGTGACGAGGTGCAGCCCGCCTTTCCGTCCGTTCTGGCCCCGCCCGCCCCCGACATCCGCAAGCCGGAGGGCGTCACGTCGTCGGGCCGCCGACTCGCGCTGGCAGACTGGATCGCCAGCCCGTCCAATCCGCTCACGGCCCGCGTGATCGCTAACCGCGTATGGCAGCACCACTTCGGGCGTGGCATCGTGCGTTCGGCAAGCAACTTCGGCTTTCAGGGCGACAAGCCCACGCATCCCGAACTGCTGGATTATCTGGCCTCGGAACTGGTCAAGAACGAATGGCGATTGAAGCCCCTGCACCGTCAAATAATGCTGTCAAGCGCGTATCGCATGGCGTCCACGCCTTCGCCCAGGTCACTCGCCAAAGACCCGACGAACGATCTGCTCTCCCACTTCGACATGCGCCGACTGGACGCCGAAGAGGTGCGCGACTCGATCCTGACCGTAAACGGCAGCCTGAACCCGACATTGTACGGCCCGTCCGTGTACCCGACCATTCCTGCCGAGGTGCTGGCGGGGCAGTCCCGCCCCGGCTACGGCTGGCCTGTGTCCGCGCCTATTGACCAGACACGGCGCAGCGTGTACGTGCATGTGAAGCGGTCGCTGGGCCTGCCCCTGCTCGCCAGTTTCGACATGGCCGACACGGACGCGACATGTCCGGTTCGGTTCGCGACCACGCAGCCCACGCAGGCGCTGGGCCTGCTCAACAGCGCGTTCATCAACGACCAGGCGCAGGCGTTCGCGGCCTACCTGCAAAAACAGGCCGGCCCGAACGAGACCGCACAGGTGACGCTTGCCCTGCGCCGCGTGATGCAGCGCGAACCCACGAACGCTGAAATCACGCGCGGCCTGCGCTTCCTGCAAACTCTGCGCCAGAAGCACGGCCAAACCGCGCCCGACGCCCTCCGCGCCTTTTGCGTCATCGCCCTGAACCTGAACGAGTTTATCTACCTGGATTGAGGCCAACCTGCTATGGCTAAAAACAACTTCTGCTGGCAGGTGCTGTGGGGGTTCCTCCTACAGTCCTAACAAAGATTCAACGCACTGAAGTGCTTCGCTACGGGCCTGCGGCCAAGTGTCCTTCGGACACGGTACGCTTACGGAAGATGGGTGTGTCCGAAGGACACTTGGCCGCAGGCCCGTAGCCCAGGAATTTATTCCGAGGGGGCAGATGTGCATTACACAACAGTTCTGCTAAAATGAATAACGCGCGCGTCCCTAATATGCACCTCATTAACAAAAGGAACTACTATGACACCTGCAATCTCACCTGCGGATGATGATTTTATCAAGCCCAGCAAAATCGAAATCCTTGCTGGATTAAACCAATACCATGTGCTTTGTCCAGACCCTCCACTCTCGCTCCAAGCGAGCAGCGACAGAAAGGAAGCATATAAGACTCAGCTTAGGTCAATATGTCCGCAGTCTACATCGGTGTTTACTGGCAAAATTGAGTGCGAGCTACGTTGGTTTGTGTCCCCAAAGTTTTTTTATGAACATGGGCATAGAGCGGATATTGATAATATAATAAAGCCAACTCTTGACGCATTTTCAGGACGCGAAGGACTTTGGGTGGATGACACACAAGTCGAGAAAATAGTTAGTCGCGCTATTTTGAGGCCTAATGAGGGTGAAGGCTGGTTTGCATTGACGATTGACTTTAGCAACAGCGATTGTATGCCCAAAGATAAAGCGTTTTTGGAAGTAGACGATAAATTCTGCCGTCCATCGCTCGCGCGACAGGGGCAGTTTGGTTTAGGCAAAGCACTTCTAGAGCAGAGTCCGACGCTTGCTCACGGCTTTCTTGCCATTGATCGGCCATTCTTCAAAGGGCATGTATGGCTTGGAGGTTTTGAAATCAAGAGATCAGATGGGACGCTTGTTGCTCGCCCTGTGCCTCCTGTTGATTCTGACGAGTCGTAAGCACTAAAGAGGTAGATATGCAACCAACACGCCCAAGCGCGAACGAGGTAGCCGCACGGGGCTGGAAAATCTACGAGCTGCGTCTGCGTGATCTGCTGGAACCGGACAACAACGGCAAATTTCTTGTCATTGACATTGAAACCGGCGAGTACGAAATAGACGAGGATGATTACACGGCCTCCATGCGGGCCTACAATAAACGGCCTGACGGGATACATTACGGTATGCGCGTTGGCTATGCGACTTCGGGAACCCTCTAAACACACAGGGAAATGGACACGGACTAATGAGCGATCAATCCAATAAGGGCGAGTTTTGCGGGCGGACGCGGCGGGAGTTTATCTGGCAGACGGGCAGCGGCTTTACGTCCGTGGCCCTGGCCGCGATGCTGGGCGAGGAAGGCTTCTTTGCGGCCCCGGCGAGCGCGCTGGACGCCGCCATCAATCCCCACGCCAAGGCGGCAAACGCGAAATTCGACAACCCGCTTGCGCCCAAAAAACCGATGATCCCCCAAAAGGCCAAGTCGGTCATTTTTCTGTACATGTACGGCGGGCCGAGCCAGATAGACACCTTCGATTACAAGCCCACCATGTACGGCATGGACGGCAAAACCATCGAAGTCAAGACGTTCGGGCGCGGCGGGCATAAAAATCAGGGCCGCATCGTGGAACCCAAGTGGAAGTTCAAGCCCTATGGTAAATCGGGCAAGTACGTGTCCGACCTGTTTCCCAATCTGGCGACGTGCGTGGACGACATCGCGTTCATCCACAGCATGACGGCGGATTCGCCCATTCACGGCTCGGCCATGCTTCAAATGAACACGGGCAAGATCCTGAGCGGCAGCCCGTGCCTGGGAACCTGGGCCAATTACGGCCTGGGAACCGTCAACCAGAACCTGCCCGGCTTTGTCGTGATGCTCGATCCGCGCGGCGGGCCGATCAGCGGGGCCAAAAACTGGTCGAGCGGCTACATGCCCGCGAGTTATCAGGCGACCGTCATCAACGCGGGCGACACGCCGATTCTGGACCTGAAACGTCCGCAGGGCGAAAGCGAGGCCATGCAGCGGCAGATGCTCGACACCCTGCGCGACTACAATCAGGAACACGAACTGAGCCGCGCCGACAACTCCAATCTGGCCGCGCGCATCGCCAGCTACGAACTGGCTTACCGGATGCAGTCGTCTGCGCCGGAAGCGGTTGACCTGAGCAAGGAAACGCAGGCGACCAGAGACATGTACGGCCTGGACGACAAGCGGACGCAGGTGTTCGGGCGGCAGTGCCTGATGGCGCGGCGACTGGTGGAGCGGGGCGTCCGCTTTATCCAACTTTATTCCGGCGGCAGTCACGTAGACAGCACCTGGGACGCGCATAACGACATCATGGTCAACCATAATCTGCACGCGGGCGAGACCGACAAGCCTATCGCAGGCCTGCTCAAAGACCTGAAACAGCGCGGACTTTTGGACAGCACCCTGATCGTGTGGGGCGGCGAGTTCGGACGCCAGCCCACGGCAGAGTATGCGGAAGGCACGGGCCGCGATCACAACGCGTATGGCTTTACGATGTGGATGGCGGGCGGCGGCATCAAGGGCGGCGTATCGGTCGGCCAGACCGACGAACTGGGCAGCGCGGCGGTGGAAGACCCGTACAAGGTAAAACATCTTCACGCCACCATTCTAAATCAGATGGGCATTGATCCCAACCGGCTCACGTACTTCTACGGCGGCCTGAACCAGAAACTCGTAGGCGTCGAAGGCGCGGACCCCATCAGTCAGATCATCTAAAAACAGGATATAGCCGCAAATGAACGCGAATAAACGCAAATGAGTGCAAAACAGGGTTCAAGGGCCATATTGCCATGTATAGAGCGACAATCCCCTTCTGATCTTGTTTTGCATTGTATTCGCGTTCATTCGCGTTCATTTGCGGCTATCCCTCTCCCCCTCATTCGAGAACAGCTATGACAAAATGGAAGGGCGTATTTCCCGCCGTCACGACGCAGTTTAAGCAGGACGAAAGTTTAGACCTGGAAGCCACAGCGCGGCATCTGGAGGTTCTGCTCGCTTCGGGCATCAGCGGCCTGGTGATGCTGGGATCGCTGGGCGAGAACGCCGCCCTTGAACCGGAGGAAAAGCGGCAGATTATGCGTATGGCGGTCGAGGTCAGCCGCAATCGCGTTCCCGTCCTGAGCGGCGTAGCCGAGAACAGTACGAGCGCGGCCTGCCGCTACGCCCGCGACATGGAGAATCTGGGCGCGGACGGCATCATGCTGCTGCCCGCGATGGTCTACAAGGCCGACCCACGCGAAACCATGACACACTTTCGGACGGTCGCAAATGCGAGCGGCCTGCCCATCATCTGCTACAATAACCCCGTCGCCTACACCGTAGACATCACGCCCGAAATGTTTGCGGAACTGGCGGACGAGCCTAAGTTCGTCGCCATCAAAGAGTCGTCAGGCAACGTGCGCCGCATCACGGACATTCACAATCTGCTCGGCGACCGCTATACCCTGTTTACGGGCGTGGATGATCTGGCGCTCGAAAGCATTCTGTTGGGCGCGGAAGGCTGGATCGCGGGCGTCGGCCTCGCGTTCCCCCGCGAGAATCAATATCTGTGGGAACTCGCCACGAGCGGGCAATGGGACAAGGCGCGGGAGATTTATCGCTGGTACATGCCCCTGCTGCATCTGGACATACCCATCAAGTTCGTGCAGTACATCAAGCTCGCCCTGCAGGAATGCGGCCTGGGCGCGGAATGGGTACGCGCCCCCCGCCTGCCCATCGCAGGCGCGGAACGCGAACAAATTCTGAAAATCATTCGGCACGGCATCGAAACGCGTCCTGTCTTTTAGCCGGGTACAAAGAACGTACCCGTCTTGGAGGCTTCGCCAAGCGTCCTCACGGACGCGATACGCTGGAACACAAGGCATTTACGTCCGCGAGGACGTTTGGCGCGAAGCGCCTCCAAGATGGGTACGTTCTTTGTACCCGTCTTCCCCACATCTTATGGATCAACCTAAAATCACAAAAGTACGCGTGATCGACTCGCACACGGGCGGCGAGCCGACGCGCACCGTTGTCGAGGGCGGGCCGGATCTGGGGCTTGTCAGCGTGGCGGCACAATTGACCGTGTTTCGCGCACTGCATGACGAGTTTCGGCGCGGCGTGGTCTGTGAGCCGCGCGGCTCGGATGTGATGGTAGGCGCGTTCTTGGTTCCGTCCACATTGCCGGACTGCGCGGCGGGCGTGATCTTCTTTAACAACGTCGGGTATTTGGGCATGTGCGGGCATGGCACAATCGGCGTGATCGCCACGCTGGCCTATCTGGGCCGCATTACACCCGGTGAACACAAATTAGAAACGCCTGTCGGCGTCGTCACGGCGCGGCTGCACGACAACGGCGAGGTCTCCGTTCAAAACGTGCCTGCGTACCGTCATGCTAAAGACGTGCGCGTTGCGGTCAAGGGGATCGGAACCGTGCGCGGCGATGTGGCGTGGGGTGGCAACTGGTTTTTTCTTGTCGGCGAACATGGGCAGAAGCTGGAACTCGCCAATGTCGAGGCGCTGACAGAATGGGCATGGCGGGTACGGCAGGCGCTTGCCCAGGCCGGCGTAACGGGCCGCGATGGATACGAGATAGACCACATTGAACTGTTCGCGCCCTCCGACACGCCGCACATAGACAGTAGAAACTTCGTTCTCTGCCCCGGCAAAGCCTACGACCGTTCGCCCTGCGGAACCGGCACAAGCGCGAAACTGGCCTGCCTGTACGCCGATGGCAAACTGCGCGAGGGCGAAGTGTGGCGACAGGAAAGCATTGTCGGCAGCATGTTTGCAGGGTCAGTCCGTGTCGAAGGCGACCATGTCATCCCGACTATACGCGGCAGCGCGTTCGTCACTGCCGACGCAGCCTTGATTTTCAATACCGCTGACCCTTTTTGCAATGGTATAGTGTCCGGCATATAAAATGCCGGATACTAGGCCTGCGGCCAACCGCCTCGTCAACGCAAGGCAGACGCGTGTTCCCATTTAAGATGCAGGCCATCTTTCATCAATAGAACAGTTGGCCGCAGGCCTAATATCCGGCATTTTATATGCCGGACAACGCGGATCATCACATATCCATGCCTAAATCCATCATCATAATCGGCGGGGGCGTAATCGGGCTATGCACGGCGTATTATGCGATGCAGGCGGGGCATAGCGTCACGGTTCTGGAGCGGGGCGGGGCGGAACGGGACGCGTGTTCGCATGGCAACGCGGGCATGATCGTGCCGTCACATTTTGTGCCGCTCGCCGCGCCGGGCATGGTGGGCCTGGGGCTGCGGATGATGCTCAACGCGCAAAGCCCTTTTTACATCCGTCCGCGCCTGAATGCGGATTTAATGCGCTGGGGCGTGGCGTTCTGCCGCAGCGCGAATGCCGACCATGTCGCGCGTTCCGCGCCCCTGCTGCGCGACCTGAACCTTGCCAGCCGCGCCTGTTATGAGGAACTGGCCGACACGTTCGGCAATGCGTTCGGTCTGGTGAAAAAAGGCCTGCTGATGCTGTGCAAGACGGAGCGCGGTCTGCACGAGGAGGGGACGCAGGCCGAACACGCGCGGCGATTGGGTCTGCCCGCCTTAGTGCTGACCGCATCGGAAGCGGCAAATCTCGATCCCGGCCTGCAAATGGACATTGCGGGCGCGGTCTACTTTTCGCAGGACTGCCACTTATCCCCACAGCGGTTTACGGCGGGATTGACGCAGGCGCTGGAAGTGGGCGGCGCAAACCTGCGCTGGAATACGGAAGTAATGGGCTGGCGCATCGAGCCGGGGCGCATCCAGACCGTGTTGACCGCACAGGGCGAATACGAAGCGGACGAGTACGTTTTGGCGGGCGGGGCGTGGTCGCCGTCCGTTGTACGCGGACTTGGCCTGACGCTGCCTATGCAGGCGGGCAAGGGGTACAGCATCACGCTCCCAAATCCCCGACAGCAGCCCAACCTATGCTCGATTTTGACCGAGGCGCGCGTGGCCGTAACGCCGATGGGCGACACGCTGCGATTTGGCGGCACAATGGAGATCGGTGGCATGGATGCGGGCGTCAACCCGGCCCGCGTACAGGGCATACTTGACAGCATTCCCCGCTACTTTCCCCAATTCGGCCCGGATGATTTTCGCGACCTGCCCGTGTGGAGCGGCCTGCGCCCCTGCTCGCCCGACGGCCTGCCCTACATCGGACGCTTTGCCCACTACACAAATTTGAGCGCGGCGACGGGACACGCCATGATGGGCGTGAGCCTCGGCCCGATTACGGGTAAACTGATGGCACAACTCTTATTGGATCGCGCACCGTCTCTCGACATCGCCGCGCTCAGCCCGGATCGCTACGCCAAATCAACGCGGGCATACGCCAAAACGTAAAGGACGCCACATCATGCTGCTGTATCGCACCACGCGCGGAGCATTAGTACAGGTGGAAAACCACATCTACTCCCTGGGCAACGTGGATTGGGACACGCTGCTCAACAGCGACGACCTTGCCTGGACGCTGCAAAGCCTTATTGACGAAACGCCCGTCACGGAACAGGCGCTCAACCCGGACGAGCTGCTTGCGCCCATCGTCAGTCAGGAAGTGTGGGCGGCGGGCGTCACGTATTTCCGCAGCCGCGACGCTCGCATGGAAGAGGCGAAAACAGCGGGCGGCGAGGATTTCTACGCCCGCGTCTACGAGGCCGAGCGGCCCGAACTGTTCTTCAAGTCCACCGCCGCCCGCGTCGTGGGGCATGGGCAGCCGGTTCGCATTCGGCGCGACTCGCAATGGAATGTGCCGGAACCCGAACTCACGCTTGTCATCAATGCGCGGGGCGTGATCGTCGGCTACACGGTCGGCAACGACATGAGCAGCCGCGACATCGAGGGCGAAAACCCGCTGTACCTGCCGCAGGCGAAAACGTATGACGGCGCGTGTGCGCTTGGCCCCGCCATACTCGTAATGCGCGACAGCCTGCCGCCCGAAACCCCCATTCACCTGCACATTCAGCGCGAAGGCAAAACGGTTTTCGAGGACACGACGCACCTGTCGCAACTCAAGCGCACACCGCACGAACTGGTCAACTACCTGTACCGGGAGACCAGTTTCCCGCACGGCTGCTTTCTGCTGACCGGCACGGGCATCGTGCCGCCCGCCCCCTTCACCCTCCAGTTCGGCGACACTATCCACATCACCATCGAGCCGATTGGCACATTAACAAACACGGTGCGCTAACGTCTTGAACTAAGATTTTTGGGATTGATGGGATTAACAGGATTGCTGTCACGAACTTTGATCTGGTGAATTAGAAGCTCGATCCAATCAAAGTAACGAACCATACGATCAATTCTGCTAATCCTAAAAATCTTAGTTCAAGACAACAAGGATGTTTACTTATGGATCTGCACGGATTTAATTTCATCGGCAATGCTGTCTCTTCGGAGGCGACAGCGGATATTTACGCGACCAATCCCGCGACGGGAGCCACGCTTGCCCCTGCCTTTCATGCCGCCACGAACGCCGAAGTAGACCGCGCCCTTGTGCTGGCGGATATGGCGTTTCCGGTTTATCGCGGGCTAAAGGCGGAACAGCGGGCCATGTTTCTGGAACGGATCGCGGACGAGATACTCGCGCTTGGCGACGCCCTGCTGCATCGCGCGAACGAGGAAACCGGCCTGCCGCTTGCCCGTCTGACCGGCGAACGGGGCCGCACCATAAACCAGTTAAAAATGTTCGCCGCCCTTGTGCGCGAAGGTTCGTGGGTGGACGCGCGTATTGACCGCGCCATGCCGGATCGTCAGCCCGCGCCCCGTCCCGACCTGCGCCGGATGCTGATCGCGCTTGGCCCCGTGGCCGTGTTCGGCGCGAGCAACTTCCCGTTCGCGTTCAGCGTGGCGGGCGGCGATACCGCGTCTGCGCTCGCCGCAGGCTGTCCCGTTGTGGTCAAAGCGCATCCCGCGCATCCCGGAACCTCGGAGATGACCGCGCAGGCCGTCCTCAAAGCGGCGCGCGAGTCCGGTATGCCCGAAGGCGTGTTCAGCCTGCTGCATGGTTTGCGCGACACGGGCGTTGCGCTTGTGCAGCATCCGCTTTTGCAGGCAGTCGGGTTTACGGGTTCGCTGGGAGCCGGACGCGCCCTGTTCAATGCTGCGTGTGCGCGCCCGCGCCCGATTCCCGTGTATGCCGAAATGGGCAGCGTCAACCCCGTTTTCGTGCTGCCCGGCGCGCTTGCCGAGCGGGGCGCAAAAATCGCCGAGGGATTAGCAACCTCCGTAACGATGGGCGTGGGCCAGTTTTGCACCAATCCCGGCCTTGTGGTCGGACTCGAAAACGACGCGCTGCAAACGTTTGTTGCACAATCGGCAGAGAAAATCGCGCAGACGCCACCGGGACACATGCTGTACGCGGGCATCAGCGATGCGTTCGGGCAGGGCATCGGCAAATTGCAGGCCACATCTGGCGTCCGGCAGGCGAGCGCGACTGTCGAGGTCGAGGAAACGGGTCACGCGCAGGCGGGCGCGGCCCTGTTCACCACGGACGCGCCCACGTTTCTCAATACGCCGCATCTGGCCGACGAGGTCTTCGGCCCGTCCACCTTGCTTGTCTCGTGCGGCACGGTCGGGGAAATGGAAACCGTCGCCCGAAGTCTGGAGGGACAGCTTACCGCCACCATTCACGGCACGCCCTTAGACCTGCATACGTACAAAACGCTGATCGCCATTCTCGAAACCAGAGCGGGCCGGCTGCTGTTCAACGGCTTCCCGACGGGCGTGGAGGTATGCGCGGCCATGCAGCACGGCGGCCCCTATCCCGCCACGACTGACACCCGCACTACATCCGTTGGCACAGCAGCCATTTTCCGTTTTGCCCGTCCCGTCTGCTACCAGGACTTTCCCGCTGAGGTACTTCCCGCTGAACTCCAGGATGCCAACCCCCGCAGCATCTGGCGGCTTGTAGATAACGTGATGACGCAGGACGCGCTTTAAGCATACCGCTCGCCGTCTGATACTCTTTCGATACTCTTACGCTGTGAGTGTCAGGCGGCGTTTGTTTAGGCATGTGTGTACGACTGTGGAAATACGACGCGTATGAAATGGCCTAATCCGACCGACTATCAGGACGCGGTTCAGAACCCGCGCTTCTGCTTTGAAGACCCGGAACTGAAAGCGGGCCAAGTGGCCCTGCTGCCGATGGGCCTGCCTCGCGTGGCGTCGGGCAACTTTGCCAGTGTGTACGAGATCCAAAACGGCAGGAAGCGGTGGGCCGTGCGCTGTTTTCTGCGGCAGGCCGTAGATCAGCAGCGGCACTACGAGCATGTCAGCCGACACCTCAAAGAACTCTGGCTGCCTTTCCTGGTGGATTTCGCGTATCAGCCGCAGGGCATTCGCCTGCTGGGACAGACATATCCGCTCGTTAAAATGCAGTGGGTGGACGGCGTCGCGCTGCACTCGTATGTGAAAAAGCATCTGGCGCGGCCCCAAAACCTGCTGAAGCTCGCGGCGCAGTGGCGCGGCCTGGTGAACAGTTTGCAGGGCAGTCGTCTGGCGCACGGCGATTTGCAGCACGGCAACGTTCTGGTAACGGTCAAAGGCGCGATCCGGCTGGTGGATTACGATGCCCTGTACGTTCCAAGTTTGCACGGCACGAACTGCGCCGAACTCGGCCACATCAACTATCAGCACCCGCAGCGGCAGGGAACAAACTACGACCACAATTTAGACAACTTCTCCGCTCTCGTGATCTACACGGCCCTGCGCGCCCTTGCCGTTAGTCCGGGGTTGTGGGACGCGTTTCACACCGGCGAAAACCTGCTTTTTTCCGGCGGGGATTTCAAGAACCCCGCTCATTCGGATGTATTCGGGCGTTTGAGACACGTTTCCGCCCCCGAAGTTCCCGCCCTCGCCCATGCCCTCGAAACTTGGTGCTGCGGCCCATTCGCGCAGATAGGCCATTTTGAAAATGTCGTCTCCACGGCCCTGCACAAAGCCGCATCGTACCATGCCGCACAACAGACGACTGCGTTGCAGACAGTTGCGCTACCTGTCAACGCCGTCCCGAACAATTCCCCCGCCGTTACGCCGCCGCCCGCCGCCTCACCCGCGCCAACGCCGACCGTTTCACCGGATCGTTGGTGGGTGAGCGCAAGCCCATCACAAACACAGCCTACGTCTGCTCCCACACAGCCTACGCCCACGCCGCCGAAACCTTCTACCACACCTTTCTCTACGCCAACAGGTTCCGCGCCTAAGCCGCCTGTTGCGCTGGCACAGTCCGGCACTTCAGGGCAAACTATATTTAACCCTGTTGATGGTGCAGAAATAGTATGGATACCAACCGGTGGATTTACTATGGGAAGCACTTATGCTGGATCGGACGAGTACCCCCAACGTCAAGTATGGCTGAGTGGCTTCTACATGTACCGACAGCCTGTAACGGTTGCACAATACGCGATGTTCTGCTCTGCAATGGGGAAAAGTATGCCACCTACTCCTGCGTGGGGCTGGCAGAACACACATCCTATAGTAAACGTCAGTTGGAACGACGCCAAGAGATACAGTCAGTGGGCGGGAGTTGACTTGCCAACTGAGGCTCAGTGGGAAAAAGGCGCGCGTGGAACAGACGGCAGAGTATTCCCCTGGGGCAATGACTGGACGATAGATCGTTGTCGTTTTTCGCGCGTCTCTCCAGGCGATGCGGGAAGTACAACGCCATTGAATACTTACCCAAAAGGCGCAAGCCCCTACGGGCTTTTAGACATGGCTGGAAATGTATGGGAATGGTGCAACGATTATTACAGCAGCACGTCTTACCGCTATTCCTCGCCGCGTGATCCATTAGGCCCCGCAGCTTCAGGATCGCCGGATAAAGCTCGCGTTTTGCGTGGTGGTTCATGGTTCGATGTAGCAAACAAGTTCTGGATAACGACTCGCTTTCATGCGCCGCCTGAGCGTGCATCATCGCACCTCGGCTTTCGATGTGTCGCAACGTAAAGGGAAATCAACATGACAATCGCCGCGCAAAATCAGGGAGCGGAACTGCATTCGCCCGACGCGGAACTGCTGACGTATGAGCGATACGTTCAGGAGTTTATGAACGAACGCCCCACGCTTCAGCCCTACGCCATCGTTGAAGGAGTTCGTACTTTTATGAGTTCGCTTTTGCTTACTCATCAGCGCATCGTTATCAAACTGATCCTGCTGTTAAGCGTGTATGAGCAAATGCGGCGAAGCGGCATCGTCATTACCGCTCCATTCGATGTTCTCATACGACGGATACCCCGTTTGCAGGTGCGGCAGCCGGACGTGCTGTTTATCACGAATGATCGCGTGGAGCAGGCGGGCGGCATTATGATAGAGGGGCCGCTCACGGTCGCCCCGCAGCTTGTCATAGAGATACTGTCGCCCAGCGAAACCGCCAGCATCGTTCGCGACAAGATCGAGGATTTCCGCAGCATTGGGGTCGAGGAGGCATGGCTCGTCAGTTCGCAGGCGGAAACGATTCAGGTTCTGCGCCTGTCCGCAGACGGCGCGGAAACCGTCGGCCTCTACGCCAACGGGCAGACGCTGCAATCCCGCGCACTTCCCGACCTGTCCGTTGATCTCGCCGATGTATTTGCCGTATAGCAAAACAGGCTTTTCATGCCGTGTCGTACAAAAATCGCGGTTTTGCAGACACGGCGAGGGCGAGGGTGAAACACACCTGTACGCCCTGCCAGTCGCGCTCCGACAATCGCCCGATGACCTGCACGGATGTCGCCGTATACGTTCCCAGGAAGGCGCGATATACGGAGGACTGGTTCAAACCGGATGCCGACTAATCCTGCAAGCGGTAATCTGTTGGCGTCGTCGCGCCGCCAATTTGTGTTGTCAACAGCCCGACGATCACATCAGGGCGGTTGGCATGGTACAGGTCACTGGACACCACGACCGCAGGCCGGCGCTTTGTACCCGTGACACCCACAAAAGCCACTGTTACCACATCGCCGGGATCAGGCATTTCCTTCCGTCCCCGCTTCTTCCTCTTCCAATCGGCTCAACACATACGCGGCGCTGGCGCTGCGAAAGTCTTCAACGTCCTCATCCGTCCATGTCTCGCTGTAATCGGCGACGGCCTGGGGCGGAATGTCATTCAGGATCAGCGTCGCCAGTTGCAGGCGTTCCGCCGCCGTCCTGACGCGAACATTCTGCTCATACAGTTCCTGGATGGTTTGCATTATCTTCTTTTTTCTGTTTGTTCGAGCGCGTTTGTGACGGTTGTTTGTGTACGTCTATAACAGAGTCGCACATCTGTTCAGGCGCGGCGGCGGGGCAGCAGGTCGGTGATGGCAATCGAAGCGTCGGGGGCGGCAAGCGGCGTGATCGTTTGTGTCTCGTCGTAGTTCGTGATCTGCGCGTAGCCGTAGCCGAATGCGCACCCCGGCATGGCCTGCGGCTGACGATGCGCCTCCAGGCAGCGGTCGTTCAAATTGAGTAGCCAGTAATCGCCCACACCCGCGCGGGCATAAAGCGCGGCTTTTGCGCTGCGGTCGTAAGCCAGAGACGTATCCGCGACCTCAACAACAAGCAGGGCCGTTGTGGGGTGATTGTCCTCGTAATCGCGCAATGCGCCAACGACGACAGCGACATCAGGTTCCGGTTCGCTGTGATCGCTGACCGCCAGGGGCAACTGGACACGGATTTGAAAGCTGACGGGGAAAACAATTCGCAACTGCTCGGTGGTCAGCAGAATGGTCGTCGCATGAGGCGTGTCCATCGAAGCCATCTTGTTTACGATCTCTCCTTCGATCAACTCCAATTTATCATCAGGCCCAAACGCGCCCAGCCGCACGAACCGCTCATATTCCTGCCGCGTCCACAGGCGGCGTTCCGGCATTGTTACTTGTTGGTTTATCGTTGAGGTTGTCGTCATCTGCCGTTCTCCACGTAGGACATATTGCCGTTTTCGGCGCTCATTATGTGCTTAGTCAGCCTTTGGTGGCGTCGTGCAGATAGTCGTAGAGGGTTTCGGCCAGGCCATCGTTCATGCCGGGAGCCTGGGCAAGTTCGCCCTGCGTGGCCTGCTTCATCTTAGCGACGCTGCCGAAGTTGAGCAATAGCTGCTTGCGGCGCTTCGGCCCGATACCCGGAACCTCGTCCAATATCGAGCGTGTCTGATCCTTGCCGCGTAGCTGCGCGTTGAAGGTGTTGGCGAAGCGGTGCGCCTCGTCGCGGATGCGCTGTATCAGGTACAGGGCCTGAGATGTACGCGGCAGGATGACCGGGTCGGTCTCGTTGGGCAAAAACAGATGCTCGAACTGCTTGGCAAGTCCGGCAAGGGGCAGCATCACGCCCGTTTCTGTCATGGCCGCCAGGGCGCTGCTGACCTGACCGCGCCCGCCGTCCACGATAATCAGGTCAGGCAGCTTACTGAACTTGGGGTTGTTGGCCTTCAGCGATTCTTTTAATCTGCGCCGAATTACTTCCTCCATGCTGGCAAAGTCGTTGGGCTTGTCGTCGTCGCGCTGGATTTTGAACCGGCGATACTCGGCCTTGTTCATCTGGCCCCGCTCGCAGACGACCATCGAAGCCACTTGATTGGCCCCCTGCGTGTTGGAGATGTCGTAGCATTCGATCCGCATGGGCGGGCCGGCAAGTCCGAGCGCGTCACCGAGTTCTTTAAGGGCCAGTTCCGTGTTGCCCAGCTTGGCGCGCATTTCGGCCTTGATCTGCGCCAGGGCGTGCGTGGCGTTTTCGGTCGCCATGTCCACGAGTTTCTTCTTGTCGCCCCGAACCGGAACCATCACCTCAACCTTCTTGCCTTTTTTCTGGCGCAGCCACGACTGGATAATCTGGTTTTCCTCGATCTCGCGGGGCAGCAAAATCTCCTGGGGGATGTAATTCGCGTTCTGGTAATACTGCTTGACGAACTCCTGCACCACTTCGCTTTGCGTCTGCTCGTCCGTGCCTTCCACAAGAAAATGGTTCTGGCCGATAAGCTTGCCGCCGCGTATGAAAAACATCTGCACACACGCGCCATTTAGCCCCGTGTCGTCCTCGACGACCGCGATTACGTCCTGGTCAATCAATTCGGTCGTGATGACCTTCTGGCGCTGCAAGACCTCTTCCACTCCCTGCACCCGGTCACGCAGACGCGCCGCCCGCTCGAACTCCAGATTCTCCGACGCCTCTTCCATCTCGATACGCAGTTTCTTGACGATCTTCTCTTCGCGGCCCTCCAAAAAGTCGGTCACGTCCTTGCACGAGGCGCGATACTCTTCCTTGTCGGCAAGCCCCGCGCACGGCGCGAGACACTGGCCCATGTGGTGGTACAGGCACGGCTTCTGTACAGGTCGCCCGTCAAAGGACTTGTTGCACGAGACCAGCGGAAACACGCGATTGACCAGCTCCATCGTGGAGTACACGCTGCGGCTGTTAGGGTACGGCCCGAAATACTTGTTGCTGTCCTGTCGCACGCGCCGCGTGATAATCAGGCGCGGAAATGGCTCGGACAGGGTCAGGCACAGGTAGGGGTACTGCTTGTCGTCGCGCAGGCGCACATTATAGTGCGGCTGGTATTTCTTGATGAGGTTGCATTCGAGGACAAGCGCTTCCAGTTCGGTCTCGCAGACGATGTATTCCAGGTCGGCGATGTTGCTGACCAGACGCCGTACTTTGGGCGTGTGGTTGGCAGACTTTTGGAAGTAGCTGCGGACACGGTTGCGGAGGTTGATGGCCTTGCCGACATAGATGACCGTGCCGTTCTTGTCCTTGTGCAGGTAACAGCCCGGTTTGGTCGGCAGGGTGGCGAGTTTTTCTTCAACGGATTGCGTGGGCATAGTACCCCTATTGTACCACGCCGAGAAGGGTGGAACCACGGAGAACACGGAGGAGGAACGAGGAGAATTGGAAACCGCGAAACACGCGAAACAAACGAGAACATACCTACGCAGCATCTGAAAGTCAGCCGTCAAATCACTTGTAGTGGCCTGACGGCTGATTTTTTGGATGCCTTTGTGTGCGTTGCAAGAGGCCTTCGCGCGGGTTATCCATCTAATGGCGCATCAGGGAGTGAGGTCTTCGATGCACTTTTTTACCAAGCTCATCAGCCCGCCCAGATGATCTTGCATTTCCTTCTGAGTGGAAACAGATGTGGCCTGTTATGTCCTACTTCGTTCCGAAGACGCGTGTAAATCGTTTCAGACTTCCACACAATTTTATAGGTCTTAGTGTTTCTGTTCCAAATATTGCGATCTGTTATTTTGCGTTCCAGTTGCGGCATTTGCATGTGAATGTAATCATCGGTTTCGTCCATATCGTCATGATGATAGGACATCAACACCTGGTACAAGCGCATGAACGATGCCACGGGATCAGAAGAAATCAGGGCTTTACGATACTTACAGAAGTTCTTGTCGTTTCTGCCGATGCCTTTTCCGAGTTCAGCCCCAATTCTATCAGCCTCGGTTTGTGGATCAATTGACGTTTAGACTTTCACAGCCGCCTTGTGTTTGTTGTTGACGGCTTGTTTCTTCTTGTTGGTGGCCTTGTACACCACAGCATAGGTGGGCGCTTTCTTGATTGCTGCGCCCACAGCGCGCCCCGGCGATTTTCCGCGTACTTGGGGCGAACGGGCCGGTGTCCCCAAGTAGATCAGAATAGTCGGCATGGCCCGGCGTGTCTGCTGCGGCGTGATCGGGCGGCGTGTACTCTCCCACGGCTGACGCGTTGCCTGCGCGAGCGGGCGGGCAAGACACAGCAGATTGCGCGTGGCTGCCACGATGTCCGTCCACGTCTGCAACTGCGTGGGCGTTCGCAGGCGCGGCGTTTCCCACAGCAAGTTTTGCTTGTCCACGCGGTAGCCATGTTCCTGGCTGTAGCGGCGCTTGTACAAGCCTTCGATCTGCTCTAAGGGCGGCCTGTCCTGGCCGTGCCACACGAACCAACTGATGCGCGGATCGCGCTCGGTGTTCTTGGCGTCAGGGCGCACGATGCGGATCACGCTTACCACCATGTCGCGCGCCCTCTTGAAGTGCAGGGTGTGCCACGCGCTCACCTGTATCTGCTGCCCCTGCGCGTTCGTACCCTGCCAACTCGCGTCGGGGTTGCCGTGCGTCTTATCCTCGTGACAGGCGAAGCGCGCCCCATCCTTTTTGGGTGCGCCCCGCTTGCCTGTTGGCGGTGGGGCAGGCCGGTACAAGACCCGGTTCCTGGCAGAGCGCAGCAGCGCGTCACACGCGGCCTCGGCGGGCAGGGCGCACAGCAGCAGCAGAAACGTCACGCTGCCATAGTAGCCGTCGCCTAAGAGCAGCGCGCGGCAGGGCAGCAGCGGGAGTACCTGACCCAACTGATTACAAGCGACTTCGCCTTGCGTTTGCGTACTCGGCACGCGCACGTTGTCCAGGATGTACGTCCAACTGCTAGGCTGCTCCGGCAGAACGGTCAGCGTAGAGAACTGCCAGCCCGGTCGTACCGGTTTGCTGCCTTCGGGCAGGTTGCTTTGATGCACATACGTGCGATCCTGGGCCGTCTTGCTGCACGGACGTGCGATGGAACTCGCGTCTATGCCCAGCACCAGGCGCTCGCCCCTAGCAGGCAGACTGACATACGCACAGAACAGCCGCTGCAAGGCCACGCGATCTACGCTCGCCTCTTGTATAGCCTGGTAGAGGCTGGGCCACTGGCGTACAAAGAAGGGCGACAGCGACAGTTCGGCAAACGAGCGGGCGGGTGTCTCGCTGAGCAGGGCGTCTATACAGTTGAAGAGCGCATCGCCTGCTTTGCAAAAACACGCGTAGAGTTGTTGGCGAAATGCGCTCAGGCGCGCAAGTGTGTTACAATCCATTGGGCAAAGTCCTTTCTTGGTCGTTAGGAACTTCACCCGATGGACAGTCAAAGCCTGCTTTGGCTGTCTTTTTTATCTAAACGTCAATGGATCAAGAATGTCAGCACTAAACGAAACTCCGCATCCCGCCCAAGCCACCACAACATCGTGGTAACTTTTCGTTCCATCAGGATTGTGAGTAACTTTGCCGTATCCAATGTAAATGGGATCTGCAAGATAAAAGTTTGTGTGTCATGGTACGCCCCTTCTGAATGCAAACGGTTTGTTTCCTCAAACATTAAACAAAACCGCAGAAGAAAAGTTGCGTCAGAACAGAATATTTTCGGGTTTGTGCTGTGCGACATTCATAAACCACGCTTCCTTAACCTGTGTGGCGATGCACAAACTCAAGGCGCTGGGGGGATGGCGACGAGCAGGTTGACGTTGACGGTCGAAGCCATTGCCGCCGCTTGCAGTTTCAGGCCGGCATCGAACGTCAGCAATTCGGTTGGGCCGAGCGCGGAAAGCTGTTCGGCCAGCGCAAGGTACATGCTGTCGGCAGAGCGGCTGCATCCGTATCCTCCTCGCAAGGCTTCACAGCGGGCGATCAGGGAAGCGTCGCCTGAAGGCGGCGGGTAGATGCCTGCCATGATAAGCTGCAGTTCTCCAACAGCGATAGCGTGATCTGATGCGGATAGGACGCCTTCATGCAGCTGCTTAC
Organism: Chthonomonadaceae bacterium; assembly: GCA_965277875.1. Lineage (GTDB taxonomy): Bacteria > Armatimonadota > Chthonomonadetes > Chthonomonadales > Chthonomonadaceae > CAWFQB01. The sequence goes on along the minus strand of CBDIDV010000002.1, from coordinate 5,080,085 downwards.
AAAGAACATAAAGAACTTCCATGACAATCATATGCGGCGCGTAAAGCAGTACGCCGCAAGTGTCATAGTAGCGCAGCGCTGCCAGGATAGCAGCGATTTTGCCTGCCTCTTTCGCGCAAAGACCTATCAAAACATTGGCGTCTACGACAACGAATTGCGGGCTACTCGGCGGGGTCATACCCGAACATCCCTCCATCCCGCCCCTCGCGCAGCCAGTCCGTTGCGCCTGGCTTGGGATTCATTAGGCGGCTTCGCTCCTCGATCTCGCGTAATATCTCGGTCAGCGTCAGGCGCGTCGTGGCTCCCGCTTCCTGTAAGATTACTGTGGCAGAGGTATCGTTCTGCGTTTCTTCCGCGTCGTAGACGACGACTTCAAGTTTGCGCGTGTCGAAGTCGGGAACGCGCGCTGCGATCTCCTGCCAGGTTCCTTCCAGTCTGCATAACAGGTTTGCCATTGTCTTCTCCTTGTTTATTTTACTATTGGCGGAGTCGGTTCCTGCAAAGCTACTACTCGCCCAGGCGCGCGGCCTGCCAAGTTCCGGGCGGCAGGCCCGGCGGCGGGGGGTACAGCGTGAAGCGCACGATGCTGGCCGGGTTGAGGATCACCACGCCGCCGCCACGCCGCCGCCCGTGCAGGCCATGCGCGCCGAATAGCTGCGACACGAACAGGCCCTGCTCCAAAGGGGTACGCTGGCTCACCTGAACGCAGACCTGCATAAAGATGCGCTCGCCATTGACCAGTTCCATTTCGCTGAATACGGTGAGCGGGTCGCCGGGATGCTCTAAGGCGATCTGCCGCAGGGCGGCGAACGTTTCGGAATGAAACCGCTCGTGAAACTCGTCCAATGTAATCTGCTGTATGTCCAGAACGTTATTGTAGAACGGGTAGTCGGGCGTGTTGTGGGCAATCAGGTCTATGCGGACTACCTTGTCCAGTTGAAAGGCGCTCATCGAGTCGGCGCTGCCAAGCAGCAGCACTTTTTGCCCGAATAGTTTGGTCGGCTGAATCTGCGCCAGAAGGCTTTGCGCCAGAGCCACATCGTTCTGCACAAAGCGCGTGATGCGCCCGTCTTCCAGATGAACGTGTATCTCCAGAGCCGGCTGCACCGGCTCCGTTGTGTTAGCGGTCGTAAACAGAGTATTTGTCACCGTTGGGGATTGTGTCATGTGGTTTCTCCTCGCTTCGATGATACATTGCGCCCTATTGTCGGCTGCAATGCTGCGTATCCGATGGTGTTGCGTTCCTTGTTTCTACAACGTATGAAACGGCGACGGCGTTGCACACGGCAGAACATGCGGTTACAGTCTGCGGAAATATTCAACTTTGACAAGACTGTTGCACCCTGTTATAATGTTGCCTGGATGGTTCTAAAAATAAAAACCGTTATGGATGCTAATGCCGCGTAAAGATACTATACACGAAGCTGTTAAGACAGCCCTGATCAAAGATGGCTGGACAGTGACGCACGATCCTTACGTCCTGAAACTAGGCGAGGAGAACATGCAGGTTGATCTCGCAGCCCAACGCCTGCTGGCTGCGGAACGCGCGGAACAGAAAATCGCTGTTGAAATCAAGAGCTTTATCGGGCGTTCCCCTGTCAACGATCTGCAAAATGCACTGGGTCAGTATCAGCTCTATCTTGGCGCGCTGGAAATTGTGGAGCCGGAGCGCAAGCTTTATCTCGCACTTGGCAAGGCGGCGTATAATGAGCTAAACGAAATGGAAACGTTTCACATGGTGATACGTCGGTTTGGTGTCGCATTGATTGTAGTGGAACTGCTGTCAGAGGAGGTGGTGCAATGGAAAGAGTAGACCGGTATCGCGAAGTGATTCACTGCCTGTTGGAGGAATACCGCGCCCTGTATGCCGATGCAGACGAGGCAGGCGTGGAAACGCTGATTATTCGTGATGACGATGGCGGGCAGTACCAGTTGATGCGCGTCGGCTGGCGCGGCGAAACGCGGCTGCGGCGTCCCGTCTTCTACGTGCGGCTAAAAAACGACAAGATATGGATTGAAGAAGACTGGACGCAGGAGAGCATCGTCAGCGAGTTAATGGCGGCGGGCATCCCCAACGAAGACATTGTTCTCGCCTTCAACCCGCCCGAAGTCCGCCATCTCACCGAGTTTGCCGTTTCGTAAGGGGCATAATTAGTTGAGTATTCAACAACATTCGATTAAGGTGGATCATTTATGCGGGCCATGAGGTGCGCTGCCTGCACTAAACCCACCAGAATAGGGCTGTTTTGGTTCAAGATATTTTACCAGTTCACGTATGATAACATGTCTATGCTGTAAGTGGTCATCAGTATAGATGGAAGTCCGCTGTTCGAGTTCCGTCCGCACAGCCCACCTGTAAATACGAGATTTTGCCTCTATTACCAACAGATGATCGGGTTTGCAGTCGATACGTTGAGCCTTTAGAGCCTGCACTATGTCGTCGTAGGAAATGTTGCCGACAGTGTCTTCGATACGAATATTGACTGCTTCCGGCCCATACCACGCAATCGTCCCCTGGGTTGCTTTATGGGCATGTCCTGACGCTTCTTCCAATGAGTCAAAGCAATGACCATAGTGCGGGTAACTGCCACGTTCCGTTGTCGAGCCGAACTGTAAATAGTAAAATGTTCCCGTTTCAAACATAAACCAGTTGATTTGGCCGGGCTGTTCTCCGGCTTTATACCGACGGTTGCGGCGGACGATGCGAACGTCACACTCTTTTGTTCCTGCGTATGTCCAAGTTCCACGAGCAACGGTTTGGTCGTTCTGCTTTCCGACAAGTCCAGAGATTGGAGTAGTTGCTTGAAACGCTTCTGTTGCAGGCTTTTGCTGCGTCGGCTCTGTTTTAGGGAGAATGTAAACTTTTGGATGGGGTTGAGTTTGCTGAATGCGCCGTAATGCTTCCACAGAAGGTTTATACGTCCACCTATGTTCGTCCTGCACTGCTTTTTCGAGCGGTACGATTGCGCGAAGATCGCGGAGATTGGCGAGGGCATCAGCGACAGCTTCTCGAACACTGTGCCTTGTGTCAATCAATGACAAAATAAGCGGTTCGACTGCGCGAATATCGCCTATTCTGCCCAAGATTTGAGCCGAAGCGCGACGCGCATATACGTTCTAGGAGGAAAGAACCTTTATAACTGCTTCAACTGCGGGTTCGCCAATCTTGACCAACGCCTCCGTTGCATACTTCCTTTTGTCGAAATTTTGGCTTAATTTTTCAACGAAATATTGTACGCGCTGCTCTGTGGTTTGCATGTAGCACTCTCATCACTGCACAACAACTTAGTATCATACCTAGTGGAAACCGCTTGCGTCCTCTGCGACGAGAGGATCTGATGGTTCTTTCGGTTTTCCTTCGGCAAATTCCTTGTTTTTTAGCAGGTTGTCGGGGATGCCTTCGGGGAAGGTGACTTTCTGGCTGACAATCGGGCGCAGTTTGAGGCTGAGGACGAAGGCGGTTGCCATCAGCACGGCGGAACTCAGAAACGGGATGCTGCTGACGGGCAATGCGCCGACCTGCCACGTCACGACCGTGTTGTTGATGGGCGGGGCGATGATGCGGGCCAGACTGCCCAGGCCCTGCTGCGTGCCGCTCAGGGTTCCCCGCTCTCTGGGGTCGGCGGCCTGCGTGATGAGGGCGTTGAGCGAGGGGTTCAGGACGCCGCTGCCGAACGCGATGCCCACAGCCAGCAGGCGCAGCAGGGGCAGGGACGGCGCGAACGCGATGCCCAAGAGTGACAGCGTCAGCACAAATGCGCCCAGGCGCACCATGCGGGTCTCGCCCAGCTTCTGCGCCAGGCCGCGTATCACGAGTATCTGCGTACAGACCGCCGTGATGCCCACAACCGCGAACACGCTGCTGGTCGCCGCCGTCTGCGCGTGTTCCCTCAGATCGCTTTGCGCGTGCTGCGACAGGGCGGCAAATACCTGCCCGCTATGCGCGGCCTCCCACGCCGCCTGCGCCTGCCGCGCCAGCACGTCACGGAAGCGCAGCAGAATCAGCCACGAAAAGGACGCCTCGACAGCCGTAAACGCGAATGTGGTAAACGTGAACACGGTCAACTGCTTGCTGATGTTCGGGTTGTGCAGGGCGCGGGAGATGGCCGGAAATACGTCCAAAACGCCGTTGCGGGTACGCGGCTGCCGATTGCCTTCCGGCAGGCTTTCGGGCAGCCGGAAGTAGGCCCAGATGAAGTTGCCGAAACTCAGCAGGGCGGCGAGCAGGGCGGGCGTTTCCAGGCTGCTGGTGTGGAACCAGCCGATGTGGATGGGCTGCCCCGCATACCCGCCGATCATCGGGCCGAGCGCGAAGCCCAGGCCGAAAGCCGCGCCCAAAACGGCCATGCCGCTGGCACGTTTTTCGGGCGGGGTCACGTCCGCGATGTACGCCTGCGCGGTGGGCAGGCTGGCAGCCGACAGGATGCCCGCCGCCACGCGGGCCACAAACAAAATCAGCAGGTTAGGCGCGAACCCGAACGCGAGGAACGAGATGGCCGACCCGACTAGACTGAGCAAGATCATCGGACGCCGCCCGCGCTGATCCGAGACGCGCCCCCAGATGGGCGAAAAGATGAACTGCATCGTGGAGAAGCTGGCGAGCAGCGCGCCCCCGACCCACGGCGAGCCGCCGTAGTGCGTGATGTAGACCGGCAGAAGGGGGATAATCAGCCCGAAGCCAAGCAGATCAATAAACAGCGTGACGGCAAGAATGGCAAGTGAACGTTTCATGGCGATACAGGCGAAAGGAAAAAGGAGAAGGGAGAAAGTGAAGAGCCGCGCCTGCGTTGCTTTTTCCTTTTTCCTTTTTCCTTTCGCCTTTCGCCCTTCTCCTCCTTAGAGTTGGTGCGCGATGTGCTGGACGAGCAGTTGATTGCTGATGACATGGGAAGGCTGCGCGATTAGATGAACGATCTCTTGAGCGACATCGTCTGGCTGAAGCAGCATCTCGGCGCGGGGCTTGCCGGGTACGCCGTCCCAAAACGGGCTGTCCACGCCCGAACAGCATAGATTAGTGACGCGCACGCCGCTGCGCTTGAGTTCCTGCGCGAGTGCGCCGCCCCAGCCCACGAGCGCGTGCTTGGTGGCGCAATACAGGGCCGCGTTCGCAATGGTCTTAACGCCCAGTACGCCGCAGAGATTGATGATCTGTCCCGACTTGCGCTCCACCATGCCCGGAAGGACGGCCTGCGTGATCTGCATCGCGCCCTTGACGTTGACGTTCCACAGCCTGTCCATTGTTTCCGGCGAGGTGTCGGCGAACGCGCCGAGATACCCGGCTCCCGCGCTGTTGATCAGCACGTCAATGCGCCCGAACCGGCGCAGCGTGGATGTGACAAGGCGTTCCACGTCCCCGGCCTGCGTGACATCGGCCTGTATCGCCTGAAACCGCTCCGGGTCGGGCTGCAAATCCCCAATGGCCGCTTCAAGGCGTGTCAGGTCGCGTCCGCAGATGGTGACGCTGTGCGCGGCCTCCGTCTGTGCAGAGGAACCATTGGAAGCCGAACCGCCGGAACCGGAACTATTGAGCAGCAGGGCGGCGGTCGCTTTGCCGATGCCGCTGCTTCCCCCTGTAATCAATACTATTTTGGATGCCATAAATTTCAACTACTCCATGCGGCAAATTAAGACGAACAGCTTAGACGTATAAACAGACAGACACAAAGCACACATAAAGCACATACAAAGAGGCACTGCGCAGCGAAACGAAGAACAGAAACTTGTACGCCGCACCTTTGTTTACGCGCCAGACCTGCCAGAATATACGTGTCTGAGGCAGTCCTCTGCGGATACTTTCGCGGCCTGTCACTCTGCGCCAAGCAGCACTGTATCGCCGTTCCAAAATAACATCTTAAAGGATACCGCACCGGGCCGAAATTTGCCTGTTTCTCGCTGTTTCTATCCGGCGGGACAACGATTGGCAGATGCAGGCCGGTCGTATCGGGTAGAATAGAGCAGGAGTATGACAGGGGCTGCGGCCCGCATCTCCGCCCCATAATTTCGTCCCGCGCTTTTGTTTCGCGCTTTCATTTTGCGCTTTTGTTTCGCACCAGGGAAATCTTTTGAGACCTTCCCACGCTCCCGAACGGTACTGCTATGCATATATGCGATATTTTCGCCAACTGGCGCACGACATTCAGCTTTGAATTCTTTCCGCCCAAGAATGATGCGGCTGCCGAGCAGTTGTATCGCAACATCGCGGAACTGGAAGCCCTGCACCCCTCGTTCGTCAGCGTCACGTATGGCGCGGGCGGCGCAGGGCGGCAGCTGACGCATGACCTGGTCGTTCGCCTCAAACGCGAAACGGCCTGCGACCCGATCCCGCATCTGACCTGCGTGTGTCACAACGAGGCCGAAATCGGCGACATTCTGGCCCGCTATGCCGAACATGGCATCTCGAACGTCCTCGCCCTGAGCGGGGACGTGCCGAAGAACCGCAAAGATCACGACCGGAGCCGGGACGCCTTCGTCCGCGCCGCCGACCTGGTCGCGTACATCAAAAAGTTCAACGCGGGCGGGGCGCATCCCGACCCACGCGGGTTTGGCATCGGCGTGGCGGGTTTTCCCGAAGGCCATCCCTCCACGCCCAATCGCGCCCTGGAGATAGATTATCTCAAGGCCAAAGTGGACGCGGGCGCGGATTACGTGGTGACGCAGTTGTTCTTTGACAACCGCGACTTTCACGATTACCGCGAACGGTGCGAACTGGCCGGCATCCGGGTTCCCATTCTGGCGGGGATAATGCCCATTACGTCCATCAATGGCATGAAACGCATGAGCGAGATCGCGCTGGGTGCGCGCATTCCGGCCAAGCTGCAAAAGGCCGTGCTGCGCTGCGCGGGCGACGACGATTATGTCCGCAACGTGGGCATCCAGTGGGCCACGGAGCAGTGCCGCGACCTGCTCGACAGCAGCGCGCGCGGCATCCACTTTTACACGCTCAACAAGTCCACGGCCACGCGCGAAATCTACGCCAACCTGGGCGTCAAGGACTCGCACGGCCTGGAATAATTTGCCGCGCCACTTGCTTTGGCAAACGGCAGAATTCGTTTACCAGTGGAACGCTTTGATACGGGAGCGGCATTATGAGACGCAAAAGAGACGAGCCGTTGGAATACGAGTCGTTTGAAGACCTGCTAAACATTCTGGCCGAAGAGCAGCGCAATTCGCTGGGGCGGCGCAAAAATCGCCGTATCGTTCTGGCGGTCTATGGATTGGTTTTCTGCGTAATAATGCTGATGCTGGTTCTAGCCCACATCCATTTTGCCGGTGTCGGCAATCTTATCGGCCCCATTGTGGGTATCACGGTGGGTATGTTCGCGGTTTCGGCAAAGCAGCGTAAGGGCATACAGGCGCTGGCGACATTTAACGATATTCGCGCCGTGCCGTTTCTTGTCACTGCGCTGGGATACAAAGACCAGAACCTTCAGGTAACTGCCGCCAATGCCCTGTGCGGTTTGCTGCCCCGCCTGCAGGCGTCCGACGCGGCCCTGCTCAAGCTGGAGCATTATGCTCTTCTAAACCGTGCCTTGCGAAATGATCTGGAGCTGAAGAGACACGGCGCGGCCCGCCTGCGTATCGCTATTTTGCAGGCGTTACAGCAGGTCGGGGACGCGAGTTCGCTGGCGCTCGTCGAGGAGATGGCAGAGGGAAAGGGCAAAGCTGCCGGACAGCCGGAAGTCAGGCAGGCGGCGGAAACGTGCCTGTCGTACCTGCGCCTGCGCGCGGAAAATCAGCGGCAAACGCAGACCCTGCTGCGCGCCTCAGACAGCAGCATGACACCCGTAGAAATGCTGCTGCGCCCTGCCTCAGAGCAGCCCGCCTGCGCTCTTCACGCCGATGAACTGCTGCGCGTTCCCGCCTCCGAAGCTGAGACACAAGCCGTCGCACAGCCGATATTTATTACTCACGAAGCGCGGCAGGCCGAGCAACAGGAACTGCGCCTGCACTGATGTTCGTGTTTGTCTTGAACTGGGATTTTTGGGATTTGTGGGAATACTATGATTGGCTGTCCTGTTCATTACAGCCCCTCCTCGACACCACAGACCAGACTTCCAACCGGAAATCATAGTATTCCTACAAATCCCAAAAATCCCAGTTCAAGACAAGAAAGTTTAGGGCAAAGGCTGGCTCAGGGCGATGGCGCGCGGATTGTCTATGCACAAGCTGCGGGCAAGGGCAAGGCCATAATCGCGGCGGGCGACATGGTACGCGCCGCGCATGGTCGGGGGACGCCAGCGCGTGGGTGAGTGGCTGTCGGAGGCAATCACGGTTGCCAGTCCGTTTTCCAGTATCCAGCGGGCGGTGGCTTCGGCCCGCTCGCCGTTGACGCCCTCGACGCTCATGGCAGTCAGTTGGATCAATGCGCCTGTGGCGGCGATGTCGCGCAGAGCGGCAGGGTCGCGCTGTATGCCCGCGCAGCGTTCGGGGTGCGCCAGAACCGGGGTGACGCCCACGGCCCTGATGGTCGCGAGGGCCGATACCGTCCAGTCGGGCAGATGGTCGAAGGGCGGTTCGACAAGGATGTATTTGCCCGCGTCGCCGAATGTGAGCAGCCGGCGGTGTGTCAGTTCCTGGGCGGTTTCGGGCCGCAAGGGGACCTCCTGACCGGCGATCACGCGGATAAACTGGCCGCAGCGGGTTTGGGCAACGGCTTCATTTACCTCATGGGTCAGCCGCAGCAGCAGTTCGGGCGTGTTTTCGACCTTGCCGAACCAGCGGTGCGGCGTGGCGACCATCAGCGTCGTGCCGTAGCGGGCCGCAAGGCACAGCATAGCGACGCTGTCATGCAGGGTCGCGGCCCCGTCGTCAATACCCGGCAGCGGGTGCGAGTGGATGTCCGCGCCGCCGCTAAATCGGCGGGGTTCTTCTTTCAATGCCTGCGTCGCGTCGTCCTGATCCTGCATCATTGCAGAAGTAGAAACAGAGTTCATGCCGCCTCCTTTTCTCCTGCATTACGCAGGGTGCGCGCGTCGGGTTGCACGGCTGCCTTTGTCTTGAACTGTGATGCGTCTGACTACTGTGATGACTATGATGCTGTCTTGAACTCTTGTCTGCCATATTGAAAGACAAACTTCATCCAACAGCGCATCTCATCGTAGCCCATCATACTATTCATATAAATCACAGTTCAAGACAGTCAGACAGAGGAACATAGGCAAAGACAAACAGGCCGAAAGCGATTTGCTTTCGGCCTGTTTCTATTTTGTTCGCGCAGAGTTTATCCAGGTTTTGTTCGGCGCTGCTCCGAGGAACGACCTAAAACAAACCGCAGATTGATCCGCGCCGACGCTGGAAACTACCAGCGACCACGACCGCCGCCGTCACGGCTGCCGCCGCCGCCGCCGCCGCCGTAGCCACCGCCACCGCCGCTGTCACGACCGCCGCCACCGCCGCCGTAGCCACCGCCACCGCCGTAGCCACCGCCACCGCCACGAGGACGATCTTCGCGGGGCTTGGCCTCGTTGACCGTGAGCGTGCGTCCGCCCATCAGGGTGCCGTTAAGCGCCGAGATAGCCGAGGCCGCTTCCGCGTCCGTGGACATTTCCACAAAGCCGAAGCCCTTGGCCTGGCCCGTGTACTTGTCCGTTACGACGCTCGCCGAAGTCACTGTGCCGGAGGCCGCGAACAGGTTCTCCAGATCCTGGTCGGTCGCCGAGTAGGGCAGGCCGCCCACATAGATACGTGTTGCCATGTTAATGGCTCCTTTTCTTTTCTTTCCCGCAATTGGGAAAAGGTTATGCCAGCGCTGGGGTTTGCACACGCCCAAACGCGCTGCCAGAAGCGGATGGAGCTTGTCATTATCTCCACCATCTGTGCAAAAGTCAGGAAAGATACAAGAAGGAGCCTGAAGGAGAAGCACTACGGAACCGCACTACAAGAGCCGTTTCGGAAGCCACATTCGGTCGAGGTTCAATCCGCTATTTCAAGTCATCGAACAGATACCCTTATTATAACACAGATGTTACCGACGTGCAGGAAATATTCAAGACAATGTACCGCGATAACCTAAAATATTTGCCGGGACGCGCCTGAAATCCACCTTCAGACCAGGAAAAGCATCATCACGAAATGACACGCGCTGCCCGCCATTACAAAGACGTGCCACAGGTCATGCGCGCCGAACTTGCCGGGCCACAGGCGGGGCCGATTCGTGGCGTAAAACACCACCCCCACCGTATACAGTACGCCGCCGCCGACCAGCCAGCCCACGGCGGCAGGGGGCAATAAAGCGCGCAGGGCGGGCAGCGCGAGCAGGGCCAGCCAGCCCATGCCCATATACAGCACAACGCGCAGCCATTCCGGCTTGCTGTTGAAGAGAAACACGCACGAAATACCCAGCGCGGCCAGCCCGTATTCCATCGCCAGCAGGCGCGGCCCCCACCCTGCCCTGAGCGTCACCAGACACAGAGGCGCATACGTCCCCGCGATCAGCAGGAAAATGGCCCCGTGGTCGCACAGCATCAGGCGGTGCAGGCCGCGCTCCGAGACATGCAGGCTGTGATAGGCCGCGCTCGCCGCATACAGCGCGATCAGGCTTGCGCCATAAATGCCGAATCCGACCGAATGCCACAGCCTGCCATGCGCCAGCACAAGCAGCACAAGCAGCCCCAATATCGAAAGCACAGCCCCGATGCCGTGCGACAGGCCGCTGAACGGCTCCCGCACCCAATTTCGTTTTGGCTCCAATACGCGCCCCTCTCCTAATGCTGATAGCCGCAAATGAACGCGAATGAACGCAAATAGTTCTTTACGCTCATTCTCATACGTGGTTAGAGTGCAAACTCTAGAAGATTTCAAACGATCCAAACTTATGCGCTTTACGATCCGTCTACTGCGTACAAGTGCAGTGACGCCGACTGGCTGACCGCGAGAACCACATGGCAAAAGCATTCGTTGCCCGGAGTATACTCCTTTACACATCGATCTCTATACATCGATAATTTTGGTGTGCCGTTTGCGTATGTTCCTCAAGCAGTGACACTAACCTCGCTCCGGACATTATGGGATAGAAATGGGATACAACGTATTGGCGGCCATGAGGAGAAGCAAGATGAATGCACGATTGTTTATCGTCAAGACGTTGCTGGCCACTCTATGCCTGGCGCAGCAGCCCGTCAAGTCCGCAGTCGAGCCGGGTCACGCCGTGACGATCTTCGAGAAGCCGCTTTCCTCCACGAAGAAGCTGATCGTGATATGCGAGGAATTATCAATCGTGACGCCTCCGAAACAGGCAGTCGAGCTAAACGAAATATCGCGGACATCGCCTGGAGTTATCATCTCCAATCATCTGTATGCCTACTCTTACGTCATTGTGACCAAAGCAGGTCAGCGCAACGTTCTGTGGACACATCGCCAACCAACGTTCGGCGCGATCACACCCGGCAAAACTGGCGAGATGTCCTTTAGCATCGAAGTGTTGGATGTCGCGTTCCAGGGCTGCACCCTCTTCGTGCTTGACAAGCAAGGCAATCGTACCGCGATCAAGATTATTCACCTTGACCCCGCCCGGAATTCGGTTGCCTCGCGGGCTACTCAGAAACAGCCTACTCCGACACAAAGCACGGGCGCCGCACAATACCTATCCAATCAGGGCCACGCTCTGGAGAACGTGGGGTCATACGACGACATTGTCAGCGGGCGCATCCTGGGGCCGACCACGAACGGAAATCTAGAGGTGCAGTTGAGCCATGCAGCGAAGCAAAAGGACGGAAGTTTGCGTATCACAGCCTATTACCTGACCCACGATGCTCAGGGCCGGGAGTTCTGGACGCCCGACCCTGCAAACATCTACGCCAAGGGTGAGAGGCCCAATACCCAGTAGGGAATGCGTCAGCCTCAACGCCCGTCTAGTCGAACGGAACGAAAGAGGCGGCGGGCTGAAGAAGCTGATAAACTTACACGCCGACGATACAACATTGGATGCAGCAGCAATCGCCCCGGAACCCTGTTCCGGGGCGATTGGACTCAGTAGCTGAAATATCTCCCAGCCTTTGAAAAACGTTCTCATGACGCCCCCGGTTCAGGCTGCCACGTCCAGCCTAACTCTACCGCCCCCGCCTATTTCCAGGCAAATATGAACCCTGTTGTTCGTGTTACAAATCTTCGATTCAATTGTCTCACCAGGGGACAGGCATGATTTCGCCTGCCAAAAATGGCGGCAACACTCCTCCGACAGGCAGGCGTCGTACATTGTATACTCGAATCGCGCCGTTCACTAACCGATAATCGAATAGACTATAAATAAATTTAGCGTTAAATCTTTAGCGGCAGGCTTGTTTTGCCATCCTGCCCTGCTGTTTGCGTGGTAAAATGGAATAGTTCCAAACAAGCCGCTGCGCTCGCGTAAGACATGGTCTTGCAGCGTGACGGCACAGACCCGATAATGAGGTTACTCGTTTGCGTAACAACAAACTGATGAATATATTCAGCATTTCCTTTAGCGGCAGGCGCGTTCCCAGCCGCAACGGTATTCGCACACGCAATCTGCTGATTGCGGGCCTGCTGCCGGCCAGTACCCTGCTGTACGCCGCCGCCATGTCCCAGCCCAATGCCAAGTCCGGCAAAAGCGGCGCGGCCAAGGCAAGCGCGGTCAGCATCGCCGTCAGTCCGCAGGCCGGGTTCAGCCATGACGTGCTGCCCCTGGTGCAGAAATACTGCGTTTCCTGCCACAATGGGCCGAGCGCGCAGGCGGGCATAGACCTGTCGGGCTACAAAGACGCGGCCAGCGTTCTGAAAGCCGGCGACCTGTGGGATCGCGTGGCGCAAAACGTCGGCAGCGGTCACATGCCGCCCGCCGAAATGCCCGCCCCGACCAAAGCGCAGCGTGACGCCCTTGCGGGATGGGTGCAGACGACCGCCTCCAATGCGGCCTGCGCCCTGCACGATCCGGGCCATGTCACCCTGCGCCGCCTGAACCGCGCCGAATACAACAATACGGTGCGCGACCTGTGCGGCGTGGACATCCACCCCGCCGACGCTTTCCCCAACGACGATACGGGCTACGGCTTTGACAACATCGGCGACGTGCTGAGTATCTCGCCCCTGCTCATGGAAAAGTACATCAGCGCGGCGGAAAAAGTGGCCCATGCCGCGTTCCAGAACCCGGACGAGTTCGTCAAGCCCGCGCGCTTTGATCCGGCTCAGCTTGCCTATGTCAATCAGAGCAGCAATGGCGGCGACCGCGCCCTGCTGAACTCATCGGGTTCGGAAGCCGGCACGGATTACAACTATGTCAAAGGCGGCGATTACATCCTGCGCGTGATCGCGCATCAAGACAAGGCCGGTGATGAGTCGGCTAAGATGCAGTTCAAGCTGGACGGCAAAGACCTGGGAACGGTCGAGGTCAAGGCCGAACGCCGCAGCCCGCAGCCGTACCTAATGCGCGTCCCCATAACGGCGGGCAGGCATCGCTTTACTGTCACCTTTACCAATGACTATTATAATGACAAGGAACCCAACCCGCGCAAGCGCGACCGGAACCTGTACGTCAACGCCATTGAGATCGTCGGCCCGCTGAACGGTGTGTCCGCGCGGTCGCCGCTGCAAAGGCAACTGGGCGATTTCGAGCCGAACGAGGCCACGCGGGATCAGGCCGCGCGCAAGTTCCTGAGTGACTTTGCGCGCCGCGCATACCGCCGCCCCGTCGCCAAAGCCGAGGTGGACGCCCTTGTTCGCTACGTTACGCTGGCCCACTCGCAGGGCGAAACGTTCCAGAAGGGCATCGAGTATGCCATGACGGCGGCCATGTGTTCGCCCAATTTCCTGTTCCGTGTCGAGACGTATGCGCCCACGGCGGCAAGTACACCGGGCGGCAAGAGCGGCAAGGCCCGCGTTAAGAGCATCGCGTTTATAAAGGAGAGCCGCACGGCCACGACCGTAAACGACAAAGCCGCGAACGACAGAACAACTGCCGCCGCAAGCTACAAGGGGCCGCTCAACGATTTCGCAATGGCCTCGCGCCTGTCGTACTTCTTGTGGTCGTCCATGCCGGATGACGAACTGTTTAACCTGGCCGCGAACGGCAAACTGCAGGACACGACCGTTCTGGCCGCGCAGGTGAAGCGGATGCTGAAAGACCCGCGCTCGAACGCGCTGGGCGACAACTTCGCCGGACAGTGGCTGCAACTGCGCAACCTCAACGGCGTCTCGCCCGACACGCAGCGGTTCCCGGATTTCGACGACCATCTGCGCCAGAGCATGAAGACCGAGACTGAAATGTTCTTCAGCTCGATTGTACATGAAGACCAGAGTGTGCTAAACTTCCTGGACGCCAACTACACGTACCTGAACGAGGCGATGGCGAACCACTACGGCATACAGGGTGTTAAAGGCGACGACTTTAGGCGTGTAACTCTGACGGGCGACCAGCGCGGCGGGCTGCTGTCGCAGGCCAGCCTGCTGACCGTGACCTCGAACCCGACGCGCACCAGCCCGGTGAAGCGCGGCAAGTGGGTCATGGAAAACCTGCTCGGTACGCCCCTGCCGTCCGCGCCGCCCAATGTCGGCAACCTGCCCGACGACAAAAAAGGGCCGCTTGTCGGCACACTGCGTCAGCGCATGGAGCAGCATCGCGCTAATCCGGCCTGTGCCGGCTGCCATGCTCGCATGGACCCTATAGGCTTCGGCCTGGAAAACTACGACGCGACGGGCGGATGGCGTACACGCGACGGCGACACGAGCATTGACAGCAGCGGCGTACTGCCGGACGGCGCGAAGTTCAACGGCCCCGCGCAGTTAAAGCAGATCCTGAAAGGCAAGAAGACGCAGTTCGTCCATTGCCTCGCGGAGAAGATGACGACGTATGCCCTGGGGCGCGGCGTCGAACGAACCGACAAGTGTACCGTAGATGATATTGTCGCCACGACCGCCAAAAACGGTTATAAATTTTCAGCCTTGATTATCGCCATTGTGCAGAGCGATCCCTTCCGCAAGCAGCGCGGGGACACAGGAGCATAGACCACCATGAATATAGATCCGCATTCACGACGCACGTTTCTGCGCGGTTTGGGAACGGCAATGGCCCTGCCCATGCTCGAAGGCATTCTCCCGACCGGTGCGCTCGCGCAAACGGGGGCGAAAGCCGCCCGCGCCAACCGCATGGCGTTCCTGTTCGTTCCCAACGGCGTCAATATGGCCGAATGGACGCCCGCCGCAGAGGGTGCCTTGGAGATCAGCGGCACATTGGCCCCGCTGCAAAACGTCAAGAATAAGGTCTCGGTTCTGACCGGGTTGGCGCAGCACAACGCCTTCGCGCTGGGCGACGGCGGCGGCGACCATGCGCGCAGCGCGGCGACCTGGCTGACCGGCTGCCACCCGCGCAAGACGGATGGCGCGGACATCAAGGCGGGTATCTCGGTTGACCAACTGGCCGCGATGAAGGTCGGCAAGCGGACACCCTTTGAGAGCCTGGAACTGGGCTGCGAACGGGGCGCGATGGCCGGCAACTGCGACACGGGTTATAGCTGCGCGTACTCCTCGTCAATTTCATGGCGTGGCGAAAGTACGCCGAACGCGCACGAGATTGATCCCCGCGCCGTGTTCGAGCGGCTGTTCGGCAACAGCGATCCGAGCGAGACCGCCGAGTCGCGTATGCGGCGACAGGGCTTGAAGCGCAGCATTCTGGACTTTGTGCTGGAAGACGCCAACAAACTCAAGCGTCAGCTTGGCGTCAAAGACCAGAGCAAGCTGGACGAGTATTTCACGGGTGTGCGCGAGATCGAGGACCGTCTGGCCCGTGTTGAGAAGATCAATGCCGACCCGTCCCTGGCCGCCAAAATCCCGACCGGCGTACCGGGTGAAATGGGCGAACATGCCCGCCTGATGGCCGACATGATGGTTCTCGCTTTCCAGGCCGACCTGACGCGCATCTGCACGTTCATGCTGGCGAACGACGGCAGCAACCGAAACTACAAGGAAATCGGCGTACCCGAAGGCCATCATGACATGTCGCACCATGGCGGCGACAAGCATAAGCTGGATCAGGTCGCCAAGATCAACAAGTACCACATGCAGCAGGTGGCCTACTTCCTCGAAAAGATGGACAGCATCCGCGAGGCCGACGGCAACACCCTGCTGGACAACAGCATGATCGTATACGGCGCGGGCATCGGCGACGGCGACCGCCACAACCACGACGACCTGCCCATCCTGCTTGCGGGCGGCGGCGCGGGGACGCTGAAGCAGGGCAAGCACATCAAGTTCGCGGCCAACACGCCGCTCAACAACCTGTACCTGTCCCTGCTCGACCGCATGGGGGTCCACGCCGAAACCATCGGCGACAGCACAGGCCGCTTGACCACCCTGATCTAAGCCCTGTCTCATGCCCTACGCGGAGGCGCGGAAAAAGACAAAACGGATGCAGGAAGAATTTTCTACCTGCATCCGTTTTGCTGCGTATTCGGGGTTGTCATTTTATTGTATTGAGCGTATAATAGGAGTATCCGGCCAACGGTTGCCAGGCGCTGACCGGACAGCGTTCTAGCCTACGCTAGTGACGGTTTTTACGCCGCTCATCCAGCATCAGCCAGAGCGCTACCGCGTAGTACGCCGTACCAACGGCGTAAAACACGGCGGCAAACACATGAACTAGGGTCTCCATGTATTGCCTCCTCCTTCCTATGAGCGGTCGGCGCGTGTACCGGCGGAAGTTTCTACCTTCTGCCGGAGGTCTGCACAAACCGGCCGCTCGTATTTACGTGCAGACCCGACACACAAGCATCATTGTACCCGAACCTAATAATGCCCCGGCCCGCCCTCAAGCGAGCCGGGGTTTTGCTGTCATCCGCGCAAAATCTATTTGCGCGTCAGATGTTTATTGAATGCAATTATTGACAGGCGACGGCATTGCGGTTATAATAGCGGCACAGAATTGACAGGCATTTCATACAGGCTGATTATAGTGGAGGCGGGGCAGCAAACCGTCGCGTATGGCGGGAGAGTCAGCGATAAGGTGACGCGGGGGGTTCAGCGTTCCAACGCGACGGCTCTTTTTCAAAGGACAACAGGATGCACATTGGAAGACGCGTGACAGCGGAGTTTATCGGGACGTTCTGGCTGGTGTTCGGCGGGTGCGGCAGCGCGGTGCTTGCCGCCGCATTCCCCAAAGACGGGGTCGGGAATCTGGGCATCGGGTTTGTGGGCGTGTCGCTGGCGTTCGGCCTGACCGTCCTGACAATGGCGTATGCCATCGGCCACATATCAGGCTGCCATCTGAACCCCGCCGTTTCCATCGGGCTTTGCGTGGGCAGGCGGTTCCCGTCTGCCGACCTCGCCCCCTACATCTTTGCCCAGGTACTCGGCGGCATCGCGGGCGCGGCAGTCCTGTACCTGATCGCCAGCGGCAAGGCCGGATTCAGCCTCGCGGACGGGTT
The DNA here is from genome assembly GCA_965277875.1 of Chthonomonadaceae bacterium. Taxonomy (GTDB): domain Bacteria; phylum Armatimonadota; class Chthonomonadetes; order Chthonomonadales; family Chthonomonadaceae; genus CAWFQB01. Next base: position 5,062,713 of record CBDIDV010000002.1, on the reverse strand, counting down.
TGCGGCCAACGGTTACGGCGAGCATTCTCCCGGCGGCTACTCACTCGTGGCAGCGCTTACCGCCGAGATCGTGCTGACCTTCATCTTCCTGCTCATCATTTTAGGCTCGACGGATGGCCGCGCTCCCAAAGGTTTCGCCCCCATCGCCATCGGGTTCGGCCTGACCCTGATCCACCTCATTGGCATCCCCGTCACCAACCTGTCCGTCAACCCGGCCCGCAGCACGGGGCCGGCGGTTTTTGTGGGTGGCTGGGCATTGGCGCAGTTATGGCTGTTCTGGGTGGCCCCCATTGTGGGCGGGGCGCTGGCTGGCATGGCCTATCACGCGCTGGCAGGTGACGGCAAGGTAGAAGAGCCTATCGTTGGCGACGAATCCCCGGAGATACTTGCCCGGTAAACTCTATATCAAGGAACGCGATGTGCAATCAAGCGAGTGCAGAACATGCTGCCGAGGTCATGCGTGAGGAGTGGCGCGAGTTGGGCTTCTATTACGAGATTGATGATGCGGCCCCGCAGTGGCGATTTGTCGGCTCTCGCAACGGATTGCTGCGCTTCACAGAGCTGATACGATGCTACGCGGCAAACCCCGGCAATGCAGTTATCTACGAACACGTACACTATGGGCCATATATGTACCTGAAGCTGATGACGTGGCCCAAAGCCGGTGTCAGCGAACGCGCGATTGCGGGAACCCTGTCTGACTTCGCGCGCCTCGCCGACCTCATAACGCGGCATTTACAGGAAGCCTGCGAAGGGGCGGCGTTCCTCATCGGGACAGAGTATGCGCCGGACGCCGCGCTTGCGATGCGCTTTGAGGTGCGCGAACCGGGCTTTGATCCGGCCAGCGTTGACCCGGAATTATCATCCGTTCCAATTCCAGGAACCAGGTCTCAGAAACCAAGTGACACGCCGACAAGCGCTTGATCGGGGTTGTAGGCGACATTGAGGCAGGGGCCGATGCCCAGGCCGAGGGTGGGACGGCCTCGGTTCAGACCCGCCCGCATTGGTCAAGGCCCGCGTCGCGCCCTGCACATCGAACGCGTACCACAGGTTGCGCCCGCCGTTACTCGCATTAAGCGTTACTTCGACACCTGCTCGTTCCTGCCCCACTCCGACAGGCCACAGTTGTAAACGCCAACAACTCGCTTCGAGGAGGCGGCTTTACTCTACTGCGCCTGCTTGTTCCAAAACGCGCACAGTGTCTGGATGATGTCATAGACCCTGTCCATGTTCTCACAGGCTGCTCGCCTGTAAGCTACGCCTCATCATCGTCCTTCGGGAGAGAGCAGAGCTTCCTTCTGTGCGACAAGCGCCGTCAGCAGGTTCAGCAGAGTACGACGCATTTGTTCATGGCGCTGTATGTTCTCGTACAAGTCTGGCGTGAACCTTTTCGTTATGCGTGGCTCTAGTGGCTTGTACAAAGGCAGGGCTTCAAAGAACGAGCAGCGGGCATACTTCTGCGCCTCCTGCATTTTTTCCAAAGGCCACAGGCGTATCTTGTCTTTCCAACTGCACAGACCGGAAAGATTCATCTGGTAGTAACTCAAGTCCGGCGTCAAATCCTTGCAGCGCTTTGTGCGCTGGCTCGTTGTACGCAGCAAGCGCCGACAGCCTTTGTAGGGGAACGGCTGCACGGCTCCCTCTTGCAGAATGGACAGGTTTATGATCAAATCAGAGATTGTATCTTTGGAAGACATGATATAGGAGGATAGACCGGGGCGCAGAATGCCGGCTGCTTTCGGTTTACTTGCGGGCTTCGAGTTCCTCCCAGCGGGCGTAGAGGGACGCGACGCGGGCCTGAGCGGATTCCAACTGCTTGAGCGCGTCCTGCATTTTGACGTGGTCGGCAAAGACAGCCGTGTCGCCAAGTGCGGCCTGCCGGGTCTCGACTTGACCTTCTGCGGCCAGAATCGCGTTTTCCATGTTCGTCAGTTCGCGCTGTTCCGCCGTGTTCAGCTTTTTGCCCACGGGCGCGCTCGGTTTGTAGCCGCTCGCGTTGTTGCCGCTGTTTCTGCCGCCCATGCCGTTCGCTGCGGGTGCGCCGTTGCGCTGCTCCCACTGCGCGTAGTCGGCGTAGTAGGCCGTGCCGCCCCGCCCGTCGAGCGCGAGCAGTTCGTTCGAGACGTTGTCCAGCATATAGCGGTCGTGGGTCACGAGCAATAATGCGCCTGGAAACTCGTCCAGGCTATTTTCCAGCACTTCGAGCGAGGGGATGTCCAGGTCGTTGGTCGGCTCGTCCAAAATCAGCAGATCGGCAGGCTTGAGCATCAGGTTCGCGATCAGGATACGGGCCTGCTCGCCGCCCGACAATCCGCCAACGGGCGAATCCAACTGCTCGGCGCGAAACAGAAACCGCTTGGCCCAGGCCGTGATATGCACCTTGCCGCCGTTGTAGTCCACGTAATCGCTTTCCGGTGACAGCGCCTGACGCAGCGTGACTTTGCGGTTCAGCGCGGCCCGGTTCTGGTCGAACAGGACGACGCGCAGACCGTCGGCGCGGCGTATAGTTCCCCCATCCGGCTCCAACTGCCCGGTCAGGGTGCGGATCAGCGTGGTCTTGCCGCTGCCGTTCGCGCCGATAAGTCCCAGCTTGTCGCCGGGGCGCAGGGTCACGTCCACATCGCCGAACAAGCGGCGATGCCCAAGCGTTTTGCCGATGCCCTTTGCCACCAGCAGTTCGCGCGTTTTGCGGCCCGAAGCCGTAAAGTCAATCGCGACCGACTTGTCCTGCGAGTTGCGGTACTTCACCTCGGCCAGTTCGCCGATCATCTGATGCGCGGCGTCAATGCGGTACTGCGCTTTGGTCGTGCGGGCCTGCGGGCCGCGTCTGAGCCATTCGATCTCGCGTTTCACCTGTCCCGCTAAGGCGTGCTGCTGCTGCATCTGCACGGCCATAAACTCTTCTTTTTGCATCAGAAACGCGCTGTAATTGCCCTTGAAACTCAAAAAGCCTTCCGGGTACACGCGGTTTAGTTCCACAATGCGGTTGGCGACGTTTTCCAGAAAGTAGCGGTCGTGGCTGACAAGCACGAACGCGAAGCTCGCGTTGCGGAGCAGGTTTTCCAGCCACAGCACACCCTGCAAGTCCAGATGATTGGTCGGCTCGTCGAGCAGGAGCAGGTCGGGCCGCTGTATCAGGGCGCGGGCAATCGCCAGCCGCTTCTTCCAGCCGCCCGACAGTGTGCCGACCGTCTGCGAGCCGTCCGCGAATCCCGCCTCCATCAACGCCATGCTTTTTTGGATCACGCGCTCATAATCTTCCAGCACGTCGTTCGCCATCGCGGCGTCCAGCACGTCCTCGACCGTATCATCGGGCGAAAAGCGGTCTTCCTGCGGCAGATACACCAGTCGCAAGCCGCGCTTACGGGTGATCTCGCCGCTGTCGGGCGTATCTTCCTGGGCGAGCAGGCGCAGGAGCGTGGACTTGCCCGACCCATTGGGGCCGATCAGTCCGAGTTTTTCTTCGGGCGAGATGCCCAGCGTGATGTCGGTAAACAGCGCGCGCGCGCCGAACGCTTTGGTCAAGGTTTGACAGGATAGTAAAGGTGGCATAATGCTTTTAGTGTACCATACACGGGTGGAGCGTACAGGGAAATAGCCTGTATTCTCGCCTGCGGGACAGTGTTTTTGAACCCTGCTGTGGCGGGCGAACTTCCCTGCGATATTGCGCGTCCTACGATTACAGTGGAATTACAACGGGAAGTAGTACGTTCGCATACGAAAGACGAACAGATGTTTTATAAATCGCGCTTGTGGCGCATCGTGGTTGTAACGGCCTGCGCCGGAGGGTTTGCCCTGTATGCACACGCACAAGTGCCAACGAATTGCGTTGCCGTCAATAATCTGCCGCCCATGACGGCAAGAGCGAGCGCGCCGCTTGATGTCGCCATCAGCGAGCGGGTAGTTTATGAGGTGACGGCGAACGACATGGACACCATAGACGAGTTTGCGCCGCCGCTCCCCCCGGAACGGATACAGACGCATGACATCACCTGCCGCGCCCGTGCCGTCAACGTATGCAGTATGCGGCGTGACTTCTCATCGGCTTTTCGGGGTACGGACACAGCCTGGAAGTGTATGTGGGAAGTGATAGGCGCGGCGGCAAACGCCCCCGGCGTGTATGTGGACACCTGGCAGATATACAATGCGCGGTCTGACAACGATCCTTTGAAAGACAAGAGCGTGACGGCGTATCAGATCGTTCGCGTTCACGCGCCGGTCTCTCCTGACCCTGTACCGCCGATCATGTTTCACGTACCGCCACAGGAGAAGGACGCCCCGAATGCGCGCGAAACGGCGGCGGCGTCCCTCAAGACAAAACTGCGCCGCATGGCGCTTGGTCTGTCGCTCCGCCGCATTAACGACAAAAGCCTGCAAGTGCGGGTTGACAGCCTGCCCGCCACGCTGCGAACCGAGGCCACGGCCTATGTTGACGCGGTTCGCAAAGAGATGCGCGCGAATGTGCCGGGGTTCGCCATGCTGGATGACAGGCGCGGTTTTACACTGGAATACGACCCCGACACCGGGTGCATCGCCATCCAGGGCTATGCCCCGGATGGTACACTGTGGACGTTCTAATCTGGCAGGCGGGTCATCTGATCGGCCCGGCCCATTACGTCAGGGCAAGTAGCTGCTCGACGAACTTGGCCTGCGGCGTGCCTTCCTTGCCTTTCAGCCACTCCTCGAACATGCCCCGGCTTTCCTCGGCCAGTACGCCGCCGATGATGTCGGGGTCGCTGTTTTCGGGACTTTGGGGCGGGGCCAGTCGCTGCGTTCCGTTGTCGGCGGGCGCGGCCAGTCCGAAAATCACGGTCTGTACGCCGGTTTCCATTGCCGCGCCCAGGCACATCACGCACGGTTCCAGGGTGGAAACCATGATCGTGTCTTTGCTGTCGAGCGGAATGGCCGGTTCTTTGTCGCCGTTGCCCGCCGCGTTTTGGAACGTCGTAATTTCGGCATGGGCGATCTTGCTTTGCAGCGCGTTCATGCGGTTATGCCCCCGCGCCACGATTTTGATTTCGCCGTCAATGGGGCGGGCCATCACACAGCCAATAGGCGCTTCGCCCTCGGCCACGCCCTGCCGCGCCTCGGCCAGCGCCTCGCGCATCAGACTTTCCTGCTGTTTCCTGCTGAGTTGTACTCGTTTTTCCACATCGGCCTCTTTGCATCAAATGTTTTGTTCGTCTGGTAGTATCTTTGTCTATTTTTGTCTATCTTCGTCTGTCTTCGCTTATATGTTTCGTTCCGCTTTCTTTACGCTCCGGCAACCCTTCTGTTCACGCTTACAGCAAGTGCGTCAAAACTATTTTCCTGCCGCAAACAGGAATGTTGGCGTCATAAAGGCGAATTGTCCACCCACGAAAAGATGACAACGAGACAGAACGCTGCTCTGAATGAGGAGAAAGTCGTGATGGAAGGCTGCGCTGTTTTAGCCGCGTGTCTGCTGATGGTGGTTCCGACGCTTGCAAGGGCGCAAAACACAGACGCGCCCGAAATGCAGTGGCCTCCCGTGACGCGGCAGATGCGGCCCTGGACGCGCTGGTGGTGGCCCGGCAGCGCGGTTGACAAACCCAATCTAACGCGCCTGCTCCAGACGTATCACGATGCGGGGCTTGGCGGCGTCGAGATCACGCCCATCTACGGCGTACAGGGACAGGAGGCGCGCGATCTGCCCTACCTGTCGCCGGCCTGGCTGGACGCCCTGCATCACACCCTGGCCGAAGCGAAACGGCTGGATATGGGCGTAGACATGCCGACCGGAACCGGCTGGCCGTTCGGCGGGCCGACCGTGAGCGAAGCCGATGCCCTGGACAAACTGACGCTCAAAACCGTTCGCGTCAATGGTGGCGCGACTGCGGTTCTTCCCCCCGGCATTAAACATCCTTCTGCGCTTGTGGCGGTGTCGGCGCAGGGGATCTCTATTCCTCTGCTGGACAAGCTGGACGCGAGCGGCATCCTGCACTGGGCCGCGCCGTCAGGTGACGATTGGACGCTTTACGCCGCGTCTGTACGCTGGTCGGGCATGAACGTCAAACGCGCCGCGCCGGGCGGGGCGGGACGGTGCATCAATCCGTTCTCTCAAACGTCGCTGACACATTACCTATCCCACTTCGACGCCGCGCTCGCCGACACAGAGCCGGGGGCGCTGCGCTGTCAGTTCCACGACTCGTTCGAATATCAGGCCGACTGGTCGCCGGACATGTTCGATGCGTTCAAGGCGCGGCGGGGCTATGACCTGGGCGAACATCTGCCCGCGCTGGCCTCGCATGGCGACCCGGACGAGGTCGCCCGCGTCCGCGCCGACTACCACGAGACCGTGTCGGAACTGCTCTTAGAGAACTTCACGCGCACATGGACGGCCTGGGCGCACACGCATGGCAGCCTGAGCCGCAATCAGGCGCATGGTTCACCCGGCAATTTGCTCGACCTGTACGGCGCGTGTGACATCCCCGAAACCGAGGTGTTCCGCAGTGTGGGTGACATCCGTATCAGCAAATTCGCTTCGTCTGCGGCCCATGTCAACCGCAAGCCGCTCGTTTCGGCGGAAAGCTGTACGTGGCAGAGCGAGCATTTCACCGAAACGCTGGGCCAGTCCAAACACATTATTGACCGCCTGTTTGCAGCGGGCATCAACCACATCTTCTATCACGGTACAGCCTATTCGCCCGGTGACGCGGCCTGGCCGGGATGGCTGTTCTACGCATCTACGCACTTTGAGCCGAACAACCCGACGTGGCGCGACTTCCCTGCCCTCAATGCCTATGTCACGCGCTGCCAATCCGTTCTGCAATCCGGACAGCCCGACAACGACGTTTTGCTCTACTGGCCGCTGAGTGACCTGTGGCACAAACACCCCACTCTGTTCGGGCTGACCATCGAAGGCAAGTGGCTCGAATCGGAACCCGTGGGCGACACGGCGCAGACCCTGTGGAACCGGGGCTACGCTTACGACTACATCTCGGATAAACAACTGGGGCAGGCCACGGTTGAGGCGGGCAAAGTGCGCGTCAAGGGCGGACTGTATAAAACCGTGCTGGTTCCGCCGTGCCGCTATATGCCTTTAGACACCCTGCGTACCCTGCTCGCTTTGGCGGAGGCGGGCGCGACGGTCGTGTTTCAGAACGGCTTGCCCGCCGACGTGCCGGGATGGAACGATCTGCAAAAACGGCGCGGAACGTTTCAGACCCTGCTTGCTCCGGTGCAGTGGGCAAGCCCGGACGCTCGCCATGCTGACATGCGGCGGGCGCGGCATGGACGAGGCAGCCTGCTGGCAGGGCCTGACCTGGACGCTCTGTTTGCACAGGCGCAGACCGGCATACGGCGCGAGACCCTCGTGGATCATGCGGGCTTAATGTTCACGCGCCGCGCTTTTCCGAGTGGGCATCACTACTTCCTCGTGAATCAGGGGGATAAGCCGCTGGATGCCTGGGTCGCGTTGAGCGCGCCCGGAAAATCCGCCGTCCTGCTCGATCCGATGACCGGGCGAACGGGCGTGGCACAGACGCGGCGGCGGGGCGGGGATATGGAAACGTACCTGCAATTACAGCCGGGAGAGGCGCGCATAGTACGTGTACTGACGCAGGAGCATATCAGCGGCGCGGCGTGGCAGGATTGGCAGCCCGCCGGGCAAGCCACACCGTTGTCGGGAACGTGGAAGGTAGACTTTGTGGCGGGCGGCCCCGCCCTGCCCACGCCGTTTACCACATCCGCCCTCGGAACATGGACGGACGGCAGCGAAGTCGAATTGCAGCGTTTTGCGGGAACGGCGCGTTATACCCTGACATTCAACGCGCCCATCCACAGGCCGGAACCTTTGGACGCCTGGACGCTCGACCTGGGCGATGTGCGCGACACAGCCCGCGTGGTTCTGAACGGGCAGGACACGGGTACGCTGCTTGCGGCCCCGTTCCAGATTGTCATTGGGGCGGAAACGCTGAAACCAACGGGCAACGTACTGGAAGTATATGTCACGAATGTAGCGGCCAACCGCATCCGCGACCTGGACAGGCGCAAGGTGGCGTGGAAAATCTTCCGCGAGATCAACTTTGTCAACATAGATTACAAACCCTTCGACGCGAGCGGCTGGCCTGTTCGCCCCGCCGGTCTGCTTGGCCCCGTCCGCTTATTGCCCATGCGCCATGCTCATTATGATGGGCAGTAAAGGTTTATGCGAGGCGGACTATCGGTGTTGATTGTTGGTACTATGGTATGCAGAAGACGGTATGCAGAAGACGCGCGCATCGGAGAGACAGGTAACTATGGCAGATCATCAAACGCGCGTCACCCTGCGCCTCGCGTATCACGACGCGCTTGCGCTTTGCGTTCAGGCCGTGTCACAGATCAGCGGGTGTGCAGTTGACGAGGATGAGAGCGGGGAAGGCGTAATCGTCGCCACGACCGCGTTGAACTGGAAAACATTCGGAGACACGATCACAATGTCGTTGTCGGCCCTGGACGCGGAGCAGACGCAGGTACACATACACAGCGCGACCACAATATACCAGTGGTACGACTACGGGCGCAATGCGGGGCTTGTTCAAACCATAGCGCGATTTCTAAATCAGGAACACGTCATGCTGCTGCGAGCCGCCAACCCGCCCCATGCGTCTGCCCGCGAACTGCTGCGGCCCGGTTACAACGACGTCCGGCAGGACAACGCGCAGGATACAAACAAGCATCTGCTGCGCCCCGGCTCACAGCCTCCTAAGTAGGCCGCAAGCCTGCCGGGACTGCAAGCGTTCGCATTGTAGCTCCCGCATTTCACCTTCTGCGCGACGGGCGAACGCAGGGTGACAGCACATAGTCTTGCGGAATATAACAACGTCTTGAAGCGTGTGCCGCTGCATTTACGTTAAGGCGCGGCGGAAGCGGTGCGGACGGGCGGGGCGGCGTGAGACAACTGCTGCGTGAAGAACGCGGCGCGTTCGGGCGCGATAGCGGCCAGTATTTCGCCGACCTTCTTTTCGTCCATACGGCGCATTAGGGCAACGGTCTGCGGATCGGGCAATTTGGCGAATATCTTGACGACGTTTTCGGCGGGCATCTGCTCGTAAATGGACGCCAGACGCGCGATCTCGCGGGGGTCGGGTGCAAACGCGGCGGCATCGGTTTTGGGCTTTTCTACGGCTTTCGCCTGCGCCTGCTTCTGCGCTTCCCAATCGGCGCGTTCTTTGTCCAGGGCATCCCGCTGCGCTTTCAGGGCCTGCTGTTCGGGTGTCGGCCCTGCCGGTACACTCGCCTGACTGGCAAGCGGCTGACCGGGCTGCCCCGGCAGACCGGGCTTCAAGGGCGGCGGCGCTTTGTACAAACCCACGATATGCAGGACGCGGCCCAGCGCGGGGTTTTTCAAACCCAGCTTCTGCGTGGGGATTATCTGCACTTTTGCCAGCCCATAACTAACGCCCAGCAGCAGCGCGAGCGGCACGACCCCGATCAAAACCAGTTTTAATCCTTTTCCCATCAAGTCCCCCAGCGATTAGCTTCTGTCATCTGTCTTTTGACTGATCTACTTTTCCAGCAGGCCCATGATGCGCTTGACGTAGCCCTGCGTTTCTTTGTAGGGCGGAATGCCGCCGTACTTCTGCACCGCGCCTGACCCCGCATTATAGGCGGCGAGCGCGAGCGGCGTGTCACCCTTGTACTGTTTGAGCAGGCCCGACAGCAGGCGCGTGCCTGCCGCGATGTTCTGTTCAGGGTCGAAGGGATCGGTCACGCCCAACTCGTGGATCTCTTCGGGCATCAATTGCATCAGGCCACGCGCGCCGGCGTGGGATACGTCGCGGGTGTTGCCGTCTGACTCCTGCCGTATCACGGCCCGCACCAGTTCGGGCGCAAGTCCGTTCTGGGTGGCGTATTTCGAAATCAGCGATTCGATATAAGGCGCGAACGTTGGCCCACCCTTGCCTATCGGCTGTAATTGTACGCTGCCCGTGGCCTGCGCGAGCGCGAGGTTGAACGGCATCTTTGCGCCTGTGATATTGGCGAGATTGGGCAAACCGTTTAGCCCCGGCAGGCCGGGCAGGGCGACTTTTTGCAGGCCGGGCGCGAACGCGGACCCGTCTGATACCTTCGGGGTGATGGGGGATGGGGGCGGATCGTTCATCAGGCCCAGACGCGCTTCGATGTCCTGAACGCGGGCGATGACACTGTCATAATGAGACATGGCTGTTCTCCTGAGAAGTCGGGTGCAATCCGGCAGACACGCGCAAGGCGCAGTCACTTATGATTGTGTCAGGCCGCTTTCCGATTGGATTGATTGGCCTGGTTTGCAGCACGGACAAAGCGCAGGGTGGCGAGTTCGTCGAGCGCGTCCTGCTCCAGCTTTTGCGCCTCTAAGGTATGCTCGGAGAGCGCGTTCGCCTTCAGCTGCGACACGGCCTCGCGCTGCTGGCGGGCCGTCATCAGGGCAAGCCGCTTCTCCTCGGCAACGAAAAAGGCGGTATGAACGCGCCGCTCCTGCTGCATGATCGCGGCCTGCAAGGTTTCCAGATAGCGTTCCCGGTCGAAGATGATGTGCGCGTCGAAGGGTTCTCCGGCCCGGCCCGGTCGTCCTGACACGGTATGCGCGAAATCCGTTTCCAGCCCGGCCAGCCGCAGCCGCAAGGTCTGCAAATTTCCCTGCGCCTGGGCAAACTCCTGTTCGCGCAGGGTCTCAATGGTTTCCCGATGCCTCAGCACGGTTTCCAGTCGAAAAACGAAACGACGCATAAGCGATGAGGCTCCTGAATGTTCTAACTTGCAAACTCATTGAGGAGGACGCGCAGAGTGTCCATGTAGGGCGTGGGTTCGTCGGCCCGCTGGCGCAAAAAGGCGTTGGCGGTGTCTATTTTGAGTTTGGCGCGGTCTATGCGGGGGTTGCTGCCGTCCACATACGCGCCGATGTTGATCAGGTCCTCGGCCTGCTTATACGTGGCGAGGATGTCGCGCAGGCCCTCTGCGGCGTGGCGCTGTTCGGGGGACGTGATGGCGGGCATGACGCGGCTGATGCTTTGCAATACGTCGAGGGCGGGATAGTGGCCCCGGTGGGCGAGGTGGCGCGACAGGACGATATGGCCGTCGAGGATGCCGCGCACGGTGTCGGCGACAGGTTCGTTCATGTCATCGCCTTCGACTAAAACGGTGTACAGGCCCGTGATGCTTCCGGCCCCTGTACCGGAGGTTCCGGCGCGTTCGAGCAGTCGGGGCAGCATGGCGAAGACGCTGGGCGTGTAGCCGCGCGTGGCGGGAGGTTCGCCAATCGCAAGGCCCACTTCGCGCTGCGCCATAGCCAGACGCGTCACGCTGTCCATCATCAGCATCACGTCCGCGCCCTGGTCGCGGAAATACTCGGCGATGGCGGTGGCGACAAGGGCGGCTTTGATGCGGACAAGGGCGGGCTGATCGCTCGTGGCGACGACGACGACGGAACGCTGGCAGCCTTCCACTCCGAGGCTCTCTTCGACGAAATCGCGCACCTCGCGCCCACGCTCGCCGACAAGGGCGATGACGTTGACATCCGCGCTGGAACTGCGGGCGATCATGCCCATGAGCGTGCTTTTGCCCACGCCCGACCCGGCGAAGATGCCCATGCGCTGGCCCTTGCCGACCGTGAGGCAGCCGTCCAGAGTACGGACGCCGGTATGCAGGGGCTGCGTGATGCGGGGGCGCGTGACGGCGTTGGGCGGCGGGGCGTTGACGGGATAAAACTGCGTAAGATTGAGGGGTGGGCCGCCATCCATGGGAATGCCTAGGCCGTCGAGCATCCGTCCGAGAAGCGCGCTGCCGACGGGAACCTGCTGGGTCTGACGCGTAGCGACCACTTCGCTGCCGGGCTTGATGCCCTCCATCACACCCAGCGGCATAAGCAGGACGCGGTTTTCGCGAAATCCGACGACTTCGGCCTTGATGGGCGGGCGGGACGGGTCGTAGTGGTTGGCGCGGTCATAATAGATATGGCAGATTTCGCCGACCATGGCACTCGGCCCCGACGCTTCGATGACGAGTCCGATCACCTGCGTGACTTTGCCGTTCTGCTTGACGAGGTCGGTGCGCTGTATACGGCCCCGATAGCGTTCCAGATCCACGGGCGGGGCGGGAACGGCAGGGAAATCGAGCGGGTGAGGCTGTGTGGGAGTGTGCATACTCCTATTGTCGGCAGGCGACACGCGGCTTTGCAGTCAAAGTTGCTTTGTCCAGGCTTCTTCGATGGTGAGGGTTTTGCTGCTGTAGTCGAGACAAAGTTTATAGCCGTCGAGCAGGATCGCACCGAGAAGTCGCTCTCTGCCAATGGCAAGTATCTCGACTTCGCGTTCATTCCCGTCCCAATCAACGGTGAGCAGATATATTTCCAAACGGATGCGGGAGCCATCCGCAAGGTAGGAGTCCCGCTCACCGCTGCGAGTGAGTTGAAGCGCGACGCAATCGGCCAACGGCAAAGCCAGTGTTCCTGTATAGCCGGTGTCTACAACAAACTCCGCTTTGGCCTGGGAGCCATTGCCCTTGATTAGAAGTTCAACATGGGCGCGATGGTCGGTGATGGTTCCCTTCATCACGAGCGTTTGCTCGGCATCAGTCGAATACCGCCGAATGTGTCTACGGCGTCGTAGCCGATGCGTTTTTGGATCAGTTGGGCGTCGGAATGTTTGGCAAGCAATATTCGGGAGCCTTGGGCAGAATCGAGCCAGGTGGTAATCTCATAGTCTCCGGTTTCAACATCAATGGTAATCAGTTTGCCGATGTTTTCACCTGTTTCGACGACGGGGCGAATGTGGTTGTCGTACCATTCATCGCCCCGTCGCCAGAGTTCTTCGGAATCAAGTCGTTTCGCAGGCATGGCTTTGCACCTTCACTTTTCCTGTCGTCTCATGTCCGCTAAATTATACCATAGGGCGGCGAAGTGGATAGGGGGAGTAGACCACTCGTTGCGACGCGCTTGCCTGTCACAATACAGCAGGTTCTCCCCTTCTTCTTTTCTTCTCCCCCTCCTGTCTTTTCTCTGTGTCTCTGTGTCTCTAGCGCAGCGGGAGTCTGTCGGCGGCGGCGAGCGACCCAGCCCGCGCCCGTCACGCCCAGGCCGATAAGCAGGGCCACGCTGCCGGGTTCAGGAACGGGTTGCAGCGTAAAGGTGGAACCGTTTGCCAGGTTGAGAACGTAACCGCTGAGGTTTGTGCCGTTTTTCAGCGTCCCGGACAGGGCATAGTTTGTGCCACCGAAGATGTTTCCCACGCCCAGGTTGGCAGCCGTAAGATTGTTGCCGATGAGAGTGAAACTGCCGGCGGTGCTGTCATAAAAGTTGACGCCGTAATACTGCCCGAACGTGCCGCCGGACACGCTGATTGTGCTGTTGGAGTAGGCGCCCAGGAAACTGCCCACGTTACCGCCGGACATGCTGACCTTGCTGCTGTCCAGAGCGGCCAGTTCGTAAGTGGTGCTGCCGCCGGAGAAGTTGACCGTGCTGCTGCTGTAAGCGACCAGGTTATAGCCGATGCTGCCGCCGGAAACGTTAAGTGTGCTGCTGTTGGTAGTGTACAGGTGATTGCCGATGCTGCCGCCACTAACGAGGTTGACAGTGGGGGTTATACGGTTTGCCATTGCCGTCATTCGGACTGCCGCTGCTATCCAGGCCGACATTAGCAGTACCTGTGACGGAGTGGGCGGCATCCACGGTGTAGGTTCCCGCAGTGTAGTAAGCGTCGGTTTGGGCAGAAGCGGCGGCGCCCAGAGCGCTCAGGGACAGGATGGACAGAGCGACACAAGCGCGGCGAGCGGAAGAACGAGCGTACATGAGTAGATAAGCCTTTCAGTCGCAAACAGAGTGATGGGACTCAGAACACGCAGGCGTTCTGAGCGCAGAAAAAGAAGACACGTTTAACGAATTACTACACTTGTTGTGTATGCAGAAGTACAACACATCATATTTATGTGTCGTCCGTAACAAAGAGACCGCCCCCCACAAAGCGAGCGGCAAAGTTCCGCGCGGCGGGAACAGGGTCATTGTAAACAACTTTGCGTGACGCTTGCGTGACCGAAGGGCATTTTGCGTGACCGCAGGGCATTTTGCGTGACCGCAGGGCATTTTGCGTGACGCAATATAAACATTTGCGTGACCAAATGCAGGCGCTCGCGTAACGGGGCGAAAAAACAAAAATAATAAGGCAGGCGCGGCAGATATACAAGCGCAGTAAATACGGTTGCTTGCCGCCTCGCCATAGCGGAATGATACGACGCGCCTTGCAGCGCAAAACGATGTAGCGATAGAATAGAGAGTCGTTTGTGTCTGCGAGGAGCGGGACGTGACATCTGAATTTCTTACATTGCGCCTGTTCGGGGAATGGGAGGCGCGCAGCGACGATCAGCCCCTGACGGGCCTGCACCTGCGCGAAGGCGAGCGCCTGCTGGCCTACCTGACCCTGCAGCATGGCGTACCGGTCACGTACCGGCAGATCGCGCAGCAGTTCTGGCCTGCCGAGGCCCGGCAGAACGCGCAGTATGACAGCGGCGATTACCCAAGCACGCGGCAGGCCATCGCCACCCTGCGCCGCGCCCTAGGCGGTCATGCCGACCGACTGACGAGCGTAAGCAAGACGTGTCGCCGCACAAGGTCTGGGATGCGGACTTCGGGCCGAACATGAACCTGGAATGGTTTTTGCGCCGCCATGTTCTCAAGGCGATCAGCGGCCCGCTCGTGTGGGGCATGGACGAGGTGGATAGATTGTTCGGGTGCGCGTTCGGAAGCGAGGTGTTCGGGCTGTTTCGGTCGTGGCACAACGAGCGCAGCCTGGACCCGTCCGGGCCGTGGGCGCGGATGACGCTCGCCATCGCGTATGCCACGGAAGCGCATCTGTTCATCACCGACCTGAACCAGTCGCCGTTCAATGTCGGCACGCGGCTCACCCTCGATGACTTTACCCCGGAGCAGATAGAGGACTTGAACGGCAAATACGGCTGTCCCTTGCAGAATCGGGACGAGGCCGCGCGGCTGTGGGTTTTGGTGGGCGGGCAGCCGTACCTTGCGCGGCGCGGCCTGGACGCGCTCGCCGGGGGCCGCCTGAGCCTCAAACAACTGGAGGCGGAGGGGGATGCGGACGCGGGGCCGTTTGGCGACCATCTGCGCCAGGTCGCGAACGCTTTTGCGCGCTCGCCCGATCTAAGGGATGTGGTACGCGGGATGCTGGCGGGGCAGCCCTGCCCGGTCGAAGAGGCGTTCTATCGTCTCAGGGCGGCGGGCGTGCTGGCGGGCCTGTCGTCGCAGGAGGCGCGCTTCCGCTGCCCCCTCTACGCCTTCTACCTCGCCCGCCACTTGCGCTGACTGCGTCTCAGAAGCCGGGTACAAAGGACGTACCCGTCTTGGAGTCGCTGCGCGACAAGCGTCCTCGCGGACGCGATGCACCAAGGCAAAAGTACGAGCTAACCCTACAAGGTCACTCCAAATGTCCTTGATTGCTCGCTATACATAAGCACTGCCTGCTTACGGATCGCGCCGCAGACAGGCATAATGTCTTTACGCAGTATTGTTGGCTGATTTAGCCGTCAGGCGACGGCAAACTGCGTGAGGGAGCGCAGTTCGGGCGGCTGCCACGCCAGCACGACATCTTGGGGAGGAACCCCGTTCGCCAGCAGATCGCTCACGATGCCGTCTTCAAGCCAGTCCTCCTCCACGTAGATTTTGCCGTTCTGAACGCGGAGGTACAGCGTGGCGCCATTGTGACGAACGCCTTTGCGCCAGCCGGTATTGAGCAGAAGATATTGGCCGCGCTCGTCATCAAACGCGCACCAAAGTTCTTTCTCTTCGCGGTTGTGCTGGACGATGAACTCCCGTTTTTCGCTCAACAAGCGCTTTACGAGGCTTCGGTAGTCTTCGGTTCTATCCATCGAGCTATTTCCTTTGTATCCAGGTTCACGGCCAGCATTGCCATTCCACTGAGTCCGATGACCTCGCTGAAACCTTCTCTGGCGAGCAGAACCTGATAAGCTGCGTCGCTGACTGCCATATACAGGCAATGCGTGGACTTATTGAGTGTCAGCAGGTGACGATAGAATTCATACTGCCCCAGCGCGTTCTCGAAATCGTTGACTGCCGACAGCCCGATAAAACTTTTGATCTCGACGATGATGCGCCTGCCGTCCTGTTCCGCCTCCACGACACGTTCCGCTTCCAGGTCGGCGTGAACCTGTATACGCTTGTAGTTGAAGGTGTAGGGATCAGCGGTAATGTTCCAGCCGTCTTTTTCCAGAGCCTCGCGCACGGCATCATGTATTAGGTCGCGTTGTGGCATGGTTGATTATACGTTTTTATCAGCCTGGAAGCAAGAGCGGATGTGTGATTCGTCACGCAAAATTGTTTTTGGTCACGCAAGCGTCACGCAGCTACGCGTATACTGTCCGTGCGGCAGGGCGCGGCGGTCTCGCGCTCGCTGCGGCACAAACGCAATCCACACCCGACACGCCAAAATCCTATGAACGACGACTTTTTTATTACGGGCGGCACACTGCCCCCCGACGCCGACAGCTACATCACGCGCCAGGCCGACGAGGAACTGCTCGACGGACTGAAACGGGGCGAGTTCTGCTACGTCCTCAATACCCGGCAGATGGGCAAAAGCAGCCTGATGGCCCGCGCCGCGCAGCGCCTGAAAGCGGACGGCTGGGGCGTCGTCGTTCTGGACCTGACCTCCGTGGGGCAGAACCTGACCGTAGAACAGTGGTGCGCGGGCCTGCTGGCGCGCGTGGGCCGGCAGACGGAGCAGCAGGACGAACTGCTCGGCTACTGGCGCGCGCATCGCGACCTGGGGCCGATGCAGCGCTTTCTCGAAGCCCTGCGCCTGATGCTGCTCACTCCCGTATCCGCGCCCCTAGAGACGCCCCGCCGCTTCGTGATTTTTGTAGATGAGATCGACGCCGTTCGCAGCCTGCCCTTCTCCGCCGACGAGTTCTTTGCCGGCATTCGCGAGTGCTACAATCGCCGCGCCCATGACCCCGTTTTCAACCGCCTCACGTTCTGCCTGCTGGGCGTCGCCACGCCGTCCGATCTGATCCAGGACACGCGCATCAGCCCGTTCAACATCGGGCGGCGCATCGAACTAAGAGACTTTACGCCGGACGAGGCCGCCCCGCTTGCCAGAGGGTTGAAGCATCCGTATGCCCTGCGCCTGCTGCAGCGCGTCCTGCACTGGACGGGCGGACACCCTATTTGACGCAGCGGCTGTGCCGCGCCGTCGTGGAAGCCCTGGCGCGCAGGGCAGAGGAACAACCAACACAGCAGACAGACGAACTGGAGGGCATGGCCCTCGTAGACCGCGAATGCGAGCGCCTGTTTTTGAACAGGGCGGCGCAGGAGACCGACGATAACCTGACGTTTGTACGCAGCCGACTGCTAAGGGGCGAGGCGGATGTCGCCAGTCTGCTCGATCTGTACTTACAGGTGTGCAAAGGGAGGCGGGTACGCGACGACGAAACAAACCCGCTGTGCGGCGTCCTGCGTCTAAGCGGCATCACCATGGCGCAGCGGGGTCTATTGCGCCCGCGTAATCGCATTTACAGTCAGGTATTCGACCGCGCCTGGGCATTGGCGAATCTGCCGGATGCCGAGACGCGGCGGCAGAAGCGGGCGTATCGGCGCGGCCTGCTCCGGGCGGCGAGCGTGTTCGGCAGCATGGCGGGGCTGACGGCGATCCTGCTGGGGGCAGCGGTCGTCAATGCGGCCCGCGCCCGCGACAGCGCGGCCCGCGCCCGCAGCGCGGAAAAACGGGCCGAAACGCAGGGAGAACGAGCGAACGCGCAGGCCGGGGAAGCCCGCAGACTGCTGTATTTTTCCGACCTGGGCCTGATACAAAGCGAATGGGAAAACAGCAACCTGGAACATGTGCAGGCCCTGCTGGACGAAACGCGCCACCTTCCGCAGCGCGGCTGGGAATGGAACTACTGGAACCGAGTGGCGCACCGCCCCGCGCTGACCATTGCGCTTGGCGGCAGGCCGGCGCTCGCCCAGTTCTCACCGGACAATCACCTGGCGATAGCAGATGGTTTTCTTCCGCTTACCGCTTATGACCTTCGCACAGGCGCAAGGAAGTCCTACAGGGCCGCGGGCTGGACTGGCGGGCAGCCTGTGGATTACGCGCCGGATGGTTCGCGCCTGTGGACATGCACCGATGATGGCGCGATTCAGGACGCGCTCACGGGCCGGATATTCGCGCGCCCTGCGCCCGGGTCACCTCATTTCGCAACCGTCTGCGCCCTGCGAGACGGATCAGGCCTGCTGACTTGCGACAATAACGGAACGCTGTGCCTGTGGAGCCTTGCCATGCAGCGGCGCGTGTGGCAGCGAATGCCCAAACCACCGCTTGACATCGCGCCGCTCATCGTCGGCAGTACACTGATGCTGGCACTCGACAGGCAGCAAAACTGGCATCTGTACTGGCTGCGCGACGGCGTGGAGAACCACGCATTTGACGCGGAACTGAAACTGTTCGCGTCCAGCGCGCTGGCTTTTTCGAGCGATGACGGGATGCTGGCAGGCGAAGGACGCGGCGGCGGCATCGTCCTGCTCGACCTGCATACGGGCAAGATCTCGCTGCCGCTGGGCGCGGAGCGGACGCTCAAGGCCATCCGCTTCGGGCCGAACGACAAAACCCTCATAGCCGCCTTTTGGGGCAACGTTCAGGTCTGGAACTGGCGCGCGAAGCGCGAGTGCGCCGTGTACAAAGTGAACCGGGGTATGCTGGCCTCGTATGCGATCTCCCCGGACGGGCGCTATGTGGCGACGGGCGACGGCAACAGCGAAAAGATTGGAGACCTGAACGCGCCGGGGGAAGCGGGGACGATTGAAGCTTCTCCCAGGGCTTTGTGGCAGACGTCGTATTCTCCCGATGGCCGCGTCGTGGCGGCGGGCGGCAGCGATGGCAATGTCTACCGGTACGACGCCCAATCGGGACTTGCCCTGCCCGTGCTGAAAGGAAACGGCATCCGCGTCAACAGGGCCGCGTATTCGCACAACGGCAGATGGATCGCGAGCGCACGCGAAGATGGCGGCGTATGGGTGTGGGACGCGCGCACGGGGCGGCGTCTGGCGGCGTTTCGCGCCCATGCCAAAAGGGTCGAGACCCTTTGCTTCAGCCGCGATGACCGCACATTGCTGACCGCTTCCGACGACTGCCTCGCCAAACTGTGGGATGTCGAGGCGCAGGAAGAAACAAAGAAAGAAACAAGGGGAGAAACCAACGAAAAAACCGATAAGACAACGCCGGGGCGGGGGAACACATGACATTGCGCGCTGCGCCGGACGCTGCGCGGGCATGGCATAGGGAAGTACCATGACAGGGGCATAGAGGCCGCCGTATTTTCGCCGGACGAGACGCGTATCCTGACTGGCAGCGACGACCACACCGCGAAACTCTGGGACGCGCGCACAGGAGCGCTTCTGGACACCATTCCCACCTCTAACGAGATCTGGGGCGCGGCGTTTGCGCCGGACGGCAGGCGCATCGCGCTCGCCATTCTCAACAGCACGGCGGAGATATGGGACACGGCCACCCATCACCGCGACCTTGTCCTTCAGGGCCACACCAACTGGCTCATTGGCGTGGCTTTTTCCCCGGACGGCAGGCGCATCGTGACCGGCAGCCGCGATGGAACCGCCCGACTGTGGGACGCGCTATCGGGCCGCGAACTGCTGACCCTCAAAGGACACGACGGGCAGGTCAGCGGCGTGGCCTTTTCCCCGGACGGCAATCAGATCGCTACATCGGGCAGGGACGGAACCCTGCGCCTGTGGAACGCCGGCCTGCTGCCCGACACGCCCGTCCCTGACACGGCTCGCCGTTAGAACGACCAATCCTCGACCCGCAAACCGGGAACCCTGCCAAAATCGGACGCGTTTCGCGTCAGCAGCGTGGCGTCATTGGCGAGGGCGATAGCGGCGATTTTCAAGTCCATCGTGCCGATACGCAGCCGCTGCATCCAGAGATCTTGAAACACAGCGACAGTCGCGTCATCAAACGGCAGGATGGGAGTGATGCAGTAGTATCGCAGCATACGCGCCAATTCCGCATACTTGAGTTTTTGCTTGTCCGCAGTCCTTGCCGAAGCGATCTCGGCGAGCCATCCGCGCATCTGCTCCTCGTAGCTGATGATGCTGACCGCAATATCGCCGGGATCAAGCGCAGAGAGCCGCGCATATATCCGCTGTCCCTCGGCGTTCTTACGAGCAATCAGCGAGATGTGGTCGGTATCAAGCAGGTAGATCATGCGCTTCCCGTTCGTCATCGGCGGTGGGCTGAGAGCGACGGTAGGCGGCTCCACGCTCCATTGCAGCATCGTAATCGGGGTTGTCCTGAAACGCGCCATACCACGCATCCAGCCAGGAAGCGGATTTTGGCGGCGTCTTCCCCTCAGGTTTCGCCTGTGTATCAATCTCTGCTTCGTTCCGCTCACACAACATTTGCGCGACTTTCGCTTCCAGTTCCGTCAAGCGCTCTTCCACGGTTTGATCCGCCATGTCAGCCTCCTCCGCTCGTTGCCGATGCCTTTTATGCTTCCTGAACAGACGTATTGGACGAGCGTAATTGTACCACGAGCCGCACCGAACAGAACCAACCACTTCAAACTGCGATTGCGGCGAGGCACGGCAAAACGAACGCAGTCCACAGTTCGTCCCGATCTACAAATATCAACAGCGCCAATGTGCATTCACTCACACATTTTAGGAGGCTGTTGCAGTTTATTCTGTTCCGTCAGAGATGGTGGCTCCCGACCAATTCCGCCTCATCGTCGAAGAACAGACTCAGCGCATTCGGCAACCGACGCGCCCTAGACGAGACACGCAGCGTATCCGCATAGACGCAGGGTTAAGCGCCTGTGCAAAAGCCGCGCGGCATCGTTCAGCGGGGCATGAGCAAAAATGCCGCCGAAAGGCGGAACTGCTCTTGTACAGGCGCTTGTCAAAGTGAGAAACGGCAGTCGGGGCCAGGCGCGCAATTCTTGGCCTGCGATGTGGCGTTTGTGCCAAGTCAGGTCAATGTACGGCTTCAACTACTTCGCGCTCGCGCTGCGTGGCAGATCCTTCGTCTGGGCCGGCTTCAAAGCGGATGCCGTGATCGCCGGGATAGGGAAAGTGGTGGTCGTGTTCATCGCGCAAAATTGCCAGGGGAATACCCTGCGGGAAAGCGGCGCAAACCTGATGTTCTCCCAAAGTGCGGTGACGGCACAAAATACACAACGACCCCATTAAATCATAATGCCCATCAAGCTTCAAAGTCATCAGTTTCCTCCTCGCTTCGCGTGTAATCCATGCCAAGCAGTTTTGTGACGCGCTGCCAAACCTGGTGCAGATACTCCGTCTGGTATTCGGCAGCAGAAAGTTGTCCTTTGCGAAGCCGCTGCATTAATTGACGGTCTACTTCAATCTTTTCCATCTCGAATACGGTGTTGATGATGGTCCAGTGCGACTCATTCCAGCCCTCAGCAGGAGGCTTCATAGAAAAGCGAAAACGCGGCGAGACAGCACGTATTTCGATCAGTTCCGCCCTACATGCCAACAAAATATCATGTGGCGAAAAAGAAAAGCCCGCGTGACGTGGATCACCGGGCGCATACTCCCATCCGCGTGGATGATTATGCGTAAAGATAACACCCCCGGCGTTTCGCAGAAGTTCGATTTCCGCGTTGGTAAACTCTATCTCAAAATCAGCTTCGGAGTCCTTCTCCAGTACAACGTTGCCCGTGCTACCCAAGGCGAACGCCGACTCGCGCCGCCGTACTTTTCTCAACTCGTCTTCTTTAGCTCTGATGATGCGGGCGATGGTCACAAGCACTTGCCCTCTCTAAACCTGCTTCGTGCTTCGCATTATACCACAGTCGATTACAGCATATTGGAGGAGATAGTTCGTGATAGATGGCAGACGGCGAAGCGATCCGGCGGAGGCGAGACACGGCAAAACGAGCGAGAGCGTGTGTCGCTTTCGCTCGCTTCATGTTGTTTTGCGTATGTGTCTGCGCTTGTGACGCGAGGCTTTACGTCAGGTCAAGGAGGTTGGCGGCTTCGGCGAGCTGGGTTTCCAGGCGGGCGTCTATGTTGCCCGCGTCGGTCTCGACGATGCAGCCGCCCGGCCCGACGCGCCGATCCTCGATGATCTCGACATGACGGATGTTGTCTACGAGGGTGAGCAGGTCTTCGCGGTTGCCGCGCACGGTCTGCAAGTCGTCGGCGTGAACGCGGATACGCAGGCTGCCGCCGTCCGCCACGCGGCGCAGGGCGTTCTGCACCACGGCGAGCGACACGTCCCGGCTCACTTCGATCTCCTGCTTGATGACGTGCTTCGCCAGTTCAAACACCATCTGGATGATCTGCGGTTCCATCTCATTCCAGGCGCGCGAACGCTCGGATTCGATGTGCGCGATGAACGTCTGCACGTCGTCGCGATACGCGGCCCGGTCGCTATCGTTCTGCTGATGCACGGCGCGTTCGGCCTCGCCCCGACCCTCGTCCATGCCCTGCGCGTAGCCCGCCGCATAGCCTTTTTTTCGGGCCGCTTCCTCCACGCCCCGCGCCCGCGCCTGCGCCTGCGCCACGAGTTCCTGCGCAGCCTGCTCCGCTTCCCAGCGCAGTTTCAGGATTTCGGGCGAGGCGGGCGCGCCCATCCGCTGCCGCTCGCGCTCCTCGCGGGCCATGTCGTCCACGTTCCGAAATCCACCGAAGGCGGGAACCGCACCGCCACTTTGGGGGGGCGCAGCCTGCCGCACGGTCGGGGAGGGCCTGGCGTCCGGCATGAGTGGGGCGATGTGCGTAAACCAGCTTACGGGTTCCACAGGTTCCGCCATATCCGCCCCGCCCGCCCCGCCCCGTCCTGCCCCTACCTGGGGCGCGTTCAGCGGAACAAACTCCGCCCGTTTAGAGGCGGTATAGGAAGGGTCGGGATCAGACGGGTTGGAATTGGATGCGTTCGCGTTAGATGTATTGGGATTAGATGATGATCTCATCGCCGCCTCCGCCGCCGCGCGCCACGAGTATCTCGCCGTTTTCTTCCAGTCGGCGGATGATGCCCACAATACGCTGCTGCGCTTCCTCGACGTTGCGCAGGCGAACCGGCCCCATGAACTCCATGTCCTCTTTGAGCATCGTGGCCGCGCGCTCGCTCATGTTCTTGTAGATGCGCGACTGCACTTCCTCGCCCACGCCCTTGAGCGCCAGGCCAAGTTCCTTGCTGTCCACCTCGCGCAGCACCTTCTGAATGGAAGCGTCGTCCAAAAGCGTGATGTCCTCGAACACGAACATCAGTTTCTTTACCTCGTCGGCCAGTTCCGGGCTGGTCTCGGTCAGGTTCTCCAGAATAGTCTTCTCAGTTGTGCGATCCACCCAGTTCAGCACCTCGACAAGCGACTTGACGCCGCCCGCTGCGGTGAACGCCTGCGTCACGACCGAACCCGACAGCTTGCGCTCCAGAACGCGCTCGATCTCGCGGATCACTTCGGGGGGCGTGCGATCCATGATGGCGATGCGCCGCGCAACCTCGGCCCTTAGCTCCTGCGGCAGTCCCGACACAATCGCGGCGGCCTGTTTTGCGTCCAGATGGGCCAGAATCAGGGCGATGGTCTGCGGATGCTCGTCCTGTATAAACGATAGTAGCTGCGTGGGGTCGGTCTTCTTGATAAAGTCGAATGGCAGCACCTGCAGCGCCTGCATCACGCGGTTTACGACCTCGGCGGCCTTATCCGCGCCGAACGCGGCTTCTAATGCCTTGCGCGCCTGATCTATGCCGCCCTCTGACAGCACCTCCTGGGCCACGCACATCTCATAAAAATCGGCGACCACCTGACGGCGCGATTCCGGCGCGATCTTGCCCAGGCGGGCCACTTCCAGGGTAACGCTTTCCACCTCGTCCTCGCGCAAGTGCTTGAAAATCTTGGCGGACGCTTCCGGGCCGAGGGCCACGATCAGAATGGCGGCCTTTTGTCGGCTTGTCAGTATGGGGGATGTCGAGGGCCTCACAGAGTTCTTCCTTCCTCACAGAGAGAAGGAAAAAGGAAATAGGAGAAAGGAGAAAGTGGCGGCGTTACTTTCTCCTTTTTCCTTTTTCCTTTCTCCTCTCTTATATCTCTTCGCTGACCCAGCTTTTCACGAGCATGGCGACCATGTCGGGCTTGGAGCGGGTCATGTGCAGGATGCTTTCGAGGTTGGCGTCGAACGCCTCTTCGATGACCTCGTAGGTGCGGGGCGCTCCGTCACCCGTAGACAGGGCGATGGGCGTCAGGTCGTCGTGCATGTCCTCGGTGGCATTGCCCATACCGACCATCTGACCGGGGATCGGTACGCCGTCTTCGTCCAGCATCAGGCTGGGCAGGGGCGGCAGCGCGGCCATTCCGGCTCCCGCGCCGGCCAGGGCGGGCATCTGCGAGGCGGGCAGGACGCCGGGACGACGCAGGGCGCGGGCCAGCAGGAACAGCGTAATACCCATGATCGCGAACGGAACGAGCAGACTGGCAAGCGAGCGCATCTGCTCGGCGCGGCGCTGCTCGGCGCCCATCTGCGCTTCCTGCAATTCCTGGGTGCGGTCGAACGGTATGGCGGCGACCGACACCTGCCGCGTACTGGTCGCGTCCAGCACGGATACGGCGATCTTGGTTTCCACCAGATTTTTAATTGTGGTCTTCACGCTCTCCAGCGCGGCAGGGTCCGGATATAGCTTGCTGTCCAGCAAGACGCTCACGGTCAGCTTCTCGATCTTGCCCTGGCCGCTGTGCGTGACGATTTCGGTCTTGCTCGGCTCGGTCATCGTTTCCACGTGTTCCTGCACATACTTGGAGCCGCCGTCGTCACCGGACGCGTTCGGATACGTGGTCGTGCCGCCGGGTGCGCCCGCCGCCGCGGGCAGGCCCACGCCATTCCCGCCCGCGCCCGGTGAGGGAGGCGTGCCGCCGATCTTGTTGCCTTTGCCGTCCAGCTTTTCAGACGAGGTGATCTTGTTCGTGACCGCCCCTACCTCTACCAGGGTCTGCTGCTTCTGCACCACGTCGCTGTTGAGTTCGACGTGCGTAAGAACCAGGCTGCGATGCGGCCCGATGGTGCGATCCAGCGCCATCTGTATATCGGTGCGCGTGTCCAGTTCCATTTTGCGCTGATCTTTGACGCGGTTGTTGCCGTCCACATTGCCGGCCTGCGCGCCGTCCCACAACACGTCGCCGCGCGAACTGGCAATCGTGATGTTCTTTTCCAGCAGGCCCGTACTCGACATCTGCACCAGGCGCAGCACGGCGTGAACATTGTCCTCGGAAAGCTCGCTGCCCGGCTTGCACGTCACGACAACGGCGGCGCTGGCGTCATGGCTGCTCAGCAGCAGGGGGCTTTCGTCACTGGCGGCGTAATGCACGCTGGCGCTTGCGACCGGTGACAGTGACATAATGCTTTTGCTGACGCGGTCTTCCAGCGAGCGGCGCATGGCGAGCTTTTCCATTTCGCTCGTCATGGTGATAGTGGGTTTATTAAAAATGTCGTCACCGCCGCTTGTGGCCCCGGCCGACTGCTGCGGCAGGCCCGCGCTGATCATTTTCATGCGCGTCTCGTCCACATACTGCGCGGGAACCTCGATGCCCGTACCGCCGGATGTCAGGCGCGAGGGAACATTGGTCTCGACCAACTTTTCGCGGATCGCGTTCGCGTCCTGCGCCGACAGATTGCTGAACAGCGGCACGTATTCGGGCGTGGAGGCCCAGACCGTCAGACCGATCAGCGCGCCCACCATTGCCAGCGTCGTCAGAACCAGCGTCAGCTGATTGGTGCGTCCCAGCCGCTCCCACCATTCCCGTGCGCGATTAACCACCGTCGAGTTCTCCTTGCGGGAGAGTAGTCAGTAGTCAGTAGTCAGTAGTCAGTAGAGTCCGCGCTTTTCCTGACCTTGCGCTAACACAAAGGCCCTGTATAACGACCGCCCTACTGACTATTGACTACTGACTACTGACTACTTCCTTAAACATTTACGTGCATGATTTCGGTATAGCCGTCTACAATCTTGTTGCGTACCTGCATGGCGAGGTTGAGAGCCACGCCGGCCTCCTGCGAGGCGATCATCACCTGATGCACGTCTAGGGGCGCGCCGGCTGCGAAACGCGCGGTCATGTCGCCCGCGTGTAATTGCGCCTGGTTCACCTCGGCGATGGCATTGGTCAGCATCTTGCCGAACGTGGTAGCCTCGCCGTGTCCGGGTTCGGTGGGCGGCAGGGGCGGCATGATGCCCCCGACCTCGGCCCCCTGACCGGGCTTGATGCGCGCCATATCCGGGTCAATGGCCTGCATGGGGGCGCTGATTGCAGAAATGGGACTGATGTTCATAACGGATGTTCTCCTTGTATCCCGGTTATCCCGGCCCGATTACCCGCGCCCGATGTCGAGAGCGCGCATCTGCATTTGCTTGGCGGCGTTGATGGCCGTGACGCCGCCCTCGTAGGCCCGCGTCGAGGCCATCATGTCCACCATTTCAATAACGGGTTCGATGTTGGGCATTTTGACGTTGCCGTTTTTGTCGGCGTCCGGGTGGCCGGGTTCGTGGATGATCTTGAAGTCGTGGGCCATGTCGGGGCGAATGGCCGACACCTGTACGCCCGCGCTCGCGCTCTCCTGGACACTTCCGCCCCGCGCCCTCGTAAGCAGGGACGCGAACGGGCTGCCGCTCTGCGCGGCGGAAAAGACCACTTCCTGACGGCGATACGGCAGGCCGTCCGCGCCGCGCGTGGTATTGACGTTGGCGAGATTGTTGCTGATAACGTCGAGCCGCAGGCGTTCTGCGGTCAGGCCCGACGCGCTGACTTGCATGGAAGAACCGAGGGCCATGAGAGCTTACCTTCCGTTAATGACCGATTTCAGGCCGCCGAAGTAGCCGGCGACCTGCTGCGATATGGTCTCGAAGCGCAGGGTGTTGGTGGCGAGATCGATGTTTTCGGCTTCCATGTCTATGTTGTTGCCGTCCGAACGCTGACTGGTGCTGTTGACCGTGGTGAGCGTGGGCCGCACGTTCGACATGGCGTGGGATGCGGAGCCGCCCTTGTGCGCTAATGCGTCTGAGAGTTGATCCTCAAAGCGCACATCCTGGCGCTTGTAGCCCGGCGTGTTGACGTTGGCGAGGTTGTTGGCGATGGCCTCATGACGCAGCGCATAGGCGTCGAGGGCGCGAGTGGAGGCGACGAACACATCGCCGCCGAAGAGTTTGTCGATCATTGCGGCCTCCGAAAGTTTATTGTGGCTTCCTGTCTGATTATCGGCAGGCGGCGCGGCGAGTCTCAGGCATATTTGCCGACACGCGCGAACAGGTTTGGAGAGTTAGTTTGAATTGTTGGATTGAAGCGCCGGGGCAGAGAAATGGCGGGCCGCAATGCGGCCCGCCGGATGGGGAAGCGAATAATAGGAACCGAGGATTGAAAATTCCTGCCTTCATGGTCTTTGCGCGGCGGGGATCGTGGACTCGCGCGCCACCAGTTCCGCCTTGAACATCTCCGTTGGGGCGGAGGCCGCAGGATCAAACTTTGCATCCCCTGCGAGAATTTGAGACGGCAGCAGTTCTACGGCGCGCTGCCCCATCTGGCGAAACGGCTGCCGCATCGTCGTCAGCAGGGGCCGGGTCATGCGCGCGAGCGGCACATCGTCGAATCCCGCCACGCTGACATCCAGAGGGACGCGCACGCCTGCGCTTTGCAGCGTCTCGATGCACCCGAAGGCCACGGCGTCACTGGCGCAGAAAATGGCGTCCGGCAGGGGCATCACGTCGCGTTGCCTGAGCAGTTCGCGCGTCGCGCGCCGCCCGCTGCCGATATTGAAATCGCCTTCTATAATCCGCGCGCAGTCGGCGGGCAGTCCCGCTTCCCGAACCGCGCGCTTATAACCCTGTGTCCGCGCCAGCGCGCCGGAATGCGTACCGCCCGTGATGTGCAGCAAGCGCCGATGCCCTAGCCCGATCAGATAGCGCGTCATGTCATACGCGCCGCCCTCATCGTCAATGTCAATCCGGGGGACGCCGGGCAGGCTGCAATTGGCATGGATGGTGACGAAAGGCGTATGCCCGCCGAACGCGCGCGCAAACCCCTCGGACAACTGCGGCCCAATGAGGATCATGCCGTCAATGCGCCCGTCGCAGCACTCCAGTACGCGGCCCTCGTCCTCAGACCATTTTGTAATGGAGAATATCGTGGTGTTCTGGCCGTGTCCCGCCGCCTCCAAAATCCCGTTCAGCACTTCCAAAAAGTAGTAGTTGATCTCGCTGCCGTCCACGATGGCCGTAACGCCGATGGCGTTCATGGTGCGCCGGCTCAGGCCCAGCGCGGCCGCATTGCGCCGATAGCCCAGCCGCGCGGCCGCTTCCAGAATGCGGGCGCGGGTCGCCTCGGAAACGCGCGTGGAGGATCTGGCCCCGTTCAAAACAACGGAGGCCATCATGGCGGTGACGCCGGCTTCTTCGGCGACCGTGTGCAGTGTGGGGGCATTGCTTCTTCTCATATCCTATTATAGCGAAATTACAGCGAAAAACGAAACGCAAAACGTTCGATAGCGAACTATATCCGCGAAAAAGCCTTGCAAACGTTTTCCTCATCTACTTTTCGGGCATTTGATTTGCTCGCAAATGCTAATGTTCGGGTCTAAAAACACGTCTGCAAGCTCACTGGTGCGGTTTTTAATGCGCTTGCATACCGGATCAAAACAATTTATCGTTAAATTTATGAGTTTGGAGCAAATCTCGCTTGTAATTTTAGCGAATATGTCCTATACTGTACGCATCTGCAATCTACGTCATGCTGCGCTGCTCGCGGATACCATGCCGGTACACTCTTACTCGCTGCCTGACGCGGGAGTCAGACGGCGCGCAGCCCGCGCCGCTTCACTTACGCAACGCCGCACTTTTTACATCCGTTTTCAGGTTTGACTTTCCGACTCAAAAGGAGACTTACAGATGCAACGCAGGAACGCTTTCACGCTCATCGAATTGCTCGTCGTAATCGCCATCATCGCGATACTCGCCGCTATCCTGTTCCCGGTTTTCGCCCAGGCCCGCGAAAAGGCCCGTGGCGTCAGCTGTATATCCAACATGAAACAACTTGGAACCGCCTGCGCCATGTACACACAGGATTTTGACGAGACGTTTCCCATCGGCCTCGGCGATCAATGGTGGCAGGTGACCTGGGTACGCAATATCCAGCCCTACGTCAAGAACTATCAGGTGTTCCGCTGCCCTGATGACAGCACTGCGGTAGACTCCGCGATCACATGGGCGGGTGTCCGCGTCTCTTATGGCTCCAACGGCATCATCAAGTGGGACGGCTCCAAAAACTCCGTATACGGCGTGATGGGATTGGCGCAGCCGAGCTGGATGGGTACGGTAACGCGTTCGCTCGGAGGCGTGACGCGCCCCGCAGACACGGTGCTGATAGCCGAGAAGTTCGATCAGGACAACCTTTCGGACTGGGGACTGGGAACCGTCTTTACCGGAGTCAACTGGTGGGACAACTACGGCCCGCCCGTGCATATGTACGGCGAATATCCCAATGGCACACTGAGCGCCACCGCCGCATTCCCGAACGGCCCCAACGGCGCGGTTACGGCCAATCACACCTTGATGTCCAATTTCGCGTTCTGCGATGGACACGTCAAGAGTCTGCGGCCGACAGCAACAAATCCTGATCCCAACAATCACCCGGAACTCAATATGTGGGACGCGACGCGTAATTAGTTTACATGCGCTATCTCCATGTCCATTACAGATTAACAAGGCAGGAAAAGACACGCACCGAATTGCGTGTCTTTTCCTCCAGGTGGACGCCCGGAGGAAGCGCCTTTCTTTTGCGAAGTCGTTCCTGAAAGGAAGGTTTTGCGATCTTCCTCTTCGCTGTTCGATCACCACGGAGGTACAAAATAGTATGCGAACTCAGTTGTTTCCCGCAGTCTTATGTATTCTAGTTATCCTCTTGGCTGGTATCTGCCTGGGCGGATGTCAGAATGGAAGCACGATGACAAAGACGGAAACGGAGCGCTTCCAAAATCCGCCTAAAGAGATGCCCCAGGAAGCTAAAGATTTTATGAAAAATCATGGCGCGGGGAAGCCGCCCTCAGCGGCAACAAGTGGAAAGTAGACGCGCCATCCTCAAAGATTGACGCATCTGAAAGGCGCTTGTACTTTTCTGCCGGGTATTAAAAATATCCGGTCTGCGTTTCACAGCAGGCTTTCTCAGTTCAAACGGCCTACTCGTTCGCTGTCTCTTCGTCGGCCACATGGCCGGAACTCCACGCGGCCAGCAGGTTTTAACCTTCCAGTTTTAGTCTTCCATAAAGAGCGGTAGTGCCGTCGTAGGGCGGCACAGTAGGAAATGCGCCGCATGGCGTTCCCGGCCTGACCAGATGAAAAAACGTTAGAACGTCTCTACTCTCTCTGTTACTCTTACGAGCAGCGCCCATGTCAACCTCTGACATGGGCGCTGCTTTTGACTGCGAATACGGGAGAACTTAAAAGCAACACTAATGATGGAGTGGAATTAAGCCGATTTTGATTTCGTATAGTAGGATCAGAGGCTAAAGCATCGAATTATGCTTGTGTAATCATATATTAACCTGCCTGTAAACGCTGTGTAAGGTGGGGGAGACCACACAGTTATTTCACGGGATTTAACGATAAATAATCATAATTTATCGTTAAATCACTTGCAAAAAGAACAAAAGCCACATATACTATTATCATCAGATGCCTAGCCTCAAACTATTACGGGCTAAAGACTTGATGCAATTATGTTCCCCTGTGATTGTTCGTGCAATCTATGCGAATACGGTCATTACACGCAGGGAAGTTGCGCGGCCATGCTGCTGCGCGCAAATCATCACTCGGGTTGCTGCTAATACCATGTTCTCAAGGAAAAAGAAAATGCGAAACAACAAAGGTTTCACGCTGATTGAATTGCTTGTGGTCATCGCCATCATCGCGATACTCGCCGCAATCCTGTTCCCGGTTTTCGCCCAGGCCCGCGAAAAGGCCCGTGGCGCGAGTTGCGCGTCCAACATGAAGCAGATGTCTACGGGCGTCATCATGTATGTGCAGGACTATGACGAGACTTTTCCGATGGGCATCGACGCCGGCTACCAGAACACCTGGGCCAGCACCACGCAGCCCTACATCAAGAGCTATCAAGTGTTCCGTTGCCCGGATGACGGCGACCGCAACGCGGGCAATGCGGCCATGACTGATGGTATTCCAGTTTCGTATACGCCGACATGGTACGGTGTGGCTATGTCCTATGCCGCCAATGGCTCTATTCGCTGGGACGGGTCCGCAAATCGAAACATGGGCGTGATGAGTGTGGCGCAGCCCGCATGGATCGTCGGCAGCACCACTAACCTCGCGAGCGTCGGACGCAGCGCCGATACCGTTATGCTCGGAGAAAAGCACAACGCGGACGTTCGTAAGGTGGGCGGCATCGGCAACCTGACCAATTACCATATCGGATGCCTGTTCAACGATCAGAATGACACCGCGCGCGCTCCCGCGCAGTTGCCCAATGGCACGATCACGGATCTCACTCTGGCCTACCCCTATGGCCGCAATGGTTCCGTGTCCGCTCACCATACCGATAATGCCAACTTCGCGTTCGTGGATGGTCATGTGAAATCGCTGAAGCCCTATACCACCCGACCCAGCGGCGGAGGTTATAACACGCCCAACGCGGATGATATGTGGGATATTCGCCGCTAACCAGGCGTGATCGTCAGACAGTTCATCAAGCCCCTGTGCAGGATCTGGATAGGCTGTCTGACTTTCATGCGTTTGCGCTTCAAATACTCTGCCGCAAAGATAGTCATCTTTGCGGCCTCCTGCTGAAAGGATTGTAATGTTGATGATGGGCCTGATGACAACGAAATCTATGATGAAGAACGTCGCGCTTGGCGGCGTCCTGCTGACCATCTGTGCGCTGACAGGATGCAGTTCCCAAGGCGGCGGCGGAGCCATGACGAAGGACGAGGAGAGCAACTTCAAGGGTGGCCCGATGCCCGCTTCCGTCGCTGCGGGGCTGAAAAACGCTCCTCATGCCGCTCCCGGCGCTCCCGGCGCTACCAAGTAGCTTAGGGCGCAGGGCGAAACGTAATCTCTTCAAAAAGTCCCCGAACCCGTTCGGGGACTTTTCTTCTTGTTCCACTCTCGTATTGTGGAGTCTGACATACATTAGATGCTTACCAACCAGATATTTCGCTTGTCTCGCCTGCCTTTCGTTTCGTCGGTCCTTGCCGCCGCCTGTCTGTGCGGGTGCGGGTCGCCTTCCGCGACACCCGCGCTCACGAAGATCAACACACAATCAGTGGCAGCGGCGCAGACACGGCCCGCTGAACCACCGGTTTTTGTAGACGCCGCCTCCAACGCGGGCCTGCACTATACATGGACAGGCGGGGACAAGCACCCGCTCAACATTTTACAGTCTATCGGGAATGGCTGCGCCTTTCTGGACTACAATAATGACGGCAATCTGGACATTTTGCTTGTCGGGCCGCATCCCACCCTGTTCCGGGGCGACGGGCGAGGCCACTTTACGGATGTGACGCACTCGATGGGTCTGGATAAACTTAGCGGCCACTTTTTAGGCTGTGCCGTTGGCGACTACGATAACGACGGCTACGATGACATCTACTTGAGCGCATATGGGGGCGGAACCCTGCTGCACAACCAGGCTGGCAAGTATTTTATGGACGTGACGCGGCAGGCGGGACTTGGGCCGCAGCCGTGGGGAACGTCGTGTACCTTCGCGGATGTGGACGGCGACGGCAAACTCGACTTGTATGTCGGCAATTATGTCCGCTTCGGGCCGGATTCCAAGCAGTTGTGCGAGGGGCCGGGTACGCAGACCTCGTGCGGCCCCGGCGATTATCCGGTTGAGCGGGGCGTCCTGTATCACAACACGGGCGGCGGCAAGTTCGCCGATGTCACGCGCGCCTGGGGGTATGATAAGGCGGCGGGCGCGGCGCTGGGCGTGGCGGCTTCTCCCGCACAGCAGGGGGGCAACCTCGCCCTGGCTATCGCCAACGATCAACACCCCGGCGACCTGATGACGCTGAACGGCAAAACGGCCCAGAATACGGGTGCGGCGTCCGGCATGGCGCGCACCTCTACGGGGTATGTTTATGCGGGCATGGGCATTGACTGGGGCGATTACGACAACGACGGACACCCCGACCTCGCCATCGCCGCGTACCAGAACCAGGCCAAAGGCGTCTTCCACAACGAGGACGGCCTGTTCGTGATGCAGGACACGATGCAGATTGGCATGACCTCCAGCATTCCCTCGCTTACCTTTGGCATCAAGTGGCTGGATTATGACAACGACGGTTCCCTCGATCTGATGCTCGCGAACGGGCATGTGCAGGACAACATCGCAAATGTAGACTTGGGCGAAGGTCCGGCGCAGGGAGCCGTGTACCGGCAGCCGATCCAGTTGTTCCACAACCGGGGCGACAAACACTTTACGGATGCGACTTCACAGTTAGCGGGCGGCGCGGAACAGCCTATCGTCGGGCGCGGCCTCGCCGTAGGCGATTACGACAACGACGGCAAAATAGACGCGCTGGCCGTGGACGCCGAGGGCAAACCCGTATTGCTGCACAACGTCACGCCAAACGCGGGCAACTGGCTGCTCCTGACCCTGCATGGCCGCAAGTGCAATCAGGATGCCTATGGAGCCGTCGTAACCGTGACCGCGAACGGACATACGCTGACGCGCCACTGTCACGCCGATGGCTCGTACCTGTCCTCATCGGACAAGCGCGTCCACTTCGGCCTGGGCGCGGCCACCAAGATCAGCCGATTATCGGTGCGCTGGCCGGACGGCCATGTAGATACGTGCGGCGAATCCCCTGTAAACCGCATCGTTGGGCTGACCGAGGGCGCGTCTGCACTCGTCGCCACCAAATAAAAACATATAAAACACAAACCAAGCGGGAGAATACGAACGGTATGAAGTTTACGGATGGCAACTGGATGCTGCGGGCGGGGGTCAGGACGTTCCACCCCGCGCAGGCGTATGACGTGCGGGTATCTAAGGACGCGCTGACCGTGATCGCGCCCACCAAGCGCATCGCGAACCGGGGCGCGACCCTCGACGGCCCCCTGCTGACCGCGCGGTTCTTTTCGCCCCTGCCGGATGTGATCGGCGTCCGGCTTACGCACTTTTCAGGTGAGCAGGAACGCGGCCCCCACTTTCCCCTGCATCATGCCCACGATCATATCGTCACGGTCGAGGGCGGCGAATCCGCAGGCGTACTGACAAGCGGGCGGCTGTCCGTCCATGTCGAGGGCGCGGAGTCGTGGGGCGTCACGTTCGAGGCCGAGGGCCGGACGCTGACCAAAAGCGGGCCAAAAGCGATGGGCTACGCCCTGGTGGAAAATCAGACGCCAGGCGGCGAGCAGCCCGGCCCCTACATGCACGAGCAGCTTGCATTGGGCGTGGGCGAGTGCGTGTACGGGTTGGGCGAGCGGTTCACGGCTTTTGTCAAGAACGGGCAGGTGGTCGAGACCTGGAACAAGGACGGCGGCACGGGCAGCGATCAGGCGTACAAGAGCGTACCGTTTTATCTGACCAATCGGGGGTATGGCGTGTTCGTCAACCAGCCCGAAGATGTGTCGTTCGAGGTCGCGTCTGAAAAGGTGTCCCGTGTCCAGTTCAGCGTTCCGGGCCAGTCGCTGGAATACTATGTGATCTATGGCCCTACCCCCAAAGAGATACTGGCGAAATATACGCAGCTAACCGGGCGGGCCGCGCTTCCCCCCGCCTGGTCGTTCGGGCTATGGCTGACGACCTCGTTCACGACGAGTTATGACGAGCAGACCGTGACCGGATTCATACAGGGCATGGCCGACCGCGATCTGCCGCTGCACGTCTTTCATTTCGACTGCTTCTGGATGCGCTCCTTCCACTGGAGCGATTTCGAGTGGGACTCGGCGACGTTCCCCGACCCGCCCGCCATGCTCCGCCGTTTGAAAGAGCGCGGCCTGCACATCTGCGTGTGGATCAACCCCTATATCGCGCAACTATCGCCTCTGTTCGAGGAAGGCAGGCGCAATCACTATCTCTTGCGTAAACCCAATGGCGACGTGTGGCAGACGGATCAATGGCAGGCCGGCATGGGCATCGTGGACTTTACCAACCCGGAAGCCTGCGCGTGGTACGCGGGCAAGCTGCACGCCCTGTGCGACATGGGCGTAGACAGTTTCAAGACGGATTTCGGCGAGCGCATTCCTACCGATGTCGTGTACTATGACGGCAGCGACCCGCGCAGGATGCACAACTTCTACCCGTATTTGTATAACAAAGTCGTGTTCGACGTGCTGTGCGAAACGCGGGGCGAGGGCGAAGCGGCTGTCTTTGCGCGGTCGGCCACGGCGGGCGGGCAGCAGTTCCCCGTTCACTGGGGCGGAGACTGCTACTCCAACTTTGAATCAATGGCGGAAAGCCTGCGCGGCGGACTGTCGCTGTGCCTGTCGGGGTTCGGGTTTTGGAGTCACGACATCGGCGGATTTGAGGGAACGCCGCCTGCCGAGGTATACAAGCGGTGGATCGCGTTCGGATTATTGTCGTCGCACAGCCGTCTGCACGGCAGTTCGTCGTACCGCGTCCCCTGGCTGTCGGGCGACGAGGCCGTAGATACCCTGCGCTTCTTCACCAAATTAAAATGCCGATTGATGCCGTATCTGTTCGCCTGCGCGGTCTTGGCGCGAGATACCGGCGCTCCCGTGATGCGGGCCATGCTGCTGGAATTTCCCGACGACCCGGCCTGCGACTATCTGGACAGGCAGTATTTGCTCGGTGAATCCCTCCTCGTCGCGCCCGTCTTTTCCGCCGATGACACGGTTAGCTACTATGTGCCGGCGGGCAAGTGGACAGCGTTCCTGACCGGCGAAACCATTGTCGGGCCGGGCTGGCAGCGCGAAACGCACGGCTTTTTGAGCCTGCCCCTGCTTGTCCGCGCCAACACCCTGCTTCCGGTCGGCAGCAAGGACGACCGGCCCGATTACGACTATGCGGACGGCGTGACCCTGCGCCTGTACGCGTTGGAAGAGGGACACGCGGCGTCCGCCACCGTCCCCACCCTGAGCGGCGAACCGGCCCTGACCGTCACGGCACAGCGCAGCGGCG
Organism: Chthonomonadaceae bacterium; assembly: GCA_965277875.1. Lineage (GTDB taxonomy): Bacteria > Armatimonadota > Chthonomonadetes > Chthonomonadales > Chthonomonadaceae > CAWFQB01. The sequence goes on along the minus strand of CBDIDV010000002.1, from coordinate 5,026,602 downwards.
GGCAAATCGAGGTTACGGCGCAGGGCGGCGAGGATGGACAGCCTGAAACGTGGCAGGTTGTGCTTGTCGGCACCGCGTCTGTGGCAAGCGTCGAGGGCGGCACGTTCGCGGATGGCGACGGCGGCGCGTTAATTACGCCCGCGCAGGGCACCAAACGCCTGCTAATTACGCTGTCTTAAAGCCGCGTTTCATCACCGGACATATTCGTTCCACGGGTTGAAAACACCCGGAACAACGTGTAGGGTAGTGAACATCGAAATATCATTACGCCACGCCCTAAGGCATCCCCGGCGCTTCCTGACCGCCGCCCCCGCTCGCCCCCCGGCTTTGCGCGGCTTTGGTCATGTTGATCGCCATTTGCAGATAGCCGCCGAGCGACTGCATCGCCACGAACGTCAGCAGCAGGTGAAATACGAGCGCGATCAGGCTCCACGTCACGCACAAGCGCCCGATGGCCTGCCGTCGCTGATCCTCGATCATCATAAATGCCCACCCGATGGGCAGGCCGAAAAACGGAAACGTGAGGGCCAGCAGTATGGCCGCGCGCCGCGCCACGCCGGGATCGCCCCCGCCGGACGGCCCATAGGCGGGCATGGGCGGCGGCAGAATGGCGGGCGCGTTCATCGCCGCAGGCCGCTCAATTGCATACGGCGAGGGCGCGGAGCCAGGAACCGGCATATTGCCTCCCGGCCTTGCGCCGCCCCCGCTCGCCTGACGCAGCGGCGACCCGCATTTGTAGCACAGCGCCACGGTGTCGAAATTGTTTGCTCCGCACTGCGGACAGCGCAGCCGTCCCCCGCCCTGTGTCATGTTCGTCGTCCTCCGCCTCGATGCACCCGCCTCAATCCCCTAGTACGTCCCACAGCGTAAACATTCTCTGTACGTACCCTTTATTCCTGCCGCAAGACCGGCAAATCAGGGCGAGGCAGGGCGGCATGGGGCCGCGCATTCAGAACAGGCGCTAGGGGCTGAATGTTTTCGTCGGCTTTTTTCAGCTTGTTTTCAGCTTGTTTTCAGCTTGTTCTCATCGCCTGTATGTTTAGCCTTCGCTTTGCCTTCTGAAAACGCTCTTTTCCCTGTATTATCGCTGCCCGCTCCTGCCTTGCTCAACATACGGCGCATGAATGGAAACAAGCCTTGTCCGCCTGCGTACTATCCATTGGAAACTGCTGTTGTAAACGCCGCTGCGATGTATAATTTGGCATACTTTGATTATCAACTATTATCAACGCAGTTTTTTCGGAGAGGACGAAATCATGCTTGCAAACCAACTGGCCGTGCAGATGTATACCATACGCGATTTTACCAAAACGGCGGACGATCTGGCGCAAAGCCTGCAAAAAGTGCGCGCGATGGGCTACGAGGCCGTGCAATTATCGGCGGTGGCCGCAATGAGCGGCGACACGCCCGCCGTGACCGCATCCCAGGCAAAACAGATGCTGGACGACAATGGCCTGCGCTGCATCGGCACGCACCGAAATTGGGACGACTTCATCGCCGACCCCGGAGCCGAGATCGAGTTTCATAAAACCCTGGGATGCGATTACGCGGCGATTGGAATGCTGCCCCGGCGCTACATCGAATGGGGTGCGGACGGGTTTCGGCAGTTCGTGGCTGATGCCACCCCCATCGTCGAACGCTTAAAGGCCGAGGGCATCCGCTGGGGCTACCACAACCACGATTTCGAGTTTGCGCGCAGCGGCACAGACCGCGAAACTCTGTACGACATTTTCATCAAGGAGGGCGGCGAGGACTTCAAGCTGGAAATAGACCTGTACTGGGCCATTCACGCGGGCGTCAGCCCCGAACGCATCCTGGAACGCTGTAAGGGACGTGTGCCGGTCGTGCATCTGAAAGACAAGGAGGTCGTGGCGGGACAGGGGCCGATCATGGCGGCGATAGGCGAAGGAAACATGGACTGGCCGCATATTCTCGCCGCCGGCAGCAAGGCGGGCGTCGAGGTATTCTGCGTGGAACAGGATGTCTGCCCCCGCGATCCCTTCGACTGCCTGCGCTCCAGCTTCGAGTACCTGACCGCTTTGCAGATTGCATAGACTGTGTACCTAAACATGCTGTGGATAACGTTGTCTGCGCTTCTGCCGACCGCCTGCCTTGCCGGATTGTACGGCCTGACCCTGTGGCGCGCGCGCCGCGCCGAAATGCTGTACCCGCCGTCAGGGCAGTTTGTAGATGTCAACGGCCTGCGCCTGCATTATATACGGCGCGGGCCGTCCGCTTCCCCGGATCGGCCCACAATCGTGCTGCTGCACGGCAGCGACGGGTTCTGGCAGGACTTTGCGGGCGTAATGGATCTGCTGGCGAACGACTATGATGTAATCGCGCTGGATCGGCCCGGACACGGGTACAGCGACACGCCCGACCTGCGCTTTGCCGCCCCGGACGCGCAGGCCGATCTGGTGCATGAAGCCCTGCTTCGCCTGGACATTCCCCACCCGCTTCTGGTCGGTTACTCGTGGAGCGGTGCGCTGGCGCTGGCGTATGCCCTGAAATACCCGGACGACACGGCGGGACTGACACTCATTTCCGCCTGGATGTACGCGCCGGACACCCTGCCCCTGTGGCTGTTGCGCCTGCCGGACATTCCGCTTGTCGGCCCCATTCTTGCCGCGACCCTGCCCATCCTGGTCAAAGGGCATTTCCTGCGCCATTATCTCGCGGCGGCGTTCGCGCCCGATCCCGTTCCCGCCGAGTATGCGCGGCAGGCGTTCGGGCTGTGGCAGCGCGCGGCACGGCAAGCCCGTTTTTTTGCGCGGGAAAATCTGGCCGACCGGCCCGTAATGCGCGCGCTGGCCCCTCGCTACGCCGATATTACCTTGCCTGTCGTCCTGCTGTCGGGCGAGAGGGACAGGGAGGTTCCGCCCGTTCAGCACTCCCTGCGCCTGCGCGACGCCCTGCCCCACGCCGAACTGATCCTGCTTGCCAATGCGGGCCACGCCCTGCCGCAAACGCGCCCCGGCGATGTCGCCGGGGCAGTCACGCGCTGCCACGCGCTTACCGAACTCACTGCCTCCGGAAACGCGCCGCAGCGTATCGGCATGGAACAGGAAACGCCGTCCGCGAGCGAACAAGAAATAGAAGAAGCAACAGAAGCCGCAGGCAGCAAAGCAAAAGACGGGGCGCGGGGCAATACGGACAGGGCGCGCGACCTGGTGATGCGCTGGGGCTGGAACGCCATGTGCTACCAACTGCTTGCCCCGGACATGGAACACTGGTTCAGCCGCGACGGGGACGCCGTGGCCGGGTTCGCGCGGCGGTCAGGTGTGCGCGTTGTGGCCGGCGGGCCGGTCTGCGACCCGGCGCGTCTGGGGGACGTGGTGGCGGATTTTGAGCGCGACGCCTCCCTGAATGGCGAAACGGTCTGCTACTTTGGCGCGGCGCAGCGCATGGACGGTCTGTTGAGCGGACTGGCCGATCACGACCGCGTGGCAATCGGCGCGCAGCCCGTGTGGAACCCCGCGAACTGGCCCGGCATCGTGGGCAAAAACAGCAGCCTGCGCGCCCAGATCCAGCGCGCCCGCAACAAGGGCGTGGTTGTCACGGAATGGCCGTCCGAACGCGCCCGGACGGACGCGGGCTTGAAGCGCTGCCTTGACGAGTGGATGGCGACGCACCCGTTTCCGCAAATGCACTTTTTGACCGAAGCCGTCTCCCTCGACCGCCTGATGGATCGCCGCGTGTTCGTGGCCGTCCCCAGGACAGACCCGGACGCTCCGGTCGCCTTTCTCATCGCCACGCCGGTTCCTCAGCGGCGCGGCTGGCTGGTCGAGCAGATTGCGCGAGGCCAAAACGCCCCCAACGGCGCGGCGGAACTGCTGATTGACGCCATGATGCGCGCGTTCGGCGACGAAGGCGCGGATTACGTGACCCTGGGCCTTGCGCCCCTGTCCCGTCGCGCCCGCGCGCCCGACGTTATCACGCGCCCCTGGCTGCGGCTGGCGCTGCGCTGGGTACGGGCGCACGGGCAGCGTTTTTACAACTTCGACGGCCTGGACGCGTTCAAAGCCAAGTTCCGCCCCGACGCGTGGGAGCCGCTGTACGCCATCAGCAACGAGACGCGCTTTTCGCCGCGCACCCTGTACGCGATTGCGGCGGCGTTCAGCGACGGCGCACCCCTGTCGGCCCTGTCCCGCGCCCTCGCGTCCGCCCTGAAACAGGAACTTGTCTGGCTGCGCGCACGTCTGCAAACAGGAGAACGACGCCCTAAATAGCAGTCTTTCGGGGTTACGAATCCGGCCCGTCGGCACGTACTGAAACATACAGGTGAATATATCAACGGTTGTTTAACTGACTGTTATCTAAATCAATCCTGCACAAACAGAGTTTGTCCGAACAATACATGCATGGACAAAACATCAACATAACTTTAAGGACAGACCATGAGCCAAAAGATCGCTATTTTTCTGCTGCTGCTGGCGGCATTTGTCAGCGGCATCTACCTTACCGACCGGGTGGTACGCGCCAAAACCCCGGACAGTCCCGTTACCTTGCGCCCGCTGGCCGCGTCCGCATCGCAGAGCGGCGCGCAGTTCAGCGTCAAGACCGACGAGACCGCCATCAAAGATCCCGGCGCGATTGCGGACGCGGCGGCGATTGTAGAACCGTCCGTCGTGACGATTGATACCGAGTACCGCCCGCGCTTCGTCTCGAACAGCGAGGACACATCTGCGGAGAATGCAGGCGAGGTACAGGAACAAGCGCCGCGCGGCACGGGTTCGGGCGTGATTTTGAGCAGCGACGGCATCATCGTCACCAACAACCACGTCGTCGAGAACGCGACCAAGATCGTTGTCACCCTGAGCGATGGGCGCGAGATGGCGGGGCGCGTACTGGGAACCGACCCGCAGAGCGATCTTGCCGTTGTGAAGATAGACGAAAAGAATCTGTCCGCCGTGACGCTTGCCGATAGCGATAAGGTGCGCGTGGGCGAATGGGCCGTGGCTGTGGGCGACCCGCTGCGCGTGGGCATCACGGTCACGGCGGGGATCGTGAGCGCGATTCGCAAAAACCAACCGACGGGGCCGGGTACAGGCTATGCGACCCTGATACAGACCGACGCGGCCATCAATCCGGGCAACTCCGGCGGCGCATTGGCCGACATCAAGGGGCGGCTTATCGGCATCAACAGCGCGATCCGCTCCAACACGGGCGGCAGCATCGGCATCGGCTACGCCATCCCGTCCAATACTATGCGCGACATCACGAGCCAGTTGATCGAAAAGGGACACGTCACCCGCCCGTGGCTGGGCGTCGTCTCTTACACATTGACCGAAATGGGGCGGCAGCAGCTTAATCTGCAATCCGCGCCGGGCAATGTCATCATCGGGCAGGTGCAGCCCGGAAGCCCTGCGTATCAGGCCGGACTGACGCGGGGCGACGTGATTCTGAGCGTCAACGACACGCCTGTCAAGGCGGCGGAAGAGGTACTGACGAAGATTCGCGGCTCCAAAGTGGGCGACACGATGCGCCTGCTCCTCTGGCGCAATGGCGAGCAGCGAACCGTCAGCATCACCCTGGAGGAACGCCCCTACACTCCCGCCGCAAGATAAGTCCCGTGAAAACCGCCGGACAATGTTTTGTCATGGGTTGAAAACCCATGTCTGAGTGGCGTTCCGCCGGGCGTCCTGCGGACGCGATGCGCCTGAAGACCGGTGAGTGGCTCTGTCCAAAGCATTTGCGTCCGTAGGACGCCCGGCGGAACGCCACTCAGGCGGGTACTTTCAGTACCCGAAACCAAAGCGCTGCCAGATGACATTCGCCCCGCTTGTGCTTTTTTTAAGGCATAAGCGGGGCGAAACAGCAGGTGGCACAATCACACCTTGTTGACTGAATTATGCCAGCCGCTCCCTGACGCGGGACATGAGTTTGACGAGCGGCAGGTTGTGCGGGCAGGCGTTTTGCGCGGCCTGCCAGTCGCCCGCTTCGATAGCCGCAAGGTCGCGCTCCTGTGCGGGCATCTCGCGGAATAAACGGCGGGCGTGTTCGGTCTTGCCATAATGGTCGTGGTACATCAGCAGGCGCAGGGTGTCCGCAACTTTAACGGTCTGGCCGGTCCCGCTTGCCGCGCGGCAAATGTGGTCGCAGCCCCGGCACCACAGATGGCTGACAAGACGGGCGTGTTCCTCGATGGCCTGTGCCTCGGCTACGGTCAGTTTGCTCGCCACGGCCTGCGCGTTCTGGCGGATATGCTCCACATTCGTCATTTCCGAGCAGATGGACGTGATGCGCTCATCGGCGGCGACCGCCTTGATGGCGGCCTGATGCTGGTTCAGGCCCTGCTTGCGGAACGGGTTGAACTTGTCGGGCAGGGTCATACCGCCGACCTGCGTTTTCATGGCGACCAGGCCGATACCCGCTTTATGGCAGCGATCCATCGCCCGGTTGAAGCCGTCGGACTTGTAATAGTGGTAGTCGTAGCGGAACATCACGACATCAATGGCGTCGCTGTCGGCAGCCGCGTTCAGGCACTCGACGACATTGCCGTCGTGACAGGAAAAGCCGAAGAAGCGGATTTTGCCGCTCTTTTTCATGCGGGCGGCAGCGGCTTTGATGTCCGGGTTTCCGGGCAGGGTCGGGTCGTCAATGCCGTGCATGTAGTAGCAGTCCACATAATCCTGCTGCATATGGTTGAGGCTGCGCGTGATGCGCGTTTCCATGTTGTTGTGGTCGGGCGTTTTGGTGACGAGCCACAGTTTCTGCCGCGCCTTGCTGTGTCCGGTCGCCCCCGACGCTTTCAAAAACTCCCCGAACGCGCGCTCGCTCTGCCCGCCCGCATAGACCTCGGCGGTATCCAGATAGTTGATGCCCTGTTCCAGGCCCAGCGCGACCACTTCCCCGTCCACGTTCCACGCGCCGCCCATCGCCAACCGCGACACCTTGACGCCCGTGCGCCCCAGCGTGGCATACGGCATTTTGGACGCAGGAGCATTCGGGGCCGCATCTGTCTTGGTCGTTTTGTCCTGCGCTTGTGCGGCGGGGGCCAGCAGTCCCGCCGCGCCCAGCGTTCCCAATCCGGCCCCCGCCCGCGCCAATAAATCACGCCGCGAAAGCGCGGCGTTTTCCGCGCCCCCGACCGGCGCGGCATTCCTGTCGGCGCGCGCCGCGAGTGAGTCATCTGAAAGATCGTGAGTGGACATGGTAGACCTCCATAAAGTCAGGGAAACTGTATAAGCAGCACAAAGCAAATAAGTATCTAATTCGCGGCTTTCGGCCCGAACTCCATTGTCATAAGATGATGCGGGTAGTCGAAGGTGATGCGCTTGGCTTCGGCCACATACGAGATGCCGACAATCGCGCTCAGGTGGAAGTCGAAGCTGCGATTCACCTCCTTGTCAATCATGGTCGCGCCGTAGATCGGGTCGAGTTCCATAAAGAAGGGCGTACCGCCATTGTTGACAAGCCCCAGGTCAACCGAGAAGCGGAACAGCATGGCGTCGAAGCCCGTGCTGCTCGTGCCGACCCCCAGCCGCCGATCCACATGCACCTCGGCGGTCTCGTCCTCCTGACGCTTTTTGGCTAAATCATGCGCCACGCTGTATGCCAGCACCCCCATGCCGCCCGCGCCCGTATCCAACAGACCCCATTCCGGTTCAGCCCGGTCTTCCAGTTTCAGCGGCACGATGATGTAGCCGCCCATGTTGTGGAACGGAACCGTCGTGATATGATTGCCCTCCTGCATTTTCGGGGCCGCAGCGTCCTTGCCCCGCGACAGGATCAGGTTGTCGTTATCGTAATCAATCGTGACGGCGTATTCCTCGAAGACCGCGCCCCCAATCAGGCCGTCAATGTCGGGCATGATGGGATTGGGCGTGGTCTCTACGGGAATGTTCTTGAAGACCTGAGCGCCGACCTTCATCTCGTCGGCGCGGCTGATCTGTATCTCTTCCTTACCGCTCACGCCGCGCGCGTAGCTTTTGTAGAGTTTGGGCAGGTTCAGGCGTTCCGCAGCCGGCCCCGCCACACTGATGCTGTGTCCCGCGCCCGTGTCGAACAGCAGGCGCAGGCTGACGCCGTTGATGGACAGGGGCAGAATGATGGTCTGGTTGTCCTGCTTGGAACGCTCGAACGGGATCAGGATCGTGACCGGCTTTTCCTTGCCCGCGTCGGCGTCCTTGAGCCGCTTTTCGTCTATTTTGCCCACCGCCTCAAATACGGGGGCGTTCTTTTTCTCGGCAAACGGGTTGCGGGGCGCAACGTCGCGAGCCATGCCGTCAATCACGCGATCATGCGGATGGCCTTTGGGGTTGGTTTTCACGTATGCTTTGTACGCCTTCTCGAACTCGGCGCGCAGGGCTTTTTCGTCCGCAGCCTTCTGCTCGTCGGTTCCCATACTGTTCGCTTTGTCTTCAAAGGAGGCGAGCAGATAGTACAGGGCGTCGGGCCGGTCGGGGTACTGCGCGTTGGCTTTTACTAGGGCCTCATGCGCGGCCCCCGGCTGCTCGTTGAACATCAGCACACGGGCGCGCGCGATCAGTCCCCAGTAGTCTTTCGCGTTCAGCGCGAGGGATTTGTCGGCTTCGGCGAGGGCTTTCTGCGGGCGTCCGGCCCGCATCAGGGCCAGGCCCAGAATGCCGTGCGCGTCCGCGTTCTGGGGCGCAGCAGTGACCGCGCCCTGCGCTTCACTTACGGCATCTTTCCAGTTGTCCAGGCGCAATGATGTGCGTGTCAGGTCGATACGCAGCGGGATATTGCCCGGTTCGCGCTTTACGGCGGCGGCGTAGGCGGTATGCGCCTGATTGAACTTGGCCGCAGCGAACAACTGCGCTCCCGCATCTCCCGCCCCGGCGCGAGCGGAAATCGGGAAGGCGGACAGCAGCGGGGCGCACAGCGCGCACGTCAGCAGCGAAGAAAGGCGGGGCAGTGTGCAGGATGAGAGCGCGGAAAAACTCCTGGTATGAAAACGGTGTTGCAACAGCGTTAGTTCCTTTGTAATCGGGCGCAGACGTTTCTATTCAGAATTTATACAGGCTTTATATCTGCCTGACGACTTGCTTTCGGCAGACACCTGAACCGAGACGGCCTGGATTTGGTGCGAGGTGGTCTTGCGTGGCGGGACGACTGCGGCCTGACGCGCGTAGAAACTAATTCTACGCGTCGAAACGTGAATCCTTCCACAAACGGAGTTGTTTCCAAACAGCCATGTTGTCCCGCGAACAGACGCACCGTTCTGTGCGTCGGCGCAGAACAAGGTTTGAGACAAAAGAGAGCAGCGTCTAAGGTGTCCGCATCTGTGCGGTTTCTAGATCTGTCCTGCCTCTGCACACTCGATTTCGTCCGCCGCTTGTTCCAGGGACAGGTTTTCGCCCTCCTGCCGGCACTCGGCAAACGCCTGTTCGCCAAGTGTGGAGCGCAGGGTGGCAAGCGTGTCATCGTCCTCGCGCTGTTCACCGGATGACACGGCAAAACCCACTGTGCGCAGGTATGCCGTTGTCGCGCCGCGTATGCGGACTGCCAGCCGCGCCTGTCCCGCCCTCGTAAGCAGCAAGGCCCAGGTTCTGAGCAGGTTCGCCAAGTCGGCGCGGCCATCTACGGTGCGAATAGTAGCTGTGGCCTCGCGCAGGGCCGCAAGAGCCTGGGGCATTTCGTCCAGCGCGGCGTACACGCGGGCCAGGCTGTGCAGATGCTGTGCAACGCTGACAGGGCTGCCCATAGCGCGATCCATCGCCAGCGCTTCCAGCAGCAGGCTGCGCGCTTCGTCCAGTCGTCCCGCGCCCCGTGAGGCCTCGGCCAGATTGTGCAGGGCGGCGGCGATACCCCTGCGGTCGCCAATCTGCCGATGGATGTCCAGAGCGTCGCGCATCAGGACGCGCCCGGCCTCCCAGTGTTCCGCGTCCAGTTCCATCTGCCCCAGGTTGTGCAGGCACGACGCGTAGCCATGCCGCAGGCCGCAGGCTTGAAACCGCGAACGCGCCTCGTCGAATCGGCCTTGTGCCTGCGCGTGGTCGCCGCGAAAGTTCGCGATTACGCCCAGGTCATGCAGGCAGGAGGCAATCCCGACTGCATCAGGCAGGCCGTGGAAAGTTTGCAGCGCCTCCAGCAGCAGGGTTTCGCCTCCGTCTAAATCGCCCCGGTCCCGCACGATGTTGCCCAGCCGCTGCAGGCAATTCGCGACGCCGCGCGGCGAACTGCGCGCCCGCTGTATATAGAGCGCGCCTTCCACATACAGGCGGGCCGAAGCATGATCGCCCTGATACCAGGCCGCCATGCCCAGGCTGTTCAAACAGTCTGCCCGTCGGCAGTCATCGTTTGGCGCGGTATACAGACCGAGCGCCACTTCCAGATGCGTTTCGGCGGTCGGGTAATGCCCCCGATGAAAGGCCGCTATCCCCATGAGGTAGCGGCTGTTGGCGATATTCGGCGTGTCGTTGACGTCGTGCGCGGCCTGAGCGGCGAGGGTAGCGAGGGCGTGGGCTTCCTCGTAATCGGCCTGCTGCGCGGCGAGGCGTCCCGCCGCGATCTGCGCCGTGATTTTGACGCGGCTCTCGACGGGCAAAGCCAGCGCCTGCCGCAGCCAGTCGCGTCCCTCGGTCAGCCGGCCCTGCGCGCGCCAGTGATCGGCCAGATTCGCGGCAAAGCTGACAGCCTGCTCCTGTTCCGCAGGTTCGGCGCGGTCGCTCAGGCCATACGTCAGCGCGGCGCGCAGGTTGGCCGCTTCTTTTTCCGCCCACGCAAAGTACGCTTCTTCCGCCTGCCGCTCCTGCATACGCGGGGCGTCAGCGCGTGCCGACTTCCGGCCCGGTTCCTCTCCGCCCGTGTTTTGGCCTGTATTTTGATAAGCGGAGGCAGCCTCTATGCGCCGCGCAAACCATTCCAGATGCCGCGTAGACGCCTGGCCTGTCTGCTCGCTTTGCTCCCGTTGTTCCCCGGCGAAAACGCGCAGCGCTTCGAGCATCGAAAAGCGAGTGTCGCCCTGTGCGTCTTCGCGGCCTATCAGGAGGGACGCGGCGCACAGTTCTTCAAGTACCAGCAGCACCTCGGCGGGCGCGGACAAAACCGGGGCGCACATCCACACGGCCATCTCGCTTGTGAACCCGCCCGCGAACACGCTGCACAAATGCCAGCACCGCCGCGCGGACGGCGTGAGCATCCGATGGCTCCAGGTGATCGCGGCGCGCAGCGACCGATGCCGCGCTTCCTTGCCGCCCCGCGCATCCACGAGCCATTCCAGGGCGTGGGTGAACCGCGCGCACATCTCGTGGGCGCTCATCACGCGGATGCGGGCGGCGGCGAGTTCCAGGGCAAGCGGCATTCCTTCCAGCAGGCGGCACAGGCGCAGGATGTCCGGCCCGTTCTGCGCGGTCAGGGCGAAATCCGCGCGCCTGGCTCTGGCCCGATCCAGAAACAGGGCTACCCCGGCATAATCGCGCAGGGACGCAGGGGCGGCATCGGGTTCGGGCAGGCCGAGCGGGCCGAGCGCGTATTCCCGCTCGCCGTCCAGCCCCACGCTGCGCCGCGACGTGACCAGGCAGCGCAGGTCGGGCGCGTTTGTCAGCAGGTGCAGAAGGGACGCGCTTACTTCCGGCAGCAGATGTTCGAGGTTGTCTAAGATCAGCAGGCAGGGAGCCTGCGTCAGCACGGCGAGCGCCTGCGAAATCGCATCCGTTTTTTCGGATGGGGGCAGGCCGAGCGCGTTTTGCAATGCCTCGCCCAACTGGTGCGGCGAAACAGCGTCCTCCATGCCGACAAAATACACGCGGCCCGCATACGCGCCTAGAAGGCAGTCGCCGACTTCGAGCGCCAGCCGCGTCTTGCCCATGCCGCCCGGCCCCGCAAGCGTCACCAAGCGCGTTGTGGCAAAGTCGCTTTCTACGTCGCTTTCCACTTTGGACGAGGCGCTGTCCGTGTCGCGTTCGGGCGCAAGCAGGGCGCAAAGCGTGGCGATGTCCTGCTCCCTGCCGAAGAACCGTGTCAGGCGCATCGGCAGGGCAGGTCGTGGCGGCGCGGCGTTTATGGGAGAAGCAAAAGAGGTCGGCGCGGCATGAGCGGCAGATGGCGATGCGGCAGCGGAAGCAAGCGATTGGGCCGGAGGTTCAGCAGAAATCGTAAGAGAAGCGGGGGACAAGGCGGACGTTTTCACCTCATGGCCCAGATGATTTTGCAGCAGAGCGGCCAGTTTCTGCGTCGCCGGAGACGGCTGCGCGTTCAGTTCCCGCATCAACAGGGCCTGAAACTGCTCGTAATGCCTTAGCGCCTCAGACGCCTGCCCGCCCAGCGCGTACAGGCGCATCAGATCGAAATGCGCTTCCTCTTCCAGCGGCTCCAGGCTGATGGCGCGAAACGCCCAGACCAGGCCGCGCGCCGGTTCTTTAAGAGCCAGCAGGTCGCGGCTCAGACCGCGCAGGGCGTGAAAATGCCGCCGCGCCAATGCCTCGCGCTCTTGTTCGACCCATTCTTCCTCGAAGCCGGGCAGGAACTCGCCACGGTACAGGGTCACGGCCTGCTCGCGCAATACGATGCGTTCGCCCGCATCCGCGCTTTTGTCCGCCGTGTCCAGCAGGGCCGCAAGATCGTTGACATCCGAAGTGAACGCGGCAGGCTGAAGATACACCTCTTCGCGCCCGGTTTGCAGCACCGTGCCGGGGCTGACGCCCACGGGTTCCAGCAGATGCTTGAGGTGGTGCAGGGTGACGCGAAAGCGGTTGCGGGAGATGTCGGGGGACTCGTCGGGCCACAGCCGCTCGACCAGTTCATTGCGCGTCAGGAAGCGTTTGCCCTGCAGCGACAGCAGCGCGAACAACGCGACCATCTTGCGCTCGCGGAAGCGGTCGTACACCTCGCCGCCGCTTCGCAGCGTGATACGGCCCAGCATTTCGGCCCGCCACGGTTCTCGCAGCATCGTCTCTCCTCAGTATCTTAGAAAGATGCTTTGAAAGCAATAGCTTCATTCGTCAATCAAGGCTAATTGGGCAGAAGTTTTAAAGTGTTCGCCCAATCGTTTGCCATGCAGATTGTGAAGATCAATGACGGCGCCAAAGTTGTTGAATATATCAGCGAAACAGTCGTACTTTGCGCCCCAGTATATCATCGCGCAAGACATCGGCGCGCCCTTTCCTTCATCTTTGCCATTGACAAGAAATTTAAGGCGCGTATCATACAAAAATGCTACAGCATTTGCATGTCCCCAAACGTACTTTTTCCAATGACCTGTATTTGTGGCGACCGGAACCAAAGCGATGACCTCTGCATTGTACAGACGATTTGCTTCCAGACATTTAGCCAGCCAATGCTTGATTGTTGTTCCACGTTCCCTATCCGAGCCATAGGGGGGGTTAACGTAAATAGTTCTGAAGTTCCACGTCTTCTTCAATCCGTCATGTTCCGGCAGCCGGTATTCGGTATTCGCTTGAACAATAGAATGTTCATTCGAGCAGGGGTCGAGATCAATGCTTCCACCCAAGACACACCTTACTGCCTCAACATACTTTCGGGGGGTACTCCAATCCTGACTGATTGAAGCGGTCGTTCGTCCGGCTGTCATGGGTTTATGATCGCACTCCAATCTTTCCCGCGCAGTGTTTGAAGTTCTTTTTGTAAAATGTCTAAACTTCCAGTTCCGGGCGAAATGATGTTAAACCATCCTTTTATCCTGTCGCTGTGTGTTTGAAAATAGCCTTGCAGAAGTGCATCAGCCTCTGCATCCATTTGTACTTTTGTGAAGCGATTTTTGGCAGCGCTACTCCCTGAGTAGCTTGTACGGAATGCTTGTTGTACAATAGAATTTGAAGGCGCAGGCGAGAGGAGGAGTTCATTAACGAAGTCAGACAATCCCTCGTCTGTGAGAAAAAGCAGCCAATCATAGGAGTGAGCCAGAACTTTCAACTCTTTGTTGTGATTTAATGCTGTGAACCAGTTGCCATGATTGCTGACAACGCCGACAGTAAGTGTAAACCTGCTCAACAACTCAGGATTATCACTCTTGATTAAGTCGTCAATCAGTTCTTTGTAAATGCCGGACACAAGAGAACCATCCGCCTTCTCAATGACGCCTCCGACTTTTCCATCAGCGCGTCGGTATTTTTGTAGAGCGGACACTGATCTTGCTACGTAGGCTCCCTGTTTCGCTTTCTCGATTGTTTGCGGCCCTTTTTTCATTCCTTCTTCGACGCCAACGCGTTTGCATTCAAACATGGCGTAGGGGTGATGATGCAGCAAGGAAACAGTGAAGGTGCATTGTCCCTCGAAATATGAATCCAGATGAACGACATAAAACCCTGCGGTGGTTTCAGCAATGACGCAGGAATTTCTCATGATGCCATCTGTGGTAAATAACTGCCGTTCCTTATCCAGATTGCCGGGGCTGCGATCTATTCCCCATATCAGTTTGCGAATTTTGCTTGCTGTGATAGGCAGGCGCACATTGTTTAGCACATGCTGAGACTGTTGTAATACTGGATGTGTAGAATACTCAACATTATGGGTGATTTCAGGGTTCGCAAATTCCGGCAGAGACCGCTCGATACCGACGGAGTCGCGAAACCCCCATGAACGTAAAGTATAATAGGTGATTACTTCTATAAGTGTGCCAAGCGCCCGTCCAGCAGCCTTCTTGCTGTCTTTGGCATAGTGAAATACTTGCTCGGTAAGCGTCTTTTGAATCGCGTCTATGGATTGATAACTCATTGTGGCGTTTTAATCCTGGCAACGCGCAAACGTCCCTTTGTCTGCTTGAATTATACGCCAACAGGGTTTATTTTTGCAATGCCAAACCTGGGTTATACCTGTTTTTATGTACCAGTTTTTTCGCTTTTGCGCGGGGCGTATTCGAGGGTCATTAGATGGTGCGGGTAGTCGAAGGTGACGCGGGCGGCTTTGTTGAGGAAGTTGATGCCCAGGATCGCGCCCACCTGAAACATGGCGGCGGGGTTGACCTGCGTATCAATCAAGTCCGCGCCATACGCGGGCTGAATACGCGTGACGAACGGCTTCCCGGCCAGTTCCCCCACCTGAACCGCAACGGGATCGCGGAAAAACAGGATGTTCTGCTTTTTGACCGAGTTGCCCAGGCCCAGGCGATCTGTAATCACGCGATTATCCCACGTGCTGCGCTTGCGGCGCGCAGCCACGCCCCGCGCCGTGTCCAGGGACAGTATCAGGTCGCCGTCCGCGCCCGTGTCCACAAGCGCCCAGATGTCGCGGCCCTCGATGGTGATGGGTACGATGATGTCGCCGCCCAAATCGTGAAACGGCAGGGTCAGGGTCTGGCGTCCGGGCAGGGCGGCGGGGGCCACGGCGTTCTTGCCACGCGCTAATACAATGTTCTTTTCCGCAAAGTCAATGGTCACGGCGTAATGGTCGAAGTTGGACACCCCGAACACGCCGTCCTCAGCCCCCACATCGCCCGTTAAAATGTCGATGGGAATGGCCCGGAACGTTTCGCCGCCCACCGTCATCGTGTCGGCGCGAGACTGGGTCGAGGCTTCCTTGCCGCTCACGCCGCGCACGAACGACTGGCCCAACGGTTTCAGATTCAGTTTTTTAGACGCCGTTTTGTTGAGCGCGATGCTGAACCCGCCGCCTGTGTCGAACAGCAGGCGCAGTTTGTGGCCGTCTAATAAAGTCGGCAGGGCCACGTAATCGCCGCTGCGCTCGAACGGTACGCGGAACATGACGGGCGGCGCGTCATCTGTGTCCGCAGTCTTCAACTGCGCCTCGCTGACGGGCGCGAACGCGGTGTAGGGCGACTCCGTCACAAAGTATTTCAAGTAGGAACGCAGGGCGGGCAGGGCTTCCAGAGCCATCGCATGAGGGTGTCCGGTCGGTTTCAGGGCCACATAAGCGTCAATGTCGGCCAGCAGTTCGGGCGTGACATCGTCCTCGAACGCGTCCACAAGGTAGAACCAGGCATCGGGCGCATCGGGGCGTGACTGCGCGGCGCGGCGCAGGATCTCGCGCGCCTGCCCTTTCTGCCCGTTCCACAGCGCCAGCCGCCCCTGCGTCACCAGTCCCCAATAATTCTGAGGATCAATGGCAAGCGCGGATGCGGCTTCTCGTTCCGCACCCGCAGGCTGGCCGGCCCGAAGCAGCTCAAAGGCGAGCAGGCCGCGCGCGTCGCCGCTCTGAGGCGCGAGCGCGGCGGCTTTTGTCGCCGTTTCCAATGCCTGCTGCCACTCGTCCAGGCGCGACAGGCACAAGACAAGACCATCCTGCAAAACCGGATCGTCCGGTGTGCGCTTCAAGGCCAGCCTGTAAGCGTCCCGCGCCTGGACGAATTTGCCGGCTTTATACAATCGCTCGGCGGTCGTATCGGCAGCGGATGCCGCGCGCTGCGCCCTCCCGCCCGCCGCAAACGATACGCCACGCAGCCCGATGCCAAGTACAAACAGCGGCACTACGGCTCGCCGCCAAATCGCAAATCGCATACCCAAACCCTATTCTCCCATGTCGGTCAGCTGCGGGCCACTAGTCGAACCGCTGACTATGCGCCATTCTTTTGTCTGGTATAATCCGAGCAGATGCGGCACGTCCACGCGCATGAGGTGCAGGGCGATGTGGCCCTTGTACGGCAGCGCGTTATAGTCCGTGTCGCCGTTTTTTATGTCCAAATCGAAGTCCAGAGTGGCATCGTTGTCCACACCGCCCGCGAACGCCAGATTGGACACATCGGCGCGGGGATTTTTCATGGCGTGCAGGGCGCGGCCAATCATGATTCGCAGTTGATCCTGATTCAAACCCGCTACCCTGGTTTCCGGGCTGGGGGCGATGTAGTTCATGACCGTGCCGGCGTCCTTGCGGGCCACGGCGTCCTGCATCTTCTGCACGATCTGCGCGGCCTGATCGCGCGTGAGCGTGTCGTTTGAAGTGCGCGACATCATATAAGCAAATCCCAGCCCGAACAACAGCAGGGCGCACACGCCCAGAACAGCCCAGGAACTTTTTCGCATGGTGAATGTCCTCCCCTGTTAGCTACGCATTTCACAGAGCAATCATTGCCCTGTTCGGCCCGGATGCGCGGTGTTTTCACCCGGCTTGTCGAATAACTCGCGCCGCCCGTACAAACAGACTGCCGCTTATCGCCGCTTACCAATGATGACGGCATGAGCAGGTCAATCGTTGCCCCGACCTGCCGACGGAAAGCCTGAAATATGAACCTTTTGGGCGCAGCATGCAACCAAACCCATGACGCCTGCGCCCATCTGTCCAGTGAGGCCATCGTGTTCCGATTACGTCAGATTTTGCTTATGTTTGCACTGTCCGCATTGCTTGCATTGTTCCAAACCGATTTATGGAGCAATGAACACGAGGCCGAATGGCGACATGCCTTGAACCGATACCAAGTTCCGCGTCCGACCGGGGCGGCGTCATGACACGCGCGCAGCCGGACAGTTCCTCTCCGCACCAGACGCGTCCTGCCGCCTTAGGCGCGGACAGCGACCGGCGACTGATCGCGCGGATACAGGCGGGCGAACGGGACGCGTTTGAACGCCTGCTGGACACGTATGAAACGCGCGTGTACCGTCTCGCCCTGAGGTACACCGGCACGGCAAGCGATGCCGAGGACGTGACGCAGGAGATATTCTTAGGCGTTTACAAAAGCCTGGGCAAGTTCCGGGGTGACAGTTCGCTCGCTACATGGATCTATCGCGTCGCTATGAACCACTGTCTGGAATTTCGCCGCAAGCGCAAGCTGGACAGCGTTCCCTATGACGAAGAACTAAGGCTTGCCACGCGGGATTGGCGCGATGACCCCGCGCAGTCCGCCGACAAGGGCGAACTGTCGGCGCGCGTCGAGGCCGCGCTGCAATGCCTGTCGGCCCAGCACCGCGAAGTGATTTTGCTGCACGAACTACAGGGCCTGACCTATCAGGAAGCCGCTAAGGTGCTGAACGTGCCGGTCGGAACCGTGAAATCACGCCTTTCCAACGCGTTCCGCAAGCTGCGCGATCTGCTGGGCAGTTACGTGCAGGAATAAAGCAGTCTTGAACTCGGATTACACGGATTAAGATGATGGACAGGATTACGCGCCGTCCACTCCTGTCCATCCTGATAATCCGCATAATCCGAGTTCAAGACAAAAAAGCATAAGTCCAATAAGAGCGAGAGCAGGACAGAGAATCATGAAGCAAACACCACAGGAGCATCCGCCCGAAGCGCAGAAGGCGGCAGAAAAAGGAAGCGCGCAGCACAGCGTTCGCGCCGACCTGAAAGCGTACCTCGACGGGGAACTCAGCAGCCTGCCCCGGTGGCTGACGGCCCGCCATGTGGAGCGGTGCGCGTCCTGCCGGGACGAGATGCGGCGTCTGGAACATCTGGGCCGGCAGGTGCAGCACCTGGATCAGGCGCTGCCCGGTTCTCACCTGCGCGCCCGCATTCTGGCGAGCCTGCCTGCCGCGCCTCCTGTTCCTGCTCCCGCCGCGTCTCGCTTCCGGCCTGTTGATGCGCGTTCGCTCGCCGCGCTTTCCCGCCGTCCTCTGGGCGCGGCAATGGGCCTGTGCGCCCTGCTGCTGATGGTCGGCGCGTTCGCGCTGGCAAGATATGGACGCGCAGGTGCGGCGGGCGGCGGCAATCCTGCGCCTGCCGTGGCGCAGGGTGTCGCAACCGGCCCGTCCGCGACCCATAACACACTAATGGTTGCTTCCTCAGTTGCTTCCTCCAGCAACGTGCAGAGATCGGCCCTCTCCCCCTTCCAGCCACAACCCGATCCTTTTGCGCCCGACACGACGACGCAAGTCGAGGGCAAAGCGGGAGCAGGCGCGGACACGGGCGCGGCTCAACATTCTACGCCGACAGGCGCGGATGGCACAAACAATGAAGGCGCTTCCCAGACAGAGGCAAGCCCACAAACGGCCTACACCGACCCGACCAGCGCAGCGGCGGATCGCATCGCCGCGACCATTCTCCCGGACAGACTGCGCGAAAAGCGGCAGGCGGCGGGCGCAGTCCAGGCGTCTGCAAGCATTCATCCTTCTATTCCGTCTGTCAAAATGGCCGCGACCGTTCCGATGCAAATGTCCGTAGCGGTCGCCGATGTTTCCGAGGCCAGTCGGCAGGTGCGAAAATGGGCCGAGCAGGCGGGCGCGCAGGTAACATTGATGCCGTCCAAAACGATCAAGACAGCGGCAGCCCTGCAATCTCCTGATGGGGCGAGCGACGCGGTACGCAGCGCCTACGACGCGCATACCGCGACAGGCGGCGGTTCCGCCGCCCCGGCCCCCGCACTGCCCGCTCCACAGACCGCCGCCATAATGCGCCTGCGGGTTCCCGTTCAGCGCGCCGCCGGATTCGAGGCGTATCTCAGTCACATGGGGAAGTCTGCGGGAGCCGCAGCGCACACAAAAAGTGAAGAGATCAACGCCGTTCACGACCTGAAGGCGGACGCAGTCGTAACGCGCCCCTATCCGATGCCTGCGCGTGTATTTGAGGCGGAACCCGCCGCGCCAAGCAAACAAACTGCTATGGTAACGATCCTCGTGCGCTTGCAGCCGGAGAATCCCGCGCCGCGTCCATAGCTCACCGCGGCGTACTTATGCCGAAACGCAAACAGCGGAGGGAAAGCGCGATGCTTTCCCTCCGCTGTTGTTCGGTCTTGTTTCACCGGAAACACACGAAATACTTACCGCAGACAGACCGGGGATGATCTTAGTACCGCCTGCCGGTCTTGCTGCTCTTCTTGGGACGGGCGGGCTGCGGGCGGCTGTCGTTGTCGCCGGACGTGGTACGCAGGCCGCTCATCGGCACTTTCTCAAAGCACTTGGAACAGTGATAGTTGTCGCGGCGCACAGCGGCCACGGGAAGCAAAGTGCGCTGTCCGCATCCGGGACAGGTTATGGGGATTTCTCCTGATGCCATGAAGATCCTCTTTCTTGCAAATGCTTGTAAGGCTCCGAAGCGTTCATTGTGAACTCTTCAGCCTGCCCGGCAGACACCGGGCAAAATAATAGCCCCCATCCAGCCCGCGCCGCACGCCGGCAGCGCTGGGGAGGGAGGCAAGAACCTCAAGCGTGCGGCCCCTTTCGCCTCGCCGATCCTCGCAGCCATGTAAAAGCCGGGGTCGCAGGCAAATATTGTCGCAGGGGCGTTGTTCAGAATATTGTTTTCTGTAGTTTTAGTATATCACGCGCATACTCATACGTCAAGGCGAGACCATCACAGCGAATGGGAGCGCAAGTTGTAAAAGAGTGCGATGCAGTCAGCAGAGCGTGGCAACGACAGCGCGTTCGCTCCGCGCCAACAAACACTGCGACAAAGACCGATTCCAATGTGTTCTAATGTGTTCCAATGTGTGCTGAAAAGAATGCCTGCTGAAAAGAAAAACGCGCCAAAAAATTTGCCGTTGCAATTTATTTTCACCTGTGCTATAATACAAACGTTTTGGAGAGGTGGCTGAGTGGTCGAAAGCGGCTCACTGCTAATGAGTTGTGGTGTCCTTCAAAGACGTCACCCCGGGTTCGAATCCCGGCCTCTCCGTTGCTCCTTCCGCCGATGATGCCCGCGTAACTGCGGGCGAGGCGTCTTCCCCGTGTATATCCCGTGTATCGTCACCGATTGCATCCAAATGCGAAAGGTTTTGCCTGTGTTTCGATTGTTCCAACGGTTCGGCCTGTCCTGTTATCATCGGCATTCGCTGCGCGCATCCGTTCTGCCTGCCGCACTTGGTCTCGGCGTGGGCTTGTCCTGCCTGACGGCGCCCATACAAAGCACAGCCAGCAGCGGCACGCGCTACCTCCAACTACGCCGTGAAACGCATTGCGACCCTAAACTTTCCTATGCCCTGGTGCAGACCGATGCGGCCCGCTACGTGGGACATGTCCTCGAACTGCGCGGCACGGTGGGCGGCGTGGCCGAGGGGCCGGGCAGCCTGTCCGTAATGCTCAATATGGACGGCGTGGACGCCCCGACCCTGGAAGTGCCGACCAGTGAGGGAGGCCCCATACGCGACATGACTACGCCCCGCGTCCGCGTACTGGTGCGCGTCGGGCAGGGCGGCAGCGGCAATGTGGTTCCCCTTGTCGTGCTGGCTGTGGCGAACGAAAGCGAAGTGGCCGCGCAGGAAAACATGATTGACGCGCAGGCCGCGTATAAGGCCCGCAAAGAGGAACTGAAGCGGCAGGAACGGGAGCAGTGGCATCAGCAGGTGGTGCGCTCCGCGTCCCGCGCAAGCGCCGTTTCGCCCTCGCGCGGCGGCTATGTCCGCGCCCCGCAGTCTCCTGTCAGCGCGCCCGATTACGGCGGCACGCTCGGCCCGCGCGTCCGTGACTGGTATCCCGCCTACTTCAACTTCATTCTTAACCATAACCGCAAATTGGGCGCGAACATGGCGGGACAGATCGCGTTCTATCTGCTCAAGTTCTCCGATGAGCATGAGGTAGACCCGCGCCTTGTCACGGCCATGATCATCGCCGAGTCCGATTTCGATCCGCTGTCCACGAGTCATTCGGGCGCGATGGGCCTGGGGCAGCTAATGCCCGATGAGGTCAAGGGACTGCACCTGAGCAGCGGCTACGACATTCGCGACAACCTGTACGGCAGCATCGCCAACCTGCGCTCCGACCTGAACAGTTTCGCCAGCCTGGGCGGCGCGGACGGCACACTTTCCATCGAGCAGATCCGCCTGGCAATGGCGACCTACAACGCCGGGCCGGGCGCGGTCAAGAAGTACAAGGGCGTGCCTCCCTACAAAGAAACGCAGGGCTACGTAAAGCGCGTGGTGCGGCTATATCGGCAGTTCTGCGGACTTCCACCCGAATAATTGCAAATAAATATGCCGGGCAGGATTCTCACAGCCTTTCGTTCAATATACCAGCAGAACGACTGCCACAATTTCGGCACGGAATCAGCAAGACAGTGTTCTGGAAACAAAGGTACTCGCCGCAAGTCCAGAACACTGTCTTTTTTACGTACCGGCAGATTGAGTGTTGATTTGCGTCATGCTGCGCTTTTATCCCGTTTTCACCTCCCCAACGCCTCCTATGCGCCTGCTGTCCCTGTTATTCTTGCGGAACAATACTCCGCTCGTATGTGTCAGTTGGCTGTCAGTTCGGTAAAGTCGGGAGTCGGGAAGCCGGGAAATTTCGTCCTGTTGCGAGTGATCGTTCCATTGAGTTCAGCCAGATTGAGTTGAACCGGATCAAGTTAACCACATTGAGTTAGCCAGATTGAGTTAGCCAGATGTAAGTTGAGCCAAGCAGTACGCTGTAAGCCGCGCCAGGATCAGAGGATCAGAAGGGGATACTGCCATGCCGACGGAACCCGTCAGCCAGCAAATTCGAGAGTTGGAAGCAATCAAGGCGCAGAAGCGGATGTGGTCGCTGGGCGCGACCGTTCTGCTCGCCGTTTTTATTATCGCAAACCTGCTGTCGCTCAAAGGAGCCATCAACGGCCTCGCACAGCCCGGCCCCACCCAGACGGCCTTTCAGGAGGATTTGAGCCAGCGCGTCCAGAAGAACGCGATCCCGACCATCGAGCAGGCCGGGTTGGAAGGCGTCCGGGGCGTGGACTACGGGGCCGAGGCCCAGAAACTCAATGCCCGCACACCGGAACTCGTCAAGGCGTCCCTGAATCAACTGAAAATGCTCAGTGACGATCTGACGCAGCGAGGCAACAAAGTCTTCGACCAGACCTTCAACGCGGCCATCAAAGACCGTGATAAAAAAGTGCGCGCCATGTTCCCCGAAGCCAATGAGACACAACTGAATGGCCTGATGGCGAACTTGACCCAGGAGGCGCAGGCGCAGGTGGCCGACATTAACGACTCGCTGTTTGCGTCGCATAAGCAGGCGCTCGACAGCATCGTCACCGACCTGACCCTGATACAAACCTCCGAAGCCCCTAATATCAAAGGCGAGACGCCAAGCTGGGAAATGGGCCTGGAACTGTTTGACATCGCCCGCGAAGATCTGAAAAGCCTGCAGCCCGCCGACAGCGGCAAAACAGCCACGCAGTCCGGCGGCAAGGAGAAAAAATAATGACGAGCGGCACCCCGTCCAATCCTGAACCCACCGATCCGCAGTACCCCCGCCCGCACGGCGGCGCGGTCGTAGTCGAGTCGGATTCAGCCTCGGCCTCTACGGCTGAAAGCTACATCAGCACGGAACTGCAAAAGGCCCGTGCGTCTCTGCGACTGACGCAGATCGCCAGCGTCCTGATTCTGGTGATACCGAGCATAATAATCTATTCACTGGTATCCGGGTTTACGCGTCAACTGGAGCCACATGCCGCCGCGGAGATCGCCGACGGTATGCTGATGTCGCAGGTCAACGACCACGCCCCGGAAATGACCAGCCAGATCAAGCAGAAGATCCCGGAGTTCATCGCCAAAATCCCCGACAGCGCCCTGGAAGAACTGCCTAAGTACCGGATGCAGCTTGCTGACCGCGTCGAGGCCGACCTGAACAAATACTGCCAGGAAACCACCACGCAGTTGGGAGGCGCCCTGGATAGCTATCTGGATGCCAACAAGGATCAAGTGAAGGGTCTGCTGACATCGGGCAACGATCCCGCGCAGGTGAAGCAGGTCGGGGAGGGTCTGAAGCAGACCCTGATGACCTACATTCGCGAAAAGCCCGCCAATGGCGAAGCGGTCGGCACACAGATAGACAAGGCGCTGGAGTCCCTTCTGGACGTGCAGAAGCGGGTTCACCGCCTCGCCACGGCCACCGACCTGACACCCGAAGAGAAGAAGGCCCGCCACGCCATCGCCGTGATGACGCAGGGCATTGACGCGCACAAAGAATTGCAGATGATGCACTAAACGGCCCACACGGCCCAAACCCCGCAAAACCCTTTGCCATTCGGCAAAGGGTTTTGTTTGTCCGGCGGCGAACTAACCCCTGCTGGCCGAAGACCATTATGATTCGATTGTACAGCCTCTGCCATGCGATATTTGTAGCCGCGTGTTGAAAACACCCGTCTGAGTGGCGTTCCGCCAAGCGTCCTACGGACGCGCCCAATCTGTAGGTCTAGCGTTGCGTCCGCAGGGCGTTTTGTCCTTCGCTGCGCGTGGCCGTCCAGCCGCAGGCTACTCAAACGGGTGTATCCAACACGCGGCTAACAGCCCTCTTTTGGAGCGATTCATGACGGTCTCTACTACTAAATACAAGCGCGTCTCGTTTTTGTCACCCGATATACTGAAAACAGGCAGCCTGATGGGGCTGGCCTGTATGCTGGCCCTGCCCGCACAGGCGCAGAATACGTCCCGGCAAGGCGCGTCCCGGCAGCGCCCGCCTACGCTCGACCCCACGTATGGCCTGCGCCTGCCCAAAGCCGCGCCCGCGTCTCGTCCTGCCATTCCCGACGCGCAGTGGATATGGGCCGACACGACTGTTGACAATCAGGAAGTCGGGCTGCGCGGCAGTTTCTCGCTGGGGCAGCCACCCAAAAGCGCGATCATCTACGTCACTGTGGACGACTTTTTCACGTTGTATGTCAACGGCAGGCAGGTAGACAAGAGCGCTGCGGATCCCAAAGACGGCAACGTCTGGCAGCATGTCCACCGACAGGACATCACGGGCCTGCTCAAACCCGGCCCCAACGTCATCGCCCTGCGCGCGTTTAATGCGGGCGGCGCGGCGGGCGCGGTCGCGCGTGTCGAGGTGGATGGCAGCCCTGTTCTGCTGACAGGCGGCGCATGGAAGATGTTTTCCCATGCGCCGCTGGACAGCCAGACTCTGCCGGTCGGCTGGACAGAGGCCGCATTTAATGACGGCGGATGGAAGCCGGCGCACATCGTCGGGCCGCTGGAAAGCAACCCGTGGGCCGGCGCGGGTGGATTGATCGGCTGGCCCGGTTACGACATCAGCGCCCCCTACCTCGCCCACATCACGCTCGCGCCCAAAGCCCTGAGTGACGCGCACAATGGAACGGGCCGCATCGTTCTGGACGAACGCGCCATCGGCACATTCGAGGTCACGCTGCCGCCGTCCCTGACACCGATGTCGCGCCCCCTTTCACCGACCGATGTGCTGGTAGATTTCGGGCAGGAGGTGGCGGGGCGCGTCATCATCAGCGGCGTTCCCTACAAGGCCGCGTCCAACAAGACTGCGTCCAACAAAAGCGTGTCCAGAGACAAAATGGGCGCGAGTAAAGCAGACACGAGTGAAGACGGCTTTACGGTCGTGGTCGGCACGGGCGAAAGCGCGGAAGAAGCGACCAAATCCCCGTGGGGCGGCGCGCATACCTTAAATGTCACACCCGGCCAAAACGCGAACACTCCGTACAGCGCGTTCCGCTACGCCCGCCTGACCTTCCCTGCCCTGCCCGTAAACGAGACGGGCGAAGGCAGACCCTTCCGGGTGCGCGTCACCTTAGATCACAAATACTATCCCGTTGAGTACGTAGGCGCGTTCGACTGCTCCGACGAAATGCTCACGCGCATCTGGTACACGGGCGCGTATACCGCTCACCTGTGTATGCAGGAAGACATCTGGGACGCGCCCAAGCGTGACCGGGCGCGCTGGATGGGCGACCTGCACGTTTCGGGCGCGGTCATCAACCTGGCCTTTGCCGACCGCTTTCTGATGGAACAGACCATGCAGCGCCTGCGCGACGACGCGCAGGGCGGTACGCCCAATACGGACACGCCGCGCCAGCACGTCAACGGCATCCCCGGCTACTCGTCCGCATGGATCTGCGGCCTGGCCGACTTTCACCGTCACATCGGCGATTACGACTACCTTAACAAGCAGCACGACAGCCTGATTTCCCTGCTGGAGTACATGCGGGGCGATCTGGACGGACGCGGCGTGTTCGCCAACCTGCACAAAGCCTGGCCGTTCGTGGACTGGGCGCCCGACTTTAACAAGGATGGGCCGCGCGCCCGCGCCGCCACGCATCTGTTTATGGTGAAAGCAGCCCGCGAAGCCGTGTTCCTGCTGTACGAGATGGGCGATCAGGCCGGGGGCAAAAAATACGCGTCGTGGGCCACGTCGCTCTCCGAGGCCGCGCAGCAGTATCTTGCCGATCCCAAAACCAATACGTTCAGCGACCGGCGACAGGATAACGCGATGGCGATCTACGCGGGCGTGGCGACGAAAGTGCAGACGCAGGCCATCTACGACAAAATTCTTACCCCGACAAGTCCGGCCTGGCAGATGATCGCCACGCCCTACTACAACAACTACGTGATCTACGCGATGAGTATGGCAGGACACACAAACGACACGCTGGGCGTACTGCGTAAATACTGGGGCGGAATGCTGGACGAGGGCGCGACAAGCTGGTGGGAAGGCTACGATCCGCGCTGGGTCAAAACCGACTTTCACTCCCATTTGCAGGCCGACGACGGCACGGGCTACTTTGTCAGTCTGGCGCATGGCTGGTCGGCGGGGCCGACAAGCTGGCTGACCGAGCGCGTCCTGGGCGTGACGCCCACGACCGGCGGCTTCAAAAACGTGGACATCACGCCCGATCTGGGCGACCTGCGATGGGCCGAGGGCGACATTCCCACGCCCCACGGCAATCTGCACGTCCGCGTGGACAAACAAACGTATGGCCTTGCCGCGCGCGTCACGGTTCCCAGAGGCGTCAAAGCGACCCTGACAGTTCCGGGCAATACGGTCTATGTCGTCGGCCCCCGAACCATGACGCTCGCCTCCCCGGATAAGCCCTTACCTAAACCGTTGTAAGAAGGCAAAGTAAGAAGGAAAACTACTTTACCGCGGATTGAGCAGATGAAACAGATGAACGCGGATTATCTTTTGGCATCATCTGCGTTTATCCGTTTCATCTGCTCAATCCGCGGTAAAGTAGTTTTCACTTCCCGGCGCGGAGTTGATCGAGGAAGTCCGCGCTTTTCAGGGCGCGGTCTACCCTGGTACGCAGAAACCAGCGCAGGGCGCGGGCCACTTCCGAGGCTGTTTTAGGCGTGGGGTGCAGGGCGAGCAGAGTACGCGCCCCCGCGCTCGTCAGGGTCTGCATGATTTCGAGGCTCTCCTGCGACAGGGTCACGGCGTCATCGGCCTTGTAGCGGTCGGCCCCGCACAGCGTACCGCCGAGCGAGGGGCTGAACCCTATCTGCCGACGTTCCAGCGGCTCGCCGCACTTGACGCACCTGTCCAGCACGGGCGCATAGCCCAGAATGGCGAGCAGGCGCAGTTCATACGCGTGGACAACGCCGTCCAGATAGGGGTTTTCGCGCTGTAGCAGGGTCAGGGCCGAGATCGTCAGATCGAACAGTTCGCCGCTCGCCGCCGCGTCCCGCTCCAGAGTCGTGCGGTCGAGCAGTTCGCAAAAATAGGTGGCGCGGGCCAGACGTTCCAGGTCCTGCCTTAGTTCGGGGAACGAATGCGCGATCTCGCATTGCGCGATCACATCGAGGTTCTTGCCCGTGCCGAGCAGCAGGCGCGAATGCGTGAACAGTTCGGTCGCGCCGCTCAGACGGCTCTTGGCCCGCCGCGCGCTTTTGGCGACGGCGGATATTTTGCCGTGTTCCCTGGTGAACAGGGTCAATATACGGTCATTTTCGCCCAGGTCAAGGCGATGCACGACCAGGCCGTTTGCGGTGTAACTTGGCATAATCAACAAAACTCAAGCGTGTCATCTTTCAAAATTATTTTTCAAAGTCCGCGCGCCAGTGCCTTAGCCGCCGCTGTAATTCGATCAGGGCGAAATGACTGGCATCACGCACAAGATCGGCGTCGGTTTGAACGGCGTACTGTCCGTCCGGAGCCGTCGTCATGGTTGCCGTGGCCCGTTCGCGCCACACGACGGTTCCATCGCTGACGCGTACCAGCATCGCCAGAGCCTCAGCGCGGGCGGCGCGTTCGGGCGCATATCGTGTCGGTTTCGCCGCGCCTGCAATCGCTTTGTTCTGAGTTTTCTCGAACGCCGCTGTCGGAGATACGCCCGTCGGGGCTATAAAAGAAGACGCCCCGGCCGATGCGCCCGACGCGTCTGTCGCGCCCTCGGAAAGTTCCACGTCCGTAACGCGGGCCATTAGCACGTAATCGGCCTTCAGCCTGTACGCCAGCGCCTGCACACGCGACATGTCCGGCTGATAAGCGTCTTTCCATAAATAGGCCGAAGTTCGGCCCTCCCGCGCAAGTGCCTGCCGAACCTGGTCTGCGTCCGTGATGGAGGCAGGCGCGAGCGGCAGCAGATTGGGCGTCCACAGGGCCGAGTCGTCCGCGCTCAGACCCTGGGCGGCATCAGGATAAACGCGCCGCCCCCGCGCCGTAAACACCAGTTTGTCGGCCTGCGGGGGCGCAGGAACGGGCGCGACCGCAAGCCGGTCGGTCGGGCGCATCAGCGGGGCCGTCTCGTTGGTTTGCAGGGTGTGGGTGAGCAGATTGGAAGCCTGCACGGCAGCGTCGCGGATCAGGTCCGGCTGCGACCTTTGATAGCGGCTGTGAAACAAGACGCGCTCGGCAAAAGCCGACCCCGCGATTTCCAGACGGGTCGGCCAGCGTTC
Source organism: Chthonomonadaceae bacterium (assembly GCA_965277875.1). Lineage (GTDB taxonomy): Bacteria > Armatimonadota > Chthonomonadetes > Chthonomonadales > Chthonomonadaceae > CAWFQB01. Next base: position 4,998,242 of record CBDIDV010000002.1, on the reverse strand, counting down.
CGCATCAATCCCTTCGCTTTCCTGCCGCGACTTGCGCGAACGGGGAGCGGCAAGGGCCTGCCCCGCATCAGGGGAAAGCGTCAGGATCGTGACGCGCGCCCACAGGCCGGCGTCGCGGGTCAGGCCGTCATGGAGCGTACAGCGCGATAACTTTGGGACGAGCAGCGCCTGACAGCCGAGCAGGGCGCACAATCGCCGCGCGTTTTCCGGTCGCGCCGGGTCCACGACATCGGCTGTATTGAGGTGCAGCGTCTTGAGCGCATTTTGTACGTCCGCGTCGGGCGCAATGACCAGTCCCAGACGGTCACGCAGGCGCTCGGCAACAAGATCGGAGAGCAGGGTCTGGGCGAGCGCGTTCTGCTGATCGGGCGGCAGAGTGTCGGGAGCGCGGGCGGGCGTGGGGCGATCCGGGGTTTTAAGGCCGCCGCTTTGCGCCCCGCCTGCTTCTCCGGGCGTGGCCGGCAGCGGGCGGGTGATCTCTTTTGTCCCGACGCTCGTTCCTGCCGCTGTTCTCCCGCCGGCATCCGCAGGCGGCGCAGTATTTCGCGCCATCGGCAGCGCGGAGGGTCGGCGCGCGCGCCGCCGTCTGCCGGTCTTGCTGTTTTGACGCGCGGCCATGATCTTCTGCGCGGTCAGGTCTACCCGACGCTGCGACTGCGGGCTGATCGCCTCCGCGAGAACAGGCGACAGCACGATCACGCGGCGCACCAGCAGCGGTTCAGGCGTCCGCGCCGTGTCGGACGATACGCGCCCCGCCTGCGCCTGCTGTCCTTCTGCCGTGCCGCGAGACTGGGACAGACACCGCGACGGCAGGCCGTAAAACATCAGGGCGGCAGCCAGCGACATCGGCAAACAAGCCCCGGCGAAGCGTAAAATATTGTTGTGATGTGGAGGCATTCGCAGCGCGTATCCTACTTTATGAAGGCGAAAAAATTTATCAACGCGAAAAAAGCGCGTGTCAGGTTAAAACACCTGCGAGCTATTGACATTCCCTGTCGGCATTTTGTATACTTACCCCAATTCGGCATCGGGTGCATGATTCCTCTTCGGATTGCCTTTCCTGCCTCATCGGAACATTCGCGGAATTTCCCTGCCGTTCCCCGATCTTATTTCGCGCGATGTTTGGGTGTCCGCGCCCTGTGCCGGACGCCGTTCGTGGAATCGCCAGACCGACACTCGCTGTCAAAGGGACAACTGAATGGACCTGGAAGCCAGGGATTTGCTCACCGTCGAACAGGCGGCCCAGTATTTGCAGGTAAGTCAGTCCAGCATCCGCTCCTACATTCGGCAGGGCCGTTTGCAGGCTTTCCGTATCGCGGGCAAGCGCAAGGTGCTGATCCCTAAATCCGCTCTGCTCGCCCTGCTCGAACCCGCCCGACCCGAAGACGTGGATCACGCCATCGCCATTGCCAATGTCGGCGCAGAGGCCGAGGAGGAAACCGAGGGCGCACAAGAGTAGCACTCCGATAGGCGCGGCAAAGTCGGCAAAGCAACGGCAGAGCAAACACAAAAAGTACACCAGAATAAGACCAGAAGAACATCAAAAGAACTACCAATGGCAACAACCCGTGAATCACTGGCCGAACTATGGCGCTACCGCTATCTGCTGCAAATGCTGGTGCGGCGCGAACTTAAAGTGCGCTACAAAAACTCCGCGCTGGGCCTGGTCTGGAGCATCATCCCGCCCATCATGCAGGTGGGCGTTTACACGTTTCTTTTTAAGGGCGTATTGGGTGTCCATGTTGCCAACTACGGCGCGTATCTGCTGTGCGGCCTGATCCCCTGGACGTTTTTTTCCACGGCCTTGCAGGATGCCAGCCAGTCGCTGCTTGTCAACTACGGCACCATCAAAAAAGTGTATATGCCCCGCGAGATCATCCCGATTGCGACCGTGCTGAGTAATACGGTTCACTTTTTCATCGGATGGGCGGTCTTTTTCGTCGCCTTCGGACTTATCGCGCGTTTTTTCCACGGCGGCATTCCCCTGCTGCCCAGTATGGTGATGTTCCCCGTAATCTGCCTGATGCTGATCCTGCTGACGATGGGCTTCGCGCTGCTGCTGTCGTGTCTGAACGTATTCTACGATGATGTCCGCTTCATCGTCGCCACTCTTCTCAATCTGGTGATTTTTCTGCTGCCCATCGTATATCCCTCCGACATCGCCGCCGACTGGCAGATCATGCACCGTTATCCCTGGCTGCTGAGATTGTACCTGCTCAATCCCATCACGGCCATTGTGGACGCTTTTCGCAAGTGCCTGCTGGAACCGCTTTCCCCCTCGGCCTTCAGCCACAAATACAATCTCATCAACGGCCACTTGATAGACAAGCCGCCGATCCCGATGGATTGGAGCAATTTCGCGGGCGCGTTCGTGATCACGATTTGCTTCGCGTACTTCGGCTACTGGTACTTCAACCTGCGTAAGTGGCAGGTCGTGGAGCGGAACTAAGCATGGGAGGCGAGGTCACAGAAGAAGACAGCGCGAACTCTGGAATGGAAACAGCAGCAGGCGCGGCAAACAAGCCCCTTGAGGACGCGATTGTCGCCGCGCACCTGACCAAAGTGTTCCGCCGGAAGCACGAATCGCACAGCATCAAGCGCGCCCTGATGGACATTATGAAGCGCACTACCCTGGAACTCTTCACGGCCCTGAACGACGTGAGTTTTCGCGTGCCGCACGGTCAGACGCTGGCCGTGATCGGACGCAATGGGTCGGGCAAAAGCACCCTGCTCAGTATGCTCGCCCTGGTATACCGTCCCACGTCCGGCACGCTGTCCATGTTCAGCCAGACGGGCGGGCGTCCGCGTATCGCGCCCCTGCTGGAATTGGGCGCGGGTCTGCATCCCGAACTGAACGGCTACGATAACATCGCGATTTACGGGGCGATTCTGGGCATGAATGCGCGGCAGGTGCGGGAGCGCACAAATACGATACTCGACTTTGCCGAGCTGCAAAGCAAGGCCGACACCATCACGCGCAACTGGAACGACGGGGCCAGACTGCGCCTGGGGTTTTCGATTGCCGTGCATACCGATCTGGACATCCTGCTTGTGGACGAGGTACTGGCCGTCGGAGACGAGGCGTTTCAAAACAAGTGCTATCGGCGCGTAGCCGAGCTTCAGGCACGGGGCAAAACCATCGTGTTCGTGTCCCACGACCTGCCCGTTGTGGAGCGCGTGGCCGAGCGCGTCTTGTGGATGGACGCGGGACGATTACGCATGGACGGCGGCGTCGCCGAGGTTCTGGACGCGTATCGCCGCGCCAGTATGGAACCTGTTCCCGAATGATGCCGCTGCTGATCTTGCCGACGAGTAATTTAGACGAATAATTTACAAGCCCTTAGACGGCGCTTTGCGGCCACGCCCGGGCGCAGCGATCTGCGACAGGCGCAGGAAAGGGTAGAAAAAGAAGGGGGTTAGAAACATGCCGACTTGTCGCGTGGGCGCGGTCATGGTGGTGCAAAACGATGCCGAGACCGTTGAACGCTCCCTGGCTTCGTTTTACGAGCATGTGGAATTTCTTGTGGTTTCTACCGATGTCAGGCGCGGCTGGTCTGGCACACCTATCACGCCTGACGACACGCGCGCGCGCATCCGGGCCTTTGACAAAGACAACAAGATCGAGATCATTGAGGGCGATTTCTACCGGCATTCCGATCCCATGCGAAACGACACCTTGCAGCGCCAGTTCACGGCGGATCGGCTGACCAAGCGCGTACCCGGCCTGGACTGGATCGTTCAGATAGATGCCGACGAAGTATTCCAGGACTTCGCGTATTTTGCGGACGCGCTTGGCGCGCAGCCACCGACCGTGCAGGGCGTATCATGGCGCTGGATGCTGCTGTTCAATCGGCTTGCGGACGGGCGGTATCTGGTAATCGTCAACCGCGATGGCGAACCCCTCCTGGAGCAGTTTGCCGTGGCGCACCGTCCCCATGTCATGCTGGCAAGCTGCCGCGAGCCTGTCCTGCCTCTGCGCCACGGCAAACCCGATGTCGGGGCGCGGTACGTCGCGCCCGCTGACCTTGAGTTCGGCAAAGCGATCCTGCACTACAGCTACGCCAAAAGCGAGGCGCGGGTATGGGAAAAACTGCAAACCTGGAGCCATGCCCATGAGATCAACGCAGAAGATTTTTTCGCATTATGGCAGCGATCCACGACCGACTGGCAATCCATACGCGATTTTCACCCCACATACCCGCCCGGCTGGCCCGCCCTCAAACCGTTCAGCCTGGAGGAGTTGCGAAACGTCAGCGGTCGGCGTCCGGCCCGGTACAATCTTGCACAAAAGGTAGTTAGAAAATTAGGGCGGGCATTCGCGCCTGACAACTGAAAACGCCGCAAAGCGTTCCAAAAGCGGTCGGCAATATAACTTCGTTAGCGGATAAGTTTATAAGCCCTCAGACGGCGCTTTGCGGCCACGCCCAGGTGCAGTATCTCGTTTTTTGCCAGTCCCATGCCGACCACTCCCAGCATCACCGTTCGCGCCCCTATCCCCGCCGTTTTGCGATGGTACAGGAGGGCGCTATGGAACAGGCGCGCGGTCATGGCGCGGCTTTGCTGCCGCACGCTGCCCATCCAGTGATGCACCACGCGGGCGGCGGGCAGGTATATCACCTTGTACCCCGCTTTGCGAATGCGCCAGCACCACTCGACTTCCTCATAGAACATGAAAAAGTCTTCGTCCAGCATTCCGGCCTGCGCCATCACGCGCTGCGGAACCATGATGCACGCGCCCATCAGATAATCGGTCTCCCAAGTCTGCTCGAAGTCGTCGCGCCCGTACTCGTATTTGTCGTCATACGCCCGCGCGTTCAGGCGGCGCAGGCCGGAATGACCGACGAACTCCCGCCACGGCGTGGGAAACGGACGCCCGTTGCGCTGCAGCGAGCCGTCCGTATTCAGCAGCCTGGGGCCGACCGCGCCCACATCGGGATTGGCGTCCAGATATTCCACCATGCGAGTCAGCGAGTTTGGCTCGGCCTCGGTGTCCGGGTTCAGGATGACGACATGACGCCCCCTCGCCTGCCTCAGCGCCTGATTGTTGGCGCGGGCAAAGCCGGGATTGTCGGCATTGGCGATCAATCGGACGCCGGGAAACTCCGCGCTTACCATGCCCGCGCTGTCGTCGGGCGAGTGGTTGTCCAGGACCCACGTTTCGACGCTCAGGCTTTGCGCGGCGTCAGGCAGGGCCTGGAGGCAGGCCCGCAGCATGTCACGCGTGTTGTAGCTGACAATTACAATCGTCAGGTCGAAAACAAAATTTTCGCTGTCGGCATCAAAGTTCGTCATAGCTTATCAAACGCAGTCACGATTTAATCCTGCCCATGACGGCGTCCACTGAGGAGAGTCGTTTATGCAGATACGATCTACCGGCATGGCGTAAGCGTTACCTGCCGCTTCCCCCCCGGTTCGCTCGCCGCTGATCTTCCTTTCGCAGCTTCTCTTTACGCTGATCCTCCTCTTGTTGGTGGCGCAGTTCGGCCTGATACGGCTCGATGTGGATGTTGATGACGACGCCCGAAAGCACGGCGCGGATGCTGTCTTCCAGTTCCTCGGTCAGCGCGTGGGCTTCGAGCAGGGTGCTGTTGTCGTCAATCTGCACATGCACGTCTATGTGCCGCTGCGATCCCGCCTTGCGCGTGCGTAGTTTGTGGTAACTCAGGACGCCCGCGTGGGTTTCCAGAACCTCCTGAATGCGCGCTTCTTCCTCGACGGGCAGGCGGGCGTCTAAGAGCGGCTGCATGGCGTCGTAGGCCAGCTTGTAGCCGGTGTGCAGGATCAGGGCGGATACGATCAGGGCCGCGGCGGGGTCCAGCCAGGGTTTTCCCGTCAGCCGCACCAGAAGCAGACCTGCTCCCACGCCCAGGCTTGTCACGATGTCCGTGCGCAAATGCCGCGCGTCCGCTTCCAGGGCCAGCGAGTCGGTCTCGCGGGCCACGCGCTTCAAATGCCGCGAGAGCAGGGCGGTCGCCGTGGCGGAAAGCGCCATGACGCCCAGGCCCAGGCCCACATACGGCACGGGCTTGCCCGGAGCGCCCAGCTTGCGCGCGGCCTCGTACACGATGACGAGGGCGGCGGCCACGATCAGCAGGGCTTCCGCAAGCCCCGACATGCTTTCGATCTTGCCATGCCCGTAAGGATGATCGTCGTCCGGGGGCGTGTCCGAGACGCGCACGGACAGGTACGCGATGGTGGCGGCGAGCAGATCCGTGGCCGAGTGCATGGCTTCGGCCAGTATCCCCACCGACCCGGTCACGATGCCCACAGTGAGCTTCAGCAGCACGAGCAGGGCGTTACAGCCCACGGACAGGCGGGCGGCGCGGCTTTTGCGCTGTCGCAGGGCGATCTCGTCCCTGCCGACAGACACAGGCGGCGCGTCGGAAGGCGTATACGGAAAGCGGGGGCCGTGGGCGCTTGTCACGTCATATATTTCCTGTCATCATTCCTGTCGTCATTCCTGTCGTCAGGTAACTGCTACGCAATCAGTTGATGTTCCTGCAAAAGCCGTTCTTTGCCCGCTGCCTTGCCCGTATGCTTTCGACTTTGATTTGCCGCGCGCGCGTTTCACATATTCGTTTTCCGCGCATGCGCTCTTACTTGCCCGTATCCTGCTCCGGGGACGACTGCTGCGCGGAATTGGGCGCTGCCGGGTTCGGCTTTGCGGGGGACGCAGGCTGAGGAATGCGCGGATGGAGATCGCCCGTGGTCGGCGCGTCGGTTTCTCCGCTCTGCTGTTTCGCGTCCTCCTGCTTGGCCGCGTCTTCCTGCCCGAACGCGCTCTGCGCTTTCGTTTCGTCTGCCCGCGCTTCTTTCAGGTCGCCGCGCTCATCTGCCTTGCGGGCCAGCCGGAACCAGGCCACGCCGATGTTGTGCCAGCATTCCGGGACATCCGGCCCCTGATCGCGGCTGCGCTCATAGTAACGAATGGCCTGCAAATAGCGGCCCTGCCCGATGCTCTGGCTGCCCTTCCAGAAGTTCCAGCTTGACGACCAGGGAACGTAGGTCAGGGCAAGCGCGCACATCGCCCCAAGCGCGGCCAGCGCCAGACCCCAGACCGGGCGGCGGCGCGGCGCGAAGAACAGCCAGCCCACGCTCAGGCCGAACAGAAAGCCCGCGCCGTGCGCCCCATTCGCGATAGGCATGATGCGCGTATAGGTCAATACGATGCACAACACGCCCCAGCCGAGGAACAGATTCAGGTTCTGGCGCGTGGCGACCGCGCGCCAGGCCATGTCCCGCCCCCGCCCCGCCCACAGCAGGCCGAACATCGCGTAGACCACGCCCGACATGCCCACGCCCGGTTCGCCCAGCATCATCTCGCCGCACGAGCCGACGACAGCCGCGCCGAGCAGGAACAGCGCGTACTGCCACGGGCGCAGCGACATCTCTAAAATCGTCCCCAGTTGAATCAGCCAGAGCATATTAAAAACGATATGCACCACGGACACATGGTTGAAGATGGAGGTGAACAGGAAATAGTAGCGCCCGTCCCAGATGTCGGACGCGGTCGGGCAGCCCAGATGCCCGATGCGATACCAGAGGCTCGCGGGCATGTCCGCCGAAGTGAAAAACGCCAGGGTGAGGAGAACGCTCAGGCCGCACAGCAGATACGTCAGCAGCGGCCGGCTGTCGCCGCTGCCCGACCGCGCTTTAGGCTGCGAAAAATCGAATGAATCCGGCATGATACTCCTCTTGCTCATTGGCGCGGCCCGTATTCAGCCCCTGTCCGCGCCCACACTTCGCCTGCCAACGCCCTGTTCTCATAGCGCACCGACAACGTCCCAGCATACACTTAACATACAGCTAATATACAGCGCATTCGGCCCAAAATACAACTGCTCTTGCGATTTTATCTCAGCGGCGATTGGAAACGCTTTGCAGACCCCGACATAAAAATACGCCGCACATACCTTGTGAGGTACATGCGGCGTATATTGCGGGACGGACACTCTTGGCAGGGTGCGCGTCCCGATTTACTACTTGGCGGCGCGCTTGCGGCGGGACAGGAAGCCCGCGCCCGTAACGCCCATGCCGACCAGCATCGCAACGCTGCCCGGTTCCGGGACGTTAACCGGGTTCGGGGTGGCGGACAGAACAAGCGAATCAACATCCAGCGCCAGCAGGTTGAAGGAGTTGGGGAAGCCGCTGTCGGAGGAGTTGAACACGATGAAATCCAGAGTGTTCGCGGTGGCGAAGTTGCTGGCTATGTTGAACCCCTGTGCCTGGAAGTTCCCCGGCGTGGGGCCGAGGAAGCCATCCACCCGAACGTTGTTCAGATAGATCGCCACGACATTATTATCGCCCGCGACTTTGCCGGTCAGAGAAGCTCCGTTTGTGCTGAATCCGGCCAGGCTGAACGTGGTGCGAAAGTCGAAGTAGGTGTTCTGCGCTGCAAAGCCGCCACCCTGAGTGCCGGTGCCGGAGGCCGTTGGGCCGATATAGCCCGAGCCGCCCGTAGGAGGCGCGTAAACCCCAGGAGTCTGATTGCCGTATGCGCTGGCAGAGCCAGGGGTGAACGATGTAGCCTGGCTTATCGTCGCGCCCGAAATTCCCAGCATGTAGTGGGGGTCTGCTACGCCAGCCGCGAGTGTGCCTGTCGGCTGCCCGCTCGCGTTGTTGGCTACAACGCCTGTGTCGAAGATGGTGGTAACCGTCGCGGCATTCGCGTTCTGGCCTGCAAGTGCGGCCATTCCGAATACGGCGAGGCTGCCGCGCACAATGGTGCGGAAACTAATCGTCATGATATCCCTTTCGTCCGAGATCAACAGGCGGGCGGCAGAACCGCTCTCGCCTGCACTGAAACCGCGTATGCCGGACCCTGCCCATACCGCTCTTTTCGAGCAAGCGCATCCACGCGGCTTTCACTGAGGTACAACTAAAACTGCACAACGCGCCTGATCGCCAGGCTTATTTGTTCGCCTGGCAATGCTTTCGCATGACCCGACTGCGAACCGCCGTTCGGGAGCATAAGCGAGATGCGCCCAAAGGTTTGACTTTCTGCTGCATCCTATTGTTCCGTCGCAATGACAGGAACAGCAGGAGGCCCAGACTTTTTCGCCTACATCTATTATAGTGCAAGAACTATGCCAAAACATCATTTCCGACAAGTATTTTTCAACTATTTCATGATTCACCGTACATTTCCGGTGAATCCCTGTATACATACCTGCCCATGCGTCCGGTCATGCCGCTCATCCGCCGCCCGTCCGAGGACAGAGGCTTTACATGACATGAAAACACAAACCAAAACGACGTTGACAGACGGACGACAAATAAAAAGAACGTCCGTCTCGATTATGAGACGGACGTTTTACTTTCCGGCGCAGGGCTATGTGTTTCCAGACGCTGTGCGGGACACCTCGGCGGTGTGACAAGCCTATTTGCGCCTGCGGGACAGGAAGCCTGCACCCGTTATGCTCAGGCCGATGAGGAGTGCGACACTGCCGGGTTCGGGCGTGATGGCTGCGGCGGGTGTCGCCGAAACGCCTGCTGCGAAGACACTGCCGACCGTGTTGACATCGTAGCTGCTGACAAATGTTGAGTTCCCGGTAGTCAAATTGACAGAGTAGATAGAGCCAGTGGTGTTGATCGCGTACATGACGCCCTGCACATAGGTGATGGCAAGAACCGTACCCCAGGGGTTTGTCGCCAGCAGTGTGCCTGCTCCTGTCGCCCTGTTGATCCGGTAGAAACCGTTGCCGGAATCACCCTGGGCATCGTATAAGTTGCCGGAGGCATCCCCGCTAAGATCACAATCCGTATCGAAGCCCGTGTTCCCGATAAACGTAGGCGTGGCAGTGGCGGGATTGATGATGTATAACTGGTGCGATTGGAAGGTCGCATACAGAGTGCTGTCAGAGGTTTCGCCCAATCCATAGCCGCCGGGCGTAATGCCCGTGCTTCCAATCGGGGTCAGCGACGCCGTTGTGGTGTTGACACGGTACAGTTCAGTGTCGTCGCCAAGTCCGTACAGCGCGCCTCCCACGGTGGCGAACCCGCCGATACGTGCCGATGTTGTGCCGATAAGCGTATACGCGCCTGTCGTGAGGTTCAGTGTTCCAAACTGGCTGGTGGTGTTTTCAGTATAAACCACCTGCGCGTGAAGCGGAAGGGAACCCATCAGCAGAAGAGTAAGACTGACGGAGAGTGACTGGAAAGAGACTCGAAACATGGTTTGCACCTCCTAAGAATAAGAACAAAGAACATTCAGGGACAAGGCATAGAACTTCAACAAGCGTTCTCTTGCGGGAATGGATGAAATACAAACACGTTGCGGCGTACAAAAACACTGCCATCAGTTTACATAGTGCAAGAATCATGCCAAATTGCTATTTCTAAGGCACAAACAGCAAAAACCCCTTCTTTATTTACAAAGACGGGGCTCAACGCTACTTAATGGCAGCATTTTATAGCGGGTGGCGCAGGTAACATGGTGGGTATACAGCGCGTCAAGATGGGCGCTGATTGGGTGTGCCGGCAGAGGTACGCCCTCCCCCGGCGAGGCGGCGCGGATAGCCTGCGCCCTGTTCGACGCGCAGCGCTTTCAAGCGGTCCTCGATGAGTGTGTCCAGTCGCATGATAACATCCTTTCGGGAGTGCTTAACAGCAGCGACGTGGAGGGTTAGAGGGTGTGCAGTGGGGTTTAGGGTGGATAGGTACAGCGAGGTACTGTACCTATCCAATGCGAAGGAGAATGCCGCCTACCGGACTCGAACCAGTGACACATCAATTTTCAGTCGATTGCTCTACCAACTGAGCTAAGGCGGCAAGCCGTACAAACGCACTGATTATACCCCGCCCCGCCCGTTCTGTCAAGAACCATGTTCACGTGGAAAGGTTTACGTGGGAAAGAACTCCAGCCCATCCCGCGTCAGGGATTCTGGCGCACATCCACATGAATGTGATCTGCGCCATCCGGGAACAGGGCGATGACATCCACGCCGCGCTGCCGCGCCCTCCGGAGGGCGCGGCGCAGGCGCGCGTCCGTAAGCCCGTCTTCGGGGGCATAAGCCTCGTTCTGAAAGCGCAGGACAGGCTTCAAATGGGAGGGCATACCCGCCCGGACAGCAGGCGAATCCGCCTCTTCCGGCTGCAAAAGCGCGGTCATTTCGATGTAGGGAGGCGGGAAAAACGGCCAGACGGGCTTGGCGCAGCTCGCGTACAGGCCGTACAAGGCCGCCGTGACGCAGCCTGCCGCAGGCTCTATCTTTTCTGCTGCGGCCTGTGCCTGCTCCCTCTTTGTGTCGGGCGAGCGACCGGCATAAAACGGGAGACCGGAAGAGGGTAACGCGGCAGCAAATCTTTCCGACTTGGCCGCGCCTGAAGAAACAGCGCCTTTAGAGCCGACAGCGGACGCTTCCTCTTCTGATACAGCCGAAACTACAGCCGAAACCGGCAGATCGCTTTCGGCGTGGCGCAGCAGGGCGCTAAGGGCAGGCGGCAGTTCCCAGCCGCCTTCGGGCGCTTTGGGCATTCCCAGCCGATACCGTCCGGGCGGCAGATCGCGCAGCAGGGTCAGCGTGGCCGCAACGCACTGCTCCGGTTGGGACTGGCGTATGCCGTACCCGCCGTATGCGGCAATATCCACGGCCAGCCCCAGTGAATGCGGGTTCGCCGGCCCGACGTGGACAAAATCTCCCATGCGGTAGGGCGGGCGCAGCAGGCTCATCACGCACAGCGGGCGGGCGGGCGTGGAATACGCGGCAAGCGTGGTCAGCATCCTGAGCAGACCGGAAGCGGGCGGCAGAATGCAGGGATCAAAGTCGGGATCATCGGCGGGGTTGATGGTCAGGTTGATCGCTGGATTCATAGCTGGACTCATAGCCGGGTTGACAGTCGGGCTGCGGCGTGGCAGCGCGCCCCGCGAGGCCAGCGTCAGGTCGGCATGTGACGCGCCTGCCGCGCTGTTTCGCGCATCGCCCCGTTCGTTTTGAGAAAGACTTTGAGTAGGACTTGGAGAAGGTTCAGGAGAAACGAAAGACATCTCGCTTGCTTCCAGCGTGCCTTCGAGTACGTCGCGCTGACGCGGCGACCGTGCCGTAACACCCTGCGGCGGGGCGGGCCAGCCGTAGACGCCGTCGCGTTCCAGGCAGCGCAGCTGCTCGCCGTCGCGCTCGCTCATCATCACTTCAAGCCGTCCGGCCTCCAGGTCTTGCAGCAGGCGGTGCGCCTGTTGCCTTACGCGCATTCGCTCCGGGGGGCAGGGCGGCCCATAGACCGGGGCGGGCGTCCACGCCGCGTAGTGCGGCGGCGAGTAGCGCGCCGCGCTTCCCCCTGCCGCATAATCCTCATCATTCGCATCCCGGCTGCTTTTGCCGCTCCTGCGGTTTCCGTCCTGTTTCGCGTCGCGGACATCGGGCCATGTCTCGCCGCCCCCGTTCCGCTCCGCGCCGCTGCGCACGTCCCCATCGCCCCGCGCCATCCCGCCCATTTCGCCGGACACGGCGAGGGAGGCCGCTAAGGCATCTTCATTTGCGAGCGGACGTGTATCGGGAACGGGGGCAGGCGGGCCGTAAAGCGTGTCCTGTGCCGGTCGGGTTCGGGCGGGCTTGGCATTCGCGCTAAGGGGAACGTCCAGAGGACGAGCAGGCTGTATCGCAAGATCAGGCGCGGACGCGCTTTTTCCGCCGCCCGTCTTTGTGCGGCGCGGCGGATGCGGGTGGCAGCGCGCGGTCAGACCGGCCACCATCACAACAACGAGCGGGGAAAACAGCATCCAGCGTGGCAACGGCATCAAACCTCTCCTGCGAAAGCGCCCCGAACCGAAGGGCAAACGCGGCAAATCGGTTTTGCCTGCGCGTGTCGGCGTTCTTTACGCCGATGTTTTTGCGGCCACGGAACAGCCGCTTTGGTGCAGCGATTATACCACAAACCAGACCGCTGATTCAGAAGCTGATTCAGAACAGGTTTAGAACAGGTTTAGAGCAGATTCAGAGCAGATTCAGAGCAGATTCAGAAAAGGCGTTTACAAGCCCCGGCAAAATTTATGCCGGGGCTTGCAAACGCTCTTACAAGCCTCTCGGAAAGGCTCTTATTAGAAAGTCTCTTAAATCGGCTTACGCAAAAACAGCGTGACATCCGTAAAGATCACGTCGTTCAGACGGCTGCTCAGGCGGTCATGGTGTTCGCGCGGAACCGTCCAGTCGGGAAGCTGTATCTCGGCGGGATGCGTCAGCAGGACGGCATCGGGCTGAAGGCTCAGGTCTCCGATGCGTTCCAGGCCGCTGTTGTGCAGCAGCCATTCCAGCGTGGTGCGCGTGAACAGGTCGCTCAGGCCCGGCGGCAGGCCTTCCGCCCCGCGTCCGCCCTGCACGATAAATTCCGTGGAAAAGGCCAGCGTTCCGCCCGGTTTCAGGATGCGGGCCGCTTCGCGCACATGCGCCAGGGCGACCCGCAGACCGCCGAAATGCTCGATGCTCGACACCGAATACACGAAGTCCACGCTCGCATCGGGCATCAACAGGTGCGTGGCGTTCATTTGCAGCATGGACAGGCGCTCGGCGGGATAGTCGTAGGGCGCGTATTTTTCGGGATGGTGCAGCATGTCCAACTGCGCCGACACCCAGCCGAAGCCGTACATATCCGTAGCATACAGGCGCGCGGTATGCCGCGCCAGATGGTACAGCATCGGCTCCACGCCACAGCCCACGCCCAGGCCGACCGTTTGCCCGTTGAGCAGTCCCAGCGCGCGCAGCCCATACGTCAGATGCGTGGTTTCCCAGACCTTCTTTCGCACGTAGCGCCCCGTGCCGTACAAAGCGCGATACGCGTTCCAATCCTCATTCGACTGCCCCGTATACACCTCCACGCCCAGCGCGCGCCAGTCGGCGCATGTCTCCTGCGCGGGATTGGCGAGCGTACAAAACGGGAAGGACGCTGAGGATGCGTCAAGCGGCGCGGCCCCATCTCCAGGCCTGCCCGCTTTCGGCAGGAACAAGGGAGTTCGTTCCCCCGGCGCAATACCGCCTCCTGTCGCGCAGTTCACAGCAGCCTGACGCGCCGAGGGCTGATTTGTCGAAGATTGATTTGCAGCGGATTGATGTACGACGGGCGGCTGTGTAAGCGATTGATCGAACGCCGGTTCCGAGACGTGATCTAATACCGAATCTAATACCGAATGCTCCATGTGTTTTTCCGTTCGCAGCGAGTTCGTTGGCTGATCTCAGATTTGGAGGCTGGGCCATGCTCCACAACGGCAGACCGCGATGCCGCCTTGTTATCGGCCCGAACGCCGCGTATCTTTACGGGGATGCAAACACAGGAATGTAAACGACGAAAAATCAGAAGCGGCGGACGCGGTACAGGAAATCAGGGCGGCGATGCGGAACTTGCGGAGTAACTCAACTTACGAAACAATCCAAAAGGAAGCAAACAAGCGCCGGGAGCGGCAAGGCTTCCGGCGCGTATGAAGGAAAAGGGCGACCGTAACGAGAACAATGCGTGGCAGGATCAGGCGACCGGCGCAGCTTCAGACCCATCCCAATGGGCGTAGGTCAGGGTCATTCCCCGCGCCGTCTGCGCGAACTGTTCGCGCAGTTCGGGCGGCGACAACACTTCCGCCTGATCGCCATACGACAACACCCACCAGGCGATCTCCACAAGGCTGCTGACGCAGGCCGTGCAAAGCAGTGCGCCGTCCGCCTCGCGCACCATGCCGGTAAACTGATGCCCCCGGCCCTCCAGCGCCAGGTTCGCCACGGCAGGCGTAAACCGCACTACGACGCGCATGTCTTCTTCCCCGTCCGCAGCCGTCTGCGCGGCGCGGTCGAAATACGCGTCGGCGGAGAAACGGCGCGGAAAGCGGAAGCGGTCGGCAAGTATCTCCACGCCCCGGACGCGGCTGATCTTGAACGTGCGGACACCCTGCGTTTCGGAGTTTGCCAGCAGATACCAGTGTTCCTGCTCCCCTTCTTTTTGGACGCGCAGCTCGTAGGGCGCAACGACCTGCGCCCGCTCGCTGTGCGGAGAAGACCAGTGGTGCAGGCTCAGCTTGTGATTAGAGCGTATCGCGCGCCGAATGATTTCCAGGGTGGGACGCTGAATGCTGTCAAGCGTAATGGCAGGCGACACTTCCCCGGAGTGTGTGGAATGGTTCGTTTCCTGCGCGTCCGTCGCATTTGCGCCTGTGTTTTCACGCAATTCGCTTTCGCGGATCTCGTTTGCGCCCGGTGCGGTTCCGCCGTTCGCCAAAACCGCGCCGTTGTCGGGGGCCAGCGCGCGAGCCACCTTGTTCAGTGCGGCGCGCAAGTCGGGCGCGAAGAAATTGTCGCGTGACAGCGCGGGATTGGAGGCGGCGGTGAACAGGGCCGTCGCTTCCGAAGGAGTCAGGACAAGCGGCGGCAGGTTCAGCTCGTTTTCCAGCAGATAGCGCCCCTCGCGCCTGCTGTACCGTTTTTGCAGCGCGTTGCCTTTTTCAAGACTGCACAGGTCGCGATAGATCGTCCGCTCGGACACATTCAATTCCTCGGCAAGATGGGTCGGCGTGATGTCCTGGCGTACCCGCATCCTATTCACGATGTATCCCAGGCGGTCGGCCTTATAACGGCGATCCACGTTTTTGACATTCATCTGTTTTTCCTTCCGCAAAGCGATACGAACAGTCAGACGCGTACTAGACAACGGTTCCTGCCGGGGAAGTCGCGTTTTCTTGCAATGCTACTCTAAATCTATTTATTTAGATATAGTATACTCTAATAAAAGTTATAATTGGGCAGATAGAGTGCCTTTTTGTCTCGGCGGGCAGGCGCTTACAAGCGGCGCGTTTGAGGCTCTGCATGGCAGCCTCGGCGCAAAAACGCAATGCAGAGGGCGCGGAACAACGCGCTCGAACCGGCGAGAGAAAAAGGAAAGGGACAGGAACATGCGGCGACTGCTTATTTGCCCCAACGCGTTTAAGGGCAGCCTGACGGCTATCGAGGCGGCACGGGCTATCGAGGCGGGATTGAAGCGGAGTCTGGCCGAAATGGGCTTCGACTCCGTCTGCCTGCCCGTCGCGGACGGTGGCGACGGCACACTGGAAACGCTTGTCGAAGCCACAAACGGAACCCTGCACTCTGCCCGCGTGCGCGGGCCGCTGGGGCAGGACGTGGACGCGTACTGGGGGCGACTCGGCGGCGTTCGCCACGACACCGCGATCATTGAAATGGCGCAGGCGTCGGGCCTGCGCCTGCTGTCGTATGCCGAGTACGATCCGCGCGTTACGACCACGTATGGCGTGGGGCAGCTGATGCTGGCGGCTGTTGACGCGGGATGCACCACGCTGCTGCTGGGCATCGGCGGCAGCGCGACCAATGACGGCGGCGCGGGCATGGCGCAGGCGCTGGGAGCCTCCCTGCGCGACGCCGCAGGCCGCGAACTGGAACCGGGGGGATTGGCGCTACGACGGCTGGCGCACCTGGATCGCGCTGCCTGGAAACTGCCGCCCCACATTCAGGTGCGCGCCGCCTGTGACGTGGACAATCCTTTGTGCGGGATGACGGGCGCGAGCGCGATCTATGGTCCGCAAAAGGGCGCGGACGCCGCCATGATACGGGAACTGGACGCCGCGCTTTCCCGCTACGCCGACCTGCTGGAAGTACACCTGCTGAAAACACAAAACGAAACACGCGGGATGGCAACGCAGACAAGTGCGCGTCGGGTCGGGCAAGCGTTGTCTTTGGGAGAAGCGCCGGTCCTTCCGACTGATGCAGGAGAAAGCCTGATAGTATCCTCTGAGGACGACGCGCTCCCTCTGCGTGATGTGCCGGGAGCGGGGGCGGCGGGCGGATTGGGCGCGGGTCTGCTGGCCTGGTGCGGCGCGCATCTGCTGCCCGGAACCGATCTGGTGCTGGATGTGATCGGGTTTGATGGCGCGCTGCAAAACTGCGATCTGGTCATCACGGGAGAGGGACGCCTGGACAGCCAGACCATGCGCGGCAAAGTGGTGGCGGGCGTGATCCGACGCGCGAGAGCGGCGGGAAAGCCTGTAATCGCGTTTGCGGGCAGCGTGGAAGAGGGCGCGGAAGCGATACTGAGGCAGCACGGCCTGCTTGCCGCGCTGTGCATCGTGCAAAGCCCGCTCCCCCTGGAGCAGGCGATGCAAAACGGCCAAACGCTGCTGACAGCCTGCGCGGAGCGCGCAGGCCGCCTGCTGCGTTTATGGGCCGACTGAGGCAAGCGTCAGGGAGCGGGTGTGCGGCGCGTGACGCGATGCCCCGAAGTGTAGCCGTGTCCGCGTCCGCCGTGGCGGGGGCTGGCCGCGGTCGGGCGTCCGTTCGAGTCCGAGTCGCGTCCGCCTGTCACCAGAGGGGTCAGGGCGACGGCCCCGCCCCAGCAGCAGACCAGAACCGTGGCGATAGCGCGCTGCGCGTTGGCGAGCGTATTCTTCTTATGTTGATTAAACTCGTTCTTGACCTGCCTGCGCAGCATCCACAGCCATGTAACGACGGCCAGAACCACCAGGCCGAAGCCTGCCGTGGCGCTGATGTCGTACAGGGCGGCAATGTCGCGCACGCCGCTGCCCAGAGTAAACTTTTTGGGCTGTGCCTGACTGTGCAGCGCGGCGAATTCGGCCAGCAGAAAGATGAACGGGCAGGCCGTAATCATGCTCAGGCCCGTCAGCGCCATGCGGCCCCAGCGCTTGCGCTCCAGCGTGGCCCAGGCCGCGATAAGCGGAACCAGCGCGGCCAGCGCGTAGCCATAGCGGTGCGTAATAAGAAGCGAGCAGCAGAGAATGTAGGCGGCGGCGGCTCCCCACAGACAGGCGAGCGCGTTCGTGAGCGGCGCGGTAAGCGCAGACGCGGCAGGCGTCTCTTGTGACCCTTCCATAAGTTCGTGATCTCCATGCCAACCCGCTCTTTGGGCGTGGACAGGTCGGCTGACCGCCCGCAAGATGCCGGGTGACTGGTTATAATGCCGATGGGACGGGCGCGAAACGGTGAAACGGATATTATAGCAGCTTATGATACAATAGACAGGACAGCAGAGGAAAACGTTTCAGCGATTCCTGTGATTCCAGGACCCACGACGAAGTGAGTGACCGCTCGGAACGGTCGCGACAGGAGGAGGAACAGTCGGCGAGGACGTGCAATGGCTTCACATACTATGCTCTACGTCTCGGCAGTGACGCGACTGCGATTATAGACAAGTAATGATAACGTATGTTTCGGCTAAAAGCACGTAAAAACTAGCGGATTATAAAAATTTACAATTAAATCTTTGTTTAGAGGGCTTTGCGAACAAAATTGATGACGCGAGCGGCAATCAGTGCGCCGGTCAGGGCCGCGCCGACTGTCCGCGCCTGCTGCGTTACCTGATTACCCGCCGACTGCGCGTTGCCCAGCAGGTTCTGTGTCTGCGCGTGAACGATGTCGGCGGTATTGGACGCCTTGGCGACTACGCTTTTGGCCTGATTGCTCACGCGGCGCACCTGCGTTCGCCCCTCTTCGATCAGGGGAAGCACGGTCTTCAACACCTTGACCACGATAACCGTCAGGGCGGCCGTCCACGCCAGCGTGAGCAGGAAGTACAGGCCGGACAGGAAAAGCCACCAGGTAGGCACGGTTATCGTGGTCATCGCGTTTGCTCGTGTTTCGGGCGCGGAATGCCGCCGCGCTAGTTGCCGTTAGCCGGAGCGCCGTTGTTGGGATTGGGTTTGACGTTGATGCGCGGCAGCAGGTCGCGTAGATGGGCGACATACGACTGCGCCAGCTTGAGCGCCGTGCTGCTGTTACGCTTGGCGGTCGGCGCATCCACAGTGTAGAGCAGGGTGCTTTTGACCATGATTTTGGCCTCGTTTTTGCCCTGCGCCACGGCCTGCACATCTGCGGGCTTGATGTGCGGATCGCCCAGAATAGTGACAAGCCGCTCGGTCACTTTGTCGGCGCGCTGCTTGACGCTCAGGCCTCCGGCGGGGTAGTAGATAGTGAGGACATGTTCGCCGCCCACATCCACAGAGCCGTCATCATTGGCCCGCGCCGCCACGCCGGTCAGCATCAATCCGGACGCGACCAGCAGGCCGCACAGTATAGGCGCACTCGCTTTGATGCTTAATCTGGTATTGCTGTCTTGCTTCATAATCAGCCTCGTTATCCTCATGGTTGTATCATGGTTGTAGTTAGTTTGCTGTTCACTATGGTTCTACTCGCCGCAGAGAATGCGTTTGAACGAACTTTAGCATAAGCCTCGAATAAATCTCGAATAAATCTCGAACAAACCATGAATAAACTATGCTACGAGTATGCCTACGAAATGTTGTCAACGGATTTGTGCGCCTTGTCGGCGGCATCGTCAATGGCGTCGTGCGCGGCCCCCTGGCTTTTGCTGACGATGTCCTGCGCCTTGTCTGTCAACTGTCCCCACTTGTCGCGGGCCGTGGTTGCTACGGTCGAAGTGTAGTCCGTCGCCTTGTCTTTCACATCCCCCGCCCGTTCGGCGATGATGCGGCGCGTGGCCTCGCCTTCCTGCGGCGCGTACAGCAGGGCCACGGCAGCCCCGGTCGCCGCGCCCAGTAGGAAAAATACCAGATTGCCGCCCCAGTTTGAATCTCGGCTCATGTTCGTCTCCTTCGCGTATAACTTATGGTCAATGTACGCATTTTGACATAGGTACGCGCAAGCGAGCGAGAATGTTCCCGAATTGCCGGTTCGCAGGAATAGGAGTTATCCACAGATTACGCAGATTGACATAGATTAGATGCAAAAGCTAAAGACACTGGCGACAGACGCTGCCTCATCCTGACGGCGTCGTTCCTCCATTCCCTGATTTGCTCCTGCATTGAAAATCTGTGTTAATCTGCGTAATCTGCGGATAAACTCTTCTCCTAATCCACGCCTTTGAGCGAGACCATCGGTGTCAAGGTGTACGCGACGCGGGCCAGTCCCGCGCTAACGACCGCTCCGATCACCTCTTCTGCGGACTTGTAGCAGTCGGGCGATTCATCAATCGGGACGTTGCCGCCCGCGTTGACCATGACGTTCAGACGCTTCATTTGCTCGTTCACCTGTTTTTGCGTGAACTGCCGTTTGGCCGCGCTGCGCGACAATCGGCGTCCGCAGCCGTGGTTGACCGAGTACAGGCTTTTGGCCGCGCCCGGCTGGGCGTACAGGATGAAACTTTTGTCGCCCATGCTGCCCGGTATCAGGATCGGATGGCCCGTGGTCTCCCACTTGGTTCCGGCCAGCATCGGGTGTCCTGCCGGGAACGCCCGCGTCGCGCCCTTGCGGTGTATCCACGCCTTATGTCCCAGGGTCGGAACTTCCTCCTCCTGCACGAGGTTATGGCTGATCTCGTAGACGAACTCCGGCTCCTGCCCGAATACCTTCTCGAAGACCGCGCCGACGCTCTTCCAGATCAGCAAACGGTTGGCGATGGCGAAGTTGCCGCCCGCCGCGACCGCATTCCGGTAGCCGTTGTAAAGCGGGTTGTCCGGCTCGAAGTACACGGCCTCGGCCCCGCCCCGCACGTCAATGCCTTTCTTTTGCAGATACTCTTTGCCCTCCTGAATAAAGTGCGTGGCGAGTCCATGTCCGAACCCGCGCGATCCCGTATGCACCATGCACCACAAATGGCCTTCCTGGTCATGCTGCAATTCGATGAAATGATTCAATCTGTTACTTCTCTGTCTGCCAATCGCCACATTCGCATTTTGATGCTCTGCTCGGTTCTTTCAAGGAAATGAGCCGACTGTTTGATGGTGTGCGTCAGGATATAAGCATCCTGCTCCGCGCACCACATCCGCCGATTCGTCTTTCTCATGTGCGCCGGACGCTGCCATTGGGTAACTTCAGAGATTTTTGCATATTTTCGTGGAAGAGCTAAACAGTTCTCGTAGTACAGTAGCGCGGCAAGCGCCTGCGCTTCCTCCTTGAAAACAGTGATGTTGAAAACATTGTCTCTCTTGTTTCGCCCTATCTTCTTGCGGCAGCCAACACGTTCACGAAGGAAAGCATTGTACTGCATAGCAAATTCACCGCTGCTGGTGATTATGGATAGAAACGGAAACCCATTGGCTGTTTTTCCGACAGAACCGTCTGCATCTACCATCCCTCGAAAGTAATCCACTTCGGAATACTCTCCGTTCGGAACGGCGATTATGTCTGACTTCTTTCCTGCTGTAAAACCTCTGCATAGCAGGGCTTCGCGGAAAGTCTGATTGTGAACACTCCACACTGCGCTGCAATACCCCTCTTGGAAGTTTGTTGTTCTTGTGCGCGTCCTGATGGACGAGTAGAATGGTACAAGATTGGCAAACTGTTCAAGTATCCATCTGTCGTGCGAGTTCAATTCCAGTGTCAACCTGCCACGATTGCAAGAGTTTGCATACAGATGCCCGTCAGCCTGTAAAAAGCCGAACATGTATGCTGTTGCCGGATCGTTCAAGTTGAGTCGATAGTCAGACATGGCGATTGATTACAAAGCGGCCAGTTCATTTCTGTCTGGCTCTGCATCTTCTTTTTAAATGCAGTTCGGAGCACACCTTCAGCCTGTATTTCGTGTAGTCTCTGGACTAGTTTCTACACAGGCTGCCCAAGTCCCTCTGCTCTCTACGGGGTGTCGGCACAATGCCGGCGCACTTCCCACGGAGTTGCCATCACAGGTTTTCTCCGTATTGGACGGGTTTTTGACAGACGGCTTACGCCGTCCGGGAGGCAGTCACTTTACCTCCGCCGAGGCTGCCAAGCTGGCTCAGGCCGCGACCAAGCGGTTTATCGGGGATGTCCCAGGTATCGTCTACGGGAATAAAGTCACGCTCGGAGTTTTCGCGGCCCATGCCCAGGGCGCTGGCCCCGAAGCGCACGATCTCGCCGAACCGTTTTTTGTCGGTCTGGAACTGCCCGCCATGCCCCGCCCCCATGCCGACCAGTTTCATCACCTGCTCGGAAAACTTCTGGCGCAGCTTCTCGTCCTTGCCCTTGCCCAAACTGACCGTGCTTTTGAACGCCATCATGCCGCAGTTATGCACGAACACGCCCGCATCCAGCGCGAAGTTGCCATAGTCGGGAACTGTCAGGCAGTACACGTCCTCGCGCACGGCAAGCGGTTCAACGGAAACGACTTTGTGGTTGTAGCCATGCTGCCAGCGGCGATGATTGTGCAGGCCAAGCCCGCTTTTGACTTGCGCCCCGCACGACTCGCAGGCATACAATCTATTCGCGATCTCGTGCGATTTAGCGCGGCCTTTGTCAAACGTGTTGTACGCTGTCAGGTGCTGCTTGCCGCGCTCGCCATTCCCGGCAACTGCCGCCTTAAAGTGTTCAGGGCGATCCCGCATGTAGCTCTGAATGTTTTTCGTGCCGCGTTCCGCAAAGTAGGCATGTCCTTCCTGCGTTCGCGCTTTTGCGGCAAGGGCGGCGACACGCCGCGCTTCAAAATCAGCGGAATGGAAGTGCGGGTTACGCTCTGCAATGGAACGATGCAGGCGCAGATGATCGCAGTCGCCCATGAACTCAAGGTTCTCCGGGCGATTGTCAGTCGGCGCGAAGTTCTTGTGATGAATGATTGTTCTCTGTCCAATGAACTTTGGTACGCTGCCCATCAAGCCGGATCGCGCGACCATCCAATGTACGCGCTGATTGCGCCCGGAATACGGCTGTTGCACGTAAGCATAGCCGTCTCGATCTTTGCCCGTGTAGAACGGCATCAAGGACGTGTCCGGCGCGAGATGCTGCGCCTGCATGTAGAAACCATCGCGCAGCATAAACTCATGATCCGGTGTGCAGACGATCTCACGCCCATTATCCAGTGTCACCCTGACGAGGGCGGCGTCTGTCCGCGTCATCTTAGCGGTTGCGGCCGCCGTCGTGATTCGTTGTGTCGGCGTGATCGCATACACATGAAACCCCTCGGAACGCATCGCCAACTCACGCAACGGGTACGACCTGCCATCCACCAGCGGAACCAGCGTATCGCCCGTGAAACAGCCGATGTCGAAGCCCACCGGGGCCTGACAGAGCGTGCCGTTCGTCGCCATGACGCAGCCCACCGGCACGACGTAGCCGGTATGCACGTCGGGTGTGATGACCACATCCTCGACGCCGGGGAACTCGGTCGCGCTGACGATTTGACGGTAGATTTCCTCCTCGCTGTCCTGAAACAGTTTCTCGGTCAAAAACAGGCGCACCGGCACTTTGACGCCCTTGTTGAGTTCGTAGTATTTGCCCTCTTCATTCCACTCGCACTGCCATTTAAGGCTCATTGCTGTTCTCCCTGTGTCGCCCGCTCCCCCGTCTATTCTTTCCGCGCAGAGGTTGGGCGGCCCGATGCTTCCACAAACCGAATGTCGAGGCCCGCGCCCCTCTTGTTTCGCATTCCCGTTTCGCATTCCCGCTCCTGTTTCGCGTTTATGCCCCTGCTTGCTAATACGCAGAGGTCTCGATTTTCGCTGACATTACAGGGGGAAGAAAAGTTGCGGCAGGCGCGCGGCGACGTAAAGCGCAATTCTCTTGACGGGCCTTCGGCTTTCGCCTATACTATGGGAGTGTCTGTGCAGGCACACGTGGGCGAGCAGACCAGGCACGAGCGTGGATCGCATGACAAGCGAGCAGCGAGGGCTGGAACGGGTTGTCGAGGGCGAGACCCTGCGCCTGTACGACCTGGCAAGTGGCGAGTTCCTGCCTGCGTATGCACAGGCTGAAACGCAGCGATTGCAGGAAATGCAGCGGGCGGAGTTGGCGGAAGAGGAATTGGCTGCTCTCCGAAGAGAACTCGACGTCCTGCGGCAACAGCAACGACACCCTGCGTTTGCCGCGCTTTCAACAGCGCAAGAAATATCGCTAAAATCGGGTGGTACAATCAGTACAGGGGGCTTCTATCATGCAAAATGTCATGGATGTAACGACAGTACAGGTGGACGAGAATGGGCGCATCACACTGCCGCTGTCTGCGCGTGAACGACTGCATTTGAAAGCGGGAACCACGCTGATCGTGGAAGCCACGGAGAATGCCGAACTGCATTTGCGCGTCCTGCCCGAAGTCGCCGCGCTTGTCAATGAAGAGGGGGTGCAGGTGATCGGCGGGGAGCCAATCGGCGACGTCGAAGGCGCGATAGAGCGGGAGCGCGAGACGCGGCTGGCAAGTTTCTTCGGAGGAACAGAGGCGCGATGAAGGTACTGCTGGACACGTCTATTTTGGTCGCCGCCCTATTTCAGAACCATGCGTCTCATGCGCTGGCAATCGAATGGCTACGCCGCGCACAAAAGCAGGAACTGAGGGCGGTGATTGCGGCGCATACACTTGCCGAGGTTTACGCGGTTCTGACGCGTCTGCCTGTAAAACCGCCGATCTCTTCCGCGACAGCCTGGGCCGCCCTCCAGACGGAAGTTTTACCTTACGTCGAGGTGATTGCTTTGTCCGCCGACGAGTACCGGGATGCAGTGGAACAGCTTGCCGCCCGAAACATCGGCGGCGGACAGACGTATGACGCGCTGATCGCAAAGGCCGCGCTGGTCGCGGAAGCGGATCATCTTGTAACGCTCAATGCCAGACACTTCCGCGCCGTCTCTGCCGACATCGCCGCCCGCGTCATAGATCCTTCCGAGACAGCCGCTGATTAAGAAGCGCGCAAGTCAGAGAAGTTCTGTCACGACGACGCAGAAGCGTTCTGCCGCATGGCCGCAAGCGCGCGCCGAATTTTGCGGCGGGCAGAGGTGAGATCTTTTTTGAGGTTGTGTTCCCAGATGCGAACCGGCTGTAAGCCGAGCGTCTGTAAGCAGATAGAGAATGAAAAATGCCTGAGTCACCAATGACCGAGCCGCATAAACGCGCTTTGATTGCTGCCTATTACCTTTCCAGATTTGACCGTAAGGGCGTTCGCTCTCTGGGCTACACCACAGCGGAAGAGGCGTTTACACGGATTGGCGATGCGCTGGGAGTAAAGAAAAGTACGGTCAAGCACATGCGTGACAGTTTCGATCCCTACTGCTCGCAGGTACGCGCAGGCTGGCATCAGCGCCCAATTCTACGCTCCCGCGCCAATGTTATTGAGGCTTACGCTGAGTTGGGCGAGGCGGCAATGGCTGAAATCGTGCATAAGATACTGGAGGGCAGCGCGGAAGCAACGCAGCTTTATACCGCCCCCATCGCTGAGGCGGAGCCGGACGCCGAACTTACGCTGGATGAAACCAGCCCGTTCGCGTCACGAATGCAGACGGGGGAGAAGGCCGAACGCTTTTTTATGGAGCAGTTTCCCTCCCTCGCTCTTTTTGAGGGCAGCACATTGGAAGACACGCGCCTGTTCGGCAGCGGCTTCGATTTTCGCGCCATCCTGCCCTCAACTTACCGGGCTATCGAGGTAAAAGGCGTCGTCGCGCCACACGGCTACATCTCCTTTACAGACAAAGAATGGTCTGTCGCGCACATTCTCAGGGACAACTACATTCTCGCCCTTGTCCGCTCCTTGAACGATCAGCCTATACTCGACCTCATTGTCAACCCCGTAGAACACGTAAGAGTCAAAATGCACTCCATTGAGTCCGTTGCCATTCGCTGGAACGCAAAGGTTTAAGCACATTCCTAACTATCGCTGCCCATTTGCTCCGAACTTTTTTGTTTGTTTTGCGTGTTTCGCGGTTCGCTTGCTCTTCCATATTCCCCTCATTTTTGTGTCCCTTTGTGTTCTTTCGCGGCAAATCCTCTCCCTCTCCCCTGTATCCCCGTGTTCCCCGTGGTGAAATTTTCTCCGGTTCCCAGCCCCGTTTGCCGATAATTCAGGAGGAAATCGCGGTGACAGGAGGCGGGCATGAGCGGCAGGGTAAGCGAGGCATTGGCGAATGGGCGGGTGCAGTTGGCCCTGGCGGTCGTGTGCTGCGTGGGCGTGTTCGGCGGGGCGCACCTTTCGCGGGCGGGCGGCGCAAACGACGGCGCGGCCCTGAGCCAGACGCGCTTAGAGGGCGCATGGGATCTGCAAAGCGTGGGCGGCGAGCCTATCGGCCCCGATGTCGAGTCGGGCGTCGTGTCGCAGCGCATCGTGTTCGCGAACGGCACAATACAGGGCGAAACGCGCCTGCTCGCGTCCAGCGCGTCCGCCACGACCGCGATGCCCTTTCCCGACCTGAGCGTGTCCCGCGTGACCGAAAGCGAGGACGGCCATGATGTCACCGTGTACTGGAACGGAACCGCCGCCCTGCTGCCCAACAACCGCCTGCAATTTCACATCGGCAAGGCGCAGTACCCGCTCGCCGCGCACATCAACCCTCAATCCAACGCCCTCGAAATGGAACAGGACGCCATTCTCACCTACAAGGGTGTCGCCGTGTACCGCATCGCACCCCCCATCACAAAGTAGATGGGCCACCTGACTGCGTGTTGAGTGCCTGCTTGTAGTTGAGTGACTGCTCGCACACGCGCTTGACCCTCCCCCCCTCTCTTTTTCTCTGCTGTTCCTTCCGCACATCGGCTCGCATCGGCAAACATCACGCGCCCGCAAATCGTACTAGGGACAGGTATACTTTTGTAGCGCGTTTTGCAGCGTCTCAGCGTTGCGCCGCTGCATTCGCACCGTCTTTTTCTATCCCGTTCTCTCCCGCATTTTATTTCGTATTTTTGCCGCCTGCATCTTCTGTGCATCACTGCCGGACACGCGGAACCTGACATAGCCCGACCGTACAGCGCTTGATCCGAAAGGCACGACACATTTATGGCATTGCTCGAAACCCTGCCCGCCGAGGTGGAAAACACGCTGCGCGACATGCGCGCCGAGACGCCTGCCGCCCCCGCTAATGGGCGCAATGGTCATGCCGCCGCGTACCCAACGCCTAATCCCGTCAACAACGCGGCTGAAACTGCGGCTGAAGATGCAGTTGAAAGTAAGGCCGCCGAAGATGATGCGAACGACGACCAGGAAAACGCGCCCATTCCTACCGTAGAAAAGCCGCTCGTCTTTGAGACCGACATCAACCCCGAAGGCGCATTTCACCCTGAATGGCTGGTCGTGGACGACGCGAACGCGTATGTGTTTTCGCGCAACGGCGGCAATCGCGCCAAGATGCGGCACAAGATCGCCCTGGACGACATACAGGAAGCCAAGACAGATACCCTTGTCGGTAATGGCAGCATCAATGTCCGTACCAATGAGCAGACCATCGCCCTGCTGCGTTTTTCGCAGGCCAACATCGGCGAGGCCAGTATCGTGGCACGGCAACTGGACGCCCTTGCCAAAGGCGAGCCGCCCAAGCAAGAAAAGGCCGAAGAGACCCGCAAGCACTGCCCCAACTGCAAGCGCGTTCTGCCCGAAGACAGCGAGGTCTGTCAGGCGTGTATGAACAAGCGGGCCGTGATGCTGCGCCTGTTCCAGTTCCTTGCGCCCTACAAGAAGCAGGTGGTCGGGGCGATTGCGCTGATTTTCGGCATCACGCTTGTGGATCTGCTGCCGCCGTGGGTGGCGGGCCGCATCATAGACACCCTGAACGTGCAGACCCGCGCCCATGATGTCAGTATGCGGCCCCTGCTCGGCTTTGTCGGCCTGTTCTTCGTGGCCCGTATGCTCAACGCGGGGTTTGTGTACGGTCAGCGGCGCTTGAACCCGTGGCTCGGCGGGCGCATTACGATGGACATTCGCATGGCGCTGTACGACAAGTTCCAGCAGCTCAGCCTGGGATATTACGACAAGCGCAGCACGGGCAGCGTGATGGCCCGCGTCACGAACGACGCGGAGAACCTGTGGGACTTTCTGGCCGACGGCATTCCGTGGCTTATCAGCAACACCCTGACGCTTGTAGCAATCGGGTTCGTGCTGTTTCGCCTGAACTGGCAATTAGCGCTCCTGATGCTCACGCCCGGCCCATTCATCTTTGGCCTGACGCGCTGGTTCATGCCCCGCGCCCGCAAAAAGTACCATGTGGTGTGGCGGCGCATCAGCAAAATGTACAGCACGCTCAACAGCACCCTGACCGGAATGCGGGTCGTCAAGGCGTTCGCGCAAGAGTCCCGCGAGGTCAACAATTTTCGCAATCGCAACACCAATGTGTTTCAGGCCAGCTACGAGGCCAACGCTTTTCGCGCCACGTATGTTCCCCTGCTCGCGCTCTTGATGAGCAGCGGCAGCTACATCATCTGGATCGTGGGCGGGCATCAGGTCTTGAACGGCGTCACCATCAGCGGGCATTTGATGACGCTGGGCCTGCTGACGATGTTCAATGGCTACCTGATACAGTTCTATCAGCCGTTCCAGAACTTTTCGCAAGTTCTGGACTGGTCCACGCGCAGTCTGACCGCAGCCGAACGCGTGTTCGAGGTGCTGGATACGGAACCCGACATCAAGGAGGCCGAGCATCCCGTTCCCATGCCCGACATGCAGGGGGCCGTGGAGTTCCGGCACGTCGCCTTTACGTATGACAAGGCCAAGCGCGTCCTGGACGACTTTACGCTCAAGGTAGAACCGGGCGAGATGATCGGGCTTGTCGGGCATAGCGGCGCGGGCAAAAGCACGATTATCAACCTGCTTTCGCGCTTTTATGAGGTCAGCGAGGGCCGTATTTTGGTAGACGGCATAGACATCCGGCAGATCAACAGCGACGACTTTCGGGGGCAGTTGGGCATCGTTTTGCAGGAGCCGTTTTTGTTCCCCGGCACACTGCGCGACAACATCGCCTATGCCAAGCCTGACGCGAGCGTTGACGAGGTGATGCGGGCAGCAAAAGCAGCGAACTGCCACGAGTTCATCATGAAGTTCCCGGACGGCTACGATACGAGCGTGGGCGAGCGGGGCCAGCGTTTGTCGGGCGGCGAGCGTCAGCGCATCAGCATCGCCCGCGCCATTTTGCACGATCCGCGCATCCTCATTCTGGACGAGGCCACGGCTAGTGTAGATACCGAGACCGAACAGCAGATACAGGAGGCGATCTCGCGCCTGACCACCAATCGCACCACGTTCGCCATCGCGCACCGATTGAGTACGCTTCGCAATGCGAGCCGCCTGGTCGTGATGAAGGACGGCAAAATGGAAGAACTCGGAACCCACGAGGAACTGATGGAGAAAGACGGCGAGTACGCCAAACTCGTCAAGATACAAACCGAAGTCAACCAGATCGCCGTAGTGTAACCGTACTTGCCGACTGCCCATGTCTCGGCTGTGTTGTAAAGAGGTTCTGCATGAACTACCTGGATGACCCACAGCGTCAGCAGATTTTGACGCGCGCTCTATCTGCCCGCACAACGCAACACTTGGCAAGCGTGAGCGAGGAACTGAATGCCTGGATCGCAGCGCACCCGGAGGATAAAGGCATTCAGTGGGCCTTTGAACAGATGGCGCTCGTGGAGTTGGCCTTACAGGAAAATTCCGCTCCCGCTGTCCGAGAAGTCGTTGGAGCCTCTTCGTAATCCTTTCGAGTCCTGATCCTTTCGTATCCTGCGGACGCGAACGGCGTGGAACAAGGAGGAACGCGAACATGACGACGGAGGAACGAGAGGCCCTCACGCTAGCGGAGTTTAACAAACGTCTCGACGCAAGTAATGCCCGACGGCAGCAGGAACTCGATCAGAGGCAAGCGGAACAGGAGCGGATCGAACTGCTGTTGACGCAATACAAACGCGCACCCGACGCGATTGAGGCGGAACAGGCTGCGTAATCGGCGGTCGTCAGCAGGAGAAATTACCATGCCTGATACCGAAAAAGACCATGCGCGCCAGTGGCTCGCACGACAGGTATTGAGCGCCAAAACGCTTCCCGAAGTGGCTGCCGCTGAGACAGCCCTGCGTGAGTGGATCGGATGTCATCCCGAAGAACGCGAGTGGATGCGCGACGCTTTTGAGCAGCTATCCATGATGCGTGACATTGCAGAAGAGGAAGGGGAAGCGGAACGGATGCTTGTAAACAAGGCGCAGGCCGCTTAATGGGCCTCGGCTTACGTTTGCTCCTGCCGCTTCTGTCCTGAACAGACCAGCCACAGCTGCCGCGTTGACGGCTGCCGTGTCTGTCGTTA
This sequence comes from Chthonomonadaceae bacterium, assembly GCA_965277875.1. Classification (GTDB taxonomy): domain Bacteria; phylum Armatimonadota; class Chthonomonadetes; order Chthonomonadales; family Chthonomonadaceae; genus CAWFQB01. The sequence goes on along the minus strand of CBDIDV010000002.1, from coordinate 4,968,345 downwards.
TCTGTCGCCCTGTTTTGAACAGGCGTGGCAGGCGTCTATGCGCCTCCGTTGACCTGCCTTCGACGCCGGACGAGGAAACCCGCGCCACCGCAGCCCATTCCGAGAAGCAGGGCCACACTGCCGGGTTCGGGAACGGCGGCAGGAGCATTAAGGACGATGTTGTCCAACTGAAAACCCATAGGAGTTCCATTCACAACAACCTCTCTGAAACTCACCGATATGAGGCTGGTGAATGCACCGTTGAACGAGATCGTTTCGAGGTTGTTGTTGAAGCCGTGAATGACCGCCTGTGACACGATAGTATTATTGTTTCTTGTGCCAGAAACAATGATGGCGACACGGGCAGCCGGAGTAGATTGCGGGAGGAAGTTAGCGAAATCGAGGGAGTTGAGGGAAAACAAACTGCTGTCGTTGGAAGTGAGTGTTAGCATAGAACCCGCTACAGGGTTCGGAAGTAGTGCTACTGAACCGGTGTAGTTACCGAGGCTTCCGGCGTTGGGGGCGACGCTGAATAGAATTGGAGAATTGGCAGTGATGGTAAAACCATTTTGCACTACCGGCGATGACTGGTTGTTGACAGAACCATTACTAGGATTGCTCAGGTTCTCAAAGTCAAGTTTCACCTGGGCATGTGCGGGGGGGGGGGGGGCGAAAAGCGCAATGCAGGAAAGCGCGGACAGGGTGACGACGCTGCGAACGGTGAAACGGGTGTGCAAAGTGGTTCTCCTTTCATAAGAACAGTGACGAGTGATGAAGTGGCGAGGCGTGAATGTTTCCCATCATTATTACCTATTGCAAGAATTGTGCCAAACGTCCGCAAAACGAGTTAAATTTGCAACATCGCAAAATATTTTTCAAATCTAATATGAAACGGAGGACTGTATTTCGACTGCATCTCATTTTAGATGGCGGCGAGGAAATCAGGAACGTCAGAGGCAGGCAGTTCTTCCGGGTTCAGCGTTACAATACCCTCTGCCTCGGCAGCGCGCAGTAAACGTTTATCGGAGGCGATCAGAATGAAATCGGTGGGCGGCGGCGAGGGAAGCGCTTGCAGCAGCATAGTGAGGATCGCAGCGTCGGTTGCGTTCAGGTTATGTTTATCAATGATGGAAATACTGGCGAATATTATCTCGTCGCTGATGGGCAGTATGCCGAACAAAGGATCGTCTACTACTTCGACGCGCAGTTGGTCGCTTGCCGCCGAGAACGTAGGAGCATCAAGAATGCCGGTATTTCTGCGTCGCTGCAAGATTGAATATGTTTCCGTATAACCCCACGGGGTTGCTGCCATGTTCAGCAGGGGCGATGCTGCAAACAAAGCATTGATTGTGTCACTGCCGACTTCCGTAAAGTAGCGCTTTGCCAGTCCGCTGGCGTCGAAAAACAGTAGCATCACGCCTTACTCCTCGCGGGCAGCAATAATGCCGCAAGAAGCTAGATTATCTTCGGAGCGAATACCCAAGTCGCGCATCATCGCCTGCACTTTTTCCGGTGTCATTGTAGGGTCATGCACGATGCCTGCCTGCTTGTGATGATCCCCGACAATCTTTTGTATCGGTCGTTTATCAATATAAAAACTTGACAGATCGGTTTTAGCTTGCGTTGTCATTCGTGCTGTCTTCTACATCGTTGAGTCAGGTTGTTTCGCTTTTGCTGTCTCATTATAAACGTAGGGCAGGCGCGGTGTCAAGCGGCAAGTGATTTGGTGGAACCGAGCGACAGGCGCAGGCGTAGTGTCTGCGCGTACAGGCTTCAAGATCGCCGGTGCCGCAGTTTTCGGAAAGGAACAACGCCGTGCTTGAACAACAGCAGATGGAAGAAGCAAAACAGGCCGCGTTATTCATTCCGCCTCCCGCCCACCCCGCCCCTGTCCTCTTATCGCCTCCCGCGCAAATTTTGATCGCGCGCTATCTGGCACAGAACGGGGACGCGCAATTATCGGATACCCGCGCCCGCCTGGAAACACTGACGCTTGCGTACAGCGAACTGGACCCCGCGCCGCAGCAGGCCGTAGACGCGGCGATACGCCACCTCGAAGGTGAACGGCAGACAGCGGCGCTTCAGGAACAGGCGGCCAGGCAGCAGGCATTTCAGCAGCGCAAGTGGACACAGAGCGTAAAGCAGTCGGCTCGTCCCGCGACCCTGACCGCGCTCAAAGTGTTCGGGCCGGGCGCGCTGGCTATTCCTGCCACCGTCGCGGTGTTGGCTATGCTGCACTATGAGTGTGGTTCCCTGTTTGTAGCATGGCTGTATTTCCTGTATCTGGTTCTTCCTGCCCTGCTTGGGGTTGGAGTCGGTATGCGCGTCCGCCATCGCCCTGCAATGGGAACGCTCTACGCTGTGGGGGTATTGACACCTCTGGTGTCGCTTGTCGCCGCGCTTGCTATGGGTTTTTCAGGTTGGCAAGATAATCTGGTGCAACTGGCAATGCTGATGCTGCTGTTCTGGATGCCGATTAGCGTAACGGCGGCGGGACTGACGGGATGGGGCCGTGATACGCTGCGCCGCAAACGTCGTCGGATGCAGGCACTAGGGCCACGCAGCTAGAGGAATAACAGCCGTGTGAGCGGAGATACCAACATCGAACAAAGAAGGGCGTTGGCGTTCAAAGCGCGTCATGGGAATGTTCGTGAGGTGTGTTTGGCGGGTGCGGGTGGGTGTGCCACAAACTGCCGTGCCGGTGTCCGTCGGCGTGGATCAGGTTGACGCGAACCAGGAGGTCGGTGTCGGCAAAGATTTCGCGAGTCGGGCCGGATGCGGCGAGGCGGTGCTTTTCGTCGAACACGAACACGCGGTCGGCAAGTTCGGGAACAAGGGCCAGGTCGTGCGTGGCCGTGACGAGCGTTTTGCCCGCCGCGTGCAGACGCTTCAGCAGGGCCACAAGCCAGGTCTGCGAGCGGGGATCAAGGCCGGTCGTCGGCTCATCGAGCAGCAGGGCGTCGGGGTTGACGACGAGGGCGCTTGCAATCGCCACCTTGCGTTTTTCGCCCCCGGAAAGCTGAAACGGCGCGCGGTCAAGCAGATTTTCAATGCCCACCAGGGCGGCTATATCCGCGATCCGCCGCAAAATCTCGTCCTGCGCCAGCCCCATTTGCAGCGGCCCGAACGCGATCTCCTCGCGCACGGTCGGGGAAAACAACTGCGCGTCCGCGTTCTGGAAGATGAAGCCCACGCGCCTGCGAAAGCGATACGCGGCCTGCTCGTCGCGCAGGTTCGCCTCGGTCAGGGCTGTGCCAAACGCGCTTATCTGTCCCGACTGTGCGAACGCCAGTCCGTTCAGCAATCGGAGCAGCGTACTCTTGCCGCTGCCGTTCGCGCCCAGTATCGCCACCTTCTCCCCTGTGGCAATCGTCAGCGACACATCCTCCAGGGCCGCCACGCCTGTATTATAATGATACGTAACGTTCTGAACCGAGAAGGCGTTTGAAGCTTGGACTGCGCCTGCAACCGCCGCCTCTTTCTCCTTTTTCCTTTCTCCTTTTTCCTGTACTTCACCGGACATGCTCGGCTCCCGCGCACAGCAGAGCCGTAATCGCCACAATCCCTATCCACAGCGAATCGGCCATGCGCCAGCGGAACCGGGACAGGGTACGCATGTCGCCGTTAAAACCCCGCGACACCATCGCGCCGTACACCTCCTCGGAAAGCGCAAGGGTACGACCCCATAATGCGCCTATGCTCGCCGCTGCGAAACGCCGTCCCGCCCGGTTGTCCGCCCGACCGACCGTGCGGCTGCGCCGCGCCGTAAACAGGTCGTCGCCGCACTGCATCAGTACGGTCACGTAGCGGTACGTCATGGCAAGCACGCTTACAAACAGGCGCGGCACGAATAATACGCGCAGGGCGCGCAGGACATCGTTCCACGGCGTGGCAAGCGTGAGCAGGGCGGCGAACGTGACCGTCACGCCGACGCGCAGGGTCAGAAGAAAAGCGATCAGCAGGCCGGGGCGGGTGACGGCGATAAGCGGATGCGTCCAGAGGGTCAGCAAGGCGCGTCCCGGCGTGACCAGGTTGAGCGTGGCGGGCAGGGCCAGCGCGCCCACAAAGAAAGGAACGGACAGCCATACGCGCCGCAGCATCAGGCCGAGCGGCAGGCGCGACGCGACGGCCAATCCCAGCCCGAATGCGTACAATCCGAGCAGCGCGCCCGCGTGATGCAGGCTTGCGGAGGCCGCGACCAGTACGCCGAACGCGACGACTTTGGCGCGTGGGTCCAGCCGCTGCAAATACCCCGACCCTCGCGCCCAGTGTTCGCTTTGCAGCGTGACAAGCGCGTTGTGCGCCAGCCCGCTCAGGGTGCGCTCGATGTAGGGATTGGATTTAGGGCCGGTCGTGTCGGACGGCGTCTCGTGATCGGCAGGCGCGCGCAGCCACGACGGCAGTTCGGGCGCGGCCTCGTTTGCGCCCGCTTTCGCGCCTGCCTGTGCGGTCGGGTCTATGGCGTTGTCGCCTGCGTTTGCATCACTCGGATTGGCGCGGTCTGCGGTGTAGGGGGTGCGAGCGGACGTTCCCGGCCCCGAAGAAGCGGAAGGGCCATCGGGGTCATTGTCAGAGTTATCATCAATGGAAGTGTCACTGGAAGTGTCACCGCCGGAAGTATCGGTGGAGGCGTCGTCATTACGACCGGCGCGTTTGTCGCTGCGGCTGTTTGTGGTCAGCAGACGCCCGCCAAGCAGGGTCAGGCCGGCAATCGTCAGGACACCCAACAGCCCCGCGCCGGCATACCCGACTTTGTTTTTGCCGTCATTGCTCGCATAGTCCTGCAGGCTTCCTGCCCCCTTGTAGGCATTTTTTTCGGCCTGCGCGATGCCCTGCGGCACATAGTCGCGGCCCTGGACGCGCTGTATCTGATTGCGGACGCCGCTTGCGTCCCACTCGCCCCACGCCTCGCCCTTCGCCAGCAGACCCAGCGGCGTCAGCGCGACAAGCGCCAGCAGACCGATGCCGAGCGTTTGATGTTTGCTGCGTGTGTCTCCTTGTCTCCCTGTCCCCTTGTCTCCCTGTCTCCCCGTCTCCTCAAACAACGCCTGCCCGGACGCCTGCATGTAGCGGATCACCAGGAACGTTACCGCTGCCTCGACAGGGCCGGCGACAAGCAGATGCGTGGACAGCATGGCGGGCAGCGTGATGTGCAGGCCAAACGGAAAATAGAGGGCGCGTCCATCCGCCTCATGGAACAAGGCAGGCTGGATGCCCAGCAGCACGGCGACGAGTGCGGCGGCGGCGTTCAGGCCAATATACGCGCCAATTCCGCCCGCAAAGGCGCGTAGGGTAGACGCCGACGATAGCCGTCTCGCCAGCAGGCGATACACGCTGTACCCGACGAACGGCAGCGCGAACGCCATCGTAAAGCAGTTCGCGCCATACGCCAGCAGGCCCCCATCGCCAAAGAACAATGCCTGTATCGCCAGGGCGACCGAAATGCCGATCACGGCGGCCCACGGGCCAAGCAGAATCGCCAGCAGCGTTCCCGCCACGGGATGCGCGGTTGTGCCGCCCAGCGCGGGGATGTTGAACATCATCACGGTAAAGCAGAAGGCCGCGCCCAGCGACAGCAGGGGAACCTGGCGCGTCCCCAGCGTGGCGCGCACCTGCCGGGCGGCAAGCGTCCAGACCGGCAGCATCGCTCCCGCCGCGACCAGACTGGTGGCGGGACTGAGCATCCCGTCGGGTATGTGCATAACGCTCCTCGCCCCGGCTCCCGGCCAAAAGCGTAAATACGATTTGAATACGATTTGAATATGATACGAATATAGCGCCGAGGGAACTATGGCCCGAACGTCGTGGCACGAATACAAATATAGTAGCACAAACTATCGGAGGAGGCAACTCGCAAGTCGAAATATAGGAAGCGGGGCGCGGCCTTGCGCGTTGTAAGAACCTTTGGTATACTGGCACTATCTTCTTGCAGATACCGTGTCGCGGATACCGTGGAGGTTGTTATGGGAACCGGTTGGGAGTATTTTAATAATGTGTGTCAGGCGCTGCGCGTGACTATCGGAGTGGTGGCGAGCATTGTGGGCGTTGTCGCCGCGTTTTTGATCTATGGGGCCGTGGCCGCGCATTTGCAGGCCGCGCCTTCCGATGCCGCGCCCGCCTCGATCTATCAGCAGGGCGGTACGCCCGCGTCGCCCGGCCTGAAAAGCGCGGATGCAAATACGGCGGCGCGGGGCAGCGCGAGTGGCGCGGGAACGAATGCCGCGTCAGCATCTCCCAACACTTCCCGAACGTCCCTGTCCCCGGCTTCGGGCGCAGGCGCGGCCCCGCGTTCCTCGTCGTATCATCCCAACACGCAGCCCAATCCGCAGTTTGGCGGCGGACAGATCAATCCGCAGTTCGGCGGCGGCAAGTAGGCGCGAGCGGACGGCAAACATCGCCTTCTTATAGGCGCTCCTGACAGGGATGTGGTGCAGGGCAGGGGCTTGTTTCCTGCCGATCTTTCTTTTTTCGGTAACAGTTTCAATAACAGTGAGACCGCCCCAGGACGTAAGCCTTTACGGCCGGGGCTTATCCTACAAGTTGAAGATGGTTTCCTGATCCTCCTCAACGCGTGTCATCGCGCAGAACGCCGGTATCCTGCCATTTTGTGTCCAATATTTGTCTATGGTGAGGCCGGGCGGAATGGCGCACACTGCGCCCAGAGAACCACCAGTAGATCACTCTCCTTTGAAATACGTTTCAATGGCAGAGACAAGGCCGGGAATGGTATGCTCCGGGGCTTCGATGTTCACATTCAGGCCCAATTCGCGCAGGGTCTGCGACGTGATTGGCCCGATAGACGCCACCATAGCTTTGCCGACAAGTTCCGCCAGCGACATATTCATACCCTCTGCCGCGCCCGCTTTTTCTGTTCCCTGTTCCCTGTTCCCTGTTCCCTCTGTCAGCGCCTGCGCGAAGTTGCGTACTGTCGAGGAGGCTGTGAAGGTTAAAACATTTATGTCGCCGTTTTGTAACTGCGTTCGCAGGCGGTCGGACGCGGCCCCATCCATGCGCGTTTCGTAGGCGGGGACAACGTCCACGACCGCGCCGCGTTCGCGCAGGCCGTCCGGCAGTATGTCGCGGGCTTCGAGGGCGCGGGGCAGGAGAATGCGCTGACCGCTTGAATCCGCACTGGTGTCGGGCCATTCGGCAAGCATGGCTTCCCCAACGGCCTCGGTCGGCACGTAGTCGGCGCGAATGCCCAAGTGCGTTTTGAGGGCCAGAGCCGTGGCGGGGCCGATGGCGGCGATGCGCGTCCTGCCAAAGGCGCGGGCGTCCAGGTTCAGGGCGTCCAGGCGCTCGGCCAAAAAGCTGACCGTGTTGGTACTCGTAACGATCATCCACGCATACGCGCCCAAATCCGACAGGGCCGCATCGAGGGCATTGTAATCGTCCAGACGGGCGATCTCGATAGCGGGAAATTCCAGCGGTTCCGCGCCCCGCGCCCGGAGCAGATCGGACAGGGCGCTTGCCTGCTCGCGCGCGCGCGTCACGACGATGGTTTTGCCAAACAGGGGATGCGTGGCCGGGTCATCGAACCACTGCAGCTTTTCGCGCAGGCGCACGACTTCGCCCACCACGCACACGGCGGGCGGCGTCAGCTTGGCGCGTTTCACATCGTCCACAATCGTCGCCAGGGTTCCGACGACCACGCGCTGCCGCGTCCACGTTCCCCACTGTACCAGGGCGACGGGCGTATCCGCGCCGCGCCCGTTCTCCTGCAAACGCGCGGCGATGTCGGGCAGGGCCTCGACGCCCATCAGAAAAAGAAGCGTGTCGCCCGCATTGGCGATGTTTTTCCAGTCGCGCCGCTGTTCGGCCTCGCCCGCCGTTCGGGTTCCCGACTCGCGGCTGTCGTCGCGCTCATGCCCTGTGACAATCGCAAACGAACTCGCCATGTCCCGATGCGTTACGGGAATGCCCGCATAGGCCGGCGCGGCAATCGCGGACGTGACTCCCGGCACGACCTCGAACGGCACACCGGCCAGCCGGCACTCCTCGGCCTCCTCGCCGCCGCGCCCGAACACGAACGGGTCGCCGCCCTTCAAGCGCGCTACGTTTTTGCCCTGCTTGGCACGGTCAATCAGCAGGGCGTTGATGTCGGGCTGCTTCATGGCGTGATGCGCGCTGACCTTGCCCACGTACACCAGTTCGGCGTCTTTGCGGGCGTAATCCAGCAGGGCCGGATGCGCCAGCCGGTCGTATACGATGACATCGGCGGATTGCAGACGCTCGCGCCCCCGCACCGTGAGCAGGCCGGGATCGCCCGGCCCCGCCCCGATAAGCGAGACGAGGCCGGGTGTTGGAGTATTGGTTTGTATGTTCTGGCTCATGGTTGTTCGTGCAGCGTGGTCAATAGTAGTTTTAGTTTGCATCAGGAACCAGCATATATCATCTAAATTCTTTGCCGGTTAGCCAGACATACGGCCAATTGTCCTGTGAAATAGAAGTTCACCTATATGTTTATGTTGTATGTGCCAGCGCATCGCGTCCGCGAGGACGCTTGGTGCGTAGCGCCTCCGAGACGGGTACGTTCCCTGTACTAGCGCTTTGTGCCGCCCTCTTCCTTCTCTTTACGCTTGACGAGGGACACAAAGCGGGGCAGCAGCATTACTTTGCTGATTTTGCGCGGATTGCTCGCCACGCGCCACAGCCATTCCAGCTTCAGGCGGCGAAACGGAACCGGGGCGCGTTTGACCGTGTCGGAAAGCACGTCCAGCGTACCGCCCACGCCGATCAGGACGGGGATGCCCAATGCGGCCCGATGCGCCTCAATCCACTTTTCCTGCTTGGGAATGCCGAAGGCGACACACAACACGTCGGGGCGGGCGTCGCGTATGTCGGCGAGGATGCCGGGCAGTTCTAAGTCCGTAAAGAAGCCGTTGCGCGTCCCGACGATCTGCGCGCCGGGATATTTTGCGGTCATGCGCTTGCGGGCCTGCTCGGCCACGCCCGCCGCCGCGCCGAGGAAATACAGGCGGCAGCCGTTGTGCGCCGACCGCTCGCACAGGCGTTCCACGATCTCCACGCCGGACACGCGTTCGGACAGCCCCTGACCCTGCCGCCGCGACGCCCACAAAATGCCCTCGCTGTCGGGCGTAACCAGGTCTGCGCGGGCAAGAATGCCGCGCAGGTCGGCGTCCTGCTGCGCCATCACCATCATGGACGCATCTGCGGTAACGACGTGATGCGTGCCGCCCTCGCGAATAAAGGCGTCAATGGCGTTCAGCGCGTCCGCCATGCGAACATGATGCACGGGTATTTCCAGTATGTGGATCGTAGCAAGAGGGGTGGGCATTTGGGTTAGGGTCGTCATGGAGTGGCTCGCTGTATCGCTCGTATCGGCCTGCCGGGCAAAACAGGACAGGACGTTGTGAAACGCAAAATTGGTGTACAATAGAGAGTGCGGCGCGACAGGAGTTTTGCTGCGGCAGCTTCGCGCGTCCGATTGAATTCCGCATTCAAACGACAACAAACAGTAAAGTTGTCTGCTGTTTATTGCTGCTTAGCTAAGTATACCTGAACAGTACGAACAGCATAGGTGATTCGGTTGATCAGTTCCAGACGTCTCGCCCGCGAGTGGGCGCTTAAAATTTTATATCAGACCGAGCATGTGACAGCGGGCGCGCAGCCTGTCTTCGACCGTCTGCTGGGGGAAGTGACGCGCGCCGACCAGCGTTCGCGGCAGCGGCTGATGCGCGAGGCGCATGAGATCGCTATTGCCGCGCTTCAGGCCGCGCAGGAGGGCCTGGAGCGCGACATCACGCAGGCCGGGTACAGCTACACCGAGGCGCGCGAACTGATCGCAAGCCTGAACGCGCCGGGAAATCGGAACGCGTCTGCGTCCGCGCATTCGTCCGACACGCTCAGCGCCTCCGCCGTTTCCCCGGTTCCCGCCGTTGTGGTAGAACTGGCGCAGGCGTTTGCTTTGCTTGGCAGTCTGCTGGCAAACGCGCAGTCGCTTCCCTCGCCCCTGCGCGGCGAGGTGATGGACGCGTATCTTGCCGACACGCGAAATCAGATAGAAGGACATATCAACGACGTGCGGGCGCGTTTGCAAGGCGAGGTCGTCACTGCCGCCCTGGATCGCCTGCGCCTGGAATTCGTGCAGCGGGGTTCGCGCACTGCGAGCGGTTCCACGGTCGAGCAGGCCTGTCTGGACGCGGCCACGGCTGACCTGCGCGATACCCTGCCCACCCTGCGCCGACCATTGGAACAGGCGGCAGGGCTTGTATTGACCCGGCTGCTCGCGGACGCGCCTTACTGGCAGGAAACGCGCACGGATCGCCTGTTCCGCGAACCCATTACGGCCCTGCCGCCCCACACGGCCAAGCGCCTGATAATGAGCAAAGTCGCCGACGCCTTTAATCTGACCGAGGGCGATGTCACGGGCCTGCCCGCCCTGCGCCCGCCCCGACTGACAGCGCCGCAGCCCCAAAGCGCCATTCTGCCTGACCCCGGCATGGAAAAGAGCGAGCCGAACGACGGCCTGAACGCCGCCCTCGCCCTGCTTGCCCCGGACGAACGCGCCCGGCTGCACCTGTTTATGAACCGGATGCGCCACGACCTGCCCGAATTGATAGACAACGATCTCAGGCTGACCGGACTGACATTTGTGCGCGAACTGGTGGAAGGCCGTCCGTCCGGCGCGTCTCATGCCGAGATGCAGGAATATCTAAGGCAGCGTCAGGACGCTTTCAACCGCGCGCAGACCGAGCGATGGCGCAAGGTGGCCGCGATTGTGGAAAAGCAGATGGGCGACTGGCTGCGAACCGCAAGTTTCGCGCTGCGACTGGTGCAGGGCGTGGGAACGCGGCAAAAAGAGATTGACGCGACGATCACGGGCTTGTCGGCGGGCTGGCGCATGGATCGGCAGGTTGCCGTAGACCGCAATATCCTGCGCCTGGGCGGTTACGAACTGCTGTATGTGGAGGGCGTACCCGCCGCTGCCGCCATCAACGAGGCCGTGGAACTCGCCAAGAAATACAGCACGACCGAGTCGGGCCGCTTCGTCAACGGCGTATTGGGCGCACTTGCCGTTCTGCCTGCGCGCAGGCAGGAAAATGCCCCGGTCGCCGAATCTCCAAATGGCGCGAAAGATACGACGGAGGATGCGCTGTCAAATAATGCAAACAGCGATGACGGCGCGGACGCATCTGACATGATAGACCTGCCCGACGACATGGACGATGCCGACCTGGATACGCCCATTGCCTTAGAGGAAAATGCAGACGCGCCGGAGGATGAGTCGTGAGCGGACAGGGAACAGGGAACAGGGAACAGGGAACAGCGGGAGAGGGGAACGCGCATACGAACCACGAACCGCAAGCCACGAACCACGCCTTACAAGCCACGAATCAAGCGCCATGCGCCACCCTGCTGGACGGAACCGCGACGGCGCGGACGATACGGGCGGAACTGACCGCGCAAGTGAAGATCTTGAAAGCGGAGCGGGGCATTGTGCCGCACCTCGCCGCCGTGCTGATCGGGGCCGACCCGGCTTCCGAGACCTATGTGGCGATGAAGCAAAAAGCCTGCGGCTGGGCCGGCATGGAAAGCAGCATACACCGCCTGCCCGCCAATACCACGCAGGCCGAGGCCGAAGCGCTTGTGGAACGCCTGAACGCCGACCCCAGAATCAGCGGCATTCTTGTTCAGCACCCGGTTCCCAAACATCTGCACGAGCCGGCCATCTTAGACCTTGTTTCGCAGGGCAAGGACGTTGACGGCATCAGCCGGGGTTCGCTGGGCGGACTCATCAATGGCGAACCCGCGTTCCCCTCCTGCACCCCGGCAGGCATCGTGGAGTTGCTGGACAGATACGCCATACCCATTGAGGGCAAGACGGCTGTTGTGGTGGGGCGCAGCATCATTCTGGGCAAGCCGGTCGCCATGATGCTGCTCAATCGCAACGCCACGGTCACGATCTGCCATTCGCGCACGCCCGACCTTGCGGCCTTTACGCGGCAGGCCGACATACTTGTCGCCGCCGTGGGCCGTGCCGAACTCATCCGGGGCGACATGATCAAACCGGGCGCAGCCGTGATTGACGCGGGCTACAACCGGGTCGAGGGCCGCGCCGGGGATGTGGGCGACGTGCATTTCGAGAGTGCGTCCCCTGTCGCCGCGTATCTTACGCCCGTCCCCGGCGGCGTCGGCCCCATGACCATTGCCATTCTGCTGTGCAATACGGTTCAGGCCGCGCAGGAATAACCCATACGCATCGGATCGAATCGCCGTCTTGACCGACATTGTTCTTCCACATCGGTCAAGGCGGCGATTTGCCTGCTCCGCTCTACTCGCCGCACCTCAGCAAGATCGAAAACAAGATCGAAACGCTGTGGCGGCACATCAAGCGCCATTGGCTGCCGCCCAACGCGTACAGGCATCTTGCGACCCCGCGCCATCCGAATAAACCTCCTGTCCCGACAGCAAAAATTTCCGAAAAATGTTCAATGCAAGACGATTCGTTCTCGCGCTTTCGTTTTCCAGTAGAACTACCGGCGAAACGCGCGCAAAATGCCTCCTGGTTAATGCTCTGCGGGCATTTTGTTAATGATTGGTTAATGGCAGATGTGGATAATGACCCTGCCAGCGCCGAACCGCCTGCCGCACCGGAATGCGGCAGTTCGGTTACGGCCCGGTTCGGAACGAATGCGTGTTTGCCTGCCGCTTCCAGGCGAAATGTATGTCGCCCCGGCTCTTGTTGAGGAATGTCGGTCCGGCGCGAACCACGAAAGTTCCCCGTTCATTCGACATCCAGCAGTCCACTTTGTAGTAACGCGTTTTGCAAGGAAGGTAAGCATGATTCACACTGTGAAATCAGTTTGCGCCACTGTTCCCATTGTTCCGACTGTCGCCCCGATGCGGCGTCCGCGCCTGTGGCGGCGAATGACGCGGCGGGCCTGGACACGCCCCGTTCGCGTGACCGGCGCGTTTTTGATCGCCTGCGTCCTGACCACGCCCGCGTATGCCGCGCCGCCCGTGACGTGGCTGGACGGCACGAGCGATTGGCACACCACGCCCGCCAACTGGTCGAGCGGCGCTTTTCCCGGCGCGACCGATGATGTTCAGAACAACACCGCGTCCGCCGCCATCACGTACAGTTCGTCCAACGACACGATCAACAGCTTTCTCAGCGCGGGGGCCTTCAACCTGACGGGCGGCTCGCTCAACGCCAACACCGCCGCCAGCACGTTCAATGTCAATAACACGTTCACGCTCAACGGCGGCACGCTCAACGGCTTTCTTGTCGGCGGTCAGGGCATTCAAGTCACCAACAACGGCAACAACCGCTTGAATGGCGTCACGATCAATTCCATCCTGGACTTGAGTACCAATGGCAGCTCGTTCGTGCAGGTAGACGGCAATGGCCTGACCGTCAACGGCACGACCAACATAGACAACGGCGGACGCCTGTTCTCCAATGCCAACCAGACCTTCGGCGGAACCGGCAATATCGTCTTTGGAGCCAATGGCGGACTGCTGTACACGCCCAACGGCCTATTGACGCTCGGAAACAGCCTGACGGTACGCGGGCAGAACGGAACCATCCAGGCCAATCTCGTCAACAACGGCCTGATCTCTGCGGATGTCAACGGCGGAACCATCAATGTGACCAACAGCAATGTCACCAACAACGCTACGATGCGGGCCATCAACGGCGCTACGCTCTCGCTTGTGAGTTCCACTGTCAGCAATAATGGTACGCTCACGGCGGGCAATGGCAGCGTCATCAGCGCAGACGGTGTCACCATCAACGGCGGCACGGAAAGCGGGGCGGGCGCACTGCGCTTCACCAACAACGGCAACAACCGCTTGAATGGCGCGACCGTCAACGGCACACTCGACCTGAGTACAAATGGAAGCACGTTCCTCCAGGTGGACAGCGGCGGCCTCATCCTCAACGGCACGGCTAATGTAGACAACGGCGGACGCCTGTTCTCCAACGCCAACCAGACCTTCGGAGGAACCGGAAACATCATATTCGGAAGCGGCGGCGGAACGCTGTACACGCCGAATGGACTCCTCACTATTGACTCCGGACTGACCGTGCGCGGCCAGAACGGAACTCTTCAAGGCAGCTTTATCAACAACGGCCTGATCACGTCCGACAGCGGCGGCACGATGACCATTGTGAACAGCAATGTCACCAACAACAGCACCCTGCGCGCCACGAACGGCTCTACGCTCGCGCTTACGAGTATGCTGCTGACCAACAACGGCACGCTCGACACCGCAGGAAGCGGCCTTGTCACCGTGGACAACACCACCATCAACGGCGGAACCGTGGCCGGAACCGGAACCCTGCGTATTACCAACAATGGCAACAACCGCCTCAATGGAGTCCTCGTTAATAGCGCGCTCGACCTGAGTACGAATGGAAGTTCATTCCTTCAGGTGGACAGTGGCGGATTGACCCTTAACGGCACGGCCACAATCGACAACGGCGGCAGGCTGTATTCCAACGCCAACCAGACGTTTGGCGGCAGCGGCGCGATTGTGTTTGGGGCGACGAGTGGCGGTCTGCTCTACACGCCGAATGGCGTCCTTACGATTGGAAACAATCTTACCGTCAGGGGCCAGAACGGAACTCTTCAAGGCAGCTTTATCAACAACGGCCTGATTACCTCCGACAGCGGCGGCACGATGACCATTGTGAACAGCAATGTCACCAACAACAGCACCCTGCGCGCCACGAACGGCTCTACGCTCGCGCTTACGAGTATGCTGCTGACCAACAACGGCACGCTCGACACCGCAGGAAGCGGCCTTGTCACCGTGGACAACACCACCATCAACGGCGGAACCGTGGCCGGAACCGGAACCCTGCGACTTACCAACAATGGCAACAACCGCTTGAACGGCGTCACGGTAAACTCGATGCTGGATCTGAGTACCAATGGAAGTTCGTTCGTGCAGGTGGACGGCAATGGCCTCACCCTTAACAACACGGCCACACTCGACAACGGCGGGCGTCTTTACTCCAACTCCAACCAGACCTTCACCGGCAGTGGGAACATCGTTTTCGGCGCGAATGGCGGTCTGCTGTATACCCCCAATGGTACGCTTACCATAGATAGCGGCCTGACTGTCAGAGGCCAGAATGGAACCCTGGTAGGCAGCTTTGTCAACAATGGCCTGATCTCTGCGGATGTCAATGGCGGCACGATCAATGTAAACAGCAGCAATGTTACCAACAACGCCACGATGCAGGCCGTCAACGGCGCAACGCTCGCCCTCAACAGCATGACACTGACTAACAACGGCACACTGACGGCGGGCAGCGGCAGCGTGATCGCCGCAGACAACACGACTATCAACGGCGGCACGGAAACGGGCGCGGGCGCGCTGCGCTTCACCAACAACGGCAACAACCGCTTGAATGGCGCGACCGTCAACGGCACGCTCGACCTGAGTACGAACGCAAATTCGTTCCTCCAGGTAGATGGCAGTGGATTGACGCTTAACGGCACGGCCAACCTGGATAATGGCGGACGCCTGTTCTCCAACGCCAACCAGACGTTTGGCGGAACCGGCAACATCGTCTTTGGCGCGAACGGCGGAACTCTGTACACGCCCAACGGCACATTGACGACCGGCAGCGGCTTGACCATACGCGGCCAAAACGGAACCATCCAGGCTAACCTCGTCAATGGGGGCAACATCTCTGCGGATGTCGTCGGCGGCACGATCAATGTCGTCAATGGGTTCGGCAGCAGCGGCACGGTCGAAGCCATCAACGGCGGCAATCTCACCGTGGGCGGCGATGTGACCAGTTCGGGCGTGGTGCATACAGGCGCGGGCAGTCATGTCAGCATAACTTCGCTCACGCAGTCGGCAGGCGCTACGCGGACCGACGGCACATTGACACTTGGCGGGGGCAGCGGCGCGCTTGTGGCAAACGGCGGCACGGTGTCGGGGTCGGGAACCATACAGGGCGGCGTCACCATCAACAGCGGCGCGACCCTGCGCCCAAGCCTAGGTTCGACCGCGCTCAACATCACCGGCCCCTACATGCAGAACGCCGGGGGCATGTTCTTTGAAGAACTCGGCGGCGTGACGCCCGGATTGCAGTTCGGGCAGTTGGACGTGTCCGGCGCGGCGTTTTTGGACGGCGGCAGCATCCTGGATGTCATGGTAGACAGCGGCTTCAACGCCACTGTGGGCGAAACATTCGACATCTTCAACTACGCGTCCCTGAGCGGCACATTCGGCAGCATCGTCAGCTTCACGCCCGGTTACACCTTCTCGTTCTTCAGCGACGCCAGCGCCCGGCATGGTCTTCTGCAAGTCACAAGCGCGCCTGCCGCGCCTCCGCCGGTCAACGTGCCGGAGCCGGGAACGTGGGCCTTGCTGGGCGCGGGGCTGGTGAGCGGTCTCGCGTTCACCCGCCGCCGCCGCGCCCGTTCGTAGCGCGTACCTGACGAGGGTTAGGCAATGTTTGTAGGGGCAGCCCCCCGTGTCTGCCCTGCATCATCGCAGGGGCAGATCTCCGTGTCTACCCTCCATCATCGCAGGGGCAGATCTCCGTGTCTGCCCTCCTGTTTAACGTACCCAACAAAACTCTCCGCAATCAGGAGGCAACAACAATGAACACAGTCATAAATACGATGGCATCCACGCAGGACAGATCAAACGACACGCCCCGGCAGGAGACCGCGCAAAGCGGCGGCGCACAAGACTATTACGCGCAGACAGGTACGCATACACAGACAGGCGCGGCGCGCAAAACCGCGAGGTTCTGGCCCGCTGTGGCGACGCTGCTGGCGGGAACCTTTGCGGGCGGGCTGGGCGTGTACGCGTTCGACAAGGCCCATGACCGGGACGCGCAGCCCATCGCCCTTGTCAACGGCGCGGCCATCACCCGGCAGGCGTTTACGCATCGCCTCGAAACGGCGTCCGGAAACGCCGTTTTGCAGCAGATGCTTGCCGAAGAAACGCAGCTGCAATTCGCGAGGCAGTATTCCGCGCTTCCCAATGACGCGCAGGTGCAGGCCAAATACGACGAGGTCAGCCGGCAGCCCGATTTCGCGCGTAATCTCGCCATCAGCCACCAGACGTCCGACGATGTGAAACGCGCCCTGCAAGTGTCGCTTGTCCGGCAGGACGCGCTTACCAGAGGCGTCGAAGTTTCCAATGAGGAAGTGGCAGATTTTTACAAGGCGAACGCGGATAAAAACAACCCGTCCGCGCGCTACTATCACCCCGAAACCGTGACCGTGGCCGCCATCCTGTCGGACAAAGAGGCCGACATTGACCACGCCCTGCACGAACTCGCCACGGGCCGCCCCTTCGCGCAGGTGGCGCAGACGTACAGCCGTGACACCAGCAAAGCCAACGGCGGGCTTCTTGCCCCCATTCAGCGCGGCCATTTCAACGCCAAACAATTTCCCGGCCTGGAAGTGCCGCTGTTCAATTTGAAGGTGGGAGAGCAGATAGACAAGAGCAAGGTGGCCGGGGCGTGGTGGATTCTTCGCTGCGTCGCCAGAACGCCGGAGCAGACGGTTCCTTTCCCGCAGGTCGCGGCGGAGTGCCGCACCGGGGCCATGCTGACCAGAGGCCTGCCCGCGAATGCCGCCAGAGTGCAGTCCGACTTTGCCGCGTTTCAGAAGTCTGCCGACATCAAGATAGTGTCGCCGGACTACAAAGCCCTTCTGCCCGCGAAATGAAAAAGGCATACTTCCAGCACATAGCCTATACCAAACATCAGTTCATGCAGATGTTTGGTATACTGGAAGCAGCTTTCAGCGGTCGGGGCGTTTGCGGAGAACGGAACCATGCAGGCGGAGTACGATATTGCCATTGTCGGGTCGGGGGTTGGCGGCGCGCTATTGGCGATGGTAGCGCGGCGTCTGGGGCGCTCGGTCGTTCTGCTGGAGCGACACGCGCATCCCCGCTTCGCTGTGGGCGAGTCCACGTCTCCCCTGATGAACCTGCTTATCGAGCAGCTTGCGTACCGTTATGATCTGCCCGACCTGCTGCCCCTGACCACGTATGGCGCATGGCAGCGCGCGTATCCCGACCTGACGTGCGGCCTTAAACGCGGCTTTACCTACTATCATCATAACGCGCATCGCCCCTTTGCCGCCCGCCCCGACCGAGGCAATCAACTGCTTGTCGCCGCCAGCCCGAACGACGAGGTCGCCGACACGCACTGGCTGCGCCATGACGTGGACGCGTTTCTCGTTCAAAAGGCCGTGGGATTAGGCGCGGACTATCTGGATCATGTGACCCTTCACGACGCAAAGTTCACGCGCACAAGCGCAACAGATGCAGCAGGCGCAGCAAGTGAAACATCCGAAACAACCGAAACAACCGGCATACTGCACGGCGAGCGCGAAGGGCAGACGCTCACCATTACCGCCCGGTTCGTCGTGGATGCCAGCGGCCCGAACGGGTTTCTAAGCCGCGCCCTCGACCTGCCCGCCGCGCCGTTTGACGACTATCCCGCCACGCAGTCGCTGTATTCCCACTTCACGAACGTGCGGCGCACCGATACCATGCCCGTTTTTCAGGCCGCGAGCAACGCTTATTCCGGCAGCGACGACGACGCGAATCCATGTACCACCACGCATTGTACAGGCGAACCCGCCGCTTGTACAGCGAGGCATGATTACGCCTGCGGCATCGCGTCCGATACGACGCTCGGTGACGCAGTCGCCTCCGAGACGGGTACGTTCCCCTTGCCCGTCTCAATTGCAGACCCCGATGACACGCCGCCTTATGCGCCGGACGACGCGGCCCTGCACCATGTCTTCGACGGCGGCTGGATGTGGGTGCTGCGCTTCAACAACGGCGTGACCAGCGCGGGCGTGGCGGTCGAGGACTGGCTGGCGGAAGAACTGAATCTGGCCGAAGGCGCGCCGGCCTGGACGCGCTTTCTGGATCGTTTCCCCACCATCGCCCAGCAGTTTCGGGAGGCGGTTCCGACACGCCCGTTTGTGTACGCGCCCAATCTCGCTTATCGCGCCCTGACCACGACGGGGGAAGGCTGGGCCTTGCTGCCCTCCGCAAGCGCGTTTGTAGATCCCCTGTTCAGCACCGGAATGCCGCTCACGCTCCTGGGCGTGGAACGCCTGGGACGTATTCTCGAATCCGCCTGGAACGCGCCCGATTTCAGCGCCCGCATCGCCGAATACGGCGAGACCACGCGCAGCGAAGCGGACTGGGCGGCGTATTTCATCGGCGCGTGTTACGCCGGTATGAAGGATTTTGATTTGTTTCGGTCGTTCACCATGTTCTACTTCGCCGCGGCGGCGTACAGCGAAATGGCGCGGCGACTGAAACAGCCCCATCTTGTACGCAGGTTTCTTGCAGGCGACCGCGCCGATTTCGTGTCCGGCCTGCGTTGCTGCGCCCGCCTGCTGCGCCATGCGGCAGAGTGCGGGCCGACCAATACACGCTATTTTGAAGCGGACGTCGCCCACGCCATAGACTGTCTGAACATCGCGGGATTATGTGACGCCGACAAGCGCAACTGGTACGGCGTGGATATGGAAGACGTGGTGCGGGGAGCGGAAAAACTCGGACTGAGCGCGTCTCAGGTCAAGGCCATTATCGCCGCCGCCCCGTGGGCGCAGCCGATCTCCTGACCAGGCAAAAAACAGACAAAAAAAGAGCGGCAGGCAAAAGGAGAGAAAAGCCTGCCACCCGAAAAGGAAGGTGAACTCGAATCATCTATTATATCGGAATAGCCAGGCATCTTCCTTACCCTTGTCGGCGTCCTTGCATAACTTAAAGCGTAAAAATACGCATTTAACCCTTTTCAGGATGCTTTTGCCTGGCAGCGCCCGGATCTAGCGCAGGCATCCAGCGCCGACAGGCTACAAGCCGGACGCGTACTCGATTTTGCGGGCGCGGGGGGCGATGGTAAATTCCAGCGGCGAGCAGGGCTTGTCCCGCGAAACAACGATTTCGATGCGGGCGGGGCCGATGATCTCGTAATCGGGCGGCAGGGTGCGCGCATCCAACACTACGGTGTGACGCCCCGGCTCCAGGCCGCCGAGCGTGAAATGGTTTTCGGCGTTTGTGGACGCGGATGTTCGCCTGCTCTTCGCGCCATGTCCTGTGTTCGCCGCGTCTGAGGGGCCTGCACTGTCCTTTACGTCCCCGGCTTCGGCGTCCGCGTCCGCTTCTATGACGATGCCCACTGCCGCCGTGGGGTCGGTCTGTCCGAAGACGTCGGCCAGCACGCGCACGCTGCCCTGCGCCTGCGCCACGCTGCGCAGCGCGAATTCTACGGCGCATGTTTTGCCCTGCGCGACATGGGCGGGCAGGGATGGCGTTTCTGCGTCTATCCAGGCGGGCAGGCCCGCAAGCTCTAAATGCACGGCATGGCTGCCCGCAGGCACATGGCGGAATTGAAAGCGGCCCTGCGCGTCCGTCGTGGCGAAGCCGCCCTCATCAATCTGTACCTGTACGCCCTGTGCGCACGGCTTGCCGTCCAGCCATACCTGTCCCTGCACCCGTCCCTCGCGGGGCCGTGTCACTCGAAAACGGTGCGCTATCTGCAAGCCGAATGCCTGGGCGGATGCCCCGCCTCGCAGGGACGGGCCGCACAGCAGGCGCAGATTCCAGTCAGGCATGACCTGGCAGCCGACACTCAGCCGAATGCGCCGCGTGTCTCTTCCCAGCGCCTGATTGATTTCCGACTGTACGCTCCAGCGGGCGTTCAGATCGCGGCTGAAACCCGCGGCCACGCTGCCCTCAAATCGTGCCTGCCGCCTCAGCGCGCCATACCCCGCGACCCAGGCATTCGTCTGCGGACTGAGGGCCGCGCTCCATGTGCCGGTCAGCAGATCGGTTGTTTGCGCCCTCACCGCGCTGGACGCCGTTCCTATCTGGATGCGCTGCCAGCGCAGGCCCAGCGTCTGGCGGCGCAGCGGCACGAACAGGCCCAGCGCCGTCTGCATCAGACGCTCGCCTCTTGTCTCCGACAGCGAAGCGTCCAGTACCCCGTAGCCGGCTCCAATGCGCTGCGTCAGGCCCAGCGCGCCCAAACCGCCTCTTCCTTCGCCGTCCTGTACGCCCGCGCGTAAATTCAAAACGGTGTAGCGGCGCAGATTGCGCTCGAACCCCAGAGAAATCTGTCCCTGCCCGCTGTGCGCGTCCCGCCCTGCAACAGCCAGCATCTGCCCGCCGACCAGCCTGAATTGCTGCGAAATCTGCCACGAGGCATCCGTGGCGAGGATAGCGCTCCCCTGCCGCTCCCGGCCCGTTTGCCACTGCGCGTCTATAGCGGGAACAAGCCGCAGGCTGCGCCCCTCGCCGCCGATCTGTTGATACAGGCCCAGCCCGAACGTCGCCTGCCCTGTTTTCCAGGGCGCGGATAGCCGCGCGCCCTGCAGGGTTCCCCCGGCGGGCAGCGCGCCGATGCCGCCCAGACGCAGTCCGCCCGGCCCCTGCCCGACCTGAAAGTAGCTGCCTCCGAAATGTCCCTGCCCCCACTGCGCCGGACTTAGCTGCGCCTCAATCGTCTGCCCGCCAAACCTCCCGCCCGCCGTCAGACTCACATCGCTGCTGCCTGGAAACAGCGTCAGGGATGCCAGCATGGCGAGGTTGTCCGCGCCGCTGCGTTCCCTTTCCGGCGAAAATGATCCCGATGATCCCGATGAGAATGATCCCGGCGAGGATACCGGGCCGGCGGACTGCGATGCGCCGCCGGTTTGCGCGGGACGCGCCAGCACATACGTTTCAAAAGCGGATGCCGAGTCGCTGCCTTCGCCGCCTGCCGCTGCCGGAGGTTTCTCTGATGGCGGCTTGGTCGGGGAGGGCGCTTCGGATGCAGGAGCGGCGGGGGTTTCATTTACAGGCGTTTTGACAGCGGCGGCAGGCGTCTGCGCCCTGCTCGCAGCGGACAGGCCCGACAGCAACAGGCACAACAAATACAGGATAGGGTGCAGTCTGCCATTCGGCCAATCGCCGTTCCCCGCGCCGGAAGACTTTTGAGACGGCTTTTGAAACGACTTCGGGTACAAGTTCTGACCGAACGCAAATTCGCGGTCAGGCTGACGCGCCGCGCGCCGCCGGCCCAGATCGTATTTGCCGTCTCGCCGCCGTCGGGGACTTTCAGGGGAGTAAGACATGGCCGCGCGCTCCCAGCAGCGCGTCGCCGCCGTAATCCAGGGTCGCGGTCATGGTAAGCGAGACACCGGGAGGCAGGACAGGCGCGCTCACGCGAAACGCACGGCGGTTGTCCTTGCCGGACAGCACGACCGCGCCCGGAAGCGACGTTTGCGCTACCAGACGCCCGCCCGCGTCCCGGAACTCGATCTGCCCACGCAGGCGCAGATGCGTGGTTCCTGTATTCTCCACGTTCAGCAGGATGTAAGCGTCTTTGAGAGAAAAACTGGTGACGCGCGCCCGCCGCACCTGCGGCCCGACCTGCGCGTACAGCGCGCAGCCCAGCCGCCCGTTGACGGCTACTTTTTGGCCCCGCACCTGCGCGGGCGCGGCGTCCGTTTCAAACATCACCATCGCCCGGTACGTACCCTGCGCGTCCGGAGGAACGGAAAGCGTGTAGCGCACCTGAGATGTCGCCCCCGCGTCAATCGTCAGTTCCACGGGATTGACCTGCACCCAGGCCGCGCAGCTTTCTCCACTCGCTCCCGCTTTCAGGAAAATAGGATTGCCGTCCGGGTCGAGACACCAATCCATCACATACACGCGCACATGAACAGGCGCGCGGTTTTTATCTTCCGCCCGCGCTCCCGCCTCATGCTTGAGAGCGATGATGCCCGTCTGCTGCACGCCCGGACGCGCGCTCACCTCGGCCATCATCGGCGAGGCGGTCAGGGAAATGCCCTGCGCCCGCGTAGTACAGGGCAGCAGCGCACAGCAGACAAATGCCAGGCCGCGACAAAATTTCATAAAGCGCATGAGATCGTACTCCTCATGTCAGAAACATATTGCAATTTGTAACAACAATGCAGCGTAGTACCGGAGCTTGTCCCCCGCCGAAAAACGCTGTGCTTTCGAGAGTGTTTTTTGGCAGTCGGAAGCATTTTGCGGCACGGGACAAACTCCGGCCCTACAGGATCTTACATCAATTAGCAACAACTCAGAACGAAGCTAAAGTGATCGTGAATGTCTGCGTATAATTTCCGGTAGCGTAATTCCACGAGTTCATCAGATAGAAGCTGATCTGGCCCAATGCAGAAAGCAGGGACAGCGCGCCGCCGCTGAGAGGCTGCGCGGTCGTTTTGCTCATGGTTCCGCCGACGAAGCCCGTGCCTGACACCGTCCAGTACACTTTGGAAACCGGTATCGTCGCGCCGCCCGCCGTCAGATCGCCGTTCGCAATCACGCTCAAGGCCCAGTGGCCGATGCCCGTAAAGCCGACCAGAGCCGATACAGGGTTTTCCGCAGCCGGAATGGAAGCGGTTGTCGCGGGATTGGCGCTGGGAAAATGCAGGCTGCTGCTTCCCAGTGTCAGCGTCACGGACTGCGCCCGGATGCGCGGGCAGGCGGCCATCCACAAAATAATCAGGCCGCACAATGCCGTACAACGCGAAAACCTGGGATTTTTCAGGCCTGTTCCGCACAGCCACGATAGATTGGGTTTGTAGTCATCCATGATCTTACCAACATATCTTCAACCGTTCTACCTGCGACCGTCCCGATCCTGATTGATTTCGCCGTATCATGCCGCGTATTCTAAAGCGCGGTCAGCGTGTAGGTGATGGTGGTGGAATACGTGCCGGTGACGTAAGTGAAACTGTTGGCAAGGAAGAAGGCCAGGGTTCCACTGTGTGTGCCGGAGCCGATCCAGGAGCCTGCCGTTACGGCCGTAGTCTTGCTGAGGGTTCCGCTCTGAAAACCGGAGCCGAGTGTCGTCCAGGTCACGTTGCTGATGGGGATGGTCTGTGCGCCGCTGGTCAGGTCGCCCGTCGCGAGTACGGTCAAAATAACGGTTCCGGTCAGGCTGGTACGGGCGTTGACCGTGGCGGTGATGCCGTTCTCGTTGGCCGGAATGCTTGTCACCGTGGCAGGGCTGGAGTTGGCGAACGTCAGGTTGGTTCCGCCGAGGGTAAGATTGGCGACCGAGCTGACCGTTGCGGTGATGGTTCCCGTGCTGACCGCGACATCGGCCTGTGCGGTGCATCTGGCAGTCAATCCTAAAACAAACAAGCAAGCAGCATATATATTTCGCATGGAGGTTTTCATCAAGTTGTTTTCCTATACCGTATTCCGATACCATTTTTAGTATGGGTTGTGGACGCCCTGACACGTGGTGTAATAGTTTTGTGTGCGTCAGGACACGGTGTAGATCCAACAAGAGTTACCAAAACATCCGAGCGTACTATAACGCTTTTAGTGCCAACTCACATTTCACTTGGTATTTTCGGCAGAATTTCCGGGGGCATTATAGATAAATCGCAAGATTTATGTTTTTATATGTTCGATAGAGGAAGGATGAAACTACTTCTCTATACCAGCCTTTTGTACCAGCCTTCCTGTGAACGCCCTGTAAAGAGGTTTGGGGCATCCCTGCGCTTTGCAGCGCAGGCCATCCCGCTTTGCGCGTATAATATAATATGACCAACTACGACACCACTCTGCCCGCCGCGCCTGTTACCGGCACACCCGACTCCGGCGCATCCGCTTCCGAAGCAGCCGTTTCTGACGCGCCCTCCGATGCCGCTTCCACCCCTGTTCCTGCGACGCCCACGCCGGCGGGCGCGGAGGTCAAGGGCAAGGTGTCCGCGACGGCGGTAAAGCGTTTGCTGCTCCTTGCCGCGCCGTACCGCAAATTGCAGATCATCGCCGCCGTCATGGCCCTGCTCAATAGCGCGATCACGCTTAGCCTGCCCGTGCTGACCCAGCGCGCCATCAACGACTTTGCCCGCGTCCATCAGGAGCGCGTTCTGGATCAGCTTGCCATCGCCCTGATCGGCCTGATCGTCCTGGGGTCGGTCGTGGGCTATGTGCAGTACATCCTCATGGCGTACATCGGCAACCGTATCGTGATGGAGATGCGCCAGAAACTGTTCGCCCATTTGCAGCGCCTGCCTGTATCGTTCTTCGACCGGATGCGGTCGGGCGACCTGACCTCGCACCTGTCCAACGACGTGACGCAATTACAGCAGACGCTGACCGATGACCTTGTCCGTATGCTGGGCAACATCATCACGCTTGTCTGCGGCATCGCGCTCGCCATCAAGATAGACTGGCAGTTATGCGCGATTGTCGTGTTTCTGCTCGGTCTGGTGATGAGTTTCTTTGTGGTCAACGGCAAGCGGCTGCGCGTCCTGAACCGGGCCAGCCTGGACGCGCTTTCTCACGCGATGGGATCTATGTCGGAAGCGTTCGCCAACATTCGGCTGGTCAAGGCGTTTGCGCGCGAAACGTATGAGGACAAACGGGCGGACGAGCGGCTGGACACGGTATTCGATCTGAGCATGAAGGGCAGCCGCATCGAGGGCGCGTTCGCCACGGTGGCCTTCAGCGGCTTTGTTCTCGTGCTGCTGGGCGTGGTGTGGTACGGGGGGCATAGCGTGCTGAACGGCTCGCTGGGGGCGGGTTCGCTTATCGCGTTTCTGCTGACGATCACGATCATCAGCGGGCCGATGGGGTCGCTGACCGTGCAGTATTCCCGTTTGCAGCGGGCCATCGGGGCCTCGGATCGGCTGTTCGCCCTGCTGGACACGGCCCCCGAAACCGCAGACGAGCCGAATGCCGTAGGCTTTCCCGACGGGCCGGGGCATGTCATCTTTGCGAATGTGGATTTCGCGTACACGCCCGACACGCCCGTGCTGCGCGGCCTGTCGCTGGACGTGCCGGCGGGCCGCGTGACCGCTCTGGTGGGGCCGAGCGGTTCGGGCAAAACCACGCTCTCGTCCCTGCTGTACCGCTTTTACGAGACCTCGTCGGGCGCGATTGCGATTGACGGCGTGGACGTGACGAAAATACGCCGCGACGCCCTGCGCGAACACATTGGACTGGTTCCGCAAGACCCCGTGCTGTTCAGCGGTACGCTGCGCGACAACATCCGCTACGGCAAACTAACGGCTACGGACGAGGAAGTAGAGACGGCGGCCCGCGCCGCGAACGTGGCCGAGTTCGCCGCGCAGTTCCCCGACAAATACGAGACGCTCATCGGTGAGCGGGGCGTGACGCTTTCGGGCGGGCAGCGGCAGCGCGTCGCCATCGCCCGCGCCGTCCTGAAAAACCCCCGCATCCTGATACTGGACGAGGCCACGAGCGCCCTGGACACCCGCAGCGAACTGCTTGTGCGCGAAGCCCTGGAACGCCTGATGCGCGGACGCACCACGCTCGTGATCGCGCACCGCCTGACCACCATTCAGGACGCCGACCAGATCGCCGTGCTGGAACGGGGCCAGATCGTCGAAGTCGGCAAACATGCCGACCTGCTCCAACTCGCAGGCCGCTACGCCGCCCTCCACGGACAGACTGCCTTAGATGGTGAACCGACTAAAACCGAGTATGTCACCGCAGAGTAACGCCTGATTTCAGGCTGCACATCCACTTGGCGCACTGCGTTAAGAAACTGCCGCACTTTTAACTTTCCCCTTCGGCCAGGGCTTTGAGGCGATTGCGTACCCATTGCAGGGCGTCGCGCAGGTTCATCACGCGCAGGCGGGTGTCGGGCGGGCCGATAAGCGGGTTTTGCAGGAAATGTTCGATGTCGTGGGTCAGGAAGAGGTCGGCGTCGCACTCGATGGCGGCGGCCAGGACGCGGGCGTCGGGTTCGTACCCGGTCATTTCGATGCAGCGTTCTACGGTTTCTCGTTCCGGGTCAAGGGTCGTGGCGACATTGGCCTGATGCAGGATCACGGCCAACTGCCTGACATAATCGGGGTTGATGCGGCGCAAAACGCGGTCGCAGTCGCCGAGAACCTCGCGGTTCACGCGCATGTCCAGCGCGCCCGCCTCCCCAAGTTTGAGCAGCAGACGCCCCGGCGAGTTGTCGCTCGGCGACAAAACAGCGGCGATCAGGCCGCTGCTATCCCAAAACAACTTCGGCTTCATTTTCGCGATTTTCCTCTTTGAGTTGCGTTCGCTCTGTATGCCGCCCAAAATCAGGTGGCGTATGCAAGTTTAGCTCGCCTTGTCCTCTCGCAGTCGGCGCAGTTCTGCGAGCATAGCATCCAGCGTTGCGCCTTCACCGAGCAGATCATCGCGCAGTCGGTTTGCGAGCGCATCAACCTGTGACTCTCTTGGACACATCACAACAACGCCATCCAGATCAAGGATGGAAAATTGCTGTCCCGTATCCCATTTATGTTCCTCGCGCAGGGTCTTGGGGATTGTGACCTGTCCACGCTGCGCTAATTCGACTGTGAGTGCCGCCATGTTTGTCCTCAGCCTTCTGTTACATTACACACAGGATGTCGTTTTGATACTGAAAATCAGTATATCAGATTTTCAGAACGAATGCAAGGTTTTACATTAATGGCCGGTAAATATTACAACTGCTGATAATATGCTATGATATAGGCAGAACTATATAATGCTGTCAACGTCCTTCCATCGCTCTGTGCTGGAACGAGACGACATGACAGAACGCGCACCCGCGTGCCTTTGCCCTGGCCCTCCTTTTTTCCTTGAGATGTACTTGCACCTTCAGGGAAATGGGAAGGCCGTTTGTTTTTTATGCCCGGTATTTATGATTCGCGCTTTTGTTTGCCGGGAAGCCACTACGTTTGCTGCTGGTCAGATCGGCTTTGCCAATGCAACCCAAAATTCAGGTTGAAACCATTCAGAACTTCGCGCAGAACATCGTGGACACGGTGCGCGAACCGCTGCTGATGCTCGACACCACCCTGCGCGTCCACTCGGCCAACTGCGCCTTCTACCAGACTTTTCATGTCACGCTGGAAGAGACGGAGAATCATCTTATCTACGAGTTGGGCAACGGGCAGTGGGACATTCCTGCCCTCAAAACCCTGCTTGAAGATGTGGTTCCCAAGAGTTCGGTTTTCAACGATTTTGAACTGGTGCATACGTTTCCCGTGATCGGGCGGCGGGTGATGCTGCTCAACGCGCGGCAGCTAAAAGCGGGCGATCACGGCGAACTGCTTGTCCTGGCAATGGAGGATGTGACCGAACGCCGCCGCGCTGAAGCCGAAGTCGCCAGGGCGGCGGCGGAACTGAAAGCCATCGAAACTTTCGCGCAGAACATCGTGGACACGGTGCGCGAACCGCTGCTGATGCTCGACACCACCCTGCGCGTCCACTCGGCCAACCGCGCCTTCTACCGCACCTTTCACGTCACGCTGGAGGAAACCGAGAACCGACTAATTTATGAGCTTGGCAACGGGCAGTGGGACATTCCCGCCCTGCGTACCCTGCTCGAAGACATCGTGCCTAAAAACTCCATGTTCAGCGGCTTTGAACTGGAACACACATTTCCGGTCATCGGGCGGCGCGTGATGCTGCTCAATGCGCGGCAGATGAAAGCGGGCAATCACGGCGAACTGCTTGTCCTGGCAATGGAGGATGTCACCGAACGCCGCCACGCCGAAGTGGAGATCGCCAATGCCAAAGAGACCGCCGAGGCCGCGAACCGCACCAAAAGCCTGTTCCTCGCCAACATGAGCCACGAACTCCGCACGCCGCTTAACGCCATTCTGGGCTACTCGGAGATGCTGCAGGAAGAGGCCGTGGATCAGGACGTACCCAACTTCCTGCCCGACCTGCGCCGCATACACAGCGCGGGCAAGCACCTGCTCAGTCTTATCAACGACATTTTAGACCTGTCCAAGATAGAGGCCGGCAAAATGGAATTGTATCTCGAAACCTTCAGCGTCCCCCGGCTGATCGAAGAGGTTGTCGAAACCATTCGCCCGCTCATCAAGGCCAACGCCAATACGCTGCGCGTCCAATGCCCGCCCGATCTTGGCACGATGCGCGCCGACATCACCAAAGTGCGGCAAAGCCTGCTGAACCTGCTGTCCAATGCCTCGAAGTTTACCAAAGAGGGCGACATTTTCCTTGACGTAAGCCGGGAGCGCGTGGCGGAGCGGGAGTGGATCTGCTTTCAGATCACGGATACGGGCATCGGCATGACGCCGGAACAACTGCTCAAACTGTTCCAGACGTTCAGCCAGGCGGACACGTCCACGACGCGTAAATTCGGCGGGTCGGGCCTGGGGCTGGCCCTGACGCGCCGGTTCTGTCAACTAATGGGCGGGGACGTGACCGTGACCAGCGTTCCGGGCGCGAGCAGCACGTTCACGATCCGCGTACCGGCAAGCGTCTGCGAGATCGCGCATCTGCCGGCTGAGGCTGGAGCCGTGGTTCTGGCCGACATCCCGCTTGTCGTCGCGCCCGGTGTCCATGCCGACACCGAGGCCCTGCCGCTCATCGGCAGCAGCGTGAGCGCGATTGACGACGAGGACATGCAGCGCGACCTGGCGCGTCGCCTGCTTATCAGCGCGGGCTTTACCGTCCAGCCCACCTGAAAAACCGACCTGAAAAATGTCGGCGCGGCACGGGCATTCAGGCAGGCTGTCAGGGCGTCGGCAACAGGGACGCTTCGAGAGCGCGCGCGGCCAATCCCTGCCTTTGCCCGCGTATCGCCTGCGCCGTCCGTACATGCGCGGCCAGCGCTCTTTGATCGGCGATTACGAGCCGGATCGCCGCGACGATAGCCTCGCGTGAGGCGTCTTTGCTCAGATAGCCCTTTGCGCCCGCCCTCAGTGCGCTTTCGACGGCTTCCTCCCCGGCATTGTGGGAAAAGACCAGTACACAGCAGTCGCCATGCCGCTCCGCGAGGGCAGTGATCAGGCTGTCACCCTTCCAGTCCGGCAGGTCTGTTTCCATAAGCAGCATATCCGGTCGGGTCTTGCTGTAAAGGTCGAAAGCGTCCTGACCGCTGTGGGCCTGGCCTGCTACGTGCATATCCGCTTCGCGCGCAAGGATAGCAGCCAGTCCCTCCCGCACCAGAGGATAAGCGTCGGCGATCAGAATACGCAGCGGCCCCGCATGAATTGTGTCTGCGTCCGGCATGTCGCGCCCAACCGCGCGTTCGTGTTCCAGGCGGTTGCGCTTCTGCGCGTCGGCCCTGTTTTTCTGCCTGTGCAAATATCCCGTCGTTTGCTCCGCCCGCGCGTTTTGCGCGCCGCGCATCAGCGCGCGCATCCCGGCGATCTCCTGCTGCAAAGTCTCGACATGCTGCACGGACTCGGCCAGCAGGCGGGACGTTCTTGCCTGTTCTTTTTGCGCGGCCTGCTGCCCTTTCTTCAGTTGGGAACGCAGCAGCGCGTTCTCGGAAGTCAGCTGCTTTACAAGCGCGGTCTTCTCGTTTGTGTCACTCATTTATGTCACTCATTTGTGTCACTTGTTTCGTTGCTCGCCTGTCTGTTTTGCAAAACGCTTCCCGGTTTGTCACGACGCCCCGATGCCGACACGCTGATGCACAGGGGTGAAATCCGGCACGAGAAAGCTCCGTAAGGAAGCGCCGTAAAAAAGCGCTGTCCTGTCGTTCTCACACCGCTGTCGAAAACAGGGTTAGGGTTCGGGCGGGATAGTCGTGTCCAGGCCGAAATCATGGAGAAGAGCCACAAAGTTGGGCAGGCAGCTTGCCTGCTTGCGCTCATTGGTGCAGGCTATGGGAGAGACGGGCTGTAAATCAGCGGCGACAACGGGACGCGGCTGCCCATCGAGTGGAGAGGCTTCGAGAAGGGCAACAAGCGGCGTGCCATCGGGATGGGAACGCAGGCGCGCGACCAGCGGTTCGGTCAGCCCGCAGCGGCATACCGGCACACGCACCGGGTGAAAATGACCCGCAAGGGGGATGGTTCCCACCTTCAAGGCAAAGTAGGGGCAGGGACTTGTAGACACGTCAGGGTCTCTTTTTCTTTCCTGCTGGGAAACTATATTTTGTTGTACCGACGTGGATACAGTATCTATACCGGACAGGGATACAGAAGGCGGGCGTAGTGGACGGGGAATCACGGAGAAAAGACCGGGTGCAGAGCGCTTACCTATATAATGTCACACAATCACAGATATTGATATGCGTTAATATACATACGGTTTTGTAGCCACAAAGGATTACAGGCCGCTGCGCCGCTACGCCGCTACGCTTTGGCAGGAAACGCCCGCCCCGCCGGTGAATAGAAGCCTGCACTATTTACCGGAGAGACCAATTCATGTCCGACGCCCAACTGCCGCTTCCCCTCGCCCAGACGCACAACAACCGCCAGCTTTTTTCCGACTACTATCTGAACAAAATACTGCCCCAACGCGCCGAGTGGGATTTTCTGCGCGGCGAGAGCGCGGCCGCGAAACACGCCCTTGCGGCCCTGCTCGCCGCCTACGCGCCCAGCAGCAACGAGGCGCAGACCGAGGACGAACTTGTAAAGCCCGTCCTCAAGGCGCTCGGCCATCTGTTCGAGGTGCAGCCGTCCCTCAAAGTGCCGGGCAGCACGAACAAGCCGGATTATGTGTTCTATGACGACCAGGCCGCGCTCAACGCCAACAAAAACCGCGTCCTGACCGACCATCTGCCGCATGAGGGCGCGTATGCCGTGGGCGACGCGAAATACTGGGAGCGCCCGCTTGACGTTACGACCAAAGACCGGCATCGCGACGCGCTTTCCAACAAAAACCCCTCGTATCAGATCGCCTTTTATATGCAGCACAGCGGCGTGGAGTGGGGCATCCTGACGAACGGCAGGCTGTGGCGGCTGTACCACAAAAGCAGCGCGCACAAGCTGGATCGCTATTACGAGATAGACCTGCCCGCCCTGCTCCTGTCCGACGACGACACGGACTTTTTGTACTTTTACGCGTTCTTTCGTAAACCCGCGTTCGGCAAAGTCGGCCTGAACCTGGGCGAGATTTTGAAGGCCAGCACGGAGTTCGCCCGCGACATCGGCGAGTCGCTCAAGGCGCAGGTGTACGACGCGCTGCGCCATATCGCGCAGGGCTTTGTGGATTACGCCCCCAACGCTCTCCAGACCGACCCGGCCTCCCTCAAAAGCATCTACGACAATTCGCTGATCGTGCTGTACCGCCTGCTGTTCATCCTGTATGCCGAAGACCGCAATCTGCTGCCCGCGCAGACGCCGGGAGAGTACCGGGACACGTTCAGCCTCCATGCCATCAAGCAGACCGTGGCGCGTGGCCTGGACGCGGGCCGTACCCTGCTTCCGGGCAGTACGCGCGTATGGGCGCAGCTAAAAGACCTGTTCGGGTTTATAGACCGGGGCGAACCGCCGCTGCATGTGGCGACCTTCAACGGCGGGCTGTTCGATCCCAAAAAACACCCGTTCCTGGAACGGCATACCGTGGGCGACGCGCGTTTGCAGCAGGCGATTGACAACCTGGCCCGCGTCAACCGGCAGTTCGTGGACTATCGCGACCTGTCGCCGCGCCACCTGGGAACCATTTACGAGGGCCTGCTGGAATTTCACCTGTCCGCCCCGACATTGGCAGCGGCCCCGGATTCGGCGTCAGGGCCGGGGGCAGGTTCGTCATCCCAATCGTCGCCCGGCGCGGCCCTGATCCTGCGTAACGACAAGGGCGAGCGCAAGGCGACGGGCAGCTACTATACGCCCGATGAGCTTGTCAAGTACATCGTGGAGCAGACCTTGACGCCCCTGCTGGACCGCGCCACAGCGGGCAAGAGCGACGACGCGGCCTGCATCGAAGCGGCCCTCGCCATTCGGGTTTTAGACCCCGCGATGGGCAGCGGGCATTTTCTCGTGGAAGCCGCCGAGACCATCGCCCGCTACCTTGTTGACCTGGGCGTGACCGTGGCCGACATGGCCGACGGCGAGGCGGACCTGGCGTACTGGAAGCGGCGCGTGGTGCAGTCGTGCATCTATGGCGTGGACCTGAACCCGCTGGCCGTGGAACTCGCCAAACTCAGCCTGTGGCTGACGACCGTGGCCCGCGACCGCCCGCTTTCGTTTCTCGACCACCATTTGCGCCCCGGCAACGCCCTGATCGGCGGGCGGCTCGCGTCCCTGCAAAACGTCACCCAACTGCGTATCGCGGGCGGCGGGGGCAGCACGGCCAAAAAGCCAGCTGTCACGCGCAAGCGGGCGCAGATGGAACAGGCGGGGCAAATCTCCATGCTGGCCGACGACGGCTTTCTGCACAGCATGACGGATGCCGTCGTGAAGATGTGGGACATAGAGTTTGTCGAAGCCAACGATGTCGCGCAGGTGAAGGCGCAGGAGACGCTGCACCGGGAGCTGCAGGCGGAACTCAGCGGCAAGTACGGGCGGCTGGCCGACCTGGTCACGGCCACGCACTTCGGCGTCACGTTCGACGCGGGGTTCTGGCCGGAACTGGCCGATTTCGCCACGGGCCGCGCCCTTTCTTTGCGCCCCGAACTGGCCGACAAACTGAAGCAGGCGCAGGCATTGGCGCATAAGTACGGCTTTTTTCACTGGGAACTGGAGTTCCCGGAAGTGTTCTTCGGGCGGGGCGGCGAGCCGCTGGGGGATGCGGCGGGTTTCGACGCCGTGATCGGTAATCCGCCGTGGGAGCGCATCAAGCTGCAGGAGAACGAGTTCTTCGGCAGCCGCAGCGACGCCATCGCCCTGGCCCCCCGCGCCAGCGACCGCAAGCGCCTGATCGCAAATCTGTCCGCAAGCGACCCCGAACTGCATCAGGCGTACAAAGCCGCGAGCGAGACCGCCGAGGCCACGCTCCACTACGTGCATCGGGCGGGCGTGTACCCGCTGATGGGGCGCGGCGACACCAACCTGTACGCCATCTTCGCGGAAAAGGCCCTGCAAAGCGTCAAGGCGACCGGGCGCGCGGGCCTGCTGGTTCCGAGCGGCGTGGCGACCGACGACACCACCAAACACTACTTTCAGGAACTCGTCACCAAGCGTCGGCTGGCCCAACTGCTGGACTTCGAGAACAAGGAAGCGATGTTCCCCGACGTACACCGCAGTTTCAAATTCAGCATCCTCCTGATGACGGGCGAGGGCGACCCGCAGCCCCTCGTCCGGTGCGGCTTCTTCCTGCACAACATGACGCAGTTGGACAACCCCGAACGCACGTTTACATTAGCCCCCGACGACTTTAAGCTGTTCAATCCCAATACGCTGACGTGTCCCATCTTCCGCCGCAAACGCGACATGGAACTGACGCGCAAAATCTACGGCGCGGCCCCGGTTCTGGTCGAGACAGGTAAAGGCGCGGCGGGCAATCCGTGGGGCGTCTCGTTTTTGCGTATGTTTGATATGACGAACGACTCGCGCCTGTTCAAAACCGCTGCGGAACTGGAAGCGGACGGCTATTGGCTCGGCGCGGGCAACGTGTACACGCGGGGCCAGACGCGCTATCTGCCGCTGTACGAGGGCAAACTGGTGCAGATGTACGACCACCGCGCCGCCAACATCGTCATCAACCCGGAGAACCTTTTCCGTCCGGCACAGCAGGTTTCGGCATCCCTTGCCGAACATCAGGACATGGATTACAGCCCGCTCAACCAGTATTGGGTAGAGCAGGCAAACGTCGCAAGCCGCCTGAAACCCTTTACCGAGCAGAACAGCCTGCTTGGGTTTAGAGATGTGACCGCGCCGACGAATATACGAACGGTTGTTGCATCGTGTATTCCGATACGCGCCACAGGCCATAAACTGCCGTTGATATTTGTGTCTGAATCAAATCAACAGCTGCGTCCCTGCCTGCTGGCGAACCTCAACAGCTTCGCGCTGGACTATGTAGCGCGGCAGAAAATCGGCGGGCAGAACTTGACGTACTTCTATGTACAGCAATTTCCCATTCTGCCGCCGGAACGCTACGCGGAAACGTGGCACGGCGTCCCGCTCGCCGACTTTATCACGCCCCGCGTCCTCGAACTGTGCTACACGGCCCACGACCTCAAAGGCTTCGCCGACGACCTGGGCTATGCCGGCCCGCCCTTCCGCTGGGACGAGGAACGCCGGCTGCACCTGCGCTGCCAACTGGACGCCCTGTACTTTAGCCTCTACGGCCTGACCCACCACGAGGCAAGCGAGATATTGGACACCTTCCCCATCGTCCGCCGCCAGGACGAGGCCCGCGCGAATGGCCGCTATCGGACGCGCGACCTGATCCTCGCCTATATGCGCGCCTACGACGGCGGCAGTCTGGACGCCTGGGTGAAGGGATGAGTGTTTGTTGTCTTTTCTGTCTGAACTCGGATTACGCGGATTTTTGGGATGGACAGGATGGATGCTGTTGTCTTGAACTCGGATTACGCGGATTAATGGGATAGACAGGATGAAGGCCGCGCTACTTTTAGTCTTCCTGCAACGCGTACATCTCACTGCAAGAAGCATTCCATCCTGTCCATCCCAAAAATCCGCGTAATCCGAGTTCAAGACAACAAGGCAGGCTAAGAGGAACGCAGCATCTCTCCTGTCCATCCCAAAAATCCGCGTAATCCGAGTTCAGACAGAAAAGACGAACGAACGGATAAACAGAATCGAATGGTTCTTGTGCTAGAATCTATCCAATCAGAGGAAGATGAAGAATTACGCGGCTTTTCATCCTGTCCATCCTCCTAATCCGCGTGATCCGAGTTCAGACAAAAGGACACTGAAGAATGGCGGGATTACAGGGTGATACCGTCGTGACGGGGAAGATCATCGGGAGCGCCATAGAGGTGCATCGCGCTCTGGGAAACGGCTTTCAGGAGGTGATCTATCAGCGCGCCCTCGAAGTGGAGATGACAGCGCAGGGCCTGGAGTTTAGCCGCGAACACGAGATGGAGATATTTTACCGGGGCGTGAAGGTAGGCATGAGGCGCGTGGATTTCCTCGTCGAAGGGTGCGTCCTGGTCGAAATCAAGGCCCTGATCCAACTGGAAGACGTGCATCTCGCGCAGGCCATCAACTATCTGGAAGCCTACAACCTCGATCTGGGCCTCCTCCTCAACTTCGGCGCACGCAGCCTCCAGTTCAAGCGCGTCGTCAAGTCTAAACGCGCGTAAGGTTGTCTTTGTTGTCTGAACTCGGATTACGCGGATTAGCGGGATGCTGTTGTCTGAACTCGGATTACGCGGATTAATGGGATAGACAGGATGAAGGCCGCGCTACTTTTAGTCTTCCTGCAACGCGTACATCTCACTGCAAAAAGCATCCCATCCTGTCCATCCGTTCATCCGCGTAATCCGAGTTCAAGACAACAAACAAACCCCCAACAAAGAAAGGCATGAAGCATGGCCCGAAACTGTCCCGACTGTCGGCAGACCCTGAAAACGGAAAATTTTCATAACATCTATGTGGAACTGTGCGCGGATTGCGAGGGCGTCTGGTTTGATGCGGACGAGATCAAGCGCCTGCTCGCCGCCGACCCCATCGCCCTGACCGCGCTGGAAGAGCGCTGCCATCCGAGCGTGACGCAGCACAAGGCGCATAAGGGCGTACTGTTCTGCCCCGGCTGCGAAGGTTTGCTGCACGTCTACCATTACCAGTACGACTCGCCCATCGAATTGCAGGCGTGCCTGGACTGCGGCGGGTTCTGGGTGGAGGAGAGTCAGTTGGGCAAAATGCAGCAGTGGCTCGAATCGCACCACCACGCCGAAAGCGCGGAAGAGAAGCGCAGCCGCCTGTTGGCCGAGGCCGCGATGGAACACGACGACGCCCTGCGCCGCCAATCGCGCCTGCATTCGTTCCTCAGCCTGCTGCGCCGACATCAGCCGCAGTGGCTGGCAGGCATCAAGTGACTGCTCCCCGGGCGGCTTGCGCCGGGGCTTCTGTCCTGTAAATCCTACATCGAATTGTCTGTGGATTGCAGGACGCGCAGGCGCAGCATGTTCAGGGCGGTCTGGGCAGAGCGGGTGCGGACGACTTGGCGCGAGCCGATGAAGTTGGCTTTCTCGACCTCGCAGCCCTCCGGGTAAGCGACGGCGATGTAAACCAGTCCGACCGGCTTTTTAGTTGTGCCGCCGTCCGGCCCGGCAACGCCCGTGATGCCGATGCCGTATGTCGCGCCGAACCGCCGCCGCGCGCCCTCGGCCAATGCCTGCGCCACGTCCGGGCTGACCGCGCCCATGCGGGCGATCACATCGGCAGGCACGGCCACAAGATCGGTCTTGGCCGCGTTGCTGTACGCGACCACGCCGCCGGGAAACACAGCCGAGCTGCCCGCAACATCCGTGATGCGCTGCGCCGTCAGTCCGCCCGTGCAGCTTTCCGCGGTGGCGACCGTCTGCTTGCGTGTTTTGAGCAGGTTTACCACGACTTGTTCCAGCGTGTTCTCATCCTCGCCGTAGACCACTTCGCCCAACCGGGCTTTCACCAGGTCGGCGCGTTCGCGTATCATCCGGTCGGCCTCGTCCGCGCTGTCGGCGCGGGCCGTGACGCGCAGATGTACCTCGCCCACTTTGGCATATGGCGCGACCGAGGGGTTGGCGTCCAGCATCAAATCTTTCACCTTCTCCTCGATGGCGCTTTCGCCCATGCCCGCCACGCGCAGAACAAGCGAGCGTATCGTGCCGACATTGCCGGTCTTTGCGCGGAGAAGGGGCATCACATGGTTTTCCAGCAGGGGGATGAACTCGTTGGGCGGGCCGGGCAGGGCGAACCCGACCTTGCCGGCCATGTCGCCCTCGCCCTCGAAGTACAGGCCGGGGGCCGTGCCGTTCGGATTGTCTAGGGCGCGGCCATGTACGGGAACTTGGGCCTGCCGCAGATTGTTTTCCATCAGGGCGGGCGTCAGGGGGATATTACGCAGGGCAAAAAAGTCGCGCAGTTTTTGCGCTGCGTTCTCGTCGCGGTGCAGCGTGTCGCCGAACGCCTCTGCCAGACCTTCGCGGGTGATGTCGTCCATCGTCGGGCCAAGCCCGCCAATCGTCAGCACGATGTCGGACTCGGACAGCGCCTGTCGGAGCGCGGCCACCAGGCGCTCCATGTTGTCGCCGACTGTGACGCGGCGGTACACGCCCACGCCCACTGCGGAAAACGCTTTGGCCGCGTACACGGCGTTGGTATCGGTGATCTGCCCCAGCAGCAGTTCAGTTCCTACGGAAACTATCTCAGCGCGCATGTCTTTACCCGGCCTTTACGTTATCTTCGCTTTGTGTTATCTCGACGTTGTGTTATCTTGACGTTGTGTTATCTTGACGTTGTGTTATCTTGACGTTGTGTTATCTTGACGTTGTAATGATTGTTATGAGAGTGATCGTCATGAGAATGGTTATTGGGCGGCGGGCGGCGCGCCCGCTCGTTCTGCACTTACCATCCGGCAATTCAAACGGCGCATTCACAGGTTCGCTGTGCGCCTGCGCCCATTATACGCGGGGGAAAGAGGGAATGCAAGCCTGTATTCCGGTTTATCAGCGGGGAATGTTGTGGGAATATCGTTTTGATGTCGTTTTGATGTTGTTGGGACGCTATTTTGATGTTGTCGGAAGGAAAAATCTTCGCCATGTAGAATTAGTGAACAGAACGGCGGTCTGATACGTCCTACGACACCATAGCGGTCTGGAAACCTTTGCAGGGCATCCACGCCGCTTTCTTGTATTACCGTTTCGCTAAAGGCCGCATGGCAATTTCAGGAAGTGCGGGACAGCCTGCCGTTAATTTCTGCGGCTTGAGCGTATCATAAGCGTCTGCCTGCTCATCAGGATAACTCTAACATATCTGCCGCGTCTTGAAACGCAGCATTGACGTGAAGAGCCTGAATGTGGTAAAAAATTGGGCGCAGGCATGGAAGGGAGCGCATCGCATGGCACGAACCGCACCACTCGCCCTGCCTCGACAGGCCGTTCCAACACAAGATTTATCCGGGCAGGCAGTCTCAATCGAAACATTAAGCGACTTGGCGCTGGTACAGGAAGCGCTGGGAACAAACCCTATGAACACTTCCGGCGAAGCAACTACCACGCACCGCCGCCGCACGGGCGGCGGGCGGCGGCGCAAATCCGAGACCGCGTCCCTCGTGCCGCTGGGCGGCGGACTTGGCACAGATGTCGAAATGGACACCTCGCAGGTGCGCCGACTGCTTGAAGACTTTGTTTCCGAGGACGAGGAACCGGCCTCGCTGGAAGGCCATGACGACGTGCCGCCGATGGAGCAGCGCACACGGTCCCGGGCGGGCCATCCCGGCGTCACGAGCGTACCCGACGACATCTCCTCGTCTGTTTTACAGCCCGGCGGCAGAACCGCTCTGCTCACGCCCTGCCAGGAGATCATCCTTGCGCGGCGCATCGAAAACGGCGACCGCATTGCCAAAGACTCGCTCGTCAACAGCAACCTGCGTCTGGTGACAAGTATCGCGCAGCGCTATCAGGGGCGCGGCCTGCCGATGGAAGACCTGATGCAGGAGGGCGTGATCGGCCTGATTCGGGCGGCGGAAAAGTTCAACTGGCGGCGGGGCTTCCGCTTCAGCACGTATGCCACGCACTGGATACGGCAGACCATCATGCGCGCCATCGCCAATTCGGGCCGCAGCATCCGCCTGCCCGCGTATGTCGTGGACACCATCGGACGCCTGACCCGCATTCGGGGCGAACTGGAGAACACGCTGGGCCGCGCCCCGACACGCGGCGAACTCGCGCAGGCGGCCGGAATGCAGGAAGATCAGCTTATCGAACTGCTGCAAAGCATGGTGGAACCCGCAAGTCTGGAAGCGCCGCTTGGCGATGAGGGCGAGCGCAGTCTGGCCGAGATCATCCCCGCCGACGAGCATCAGAGTCCCAGCGCGCGCGTGTTCCGTCACGCCGTTCAAGAGGAAGTGGCCCGCGCCCTGAAAAGCCTGTCGCCCCGCGAACAGGAGGTGCTGCGCCTGCGCTTCGGCCTGAACGGCTACGAGCCGCACACTCTGGAACAGATCGGCAAGGCCCTGCACATGACCAGGGAACGCGCCCGACAGTTGGAACTGCAATCGCTGGAGAAACTGCGCGGCAACCGGGCCGGGGCGCGGCTCAAGGAGACCCTTAGCACGGAGTAGGAGCTTGCCGTATAGCATCTTCCGGTTGTTTGTTACTTGCGAAGTCTGACAGCAAAAAGCGAAAGAACTGCCCTATTGGGAAACAGTTCTTTCGCTTTTTCCATTAGAACAGGTACGTTTTGCCCACGAAAATCATGTCCTGATACCAGCCGGGAGCGGGGGAAGCGATCATCGCAGCGGGGCGTGGCGTGTAAGAATGTCCCGCAATGTCGGGCAGGCCATACGAACGATCTACGACGCGCAGCGTAACGGGCGTTTGATGGTTTTGACCAATTTTGACGCGCAGGGTCAGCGTAATGCCGTTGGGGGGAACGTTGAAGTACAGCAGACTCCATGCGTGGTTCAGTCCCGAATTGCCGCCGACCGGCTGCTCTTCCACCTCGGCATCTATTACTTGCGCGTCATTCGCGGCGATTTCCACAAGGGGAGCGTGGCGCGGCGAGGCGATATGCACCTGTAAGATGCGCGTACCACCCTGCGTCCGGTCGCTTTGCAGCGTGGCAACGGGCGGCGGGAGCGGCACGGCGGGCGCGGGGGCGTTCAGAAACTGGCCCATACTGACCGGCAGAAACGCGGGCAGCAGGCCGCGCTGCGGATGCGCGCCGAGGAACTGCGTCGTCCACGCGTCAGGGCGCAGGTCGTCACTGGCCCAGACCGCCCGCCCCGTGTCGGCGTCCAGCCCGTAGAAAAGGCTGTCGAACGTCGGGCGATCAGGCGTGGGGCGCAGGGTTTGTGTGCCGGCAAGCAGCAGGATAA
The DNA here is from genome assembly GCA_965277875.1 of Chthonomonadaceae bacterium. Taxonomy (GTDB): domain Bacteria; phylum Armatimonadota; class Chthonomonadetes; order Chthonomonadales; family Chthonomonadaceae; genus CAWFQB01. The sequence goes on along the minus strand of CBDIDV010000002.1, from coordinate 4,927,737 downwards.
GCCCTGCCGCGCCGCTCGAAAGCGGCAGCGCGAACCGTGACCGTACAGAGAAACGCGCAGGCAGGGCGCAAGTCAGCGCGTACATACAGGGACGCAGCAGACCCGCGCACAGCGCGACAAGCGCGCCGATGATGGGCAGAGCGGCCAGGGACAGCGCGGAAAACAACAGGCACAGCGCAGGCAGCATCAGAAGAAGGACGGGCGCAGTCCCGGCCATCTGCGCCGCCCATACCGTCCACGCGCCGCCCTCGCCATCATTCTTCGAGGCGTCGAACGGTTTGCCTGCGCGGGCGTTTTGGTACACGGGCAGCAGGGAAACAATAGAAGCGGCAAGCGCAAATAAAAGCGGCCATGCGAACAGGTAGCTGCCGCCGGTCAATCTCAGGGTTGTCAGCCACGTCAGCGCCAGCCATAACAGCATCGCGCCCGCCATGATACTGTCTATGGCAGATGTATCGGGGGAGGGACGTTTCGCGCTTTGCGCCGTTTGCCGGGCCGGGGGCGCGAGCCATGTCCATAGCGCCCACGTCAGGCCGAGCGCAAGCAAGATCGTGCCGGACAATGTGAGGTTCCCGGCATACAGTGTGGATCGGGGCGAAGAAGTAAGATTTGTCATCAGGCGCGCGGCCAGCAAACCCGCACCAGCAGCAACAATCACTGCCGCCAAACTGCACAGTACGCCGCCGACCAGGCTGCGCCCTGTCCAGCAGCCAAGACGCAGGCCGCAAACCAACAGCGCGATTGTCAGCAATGTGGCGAGGCAGGCCAGCGGAGCCGCCCACGCTTCGGGATAGATCGCAAGCGTCGAACGCGTTACATTGAAATAGATGGCGTCAGGCGAGGCGGCATCAGCCTGGGCGACGGGGACAAGGCTTGTGTCGCCACGACGACGCGCCATGCCGAGCATGATGTCGCCCTGCTGCTGCAAACTGCCCGCGCCTACGTGGACGGTATCATCGAGGGCCGTGTGATAGCGGGCCAGGCCGTCAATGAAAGCGAAGTTCAGGCCGCGCAGGTGGGCCTTGCGAAACTCCGTAAAGTCCGAGTCGTTAGGCAGGATCTTATACACGGCGTAGAACAGCGCCGAGGCCGTCGGCTGCGGCACGGCGTTCGCGTATTCCCGAACCAGTGTGGCGTTCTCCGGCCCCGTCTCGAACATCAGCGACGGCCCCGATACGCCCCGCGCCTCGAAGTTCAGGACGATGGGCGGAGGAGAAAGAGGAAAGGGCGGCTGCTGCGTGAAGGCTCTTGCGCCCATCAGCCCCGGCTCTTCGGCGTCTGTCCAGAGCAGCGCGATGTCGCCGGGGGGCGGGCCATGCGCGGCGCGGTCGCGCATCAGGGCGCGGGCGGTTTCGAGCAGGGCGGATGCGCTCGCAGTGTCGTCGCTCGCGCCCGGCCCGGTCGGGACGCTGTCATAGTGCGCCACAAGCAGCAGTCCGGATCTGCCCTGCCCCTCCGATCCGGGCAGGCGCACAAAAACGTTGCGGACACTCGCGGCGCGATACGGACGCTGCCAGCGATCCGCCACGACGTTCGCGGCCCGGACTTGCCCCTTAATTCCTATAAGGTGCAACTGCCGCAGGATGTAATCACAGGCCGCGTCGTGCGCGGGTGTGCCGATGGGGTGAGGAAGGACAGCGAGGGCGCGAACATGAAACAGGGCGCGACCGGCGGAAAAATGCGCGGGATCGGCGTTCGGGGGGCGCGGCGAGGGCGGCTGTAACTGCCACAGGGCGGCAAGGGTCAGCCCTGCCAGCCAGAGCAGCGTCAGGACTGCGCGTACAACGACCGGGCGGGGTGTGCCGGAACGCATTTGCTTGCTGTCTCCACATTGCCGCCATTGCCCGACATCCACTGAACTGCCTGCCTGGTAACGGATGGACTCCAGTCCTAACGCTGTTCCTGCGCTTTGGCGAGTTCGGCTTCTTCTTCGGCTTCGAGAACGCGGGACACGGTTCCGTTGTGGGCTTTGAGCAGGGTCTTGTCATCATTATTGACGCGGGCGAGCAGAATGCAGCCGCCGTTGTCCAGGCGCTTATAGGCCAGCAGGCATTTGCCGTCGAAGCATTTGAGCAGGCGCTCGCGATCCTTCGGCTCCAGGCCCGTATCCGACAGGGTTTTCAGGTCGAGCGTGGCGGGCATTTCGCTTTCGGTCGCCAGCGACTTGGTGATGGCGTCCAGGGAGATGCGGGCGGTCGTATACGCGCGGGCCTCGTCGAGCGCGCCGGACGCGCCGGGCTGAAGATGCAGGGCGGTCAGGGCGGTGTCCACGCGGGGCATGACCAGCCGTTCCTGCGCGTTTTGATACCAGTCGCACAGCCGACTCCACTGCGCTCCAATTCCCTGCGCCTGCGCGTTCTGGAAGCGGGCCGCGTCGAACCGGGCGCGCAGGGTCTTGCTGTCGGCGGATGTCAGGTTTGTGACGCGCCCGCTTGCCCCCGATTTTTCGTAGGCGAACTGCTGGCCTGCCCTGACCCGGCGCGTCTGGTGGTTGGCGTATATGCGCGCCTGCCCCTGGGCGGCCCGTATCTGCGCTTTGCCATGCGTGACCGCGATTTGCAGCAGGGTGGCCGCGTCGCCCGGCAGGATACGCGCGGTCGCGTCGCCGCCCTGAATGTCAAGGCGCGTAGACTGGCCGACAAGCGCGTCCGCGTTTTCTTGTCCCTCCGCTGACCCGGCAGGCGGCGCAATGTCGAGCCACGCCTGCCCGGACAGCAGTTCCACGCGCCGCGCCCTGGTGGGGCTGTAATCGAGGCGGCTGATTTTCAGTTCGGAACCGGGGGCGACTCTCATCCGCGCGCCGGTCGCGCGCAGCGTGATCTCGCTGCTGCCATCGGTCGTGATCTGGGGCAGGTCGCGGGCGTCCAGGGTGTCGCCGGCATGAATAGCGGATTTGATGTTCGATCCTGCTACGGCGAGCATGGGATGTCCATGCACGTCCTCCACGTACACGAAATGGCGCGTATGCACCAGCATCAGGGCGTGAGCGCAGACGCCCACAAAAGTCAGGGGAACCACAGTGCGTGATATGCGCCACAGACCGTCCAGAACGCGGGCAAGGCCTGCGGGCAGGCGGAAGACGGCGGAATGCGCCTCGCGCTTCGGGGGCATGGGCCAGCGTATGCCCACGCGCAGCAGCAGGCCGCGCCAGCCTCGCTTGCGCGGGTCGTCGGCGGGCAGCGTCACATACTGCTGCAGGGCCATGTAGCGATTGAAGCGGCCCAGAAAACCGTGGATAGGCACATCTACGCCGTCCGGCATGATGTCCAACGCGGCGTCATTCATGCTCTGCGCCGGGGATTTGCCTTGCAGCCGGCCCAGGCTGTGCTGTATCTGCTGCAGCAGGGTCAGGCGGGGAGCGGCATCGGAGATGGGACCATCGGCGCGGCCCAGCAGTCGCGTCAGCAGGCCGGTTTTACGCTTGGATGTAGCCGCAGGCACGACAAGCGCGTCCGCCTCGACAAGCGCCATCGCGGGCATATCACGGCCCAGCGTCCAATCCTTGTCGGCGTCGTGACCGGAGGCGACCGGGTCTAAAACAAGCGGGGCGGGACTGCGCTCGAACTGAAGGTCGGTCACGATTTCTACGGCCAGCCGATAGCGGTGGGCGGGGCCGCGCTGCATGGCGCGGGCGATCACGTCGCGCGCCCATGCAGGCTGTTCCAGCAGGGGCGGCGAATACAGCGTCTGGATATTGCGGCAAAGCTCTTCGCGGGTGCGCCCGCCGAAGGGAGGACGCGCGCTCAGGCAGGCGTACAGCACCGTGCCGAACGCGTAAATATCGGAGCGGGTGTCGGGCGTCTGGCCCATCGTTTGTTCGGGCGAGATATAGGCCGAGATGATTTTACGATTCAGGCTGTGCAGGCCGAACTCGCGCAGGCACACCGCAGGCGGCTCGCCATAGAGTACAATAGTATCCGGGTTCAGGCTGCCGTGGGCCAGCCCGCGCGATGCGGCGAAATCCAGCGCCTGCGCGATCTGCGCGGCAAGCGCCAGTGTCCACGCAAGCGGGCGCGCGCCGTTCGCTTCGAGGGCTTCGCGCAGGGGACGGCCCTCAATGGCTTGCAGCAGCACGTAGTAGCCGTCCGCGATCTCGCCAAAGGCAAGTACGCGCTGAATGTTGGGGTGAGCATCGAGAGCGTAGAGCGCGCCCAGGACGCGGTTCCAGCCCGCGACGGTCTGCCGCCACTGCGCCCGCCGCTCCCGGTATTCGGGCGATTCGCAGACCTGCGCGTCGGCATCCTGTGAGTTCCGCGCGAATGCGGAAGCATCTGCTGAGTTGGACGCCCGCGCCTGCGCCGGAGTTGGGTTGTCTCCGGCCTGCGAGGGCGCGTCCGGGCCGGGGAAGAAGCGCAGTTCGCCTTCCTCGCCCGTGACTTTATGCCGCGCCTTGAATGCCGTGCCGGAAGGCTGCGGCGTCATCATGCCCACGACATCATACTCGGCCAGGACGCCGTAGGCCTCGGAGGAGGGATTGATCTGATTGAACGGAAAAGTGACTGGCGTTTGTAACGGTGATTCTGCGGCCATCTTGCTGCCCTCTGATCGGCGCATACGGGCAGGCGACTGCTGCCGCGCGCTTCGATCTCTGCGAGAAACGACTGGGTGAACCCAACGGGTGAATCGGCTGACAGGAAACAGAGGGTAGGAACCGATTCAGGGCCGAATGGAAATTGGTTCTGGAAACATAAATCAGAAATGTAAAGCGATTGGAAACGGCAGTCAGAACCCCGGTCAGAATTGTCCGACCGTAAGGTGTCCGGCTGGGATATGTCCGGCTGGATGTATCTGCTTTGAAACGTATTGGGCTGGGAAATTTCTGCCGTCGAGGGTACAGAAGAAGCGGCGTTCGCGCGGTCGGCCAGTGCGTGTGCTAAACTGTTAGATTCCAGCAGGTTTCAGAGCCTTGTTACTGGATATGTCCGAACTCAGGCCGAAACAAAAAGGCGACACATCTGGAATGCCGAAGGGCGCGGAGCGGTCTGCCAACAGGTGAACAAACAGACCCGTAAGCAGTCTCGTAAACAGTATAACACACAGGTTAAAGGATTTCGGAAAACTCTGAAAATATTTTTTCAATTTGTTTATGCAGTGGCTTCGCGATCCTTCGATTGCGGCGGCTTGGAGGGCAGCGAGCCAGAAGGCAGTATTTCGCGCCGCGTCGTGCAGGGGAGGAACCGTTGAAACCTCTGACACGCGGCCTGTTCTTGTGGGGAGCAACTGGCGCGGGACGGCTGCTAAGGCTATTCAGCGGAAGCCTGTGGCATTTCGGGCTGGCGGCGGGCGCGCTGGCAGTCTGGATGGCGGGCGTGGCCCTGCTGGTGTGGGGCCGCAGGCGCTATCAGCGGCTGACCGATGTACCACTCAGTGCGGAAGAACTAAGTGACGTTACGAGTGTCTCGATTCTCGTGCCGGCCTGCAATGAGGGCGCGACCATTGAACCGGCTATGCGCAGCCTGCTCGCGCTGGATTATCCCGACCTGGAAATCATCGCCGTCAACGACCGCTCCACGGACGACACCGGGGACATACTGGATCGTCTGGCCCTGGACAACCCGCGCCTGAAAGTAAGGCATGTGACCGGTCTGCCGCCCGGATGGCTGGGCAAAAACCACGCGCTGCAAATCGCGGGCGAACAGGCGCGGGGTGAGTGGCTGCTGTTCACAGACGCGGATGTGGTGTTTGCGCCCGATACCGTGCGGCGTGGCGTGGCGTATGCCCGAACGCGCAATATAGAGCATCTGGTCGTGTCGCCCCGGTGCGAAACGCGCGACTTTTGGGAGCGTCTGTTTGTCAGCTACTTTGGCCTGATGTTTTGCTTTCGGGTCAGGCCGTGGGACATCGCCAACCCCAAAAGCAAGGCGTATGTGGGCCTGGGCGCGTTTAACCTGGTACGGGCGGACGCCTACCGCGCGTTCGGCGGACATCAGGCACTGCCGCTTGACGTGCTGGACGATACCAAGCTGGGCAAGGTCATCAAGCGCAATGGATTTCGCACACATCTGCTGGAAGGCGGGGACGTGATCTCGGTGCGCTGGGTAGTGGGCTTGAAGGGCGTGATTGACGGCCTGACCAAAAACGCGTTTGCGGGTTTCGATTACAGTCTATGGCGCACGGCGGGCGCGATTGCCGCCCTGTTCTACACAGCCCTGTACCCGATTCTCGCCCTGCTGCTGCCGGGCGGTACAACGCGCCTGATGGGTCTGGGCGCGCTCTGCCTGATGGCGCTGGGCGCGCACACGATGAAACGCGTAACGGAAGCGGGCGGCGAGTACGGACTGGCCTACCCGCTTGCGTCGCTTGTCCTGATCTACATTATCCTGCGCTCCACATGGCGCTGTTATCGGCAGCAGGGCATTCTGTGGCGCGGCACATTGTACCCTCTCGACGAACTGCGCCGGGGAGTGGTGTAAGGGGCTGCTTGTTGTTTGTCGCTTTGGTGTATGGCACACCGACTCGATTTTTCGCGGCGTAAGCAGGAGTCCGGGGGCGAAGAGAAGAATGCGCTGGCAAATGAAATCTTCGGCAGTGTTAGAAGAATGCAAAAATGACGGACGCATAGCGCAAGGAGAGAAAATGCGGATAAGGAAACATTTGCGGCATTTCGGCCCGACTTTGCTGGCGGCAGCGGCAGGGATGGGCGCAGCCCACCTGTCCGCGCAGACCGCTCCGCCGCCTCAAACCAAGAAGCAGCCCGCCCCGGCCCTATCGTCCAGAGCCGCTCCGCCGCAGGTAAATCAACCAGGAGGAAATCAGCCGGGGGTAAATCAAGCGGGAACAAACGGCATCAACGCGAGCGCGAGCGCGGTCTTTGTCGCCAAGCCCTATGTGCAGTTGGGGCAGTCGCCGCCCAACCGCTTCGGCAGGCAAAGTCTGAGCATCGCCTGGCAGACGTCCGACGAGGACGCGGCCTGGGCGCTGGAAATCAGGCAGGATGCAGGCAAAGACTGGGTCAAGATGAGTACGCCCACGATGCGCCGAATCGCGGTCGGAGGCGTTCCGCCGCACCGCATGTATACGTGCGCGGCCACATTGCGCGGCCTGAACGCGGGGTATCCGTTCGGCTATCGCGTACTGAAAAACGAGCAGCCTGTGTTCGAGTCGCAAACACGGGCGCGAATGCCCGCCGATGTGCCGTGGCGCGTCGTCACTTTTGGCGATGGCGGCGCGGACACGCCCTCACAGCGTCAGATCGCCTACCAAACGTATCAGCTAAAACCTGACATGGTGCTGCTCACGGGCAATCTTGTATCCGAACAGGGGCGCATTTCCGAATATCGGCAGAAGTTTTTCCCCGTGTACAACGCGGATCAGGCAGACCCCGCCGTAGGCGCTCCCCTGACGCGCTCGACCCTGTTTGTGGGCGTACCGGGCAGCCAGGACGTGGCGCGTGGGGACTTTGACAAGGCCCCCGACGGCATGGCGTACTACTACTATTGGAGTCAGCCGCTCAACGGCCCCGTCGAAACGCCCGCGCCCGGCAAAACCGTCACGCTTGCCGGTTCGCCGCCCGCGCAAAAAGCGTTTAGGGACGCGGCGCAGGCCAGCTATCCACGCATGGCGAACTTTTCCTTCGACTACGGCAACGCGCACTGGACAATACTGGACAGCAACCCCTACGTAGATTGGACGAACCCCGACCTGCGCGCGTGGGTGACGAACGATCTGGCAAACGCGCAGGCCACGACCTGGCGCTTCGTGGCCTTCCACCATCCTGGTTTCAGCAGCGCCAAAGAAGGATTGGGCGACCAGCAGATGCGCCTGTTGAGCGACATCTTCGAGCAGAACCATGTGGACGTGGTGTTCAGCGGGCATGTCAGCAACTATCAGCGCACATATCCCCTGACATTCGCCGCCCGCAAGAACGCGAAAGGCGCGTTGGCCGGCGTGGAAACTAAAAATAGAGTCGTAGCCGGCGAATGGACGCTGGACAAAACCTTCGACGGCATCAGCAGCACGCGTCCCAAAGGCGTTCTCTACCTGATTACAGGCGCAGGCGGCGCATCTCTGGACAGCCCCGACCAGCAGAACAAGCCCGCCGCCTGGCAGCCGTTCACGGCCAAATACATCGCCGATGTCCACTCGCTCACGACCATAGACATCAACGGCAAAACCCTGATGTTCCGCCAGATCTCCGCGCAGGGCAAAGAACTCGATCACTTCACGGTGACGAAGTAAAGAAAAAGCCTTATCCGCAGATTGACGCAGATCAACACAGATTAGGTTTTAAAGCAAAGATACGATTGGATTGGTCTGCTCTTGTTTTTTTAATCTGCGTTATCTGCGTTAATCTGCGGATAAGGCTTTTTTTGTTTGTCTTTACAGGTGGACGTGGATTTTGAAGCGGGTCGAGACGGGGGCTTTAAAGCCGTATACGTCGCTGACCGTCAGCGTTCCGACGAAGTCGCCCTCTTTATAGTAGGTGTGAGTGACGCTGCGCCCGACCGATTCTTCCTGAATGCCGTCCGCGTTGTCCCAGTCCCACGAGTATTTAAGTGGAGTAGGGCCGGCGGACGCGCTGGCGACGTAGCGGTAGGGAGCGCGCACACCGACGATCATGTCAATAACCGGCTCGATTTTGATAGGCGCGTTGTCCACGACGACGCCGATGCGGCCCACATACATCACGCCCGGACTGTCGCCGAACAGGCGGATCTCGGAGAATTTGGCGTTGTCCTGGGTGATGCCGGGGATCGCGCCCACCGACACGCTGACCAGCCGCCACGCGCTGTCGAGCGCGCCCGACGCGACGGGCAGAACCACCTCGGTTCCCTTGCCGCCGGGGCGCAGCAGCACCATGCGTATGTTGTTGATGGCGCTGCGCTGTCCTGTCGCTGCTGCAGCGCCGCCGCCGAACTTGCCGCCGGGGCCGCCGCTGCTTGACAACCCGCCCGGTCCACCTGGCCCGCCCGGAAACCCACCGGGGAAACCGCCGGGAGGGCCGACCGACGGGCCTCCTGTGCCGCCCGCTGCGCCGCCTGTTGTAGGCATCAGCACGGCGAGTTGGAGGTATGCACCCTTGTCCGCCACGAAACTGCCCAGGTCTATGGGGTGGGCCAGGCGCAGGCTTGCGCCCTGAAACTGCCCGTGCGTCACGATACGCAGCGACTCGCTGCCGCTGTAAATGCTCTTCTGATCTTCGGTGATGCTGCCGCTGCCCCAGCTGTTCAGGGTAATTCCCGATGACTGTACGGGCGTCCCGTTGAAAATGGATACCGTGGGCGCGGCCTGCCGCGCATGGGCTGTTCTGCCTGCCCCGACCAATCCCGCCGCGATGCCGCCGAGGGCGAGCAATCCCGCGATCCCGCTTGAGGCCGCGACACGACGTTTTGCCGCGCGCTGCTGAAAAGAAACCTGCATGTTCTTGTCTCCTCGAATGCTTCAGTCAAATGCTTCGGTCAAATGCCTCAGTTGAACGCTTGTACGCAGTCAAATGCTTTTACAAGCCTGTTGTCTACTTTTGTCTGCTTTGTCTCTGCAATGCGCTGTGATTTCATTATACGACATTTCGCGAAAAGCTATTCGCCGCTCCAGCGAAGGATATTGCGGCGCGTCTACGATGAGCAGCTTCAAACAACAACGCAACGGAACTTTAGAATGGGGAACGGGGCATGGCCTGCCGACGCAGTTCAGCGTGGGTAGGAACCTGTACGCGCTGTATAGCGGTCGCCTGTCCCGTACTCGGCTCGATGTCTACCAGGACGCCGCATAGCTGCGCTTCGCCCTCGGCCACCTCGAAGCGGGCGGGCAGACCGCTCAGGAATCTGGGCAGGACGATGTCGCGCTTCATGCCGATCACGCTGTCAACCGGGCCGGTCATGCCCACGTCGGTCAGGTACGCGGTTCCGAGCGGCAGGATGCGCTCGTCTGCGGTTTGTATGTGGGTATGCGTGCCGACGACCGCGCTGGCCCGCCCGTCTACGTGCCAGCCGAACGCCTGCTTTTCCGACGTGGCCTCGGCATGAAAGTCAATAAACACGACCTTCGTGCGTTTGTGAATGGCTTCCAGGATCGGATCAATGGCGCGGAATGGGTCGTCTACGGGTTCCATGAACGTGCGGCCCTGCAAAGATACCACGCCTACCGGCCCTGCCGCGCTTTGAAACACGCCCCATCCGCTGCCGGGCGCGCCCGGAGGGTAGTTGTCGGGGCGCAATAGTCGCGGCTCCTCGTCCAGAAACCCGAAGATGTCGCGCTTGCCCCACGCGTGGTTGCCCAGTGTGACCACGTCAATCTGGTTACGCAGCATCCCCTGCGCGATGTCGGGCGTGATGCCGATGCCGCCCGCCGAGTTTTCGCCGTTGACGATAACGAAATCTACCTTGTGTTCGGAGCGCAGGCGCGGAACCTCTTCCTGCATGATCTGCCGCCCCGGTTTGCCGACCACATCGCCGACCATGAGTATTCGCATGAAACTGCTTTCTGCCCCGCAATCAAATGGCTCCCCTCTCCCAGGTTTGGGAGAGGGGCTGGGGGTGAGGGCGTCGCTATTTCGCATAATCCACGGCGCGCGTTTCGCGGATCACGGTGACTTTGATCTGGCCGGGGTATTCCATCTCGTCCTCGATGCGCTTTGCCATGTCGCGGGCCAATTTGAGCGCGGCCAGGTCGTCTATCTGTTCGGGGCGCACGATCACGCGGATCTCGCGCCCCGCCTGCACCGCAAACGTTTTCTCCACGCCCACGAAACTCTCGCCGATGTCTTCGAGTTTTTTCAGGCGTCGGACATACGTGTCCAGGGTCTCGCGCCGCGCGCCGGGTCGGGCCGCGCTGATCTGGTCGCCGCAGATGATAAGGACGGCCTCGATGGTGGCCGGCTCGACATCGTGATGATGCGCTTCGGCGGCATGAACGACGGCTTCGGGTTCGCGGTTGCGCCGCAGGATCTCGCCCGTAATCAAGGCGTGCGGCCCCTCGATCTCGAAGTCTACGGCCTTGCCCAGGTCGTGCAGTAATCCGGCCCGCTTGGACACGTAAATGTCCGCGCCTACCTCGGCGGCAAGCATCCCGCAGAGAAGCGACACTTCGATGCTGTGGTTCAGCACATTCTGCCCATACGACGTGCGGTACTTCATCTTGCCCAACAGATGCACGATTTCCGGGGCCAGGCCGGTCATACCGGTTTCTATGATTGCCCGCTCGCCCGCGTCCTGTATGCGCGCGTCTACCTCGGCCTCGGCCTTTTTGTACAGCTCCTCGATGCGCCCCGGATGAATGCGCCCGTCCACGATCAGGTTCGTCAGCGTGATACGCGCCTTTTCGCGCCGCACGGGGTCGAAGCCCGACAGAACGACGGTATCCGGCGTGTCGTCAATGATCAGGTCTACGCCGGTCATGGTCTCGAAGGCGCGGATGTTGCGGCCCTCGCGCCCGATGATGCGGCCCTTCATCTCGTCGTTGGGCAGCGGCACGACCGAAACCGTTGTTTCGGACGTTTGATCCACGCTGCACCGCTGTATCACATCCGTGACGATCTGACGGGCGCGACGCTCGCCGTCCTTGCGCGCATGGTCTTCGATCTCGCGCATGAGTTTGGCGGCGTCGTGCCGACTTTCATCTTCCACGGTCTTGAGAAACAGCGCGCGGGCCTCGTCCGGCGACATGCCCGACAAGCGCTGTAATTCCTGACGCTGCTGCGCTAATGTTTCTCCCACTTCCTGACGCGCGGCTGTGGTCTGCGCGTCCCGATCCTGTATTTGACGCTCCCGAACTTCCAGGCCATCGGCCCGACGATCTAGGTTTTCTTCCTTTTGTGCCAGTCTTCGCTCTAATTTTTGGACTTCCGCGCGTTTCTCCCGGTTTTCGTTTTCCACTTCGGTACGATAGTGGAGGGCGTCTTCTTTGGATTCCAGAAGCGCCTGACGTTTGGAGGATTCGACCTCCTTAAGCGCGTCTTCTTTCAGCTTTTGCGCTTCCAGTTGCTGCGCCTGTACCAATTCTGTGACACGAGCGCGTTCCCGCGCTTCCAGGGGGCGTATGACTAAAGAATGTCCGACGACAATGCCAATGAGCGACACCAAAATTACGATTAAAAACGCAACGACAAATAAACTGGTTGACAAATCCCTCACCTCCAGACAGTGATTTGGGCGTATAGCGAAGAAACGGCCCCTGTCCGAAATCGAGCGATAAACAGCCGGGCGCGGCGTTCGCAGGAAACCCTTGCCACGCCCGCCCCCTGCGCTATTCGCTCTTTATAGTAAGAACGACGGGCGAAAGGGAAAAGGGCTGTATCGGGCTTGTGTTTCCTGCATCGAACCTTGCGCCCGCCTGTAACTGGCAGGCTGAGTGCGCGAACAGGCAAAATAGGCATAAAGAATTAGATCAATCCCTGTGCCAAATGCCCTCGTCACCTACAACACGAGAAAGGTAACTAATCATTCGGCGTCAATTCGGCGAATACCTGCTTGATTGTGGCCCAGTTGAAGCCGCGTCGCATTAAAAAGCCGCTGAGCTTCTGTTTCTCGGCCTGCTGCTCTTTGCGATCCATCATGGCGTAGATGTCGGGCTTCCATTTCGTCTGGGCCGCGCCCAGCGCGCGCCTGAGTTCCCCCGCGTCGTCCACTTTGTCCAGAGCCTCGGTCAGCGTGTCTTTGTCAATGCCCTTGCGCTGCAATTCCATACGCAGGCGCGTCTTGCCGTACTTTTTGCGGTCGGCGCGATCCGCGATCCAGTCACCGGCGAACTTCTGGTCGTCCACCCAGCCCGCGCCCTCGCATTCGGCGATCACGGCCTGAACCACATCCGGTTCATACTCCTCGCGTTCCAGGCGTTTCTCCAGTTCGCTGCGGCTGCGGGCCGCATACCCGATATAACGAAAAGCGACCGCGCGGGCCGCTTCCAGATCCTCTGTGTTCATGCGTGTTGTTCCTCGCGCTGGTTCCTTGCGTTGGTTCCTTCTGTGCGTGTTTGGTATACTGCTATTATAGTATACTCTTGTTAGCGCATTTGATGTGGAATCAGCGGAGGACGTGGCACGAGAAGAAAGGCGATAGAAATGACTTCAACTGTAATACAGGCCAACGCTGCGGCAGCGGCAGCGGGTGGGGCGGAAATGTTGCCGCCACTATACACATTCGCAGAGCGGGAGAAAGTTCAGCAGTACATAGCGTCAAACTTGCCGACGCGGGAATTGCTTGCCGACGCGCCCGCGCACATCGCGGCCCTGTTCGGCCCTGACACATCCGTTCGTCTGGAAATCCGCTGTGATCCTGAGTACCCCCAACCGCCGGAATTATGGGCATTAATTTTGGCGGACATGAGTACGCCGGAAAAGACACTGGAAGCCGAGCAGAACCTGCGCCGCCTGCATGACGCGTGGCTTATCCATCTTCCGCGCGCACTGTCTGGCAGCGTCCACTTCGACGTGGAGTATTTGTAGATGGCGTTCGATTGGGCAGAGTTTCTCACGCTGGCGAAGGAACTGGCACAGCGTTCCGATGAGGCGTCGTTGCGTTCTGCCGTCAGTCGCGCCTATTACGCGGTATTTGGCAAGGCACGAGCGTTGCTAAAGGCGGAAGGCGTATCGCTGGTGTCGAACGCAACCGATCATGCGCGGGTATGGGAGGCATTTCGCAGTTCGACGGATGACGCGCGATATTACATTGGCGTGGACGGAATGGCGTTGCGAAACAGTAGAAACCGGGCGGACTATAATGTTGAAGTGACCGACATAAAATTCAGAGCGCCGCGCGCTGTGCGGAAGGCGGAAGACATATTCAAAGCGCTAGAGCGGCTGTCACCTTAATAACGTTGTCTGATGCGTTCTTAACAAGGAAGCTGCGTTCTGCAATGCACTAAAGTGCTTCGCTACGGGCCTTCGGCCAAGTGTCTTTCCGCTGCGCGGTGGACGCCCGGCCCGTAGCCCAGGAATCCATTCCCAAGGAGCTTGTCAGGAATGTATTAGACACTGGTGGGCGGGCTAGTCTGCCCAGGCAGTTCCGCGTCGAGTGTGCCATTCCATGAACGCGTTACGATGGAACCCTGTTGTGTGCTGAACCATGCCGAAGGCGGCTCAAATTCAACGCCGTAACTAAAATATGCGCCTGTGGGCTTACCGTCCTGAACGTAGTAGCCGAATATTATCTTGTCAGCGACGATTTGCTCTATGTAGTCAATGGCGGCTTCCATATAGCCGACTGCGCCGTTGCCGATCAAGGCATCGAAATGATTATGGATACTGCCAATCCATTGAACAATCACCTGGTCGGGGTACACGAGGATACTAAGCACATCGTTGACATTTGAATTGATAGGAGGTACAGAAACCTCCAGGTGGTATGTTGAGGAGTATTTGTTCCCTTTGACAGAATACTCTCTGACGTAGTAGCCAGAGTAAGACTTCCACTGTGGAAACCGCTTGAACAGCATTTTAGCGAACCTGAGCGAATGGTACTCCAGACGCACCGCACTGACTTTGTTGTGTGCGCTCACCGTACTTCGCTCCAATTCGGCGTAACTCTGTTGAGGCTTGTCCTATGCGTCGCGAATTATGATGCCTCGCGCCCCAATATGCTATCAAGCGCCTCGACTACCTGCTGAAACCGTTCCGTGTTCAAGCGGCCATAGCGCTTGACAATCATGCCTTTGCTCAACGTGTATATTTTGCCCGGCAACACCCGGCTTTGCCGTGGCAGCGTTCCGGTCTCCATGTCTTCTGAGTTAATGACAACACCTGTGCCATCAAGATTGGATGTAATGGCCGCCACCATGACATCTGAGGATGTGGTGTTATGCGCGTCGCTGGACAAGACAAGTACGGGCCGTCGTTTCGCGCTGCTCAGGTCAGTGAAGGGGACGGGAATCAGCAGGATGTCTCGCTGCTTAGGCGTCATTCCATACCTCATCATCTATAGGGTTGTCCCAAAAACTCAAACTGCTTGTGGAAGCTGCCAGCAGATCGCTTACATCTTCTTCTGGCTCCCGAACCAGCACAATGATTTCAACGGCAGTGCCTTCTCGTAACTTTATAGGCGGAAGCGAAATCCTGCCTTCTGCTCCCATCTCTGCTATATATCTAAGCGCCTGCATTATGTTTACTCCTGTTTCTTGTCAGATCATCGTGAGATCATTGTACGCACAGTATAACACGCCGCGCCATGATGCGGCAATATGCTGCTTAACGCGATGTACGCTCGCCAAAACAAAAACTCCCCGCGCCTTCCAGAACGGAAAACGCGGGGAATGCGATCTGTGACGCGACGGGCTTACACCTCGTCCTCGTCGTCCTCTTCTTCCATGTCGGCCAGGTTGACAATCGTGGTTTCCGCGCCCTTGTTGCGGATGCGGCCCTCGATCTCGTCCATCAGCGGCTCGTTGTCCTCCAGAAAGGCGCGGGCGTTCTCGCGGCCCTGACCCAGGCGGATGTCGCCGAAGCTGAAGTACGCGCCGGCCTTGTGAATGATGCCGATGTCCACGCCCATGTCCAGCATACTGCCCGACCGGCTGATGCCCTTGCCGAACATGATGTCGAACTCCGCCGTCTTGAACGGCGGCGCGACCTTGTTCTTGACGACCTTGACCTTGACACGCGCCCCGACCGCGTCCGTGCCGTTCTTGACGGTCTCGGTGCGGCGCACTTCCAGGCGCACACTGGCGTAATACTTGAGCGCCATGCCGCCGGACGTGGTTTCCGGGTTGCCGAACATCACGCCGATCTTCTGGCGCAACTGGTTGATGAAAATGGCCGCCGTATTCGTGCGGTTGATGCTGCCCGCCACCTTACGCAGCGCCTGCGACATCAGACGGGCATGAACTCCCATGTGACTGTCGCCCATATCGCCTTCGAGTTCCGACTTGGGGACGAGGGCCGCGACGCTGTCCAAAACCACAACGTCAATCGCGCTCGACCGGATCAGGGCGTCCATGATGTCCAGGGCTTCTTCGCCCGTGGTCGGCTGCGAGATAAACAGGTTGTCCACGTCCACGCCCAGCTTGCGGGCGTACTCCGGGTCAATGGCATGTTCCACGTCCACATACGCGCACGTTCCGCCCTTTTTCTGGGCCTGCGCGACGGTCTGGAGGGCGATGGTGGTCTTGCCCGATGACTCGGTTCCGTAAATCTCCGTGATGCGTCCGCGCGGAATGCCGCCCACGCCCAGCGCCATATCCAGGGCGATGCTGCCCGTGCTGATGGCGTCAATGTTCAGGCGCGTGGACTGGCCCAGGCGCACGACGCTGCCCTTGCCGAACTGCTTTTCGATGCCGGAAAGGGCCATTTCCAGCGCCTTTGCCTTTTTGGGGTCAATCTTGTGTTCGACCTTGTCGGCTTTATCAGCCTTATCGATTTTTTCGGTCTTGTCTGCTTTGGAGGTCGTCTCGTCGGTTGTTGTAGCCACGTTACGTGGTTTCCTTTCGTGCGCCGCCCAAGTTCTGACGGCGCGTGTCGCGTGAGGGCGCAGCGGCGTTTCACTCGCCGCCGTCCACCTGCTGCCCGTACATGACTACAGCAGATGAGCGACGCGCAGAGTTTGCAGGGCGAACCTTGCCGAAACGCGGGTGGCCTCCGGTTTAACAATACATCACAAACTGCGCGCCGATTAAACGCGTTTTTCGCACCGGGGAGAGTAAAACGTTAAAACTTCTGTCTACTTATTCTACTCTGATTCCGCCCCCAATGCAAATGTTTTTAACACCGTATACAGCGGGCCGGCTGGCTTTAGTTCGCTGTGTACCAGCGCGCAGTCCGCCACGTCGAATGCGCAGATTTCGTTCTGAAATACGTCGGCGTCCGTCAGGGTAGGCAGGGTTTTGGCGATCATTTCCTCGCCGTCTGCGGTCTTCGAGCGGGCCAGGGTGAGATGGGGCCGGAAGGGTTTGGTTTCCGGCCCAAAGCCCCGCTCGGCCAACTCCCTCTCGATATACTCCGCAAGCCGCGTCAAATGCGGAACGCCCTCGCTCGCGCCCAGCCATAAAGTTTGCGGCCTGCGCTGCGTGGGAAACACGCCCACACCGCCCACTCCCAACTGGAACGGCGCGGACTTCGCAGCGGCCTGTATTGCCGCCGCCTCGACTGCCTGAACCTGCTCCTCGTCTACGTCGCCCAGAAATTTGAGCGTATAGTGCAACTGCGGCGCGGTCGTCCAGCGGATGCCGCTCGCGCCTATCGCTTCGCGCAGGATGGTTTGCGCGTTCAGCACGTCCTGCCGCGCCGCATCAGGCAGCATTATCGCCAGAAACAACCGCTTCATGGCCTTTCCTCCATAGGAAATCACCTTAGCCCTGTACGGGGTCCTGGGTGCGGTAATACTCGAATACGGCTTCCAGACTGAACGTGTCCGCGTCTTTGGGAATGAACAGGACGGGGTTTTCCGGGTCGTAGCCGAAGGGGTACGTCATCTGTACCACGTTGTCGCTGAACTGATGATGCCGCTTTTCCAGTTCGCCCAGGCAGGAGAAGATTAGTCCATACAGGGTGACGCCCAGCGTGTCCTGATCGGCGCGTTCCCCGGTCAGGTCTTCCACGGCTATGCCCGACAGCAGGCCCAGCAGGTTCATCATGTCTTCGGGCTTGCGGCTGCTGGCGCGGACGACTTCGAGCAGGAACGCATCCGGCAGCAGTTCCAGCGCCATTTCCCACTGCGAGTCTTCGGGCAGGCCGGCGACCTGTGCCAGCACCTGATGCAAGAGAAGTCCCGCCTC
This sequence comes from Chthonomonadaceae bacterium, assembly GCA_965277875.1. Taxonomy (GTDB): domain Bacteria; phylum Armatimonadota; class Chthonomonadetes; order Chthonomonadales; family Chthonomonadaceae; genus CAWFQB01. Next base: position 4,910,097 of record CBDIDV010000002.1, on the reverse strand, counting down.
CATATCGGCGGGACGAATGTTCATTTTCGGTGGACGCTTCATAGTATTGTTCGTTGCTTGTTATTTGTTGTTTGTCGGTGGTTTTTAGTTGACAGTCAGCAAAGCGTTGGGGAGAAGGCATTGCGCTTCTCCTCAACAAGCGGCAAACAACTAACAACAAACAACATCTCTCTCAAATTTTGAAAAACTATCTCAAATTCGGCTCGCCTGCAAGTGAGCGAGGTCGCGGCCCTCGGTATCGAACGCGCCAATACCGCGCACTACGACCATACTGCCTTGCGTGGTGGCGTACAGGCGCGTCAGATCGTCGCATGCGACCATGCGGATCTCTTCGCCGTTTGCGTCGGGAACCGGATCGTTCTGATAGTTTACCTTGACCGGCTCGAATTGCAGCAGGGAGATTTGCCGCTCCACATTGCGTAGCTGCGCGTAGGGCGTGGCCGCAAGCTGGGCCAGGACGCCGGGCGCAAAGTGGATGTTGGGATAGCTGATGCCGAACCGCTCGCGCAGCACGTCTTCGAGACGCAGTTGGATCTGCTCGATGTCGTGGCGCTTGCTGTCCAGGTCGGCCCCGCGCGCCGCCCACAGGGGACTGAGACGCGCGATCTCGTCCTGCGCCCGTTTGCGGTCTGACTGGAGGGTCTGCCGTTCCTCGTCGTTTGCGGCGTCTGTCAGCCGGGTTTCGATGCCTTGTAATTGGCGTTCCAGATCCATGCGCTGTTGTGACAGGCTTGCGGTCTGCGCGGCCAGGGTGTCCATATCCTGTTTTAGTGTAACGACGCGTCGCTGCTCTTCCAAAAACAGGTCTTCGTACCGTTTGAATGCCTCGCCCTTGACGCGCCACAAGTCCAGGTCGCGCTTGATGGCGCTCGGCGACCAGTCGCGGCCCTCGCTCTTGGCGCGTCGCTCGGCCTCGCTCTTGATCCGGCGTACCTCCTCGTCGCTCAGGTGCTGATTGCTGCGGCGGGCGTCGAGTATGGCGCGGGCCGCGCTCATCAAGCCGTATGTCGCGCCGTACACGACCGGAATGATGGCGATGCCGCCCAATATCGGCACGAACGTCTTGACGCCCGCATACATCAGCTGCTGCGCGATCATGCCGCCGCCCACCACGGCGGCGATGCTGGTAACCAATTCGCCCGCGTTGTTTTTGCCCAGCGGCTGACCCATCACCTGACTCATGGCAAGCACACCCGCCACCTGTATGGGCGTGAGGATAAAGAAGTCTGCGAGCGGAATGGGCTGCACGATGAGGATGCCGCACAGCAGGCTTGTGGCGTTGATGAGAATGGTCAGCTTGTCGTGTTCGGGTATCGAGGGATCGTCGGCGATCTGCTGCAAGAGTTCCCCGGTCGGCAGGCCCTGCGCGCGGGCGTAGCTGGTAGTTTCGGGCGTCTCGTGGAAGGCGGCTTCGGTCGGCGCAGAGGACGTGACGGGCGGGGCCATCGTCGCCGTGCCGCCGCCTGAACTTGCCTGCGAACTGTTCCCAATCCCCTGTGTATTGCTTTTGCCGGATTTGCCGCTCAGGGCCGCGATCAGCCCTTCGGCCTCCTGCGCCGTGATTTTGCCGTCCTGCACCAGTTGCAGCACGCGCATGATGTTGTCGTCCATGTTGTCGTTGTCCTTTACGCTGTGAAAAGTAAACCGCTTTGAACGTACTACGGCGCAATCACAAATTAAGGTTCAAAACTCCGGCCCGTCTTTTGCTTCGTCCTCTTCTGCTCTGTCTTCTTCCATCCTGTCACTCGTGTCGGCGGCAATGTGGCTGCCAAATGGGCCATATCCGTCTATCACAGCAAAGCGCGAACTCCAACGCGCCCCAGACACTTCCGGCAGCAGTCCGCCTCGATTGCCCCAATTCAAAATATGCAAATGGTGAAATTCGGCGACATCAAAAGCTGTGATGTCTTTTTTGTTGTGGCCGGGCTTGTGGGCCGTGATCAGCAGGCGTTCCGCAATGTGAATTTGCCAGTTCCAGGTTGTATCGTCGGGTGTGGCTGCCCCTGATGGTCGGCCCAGATAGAACTCGACTGAGCCGTTCCCCATCTCCCAACTAGGCCAAGTCTCCTGCGAAAGCCGCTTGCCGAAAGTCTGCCGCTCCGCCTTGCCAATATACAGCAGGACTTTCAGCCCGGACACAGGAGACGCGCCATGCACCTGATAGATGCCGTAATCTATCTTGCTGCGAAAGGTGAGGGCTTGCGCGTAAGTGTACGGCCCATCCCATTGTATGTGTATAATTTGTTCGTTCAATATGCGGCCTCCGGGCAAACGTCAGGTGTAGTAGAATGGATTGTCTGCGCGTAAGCAGGCGAACATGAAGGCGATGTACTTTTGGAATATGCCGGTGTCGAAGGTCATTTTATCCTGAAAGTTGGCGTCACGCTCAACGCTTTGCAGCAGGTCGTCGAGGATAAGGGTTGCCAGCGTGTCGGCGTTGAGGGACAGCACGGCAGGCACGGTCAGCGGCAGCAGCAGCGCGTATCGGTATGGCGCATTGGGCGTACTGCCGTCAGCTTGCGCCCTTTCCACCGTTTGAAACACGTTCACCTTCATGCAGGCGTCTATATGACGGCGCGGATAGCCCGTCAGCACAAGGGTTTGCAGCGCCTGACGCAGTTGCCGCATGTTCAGGGGACTGCCAAGAAGAACCAGATTGGCAGCATTGTCGCGCAGTTCCACGCAGCGGAGGCGCATATTAGCGCGGGCGTCGTTGACGATGTCCTGCATTTCGCCGCGTATCGGATCGTCAGCGGGAAATAGAGCAAGCGTCTCGAATGTTGTGCGGATCACGGCGCAGTCGTTGAGCATATCTTCCAGCTTGTACGTCATTGGCTTGTGTCTCGTGCGATGTCCGACGGCACTACTTTTGATACGCTCGTTACGAGGCCGCTGCGCTTTGCCGCCAGACGTTGCTCCTTGGCAATCCTCTTCCAAACCTCGATTTCGATGATTACAAGCTCGTCTACGATGGCTTCCGGTGTCATGCCGCGTTCCCGCATTTCCACCGAAGGAGAAACATTTGTAATCTTCCACTTGCGCTTGTACAAGACTTTTTGCCTGAATGCGTTGAGTCCGTCATCAGTAGACATCGAAAGCCCCGCCTCAAAGCCGTGCAGCCATGCAGCGGTAAGATCAACGTCAATCCTTCCTGCATACATAACGGGAAACTTGCGGAACGTCTCCAGCATCGTAATAATTTTGTCTGTCCGCTCGCTATTCATGTCATCACCAAAACATCGTTGACGTTATGTTTAGTAACCTTGTACAGTTAGCTTGTACAGTTGCCTCAGTGCATCGCGTCCGATACGACGCCCTGTGACGCAGTCACCTCCGAGACGAGTACGTTTCCTGTACCCGGCTTCTACAAACTCACTTTGCATGACTATTTAGATCGTGTCAGACCAGGCCGCGCTGCATGAGGGGCAATGTACTGGCAGCGGCACGCGCTGCGTTAGGTTCATCTGCGCGATGCGTTCGGCGCGCTGTGGGGAGCAGCGGCACACAAAGAATTTTTCGAGGTCCCAGGTGTCGGCGAACACGCGGCCCGCTCTCGTGTCTGGCCGCGAGGCGAGGCCATACTCCTGCGCTGCTTCCAGCGAGCGCAGATCGGGCGGCGCGAACTGTCCCGCTGCGGCCAGGGCTTCCAGCGCCCCGTTGCCGCCGCGTGTCGGGATCAGGGTGCAGGCGGTCGCCCCACACGCGAACGCCGCATCCAGCGAACGCCGCGCCCATTCCAGACCCTCCGACTCGGACATGAACGGCGGGCGCACCAGCAAAAACACGCGCAGGTCTATGTCGTTCTGTCGCAGGAACGCCGCGCTTTGCTCAAAATCCTGCACACGAAAGCGTTTGTTCAGCGCGTCCAGAACGGCGGGGTGAATGGTTTCCAATCCTATCGCCACTTCCAGACGCCCATTCAGACGATCACGAAAGCGCAGGCAGCGTTCGCCGATCAGGGCCGGGTGACACTCCACGATCACGCGCTCGAAGGGCGCGAGCAGGGCCGCGATCTCGGCGTCGTCCTCGCCGGGTATTGCGGCGGGGTCGAAGAAACTGCCCGCATTATACAGCTTAACTTGGCGGACGGGCGGCAGGCGGTCGAGGGCGTGGCGTATCTGGGCAGGTATCGCGCCGCGCTGTGTGCGCTCGTCCAGGGTGTTCCGCCACAGGTCGCACATCAGGCAGCGGTACGGACACTCCCTGTTGGTCAGCAGGATCGTGGCTGTCGGCACAAGCAGGCCGTCCGCGCCGATCTCCTCCTCCCACAAAGAGGCGTAGGGAACCAGGGGGTTCAGCGTGTTCTTCGTCCCGCGCCGTTCCACAATCCACCGACTGCGCCGCGCCGGGGTTTGCGGGTAATCATTATGAGTCGCGTCTATCAAAAAGCTCTCCGCAGGGCCACTCATCTTGTCCCCTGCCATTCTGACGATGCCGTTCCTGCCACAATCGGCGGGAGATATTAGCGTTTTGCGGCAGGAGACAAGTTGAGCGGCCCTGCGGAGAGCCTGCTACAAACTCGACATGACCGCCCCCGGCACGACGTTGCCGGACAGCCGCTCGCCGTTGGGGTCCCAGGCTGTTCGCAGACGCTCTTCCCACTGGCGCAGAAACACTTGCCGACACCACGCTTTGCTGACGCGCCAACTGCGGTACGCGCCCTCGCCGCCCGCGCCGTCCTGAAAACGCCGCTTGGGGTATGCGGGCATGTCCAGGCCCGTGACGGACAGAACGCCCGCGCGCGCCACATCCCGTTTCAGCGTATACAGCCGCTCCGCGCTGCCGCCCAGCACGGTCTCGAACGGAATGGCAAGCGCGCGACTCATGACCGAGCGCACGGTGTAGGGCGAAAACGCCTCAAACCCGTATTGCTGGCCGGGGGCATACGTGCGGACATAGGCCCGCGACAGGCCGCCGCTGTACGTCAGGCTGTGTTTCATGTTTTCCACGCCCCAGCCCTCCTGATACAGCAGGGGATTGCGCAGTACAGAGGAAAGTGTCAAGTCACTGTCTTCAAGCGGATAGGATTTCAGGTTCTCGTCGCCCCCGTCGCCGTCCAACAGATATTTCAGGGCCGGATAGCGCTCGCGGATGCCTCGGAGCAGGCACAGGGCCACAGCCGCGCATTCCACGTCCAGAGGGTGATAGTCTTCGATCACGCGGATGGCTTCTTCCAGGTTCACCTGGTCGGCGGACACCTGAATGGTTTCCCATTGCGCCTCCAGTCCCAGAGTTTTCACCGCTTCTTCGGCCTGCCGCGCGTCTTTGCCGCCGCCCAGGTCCAGCGTGAAAGCGCGCAGCAGGTTCGGGTCGCGGCCCAATTCAGTCAGGGCATGCCGCGCCAGCAGAAACACGCTCGTGCTGTCAATGCCGCCGGAAAACGCCAGGGCAATCGGCGCATTGGGGGGCAGCGAGCCGAGCCACGTCTTTGCAGCCTGATACGCGGCCCCGATGTAGGCCGCGCCGATCTCGTCAATATCCCCGCTGCCCTGCCCGACAGGGGGCGTCCAGAAGCGCTGGTAACGGGGGGCCGGGTCGGGGCAGCCGATCTGATCTATCTCCACCAGATAGTGCGCGGGAACCATGCGGGTATACATCGGGTCGAACTGCCAGCCGATCTTCTGCTCCTGACACCACGCGAACAGGCTGTCAATGCGATCCGAGGCGATTAGAAACGGGCCGTGGAACATCTTCGCCACGAAATAGCGCAGCGGTATACCCAGCGTGCGCGCCATGCGAACGGTCTGCCCGTCACGCGCCAATGCGGCGAAATGCCCGTCCGTTGCGGCCAGCGCACTCGTGTCGCCGTGATGTACCGCCTCCTGTATACTCGCGGCGTTCGCGCCCTCCACGCCGCTCAGTCCCGCGTATTTCAACCCGGCCAGGTCTACCAAACGTTCCACGCCGGCTAGCATAATAAAGTCCTCCCGCTGTGTACAAAACAAAAACAAAGTCAAAACAAAATCAAGCTGCTTTTATGTCGAGGTCACAATGCAGCCTGCGTGAAACGCTGTCGCTTCGAACGTTCCAGGCTGATTGAGCAAAGCTGCTTCAGGCGGCTCATTTCAGGCGGCTCATTTCAGGCTACTCATGGTATACGCTGCGGAACACGCTATCGTCTAAAAAGCGGCGGAAAACTGCCGCAAACATCTCCGGCGGCGTTTGCTTTTGGCGCGTGTCTGCGTGGGTGACTGTGTGGATGATATTAGGCAGGCGCAGCCCGTTTTCCTGCCTGCGGCGCGGGGAACAGACGCCGCGCCGCTGATACTGGCCTGTGAGCGCGTGGGCCGGCCGGCAGCAGGAATGGGCCTGCATCACAAAGAAGGGCAAACCAGCAAACGCGCACAGTTCACGAACGCGCTCATAAGGGACACGGTCAAAATCCGTGGTGTCCAGCCGGAGCAGATCGCCCTCGATTTGCAGGGGAGGCTGTTCGCCGCGCAGCAGGACGGGCCGGGTGCTGTCCAGGTACTTCAAGCCCTGATGACCCGGATGGCGATGACATGGACGGTCTGCTTTCTGCCGCCTCTTGTTGTAGATTCATGCAGCCTCCCTTCGGCACGAGCCGCATTCATTGCGCGGCTATGTCAACAACCGTGTAAAAAGCACGTTCAAATAAGCTAAAAATGCGTTATAATCAAGGCACGTTATCGCACAGGGGCAGCCCCGATACACCCTGCATTCATGCCGCGTCAGGCGAACGCTCGCCGCGCCGCCCTCCGATCATCCTTGTTTTGCGCCGGTACTCCATTTGATTGACCGTCTCATTTACGCTCGGAGACACAGATAGCGCGTTTTGTCGGGCCATGATCAACTGCTTCTGCGATATACCTGTTTTTCGGAGAAATATGCGCTGTATAATAAACAGGCCAATCAAAACAGTCGAAACCGTATTATAATCTATTCTGAATTCGTTTGGTTTCAGCCTCAAGGCGGCCTCGCCTTTGTGTTTGCGCCGCCGCAAATAAACAGATTTCTTCGGGCGTCGCCTTTCTGGTCAGCCATGAACTTTCGAGCGCATACAAGATCAGCGCGGCGCACATCATACCTTTCCTACTGCGATACTTATACCGCGATACTCATACTGCCAGACTTATAGTGCAATATAGCCTGATGCAAGACAACACAATGCAAGAAGAAACCAAGCCCTCCGAAATATCAATGCGCGAGTACATGGACCTGCTGCGTCGGCGCAAGGGGATCCTGATTCAGACGTTCGTGGTCGTGTTTGTCGTGGGCGTCATCGTCACGTTTATGACGAAGCCGCTGTACCGTACACAGGCCCGCGTTCTTGTAGAAGGCAAGTCCTACTATGTGACACAGTTCGATCCCGGTAATCCGATGGGGAACCTGTTCAGCGCGGACGCGGGGCATGAGGTGGACACGCAGCTCGAAGTGATTCAGGGCGAGAAGGTAGTGGCGGAAACGTACAAGATGGCCGGCGTTCCTGCCGGGACCGTGCGGATGTCGGCCAAGCAGTCGGGGACTACGGATGTCATTGATGTCATTACCGAGTCGAACACGCCGCTCTACGCGCAGAAGTTCGCCAACACCCTGCCCGCCGTGTATCTGAACTATGTCACGGGCAATCGCCGAACGGAAATCAAAAAAGCCCTGGCGTATGCCCAGAACCAACTGGACACCGAGCAAAAAGCCTTGAAGAGTGGCGAGGACGCCATGCAGAAGTTCCGCGAGCGTTCCAAAGTGACGAACGTGGACACCGAGCGCACGGCGCGCATCACAAGCGTACAGGCCGCCAAAGCCGATGTGGAAAAAACCGCAGGTCTGGCGGCGGGGCTTCAAGCGCGCCTGAACGCGCTGGAGCAGGCGCAGAAAACCCTGCCGCCCTACGTGGAAACGCCCACCACAACTACCAACACGCAGATTCAGAATATGCGCGCATCCATAGATACACTTAACACACAGCGCGAGGCTCTGTTGATTCTTTACAAGCCTGCCAGCGTGAAGGTACAGGAAGTGGATGCGCAGATCGCCCACCTGAACGGGCTAATAGCGCTGGCTCCGGCCACGACGACGCAGGTGCAGCGCGTTCCTAACGTCGCCGTCACCGCCGGTAAGGAGAAAATCGCCGCTACGCGGGCGGAATTGCAGGAGGCCAATGCCCATCTCGCCGGTCTGAAGAACGCTACGTCGCAGGACAGCGACGAACTGAACAAGTATGGCGGCCTGGAGCAGGAGCAGGCGCGTTTGCAGCGCGAGATTGACCGCCACACCAGCAAAGTGGCCCTGTTCACCAAAAGCGCGGACGACCTGAGCCTGCGCGCCACGGCCACGCATGACCCTGTCCTGGTGATCTCACCCGCCGGCCCCGCCGGCCAGATCGCGCCCCGGCCCATGAACAACATGCTGGCCGCCACCCTGATCGGGCTGACACTGGGCCTGTGCTTTGCCATGCTGCAGGAGTTTATGGATGACCGCATCAACACGCCCGAGGAGGCCAAGCGCATCTTTGGCGTGGCCGCACTGGGCTACATCCCCCTCGTCGAAGATGCGGACGCGCGCCTGCTGGGGCGCACGCGCGGCGGCAACCTGCTGGAAACGTACCGCGTCCTGCGCACGAACGTCAACTTCAGCGGCGTGGACGCGCCCATTCAGTCTATTATGGTGACAAGCACGGTTCCCGGCGAGGGCAAAAGCATGACCGCTTACAACCTTGCCGTGGCGATGGCGCTGGACGGGCGGCGCGTGATCCTCGTGGACGCCGACCTGCGCCGCCCGACCGTGCATAAATCGTGCGGCCTGGAGCGCAGGCCCGGCCTGACTAATGTCTTAGTGGGGGAACTGGCCCTCGATGAAGCCCTGCAAAACACGCATGTTCGCAACATGCGCGTGCTGACTGCCGGGCCATTGCCGCCCAACCCCGCCGAAATACTCAACTCCAAAGTGATGCGGCGCATACACGCCGACCTGCGCGAGCGGGCCGACATCGTGATCTACGATACGCCGCCCTGCCTTGCCACAGCCGACGCGCAGGTGCTATCCGCCGACGTGGACGGCGTACTCTATGTCGCGCAGTTCGGGGCCACCAAGAAATCGGCCATGCGCCGTTCGGCGGAACTGCTGGAACAGGCCCATGCCAATCTGCTGGGCGTGGTCTTCAACAAGATAGACATCAGCGGCAACCGCGACGATTACTATTACGGCTACTATCGCTACTACAACTATTATCAGGGTGACAACGCCTTGACGGAAGAGGGATCGTCCCGCCGCTTTTCTACCAATGAGTTCGATCTGCTGATGCAGCGACATGAGGACGAGGAAGCCGGGAGCGGCAATGAGCGTGAGGCAAACATGACGGCCACCAATGCGACGACAAGTTCCGCGCTGGTCGGAACACGTCTTCCGACGACGCTGCCCATTGTAGACAATGAGGGCCGACCGCTTGGCGAGCCGAAGAAGCAGGAGGAGAAGGACACATGAAATGGCTGAAAGATTGCTTCATTCATCTTGATTATCCTCATCTTAACCATTCTCATCTTAATCATTCTCATCATGTCTTGGCCCCATCTGCCCGGCTGGGGGCAGTGGTTCTGTTCTGCTGGATGAGCGCAGGCGTTTCATGTCACGGCGCGCAGGCGGATATAACGGACGCGATACCCGGCGCAGCACAGGACAAGCCGCAGGACGCCGCATTGGGGCAGCCCCTGCTCGGCCCCGACGATGTTGTTGAGATCACAGTTCGCAACCACAGCGACCTGGATCACATCCTGACGATTCTGCCGGATGGCAAAATTACATTTCCCACGCTGGGAGAAATGCAGGCGGCGGGCAAGACGCCGCGCGCCCTTGCCGCCGACATACAGACCGAACTGGAAAAAACGCTCAACAACGTGGGCGTCACCGTGGTCATCAAGGAGGCGCATTCGCGCCGTGTGCGCGTGATCGGCGCGGTGCGGCAGGCGGGCGGCTTCGATCTGAAACCGGGCTGGCGCGTGTTCGACGCGCTGATCGCGGCGGGTGGCCTGAGCGCCAAGCCGGAAATGGTGACGGGCCGGATCATCCGGGGAAGTGGGGCGAACGCGCAGGTCGTCGTCGTGGATGTGGCACAGGTATTGAGCGCGCCTACGGGCAGCGCCGATGTGCCGCTCGAACCCAATGATCTGCTGCTGCTCGATGAACAGGCGGTCGTTAAACGTCAGGTGCAGGTGATCGGTCAGGTCGGCAAGCCCAGCCTGTACGACATAGACGCCGATACGACCCTACTGTCCGTCCTGGCGCTTGCGGGCAATCCCACCGACCACGCCGCGCTGTCGGGCGTGTACGTGCTGCGCAATGGCAAACAAATACCACTGGATATGTATCCCCTTCTTGTGCAGGGCAAGACCGACGACGCCATCGCCAAGTTCAAAATGCAGTCGGGCGATGTGCTTGTCGTCCCCGCGCTGGAAAAACACTATGCCGTCCAAGGCGCGGTCGGCAAAACCGGCAATTACACGTTCCCGGAAAAAGGCAGCGTGACGGTTCTGGAATCCCTTAACCAGGCCGGCGGCGGCACGGGCGGCGACCTGAGCAATGTGGGAATCATCCGCATGGTGGACGGCCAGTACACAGTCACAAAGGTCAATGTGGACAAAATGCTCAAAAAGGGCGATCTGTCCAAAAACGTCGCCTTGCAGCCGGGAGATATGGTCTACGTTCCCGCCAAGTCCACAAGCCAGGGTTTTAGCTGGAACACTCTGCTCGCGCCGCTTTCCGTTTTGAGCGTATTGGGACTGCGTCTGTAACGACCTGAACTAACATTTCAAGGCATAATTGCGGTAATCCCATAAAAAACAAATAAATTTGTGTGAAAACATCGTTTTGGCACGAATCTTGCATGTAAAACTTATAAGAGTGTTGTAAAATGGATAGGATTGCAGGACGAGGTTTCGCCCTGCGTTCTTTTATTGTAAATTTTCTTCCTAATATCTGCTTCGGGGCGTCGCTCTACGATGCGCCGGAGACAAACATCGGTTTCCGAAGCCGACCGGAAACCGATGCAAGGCGACTTTCGGCGCCCTTTCCAGTCTGCGGATGTGCAAGGCACTGCAGGCGTTCCTGTTTCCCGCGCTAAGTCCGGATGTGCAAGGCACCGGCCTATCCTGCGCGACGAAACGAAAGGTTTCTACCAACAATGCCAAAATCCACCTCCTGGTGGGATCAGGCCGTGCAGAACCGACTGGTTGCCGCTGTACTGGCAATGGTCGTGATCGTGCCGCTGATCGCTACCCCAGCCAGCGCCAGCATTCATGGCGCGGCGGCCCTGATGTATGAAGGTCTGGGTATTGTTCTGCTCGCCACGCTATTATGGCGCGCGCAGTGGAACATCACCAAAGCCGAGATCACCACGTTTCTAAAGACCGGCGCGAATCTGCCTATTCTGCTGTTCATGGGATTGGCGGGCGTGTCGTGTATTTTCGCGCCCTACAAACAATACGCCGAGCAGGAGCTGCTGCGCCTGGGAGCGGGCGTACTGCTGTATTTTGCCGTAGCGTACCAGTTTCGGCGTTCGGAGTATTTAACCAAACTTGTAGACACGCTGCTGTTTGTGGCGGTCTGCGGCGCGCTACTCGGTTTCGCGCAGTACGGCAGCAGCCAGAACGAAAATGCGCTGGGCCTGTTCGGCGACCACCAGTTGTTCGGTTCGTTCCTGATGATCCTGCTGCCGCTCATAGGCGTCGTTGCGGTCACGGAAAAGAACTATAATCGGCAGCTTGTCGCGCAGGTCGCCACTGTCCTCGTCGGCACGGCCCTGCTGCTGTCGCAGGCGCGCAGCGCGTGGCTTGGGGCCGCAGCGGGACTGGCGACGCTGGGCCTGCTGTCCCTGTGGGTCACGCGCCGCAAGAACGCCGTGGTCAGCAGGCCGGAAGCCGTGCTGCCCGTCATGCTCGTGGTCGTCGCCGTGGGATTTTTCCTGCTGGTGTGGCCGCAGACCAGTCACATCCTGAGCCGCGCCACCAGCCTGGAACACGCGGACAGCATCAATACCTGGCAGTCGCGCCGGCACACCTGGCAGGGCGCAATGCAGATGGTGCGGGCCAGACCGCTCACGGGCTGGGGAGTGGGCCAGTACGCCGTACAGCAGAAGCGGTTTACCGGAGATGGGATGTCGCTCGCAAGCATCGGCGGCGCTTCCTCGCTGGGCGAACAGGCACATAATTGGTATTTACAAACCACAGCGGAGATGGGTATTTTTGGCCTGCTGCTGATGGTCGGCGCACTGCTCGCATTCTTGGTCGGCGGCATTCGCCGCGCAAAGCAGATGGACGCGGGCATACGCCGCAGCCTGCTGCTCGGATCTATGGCCGGCATTGTGGCGTTTGCCGTGGATGCGGCGGGCAGTCCGTCCTGGCAGTGCGGGCAGATTTCCATGTTCCTGTGGCTCAACCTCGGCCTGGGAACCGCCTGTATGCGGCCCCTGCCGCGTAAACGTGAAGAAGCCGTTCTTGTCACTGCGCCCGCTCTGCGCCTGGGGCGTCCCATAGCGGTCTTCGCCACTCTTGGCGCTGTCCTGCTGCTTCCCTCCGTAGTTCTGGCCGTTGGCAATTTGTACGCGTCGCCCGTCAGCGCGCGCATCTTTCCGCTCAACCGCGTCATTCGTGGCGGCGCGTCCGTGTTCTATCAGGTGTTCGTCACCTTCAGCGACCGGATCGAGCGGGAAGTCACCTTTGACAATGGCACAGGGCCGGGAAGCACCCACACCTACTACAGCGTTGCCTTCGCGCCGGGCTATTCGTCTCCGTTCGGAAATGGATTCCTTACCGGACCGAATAACAACGTGTATCAATCGCGCATTCAGGAGAATGGTCGTGTTCAGGTCTCGGCGACCTACACGCAGCAGGCAAATGAAGACCCGACGCAGAGAAATGGCAGCGCGTCCGCGAGTACGGCGCTGAACATTCACTATCCGTGAGAATACAAGTCGGTTTGATATACGCGAACATGAAAAGTGTTGATGCAAACATTTCCACGTTTGAGTTAAAATCTGACAATACAAAAAAGGAAAGCTTCATGCGATTCACTACTCTGGCAGTCGGCATCGTTCTGGGCGCGCTGCCCTCAGTGGCGGCAAACGCGGCCACTGTGCGATTTAACTTCAATACCACGACGGCTCCGCAAAACTATTTTACCAGTGAGTACCTGACACAAGGCCAAGTTCTAACACCGGATATTGGCGATGCCACCCAGAAGGCGACCGTGGGCATTGTTGATCCCATCAATGTGTCTCAAGCCCTCCAGTTGGAAGACAGCCAGGGCGTCCTTCTGGGTTCCGGAAATGTTCTGCAAGCCGTTCAGGACTCAAGCACCGTCTTGAGGTTGACGTTTGCGCGGCCGGTGTACACCGTCAATTTCGATTTTGCCGTTCTTGCCGCTGCCTTCCCGCCGCCGCCGATAGACTTGAACACCCTGGTGATTTCCGGCTATGCCACATCGAGTTCCTCCACGCCGATTGCGACCAATTCCAGCGGCGGCAACCCTTACGTCTCGAACGGTGAGTACCTGGGGCATCTGACCCTGTCAAGCGCATTTAGCTTTTCCACGATAAGCTTTGGCCTGAGCGACACGACGACAGGGGACACGTTCGCGCTGGATAACATAGATGCTGATGACCAACCGGCTCCGGTTCCTGAACCAGGCGTGATCGCCCTAGGGCTTTCACTGGGACTGCCTGCGCTGTGGCGTTTGGGCAAAGCGCGCAAGTCCCGCTTGAAGTAGCGCGACAAGAAAGCAGATGTTTTCCAGGCGTTGCCGCTGAAAATACTCTATGGTTTGATGATCCCTTAAAAGTGTTTTCAGACAAGAAATAATTGACACGGGGCAAAAAGTAGCGCATAATAGAGGAGTACAATCTTCTTGAAGAGACTACCTTTTGCCCCGGTTTATTTTGAGACCGCTCATCGCCCGTCCAACAAGGCATATCGGGTCGCGCATCTACCTGACGCCCGCGAACTAATGTGTGTTAAACAAACGTCATAAACAGCAGTCCGCCGCTTGCTAAACGATTTGTTCCTGCTGGCTTTATCAGCAACTTACCGCTCTCACTCTCCGGGCTGTTGTAGGGACAAAAGTCGTGACCTGAAATCCCCCGCGCGTATCCTGCACTGCTGCACGAACGTTGTTCGTTTTTGATTTGCGTTTGCTTCGTCTCATGCCTGTTCCCTTCCTGATTGCCGAACTGATACACGTGGCTTACACCACGCCATTAGAGGCAGAATGTTTTCCAAGCTGGCGTGACTATTGTGGATATAAAGCAGATGAGCAAAAAAATTAAAGTCGCCATCGTTCATGATTTCCTGATGCAGATGGGCGGGGCGGAGAAGGTCGTCGAGGTACTGCACGACATGTTCCCCGATGCGCCCGTCTATACGTCCGCCTACGACAAGAAAGCGATGCCGGCCAAGTACCAGACCTGGGATATTCGCACCAGCTTCATGCAGAAACTGCTGATGAAGCGGCACACGCACCGGCTGGCCCTGCTTGCTTATCCTCTTGCCTTCGAGTCGTTCGATCTTTCCAGCTACGATGTGGTTATCAGTTCGTCGTCGGCCTTTGCCAAAGGCGTCATCACACAGCCCCACACGCACCACATCTGCTATACCCACGCGCCCATGCGCTATGCGTGGACGACGCGCTCCTATATGCAGAACGAGCGCCTGGGCCGCGCCCTCCGTGGCCTGCTGCAGCCGGGGACGCACTATCTGCGCCTGTGGGACGCCATAGCGACGGATCGCGTGGATCAACTGGTCGCCAATTCGGGCGCGGTATCACAGCGCATCCGCAAGTTTTATCGGCGCGACTGCGAGATCGTGCATCCCCCTGTGGATACGCACCGCTTTCCTCTGTCGGGGGACAAAGGCGACTACTACATGATCGCCTCGCGCTTTGTGCCGTACAAGCGTCTCGACCTGGCGGTAGAAGCCTTTACGCGCCTGAACCGTCCGCTGAAGATCGCCGGTACGGGTCGGCAGATGCAGTCCTTGCAGGCGAAAGCGGGGCCAAGCGTGGAGTTTCTGGGCCATGTGAGCGACGCCGACCTGCCGCTGCTGATGGCGCAGGCAAAAGGCTATGTGATGCCCGGCGAGGAAGATTTCGGGATCGCGCCCGTGGAAGCGAATGCCTGCGGCGTGCCTGTGATCGCGTATGCGGCGGGCGGCGCGCTGGACACGCAGCGGCATGGCGAGACCGGCATTCTGTTCGAGGAGCAGACCGTAGACGCCGTGTGCGAGGCCGTGGAGCAGGCGGAGAGAATTAGTTTTGATCCGCTTTTCATCCGCGACCATGCGCGCAATTTCGACACAGGCGTGTTCCGGCGCAAGATGGCCGCGATGGTCGGCATGGCAGGCAGCATGGACAGGTTGAATGACCGCGCCATAGTGATGGCAGGATGAGCGATACCGCTTCAAGCCCTGTTGTAAGTTCCAACGTAGATTTCTGTTTGTGGAGTTGATTTTTGGACGTACTGCCCGCACGCGATCCTGCCTTTCCGGATGACGGGCGGAATGTGCCGAAAATCTTGTTTTTCGATCATACGGCCGCGCTCGGCGGCGGCGAAGTGGCCCTGCTCAATCTGGTGAAAAGATTGGATCGCAGCCGCTTTCGTCCGATTGTCGCCCTGGGCGCGACAGGTACGCTGCAAGCGCGGCTGCTCGAAGCAGGCGTAGAAACGCACGTCCTGCCGATGGATGCAAGCGTCGTGCATACGCGCAAGGACAGCCTGGGAGTAGGCAGCCTGCTGCGTGTGGGGGCTATGGCGCATTCTGTGGCCTACGCCTGGCGTCTGGCCCGCTTTATGCGCCGGCATCAGATCGCTCTTGTGCATACCAACTCCCTCAAGGCCGACATCATCGGGGGCGTCGCGGCGCGCTTGGCCCGCGTTCCCGTGATCTGGCATGTGCGCGACCGCATCGAAAATGATTATCTGCCCGCTCCCGTCGTCACGCTGTTCCGCAAGCTGTGCCGCATTGTCCCCGCGTATGTAATCGCCAATTCCACGGCCACGCTCCACACGCTGCGCCTGCCCCAGGATCGGCTGACCGCCACAGTGTACAGCGGCGTCGATCAGAAACGCATCCAGGTGGTACATGACGGCGTGGACGGCGACAAAGCGCGACACAAGCCGAACGCGTCTTCCTCCTGTGTCATCGGCATCGTGGGGCGGCTCAGTCCGTGGAAGGGGCAGCATATTTTTCTGCAAATGGCTGCCGCTGTCCATGCCCGCTTTCCCAACGCGCGTTTTCAAATCTGCGGCAGCGCGATGTTCGGCGAGGAAGCGTATGAGGCCGAACTGCGCGCGCAGGCGCAGCGTCTGAGACTGCAAGACTGCGTGGAGTTTCTGGGCTTTCGCGCCGATGTGTTTGCTGTTGTCGAAGGATTGGACCTGCTTGTTCATGCCTCCACGACGGGCGAACCGTTCGGGCAGGTGATCATCGAGGGGATGGCGCTGGGCAAGCCGGTCGTGGCGACGAATGGAGGCGGCGTACCGGAGATCGTCGTCGAGGCTGTCACGGGCCACCTTGTGCCGATGAACGATGCCGACGCCATGACGAACGCGGTTCTGGATCTGCTTCAAGACACTGCCCGCGCGCAGGCGATGGGACAGGCCGGCTATGAGCGGGTGCAGGAATGTTTCACTATTGAATTGACCGTAAAGCGCGTGGAGGCCATTTACGACGAAATTTTATCCTGGCGCAAAATCGTTGCGTTCCCCGCACCCGACCGCTCTTCTCAGGCGCAGAAGGAGTCCTGAAAGGAACCCTGAAAAGAATGCTGACAGGCACAGCCGACGCGCAGGATTGGCAAGTCCCGGCTCCGGAGGGCTGCGCCGCCAATCCCGGTACAACGCCCGTTGCGCCGCTGGTACGGAATGCTGTCATAATAGGAGACGCCTGCTCTGTTCAACCCTGCCACTGCGCGGCTGATACCATGTCATTCCTGACCTACGCCTTCAAAACCGATCAAGGACGCGTCCGCGAACTCAACCAGGACAGCCTTGCCGCGCTTGCGCCCGATCAATTCGGTGGGCGCGTGGACGGCCTCTTTGTCGTGGCGGACGGCATCGGCGGCGGCAACGGGGGCGAGGTCGCCAGCCGCATCGCCATTGACGTTGTTCCCGATACTGTCCGCGCCCAGGCCGCTCTGGTAACGAACGTCACGGGCGAAGTTTTAGCGGAAGCGGCCCGGTGCGCTTTGCACGCGGCCAATGCCGCCGTATGGAAGCGGGCGCGCGAAACCTCCGGTCTGCATGGCATGGGAACAACATGCGTTCTCGCCCTCCTAAAGGCTAATCAATTGATCGTCGGCAATGTCGGTGACAGCCGCTGCTATCTGTACAGAGCGTTCCATCTGCTGCAGTTGACGCACGATCACGCCTTTCTGCACGCCAGCCGGGGTTCGCGCAGCCGGGAAAACGGCGGGGCGATGCAGTTCCGGCAGGTGATGACGCGGGCCATCGGCTTTGCCGGCATGGTCGAGCCGGAAGTGGAAAGCTTTGCGCTGCAGGCGGGAGATGTGCTGCTGCTGTGCAGCGACGGCCTGAGCAATCTGCTGGAAGATGCGGAAATCGCGGAGATTCTGACAGCGGGCGATGCGCCCCAAAAGACCTGCGACCGCCTGGTATCCCGCGCTAACGCCAATGGCGGCGACGACAATATCACGGTGATTGTGATACGTTACGGCGCGTCCGATGATGTGTCCAAAACAAGCCCGCCGTCCGCTGACACTGCGCCGAACAAAGACCGGTTTTCTCCTTTAGAGACTGCCTCGCCCTGCCCATCCTCACCCGCTTCATCCGCCGCGCCTCCCGCCATCTCCACAACCGATGCCCCTGCGCCTGCCGCGCCCGCAGGCGACGCCCCCCCGCCGTGGTGGAAAAGACTCGCGCGCCTGCGCGGTCGCTGATAAACCAGACGCGACCCGCGTACAGGAACCATATAAGAAGACAAGACGCAACAGTATTATTTGAGCCGTACATTGCCCTGCGATAAGCGTATGGCCGATTGACACGCCCTGCGCGAAGTGGTACAATGCGTGGAACCGCTGCGAGGAAGCGTTTCGTTACGCGACGGTTCCGATCTTCTTGTCTTCTGTAAATGCGAGGGCATCTGTGCAGGGCGTCCCTTAGCAGGCTTTGCGGCCTGCTTCACCCGGAGCCGCCGTCGCAGGTGTCACGTCCAGGGGAAATAGACGTTATTTTGCGCTTAGAAGCGTTCCACAGGAGGAAGCATTCTTCTTGTGGAATCGTATGGGTGCAAAAGCAACAACCAAAAGAGGCTGGCAGCCTGCCTGCATCGCGCGTGACCATTCCGCGCAGCGCGTACCCGGCCCCGCCATCCGATAAGGGATTAAACTCGAATGTATGAACTGCTGTCGCGTATCCATAGCCCCGCCGATCTCAAAACACTCAGCCGAGACCAGCTAAAGCAGGTCGCCCACGAACTTCGTCAGGCGATCATAGACAATCTTTCCAAGACCGGCGGGCATTTCGCGTCCGACCTGGGGGCCACCGACCTTATCCTTGCGCTCCATACCGTCTACAATGTGCCGACGGATAAGATCATCTGGGACACAGGCCACCAGTGCTACGCGCACAAGATGCTGACCGGGCGGCTTGATCGCTTCGAGACGCTGCGCCAGTATGGCGGCCTGAGCGGGTTCCTGCGCCGTGAGGAGAGCGAGTACGACCTGTTCGGCGCGGGACACGCGGGAACCAGCATCAGCGCGGCCTTCGGCTTTGCCGTGGCCCGCGACATGGCCGGCAAAAGCAGCGACGAGCATGTTCTGGCCGTGATCGGCGACGCGTCCATGACGGCGGGGCTGGCCCTGGAAGGCCTGCACAACGCGGGACACAGCGGACGCAACTTTACGGTCATCCTCAACGACAACGACATGAGCATCGCGGAGAGCGTGGGCGCATTGTCCACGTACCTCGCCAAGCTGCGCGCCACGCGCCTGTACCAGAACGTCGAGGCGCAGACCAAGAGCGCCCTGAAGATTGTTCCGGGAGCGCCGGGACGCCTGATAAGCCGGGCCGCGTCGAGCGTACTGCGCCAGAACTTGACGCATCTTGTGAGCGCGGATAATTCCGGCGTCCTGTTCGAGGAACTTGGCTTCAAGTACTTCGGGCCGGTAGACGGCCATGACTTGGATATGATGCTGGATCTGTTCGCGGCCACCAAGCAGATCGAAGGCCCCGTCTTCATCCACCTTCGCACGGTCAAGGGCAAGGGCTACGAGCAGGCCGAGGGCGACGCGCGCAAGTGGCACGCCGTTACGCCGCCGATGTTCAAGGAAGTGGCGGCAGGCACGGCCAGCGGCAGCAAATCCAGCGGTCAGACGTGGACGAGCGTATTCAGCAAGGCCATCATGGATATGGCCGCGCAGGACCCGAAAGTCGCGGCCATCACGGCAGCCATGCCCGACGGCACGGGCCTGACCAAGTTCAGCCAGACCTACCCGGATCGCTATTTCGACACGGCCATCGCCGAACAGCACGCGGTCTGCTTTGCGGCGGGACTTGCCGCCGAGGGCATGAAGCCCATTACGGCCATTTACAGCACATTCTTGCAGCGCGCCTATGACATCATTCTGCACGATGTGGCCCTGCAAAACCTGCCCGTGATCTTCTGCCTGGATCGCGCCGGACTTGTCGGCGACGACGGCCCGACCCATCACGGCGTATTCGACATCGCGTACCTGCGCCACATTCCCAACATGAGCCTGCTCGCCCCGAAAGACGGCGACGAAATGGATGCCATGATGCGCTACATGGTGCAGGAGCATGTCGTCGGTTCCAACTCCGGCCCCATCGTCCTGCGCTACCCGCGCGGCAATGCGCCCGACATTGATTGGCTGAGTACCGGGAACGGCGACACAGGAAGCGGTTCGGAGAACCCGACGCCTGAATATGTGACGCCGCCTATTGAATTCGGCAAGGCCGAGCGGCTGATGCGCGGCGACGATGTGGCCCTGCTCGCGTATGGCAATATGGTCGCGCCCGCGTTCGAGGCGGCAAAAACCCTGCAGGCCGAAGGCATCAGCGTGGACTTTGTGAACCTGCGCTGGGCCAGGCCGCTGGACAAGGAGCTAATCCTCGACTCGGCCCGTCGGACGCGCCGGGTAATCGTTATGGAAGAGGGGGCCGTCACGGGCGGCGTGGGCAGCGGCGTACTGGAACTGCTGGCCGCAAGCGGCGTCAGCGACGTGCAGACCCGTCTGTTCGGTGTGCCGGACAAGTTCATCGAACATGGCGCGATCCCAATTTTGCATCGCCTGTGTATGCTGACCGCCCCGGACTTTGCCGCTGCAGCCCGCGACCTGCTGGGACGTCCGCAGCCTGAACCGCAGCGCATGACACAGGACGGCCCGCACGAGGCGCTTACGGCGTAAGTTCCGACCGCTAAGGAAACCAAGATGGCGTCCAGAACACAACAGTCTGGACGCCATTTTGATTTGTAGTCTTGGGCTGAATTGTTCTGGTAGTACAAATAGCGCGTTTGAGCGGAAGCTTTTGCTATGGACAAAAAGGAAGCATACAAAGATTTTACGCAGCGTTTGAAGCTGTTGATTCGCAAGAACCCACAACTTATCACAGTCACGCTCAGTAACATATTTACTATGCGTCTGGTTGGAAACAAAACGCATGGCGACCTAGCCGAAATAGCCATTGCTGAATTCATCAACCAATATATGTATGATTTTAGATCAATTCGTGTCGGCAAAGACCTCTTCAGAGCGAGGAGGACATAGAAATCATTAATGAAATTACAAAAGACAAGTTTGCGGTGAGTTTGAAGGCGTATGGAGATGGGCCACTTCAACTGTCCACAGACAAGAGAAGCCTGATGTTCGCTATGCTCACGAATCATGGCCCGTTGATAGAAGACAAGCAACTCATCCTGGACATTATGAGCGATCCAGTGTTCGACAATTTTAGCAACATCAACATTCTTCCTCTCATTTACGATGAGAAAAACCAGAGGTGCAACATATTCGTGTTTGACTATGACCGTGCAAAAACCAGCATTGCGCGGATCATTTTGTTGGAAGAGGGAAGTGGGCGTAAGCATCCTGCTTACAGGTTTCTCGATGCGGAAGGTGAGTACATCTGTGAGGTTCGCTACGGAGGTGCAACCGCGAACGCGCTTCAACGCGGTTTTTGGACACATACAAGGAATGCGTTAAAACATTTCGATAGTCTCACCGAGGGGTGGATAGATTATTCGACCTCTCCAACTCTAATAAAGCTGTTTTCACACGCGCTGCTGTCTACTTCAAGCGGTCATAATGCGGCTCTTGCAGAGTTACTGAAGGACGTTGACGAGCAAAAGCAACGATCCAGCTTGTAATAAAAGCCACGATGAAAGCGCCACCGACATGACTGTATCAGGCACATCTGCCCTTTCGCTGTTTGAAGATCTTGTTCTACATGCCCCGAAAACACAGGGCATCAAATACGCGGGATCGAAGTTAAAGCTATTGCCGCACATTCTCCAACTGGCGCAGAAAACACAGGCGAGAACTGTGTTTGATGGGTTCGCAGGAACAACGCGCGTCTCGCAAGCCTTCGCGCAATGCGGCTATCGGGTGATTTGCAACGACATTTCCTCATGGTCGAAAGTGTTCGGCGTCTGCTACCTGATGAACTCTTATCCGCAGCAGCATTATCAGGAGTTGATAGATCATCTGAACGCGCTACCGGGTGAAGACGGATGGTTTACCCGGCATTACGGCGGCGACGCTGACAGCGAATGCTCCATACAATCGGATGACCTGAAGAAACCCTGGCAAAAACATAACACGCGCAAATTGGACGCGATTCGCGCCGAAATCGAGCGGCTCAATGTTACCCCCTGTGAAAAGGCCGTGGCGCTGACAAGTCTTATTCTGGCCTTAGATGAAGTGGACAGCACACTGGGGCATTTCGCCTCCTACATCAAAGACTGGTCGCCGCGCAGTTATCACCCTATGAAACTGAAAGTGCCGCGCCTGACACCACAAAGCGGCCAGCACGAAGTCTACCAGGGCGACGTTTTCGACCGTCTTTCCTCCACAACAGCGGACTTGGCTTATTATGATCCGCCCTACGGCTCCAACAACAATAAAATGCCGCCGTCGCGCGTCCGCTACAGCGCGTACTATCACCTGTGGACGTCGGTTTGCCTGTACGACAAGCCGGAATTATTCGGCAAAGCAAAACGCAGATCGGACACCTCGGATACACTTAGCGCCTCCGTTTTTGAGGAGTTCAGGAGGAGCGAAGCGGGAGGATTCATTGCAGTGGAAGCCATTGAGCGTCTGCTAAAGAACACGCTGTCACCCTTCATCATTCTTTCTTACAGTTCAGGAGGCAGGGCTACGGCGCAGGAACTCCATGATGTGATTACCTCCGGGGGAAAACTCCGGGAGGCGGTCGAAGTGGATTATAAGCGGAACGTCATGGGCGGTATGCGCTGGACGCGCGAGTGGGTACGCGAGGCGGAACAAGCCAGCAAAGAGTTCTTATTTTTGATCGAAAAGAAGTAGGATGTTGGCGGCAAGCCCGTTCAGCGTTTTTATTTAGCGTTCCTGGGTCGAGGAACGCTAAAGCCGCATCGGCGTTCAAGCGCTGGCGCGGCTTTGTTTTGCTTCCTGATACCTTCTTTGTGTGTTCTCTATGTGTTCTTTACGTATCCTCGTATGTTCTTCTGACACAGCTTCTGCCACGATAGCAACTTCCACCCGCAGAACCGGGTAGAACACAGATAGGCGCATTGTGAAAACAAGGCTTATTTGTTGGCGGCGCGCTGACGCGCCGGGAGGTTTCATGGGTGGAAAGCGGCTCGCGCTGGCCCTGCTGTGCGTGGCGCAGTTTATGGTCGTACTGGATTTTTCGATTGTCAACGTCGCCATGCCGACGATCAAGACCGCGCTGAGGTTTTCGCAGGCGGATTTGCAGTGGATCGTCAACGCGTACAGCCTGACGGCGGGCGGTCTGCTGCTGCTGGCGGGTCGTGCCGCCGACCTGTACGGACGGCGGCGGATGCTCATCGCGGGCCTGATCGTGTTTGCAGGCGCGTCCCTGCTGGGCGGGTTCGCGGGTTCCGGCTGGCTGCTCGTGGCGTCACGGGCCATACAGGGGATCGGTTCGGCCATCATCGCGCCCGCCTCGCTTTCTCTGCTCACAACGACATTTGCCGAGGGTGAAGAACGCAATCGCGCGCTGGGTATCTGGGGTGCGGTCGCGTCCGGCGGCTTCGCGGCGGGCGTTCTGCTCGGCGGATTGCTCACGCAGGGGCTGGGCTGGCGCTCGGTGTTTTTCGTCAATGTCCCTATCGGTCTGCTGGCCGCGCTTATGGCGTATAGGGTTCTGCCGGAAAGCCATGACGCCACGCGGCCCCGACTGGATGTGTGGGGCGCATTGCTCGTCACGTCGGGCGTTACGCTCTTGGTCTACGCGCTGGCCGCCGCGCCGCAGTCGGGCTGGCTGGCGATGCGGACGCTCGGCTGTTTTGGGATTTCCCTTGTTCTGCTGGGCGCATTTATCGCGGTCGAAGCGCGGATTACAGACCCGCTGATCCCCCTTGCCATCTTTAGGCGCAGAACACTGGTGGGGGCCAATCTCATCGGGGCAATGACTTCGGCGGCTGCGGGTGCGACGATCTTTGTTCTTACCCTGTACTATCAGCAGGTTCTGCACTACGGGGCCGTGACGACCGGGCTGGCCTTCCTGCCTCTGGGACTGGTTTCCATCGTGGCCTCGCAGTTCGCCGCCTGGCTGCCGGAGAGGTTTGGTGTGCGTAAAACGCTGATTGGCGGCGCTGTAATGATTCTGGCAGGTTTGCTCTGGCAGGCGCGTTTGCCGCTGCACCCGGTATTCTGGCGCGATCTGCTTGGCGCGCAGTTGCTGTTTGCGAGCGGGCTGTCGCTGCTGTTTGTCGGAGCGGTGATTGCGGCGACAGGCGGGGTCAGCGACGAACAGCAGGGGCTGGCATCCGGCCTGCTCAATACTACGGAGCAGATCGGCGGCGCTATCGGATTGGCGGTTTTGGTCGCAGTCTCCACGGCCCGTACCGTATCTCTGAGCGGTGGTCTTGCGTCCGGCGTCGCGCCGTCCATAGAATCGCTGAGGTCAGGCTTTGCGCTCGCGCTGTATGTCGCTGCTGCCATGAGTTGTGTGGCTATCGTCGCCACGCTGCTGCTGATAAGGGAGGACAGCGGCGTTCCCGCGCCGCCCGCAGCGCGCGACTCAGGACAGCCCGCGTAAAACCCTGACCGCCTGATGTCAGCGACATACAGCGCGAGCGCAAAGCCTGAAACAGCCCAGCCACGCAAGCCTGTCTGCAATACGCGAATGCCGCGCAAGCCTGACCGCGCAAACCTGAAAAAGAAACGCAGCCCCGCCGATGCTTCGTAATCGGCGGAGCTGCATTTTTGCTTTACGCGCAAGGCGGAAAATGAGAGGACGGTGTTACTTCACGTCGGCGTTATAAACCCTTGATGCCCATGTCCTCGCCGCCATGTTTCGCATCTTTTGGAACATTGGCATCCCTCATTTCTTGTGTGAAATAAACGGCTGTTCACATAATAATGGTCACGGTGTACCGTAAAACATATCATAAGCATCTGGCAGAAGAGCATTACAAGTGTTTTTGTCAGGTGTAAGGCGTGGACAGTTTGCTTTGCTGCTGCCCACGACGAACTTCCGCCGATTTTTGCGCGTCGGTTTAGCAGTCCGCCGATTTCGCGCGATACAGTATCAGACAGCTTTACGTCTATCCGATTTTGTGTTTGCGTGTCCCTTCGCCTTCGCTGTATCCGGCTGCCGCCTCACGACAGCCACGCGAAAAACATCTGGAAGATGCGGAGTGGACAGAGTAGGAGTGATGTTTTATGACAACCCATGCTGAAAACACGCTTGTCTTTTCGCCGCGCTGCGCGCGCGACACTCGCCCTATGCGGACACCTGATACGGAGAACCCCCGAATTGCAAAACTCACCACGTCTGATCTTGAATTCGCCTGCAAACAAGTGGAATGACAGCGAGAATGAACTTCAATCCCGCCTTAGAAGCAATCCCGAAGAAGACACAGAAGAAGACACAGAAGACATCGAAGACGGTGACAACGACAGCGGCACGATAGATGCGGAAACTGCGAACCGCGCGAACGCCACGCCGGAGATGGACGATCCGGGACTGGGGCAGCGAATGCAGGCGGAGCGCTGGCGCGACTTTGACGCGGAGGAACAGGAGGCCGCGCCACGACACAGGGCAGGCGGCGCGGGCGCGAAAGCCAGGCCGGGCAAGGGAGCGGACAAGAATACAGTCCGCGCCAAAGCGTCCGGGCCGCGCGTGATTGCAGATGGGGAGGAGGACGGCGAGTACAGCGGGCCATTGGCGAGTTTCTTTGCCGATGAGCTGATCGTCGGCACGCCCGTTGTGGTCAAAAGCGGCAAAGAGGCGAGCGTGTACTGCTGTCAGGCGCACCCCCGACTACAGGCCGTGACCGGCAACGCCCTGCTCGCCGCCAAAGTGTACCGCGCGCGCGAACACCGCAGTTTCAAGAATTACAGCGTGTACCAGCAGGGCCGCACCACAATGAACACGCGCCTGGACAAGGCCATTGCCCAGAAGTCCGCCAAAGGACTAAGCGCGCAGTTCGGCCTATGGATCGGGGCCGAGTACGAAACGCTGTCACGCCTGCATAAAGCCGGCGCGGACGTACCCAAACCCTACGCGCAGGCGGAAAGCGCCTTGCTCCTCGACTACTATGGCACGGCGGGCATGGCCGCGCCGCAGTTAGTCAGCGTACAGCCCACGCGGGACGAGGCCGCGCGCCTGTTTGAGCAGATGCGCCGCAACCTCGCCGTATGCCTCGAATGCGACCGCGTACACGGCGACCTGTCGCCCTACAACATCCTGTACTGGCAGGGTGCGCTGCGCATCATTGACTTTCCGCAGGCCGTAGACCCTATGGACAACCCGGACGCGTATGCGCTGTTCGTCCGCGATGTCGCCAATGTGTGCGAGTGGTTCGCGCTGTACGGGGTTGTAGAGGAGCCGCGCGCCCTGGCATTCTCGCTCTGGATGCAGTCGGGCCGCGCCCGCCCCAGAGACGCGTAATACATCTACAGCAACTATTCGCAGGCGTTCTTAGCGTCGTCATGTCCCTACGGCGTCGCTTTGCGGTTCAGCAGTCGGATGGTGACATTCCTATAGGCTTTCTGCCCCCGGCCCTCTTTGGGGACCGGGGTGTTTGTTCTGCGTTTCGCAGCGCCGGCAGTCGCAGCTTTGGGAAGTACAGGCGGAACGTTTCTGAGAAGCGTGGTTCCCGTTTGCTCGGCGTGTGCCAGAAACGCGTTCAGGCTTGCGGCAGGCGCTTTCAGCAGGAGCGTCGCGGATTTTGTGCCGTCGGCATCGGTCTGCGTCGCGCTAGTGACGACACTTCCGCCTGCGGCGCGAATATCGCGCTCGATGCTCGCCGTAGACATCTCGATGTGTACGACGGAGATTTTCAGCAGCACATCAGAGGCATTAGCAGGTGTCATGGCCCTGCCGTATACAGGCGAGGTGGGCGACGGCATCGGGACGAAACGGGGCGTAGTGGGCCGAGACTTGGCGGGCGTCACTTCGCCGCCCGGAGCCATTGCATGTCCCGCCCTGTGCGCCATTGCCGCCGTGTCCGTTTGAGGCGTTTCGTGTGCTTCCTGCGGGAGAGCGTTTTTAGCGTGGTCGTTCGCGTCCGCGGCAGGCTTCGTTGCTGCCGTGTAAGTTTCCGACTTGCTTTTGTCGAACGTGCTATTGACAGAAGGCTTGTCCGCCTTGCTGTCGCTGTTCGCTTTGTTATCGGTAGGTGAAGTGTCACGGGCTGTACCATTTGCGGCGGCGGCAGTACCCGACGCAGGCGGCACGTTTGCGCTGCCACCGAGAGACGGCGCGGCTGTCGTAGGCAGGACAGCGCTTTTCGCTGACACGGCGGCGCT
Organism: Chthonomonadaceae bacterium; assembly: GCA_965277875.1. GTDB lineage: Bacteria > Armatimonadota > Chthonomonadetes > Chthonomonadales > Chthonomonadaceae > CAWFQB01. Next base: position 4,883,139 of record CBDIDV010000002.1, on the reverse strand, counting down.
GGACGGCGCGGGCACTGCAGCGCCCGCGCCCGCCGCATTGGGCGACACACTGCCGTTTCCCCCAGCCCCCGATGTTTCATCGGCAGCGTTCGCCCCGCCGTTTTTATCCATGCCATACTGCCGCACGTCCGCTATCTGCGTTTCCTTCGTTTTGGGCGGCAGGGCGGCAGATGCGGCGACATTGCGCTCAGGGGCAGTCGGGTCCGCGAGTTTTGCCGCCGCGCCGTCCATTGTCTGCGCCGCTTCGTGTGCCGTGGCGGGGCTGGCCGCGCTCGTGACGGAACTGGTCGAATGCAGGGACATTGTTGCCGCGTCTTCCGACCCAACACGCGCGCTGCGCTGCCACTGCGGAAAAAGCAGGGCGGCGACGATCACGGCAGACGCTCCGGCCCCGGCCAGCGCCAGAGAGCGAGGACGTAGGCGTGACGGCGCACTAACCCTTGTCAGGACGGGCGGCGTGTCGGGAACAGCGGCCAAAATCCTGGCCCGCAGATTCGGATCAAGAACTTCGTCGTCTGCGCGCCGCCACTTTGCGCTGAATGCCCGCATGGCCGCTGTCTCCTCGCGGCAGTCGGCGCACTTCGTGAGATGCCTGCCGATGCTTTGCCGCTGCCACCAACCCGCCTGCCCGTCCACATACGCTTTCAGTTCGGGGCGCAGGCGTTCGCACACCTCATTTTGTTCTTGTTGTTTTTCTTCTTGTTGTTTTTCTTGATCGTCAGGCCGCATCATCCGCTCGCCTTCCCGCCCGACGTGGCCGGACTGCGCTGTGTGCCGCGCGCGCGCATTTTGGCCGGTTTCGCGTCGCCTGGGTCTTCGGGCAGATCGTCGCCGCCCTCCACATAACCGCTCAGCAGGTCGCGCAATCGCCGGAACGCCGTGAACATGCGCGATTTGACCGTGCCGACCGGGATATTCAAGATTTGCGAGCATTCCTGATACGACAGGCCGTGCAGTTCGCACAGCACGACGACATTGGCATGACCGGGCGACAGTTGGTGCAGCGCGTGCTGCAATTGATCCGATAGTTCCTGTTTGGAGTAGGCGCGCGACGGGTCGCTGTGCCAGTCGGCGTCCGGCAGAACCTGCTCGTCAAGCGGAAGATTATCGCCCTTGCGCCGCTCGATATGGCGCAGGCAGTGGTTGACCGTGACCCGGTACACCCACGTAGATAGAGCCGACTGCCCTTTGAAGCTGCTGATGCTTCGATGCAGGTCGCAGAACACCTCCTGCGTCACGTCCTCGGCGTCGGAGGGGTTCACGACGTAGCGGCGCACGAGGCGGTGGACGCGCGCCCCATACGTGTCCACGAACTCCTCGAACGCCTGCCGCTCGCCCGCCTGCCAGCGCCGCACCAGTTGTTTATCGTCGCCCATACGTTGTTCCGGCCCGCCCGCTTTCGTAGTCAGCCCCTGCCGCGCTCGTCGTATCTTGCGTTTCCCTAGGCTCGTGTGTGCCTTCTATATATGCGTCCCTCTTCAGGTACGCGAAATACGCGAAAGGTTCACATACACGTAACAAAAACGGAACAGGCATACCACTTCACAGTTTCAAAGCCGCTCACAAAAGCTCTGATGTTCTGCCATGATTTAAGCAGGAGTGTTCTCTAGTTGTGGTGAACGAATAACCTGCCGTTTTGGAATCGCCCCGCATTCTATCTTACGCTAAAAACACCCGTTATGAACAACAAGCAGCCACTCACCATAGAAACATTGATACAAGAGGCGGCATTGTTCGCAACTTTGGAAAGCCAACATCAGGAACCCATTCTGTACGGCGTCACGGATGGCAAAGCGGTAGGGACATATCTGGAACAAAAATTTCGGCAGTATCTTCAGGAGCGTTACACATTTCAGGCCGGCAACTCGGCGTTGGGTATTGACTTTCCCGATTTGGGCGTAGACATCAAGACCACTAGTGTCCGGCAGCCGCAATCCTCCTGCCCGTTCAAATCCGCGCGGCAGAAGGTTTATGGCCTGGGTTACGCGCTGCTTGTTTTTGTATACGAGAAGCGTGATGAGGCGACTACGGCGACCCTGCAGGTACGTCATGTAATCTTTGTGCAAAGCGAGCGCACCGGGGATTTTCAAACCACGACAGGGCTGCGGCGCATTCTCGAAAACGCGGGGAATGAAGACGACGTAGTCGGATTTTTGAGCGAGCGTATGCTGCCTCTGGACGATATTCAAATGGCGGCGCTGGCCCGCGAGATAATACAAAACCCGCCGCTGCCGGGATGTTTGACTATTTCTAACGCGCTGCAATGGCGGCTGCAATATGGACGCGCTATCGAGCAGGCAGGACGTATGGAAGGGATCATTCGAGTACAATGAGTGAAGCGCGGCGCAAGGTTGAGTTCGGAGATTTTCAGACGCCGCCGCCATTGGCCGAGGCCGTCTGCGCCCTGCTGAAACGGCGGGGCGTGTGTCCGCGCGCTGTCGTCGAGCCTGCCTGCGGAACGGGCGGCTTCGTCCATGCGGCGGCGCGCGTGTGGGGCGCAGAGGTAAAAATTTATGGCTTCGACATCAACCCCGACTACATCGCCCGCGCCGCGCAGACTATGCGTGAACGCTACCCTCACACATCTGCTGACCTCCACGAACAGAACTTCTTCGACTTCGACTGGGACGATTTTGTTTCTCAGATCGAAACGCCGCTTTTGTTCCTGGGCAATCCGCCGTGGGTAACGTCGGCGGCATTGGGCGCGCTGGGCGCGGACAATCTGCCTGCAAAAGCCAACATCAAAGGGCTGACGGGCCTGAACGCGCGAACCGGCAAAGCCAACTTCGATATTTCGGAATGGATGCTGCTCAAACTGGCCCAGGCGTCGCGGCAGCAGCCGTTTACCCTGGCGATGCTGTGCAAAACGGGCGTAGCGCGCAAGGCGCTGGAATACTGCTGGAAGCGCGGCATGACGCCATCTGAGAGCGCGTTGTACCGCATTGACGCCCTGCAATGGTTCGGGGCCGCCGTAGACGCCTGCCTGTTCTATGCGCGGTTCGTGCCGGGCAGCGCGTCCGACACGAGTGCGCTAGTGTACGACGGGCTGGACAGCGAACAGCCCATGTCTCGCTTCGGCCTGGAAGACGGCGAACTTGTTTCCGATACAGACGCGTACCGTCTGCTGAAACATCTTTGCGGCGTCAACTACACCCGCTGGCGGTCGGGCGTCAAGCACGACCTGGCGAAAGTAATGGAATTGGATTGCATCGGAGGCGAACTGCGTAACGGCCTGGGGGACTTGGTAGACGTGGAGGAAAGCTGCGTTTATCCCCTGCTGAAAGCGAGCGATATTGCAAAGGGCAATGTCACGCCCTCCAAACGCATTATAATAACGCAGGCTGCTGTCGGCCAGGATACGGAAAACCTGCGCCATACCGCGCCCAAAACCTGGCAGTACCTGACACGCCATGATGCTTTGTTCGCGCAGCGCAAAAGTTCCATCTATCGCGCGCAGCCAAAATACTGCCTGTTCGGGATCGGCCCGTACTCGTTCGCGCCGTACAAAGTGGCGATTTCGGGCCTGCACAAATCGGCGCGGTTTACGCTCGTGCCGCCGTTCGAGGGCAGGCCCGTTCTGCTGGACGACACCTGCTACTTTATAGGCCGCGACAACGAGGACGAGGCGAGCTTGCTGCACGAACTATTCAGCGCCGACATCACGCGCCGCTGCCTGCAATCCATGATCTTTGCGGACAGCAAGCGCCCGGTCACGGCAGATGTTCTCAACCGCCTGGATATAAAGCAAATCGCCGCCGCGTTGGGTCGCGAGGAAGCCCTGCGAACGATATTAGAAACGGGAACAGCCCAAACAAGCGGGCAGGGTCTGCTTGTATTCTCGCCGCAAACAACTTATAAGTAAACTCTTGCCCTACTTTTTGCTGCCCTTACTTTTGACGACGTTGGACACGTTGAGTTTGGGCGGGCGGCGGCGGGGCAGGGCGGCGGGCGCGTTCTCGATGAGATAGTCTATGCGCGTGGCGCGATAGCGGGCCAGCAGTTTGGCGGCGTCCATGTCGGGCGTAGCGAGCAGGTTGTCGCGCAGGGCGCAGGCGGCGATTTCCAGACCCGCCGCCGCGCCGAACAGCGTGTGTCGCTTGGTCATGTCCTTGTTCTTCGCGCCCTCCTGTCGCAGCCGTTCCGCCGTGTCGTCGAGCAGCCGCGCCTGCGCCATGCGTCCCGCCTTTTCCGCGTCAACACCTGCGTTTCGCTCGTCCCTGCCGTTTGTGTCTTCGCCTTCCGCCGCCTGCTTCTTTGCGCCCTCCACATCCCCGCTGACCGCCACGGTACTGCTGATCCGCGCCGTCCCCTGACCCTTCCTCATCCCGTCCCCCTGTCTCCTCTAAGCCTCTTCTCCTCTTCTCCTCTTCTTCCCCTCTTCCCTCTTCCTAATGCGTGGCCCCCATTTCGCGCAGCAGGGCCACGATGTCGGAATGGCCGCGCACGAACGCCTGCATCGTGGGCGTCATGCCGTTCGGGGTGCGCGCGCTCAGGTCGGCGTCGTGGGCGAGCAGGCTTTGAACGGTTTCCAACTGGCCCATCTCGCAGGCGCGCAGCAGGGGCGTCCAGCCGTTTTTGTCGGCAAGGTTCACATCGGCGCGTTTGTCTAAGAGCAGTTTGGCAAGTTTGGGCTGCTCGGACTCGATGGCTTTGAGCAGGGCCGTTTTGCCGAACGTGCCGTCGCGCCCGTTGATGTCCGCGCCCTTGTCCAGCAGGACGCGCGCGGCCTTGTCATGGCCCTCTTCAATTGTGATGAACAGGGCTGGCTCGCCGTACCCGTCGCGCTGATTAACGTCCACGCCCCGCTTGAGCATGGCCTGCAACGCGCCCGCGTCGCCCTTGTGCGCGGCCTTGAACCAGTCGTCGCGCGTTTCGGACGGGCTGCGGGCGGTCTCGCTTTCCGCAAGCGAGCCGATCTCTTTTGTTTCACGGGCCGATACCTTGCCGCCCTCCTGTATCTGCTCGTGCAGCCGCTTGCCCAGATCCTGGTCTATGTTCCAGTATTCCTTGCAGTGCGGACAGCCCACCACGTATGTTTTTTGCAGCGTGGCGATGGGCAGAAAGTACACGGTGGCTTTCTTGGCCGACCAGTACAGCCCGCCGTCGCGCTTATGGCACAGAGGGCATTCGGTATTGGTTTTGGCGATCAGTTCAAAGTCGCTTTTTTGTCCGAAAAGAAAAAGCACGTCAGCCTCGCTTGGGTACGTTTTTGCGCGCCGCTCGCCACGTCATTAGCTGCATGGGAGCAGGGCAGGCGCATAAAACAAAAATTGTGCGGAACAGGTTGGGTATTCGTCTGCGGCGCGTGTTTTTCCTTCACCGAGGCATTGTTGCATTGTCGGGAGTTGTGCGGGGGCTGTGACATGGCGGCGCAAAACCGTGGACAGGCATAAAGAAGCAGCCATAAAGAGGATTCGGCGTCTTGTTGTCGAACTGCAAAACGCGAGAGAGATTAAAACACGGATGATTTGCACATCTGGAAGCGCAGCGCCTTGCGGATCGGGCGTGGAAAGGCGGCAGGACGACGATGCAGCATACGAGCGTAAGTAAAAGCGCGCCTAAAGTAGGAATTAAGCGTCCGCTGTTCCCGCATTGGCGGCGGCTGGCCGGAACGTCCCTGCTGCCGCTGGTGTTTGCGGGCAGTCAGGCGCGGGCCGATGAGGCCGGACAGGCGCTGGCGCGGCGCGTTTTGGAGCAGGTAATCGCGATGCAGCCCGCCGTCTGTGATTACACGGTCACGTATCGGCTTGGCGACGCGTCTCTGACCCGCAAGCGTCACGCCTATATATCCCAGAGCGGAAGCGGGTGGCGCGATCTCGAATCCACGCAGCAGGGCGATCTGCCGCGTGAAGTGGGGGATCTGCTGTCCGGCACGCTCGACTTTTTGCCGCGCCGCGACAACCCATTCGCGCCCGCTGAAAAGCCGCTTGACAATCCGACCGCGCATTATGCGGGCAGGGAAACGGTGGGCGGCGTAACGTATGATGTCGTGGAGGTGATACGGCCCCTGCGCCGCTTTGCGGGCGACCCGCCCGGCCATGATGTCGTGCTGCGCTGGTACGTGGGCGCGGACAGCCTCATACACCGCATCACAGCCGTTCTGCCGCCTGACGACGTTGGCGGCGCGGCGGCGGCAAAGGCGCTGCTCAGGGCGGAACGCGCTAAAGTACATGCGCCGGCTGTCGCGTTTCCTAAATCCTTCGGGGCAGGGAGCGCGAAACCGTCCCCGCCCTCTCCCGGCAAGCCGCCCACGTCCGGCAAACTGCCCGCGTCCGGCAGCGTCAACTCCCCTGTCACCGTAAATGACAAAGCGCCCGCCCCGGAGGGCGCGATGATTTTAGTCGAGGCGGTCAGCGAGGGCGCGCGCAAAGCGGTCACGCCGCCTGCCCGCCCGCTCTCCAATTCGCCGCTGCCCACCCGCATCCACTGGGAAGCGGACGGTTCTCGCCGCGTCCTGGCCCTCGCTCCCGATGGCAGGCTGCTGGCTGCATCCACAAGGGAGAACACCGTTGTTCTCTACGACACCTCAACCGGCGCAAAAACGCTTACTCTCAGCGGGCAGGGCGTACCGATCACGCATCTGGAATTTGCGGGCGACGGCCGCACATTAGCGGGCGCGGACGAAATGGGCGACATATTGCTGTGGGATGCGGCGAACGGACAGATGCGGCCTATAGTGAAAGCGGATGCCAACATTCGCGCCTTTACTTTGTCTTTAGATGGCGGGCGCATTGCCGTGTTCAGCGGCGCGGTGACGGTTGACATCTGGGACACGGCGAAGGAAGCAAAACTCTGCTCGCTGTCGGCTCCCAACACGCAGGCGATAGCGTTGTCCCCGGACGGCGCGCGGCTTGTCACGACCGGAACCACGGAAATGGTGTTATGGGACATCGCGAGCGGCAAACAGCGTTTTCGCATCCCTTACGTCAGCGGCCCCTTTTCGGTTTTGCCCGCCGCGTGGTCGCCGGACGGGAAATCCTACGTCTGGATGCGCTCCGCCGGCTCGGTCGCGGTCTGCGATGGGCAGACCGGCGTTCTGATACGCGAACTCAAAGGCATGGCAGGCGTCCTGAGCGCGCTCGCCTTTGGTGGAGACGGCAAAACCCTGCTGGCCGTGGATACGGATCAGCGCGGCGACATTTCCACCGACAAGCCCGGCCTGATAATCTGGAACACGACCGATTGGAAACTAGAAGAGGCGCGGGAACTGGCCGGTACGCGCACGAACGGCGTACAAAACCGGCCTCTGTTCGCGCCCGCAGGCCGCAGGCTGCTGCTGCTGGATTTCGAGGGCGTACAAATCTGGGACATGGCGGAAAGCCTGCCGCCCATTACGTCAGCGCCGTAGCGATACAGTAAAAATACAGTGAAAATACAGTGAAAATGTAGTTAAAGAGGAAATCACGCCATCATGGACTGGAAAGAGACAGACCCGCATTTGCTGCGCGTTTCGCCGCCTGCCGATTTAGCCGCGCCGCAGGGGGGCGTACCGGCCCCGTTCGACGCGAACGCTGCACTCGCGGCACAGGGCGACCCCCGTTCGCCTGCCGCGCTGGACGCGGCGAGCGCCGACATCTGGCAGCGGCTGTCGCTTCTGGTGCGTACCCCGTCCCGCGCAAATGGCGCGTGGTCTCTGCTCGCCCCCCTGTCCGCCCTGCCCCTCTTGATTACGCTGATGATGGGAGAGTGGTGGCAGGCGCTGGCCTGGGGTCTAAGCCTGACGGCAGGCGTGAAGATCTATGGCGCGCGCCAGGCCGGGGAACACGCGCAGGCCGCGCTGAACATGGCCCCGCTGGATCTGAGGTGGGTCGGGCCGCTCGCGCAGGCGCTCCATTCGCCCAACTCCCGTGTGCGTGGCGTGGCGCAATCCCTGCTCACGCACCTGCTGCCGCATCTGCGCGCGGGCGACGCCGTTCTGCTCAACGCGCAGCAGCGCGCCTACCTGAACCACAAACTGACCCGCAACCGCAGACGCGACGCCGACCTGAACAAAGCGATCCTGGCCGCCTGGGTAAACGTGGGCGACGCCGAGGCCATAGCGCATGTGGAGCGGCTGACCGGCGCATGGGCCTGGAGTGCGCCGCAGCAGCAGGTGCGCGAAACGGCGCGGCAGGCCCTGCCTCTATTGGAGCGCAGGCTTCAGGAGGAATACAACGCCCGTACAGAGGCAGCGCAGCAAATGCAGGGTCTGCAAACCGGCGAACTGTACGCGCCGCCCGCCCTGTCGGCCACGTCGCAGGCCGTCATCGCCAATGTGGATTCGCAACTGGAACGACTGCGCGAGGAGCGGCGCAAACACAGCAGCCCCGGTATGCGGCTGGGTTTTCTGCTCGCCTCGTGGGTGTTCATTGTGCCGTACACGGCCTACATGACGTGGCTGACCTTTGCCACGCATGGCGGTTGGAAGATGGGCGTGATGTGGCTGTCTTTGTGCCTGCTCGCCACGCAACTGCACCGTTTCTCGCTGTCCAGCAAACAGACCGAAGCGGCCCGCGCCCTGTCTGAGACCAACGACCTCCGGGCTGTGGGGCCATTGGCGGAAGCGCTGGACTGGCCCGACGCGAGCATTCAGTTTGTGGCGGCGACCGGCCTTGTCCGCCTGCTGCCCACCCTGAACGCGTCCGACGGCAATCTGCTCAACGCCAAGCAGAGGGCAAGCCTGTACGGTATGCTGCGGATGCGGAACGCGCATTCCCATTATGGGCTGCTCGAAGCCATTTTGAAGGCCTTGCAGCAGGTGGGGGATGAAGCCGCCATTCCGGTCGTGGAGCGTCTGGAAAAGGCCCACGCGTACACGAACAACCAGAAGCGCATCAAGCAGCTTGCCCAGGACACCCTGCCCCTGCTCACGATGAGCGCCCGCAATCAGGGCGCGAGCGCGATGCTGCTGCGCGCCTCGTCCCAAAACGACGCGCCCTCCGACCTGCTGTTGCGCGGCGCGATGGCGAACACCGAGGACGCCCCGCAGCAGCTTCTGCGCGCCAGCGCAGGCCAGAACGAAGCGTAACAAAGAGCAGCTAAAGGCGGAGGAAAGCACATGCGATTTGCGCGACAGTCACGATGGCACGACCTGAATGCCTCGAAAGTATCGCGTCCGATACGACGCCCGACAACGCACCTGGCGGGCAGACGGGTACGTTTCCTGTACCCGGAACGCGCGGCAAACATACGCCGATGTGTACTGGCAGCGGGCGCTCTGGCGACCGGGGCGCTGCCAGGTCCCGTCCGCGCCGACGAAAAAGGCGACGCCCTGCTCAGGCAGGTGAGTGTGACCGCCCGCGCCCTGGCCCCGCTGATGGGCGAGTACACGGTCACGCTCCACGAGGCGAAGGGCGATACCGTGGAGCAGTACCAGGCGACGATTACAAACGGTGGTATCAGGCTGCGCGGCGGCGGGCTTTTACCCCAGAGCATGTTCAGCCTGTTCGATCCCCTGATAGCGGCCCCTTTGGCGACCCGCTATCTGGGCCGCAAAACCATCGAGGGCGAAACTTATGATGTCGTGGAACTTAAACAGCGCGGACTAACCTTTGCATTGTACGTGGGCGGCGACGGCCTGATCCATCGCGCGCGCACCACGCTGGGTACGTCCTCATTTCCTGTGTCCGGCCTCTCCCTGGATCTCAAAACCGGCAGGCCCGCCACAAGGCCCGAAGTCACGCTGCGCGATGGCGTCCTGCCGCCGACCAAAACCGACGCGCGCGATGACGCGCATAATGACGCGCACAATGACGCGCATGATGTAGACATCGTCGTGACCGGCTACCGCAAAATACAGTCGAAGCCGCCCCCTGTCAATCTGCCGCCGGCCCTGCATCACCTGGCGTTTTCCAGCCCGAAGCCGGGAGCGCCTCGCGTTTCGTGGCGCGTCGCCCTGGCCCCGGACGGCAAACGCGTGGCCGTGGCCTTCACCGATAACACCCTGGAGATCATAGACATCGCCTCCGGCACGACCCTGGCGACGCTGGACGCGCCGCCGGAGGTCATGCAGCTTGTGTTTTCTCCTGACGGCAGGCGGCTGGCAACGTCCGGAAACAGACAGCCGGTAACGCTATGGGACGCTGTTACGGGCCGCAAATTGTTCGCGCTGCCCGACGTGAACAGGGATGTATGGCTGGCCTTCACGCCCGACGGCAGGCGGCTGGCGTACCCGACGCAAGCAGGTCAGGACGGCCCCGGCACGCTGCATCTGTGGGACGCCGACACAGGGAAGGCGCTGCCCTCTCCCCCCGTCGCAGATGCCGGTCGTTTTGCCTTTTCGCCCGACGGCAGGCGGCTTGTGACTGTCAGCCTCCATCCCGACGATAAAAACCAACTCAGCGAGAAATATACGTTTAAGCTGTGGGACACCGTGGATTGGAAGCTGCTGCATACAGAGGAAGTGAGGCTTAGTATGCCCTCAATGCCCGTGTACTCTCCTGACGGCAGGTGGATCGCGATAAGCGAGTATCATGGCAGCACCGTTGTTTTCAGCGGCGAAAGCGGCGCACTGGCGCACACACTGACCGGCGGCACGGAGGCCACGATGACGCTGCGATTCTCGGACGACAACAAAACGCTGATTGCGGCGGCCAGCGACTCACGCGGCGACAGTCCTACTTTTCACCCGGACGTGACCGTCTGGGACACGGCCACATGGCAGGTCATCGGTTCCGGTCGCCTGCCCATCGTCGCGTTTCCCGATTTTTCGAGTTCCATAAACATCGCCCCCGACGGCAAAATCATCGCGGTCTCCATCTACGGCAAAGGCGTTTTCATCTATGCCGTGCCGGGGCGGTAGGAGGAATCGAATGCGCGTGTCCCGGCATGTTTTATTTCATATTTCGCATCGTATTTCTCAGCGGGCGGTATGCGGCATGATGCTGGCCGGCCTGCTGTCGGCAGGACATGTCCCGCGCGTCCGGGCGCAGCAGGTCAACCCGGAAGTCGCATGGCCGGATGTGGCCTTGTTCGACATCGTGTGCAGGTACAAAAACGAGACGTACACACTGCGGGGGCGAGCGCTGCAAGGCAGACTCGCGTCGGGCCTGGCGCAGTTCCAGAGCGGCAGTGTCAATCAGTTGAGCTATCTATTTCCCACAGGAACCTGCACGGATCTGTGCGCGTATTTCGACCCTTATGTCACGCGCCCGCCCCGCGCCGAGGGTGGGCTGCGTATGAAGACACTCCCTCCCGAAATCCTCAGCGGCGTACCGTGCCGCGTCGTGGAAATGCTCGATCCGCCGCCCCCGGTTCTCGTTTTGCGGCAGACGCTTCCGGCCCTGGCGCGCGTCGTGATGCGCTGGTACATCGCGCCGGACGGACAGACGCGCCGGATGACCGGCACGTTTAGGCTGTTCAAGCCGGATGGGAAGACGCCGGATTCCAGCTTGCTTGTGATGGATGCGCTGTACAACTTCCATGATCCGGGCGGGGGCGCAATCCGGGCCGCTTCCGCCGTCCCGCCCCGCGCCTTCGACGCGCGGATGGACGCGCAGGGCAGAGTGAGCGAACTCGTCGCCTCCCCTACACAGCCGCGCCTCGCCGTGGCGGGAAGCGACGGCAGTGTTACGGTCTGGGATACCGCCGCCTTGCAGCCGATCTACAGTCTGCGTAATCAGCCGGGGTGGAGGCAGTCGCTGTCGTTTTCCCACGACGGCAGCCGTCTCGCGAGTGGCGCAAGCGGCGGCGTTCAAGTATGGGACATGGCGACGGGAAAAGCGGTGCGGAATTTAGACACCAAATCGCAGAGGATTGAAGCCCTCGCCCTGTCGCCGGATGGCCGTACTCTGGTGACGGCAGGCTATTCGCAGGGCGCGAGCGAGCCGGTGCGCGTGTGGGATGTCGAAACGGGAAAAATGGTGCGCGAACTGGAGGAACGGGGGGCAGCACAGGTGATTTTCGCGCCGGACGGCAGGACGCTGGCGACCGGCACGTACAACGCCGCGCGCCTGTGGGACACGACTTCGTGGAAGGAAAAACTCACACTGCACGAGGACGAAGAACCAAGCGGTTATGCCGGCGCACTGCCCCTCGCCTTCTCCCCTGACGGCAAACTGCTCGCTGCAGGCGATACCCGCACCTGGGGGCTTTCCATCGGACTGGTATCAGATCTGGGAACCGGCGAGAACGCCCCGACCGTGACGCGCATCTGGGACACACAGACCGGCAGGCTGCTGCATTCGCTGTCCGGCACGACTGGGCCTGTTCGCAGCCTGGCCTTTGCGCCCGATGGCAGAACGCTGGCCGTTGTAGACACGGACACGAGCGAAGAGGGAGCGGGCAGAAATTCCGCCGTGTTGCTGTGGGATACGCAGACATGGAAGCAGATCGGCCCGCTCGCCGTGGAGCATGGTAAAACCATTGACCGCATAGCGTGGACAGCGGACGGCAAAACCCTGGCGACCACTTACAATGACGCCGCCGTAAAGCTCTGGGCCGTTCCCGCGCGCTGATATGCCTGTTCCAAATTCCTGAAAGGCGTGTCACGCGGTCAGTTTTGTCGCCGCAGGGCGTCGAGTTTCTGACGCAGGCGCTCCAACTCCGCTTCCGCCGATACCGCTCGCCGCACTTCCTTGTCCCCTGCCTTGTCACAGCGCCGTGAGCGGATTACTCGCCGTTCTGCTGGATGAGTTTGGCGACGAGGGCCGTCCAGCCGGTCTGGTGGCTCGCTCCCAGGCCCGCGCCCGTGTCGCCGTGGAAATACTCGTGGAACGGGATGTAATCGCGCCAGTCAGGATCGGCGTTAAAGGCCGCGTTTGTGCCGAAGACCGGGCGTGTGCCGTCGGGTCGGTGCAAAAAGAGATGCGTCAAACGCCGCGAGAGTTCCTCGGCGATCTGCCACAGCGTGAGCATCTGCCCCGATCCCGTCGGGCATTCCACCTTGTACTCGTCGCCGTAGTAGAAATGGAATTTTTGCAAAGACTCGATCAGCAGATAGTTGGTCGGGAACCAGACCGGGCCGCGCCAGTTGCTGTTGCCGCCAAACAGCCCCGACGTGCTTTCCCCCGGCTCGTAATCCGCGATGCGCGTCTGCCCGTCAATGTTCAGCACATACGGGTGATCTTTGTGGAACTTGCTCAGGCTGCGCAGGCCGTTGTCGCTCAAAAACTCGTTTGGGTCGAGGGCGCGGTTGAGCAGGGCGCGCATACGGTGACTGCGGACAAGGGACAATAAACGCCGGTCGCGCTGCCCTGTCTCGTCCATATGCGATACCAGATCGGCCAGATCGGGCCGGTTTTTGAGGAACCAGTTCATGCGGTCGGCAAAGCCGGGGAAGCGATCCAGATCGCTCTGCTCGATGGTCTCGACGGCGAACAGGGGTATCAGGCCCACAAACGAGCGCACCTTCAGCCGAATGGCCTGCGAGTCGGGAAGGCGCAGCACGTCGTAAAAGAACTGGTCTTCCTCGTCCCAAAGTCCGACGCCCTCGCCCGCGATGTTGTTGAGCGCGCCCGCGATATACATGTAATGCTCGAAGAACTTGGTCGCCACATCTTCATACACGGCATCGTTGCGGGCCAGTTCGATGGCGATAGCGAGCATGTTCAGGCAGAACATCCCCATCCAGGCCGTGCCGTCCGACTGTTCCAATCTTTCGCCGTTGGGCAGGGGCGCGCTGCGGTCGAACACGCCGATGTTGTCCAGGCCCAGAAAGCCGCCCTGAAACACGTTATGCCCGTCCGGGTCTTTGCGGTTGATCCACCACGTAAAGTTGATAAGCAGCTTGTGAAAGACGCGCTCCAGGAACGCGTAATCGGGATTGCCGGTCACGCGCCGGTCAATGCGGAACACACGCAGGGCGGCCCAGGCGTGAACGGGCGGGTTCACGTCCCCGAACGCCCACTCATACGCGGGAATTTGCCCGTTCGGGTGCATGTACCACTCGCGGCACAGCAAAATAAGCTGACGCTTGGCAAACGCCGGGTCCATGATGGCGAACGTGACGCAGTGGAAGGCCAGATCCCAGCCCGCATACCAGGGGTACTCCCACGCGTCGGGCATGGAAAACACGTCCGCATTGTCCAGATGCCGCCAGTCGGCATTGCGCCCGTGCTTGCGCGAAGGCGGCGGGGGGGGAAAGCCCGGATCGCCGTCCAGCCACGTCCGCACGTTGTAATGGTAATACTGCTTGCTCCACAGCAGGCCGGCCAGCGCCTGCCGCTGGACGCGCCGCGCATCCTCGGAGATTTCCGGCGGCGCGAGCGTGGCGAAGAACGCGTCCGCTTCCGTCCTGCGCGTGTCGAAGAGGGTCTCGAAACCGCCGCCCAGCGGATTGACCGTACCCGCATCGTTCATCAGGCGCAGGCGCAGGGTCTGCGTTTCGCCTGCCGCGATGTCCAGATGGTAGCGGGCGGACGCCTTTGTTCCGGTCTGCGCGGGGTTGATGGCCTCGGCTTTACCCTGCGTGACATAATCGTTGATGCCGTCCTTGACGTAAGCAGCGGCGTTTGCGGCATTCGGCCCGTACAGGCGCGCGGCATTGGTCTCGTTGTCGCAAAACAAGAGGTCGGGGCGCGGGCCGTATTTCGTATTGTCCTGGCAGGCAAGGTAGTAGGTTCCCGCAAGCGCATGATCGGCGCGCAGCAGGGCCATGCCGTCCGCAAGGATGCTGCTGTCGGGCGGAATGACGCCGATATTAGGGCGCGGCGTATGCTCGCCCCACGCCCACGTATTGCGAAACCACAGGGTGGGCAGCACGTCCAGGGCGGCGGACTCAGGTCCCCTGTTGGTCACGGAAATCAGTATCTGTATGTCGTCGCAGTCCACTTTGGCGTATTCTATCAGCACGTCAAAGTAGCGGCTGTCCTTAAAGACGCCTGTATCAATCAGTTCGTATTCCGGCTGCTGCCTGCCCCGGCGCGCGTTTTCTTCGATCAGGTCGCCATAGGGGTACGCGGCGTGAGGGTACTTGTACAGCGCCTTCATGTAGCTGTGCGTGGGCGTGCTGTCCAGATAAAAATAGTATTCCTTGACATCCTCGCCGTGATTGCCCTGCGGCCCGGTCAGACCGAACAAACGTTCCTTCAGTATGGCGTCGTGACCGTTCCACAGGCCCAGCGCGAAGCACAGATACTGCCGTCGTTCGCAGATACCCAGCAGACCGTCCTCGTTCCATCTGTAAGCTTTCGAGCGGGCATGGTCGTGCGGGAAATAGTCCCACGCGCTGCCGTCCGGGCTGTAATCCTCGCGCACGGTTCCCCACGCCCGATCCGCCAGATACGGCCCCCACTTTTTCCAGTCTACACTATGCTCGCCCGACTGCCTTAGTCGCTTCTCTTCTTCGGTCACGCGCTTCTCCAAATCACAAAATATAAAATCTGCCGCGTGTCACGCGGCGAAAATGTCGGCAAGTGAAATCGTCAGGTCGGGAAACGTCAGGCATGGCAGGGTTTGATGCCGCCCATATATGGCGACGGTCTCGGCCCCGTCCGCGCTCAGGCGCAGCACCTCGATGGTCTCGGCCTGCGGGCTGACCATCCATGCCTCGCGCACTCCGACCGCGCAGTAATCGCGGATTTTGGCTTCCCGAATGCTGCGGTATTCGGTATCCGACAGCACCTCGACCACGACCTCCGGCGCGGCAATCAGCGGGGCCGGTTCGTTCTCATCCCCGTTCTGCGCCAATCGCTCACTGCTGATAAATAGCACGTCCGGCTGGCGAGTTTCCAGCGGGTTTTGCGAAACAAGGATGTCGCAGGGCGCGAGAATTACCTGACCTTGTTTCGCCTGCTTCTCATAAACGCGCAGCGGATCATAGATATTGCCGACGACGCGCTGGTGGCGGCGAGTGGAATTGGTCATTAGGTGGCGTTCTCCATCTATAATGTCATAACGCGCATGGACTTCCCCTTCCGTCATGTACTGCTCGTAGGTCAGCAACTTTGGCGCGGAAAGGGGCGCGATAGAGATCAGGGGCGAGGCTGCAATCACGGTTTTTCTCCTTGCTGATGCTATTGAACAAACGCGCATACAAGGTGGGGGCTTGTCCCTCGCCGCAAACTCCACGCCTCGCAGCCATATCGCTGATTACTACAACGGCGGGGGACAAGATGATTCGCCCTATATGCGCCTAAACCGATGCTGTCAGTATTTTGTGACCTGCTGGACAAGGCCGCCGTCAATGTAGTACGTGCTGCCCGTCACATACGCGGCCTCGTCGCTGGCGAGGAACAGGGCCACGCCCGCCACGTCTTCAGGCGTTCCCCAGCGTCCGAGCGGGATCTCGCTCAGGGCGTTTTTGTTGGCTTCCGGGTCGTCCAGAACCTTCTGGTTGATGGGCGTGGCGATGGCTCCGGGCGCGATGTTGTTGCACGTGATCTGGTAGGGCGCGAACTCGAGGCACAGGTTACGCATCATCATGCGGATCGCGCCCTTACTCGCGCAGTACGACGTGTAGCCCTGAAACGGAATGTCCTCGTGCGTGGACGAGATATTGATGATGCGCCCGCCCGGCCCCTGCGCGACCATCTGCTTGGCGGCGACTTGCGTACACAGGTACGTCCCGAACAGGTTCACGTTTAAGACGCGGTTCCACTCGTCGTCCGTGCCGTCAAGAAACGGCTTGTTGATCTCGATGCCCGCGTTGTTGACCAGGATGTCAATGCGCCCGAACTTGGCGACCAGAGCGTCTACCATTTTCTGCACGTCGTCGCGCTTGCTCACGTCCCCGGCCAGGGCGATGCCTTCGGTCGCAAAGGCCGCCACTTCGGCCTGCGCGTCTGCGTCGTGTGTGCCGCCGGGCAGATAGTTGACGCCGACATGCGCGCCTTCCTGCGCGAAGCGCAGGGCGATACCCTTGCCGATCCCGCTGTTCGCGCCCGTAATCAAGGCCACTTTGTTTTCCAGTCGCATCAGGTTTCTCCTTGTTGGAATTGGTCGGTCGGTCACCGCCGAACCGCTCGTCGTGGTGAGTAAATGCCCCGCCCGTCAGGGCAGCGTAATGCAGCGTGATGTACCGCGATTTCAGATGCCCGCGCCCCACGATATTCCGAATGTTTCGTGGGAGTGCGCTTTCAGCAAAGTGTACGTATGCCCGCGCGCTTTGTTCCGTCGTGATTGTTGGTTGTCGGGCAGGGTACACGGCGCGGGCCGTCTGCTGTGGTGACAAAAGGTGAGTAATAAAGGAGAGTAATAAAGGAGAACGAAGAGGTTGCGCGAAGCAGTGCGTTTCAAAGAGGATTACAGCGCGCAGGAGCGTACATGAGAAGGGCGCATTTACTCGTTCTGTGACCCGCGCAGGAGCTGCACGGCAGGCGTGGCATCGGCGTCATAGCCGGGGCGCAGCAACTGTTCTCCACCGGTGGGCGCGGCCTGCGACGGGCGCAGAAGGATGGCGGGAGCCTGCGCCCGCTGGCGGCGCTCGTGCAGGGCGGGCAGGATACGGGCAGCCTCGGCTCTTAGTTCTTCGGTTGCGCCCCGGTTCGCCATGCGCTCCACGCGGGGGATCACCCGCTCGTCCCCCATCCATTCCAGTACGCGCAACAGCGCCATGTCCAGTTCATTGTTATAAGAGCGGCCCAGCGCTTCCATCAGATGCTGACGGGTGGTGTCGTAAAAGCGCGCGGTATCGTCCGGGGTTACGAGCGGCAGCAGGTGCAGCACGGCGCGGCGGGCGGGAGCGGAGGCGACCCGGTTGTAGCCGAACGCGCCCTCAATGATCGCGGGCAGATACGTTATATAATCCTGTCGGCACAAGCCCTCGGAGGCAAGCGCGGCCAGGGCGTTGCGCTCGTAAGACTCCTGCACGGCGCGGACGGGCAGGGCGCAAAAACAAATGAACGCGATCCACAAGATCGTCATCACGACCAGCATGGCGAACGCGGTCAGCAGGCCGAGCATGAAGCTGCCGGACGAGACCATCACTCCCAGCGACGCGCAGACGGAAACGGTGATCGCCGCTTTTAGCGAGTAATCCACCAGCCGATCCCAGCGTTTGGGTGCGGCGGGCTGACTGCCCAAAATCAGCGGCACGAGTGCGGCGTTTGCAGTGGGCGTGTGCAGACGATTTAGCGTCATGACAAGCCGCTTCATGCCCGCCAGCCGCCAGTCGCCCGCGTCATGCAGTCGGGCGACAACGGCGGATGCGGCGTCCGGGCCGGCCTGCGCCAGGGCGAGGGCGGCGGCGTCCTGCACGTCGGGTGAGGCGTCGAGCAGGGCTTGGGCGAGGTGCGGGGCGTTGCGGGCATCGGTCGGGTCGAGGGCGCAAAGGGCGGCCACGCGCGCCCGCGCCCATTGCCGTCGCCTCAGTCGCATTCGCAGGCCGCGCGGCGGCTGACACAGCGTTTGCAGCAAAGGGGACGCGTCCGCGGCGCGCTGTGCGCCTGCGCGTTCCGCCAGATGTCGGCACTCCAGAGGATCGTGAGCAATCAGGGCGGCGCGAAGCGCCCAGGCCAACGGTGACTCTCCCTCGGTCTCACGCATGGTTCGGCGAGCGTCCGTAAAAACATCCGTGTAAAGGTCTACGGCAGCATTCGTGTCCGCGCCCGTGTTCAGGTCGTGGCGCACCAGGTCGCTGCCAGCCCCGGACAGCGTTTCCGGGGGAGCATCGCAGCGCGTGACCATGATCCGGTCGTCTATGAATTTGTCATGCGAGCGCAAAGACTTCATAAGGTTTAGAACCTACTCTGGACGGGTACAAAGAACGTACCCGTCTCGGAGGCTTCGCCAAGCGTCCTCGCGGACGCGAATACGGCAGTTTGCTGGTAAAAGATTCGAGTTCAGCTCGCGTTTTGTATTTTCTGCGCGCTGTCTGTCTGTTTGTTTTCCAGTTCGCGGCGGGTGACATCGTGGCGGAAGGCGAACATCTTTTCGATGTCATGACGTACAAACAGCGCGTTCGCCACGGTTCCCAATGGCCCGAACGGCATCTCATACGTGACGGTATCAGTTAGACGGGTGCGGTCAGGGGCCAGCGCCTCGAATTTGTGCTGATGCGTCCATGCCTTGAACGGGCCTTTGCCCGGCGCCTGTATGTCCACAAAGCCGCTTGGCGGCGTGTAATCGCGTATGATGCTGTGCATCGTGATCGGGATGACGCCGAACTGCTTTACCTGAATGCGGTAGACCACGCCCGCTCGCATAGGAGCAGGCGGATCGAGCAGGCAGGCGTGTTTGTCCGGCGGCGTCAGTTTGAACAGCGTATCAATGGTGTTATGAAACGCCCATACGCGCTCTAAGGAAGCCTGCAACTCGCACACAAATTCCAGCGTCGGCATCGGTCTCTCGTCTCCACGCGCGATTTTTGTTCTTCGTATCTTTTTCGTATACGGGTGTTGTTCCTGCTTCATTTTACGAACAGCGGACGACTTCGGTGCGCGAACAGGACGGAGCGGGCGTTCCTGTGGATAAATCGTAAACAATCAAGGCCACACAAGACGGGCCACACAAGACGGCAAAGAAAAATCCCCTGCGCGCCGCAAAGGGCGCAGGGGACGACAACGTCACGACTGCATTACAACAGATTAGATGATGATGAGGGCCGATGATTGCGGCAGCCGGGATGCAGGCACAGCCAGGCAGGCGCGGGAATGAAAAACAAGAACAGAAAACAAGAACAGAGCAGACTTACACACACTGCTTTTGAAATACGATTTTCACGTCGTGGGCGCATGCCCGGACAGACCGGGCCGCTCACGCGGCGGGAAAATCGTAGATCGGCACGAACGCCACATCGGCGGGCGCGTGATCCATGCGCAATGCGCTGATCAGTTGACTGGCGACGGGCAGCGTAAACTGCGAGTCGCCGCAGTCCTGGCATACGTCGGCGGGTACATTACGCACCAGCACGAAGGTGTTGGCGGCGCGGCGCAAGGTCAGCGTAATGTGGTGGGCCTCGCACAGACCTCCGCACGCGCTGCAAACCGTCGCCGGGGCAGTTTCGTACCTGCCATTCAGTGGACTCATCGGATTCATCGGATTCATCGTGTTCATCATCGGCTCCCTCTCCTTTCACTTGAAAGACACCTTCATTCTATACGAATTTGAGTCCGCTCGCCCACGTAATAATGCGGCATTTACGCCGTCACACGTTAATCCCGGCATTCTTGCTGATGTTCAAAACACGGTAAAGTCTTTTAAGTGTCCGTCATTTTACAGGCGGCCCGGTCGCGTTTGGCAAAACACGCGTCTTTTCGTCTATACTTTAGACAGTACAGCGTCGCGTCGAACGCTTGAGGAGCGGACACAGCCGACGCGACGCGATCCAATCAAATGCAGGTTCCGCCTGACGACGAGAAAAAGACGAGAAAAAGACGAGAAGAAGAGGAGAGACGAAGACAATGATTGTCCCGACACGCACACTGTTTGAACACGCGTATGGCAACTACGCCCTGGGCGCGTACAACATCAACAACCTGGAGCAGGCGATGGGGCTGTTTCAGGGCTGCATCGCCTCGCAGGCCCCGTTCATCATCCAGATTTCCAAAGGCGCGCGGTCGTATACCGACAAGAGTATGCTGGAAGCCATCATCCGCGCCGCAGACAAGATTTTTCCTGAAGCCCTGTTTGCCGTGCATCTGGATCACGGCGACGAGGCGACCGCGCTGGAGTGCATCGCGAGCGGCTTCTATTCGTCTGTGATGATTGACGCCAGCCATGAACCGTTCGCGGAAAACGTCGCCAGCACCAAGCGCGTTGTGGAAGCGGCGCACGCGCGCGGCATTTCGGTTGAGGCGGAACTCGGTCAGTTGGGCGGGGTGGAGGAAGACATCGCCGTTGACGAGAAGAACGCGCACCTGACCGACCCCTTAGAGGCGTATGAGTTCGTGCATCAATCGGGCTGCGACAGCCTGGCCTGCGCGATTGGGACCAGCCACGGCGCGTACAAGTTTTCCGGCGGACAGGGCCTGCACTTCGACCGCATCCGCGCCATTCAGGAGAAACTACCCGGCGTCCCGCTCGTGATGCACGGTTCGAGTTCGGTTCCCCAGGACGAGGTGCATCGCATCAACGCGGCGGGCGGTCAGCTTAAAGAGGGCGCGAAGGGCGTAGACCCCGCGCAGTATCTTCCCGCCGCCAAGCTGGGCGTGTGCAAGGTGAACATTGACACGGACGGGCGGCTTGTCTGGACGCGCGTACATCGCGAGTTCTTCCGCGACAAGCCCGCCGAGTTCGATCTGCGACCTCCCGGCAAGGTGTTCATGGCCGAATACGCCAAGTTCATCGCCAGCCGCAACGAGTACCTGGGCAGCGCGGGCCAACTCAGCGCGTCCCGCGAACACGCGCAGACCAAGCATTAGTCCGGCTGCCGTACCATAGACAACGTTACAAAGACAACGATACAAAAGCCAGGGCCGCGAACACGCAGTAAATGCGTATTCGCGGCCCTGCCGACGCTTGGCGACAAGAGCCTGTTATACGCCCTTTTGCTGGTTTTGACGTCGCCTGCATACTTCTTTTCTCATGCCGCGTATGGACATAACAACAACACACCCGTAGGGCGACCCATCTTGTCCCCCGCCGATGCCGCCATCAGCATAAATCTGCACAGAGAGGCACATCCCGCAGATCAGGCATTGCCGAGGGGTCGTTGGGACTGACAGCGTTTTCGGCAGGGGATAGGGTGAGTCGCCCTGCGGAGCGTTTCACGCGGCGGTACTTGCGGCGAGGGACAAGCCCACGCCCTACGGGTGTTATGAACGCGGCCTGAAGGAAAGGAGACATGGGAACGATGAAGCAGCGCATTGCAATCAGGCTGATGTTGGGGTTCGCGACAGGCATAACAATAACGGGCGGGCGAACGGCGAACGCGCGAACGCAGACCGGAGCAGCACAGACGCAGAAGACGGACACAAAGAAAGCGGCGGCGGATGCGACGTCTGCCGCGCCGACAGGAACGCCTCTCGTCTGGGAGGATCGGGGCAGTCTGGCCCCCGTGCAGATATTCTGGGGCGAGGCGAGCCGGGACGCGAAGCCTGAGTCGCGCCTGCCCGCGCCGCCGCTGACATGGGACGGCGTGGACAGCGCGGGAACCAGCCCCAAGTGCCGCGTCAAGGACAAGAACAATGTGCGCTGGACGGTGAAGTTCGGCGAGGAAGCGCATTCCGATGTATCCGCGCCGCGTCTCGCCTGGGCGCTGGGCTTCGAGACTGACGAGTCGTACTACATCAAAATCGGCAAAATCGAAGGCGTCACCCAGGAGACCGACCTGGGCAAATGCAAGCCGTACATAGACAATCTCTCCGGCGTGTTCAGTTCGGCCCGCTTCAAGCGGGGTGACGGCGGCAAGCACGTCAAGGTTCCCGCCGCCAAACCCGGACAGCCCGACGAGGACGCGACCTGGGACGAGCGCAAGAACCCCGGTGTGCCGCCCGAACAGCTTTCCGGCCTGCTCATCCTGGAAGTAATGACGCACAACTGGGACGCGCAGCCCAAAAACAACAAGATCATCGCGCATGACGGGCCGAGCGGCCCGCAGCTATGGTATGAAGTCAGCGACTGGGGCGCGAGTTTCGGGCAGATGCGTTCCAAAGGCATTCTCACGGACTATGAGAAAGAGACCAGTTTCGTCAAGAGCGTGGACGCGAGTACGGTCACACTCAAATACGACAGCAGCATCAAGGCGATGGCCCCGGTTCACGAGAAGATACCGCTCGCCCACGCGCAATGGTTTCGCAGACAACTGGAAAAACTGACCGACGCCGACCTGCGCGCCGCGTTCGAGGCCGGGTACGCCACGGAAGACGCGTACAAGGCGTATGCCTCCGGCAGCCTCGCCGACAACAGCGCGTTCAACGCCCTGACGAACGGCGAGATCGCCGGCTACGTAAAAGCCTTTCGCGCCAAAATAGAAGAGTTCAAAAGCAAAGTGAGATAGGAAATTAAGATAGATTGACGTTTAGATAAAAAAGACAGCCAAAGCAGGCTTTGACTGTCCATCGGGTGAAGTTCCTAACGACCAAGAAAGGACTTTGCCCAATGGATTGTAACACACTTGCGCGCCTGAGCGCATTTCGCCAACAACTCTACGCGTGTTTTTGCAAAGCAGGCGATGCGCTCTTCAACTGTATAGACGCCCTGCTCAGCGAGACACCCGCCCGCTCGTTTGCCGAACTGTCGCTGTCGCCCTTCTTTGTACGCCAGTGGCCCAGCCTCTACCAGGCTATACAAGAGGCGAGCGTAGATCGCGTGGCCTTGCAGCGGCTGTTCTGTGCGTATGTCAGTCTGCCTGCTAGGGGCGAGCGCCTGGTGCTGGGCATAGACGCGAGTTCCATCGCACGTCCGTGCAGCAAGACGGCCCAGGATCGCACGTATGTGCATCAAAGCAACCTGCCCGAAGGCAGCAAACCGGTACGACCGGGCTGGCAGTTCTCTACGCTGACCGTTCTGCCGGAGCAGCCTAGCAGTTGGACGTACATCCTGGACAACGTGCGCGTGCCGAGTACGCAAACGCAAGGCGAAGTCGCTTGTAATCAGTTGGGTCAGGTACTCCCGCTGCTGCCCTGCCGCGCGCTGCTCTTAGGCGACGGCTACTATGGCAGCGTGACGTTTCTGCTGCTGCTGTGCGCCCTGCCCGCCGAGGCCGCGTGTGACGCGCTGCTGCGCTCTGCCAGGAACCGGGTCTTGTACCGGCCTGCCCCACCGCCAACAGGCAAGCGGGGCGCACCCAAAAAGGATGGGGCGCGCTTCGCCTGTCACGAGGATAAGACGCACGGCAACCCCGACGCGAGTTGGCAGGGTACGAACGCGCAGGGGCAGCAGATACAGGTGAGCGCGTGGCACACCCTGCACTTCAAGAGGGCGCGCGACATGGTGGTAAGCGTGATCCGCATCGTGCGCCCTGACGCCAAGAACACCGAGCGCGATCCGCGCATCAGTTGGTTCGTGTGGCACGGCCAGGACAGGCCGCCCTTAGAGCAGATCGAAGGCTTGTACAAGCGCCGCTACAGCCAGGAACATGGCTACCGCGTGGACAAGCAAAACTTGCTGTGGGAAACGCCGCGCCTGCGAACGCCCACGCAGTTGCAGACGTGGACGGACATCGTGGCAGCCACGCGCAATCTGCTGTGTCTTGCCCGCCCGCTCGCGCAGGCAACGCGTCAGCCGTGGGAGAGTACACGCCGCCCGATCACGCCGCAGCAGACACGCCGGGCCATGCCGACTATTCTGATCTACTTGGGGACACCGGCCCGTTCGCCCCAAGTACGCGGAAAATCGCCGGGGCGCGCTGTGGGCGCAGCAATCAAGAAAGCGCCCACCTATGCTGTGGTGTACAAGGCCACCAACAAGAAGAAACAAGCCGTCAACAACAAACACAAGGCGGCTGTGAAAGTCTAAACGTCAATTAAGATAGAGAGACCTGATAGAAAGGCACGATGAATATGGAACCCAACAAACGCGTCACCCTGAATGACATGTCGCATCTGAATCTGGGCAAGCGGACGCGCCTGCATCGCCTGCTCTACGAGAACGGGCCTGCGAACGGCACACTGCTGTTTCTGCCCATAGATCAGGGGCTGGAACACGGCCCGCGCGACTTCTTTCCCAATCCTGACAGCGCCGACCCGGAGTTTGAACTCAAGGTGGCCCTGGAAGGCAAGTTTACAGGCATCGCCCTGCAATACGGGCTGGCCGACAAGTACATGCGCGACTATGCCGCCCGCGTCCCGCTGGTGCTGAAACTCAACGGCAAGACCGAGATCGCCGGCGGGGACGCGCCGCTTTCGTCCGTGGAAAGCACGGTCGAGGACGCGGTGCGGATGGGCGCGGACGCGGTCGGGTACACGCTGTACGTCGGCTCGCCGCGCCAGGACGAGGACTTCAAGCAGTTCGCAATCGTGCGCGACGAGGCCGAGCGGTACGGTATGCCCGTGATCGTATGGGCGTATCCGCGCGGCGAGGCGATCAAGGCCAAAGGCGGGCCGGACGGCATTTATGCCATAGATTACGCGGCTCGCGTCGCTACCGAGTTGGGCGCAGACGTGGTCAAGGTGAACTTTCCGCAAAAGGCTACGCCCGAACAGCAGGCGCAGATGCCCAAGCCCTACAACGACCTGAACGAGGACGACGAAGCCATGATCGCCCGCGTCATCAAAACGGCGGGCCGTACCCTGACCCTGATTTCGGGCGGCGAACACGAGGACGACGCGACCCTGCTGCTCAAGGCGCAGCACTCGATGGAAGCGGGCGCGACCGGCCTTATTTTTGGGCGCAACATCTGGCAGCGCCCCCACGACGAGGCAGTCGGCATGGCGCGTCAGTTCCACGCCCTGATGCAAAACTATGCGCGGTAATCTGGATACGAACATTCAACTGTACGTGTCCATTAAAGCTGTGCGGCGTTCAGTTATAGAACCGAACGCCGCCTTTTCCTGTGTCGCATAAACTCTGCCCCCGTACAACATTCTTCTCAGCCATGTTTCCCATTCGGTTAGCGAAGAAGGCAGGAATGACACTTTCTCAGGTCGAACATGGCAAAACACTTCTGTTGCCGCCGACTACATCTCAGCGAAAGTACCTGTCCCATGAACTATGATGCACTCGACTTTAAAATCCCGGGCCTATGACCTCAAATATATTGATGCAAAAGATTTGAATTACAATCCTGCTCTAGGAACCGGGCAAATTCAGGTCAGGGATATACATTATGTTTCCACAACTCGAAGAACCACATGGGAGTTTTGCCAGTTGCTCGATCACAAATATCTAAAGTGCAGTCGCAAGTCACTTGAGCAGTGGATGCGATTGGCAGCAAAAAATGGGTGGATTAAAAATGACGACGCAGTGTAATGTGATTTTGGGTAACGCTTCAGAGCAGATGGCAGGTATGCCTGATGAAACATTTGATCTCATCATCGCCGACCCCCTTATAACCTCGGCAAAGATTTCGGAAACAACCATGATGATAAAGCTTTTGAAGACTACATCGCTTTTTCTCGTCAGTGGGTAAAAGAATGCCGCCGCGTCCTCAAACCAACAGGATCGCTATACGTCTTCATGGGTTTCCAGTTCATTTCATATCTCTACGACATCATCAGCAGGGAGAACAATCTCTTCTTCAATAGCTGGATAGTATGGCATTATACTCAGGGTATCGGAAGGACACGCGGCTTCTCGCCCCGGCACGACGATATTTTGATGTTTACGAAAGGCCAGGATTTTACGTTTAATCTTGATGCGGTGAGAGTTCCACAAAAGTATTACAGGGAACGCAACAATATGCGCGGAGCCAATCCCGGAGATGTGTGGGAGTTTTCTCACGTTCACTACAGTAATCCAAACCGCCAAAATCATCCTACTCAGAAACCGGAAGGGCTGTTGGAGCGGATGATTTTGGCCTCCAGCAATTCCGCAGACAACGTACTCGATCCCTTCTCCGGCAGCGGAACTACATTACGCGTGTGTCAGCAGCTGCAAAGAAATTGCGTGGGCATTGAAATCAATCCTGATTATGTTGACATGGCCTGCAAGCGTCTTGATATGGATTTTAACGGATTTGACAGCGTAGATCCCCGCGCCGCTCGTGTCCCATTCGACCTGCGGCGCAAAGACATACGTGAGCAATACTTGAAAAGACATAAGGAGTGGTTCCTGAAAAACCATGAAGACGCAGTCAAAAACTTTGAGGCCTCAGTTGAGGAACTCTATGGCGGGGGGGCAGCCGCACAATATAAACAGATGCGACTGCTGGACGAATAAACTCCATTCCGTGGCTAGAGTTGTCGTAATACTAGTGCGCTGACACAATACTATGTCCTCAGTATGGCGCGTCAGTTTCACGCCCTGACATTCTGACCGTGTCCGCAGACCGCAGTCGCCAGCGACGCCCCTGCCAACAGCGCAATGCCCATGCTGCGAGCGTCAAGTGCCTTGAACGATATGAAACACACAAGCGGGATACGCAGGGAGAGAATATGCTGAAGATCGGGAGCTGCCTGGCATTGCTGCTGCTGCTGGGCAGTCAGTCGGCGCGGCGCACAGACATCGTGATCGCGGACTTTGAAGGGCGGGATTACGGCGATTGGCAAACGACGGGAACCGCGTTTGGGAGCGGCCCCGCATCGGGGGCGGTGTCGGGGCAGATGCGCGTGTCCGGGTTTCTGGGGCATGGCCTGGTCAACTCCTATCATGGCGGCGATGACGCGATGGGGACGCTGACCTCGCCGCCGTTCCAGATTACGCGCACTCACATCAACTTTCTTATTGGCGGCGGGCAGCATCCCGGATTGACGTGCATCAACCTGCTCGTCAATGGGGCGGTTGCGCGCGCGGCGACCGGGCCGAACGACCGACCGGGCGGAACCGAGCGCCTGCAATGGCATTCGTGGGACGTATCCGAGTTGCAGGGCAGTATGGCCCGCATCGAGATCGTGGATCGCGCGACCGGGGGGTGGGGGCATATCAACGTGGATCAAATTACGCTCAGTGACGAGGAACAAAAAGAAATCGTGCAGACCGGGCCTTTGTACGGCGAGACGTACCGGCCTCAGTTCCACTTTACGGCGCAGCGCGGCTGGCTCAATGACCCGAACGGCATGGTGTTTTACAAGGGCGAGTACCACCTGTTCTTCCAGCACAACCCGTTCGGGCTGCAATCGGGCAATCTGACGTGGGGCCATGCCATTAGCCGCGACCTGACGCACTGGGAACAGATCGCGAACGCCATAACGCCGGATGCGCGCGGCCCGATCTGGAGCGGGTCGGCGGTCGTAGACGAACGTAACACATCCGGCCTGCAAAGCGGGCCGGAAAAGACGCTCGTGGCGTTTTACACGGCGGCGGGCGGCACGTCGCCCGAATCGCAAGGCCAGCCCTTTACGCAGTGTCTGGCGTACAGCAGTGACCGGGGCCGGACGTGGACGAAATACGAACACAACCCCGTCCTGCCGCACATCATCGGCGGCGACCGCGACCCCAAAGTCGTCTGGTATGCGCCCACCCGCAAATGGATCATGGCGCTGTATCTGGACAAGGACGATTATGCCCTGTTTGCCTCGCCGGACTTGAAGCAATGGACGCAGTTCCAAACGCTGACCACGCCGGGCAGCAATGAATGCCCCGACTTTTTCGAGATGCCGGTGCAGGGCAAGGCCGGTACGCATAAATGGGTATTTACCGCCGCGAGCGGGCGCTATCTGGTGGGTGATTTCGACGGCGCAAAGTTCACGCCCCGGACGCCGCTGCTTCAAGTAGACTACGGCGCGAACTACTACGCCGTGCAGACGTTCAGCGACGTACCGGCTGCGGACGGGAGGCGCATACAGATCGCGTGGATGGCCGGGGGCGAGTACCCGCAGATGCCGTTTAATCAGCAGATGAGCTATCCGTGCGAACTGACGCTCCACGATACGCCGGACGGCCTGCGCCTGTACCGCCTGCCCGTCCGGGAGATCGCGCGCCTGTACGCCAAACCGTCCGGGCCGAACCAGTGGCGCAATATGACGCTCCATCCGGGCGACAACCCGCTGGGCGCGCTCAAAGGGGAACTGTGGGACATCGAGGCGACATTCGAGACCGGGAACGCTGCGAGTTTTGGCCTGCGGGTGCGGGGCGAAGATGTCCGCTACAATGTCAAAGACCAGACGGTTACATGCCTGGCCCACACCGCGCCGCTGAAACCGGCGGGTAATCGTGTCACGCTGCGCGTACTCGCCGACCGCGCGAGTCTGGAAGTGTTCGGCAGCGGAGGGCAAATCTCGCTCACCTCGTGCTATCTGCCAAGCCCGCAGGAACTGTCGCTGGAAGCCTATGCCGAGGGCGGAACAGTCACATTGGTATCGCTCGTGGCGCATCCCCTGCACAGCGCGTGGCCCGCAGGCGCAAAGCCGCTGCCCTGATAGTCCACAAAGTGAGCAGGTGCAATCACGCGGAGAGAGGGACAAGGAGGGAAGGGCAGGCACGGAGGCCTGCCCCTGCTCCATCCATTTTGCACTCGTATGACGCAGTTGCCTCCAGGACAGGTACATTTTTATACCCGTCCCCGAAGTATTTACAGGTCGGGCTGGGGCGTGGTGCGCAGGTAGGGCTTGACAGCCGTATACCCCTTGGGGAACATTGTGTCCGCCTGTTCGTTGCTGACGGCGGGAACGATGATGACATCGTCGCCCTGCTTCCAGTCAGCGGGCGTGGCGACCTTGTAGCCCGCCGTAAGCTGCAGACTGTCAATCACGCGCAGGATCTCCTGGAAGTTGCGGCCTGTGCTGGCCGGGTACGTGAGCGACAGTTTCACCTTCTTGTCCGGGCCGATCACGAATACGGAGCGCACCGTGGCCGTGTTGTCCGCGTTGGGATGGATCATGCCGTACAGCGTGGATACCTTGCGGTCGGTGTCGGCGATCAGGGGAAAGTTCAGGGCCGTCCCCTGCGTTTCCGCGATGTCCTGTGACCAGCCCGCGTGGTTTTTCAGGCCGTCTACGCTCAGGCCGATAACCTTGACGTTGCGCTTGTCAAACTCCGGCTTCAGGCGCGCGACCGTGCCGAGTTCCGTGGTGCAGACGGGCGTAAAGTCGCCGGGATGCGAAAACAGGACGACCCACTTGTCGCCGGCCCACTCGTTAAAGTGAATTGGGCCTTCCGTAGATTCCTGTGTAAAATCGGGGGCGGTATCGCCAAGCTGAACAGACATTGTTCTTCCTTTCGCCGCAATTCGGGCCACGCTTGCCTGCCTGACACAATGATCAGAAGGCACAATTATGATGTTATTATACGACGCGCGTTGGCGGTTTGCACTTTGCGATGCGACTATGACCTGCACTGCGGTGTGTCAGGCCGTTCCCACGCGGTCATTATCCAGTCCGGGCAGGCGTCCGAGTTGCCAGCCCGCGTTGTTCAAAAAGTCGGCTACGGCGGTTCCGGGCGGAACCAGTTCGTCTATGGCGGACAGCAGGGATGCGGGCAGCGTCATGTCGGCTGCGGGCAGCAGATCGGTTAGTTGCGCCAGGGTGCGCGGCCCGATGATCGGGGCCGTGACCAGCGGATTGTGCAGCGTCCAGGCCACAGCCGCCTGCGCGGGAACAAGACCGTGTTCGCGGGCCAAGTCCGCAAAGGCCAGGGCCGTTTCGGACGCGCTGCGATTGGTACGCTGCCGCCACATGCTGTTGCGGGCGATGCGCGAGTCGGCGGGCAGGCCGTCGGGCGACACCTGCCCGTATTTGCCCGTGAGCTGCCCGCCCGCGAGCGGCGACCAGGCGATCAGACCCCAGCCCGACTGGGTGAGGAACCCCGCGCGGTCGTTTTCCAGCCGCCTGTCCAGCAGATTGTAAGGAGCCTGTTCGCACACGGGTTCCACCCAGCCGCGCGACCGGGCCTGCCATTGCGCGTCCGCCATCTGCCAGCCCGCGAATGTGCTGGTTCCGTAGTAGCGGATTTTGCCCTCGCGCACCAGGGCGTCGAGCGTGTGCAGCGTCTCGTCAAGCGGCGTGGCCGGGTCGTATCTGTGCATTTGGTACAGGTCAATATAATCGGTCTGCAAGCGGCGCAGGCTGGCCTCGACTGCGGCGCGAATATGGCGGCGCGACAAGCCCCGGTCGTTAGGGCCATCTCCCATCGCGCCATGCACTTTGGTCGCCAGAACGACGTTGTCACGAAACCCGAACGTCTGGAACGCCTTGCCCAGAATAGTTTCGCTAAGGCCTTTGGAGTAAATGTCGGCGGTGTCCCAAAAGGTAACGCCGGCATCGTGGGCCGCGCGCAGTATCTCCAGCGAGTCCGCCTCATTGGTAGACTCGCCAAAATTCATGCACCCCAGGCACAAACGGCTGACTTTCAGCCCCGACCGTCCCAACGCCACGTTCGCAATCATAACCCGCTCCCGCTTTTCCGTCTTGTTTTCTCGCGTCATTGCTGACTAAATCAATCAACTTAGTACGCTATATTAGCATACGACAAAACCCGCTGTCAACCTTTAATCTATATTCGCATTCGCTGAACAGTGACAGAGCCGTCCGCGCCTCTTGACAAACTCCCGATTTCGTTCTATACTCCCCCAACCCTGGCAGGCAGTCGGTCGTACCCTCCCGCCCCATCGTATGCCGATACCAACGGTTCCGCGCTCGTATGATGACGTATAGAACCCTCGGTACTCACCGAACAACAATCCATCGAAGCGGCTCAATCCGGCGGGCCGCTTTTCATACATGATATTGATGTGGCAGCGGGGCGAACTGTCGCCCCTCCACATCAAGGAGCAAGCCCAAATGGCCCTGACAGACGAATTTGACGCCGACGTTGTCGTTATCGGCAGCGGGCCGGGCGGCTATATCGCCGCCATACGCGCCGCGCAATTAGGCGCGCGTACCGTGTGCATCGAGCGCGAAGCCACCGAGTGGGGCGGAACCTGCCTCAACTGGGGCTGCATTCCCACCAAGACCATGATTGCGAGCGTGGAGCGTTTGCACCACGTTCAGCACGCAGGCGATATGGGCGTCGTTGTGAACGGCGATATTAGTTTCGACTTTACCAAGATGATGGCCCGCAAGAGCAAAGTGGTCGGCGC
The DNA here is from genome assembly GCA_965277875.1 of Chthonomonadaceae bacterium. Lineage (GTDB taxonomy): Bacteria > Armatimonadota > Chthonomonadetes > Chthonomonadales > Chthonomonadaceae > CAWFQB01. The sequence continues at coordinate 4,851,728 of CBDIDV010000002.1, read as the reverse complement.
GCTGCGCGGCGGCGTACAGGCGCTGCTCAAAAGCAACCACATTCGCAGCATCGTCGGCAGCGGCAAGCTGCTGGACGCAAACACGATTGAAGTGACGCTGGCGGACGGCAAGACCGAGCGCGTCACGACGCAGAACGTGATTTTGGCGACGGGATCGGTTCCCATCATGCCGCCTATTCCGGGCCTGGAGCGCAACCCAAGCGATCTGCGCGGGCAGAGCAGCAATGGCATCTGGTCGAGCGACGACGCCGTCAGCGCGACCGAATGCCCCAAGCGAATGCTTGTCATGGGCGCAGGCGCGGTCGGGCTGGAGTTCGGGTTTACGTTTAGGGGCCTGGGGGCCGAGGTGACGGTCGTGGAGATCGCGCCCGAAATCCTGCCCACGGGCGACCGCGAGATCGCGGCCGAACTACGTAAATCGCTCAAGAAGCAGGGCATCACGATCCTGACCGGCCACAAGGTCACAAACGTGGCGCATGAGGCGGACGGCAAAGTCGTCACGATTGAAGCCGCTGACGGCAAGATAACGACCCTGACTGTGGATGTCGTGCTTGTCGGCGCGGGCCGCAAGCCGTTCTTCGAGGGCGTGGGCCTGGAAAATGCGGGCGTCAAGACCGTGACCGAAGGACCATTATCGCGCCGGGGCGTGATCGTCAACGATACCCTGCAAACGACCTGTCCCACCATTTACGCGATAGGCGATGTGACAGGCAAGTTCCTGCTCGCCCACCTTGCCTCGCACATGGGTATCGTGGCGGCGGAAAACGCGATGGGCCACTGCGTCAAAATGGACTATCGCGCCATACCCGCGCCCATCTACACCAGTCCCGAAGTGGCGAGCGTGGGCCTGTCCGAAGAGGAGGCCCGCGAGCAGGGCTACGACGTGCAGACGGGCCGCTTCCCGTTTCGGCCTCTGGGCCGCGCGATGGCGCTGGGCGAGACAGAGGGCATGGTCAAGATCGTCAGCGAGCGCAAGTACGGCGAACTGTTGGGTGTGCATATCGTCGGCCCCTACGCTACGGAAATGATCCACGAGGGCGTGCTTGCCATTAAACTGGAAAGCACGGTCGAGGACATGATGACGGCCATACACGCGCATCCTACCCTGTCGGAAGCGATGGGCGAGGCCGCATTGGATGTCAAGGGCGAAGCATTGCATAAGATGAAGAGATAGACAGTCCCACGCAGAGGAAAATGCTCAATTCATAGACAGGATTAACCTTTAGTTTCCGGTAAAAGTATGTAGACACAATTCGGGTGCGACATCAGGCAAGCGGCTGCGGTACAGTAGAGTTACCACACTACACTGGCCGAGGCTTACCTGATGTCACTCTTAGTCTACCGTATCTGTACCCTGCTCACGCAAGTGCTGGAAGATGTGCCGCTCGGCACGAACCTGGGCCTGCTGCACTTGTTCCTCGCGCTTATGTCCGGGCGTTTCCTCCACGCGCGCGGAGCCGTGTTTGCCGCTCTGGACAGCTTGGGCCTTGCGCCTGCCGCGGTGCGCCGCAGTAGTGCCGCCCTGTGCTATGGCGGCTGGAACACCGCCGACCTGCTCGCCCGCTGGCAGCAGACGGTAATACAGGAAGGCCGCTTCGTTGCCGCCTGTTATGAAGGCGTGCGCCCGGTCGCCTGTGACCTGACCGCCTTCTTTCGCCCCCACTTGCAGGGCCTGGACAGCAAACACTATGTGAGTACGGCGGGCAAGGCCCTGCCTGCCGTCTGCTTCGGGTTGGGCGTGGCCGTCGGGCGCATCGGTAACATGCGCTTCGCTCTGCCGCGCTTGTTCGTGCGGCGCAAGGCAGGCGAAAGCGAGAGTGACCTGCAAACGCGGCTGGTCGCGCAGGCGGCCAGAACGCTTGCCGCGTGCGAAGCCCTGATTGTAGATGCGGGCTTTGCCCTCGCCGATCTGCTGACCGCCGAGAACCTACGCTTTGTGGCCCGCGCCCGCGCCAACCAGACGGCGCGGCGCAGCGAACTGCCCGCCTACAAAGGACGCGGACGCCGCCCCACACGCGGCGACATCGTGCGGCCCTTAGCGCGAACGCGGGCCGGCAAGGACATTGCGGCCACGCCTTGTGACGCCACGGCGCGCTGGCACGACGGCGCACACCGTTTGACAGCGCAGATATGGAACAACCTGGTTCTGCCCGACGCCAAACCGGGCGTGCCCACGTTCCGGCTGGTCGCCATCTACGACCCGCGCTACAAGGAACCGCTGCTGCTGGCAACGAACCTGAGCGTGAGTGCGTGGGCGTTGTGGCGCTTATACAAGGAACGCTGGGGCGTGGAGCATCTGCCCCTGGCCGCCAAGCCGCTGCTCGGCTGCGAGCGGGCGTATGTGTGGGGACAGGAAAGCCGCTTTCGCCTGCCTGAACTCGCCCTGCTTGCGGGTAATCTCCTGTCGTATGTCGCCGCGACCAGCCAGCCGGTCGCTTCGGGGTTCTGGGATCGGGCGGCGCGGCCCACGGGCGGACGGCTGCGGCGCGTACTTGGACAGGTGCATTGTGCGGACTTGCCCGACCTGGCGGCACAACTGCGCAAAAAGAACAGCGTCACGGCCCACTTGAAGACCGGAGTGGACGCCCACAGACGCCACAAGGCACAAGCAACGCCGCAACAGGCGGCGCAAGCCGCTTCATTTACCGGAAACTAAAGTTAACAGGATTGTCAGGATTTACAGGATTAGATATGTGGCAGGAACAAACCAGATGAACCGAAGCGTTCAGATATGTTGTCTCTTTGCCGGCTTTTGAAATCTTGTTAATCTTGAAAATCCTGTTAATCCTGTCTATGGATTGGGATTTGTTTTTTGGTTCTTGTCTGAAATGTTGAATTTGAGTGGAAGGGACATGCGAATGCGAGGAATAAAGGGCTGGACGCGGCGGGGTCTAAGGCGAGGGTGCGCGCTGGGTGCGCTGGCGCTGGGGATAGCGGGCTGCAACAGCAACAAGGGCGATGCTCCGCCCATGACCGGCGGCCCCGGCACGACGCCGCCCGTCGCGCAGAGCGGCGCGAAGCCTGCGGCAGCCGGCGCATTGGGTACGCCCGTGCGCGCCGCCGTCGTGCTGGACACGGGCGGCGTGGACGATAAATCGTTCAATGCGGCAGCCGTGGCCGGTCTGAACCAGGCCAAGGCTGATTTGAAAATGGCCGACGCTGACGCCCGCTACGTCGAGTCCAAAGACCCTTCCGAGTACAAGCAGAAACTCAGCGCGTTCGCCAGCCAGAACTACAATGTCGTGTTCGCGGTCGGCTTCAAGATGGAGGACGCGCTCAAAGAGGTCGCGGCGCAGTTTCCCAATGTAAAATTTGCGATTGTGGACGGCAGCGCGCCCGAAGGCGCAGCCAACTGCTCGGCCCTGCAATTCAAGGAAGAACAGGGCGCGTTTCTCGCGGGCTATCTCGCGGCCCTGGTCAGCAAGACGCATATCATCGGCTTTGTGGGCGGCGAAGAGATCCCGCTCATCAAGAAGTTTCAGGCCGGGTACATGGCGGGCGCGAAAACGGCGGGGCTGGACCCGAATACGGCTGTCAAGGTGGCGTACACGGGCGATTGGAACGACCAGAGCAAGGGCAAAAGTCAGGCCATGCAGGAGTTCGGGGCGGGGGCGGACATCATCTTCCATGCGGCGGGCAAGGCTGGGCTGGGCGTAATCGAGGCGGCGCGCGAAAAGGGGCCGGGATTTTACGCCATCGGCGTGGATCAGGATCAGGATGATGTGGCTCCGGGCCGCGTCCTGACGAGCATGGTCAAGCACCTGGATACCGCCGTCGCGGACACCATCAAGCGCGTACAGGAGGGCAAGTTCACGCCGGGCCTGCACGTCTACGATCTGAAAGAGGGCGGGGTTGGCCTGTCGGAAATGAAGTACACCAAAAAAGACATTCCCGCCGATGTGCTTGCCAAACTAGACAAGATCACCAAAATGGTTGCGGACGGTCAGATCGTGCCACCCACCAAAGTCGAGGACGTCGCCGCGTTCCAGCCTCCCAAAATGTAACAAGTCAACAAAAACAACCCCGTCAGTATCGACGGCGGGGTTGTTTGTTTTTCCTGATGTACCGGAAATGATTATACCAGCAGGTCTTTGACGACGGTTCCGGCTACGTCGGTCAGGCGGAAGTCGCGGCCCTGGTAGCGGTACGTGAGTCTCTCGTGGTCAACACCGAGTTGGTGCAGCACGGTCGCGTTCATGTCGTGGATATGCACCGGGTCTTTCACGATGTTGTAGCAAAAATCGTCGGTTTCGCCATACGACAGACCGCCCTTGAAGCCGCCGCCCGCCGCCCAGCGCGTAAAGCAGCGCCCGTGATGGTCGCGGCCATAGTTGTCTTTCGTTAATGTCCCCTGGCTGTACACCGTGCGCCCAAATTCGCCGCCCCAGATCACGAGCGTGTCGTCCAACAGTCCGCGCTGTTTCAAGTCTTTTACGAGGGCCGCGCTGGCCTGATCGGTATCCATGCACTGCGCGCGTATCTGCGAGGGCAGGTTGCCGTGCTGATCCCAGCCCCGGTGAAATAGCTGCACGAAGCGAACACCCCGCTCTACCAGACGGCGGGCGAGCAGGCAGTTCGCCGCGAATGTGCCGGGCTTATGCGCGTCCGGGCCGTACATTTCCATCGTGGCCTGCGACTCGTGCGACAAGTCCATCAGGTCGGGAACGCTTGCCTGCATCCGGTACGCCATTTCGTACTGCGCGATGCGCGTGTTGGTTTCCGGGTCGCCCCACTGCTGCTCGGCCAGGCCGTTCAGTTGTCCCAGGCTGTCGAGCATCTTGCGCCGGCTCGCGTTGTCCACGCCGGGAGGGTTGGACAGGTACAAGACCGGGTCGCCCTGCGAGCGCAATTTAACGCCCTGATGGATGGACGGCAAAAACCCGCTGCCCCACAGCCGCCCGAACAGCGGCTGGTCGTTGCGGTTGCCCGTCCCCTGCGAGATCAGGACGATGTACGCGGGCAGATTGCTGTTCTCGCTGCCAAGCCCATACGACATCCACGAGCCGATGCTGGGCCGTCCGGGCTGCTGGCTGCCGGTTTGTATAAAGGTGATGGCTGGGTCGTGATTGATGGCCTCGGTATTGACGCTTTTAATCACGCAGATGTCGTCGGCGATACCCGCCGTGTGCGGCAGCAGTTCGCTGAACCAGGTGCCGTTTTTGCCCGACCGGGCGAACTTGAACATGGGCGCGACGCAGGGAAACGCCTTTTGGCCCGATGTCATGCCCGTGATACGCTGCCCGTTGCGGATGCTCTGGGGCAGTTCCTCGCCGTGATGATTTTGGAGGTTGGGCTTGTAGTCGAACAAGTCAATATGCGATGGCCCGCCCGACTGGAACAAGTAGATGACGCGTTTGGCTTTAGGCGCGAAGTGCAGGCCCGGCAATGCGCCGCCCCCCTTGTAGTGGACGGCCTTTTGTACGCCGCTTTGGGCGTCGCCGAAAGCGTCCGGGGCCAGCAGGGAGGCCAGCGCCGCCGTTCCGATTCCGGTTGCGGCGCGGCCAAACAACTGGCGGCGTGTCAGCAATAATTCATGTTCTCTGCGCGGGTCCACGTTTCACTCCCTATAAATCTGCCGTTCAGTCCTGTGCGTAAATCCAGCAGTCATGCGCTCCCGAACTCAGGCGGCCTGCTGTGCCGGCACATCTGTTCAGAGAGGGGCATTATCATTCCTGCGAAACATAAAATATCTATCCAGAATATACCACACCGGCCGTCAGCAAGCAAAACGACCCCGCTCTTGTCTGATTTGACAAACGGGAGCGGGATTAGTGTCACACTATGAACGCGCCAATCAGACAAAGCAGCGTGTGGAAATCTTGAAAGTACACGACGTCCCGCCACTCGCCTTAGACGCGCGTGGTTTCGCAGGTACTGGAAACGCTTAAATCGGAAGCAGCCGCGCTTTTTTGCAGAACGGTCGCCATGAAGAACGGGTGACGCTCCTCGCGGACGCGCTCCAGACCCTCGGCCCAGCGAAAGCAGGCGTGTATTTGACCGACCTGCCGCGACTGCGTATCCAGACTGGAAAAGTAGTGGTTCGCCAGCAGCAGCACGCCGCCCGGCTTGAGCAGTCCGCCGATGCCTTCGGCGACCGATTTCAAAGTCTCGTCGGACAGGGGCGTCAGATAGTACAGCACGTCCGCCAGCACGATCAGATCAAACTGCCTGTCGAGCGAGCAAGCCAGACCGCGCACATCGCCCTGCTGGTACGTGATGTTGGCATACTCGCCCGATAGCTGCCGCGCGTTCTCCACGCCCACCGACGAGAGTTCCACGCCAAGCACGCTGTCAGCGCGGCCCGCTAGCCGCCGCGTCAGCAGTCCCAGGCCGCACCCGATGTCCAGAGCGGACTCGTAAGGGCGAACGGGCAGCATCGCCAGCAGTTTTTCGTACTTTAGCCGCTGATAGCGATACCCGGCCACATTGAAGCCCCACGGATCGGGCAGTTTGCTGTACAGCAGATCAAACGCTTTTTCCGTGCCGTGTTCGCGCTCCAGTCGCGCCAGCATCGCATCGGCCCGCGCGCTTTGCGCCCAGAACCCCAGATCGCGCAGGGACATAAAGAAGGGGTAGCGCGGCGCAACGGCCTTTTCTCCCGGCATCGGCAGCAATGGCTCACTCTCTTCAACGCGCATATGCGGCGGTTTTAGTTCTGGCATTGTTTCAAGTCTTTCAGGCGTCGCTCACAGAAGTGCGTATAATCGCTTTTATATCTTATGAACTAGTCTACTCTACAAGCGACGATGTTGGCGGCGCTGCCTGACGATTATTCATTTGACTTGGCGGCAGGTCTGATTGCCTGCGGTACGCCCTTGACGGGACGCGGGAATTTTCGTATACTTACGTCACAATAAAACACATCTAAGAGGTCAAAGAGAGGTCAAAGAGGAGGACTGGAAGTGACGCTTACGATTGATTTGCCCGAAGAACTGGCCTCGCGGCTGGCCGCTTCCATGCCGGAAGAGGAACGCAGCGAGTTTACCATCCACGCCATTGCCGACGCGCTGGAGGCGCGTCGCCGTGATGAGGCCGAGTGCATTGCGGCTCTGGAGGAGGCGCTGGAAGATATGAAAATGGGACGCAGTCTCTCTTTTGAAGAAGAGCAGGCGCGCTGGCAGTCACAAAAGGCGGCTCTTCTGGCGTAGGCTGAGGCTTCAAGGCATACAAGTTAAGTTGTTGGAGGTGGGAAGTTGACAACTACCATTGACTTGCCTGATGAACTGGCTTTTTAGTTGAATGCTTTTCTACCAGAAGAAGAACGCAACGCATTCGCCATCGATGCGATTGCCGATGCTCTAGAGGCATTGCGTCTTGATGAAGCCGAGTGCATTGCGGCTGTGGAGGAAGCATTAGAAGAGATGGAAGCAGGGCGCGGCCTGCTTCCATTCAAGGACTATTGCCGTCAGTATCATTGTGAGGTGTAAAGACTGGCACTTATCACATGATAGGTCTGCCATTTTTGGATAAGGCGCACCTGATACTCTCAATCAGCTTTTGCCACTCTGCCTTTTTAGATGTACGAATATCATGCTCAACAACCGGACTGATACGTACTACTGAGCGCAACACACTTTCAACCTCATCAAAGTTATCGAGGATGATCTCACTTTGCTGAACTGCAAAGCACGAATAGCATGTAGCATTCAAGATTTCGTTTTCGGTCTCTAGAGGCAAGCCGCAGAAGCACATCGGCTCATCATCGGTACTTTTCTCGGCGCAGGTACAATCCTCCAATGCCGCTGATGTAGCGACATAAATCGGAGGGGGCTGTGGTATAATCGTGTTGGTGTTCACGCGCTTGTGACTCCATTTGTATTGAGGGAAGAGGACTCGACCTCCTCTTCCCTCATGCTCTAAAACAGCTTCGGCATCTGCTCGTCGTTGCTTGTTTCCTTCTCCTTCTTTTCTAGATTTTTTTCTGCATCGGTTAGTTCAAGTCCGATGGCAAGTTTCACGTTTCGGACGGCCACTTTAACGGGGAAGTTTGTAGTGTTAATCTTCCACGTACCTTTGCTCACGATGTTGTCTAGCCAAATTGGTGAGCGCCTTCCGTAATCTAGAGTTGCGAGTCTACGGATAAACTCATCCCGCTCCTCTTCCTCCCGTGTGTTAATTGAGTTGCCAACTCGACTGATGACCTGTAACCCTGTTGCGGTCAGATGGACATTGTCCTCCCGCAATTTAGGAATGCTATTCTCTTCTGGCCCCGGCTTGGCATTGCTGTTGGCAATAAGCGTCCAAATATCATTGTACTGAGTGAACCGCTGGTAGAAATCAACGATGTTGCGAATATGTTGTTCACCCGCTGGCCCGTCGAGCCTTTCTGCGACATGTTTCGCAAGTTGCTCTCGATTTTGGATTGAATTTCCCAGCAAAATCTCAGCTGCACAAAAACGAATTTGATTAAGTGTAAACAGCTTAATAGAAGTCTTGCCGATGCTTTGGGCTGCCTCATCAATCCTACCTCGAAAGAGGTCAACTTCTTTGGTCATGCGCTGGAGCAGCGGATAGAGTTTACTCCTAGTGTCAAACACTGCAAGCAGTGATTTGGGTATCTCCTTCGTTTGAGCGCAGTCAGCGAAATCTTGATGAACCTTGACCATTTCTTGCTCCAGAACAAGATTAACACTAATCGCGTCGTCTTGGAGTTCGGGTCTAATTTCTATGGCGTTCTCTATGGCCTTGATGCGGTGTTGTCCATCTGTGACATAGAACTGGTAGCCACGAGGAACAATGACAACGACGTTCCTGACCGGGGCGCGTGTACTTGACGTAAAACATTTGAGAGGTTTGTCAATGTTGAGTGTGACAGGCGGAAGAATGTACTGCTCTTCGCTCGTCAAATAATCGCTGATACTCCTAACGTGTTCTGGTATCAATGGACGGTTACGGCTTTCGGACGGATTTCCTCCTTTCTTCGCGTTGTATGAGTCGAGTCGCACGAGTCTGATAACTTCGTGCATAGCAAGGCTTGTGCTTACCATCATCCGCCCGCCTTGCTCGTATAAGGCTCCTGGTATAGCAGTACCTCTAGTTGCCATTGCTTCATCGTTCGCAGCCTGTTGCGCGGTTGAAAATGTGTCGTAGATTTGAATATCTGCACCCATTGTGTATCTCCTTCAGTTTAGATGCGTTATTATACGCATACTAAAGGCTATTGGTCAAGAGCAAACAAGATATAAAAGCATCTATTTTTTATGAAAAACGGTCTTATTAGTCCGTTTTTTGTATATAACGGTCTAGTGTGAGCGTTTCATCGCATTAACACATACTTTAGGAGCGTTAGAACAGCAGTCGGTAGCCATATACGTTGCAGAGCCATCTACCCATAAGTAGCCAAAACTCAAGTCTCAGTTGGCTAGCACCCGTATAAACATATTGCTCTCTTCATCTTCACGGCACTTGACGGAATGCCCCGAAGCCTGTATACTCGTTTCCATGTCAGACACTATCACATCCCAGCCAAAAAACGGCACTCCCGCCCAAGATGCGCCTGCTTCCGATGCGCCCGACGTGCGCCGCAACGCGGATGGCACGCCCATGACGACGCCGTCCGGCAAACCCGTTCCCCTCAGCGTGCCGGCAGGCTACAAGGGCAGCACGCCCCTGATGGTGCAGTATTTCGCGACGTGCGAGGAACATCCCGGCATCATACTGCTGATGCGCGTGGGCGACTTTTATGAGGCGTATGGCGAGGGCGCGGAGATCATCGCCCGCGACCTGAACATCACGCTCACGGGGCGCGAGGACGGCGGCGTGCGCGTACCGATGTCCGGCGTACCGCACCACGCCATGGAACGCTATGTGGCCCGCCTGATCCACAAGGGGCGGCGCATCGCCATCATGGATCAAGTGGAAGATCCCAAGTACGCCAAAGGACTTGTCAAGCGCAAAGTGACCAGGGTCGTCACGCCCGGAACTGTCCTCGAAGACAACATGCTCGACGCCAAGAGCAACAACTATCTGCTGGCGGCTGTCGTAGGCGACCCGGTTGCGGGGGTCGGCATCGTGGACGTGTCTACGGGCGAGTTTCTGACGACCGAAATCGAAGGTGAACGCCGCAGGGAACAGTTGCTGGACGAGATCATGCGGCTGGAACCGGCGGAGATTTTGGTTTCCGAAAACGCCGACCCGGAACTTATCGAGGCCATCCGCGCAAGCTGCGGCGCGACGATTACGCCCGTGGAGGAAAAAGGGGACAGGAGAAAGGCCAACGGAAACAGCCGCGAAGCGCTGCTGTCGCATTTTGGGACGCAGAGTTTGCGGGGGTTCGGGTGCGAGGAGTATACGGCGGGCCTGGACGCCTGCGCCCTCGTCCTCAAATATCTGCAGCAAACGCAGGTCAACGCCCTGCCCCACATCCGCAGCCTCAGCACGTATTCGGCCCGCGAGTTTATGATGCTCGACGGCCCCGCGCGCAGGCATCTCGAACTGACGCAGGCGATGGGCGAAGGCGGGCGGCAGCGCACCCTGCTCGCCGCGCTGGACGACACCCTGACGCCGATGGGCGGACGGCTGCTGCGCCGCTGGCTGGAAGAGCCGCTTTTAGATGTGGGCCGCATCACGCGCAGGCTGGACGCCGTGGAGGAACTGGGCCGCGATCTTATCCGGCGCGGCGACCTGCGCGACCTGCTCAAAGGCATGGGCGACATGGAACGCCTGGTCAGCCGCTCGGCTGCGGGTCTTGCCAATGGCCGCGACCTGATCGCCCTCAAGAACGCCCTGCTGCGCCTGCCGGAATTGTCTGATCTGCTTGAAGGCGTCCGGTCAGAAAAACTTTTGGAACTGGCCCATCGCCTGTCCTGCCCCCCCGACATCGCCCAGCGCATCGGGGACGCCCTGACCGATGACCCGCCCGCCGGTCTGCGCGACGGCGGCCTGATCCGCCCAGGCCACAGCGAGGAACTGGATCAACTGCTTTCGTTAAGCGCCCGCGCCAAAACCTATATCGCCAATCTGGAAGTCGAGGAGCGGCAAAAGACGGGCATATCAAGCCTGAAAGTGGGCTACAACGCGGTCTTCGGCTACTTCATCGAAGTCACCAAGTCCAACCTGAGCAAAGTGCCGGAAACGTACATCCGCAAGCAGACGGTCTCGACGGGCGAGCGCTACATCACGCCGGAACTCAAGGAGCAGGAGGCGATTGTACGCGGCGCGGATGAAAAGGTCGTCGAGCTGGAGTACGACCTTTTTCTGGCTGTGCGCGAGCGCGTGGCCGAGTCGAGCCAGGACGTGCTGGCCGTGGCCCGCGCCGTCGCCGAACTGGACGTATTCGCGTCGTTTGCCGAGACTGCCGTGCGCTATCATTACGCCCGCCCCCTGGTCAATGAGGGCAGCACAATCGAGATCTGCGGCGGCAGGCATCCCGTGATCGAGCGCATCGGCAGCGTATTGGGCGTGGGCGGCGAGTACATCCCCAACGACTGCAAGATGGACGACGACAACGCGGTCATCATCATCACCGGGCCGAACATGAGCGGCAAGTCGTCGTTTCTGCGCCAGACGGCACTGATCGTCCTGCTCGCCCAGGTGGGCTGCTTCGTTCCCGCAGACAGCGCGACAATCGGGGTCGTAGACCGCATCTTTACCCGCGTGGGGGCGCACGATGAATTGGCGAGCGGGCAGTCTACGTTCATGGTCGAAATGAACGAAACGGCCAGTATCCTGAACAATGCCAGCGCGCGCAGCCTGGTCGTTCTGGATGAGATCGGGCGCGGAACCAGCACGTATGACGGCCTTTCCATCGCGTGGGCTGTCGCAGAGCATCTTACCGGTCTGGGCTGCAAGACCCTGTTCGCCACGCACTATCATCATCTCAACGAACTCGCCAAACATTTCCCGACCGTGAAGAACTTCCGCGTGGCTGTCAAGGAGCAGGGCGACCATATCGTGTGGCTGCGTAAACTGGTGGAGGGCGGCACGGATCGCAGTTACGGCATTCAGGTGGCGCGCATGGCCGGCGTGCCGCCCCAGGTGATCGCGCGAGCCAAAGAGGTGCTGAAAGGTTTGGAGCGGGGCAGCGCGGGCGCGACGCGTGACATCATCGGGCCGGGCGGGGATACGGGCGAAGCGTTCGCGCCCCGCAAGCAGAAGGTGCAGATGACGCTCTTCGAGGCCGAAAAGCATCCCATCCTGGAAGAACTGGAAACCCTGGACGTGACCTCTCTCACGCCCGTAGAAGCCCTGATGAAGCTGGACGACCTGAAACGCAGGCTGCTGCGCCAGCCATGACACCTCTGTTATAAGCCAGCACAGCCAGCGGCAAACAGCAGGCCGTTCCGTCAGTTTACGGAGCGGCCTGCTGTTTCATAATGCAGTTAGTGGTTGTATTTGTCAGTGATCCTGCGCGGAGGCAACTTTGCCGCCCTTGCCCTCAACTTCGTTTTGTATGGATTGCAGCGCGGCCTCCAGTTCCTCCTGAATGGTGGCGTCACGGTCGCCCGTGCCTTTTTCCAGGTTGTCGCTGATCTCTTTGGGCGGCGCGAACGACAGATGCACCGTGACTTGCGACTGCCCACTGCCCGCGTCCGTGACCTGCATCCAGCCCTTGTAGGCGTGTTCGCCATCGGAACCCCACTCCATGCGGCGCGCGGCCTTGTCCAGATGAAAATGCCCATCCGAGTCGTAAGACTGGTCATTAGCCTGCCCCTGGACATGAACGCGCTCGTCGCCCTGCGGCTCGGCGCTCTTCACGGTGGGCAGATACTTGGGCATATTGTGGACATCGGAAACAAACTGGAAGACCGCGTCCGGCGCGGCGCTGACCGTAATGCTGTGTTCGTATTCGGGCATGAGCGTTCTCCTGGCTGCCCTCACGGGCAGACAAACAATCCGGCGGCAGGCCGGCGGCAAATAAAAAGCCCTTCCGCAGCAGGACGCTGAAGAAGGGCTGCGCTGACAGAGCAAATTACGCGCCAACCGTCAAAATGTTGTCGCAGAATACCGGCCTGCCGGATTAAAGTTCGTCGCACACGAACGACTACTGCGATCCGCCGCGCTTGCGAGCGTCAATCTGGTTCAGCAGGGCGGTCATGTCGCTCAGGGTTTTGTTGGCGCGGTCAATGTTGCCCTGCGCGGCGGCGGTGTTGTTCATCATGCTCGGCGCCATCATGTCGCCCGACATCATGCCGGGGCTGTTCATCTGGCCCATCGAGTTCATGTTATTGCCCATTCTGGCGTCGCGCTTTTCCATTTTGCGCTCGGCCTTGCGCGTGGCGCGCTGGCTTTTGCTCATCGCCGCGCGCTCCTGCTTGGAGGGCTTGGCGGGGCCGGACTGCGCGAAGGCGGGCGCAGCGGCAAGAACGGTCAGCGCGCCTAGCAGGGCGGCGGCGCAAAAACGCGTGGTGTGCATTGTCTTCATGGGATATACTCCTGTGTCGAGACGTGTCGCAACATAAATAGTTGAAACCTGGGCAGTGGAAACGTGAATACCGGGTTAAGAATACGCGGCGGCAGAATGTAATTCGTTCGCCTGCGTGTGGTGTCGTGAAAGGGCGGAATTTACACGCGTACATTATAGGGCAATTCTGCCTGATAAGTCAATAGCAGCGCGAATGAGTTCCGCACACGACCGCAATCACGGACGCCGACGATTGAAGACGGTACAATGAGAGCATGGAACAGAGAGCATGGAACAAGCATCAATTCAAACCATTGTCGCTTCCGGCAGGTCGTGTCCGACTGCCCGCAGATCGCCGCGTTGAGACAAGCCGGGGGCATGAAAGCGGAGGAATAACTAATCTCGGCAGCAGGAACGCATGAGGCGGTGATAGGATGGTGAACAAAAGGTGATAAGGGATGATAAAGAGGTGGTAGATGTGGTAGATGTGGCGGCTGTGTTTCCTTGTTCACGTCGCGCTTGTCTGCCGCGCACTCGATGCGTGGCAGGCGTTCTTGCCGCGCTTGCTTTGTCTGTGTGTGGGCTGACGGGCTGCCGTCACGCCCCCCCGACGCAGCAGCAAGAGACAGGCAAGCTCCTGCCGCCCCCGCCTGTCTTTGCGCCCGTCCACATCACCATGCCCCAGGAACCGCTGCCGCTCGCCGCGCCTGCCCGCGGACAGCGCGTCAACGCTTTATTGCAGATGCTGCAAAAGCGCGTGTGGGGGCGGCGGGCCAGCCTGCCCGATATACGGCGCGTGGCGGACGAGGTCGGGCCGATTGTGCGCGAGGCCGCCGACCAGCCGATTGTACAGCCCGTTCTGGCGCAGATCGCCCGCGATCATGCGCAGAGCGTCGAGGAAACGCGGGCCGACTGGATCGCCGTGCAGGAGGCCGACCTGCTTTTGGAAGCGGGCGGCAGCGACGATGACATTTCCACGGCGGGCGCGGCGGGAGTGGCGCAGTGGATGCCCAACATCGCCCGCGAACAGGGGCTGAAAGTAGACCTGGCCCAGTCACGCGCGTTGACAACCCGCATCAACGACCTGAACCGGCGGCTGGCCTGGCTCGCCTATGCTGCCCGTCCCGATGCCGACCCGAACGCGCCGGGCAATCCCCACTTTGCGCCCTCCGAGCAGGCGCAGACCGATACGCTCAAGGCCGAACGCGATGCCCTGCGAGCGCAACGCCGATTGATAGATCAGCGTTACGATCCGCGCCTGTCCCTCTTGGCCCACACCCGCTATCTGCTGCGCCTGTACGCGAAATTCCCCGGCTACGACTGGATTTTTCAGGCGTATCACGGCGGCGAGGGCGGCGCGAAAAAGGAACTGCGCCTGTATCTGGGCGGAACGCCCGCAAGTTTCGCGCAGGCGATCCGTGCCGGAAACGATGGGCAGCCGCTCGGCTACGAGGATGTGTACTTTGGCGCGTCGCCGCATTCCCATGCTATGGCGTTCGCGTATCTGTACGGGCGAGGCGACGATCATCGGCATTACTGGTGGAAACTGCGCTCGTCGCGGCTGGCTCTGGCCGCATACCGCCAGAGTCCCGCCGCGTTTGAACAAACGTGGACCGCGCTGCTTCCCGGCAGGCGCACCGAGGCCGTGTGGTATCCCGACGCGAACGCGCATTCGGTTGCGGATTTGACGGCATTGCAGGGCGCGAACGGCAAAGGGCTTGTGCCGGTCACGCCCCTCCCCGGCTTAATCGTCCGGCCTGCGCCCCTCGATCTCGCCAACGCGCCCGCCTATGCCGCGCTGCAAACGTCGGCAAAGGGCGCGCTGCTGCTCGCCCTGTCCGCGTACCGGCAGGCCGGGGGCGTATCGCCGCTCACAACCGGCGACCTTGCGCTTACGCCCGCGTATGGTTTGCAGGTTCGCGCCCTGCATCCGCCCCGCCCGTCCCTTCTGCCCGTGTACCCGCCCGACCCCGAAAGCAAAACGCTTCCCGGCGGCGGCCCTCCTGCCGATTTCGACTACCACACGACGGGCCTTGCCTTCGACATCCTGCGCCCCGCTCTGTCCGCCGACGCCAAAACGCTGGATTACGCCCTGAGCGTTCTGGAGGAGCGGGGCATCATTGCCGTTACCGAGGCCCGCGACAACGGCGAGCGCAGGTGGCACATCGTACCCAATCCCCGCTACGCCTACGCCCTGACCCGCATTGCCACAACCGGCCAAGCCCCTGCCGTGTCCGGCCTGTAACCGTCCACCCCGTCTCGCGTTTGTCCCGCTACGAATGAGGTATGATAAAGTCAGGCAGAACCGCAGCAAAAAAGGAAAGACACAATGGACGAGGCGCAGACTAACGAGGCAGAGACTAACTATGTAGAAGCGGAAGATCATTTGGGCATGACGCCGGAGCAGTGGGAACAATTTCAGGCATTTACGCGCGGGTTTGGAGAGCAGTCGGAAAGCGGCGTAGACATTTCCCTCCTGCGCGCGAATTTGAAATTGACGCCCACTGAGCGCATCGAAAGAATGCGCCACGCGCTGGCAAACTATCTGGAGGTACGCCATGCCAGAACGATTGCCTGATTTCCGGCCTGTTCTTGCCGCATTGCAATCTGCTAATGTACGGTTTGTACTGATTGGCGGTCTGGCAATGTCGGCGCACGGCAGCGCCTATATTACGCAGGACATTGATGTAGGCTATTCCCGCGATACCGAAAACATACGCTTGATAAGCCAGGCGTTGGCCGGAATGCGCCCGCGTTTGCGCGGTTTCCCGGAAGGTCTGCCGTTTGTGTGGGATGAGCGCACCGTTCGCGCCGCTGCCAACATGACGCTGGACACCGATAACTCTCCGGTTGACATACTTGGCGACATACCCGGCGTGGACTCGTTTGAAGGACTATGGGCGCGTTCCGTTGTCGTAGAATTTTACAATATACCGGTTCACGTCGCTTCTATCCCTGACCTTCTCGCCATGAAACGCGCCGCCAACCGCCCAAAAGACCAGAACCACATCCTGGAACTGCTCGAATTACAAAAGTTGCTGGAAGACGAAGGCAAGACAGAAGGATTATAGTCTTCCTCCGCGATCAGTTTGCTTGTTGCATGTTCGCTTCGAGTAGGGGCAAAATTTGCGCCTTTTCCGCTGGCTTATGTCCGCCCCGTATGCCGCGCCGCGCCGCGTCCAGGGCGTTGTTGTCGGCGTTGTTTTTGGCGAGCGGGTCGGCTCCATAGCGCAGCAGCAATTTTACCGCTTCGATCTGCCCGTTCGCGACCGCCGCGCCAAGCGCGTTGTATGTGGACAAGCCTTCTTTTGCCATCGCGTCGGCGTCGGTGAACACATTGGGGTCGGCCCCATGCTTTAGCAGCAGTTTCACAACCGGGGTGTCTCCCCACATGCAAGCCAGCATCAGAGGCGTTCCTCCGCTCTGTCCGCGAACGTTCGCCCGCGCGCCGTGCGCCAGCAGCAGTTCCACGGCCTCGCGATTGCTGCGCGTATTTGACTGCACACTCATCATGAGTGCGGTTCCACCCTGGCGGTTGATGGCGTTCGGATCAGCCCCACGTTCCAAAAGCAGGCGCATCACGTCCATGCGTCCATACAAAGCCGCCTGCATCAGCGCGGTATTGTCCTGATTGCCAAAAGCGTCGAGGGCAGCGCCCGTATCCAGCAGAAGCCGGATTATGCGGGCGTGTCCGCCGACTGCGGCCCAGCACAGGGCGTTTGTCATGTCTTCGGGATGCAGGTCGGCCCCGGCAGTAAGCAGCATCTGCGCCTGCGCGTAATCGTTGAGCAGCGCGGCCTCCACCAGGCCCACGTCCGCCCCCGCCTCCAGGAGCAGGCGCACCATGTCGCTCTTGTCGTTCCAGGCGGCGAACATCAGGGCGTTACAGCCGTGTCCTTCACGCAGATCTATTCGCGCCCTATATTCCAGCAGGACAGCGGCGACTTCTGTATCTCCCCGCCATGCCGCGCTCATCAAGGCTGTTTTTCCCGGCACGTTCCCGTTTTTTTGGTTGATGTAGGCGACGTTGACATCCGCGCCGGCTTGCAGCAGCAGGCCGGCCACTTCGCCGCTTCGCGCCCCGATCAGAGGAGTTTGCCCGAATCTTGCCCTGGCGTTGGGATCCGCTTGCGCGCCAAGCAAAGCGCGAACTACTGCCGGACGATTACAATGTGCCGCCCGATGCAGGGCCGTAAACTGCCATCGGTCTGTTCTGTTGGGATCGGCTCCCTGTCGAATCAAGTCTAATACGGGCGCGTCTTCGCCCAACCTGCCAAAGTGGAAAGCGACCAAGGCCAGGTTCTCCGCATCATATTGTTGTAATTTCTGCCCTTCCGCCATTTGTCCTCTGCCTGCATCGGCTGCTTATCGCTTCATGTTGTACTGTGTTGTGCGCTGCACTTCCGCGCTTGTTCTGTAAGTCCTTGTACATTTCTGTTCAACACCAAACGTTCAACTCCTTCTTACTTCTTCAGCCATTCAGCCGTATTCAGGGCAGGAAACACCGGTACATTTGCCGAACTGCGTACCATGCGCTTACCTGCCCGTAAATTGCTGCCCTGCCTGTGTTTGCCGATCCTGCTGCTGTGCGGATGTATGCTGCGGCGTCATACGGCCCGACCCGTTACGACCGTCGAGGTGGCCGTGTTCGAGGGCGGGTACGGCATTGGGTGGCACAAAGACATGGCGCGGCGGTATGAGCGGCTGCACCCCGACATACGCATCCACCTGTGGGGCGATCCCCGCGTAGACGAGAAGATCAAGCCCCGCATCCTCCGCGACGCCCCGCCCGACCTCGCCAACTGCACCCTGCCGGTCTGGAAACTCATTGTGTCCGGCAAGCTGCTGCCGCTTGACGCCGCGCTGGATAGTCCCGCTTATGGCCCCGGTGGAACACGTCTGCCTATGTCGTGGCGCAGTACGCTCGCACCGGGCGTCCTGACCGCGTACCAGTACAACGGCAAATCCTACGCTATGCCGTCCAACCTGACGGCCTGGATGTTCTGGTACGACAAGCGGCAGTTCAGGCAGCACGGCTGGCAGCCACCCCGCACCTGGGCGCAGTTTACAAATCTATGCCAACAGATGAAGCGCGAAGGCGTGACTCCGCTGGCGTTTCAGGGCAAGTACGCGGGCAGTTACGGCTGGCCCCTCCTGCTCACGCTGTACGCCCGCCTGGTTCCCCCCACGCGGTGGTATCGGACGCAGGACATGCTGCCGAACGCGTTTCTCGATCCCGAATTCATTCATGCGGCGCGTCTGGTACAGGACATGGCCCGTGACGCGTTCGCGCCCGGCACGATGGCGATGTCGCACACCGACAGTCAGATGGAGTGGGTAAACGGGCGCGCGGGTATGGTGTTCTGCGGCCTGTGGCTGGAACACGAGATGGCGAAGTCCATACCGTCCGGCTTTGAAATGGCTTGCTTCGCCATTCCCGCCATACCGCCTCAAGAGGGTGGACAGGGTGACGCAAACGCCGTGTATGGCGGCGGGGCCGAAAACTTTTTCGTGTTCCGCAATGCCGCCCATGCCCGCGAAGCCTCCGACTTTCTCAAATACATGCTCAGTCAATCTTCGGCGCAGTCGTATGTCACACAGTTAAACACGCTTTCACCCGTGCAGCATTCCACGGAGGGCGTTGTCATCTCGCCCGCCCTGCGCGACGCCGTGAATGTATTAGACAAACGCTCGCGCCTGATTAACGACCGTCTCAGCACCCTGTACCTCGACTTTGGCAAGACCGCCATGCCAGACGCCGTGGCCGACCTGCTGGGCCAGAAGATCACGCCCGAACAATTCGCGCAGCGTCTTCAATCTTCTATCGAACAGATACGCGCTAATCCCGACGTCTACAAGCCTCCGCCGCAAGGCGTACCGGAGTGATTGTTTGCAGAAGCCGGGTACAAAGAACGTACCCGGCTTGGAGTCGGCTGCGCCGACAAGCGTCCTCGCGGACGCGATGCAATTAGAAGTTGGAAGTACAGTATCGAACGTCACAGGTTTTACGAACTCACACGCCAAAACTGATTTAAGATGTCATACGTCTGCTGTTGCCGGGCATAAAAACAACAATATGAGAAAAAAACAGCAAAATCGGTTTATCCTGACGTTTCTTGGCCCGCCCTTTGCGCTGTACGCGTTGTTCGTGCTGTGGCCCGCGCTCACGGCATTTCGGTACAGTCTGCTGCGCTGGGACGGCCTGAGCGCGCCGGTCTATGTAGGACTGAAAAACTTTCGCGATCTGATGCAGGCGAAATCGGGGCTGCCCGGCGCGCTCGGCCACAATCTGTTTTTGATGCTCGTACCCGGCCCGCTGATTTTGTGCCTTGCGCTGTTCTTCGCGTATGCCATTCATCAGCAGATCAAGGGCGCGCGTATATTTCGCATCGCTTTTTTCTTTCCGAATGTCCTGAGCAGCGTGGCCGTGGCCCTGCTATGGCAGTTTCTGTACTCGACGGGACAGCCGGGACTTATCAACGGCCTGCGCCACTGGATCAACCCTCACGCCGCCCCCATCCCCTTCACGCAAAGCAGTACGCTGCTGCTCGCCATCGTACCGATGCTGGTCTGGACGGCGACCGGGTTTTACATGGTGCTGTTTCTGGCCGCGATGGAGAACATTCCGGTCTCGTTTTATGAGGCGGCGCGGCTGGACGGCGCGACCGGTTGGCAGCAGTTCCGCAATGTCACCCTGCCCTTGATGTGGGACGTGCTGACGACGGGCATCATCTTTCTGGTCATCGGTGGTCTGAAAACCTTCGACAGCATCTGGATACTGGAAAACGGGCGTCCCAACAAGGACTCGCACGTCCTTTCGACCCTGATGTATTCCAAAGTTTTCGAGGAGTACAACATCGGCTACGGTACGGCCATCGCGGTCGTGCTGTTCGGGCTTGCCCTTGTCCTCGCCCTGCTGTCCCGCCGCTTCCTGCAGCGCGAAGCATTGGAATACTGAGGCAGAATTTACCGCGGATTGGGCGGATGAAACGGATCAACGCAGATGATTTAAATTATCTTGCTCTAAGAGTATCCGTGTTCATCTGTTTCATCTGCCCAATCCGCGGTAAAGCATTTTGTATGTTTCGAGATGGACGGTGACGTATGGTGTCGAAAATCGCGCAGGAGCTGAGGTATGGCGTTCTGCTGGTATATCTGGCGGGCGTGATCTTGCCGATGGTCTGGGTGTTATCCGCGAGCGGCAAAAGTACGCAGGAGTTTTATCGGAACCCCATCGGTCTGCCGCGCCTGCTGACGCATCCGAGCGCGCAGAACACCCACGCCCTTGTGGAGAACTATGGCAAGGCGTGGGTGGGCAGTCACTTTGGCACGTACTTTGCCAACAGTGTAAAGGTGGTCGGCCTGAGTCTGATCCTGACCCTGCTGCTGGGCAGCATGGCCGCGTATGTCCTGGCCCGCTTCGAGTTTCGGCTGCGGGGCGTGATTTATACGCTGTTTCTGGCCGGCCTGCTGATCCCGATGCAGTTGATTTTGATACCGCTGTTTTTTCAGTTCGCCGACATGAGCGCGTGGCTGACGCGCCTGCTCGCCCCGTCCGCCCGCATTTTGGGCTATGATCTGACGATTTCCCTGCACGACTCGCACTTCGGCCTGATCTTGATTTATGTGGCCGCGAGCCTGCCGTTTACCGTGTTCGTGCTGACCGCGTTCTTTCGCACTCTGCCCGACGAGGTACGCGAGGCCGCGATGCTGGACGGCGCGAGCGAGGAGCGTATCTTCTTCCAGGTGATGATGCCCCTGGCCCGCCCCGGCCTGGTCACGGTCGCCATCTTCAACTTTCTGGGACTGTGGAACGAGTACCTGTTTGGCCTGGTGTTTCTGAGCAGCGACAACCTGAAGACGCTGCCGTTAGGGTTAGCCGGCATCAGTATGCAGGCGCAATATAAAAGCGATTTCGGCCTGCTGTTCGCGGGCCTGGTCATCGCCATGCTGCCCACACTCCTCGTGTACCTGTTCTTGCAGGAGAAACTGACGCGCGGCATCACGGTCGGCGCACTCAAAGGCTGAACTTGCATTACGAGCGGCTGATATTCATCCGGCCCTCCCCCATTTCGGCAACGCCCGCCCCGCCTCTTTCGTATGGACAGGTACGCCCGCCGTATTCGCGCCGCATGTCGGCAGTAGAGGCGGATCAGCACGCAATCAAGGAGAACCCGGTATTATGACCGCTTCCGCAACGGCCTCTAATGCGCTGGAAGACGCCGTAGAATTCGCTGAAAATCCCGAACCCCGCTGCCCGTGCGTACTGCTCCTGGACACAAGCGGCAGCATGAACGGCCCCGCCCTGCACGCGCTCAACGAGGGGCTGCAATCGTTCGCCCGCGAGATCGCCAAAGACTCGCTTGCGTCGCGCCGGGTCGAGGTGGCCGTCGTCACGTTTAATAACGACATCGCCGTGGAGCAGGATTTCGTCACGGCGGATCAGTTCGAGCCGCCTACACTCTCGGCGCGGGGCATGACGCACATGGGCGCGGCCATCAACAAGGCCTTAGACATGGTGCAGGCCCGCAAGGCGCAGTATCGCGCAAACGGCGTGGCCTACTATCGCCCGTGGGTGTTTCTGATTACCGATGGCGCGCCGCAGGGCGAGCCGGACGACCTTGTCGAGCAGGCGGCGCAGCGCGTCAAGGCGGACGAGGCCGCAAAGCGCGTGGCCTTTTTCGCCGTGGGCGTGGAAAACGCCGACATGGAACGCCTGTCCAGGATCGCCACGCGCGCCCCCGTCAAGCTCAAAGGATTGAATTTCGTCGAGATGTTCGTCTGGCTGTCGGCCAGTATGCAGAAGATTTCGCAGTCTAATGTAGACGATCAGGTCGCCCTGCCCCCGCCCGGATGGGGAACCGTATAAGATGGCGAACGATCTGCAAAGTCCTGCGTGGCAGGGGGGATGGAAAATCGCCGCCGCATCCGTGGCGGGTGTCAGTCATGCTAAAACCGGAACCGTCTGCCAGGATGCGTACCTGCATCGTGTCCTGCCGAACGGCCTGCTGATCGCGGCTGTGGCGGACGGGGCCGGATCGGCTTCGCTGTCCGATGTGGGCGCGCAGTTAGCTGTCGCAACCGTAGTGCAAACGCTGGAACGGATGGCTGACGCGTCTCCTAACCCTGCCGTCTTCTTTCCTGACGAGACCGCCCTGCGCGAAACCCTGCTGACGGCGCGGCAGGCCGTGGAACAGGAAGCGCAAAGCCGGGATGTGCCGGCGCGGGAACTGGCGACAACGCTGATTATCGCCGTCGCCTCCGCCACGCAAATCATCGGGGCGCAGATCGGCGATGGCGCGATTGTGGCGCGGGATGCGAACGGCGAGGTGTTTGCGGTCACCACCCCGCCTGATGCCGAGTACGCGAACGCCACGACATTCCTCACATCACCCGACGCGCTCGCCTCGGCGCAGTTTGTTCATGTCCCCGGACCCGCCGCGTTTCTGGCTCTCTTTTCCGACGGCTTGCAGCGTCTGGCCCTAAAATTTCCCGAAGGTACGCCGCACACGCCGTTCTTCGCGCCGCTGTTCCGTTTTCTTGCCGAGGCCACCGACGCGGAGGCCGCCAATACGCAGCTAACCACGTTCCTGCGCTCGCCGCGCATCACGGATCGTGCCGACGATGATCTAACCTTGCTGCTCGCGGCGCGGAACTGACAACCCGTTTCTATTCCGCGTTTCCTAACCTATGCGCTACTTACGCCAATCCAACAATCAGCGGATCATCGTGCCGGACGCGGCCTCGCTGGGCGTGGGCGGCGAGGCCCGCGTGTACGCCGTGCCGCCCGACAATCGGTACGCGGCCAAAATCTATCACCGCGCCAACCCCGCGCAGGAGCGGAAACTGGCCGTGATGGTCGCCAATCCGCCCGACGATCCGATGACCGCGCAGGGGCATATCTCGATTGCGTGGCCCGCCGACATACTGACGCGCATGTACGGCGATCAGGGCTTTGCGGGCTTTCTAATGCCCCGCGTGTCCGACATGCGGCCCCTGTTCAACATCTACAACCCCAGTACACGGCGTCTGGAACTGCCCCTTTTCAACTATTTGTATCTGCACCGCGCGGCCCGCAACGTGGCGAGCGCGTTTCGCGCCCTGCATGGCCGGGGCTACGTGATCGGCGATGTCAACGAGAGCAATATCCTCGTAATGGAAACCGCGCTCGTCACGCTGGTAGATACCGACAGTTTCCAGGTGCGGGACGCGCAGAACAATGTGACGTACCGATGCCCGGTCGGAAAGCCGGAATTTACGCCTCCCGAACTGCAGGGCAAGAACTTTCGGCAGGTAGACCGCGCAGCCGAAAGCGACCGCTTTGGGCTGGCCGTGCTGATCTTCCAGCTTCTGATGGAGGGGGCGCATCCGTTCAGCGGCATCTATCAGGGCGACGACGACCCGCCGCCCTACGAGACGCGCATACGGGCCGGACATTACACGTATGGCTCCCGCGTTGTGCCGTATAAGCCCATGCCGCTCGCGCCTCCCGTTGCGATACTGCATCCCGGCCTGCGCGCCTTATTTGCGAGGTGCTTCGAGGACGGTCATGCCCACCCCGAACTGCGCCCGGACGCCGGCATGTGGACGAACGCGCTGATCGAGGCCGAGCAATCGCTTGTGACGTGCGAGCGGAACGCGCAGCACAGATACGGCGACCATCTGAGCGCGTGTCCGTGGTGCAGGCGTACCGAATTATTGGGCGGGCGCGATCCGTTTCCGCTCACATCCGCCAAACCGTATGTGCGTCCGGGCCGCGACGAGCGCCAGGTGACGCGTTCCCTCCCGCCCGTCACCATAGCGCGAGGCGGGGCCATCATGTACGCCGGCGCGTCAAGCGGGGCAGGCGCGGCGGGTTCCAACGCGCCCGTCGTGACACGCGCAGTCTACGCCCCTCCGTCGGTTTCCGCCAATCCGCCCAACGGCATCGCGCTTCCCAACTGGCCGCTCGCGCCCTCCACGGCCTACGCGCCCATCACGCCGCCGGTTGCGCTGCCCAACGTTCCCAATTATCATGCCGCGACATGGGCGGGCGTGAGTTTCTGCATTCTGGCCCTGCTCGTGCCGGGGTTCCATCTGGTCTTTGGGATCATCGCCTTTTTGTGCGGGCTGGTCGGCCTGACCGACCGGGCGGGACGCTGGCTGGCCCTGCTTTCGGGCGGAACGGGCGGCGTGATCGCGCTTGTCGTCTTAGCGGGCGCGGCGCAGCGGGCGTATGTGCCTGCCGATCTGCGTACCATCGAGGAGAAGGGGCCGGTGCGCTCGGTCGCCTTTTCGCCCGACAGCCGCACCATCGCCACGGCCACCGAGCGCAACGAGGATCAGCGCCTGATTACGGGCGAGGCGGCCCTGTTCGACACACAGACGGGCGCGCTGCAAAAAGCGTTCGTCTATCCCGGCGATGTGGCGAGCGTGACGTTTTCCCCGGACGGCAGATGGTTCGCAGCGGGCAGCGGCGCATTACTGGAACCGGGCAATGTGAAGATATGGAACGCGCGGACATGGAAGGTGCGACAAGTCCTGACGGGCTTCAAGAGCGACGTGGAAAGCGTGGCGTTTTCGCCCGACAACACACGCGTCGTGACGGGCAGCCGGGACAAGACCGTCGAGATATGGGACGTGCAGACAGGCGCGATCCTGCGCTTGTTGGAAGGACAGGGCGAGGTGTTCAGCGTGGCGTTTTCGCCCGACGGGCGCTTTGTGGCAGCCGGCAGCGGGTCGTCAGGGTCGGGGTCGCCCGGTCGGGTCAGCGTGTGGGACGCGAACACGGGGGCTTTGCTATGGACTCGCAACGCGCACAGTGAGCGCTGCCTGTGCGTGACGTTCTCTTTAGACGGTCTGACTCTGGGCAGCGCGGGCAACGACAACACGGTTCGGCTGTGGAACCCAAACACGGGGCAGCTAAAGCAAATGCTGGAAGCGCACGATGTCTTGATGGTCTGCGGCGTGGCCTTTTCCCCGGACGGCAAACGCGTGGCGAGCGGCGGCAGCGACGGCAGGGCCAGACTGTGGGACTTAGCCAAAAACGAGATCGTCCGCGCCTTCCCCAAACAGGAGTCAACGGTGCAGTCCATCGCCTTCGCCCCCGACGGCAAACTCCTCGCCTGCGGCGGCGCAAACGGCGTCGTCAACCTGTGGCGCATCCGCTAATCATTCTGCAACTCGCATCTGGATAAGGCACAAGCCACTAGTCCCCGCCTGCCAGATTGCCTCCACGCCTGCTTTGCTCCCGATTTCATCCGCCGAACAATTCCGACTTTTGCGCCGACTATGTAGTATCCATTGTATCAGCGCGTCTCGTGTCGAAATCGGGCGCGACATTATGATTAGAGGAGGATGTGATATGACGACAGCCATGCCAACAATGCAAACGCCGCCCGCGATACGGGTGGAGGGCAAAGTGTTCGGGCAGAAGCGGCCCCTGTTTACCGATTTCAGCGTTCCCCTGCCGCCCGCCGCTTACGACAGTGGGGACGAGGGCGGGGCGCGGCTGACCCTGCGCGCCCTGATCGCCTGCGTTGTGACCGAGGAGGTAAAGGCGTTTACCGAGCGGCAGGAGGCGCGGCGACTGGTTCAGGTGTTGAGCCGCGCCGACATAGAGCGCGGACTGATGAAGGGCAAGATTGACCTGGGCGGCAAACAGGACGCGCAGCCCGCAGAGGGCGATGCGGCGATTGCCACGGCCCTGCTCGCCTTTGAGGACGGCCTGTACTATGTGTTCGTGGACGACGCGCAGCAGACCGACCTGGATCGCGAAGTGTATCTGAAACCCGACAGCCGCATGACGTTCCTGCGCCTCGTCGCGCTGGCGGGAGGTTAATCACATGCTGAACCCCGAAATCGCCGCCGAGCAACTGAAGCAGTGGGAAGTGGAAGATTACAGACAGCAGCGCGAGGCCCGCGTCGCCCTGCTTTCCCCGGCTCTGCGCGCCATCGCCCTTGCTATCGTAGATGTCAACAACCCCGATCCCAATTCCTATTTGCAGCGCGAGGAGCAGCAAAGGCGTTATGAGGCGCGGCAGGCCGCGTATAACCTGTTGGCGCAGCTTGCTTCCGCCGACCGCATCCGCCTGTTCGCCGCCTGGTTTCCCACCATAGAAGTCGCTATCGAACGGGGCTACGCACTGTTTCAGCATCTGCCGTACCAGACCGGCGGCGCGCGCAAGTCGTTTCGCGCGCCGTCTGCAAGCGGGGAAAACTGCGGGGCGCGTAATCAGTGGATCATGCAGATGCTGAACATGGCGGGCCGCTATGGAATGCAGCCCCTGACCTGGTGGGCAATGTGGACGCCCTACATCAGCGGCTCGGCGGACGCGCTCGGCCTGCTGTTCGCCGCCGCCATTGACGCAGGCAGGGCGGAAGGCGACGAGATTTTCGACATCCTGCTCCAGTCGGGGCGGGGCGAGCATGAGATCGGCGCGTTCGGGCGGCATGTCTGCCGCGCCCTGCTTGTCGCGTCCCGACCCGAAGGCTGGGAGTTCATGGAAAAGATGCTGCTCGCCGCACAGCGTCAGGAGGGGCTGCGCCAGGTCATCCTGGAAACCGTGGATGAGGCGCACCCCGACGCGTTCCGGCGAATGCTGCGCGTGATCGTGGACAACGACCTGTGCCGGTTCAGCGCGGTCATTCGGGCCGTAGACGTATGGTTCGGCTTTGGGTATGACGCCCTTTCCAATCGGGCCGCGAACGCTACTATTGCCCAAACGCTGACGTTTCTGGAAGACGAAAACGTCCGGCAGAATGCCGTCGCAACCGGCGACCCGAACACGCTGTACCTCGCGCTGTGGGCCGGGGCCACGCGGGACGCCGACGCGGCTGTGTCCGTCGCCGCCGGTCTGCTCGATCCGGGCAGGGAGCCGAACGCGGAACGCCGCTGGGTCGGGGCGTACTTTCTGGGACAGGTCAATACCGCTCCCGCGCGTGTCGCGCTTGTCACGGCCTGGGACGATCCCGACGACCATGTGAAATGGACGGCGATGGGACATGCGCGCCAGAGCCTGCCCCTCGACGCGTACCCCGACTTGTTTGAGCGCGCCGAGCGCTTCCTGTCCAATCTGTCCAAAACACCCGCAGGAGCCGAAAAGACCCTGCCGCCGATTGTGTGGCCGTGGCAGTCCACCCATGCAAACGCGTCCCAGCCCGCCAACACCCTGATAGAGGCGTTGGGCGAGCGCTCGCCGCGCCGCCTGCTGCCCTACATGTCCCTGTTTCACAGCTACCAGAAGGGCAATGTGATAGACCTGATTTTGAAGGCGGCTAAAACAGGCGCAAGTCAGGACGCCGACACGCGCGGTCTGCTGTTTCAGTTTGTGGAAGACCGGGACATGACGGTCGTGGGCAAAGCGCTGGCCGCGCTGAAGAAGATCACGCTCGCGCCCGACGAAATACAAGGCGTCGAGTCGTTGTTCAAGCGCACGGGAAGCGAGTACCGGCGCGGCGTCCAGAACCTGCTATTGGCCCAGCCCGATACGACCGCCCTGCAAAGCGCGGAACGGCTGCTGTCCACGACGAACGCGCCGCAGCGTTCGGCGGGCCTGGAGATGCTGGATCTGATGCTGCGCGCCAATCGCAGCCCGGACGCCTGCCGCGACACTGCCCGCAAGTTCGGCGATACGCCCGTCAAGAAAACCGAGACGGAAACGCGACTGCTGGGCAGCCTGCTCAATCCCAAGCGCGAGGAAGCCACGCTTAAAAACGGCCTGGGCCTGTTCGACCCCGCCGTGCGCACCCTCGCCCCGCCGCCCATTTTGCGCGATGTCCGACTGGTCACGCCCGCCGCCCTCGCCTGCCTGCGATCTTTAGACGCGCTGGTCGAGGCCAACCGCGAAACGCCGCTGGAAATCAAAGATTATGCGGGTACGGACGAGATGCTGCTGGGCAATGTGCGGTGGCAGTTCCCCTCGCCGCCCCGGCCCAATGTTGCGGGAGCCAAAACAGCCGCCGCATCCACCACGGACGCGGACGATGAGGCCGAACAAGCTACCCCGCCGCTCAACGATCTATGGGAAACCTGGTGGAATCAACGTCCTGCCGAACTGCGCGATACGGACGGCCTGGAACTGCTGCGCGCCACGGTCGCGGCACAGTTTCAGAACAACAGTTACGCGGGCCGCTGGCACGAGAAGACGCTTGCCTCGGTGAAAGCGATCCATAACACGGTTTATGGCGAGGCCGCGAAATTACAGCCCAAACATTCCAGTGTTGTGGACAAAGTCTTACAGTGGCTGCTGTACGCCCATCCCGTTCCCCCGGCTGCGGTTGACTTTCTGCTGGATGCCGTCGAATCGTCGTTTGCCCGCGTGTCGCTGGACGAGGCTGTGAAAAGTACGGACGCCGACCGCTTCAACTGGCGCAGCGACCTGACCACTACGGTATGGCAGGGCGCGGCCCACGCGCACCGCAATCGCGCCCCGCACCTGTGGAGCCAGGCCCAGAATATACGCCTGTTCCGGCTGCTGCAATGGCTGGATCAGCCCACGATGAGGGGAACGGAAGAGGAAAAAGGAGAAAGGGGAACGGAAGAAGGGAACCAAAATGCCGCTTCTTATGTGCTGATGAAGCACATGCCGCGCGGCAGGCCGGCGTTTGGCCTGCTTCTTATGGCGCATGTGGCGGGCGTGGCGACCGAAGCGGATGTTTTGGATCATTTGATCGGCGAGCAGGAGGACAACAGTTACAGTTCTTCAAGGGCGCAAACGCTGGGCGAGTTATCCGGGCGCGTTCTGCCCGCGTGGACCGAGGCGTACCCGTTCCTCAAGCCGCTTGTGGAGCGTATTCGCGAACGCGTTCTGGAGGTGGAACTCGTGCGCGGCGACGCGCCCACAGCCGCCACCATGATCGCCCGTAATCTGCGCTGGTCCGGCGGCATGGATGTGATGCTGCGCGTACTGGGTTTGCTGGGCAAAGACACCCTGACGCGGTCGGGCAGCGGCAGCTACGACAGCCGCATCAACAGTTTTAGCCACCTTATCCGCGCGGCCTTTCCCGGCAAAGAGGACACGGCCTTAGATTTTGCGCGCCTGGCGAGCGAAGCGAAGATCAGCCACGCCCGCCTGACCGAACTCGCCATGTACGCGCCGCAGTGGGCCGGGTTTGTGGAACACGCGCTGGGCTGGACGCAGCTTGCCGAGGCCATCTGGTGGATACACGCGCATACCAAAGACGCGCAGTGGGACGTGGGCCGTGAAATCAAGGACGAATGGGCCGCGCAGGCTGCCGAGCGCACGCCGCTGAGCGCCATAAGCCTGATGCAGGGGGCTGTGGACGTGGCCTGGTTCCATCGCGTGTACGACGCGCTGGGAGCGGAGCGGTGGAAGGCATTAGACGAAGCCGCAAAGTACGCGTCAAGCACGGGCGGACACAAGCGGGCGCAGTTGTTCGCGGACGCCATGCTGGGCAAATTGGACAAGGCGCAGCTTGTCACGCGGGTTAAAGACAAGCGCAATCAGGACGCCCTGCGCGCCCTGGGGCTACTCCCGCTGGACGGCGGGAACGCGCACAACGCCGACGGCGAGGCCGACGCGCTGACACGCTACAAGGCGATACAGGAGTTCGTTCGCACGTCGCGGCAATTCGGGGCGCAGCGGCAGCAAAGCGAAAAAATGGCGGCAGGCACGGCGATGGAGAATCTGGCCCGCACGTCCGGCTACGCTGACCCGGCCCGGCTGGAATGGGCGATGGAAGCCAGCGCGGTCGCCGATCTCGCGAACGGCCCGGTCTCGGTCGAGGCGGGCGGGGCAATAGTTACGCTGTCCATCAACCCGCTCGGCAAGCCCAATGTCGCGATTACGAAAGCGGGCAAGCCGCTCAAGGCCGTTCCCGCAGCGGCAAAAAAAGACCCGGCTGTCATAGAGTTGCAGGAGCGCAAGCGCGACATTGACCGGCAGGGTTCGCGCATGAGGCTCAGTCTGGAGCAGGCGATGTGCCGGGGCGACCATTTCACAGCCGGGGAACTGCCGAACCTGATGGCGCATCCCGTACTTGCCCCCATGCTGCGCTCGGTCGTGTTCATTGTGGACGCGCCGCAGACCGTGGACAACCTGCTGCCCGCATCGCCCGAAGCAGAGAATGGGCAGGCCGCGAAAAAACGCAAACAACGCAAAGGGGAAGCAGACACACAAGAAAGTAGACGGGAAAACACACAGCAAGAACACGGGCATAACGATCAGGAACAGCACACAGCGGAACATGCGGAAGTAAGTATCGCTTCGCTTTCTCTCGGCACAAATAGGGCGGGCTATCCCACACCGTTCGGGCGCACCCTGGAATCACATACGGGCGAGGAGATCGAACTCACGCCCGATACCCTTCTGCGGATCGCCCACCCTTACGACCTGCTATACACGGGCGAGTGGGACAAGTGGCAAAGCGACTGCTTCCGGCGCGAGCGCGTACAGCCGTTCAAGCAGATCTTCCGCGAACTGTATGTGCTGACCCCAGCCGAAAGCGACCAGAAGAACATCTCGCACCGCTACGACGGACAGCAGCTCAACCCCAAGCAGGCCCTGGCCCTGCTGGGCAGTCGGGGCTGGGTGTCGTCATACGAGCAGTCGCCGCGCCGCACGTTCCATGACGCCAATATCACGGCCTGCCTGTGGTTCTTCGAGGGATACAGCACGCCCGCCGAGATCGAGGGGCTGACCGTGAACGGCGTGTACTTTACGCGGCGGGGCGAGTGGCAGACCCTGCCGCTGACGCAGGTTCCGCCCCGCGTTTTCAGCGAGGCCATGCGCGATCTGGATTTGGTGGTCAGCGTGGCCCATCAGGGCGGCGTGGACCCGGAAGCGAGCGCGTCCACGGTCGAGATGCGGGCCAGTCTGCTGCGCGAGTCGCTGGGTCTCCTGCACATCGAGAACGTGCGCTTGCAGGGCAGCCACGCGCTGATTGACGGCAAACTCGGCACGTACTCCCTGCACCTGGGCAGCGCGAGCGTGCATCGTCAGCCGGGAGGCGCGTTGTGCATCGTGCCGGTTCACAGCCAGCACCGGGGGCGTCTGTTCCTGCCGTTCGCCGACGACGATCCGAAGACAGCCGAGGTGATCTCAAAAACCCTGCTGCTTGCCAATGACTCGCAAATCAAAGACCCGATCATCCTGGAGCAGATACTCGTGACAAGATAAATTCGGCAGAATGAAACAAAAATATATACATTTGTTTCTGTAATATTGTCTTGGATGACAGGAAGTTGCCTGCCCGATGTCGAATCAAGCGCCATCGGGCTTTTTTACCGCCCCACTCAGGGAGCAGGGATTTTGTATGGCGGAAGCGCAGATACAACTGGACGGTTTGCAAAAGACGTACCGCGTCCATGAGCGCGAGGCAGGCGCGAAGGCGTCGCTGCAAAGCCTGTTTCGGCGTAAGTACAAGGCGGTCAAGGCCGTGGAGGGCGTCACGTTTTCGGTCGCGCCCGGTGAAGTCGTGGGCTTTCTCGGCCCCAACGGCGCGGGCAAAACTACGACGCTCAAGATGCTGGCCGGCCTGCTGCACCCGACGGGCGGCAGCGCGACCGTATTGGGCCGCGTTCCGTGGAAGCGCGAGCCGGAACTGCTGCGAAGTATCAGCCTGGTAATGGGCAATCGCAATCAGCTTGCCTTCGACATCCCCGCGATGGACTCGTTTCTCGTCAATCAGGCCATCTATCAGATCCCGACCGTGCAGTTCAAAGACACGCTCGACGAACTGATTACCCTGCTCGACCTCAAAGATGTTATCAAAAAACCCGTGCGCGGTCTGTCGCTGGGCGAGCGCATGAAGTGCGAATTGGCGGCGAGCCTGCTGCATCGCCCGCGCGTCCTGTTTCTGGACGAGCCGACATTGGGCGTGGACGTGACCATGCAGACGCGCATTCGGCAGTTCATTCAGGCGCACAACGAGCGGCACGGCGCGACTATTCTGCTCACGTCGCACTACATGGCGGATGTCACGGCCCTGTGCAAGCGCGTGATCGTGATTCACAAAGGCATACTTCTCTATGACGGCGCGCTTGCCGACCTGACCGACAAGATCGCCCCCTTCAAACTGGTGCGCTTAGAAATGGGCGACGAAGCCAATGCCCGACGCGCCGAGCAGTACGGCGAAATAATGGAACAGCAGGGTACGAAAGTGACCCTGCGCGTGCCGCGTGGCGAGGCCTCGCCCGTCGTGGCCCGCCTGCTCGCCGAACTGCCCGTCCTCGACCTGACTGTGGAAGACCCGTCCATCGAAGCCATCATAGACCAGGTATTTCAGGAAGCGAAAGTGTAGGAAAAGTGTAAAAAGGGGCGTCTGTATAATGGCAGCTTGTACCCTCACTCGCTGCGCTAGCGGCCCCTTCTCCCTGATTCGCTCCTTCGTCGCAGGGAGAGGGGAGCGAAGGCCTTAGTGGGTTCGCCGTCGAATAATGTCTTTGTATAGTGCGTCAGACATATACATCTGTATCTAACGCACTCAATGAACAAACTGGCCTTCTCCCTCCGGGAGAAGGTGGCCGGAGGCCGGATGAGGGCCAAAACTACCAATACAGGAGCGGACCGATGAGCAAAGAGGAACTGAAAAAAATGCAGGACGCGGTAGAATTGGCGGCAGAGAACCTGCCACCGGACATTGAATTGACGTTTCGCAGCATGTTCGGCGGCATGGGCGCGAGTGTGCGGGGCAGGATGTTCGCCAGCCTGTCCAATATGGGCCTGGGCCTGAAATTGCCGCCCGATTCTCACGAGGAACTGCTCAAAGAGGACGGCGCGGCCTACCTGCAGTACGATGCAGACGCGCCGCCAAGCAAGTCGTACATCGTTGTGCCGACAACATTTATTGCTGACACCGCCCTGCTCGCCCCGTGGGTGGAACGGAGCGTCACGTATGCGTTGACCCTGCCCGCGCCCAAAAAGAAGGCGTTGAAAACGGCGGCGAAAGCCTGATTGCGAGAGCATGAAGCAACCTATGAACTACTGGCTGAACGTGTATCGCGCCAATTTGAAGATGGCGATTGCGAGTATGCTGCAATACCGCTTCGCCATTTTGATCTGGGCGGTTTGGGGGTTTGTCGGGCCGTTGATTTCGCTTGCGGTCTGGTCGGCGGCGAGCGGCGCGAAGGGCGGCGTGATCCGCAACGCGGCGAATGGCGCGACGTATGGGCAGGCCGATTTTGCCGCGTACTTTCTTGTGTTTATGATCTTCGGGCATCTCACGATGTCTTGGGACGCGTTCGAGTTCGCGTTTCGGGTGCGCGACGGCAACCTCAGCCCCCGCCTGCTCAAGCCCATGCACCCGATCCATGCCGACGCGGCCAACAACATCGCCTTTAAGCTGGTCACGAGTGCGATGCTGCTGCCCATCTGGATCGTGCTGTTCGTGATCCTCAAGCCCACGCCGCCGCATAGCGCGGGGTCTCTGCTCTTAGCGGCCCCGGCCCTGGTTCTGGCGGGATTACTGCGCTACATCTGGCAGTACAGCCTTGCCCTCGTCGCCTTTTGGACAACCAGGGTCGAGGCCCTGAACCAACTGTATTTTACGCTGGACAGTTTTCTTGCCGGACGCATCGCCCCCCTCGCCCTGATGCCCGGCTGGCTCGGCCTGCTCGCCACATACTCGCCGTTTCGGGGCATGGGCGCATTCCCCGTCGAACTCGCATTAGGCCGTGTCCCTGCCAATCAAGTTCTGCCCGGTTTCGCCCTGCAAATCTTCTGGCTTGGCGTCGGCATTGTTGTTTTTCGCCTGCTATGGGCGGCAGGCATCAAGCAGTATTCCGCTGTGGGCGCGTAAGGATTTTCGAGTGAAGGACTCTTATTTGTGGCAAAGACGCTTTACATCATAGACGGATACGCGCAAATTTTTCGGGCATACTATGCCATACGCACCCCCATGCACAGTCCCACGACCGGCGAACTGACCAATGCCGTGTTCGGGTTTACGGGAATGCTGCTCAAACTGCTGGCCCTGCACAGCCCGGATTATGTAATTGTGGCCGTAGACGCGCCGGGGCGCACGTTCCGCGATGACCTGTATAGGCAATATCTGGAACTGCACCCGGCTCATGCCGCTGCATTTGCAGCACAGCAGGAAGAGGCAAGGCAGCAGGCGCTCGCGCAGGGCGAGGCCGCGCCACAATTGGAAACGCCGCAGATTGAAACGCCCACGCCCGAAGTTGGAGAAGCCCCGACAGCCGAGACACCCACGGCCCGCTACGAGTCGTACAAAGGCACGCGGCAGGCCACGCCTGACGGCCTGAGCGCGCAGATCGAACGCATCTTCGAGGTCATAGATACGCTGGGCATCCCCATCATCGGCAAGCGCGGCCTGGAAGCCGACGACGTGATCGCCACCCTGGTGCAGCAGACACTGGACGATCCAAGCTGTGCCGACATAGACATCCGCATCATATCGCGCGACAAAGACCTCGAACAGTTGCTGGGCGAGCGCGTGGCCCTGTTCGACGTGCATACCAATGTCACCTTAGACGCGCCCGCCCTTCACGCAACCAAGGGTATCACGCCCGAACAGGTGATAGACGTAATGGCGCTGACCGGCGACACCGTAGACAATGTCCCCGGCGTGGAAGGCATCGGCCTGAAGACTGCCGCGCAACTGATACAGCAGTACGGCGATGTGGAGAACCTGCTGGCGAACCTGGACAAGATCAAGGGCAAGCGGCGCGAAATGCTGGAACGGGCCAGACCCTTCCTGCCCATTTCCAAGCAGATGGTGACATTAAAGCGCGACGCCGAACTGCCGTTCCCGCTCCCTGACGTGCTGCGCGACGCGCAGACGCGTACCCTCGACCTGCCGACCGTCCTGCCCCTGTTTCAGGAACTCGGCTTCAACCGTTATCAGGACGAGGCCCGCCGTCTCGCTGTCGCGTTCGCGACAGCGCCGCCAAAAGTGCAGTAGGATCAATCCTGAAAGCTGCCCGCCGGGCCGGGTACAAAGAACGTACCCGTCTTAGAGGACTTCGTCCAAGCGTCCTCGCGGACGCGAATGCAGTTATCAGATAAGCCGTAAGAACCAGCAGAAGGAAGTAGAGATTATGCGGCATTTACAACTGCTGCGCGTACTGTTCCAAACCAGTGTGCAGACCGACATGGAATATCGCGCCGACTTCTTCACGCGCATTCTGGCGAGTCTGCTGGGCCTGCTTACCACCATCGCCAGCATCGGCATCGCTTTCAACTACACGAGCAACATCAAGGGCTGGAACTTCGCGCAGGTGCTTGTGCTGTTGGCCGTGTACTATTTGATGAACGGCATGATCGAGATGTTCATCGCGCCCAACATGCGGAACGTCATGGCGCAGGTGCGCGACGGCACACTGGATTTCGTGCTGCTCAAGCCCGTCAGTTCGCAGTTTCTGGCGTCGTTTCGCACCGTCAACGTGTGGCAGATCGTGAACGTCCTTGTCGGGGCGGGGATGCTCACCTATGCGGTGGGCAAGCTGTCGCTCACGGTGGGGGCAGGCCAGGCGCTGGCGTTCTGCGTCACGCTCGGTGCGGGGGCGGGCGTGGTGTACTCGTTCTGGCTGTGTCTCGTCACGACAACGTTCTGGTTTATCAAGGTGGACAACATCGAGCAGATCGTCTGGCAGGCGTTCGAGGCGGGCCGTTATCCTATCGAAATCTACCCCGCATGGCTAAGGGGCGCGCTGACGTATGTGGTTCCCATCACGTTTATCCTGACGGTTCCCGCGCAGGCATTAGCGGGCAAGATCGGCATTGCTGGCGTGTTCGCCGCACTCGGCGTCGCGGGCGTTCTGCTCGTTTTCTCCTCCTCCTTCTGGCGCTTCGGACTCAAGCACTATACGGGCGCGTCCGCGTAAGTTCCGCTTACTTGTCGTCGCAAACGGGCGAATCGCCAACCCGGCGTAATTGTGAACGTATGCAAAACGCCCCGCCTTCATAACAAGAAGGTGGGGCGTTTTTGATTTTCGTGTGTCCTGTCGGGGATTTTTCTCGGCTAGGCTGCCGCGTCAAAGGCGGGCTTCAATACCTCTTCGGCCCACTGGCGCAGGGTTGTGGGAGTGGTGGTTTCGGCTGTGCGCGGCTCGGCCCCGTAGATGCCCCTGTCAAAGGCTTCCAGCATCTCTATGTAGCCGTCCACGATAGCGGGACTGGCCCCCATCTGGAGGAACGTCTGGCGCATCGGCTCGGCGGGAACCTGCACATACTGAATGGTTTTGCCGATCACTTCGCCGAGCGTCTGCGCGGCCTGGTCGGGCGTCAGATCCTCCGCGCCCTGCACAGCCACAAACGATTTGCCCTGCCACGTGCGATTGAGCAGATGCCGCGCGGCGACAGCCGCGATGTCACGCGTGGCGACATAGGGGACGGGCAGGCCGGGGCGGTACAGGCCGTAAAACGCGCCCGGTTCGCGCAGGGTAGGCATGTTCATGAGAAAGTTTTCCATGAAGGAGCCGCAGCGCAGACTCAGCACGTTCGCATCCGTGGCATTCAGCGCGTCCTCGATACGAAACGTTTCCGATACCAGGCCCGCGTTTGTGTCGCCGCCCCCGCCGCTGGAGATATACACGACGTGGGCAATGTTGTTGGTCTGTATCGCATGGGTGGCCGCGTCGCTGATGCTCTTATAGTAGGCATGGACATCCGGCGCGGTAAAGTTGGGCGGCGACAGCAGAAACAGGGCCTCACAGCCCTGCGTTGCGCGCTGCATAAAGGCGGCGTCCTGCAATTCCCCCTGCTCCACCTTGACCCGGCTGCGAACGGACGCATCGAGTTTGTCGGGGTTGCGGACAAGCAGGGTCAGGTCGGCATCGGCGGCAAGCAGTTGATTTACAAGGCTGCTGCCGATGTTGCCGGTCGGGGCCGTAATAACGAGTGACATGGTCAGAGTTCCTTTTTTCACAAACGTTTGTCTCACAGATGTAGCACACAGACTATACTCATAGCGTCCTGCCAATGATTATCTACTATTACGCCCCACTTCCGGGCTAACAATGCGTTTACGCTATGATAAATCGCCGGTTGTCCAATGCTAAAGCCGAAGTTACAAAAGCTGGAGGCGGCGATAGTACGTCGGCACTTTGTCGAACCCCAGGCTCGCGTACAAAGCGTTTGCCGCGACGCGTTCGGGTCGGCTGGACAGGTTGATCGTCTCGAACCCTTCGGCCCTGCAAATGGCGATTGCCCGCTCCATAAGCGCTCGCCCGATTCCCCTGCCACGCATTGCTTCCTCCGCTATCACGCCTTCAATCCAGGGCGTCCAGCCGGAAGCGCGTGGAAACGCGCTCAGGGTCAGCATTCCCGCGATCTCGTCTTCCACTTGGGCAATCAATAACCATGTTTTTGGAAAGGCCGTCAACTCCAGCAGCCATTCTCTTGTCACGACTATCGCCCCCCCGCGCAGTTGGGACGCAAGATGCGAGACACGTTCCGCAAACGCCGCTGTGATCTCTTCCGGTTTTATTTCGCGCACGTTAATCAACATCAACTTCTTTCCTAAAAACCGAACGGGCAAAAAATAATGCCACTTCGTCCTGTAACGGCGTTTCAAGTTCCATAGCGTGAGGATCGTATAGCGTGGCATCGAAGCCGCAGAACGTAAAGCCGTTGCGCCGGTAGAACTGAATGGCAGGATAGTTGACGTTCTGCGTTTCCAGCCACAGGCAGCGGGCGTGGACGGAACGGGCAAAGGCGTCTACGGCCTGAAGCAGGCGCGTACCTGCTCCCCCGCGCCGAAAGTTGGGCGCGACATACAGATGTCCTACCACGACGCGTCGGTTCCAGGCCACGTACTGCGCGGCGGCAAAACCTGTAAGTACGCCCTCTTCCTCGGCGACAGCTGTGTAATCCCACTGCCCCCGCTCCTCAAGGTCGGACGGGCTGAACGCATACCGCTTGTGCAAAGGCGGCTGTACCGCCTCTTCCACCAGTCGAAGGCCCAATTCCTCCTGTACCGGGCGGTAAACGCGCTCCGTCACGAACGCCGTATCGAGATTAGACAGAGCGGCGGCATCGTGAGGCCACCGCACCGAACGTATGGTAAGCATATTTTCATTGTCGCTTCAGGCTGATACCGCCAGGGAGAATCGAATTGTGTTTATTTCGTTCTTTTCGCGTGTTCGGCGTATTTCGCGGTTAATAGGTGTTGATTAACAGGTGTTGGTTAGTAGATGTTGATAAGCTGGGCCACGGCGCGGCAGAGGGTTTCGATTTCTTCCTCGGTGTTGTAATAGTGGACGCTGGCGCGTACCACGTCGGCTAGGCCACGCGCTTCCATGTCCAGGCGCGTACTGGAACAGGGCGATGTCCAGACGTTGATGCGGTGCAGGGCCAGCCGCTCGCGTATCACTTTGGAGGCCACATCGTCAGCGGTAAATGTCACGATGCCGCACCGATGCCGCCCCTGATCGCGCAGCGTGACGCCCGCAATTGCGCCCAATCGCTGCCTTAATATGTCCGCAAGGGTCGTGACGCGCTCCTCGATAGCTTCCAGTCCCCACGACTGGGCGTAATCCACGGCCACGCCCAGGCCGATTTTGGCCGCGATGCCGGTCTCCCACGTCTCAAATCGGCGCGCATCGTCGCGGATTTCGTACCGGTCGGGCGCGATCCACTGCGCGGCCTGCATGTCCAGAAACGGCGGCGACAACTGCTCCATGATCTCGCGGCGCACATAGAGAAACCCCGTGCCGCGCGGCCCGCGCAAAAACTTGCGGCCCGTGGCCGTGAGCATGTCGCAGCCAATGCGCGTCACGTCGAGCGGCATTTGCCCTGCCGACTGGCACGCGTCCAGAAGATACAATATGCCCGCATTGCGCGCGATGTCGCCCACAGCCTGCGCGGGATTGACCAGCCCGCCGTTCGTGGGAACGTGCGTAATGGCGATCAGCTTAACGCGCTCGTCCAGCATCTCGCGCAGGGCCGTGACGGACAACTGCCCGGTCTCGTCGTTCGGCACGGCCTCGATAACAGCCCCGGTCTGCTTTGCGCGGTGCAGCATGGCGATGTAGTTGCTGCCGTATTCGCATTGCGCCGTCAGAATGCGGTCGCCGGGCGCAAGCGGCAGGGCGTAGAACAGCATGTCCCAGGCCCGCGTGGCGTTTTCCACGACCGCGATCTCGCGCGACTGGCAGCCCAGCAGACCGGCCAGCGCGTCGTAAACGTGTTCGATGTCGGCCTGCGCTTCGAGTTCGGCCTCGTAACCCCCGATTTCCGCCTCGCGTTTCAGATGGCCCAGCATGGCATCGAGGACGGGCGCGGGCGGCAGCGACGCGCCCGCATTATTGAAATGCCGCACGTTTTCGCATCCGGGCGTTTCACGTCTTGCGCGTTGTATATCAAACAATAGCCTGTTCCTTTATGGCATGGATTTTGAAGTGACAGCGTGAGCCGGGTACGTTCTTTGTACCCGACTTCTAAATCAACCCCTAAATGGAACTGACCGCGCTTTGTATGTCTTCGGCGAGGGTGGGATGCGCCTGGATCGCGTCTCGGATCACGGTATACGGCGCGTCCGCGTTCATGATGTTGACGTAGATGTGTAC
Organism: Chthonomonadaceae bacterium; assembly: GCA_965277875.1. GTDB lineage: Bacteria > Armatimonadota > Chthonomonadetes > Chthonomonadales > Chthonomonadaceae > CAWFQB01. Next base: position 4,811,916 of record CBDIDV010000002.1, on the reverse strand, counting down.
CAGTTCCGCGCCTTCGTATGCCAGTACGCTCGCGCCCAAAATGCGGTCGGTGTGCGCGTCTATGATGACCTTGATAAAGCCCGTCGTTTCGCCGATCTCCGTGGCTTTTCCGCTGTCAGCCATGTCGTAATGGCCGATCTTGATGTCGCGGCCCGCCTTGCGCGCTTCGGTCTCCGTCATGCCCACTCGGCCAAGTTCGGGGTCGGTATAGATGGCGTAAGGGATGATGCGGTCGGTCGTGCGCTTGCCGTCTCCGAGCATCTGCGATTTCAGGATGCGATAGTCGTCCCACGAGGTATGCGTGAACTGCGGCCCGCCCCGTATGTCGCCCGCCACCCAGACGCCCGCCACACTGGTTTGCAGCCGCTTGTTTACCTTTACCGTGCCATGTTCATCCATCACGACGCCAATAGAGTCAAGGCCCAGGTCGTCCGTGTTGGGCTTGCGCCCGACCGCCACAAAGACGTGTGAGGCTGTCACGGTTTGTTCCGCGCCGCTGTGCATCACGCGCAGTTGTACGCCCTCCCCACTCTTCAGTACCTGCTTCACCTCGGCGTTCAGCAGGAACTTGACGCCCTCGGCTTCCAAAAACTTTTGCATCGCCTGCGCCACGTCGGGGTCTTCGCGATCCGTGACCTGCGGCCCTCTTTGGATCACCGTGACCTCGCTGCCCATGCGCCGATAAAACTGCGACATTTCCAGGCCGATGTAGCCGCCGCCCACAATGGCGAGATGCGCGGGCAGGTCGGGACGGTACAGCCAGTTGCCCGCGTCCAGAAAGTCAATGTCGGCCAGACCCTCAATCGGCGGGATAAGCGAGCGCGTTCCCGTGTTCAGCACAACCTCGGACGCAGTCACGGTCTGCTCGCCCACGCGCACACGAAAGCCCTGCGCGTCCCGGCCTTCCAAACGCGCCTGCCCCCGATGCAGGGTAAAGTGTTCCATCTTCTCGAACGCTTTGGTGACGCCCTGCCGACTGTCCGTAACGACACCTCTGGCGCGCTCCAGAACGGCGGGGAAATCTATCTTGACGCTGGGTATAGACACGCCGAACTCACTCCCGCGCCGCGCCAGATGCGCCACGCGGGCCGAGGCGATCACGGCCTTTGTCGGGCCGCAGCCAAAATTCACGCATGAACCGCCTATGTCTTTTCGTTCCGCCAGGCCGACGCGCTTGCCCGCCCCGGTCAGGTCGCGCGCCAGTGGATCGGATGCCTGCCCGCTGCCAATGATGAAATAATCGTAATGTACAGTATCTGTCATAATATGTCGTTTTTCCCCGGCGTGTTTTTTTAGCGCAGTTTGGTCAGCGCCCGACGGAACCTTTGCAATTCGCTGCCCGTTGAAACATTGTACATTCGTTTGTACATTCGTTTGTACAAACAAATGTACAAACACGCGCAGCATGTATAAGCCATATATAAATCCATATACGAATAATGTACGCCGCAGGCAATAAGAAATTCCCGGCCCTTCTGCCGAGGCATCAGAGACGTAATGCCTGAACTGGAAATGTGATATGCACCCGCATCTTGAATTCATTACCGTCCCGCCGACGCAGCCGGGACAAACGTTGTGCGCCGCCGTTGCAGACGGATTAGCGCAGCCGCACAAACGATTGCCCTGCCGCTTTTTCTACGATGAGGCCGGCTCACAGTTGTTCGAGGCCATCTGCGAACTGCCGGAGTATTACCCGACGCGCACAGAACGCGCCATCCTGGAACGCCGCGCAGCCGACATCATCGCGCAGGCCCGCGCTATACAGTCGGACAAGCCCCTTGCTCTGGTCGAGTTCGGCAGCGGCAGTTCGGTCAAAACGCGCCTGCTTATCGAGGCCGCGCTGGGGCAGCAGGCCGCGCTGACGTATGTTCCCATTGATATATCGGGCGACTTTTTGCGCGCGTCGTGCCTTGACCTGCTGGAAGATTATCCGGCCCTGCGCGTGACGGGCGTAGCCGCCGAGTACAGCGACGCCCTGCGCGTCCTGCCCGACCATGACGGTCCGCGCCTGTTCCTGTTCCTGGGCAGCAACATCGGCAACTTCGCGCCCGATGAGGCACAGGCGTTTTTGACCCGTCTGCGCCTCATTATGACACCCGAAGACAGACTGCTGCTGGGCGTGGACCTGGTAAAAGACCGCAGCGTTCTGCACGCCGCCTACAACGACGCGTCCGGCACGACAGCGCAGTTCAACAAAAACCTGCTGACCCATATCAACCGCGAACTTGGGGCGGATTTCGATTTGGAACAATTCGCGCACGACGCGCCCTTTGTGGAAGAGCGGGCGCGTATCGAAATGCACCTGGTAAGCCGCTGCGACCAGACTGTTCATATCGCGTACCTCGAAGCGTCGTACCGGTTTGCGGCGGGCGAGATCGTGCATACCGAGAACAGTCACAAATACACTCTGGACAGCATCTCGCGCCTGTGCGCCCCGGCAGGATTAGAACTCCAATCCTGCTGGACGGACGACCGCGAGTGGTTTGCCGCCCTGCTGCTCAAACCCACAACGACGTAACACTGTCTTGAACCATGATTTATAGGATTAGTGGGATGGACAGGATTGTCTGTCTCGCAGTTGGCCGCGTTGAATGTAGAACGGCATAAGCTGCAAGCGCGACAATCATGATAATCATTCTGATCCCACAAATCCCAGTTCAAGACAATGAGAGAAGCGCGCAAATAAACGAGTATGCTGCCAAACTCCGTAAATACGACTAAGATGCAGGCGCGCAAAACGCAGCTTATCAAAGACATGCAGGCCACGCGCAAGAAGACGCTGCAAATGCTTGCCGACATACCCGACGCACTGATGAACCTGCGCGTTCACGATTTTTATAGTCCCATCGGCTGGCACTTCGGGCATATCGGCATGACCGAGGAAGCGTGGACGCGCGTTCAGGCATCGGACATGCCGCCACGTGACTCGGCCCTGTCGTTCCTGTTCGCTAACCTGCCCGAAAACAGCCGGGACAATCGCGTCAACCTGCCGCCGCGCAAAGCCATAATCGCGTATCTCAAGGACACGCGCCAGGAAGCAATAAACGCGCTCCAGCAGGCCGACATCAACACGGACAACCCTCTTCTGAGCGACGCGTATGCCTGGGATTTCGCGCATCAGCACGAGTGCCAGCATCAGGAAACCATCGCGGAACTGCGCCAACTGCTCGCTATGCACACGCGCCGGGGCGAGGACAGTTTTACGCCGGAACAGGGCGAGTTCGTGCTGCACCCCGCCCAGCCGATGCAGATGGCAAACATACAAGGCGGCACGTTTCGCATGGGGTCGGACGCGCAATGCGATTATGACAACGAAAAGGACGCGCATGATATCACGGTCGCAAGTTTTCGACTGGATAAAACGCCTGTGACGGCGGGGCAATGGGTCGCGTTCATGCAGGACGGCGGCTACAATCGCCCCGAACTGTGGAACCCGGAGGGCTGGACGTGGCGGCAGGCTGAGAACGCCGCGATGCCGGAATACTGGCGCAAAGCGGGCCGAGGCTACGGGCAATATACCGCACACGGGCTGACACCTATCAGCCCCTATCAGCCCGTGATGAGCCTGAGCTGGTACGAGGCGGACGCGTATGCGCGCTGGATGGGCAAGCGCCTGCCAACCGAAGCTGAGTGGGAGTTCGCGGCCCGCTACGATCCAGGTACGGGCAAAACGCGCCTGTACCCGTGGGGCAACACCCGCCCCGGCCTGTACCGCGCCGATTTCGGCCAGATACGCCCCGACCCTTACCCGATGGTCGTGCTGAATCTTGCTCCCGATTCCGGCGGGTATCAGGCGAGCGCGACGGGCGTACAGTACCTGACAGGAAGCGCGTGGGAGTGGACGGCCACGCCGTTTCTGCCCTATGCGGGCTTCCGCGCCTTTCCCTACGACGGCTACTCCCAAGACCACATGGATGGCAGGCATTTCGTTTGCAAAGGCGGATCGTGGGCGAGCAGCGCCCGCGTCCTGCGCGCCAGCTTCCGCAACTGGTACGTGCCGACGTATCGGCAGGGCTTCCTGGGCCTGCGCTGCGCCGAATAATCGGTGTTCCAAACATCTACAATGACTGCCCACACATTATGATTGAACTTAAGGGTTTAAGTAAAAAATATGGGGCGAGCTACGCCGTGCAGTCCACCGACCTGACGCTTGCGGGCGGACAGGTGACGGCCCTGATCGGGCCGAGCGGATGCGGCAAAAGTACGCTGCTGCGCCTGCTGATCGGCCTGATCGAACCCACGTCGGGAACCGTCGCCTTTGACGGTACGCCCGTCACGCCGGGTAATCTCATTCCCCTCCGGCGGCGCGTGGGCTACGTGATACAGGATGGCGGGCTGTTTCCGCATCTGACTGCGGAGCAGAACGTTACGCTGATGGCCGCGCACCTCCAACAATCGCCCGAACAAATCAATGCGCGGGTGCGTGAACTGTGCGCCTTGACACGGTTTCCGTTGGAGGGACTGACGCGCTATCCCGTAGAACTGTCGGGCGGGCAGCGGCAGCGCGTGAGCCTGATGCGCGCCCTGATGCTCGACCCCGATGTCCTGCTTCTCGATGAGCCGATGGGCGCGCTCGATCCCCTTGTCCGCGCCGACCTGCAAACCGACCTGAAGGCGATCTTCGCGCAGCTTGAGAAGACCGTGATCTTGGTCACGCACGACATGGCCGAAGCGGGCTATCTCGCGTCTACGCTGATTTTGCTGAATGAGGGCCGCGTGGTCCAGCAGGGAACGCTCGCCGACCTGCGCGACCGCCCCGCCGACGCGTTCGTATCCCGCTTCCTGCACGCGCAGCGCAGCCTTGTAGAGTTGTAACCACAACGAACACACTGGAACGGAGTATATATGCGTTCGGAAAAGATTTCCGCTGCGGAGCCGGTCACCGCCTTGCGGCATGTAAAGATCGTGGACAACGGCGAACGCCTGGTCAATTTTCTGGAAATGTGTCCCGGCCTGCTGCTGGATCGCGCCCGTTTCAACTATCGGCGCGAGACGCTGCTGCGTCAGAGCGTGGCGGAAAAGCTGTGCGCGGCGAACCGCAATCTGCCCAAAGGCTACCGCCTCGCCATCGTCGAGGGCTGGCGCGCGCCGCATATTCAGCAGCGCATGTACCGCTTTGTGTGGGAACGCTTTCAGAAAGAGCATCCCGACTGGAGCGATACGCAGCTAAGGCGCACGGTCAACAAATTCAGCGCGCCCCTCAACACGCGCGTGCCGCCGCCCCACACGACGGGCGCGGCCATTGACCTGATGCTCGCCGACCAGGACGGCAACGCCTGCGACCACAATAGCCCCTTCGACGCCTTCGATCCCCACTGCGCGGCCTTCGACGCGCCCGGACTGTCCGACGCGGCCCGCAAAACGCGCGACATTCTGGCTGCCGCCCTCGTGCCGACCGGAATCACCAACTATCCCAGCGAGTTCTGGCACTGGACGTATGGCGATCAGGGATGGGCGTACCGGGGCCGACACGCCCACGCCCTCTACGCCGCCATCACGCCCCCCGACTGGAAACCTGCCCCCGAAGACGACATAGACGCCCCGCTGCAGATGTTCGATGCTGAAAAACAGCAGTAAAGCGATAGCGCGGCAGATGATAGGCATCAGGAAAACCGCTTTTCTAATGCCTAGGGTCTATTCTCCGGTATCTATTCCCGGAACACCCTGCCTGCCTTCCGCGTCTACACGCTGTTACAGGATTTTAACCGGACGAGGATAATCATTTGACTTTGTCACGGCCGACGGAGGCGTGTGGACTTCGATTTGGGAGGCGTCAGCCTTTTCAGCCGAGCGCATCTTCGTCACGGCACCCGGCCGCAATATCGGGTGAGGATTGAAACAGAGGAAACACGCATGAACCAGTCGGGAATAACAGCGGCGTCAGAAGCCTCCGCGATGTCAGGGACGATGTCGGACATGATGATTGTGACCGACAGCAGCGGGCAGCGTGGCACCATCGAGACGCTTTCCGAGTCGCAGATGCAGGGTGGTACGCCCGTCGCGGTTCGCCTAGACGATGGGCAGCGTCTGTTCGTGCCTTACAATGTGCTTGTGCGGCAGTCTGAGAACGCGTACACTCTGCCTTTCGCATTATCCGAATTTCTTACGTCGAGCATTGCATCGGAGCATCAGGCGCGTGTGCTTTCTCAGGTGGAGGCCGATCAGGGCGTCGTGGTTCCGATCATTGAGGAAGAACTTACGGTCGGCAAGCGCGTCGTGGAAACCGGTGGTGTACGCATCAACAAGACCGTGCAGGTACGGCAGGAAACTGTAGACCTGCCTCTTATCGAGGATCACGCCGAGGTGGAGCGGGTCACGGTCAACCGCATGGTGGATGCGGCCCCCGAAGTGCGGCACGACGGCGAAACGCTGATCGTTCCCATTCTCGAAGAGGTGCTGGTCGTGGAAAAGCGGCTGATGCTCAGGGAAGAGCTGCACATTCGGCTAAGGCGCGATCAGGTTCACAAGCCGCAGCAGGTGACGCTTCGCCGCGAGGAAGTGGAGATCGAACGCTTCGCGCCGGGAGAAAGCACAGAAGACACGCCACTCGGCCCGGTGTAACAATCGGGAACGGCGAAGGTCAGCATAAGACAGCGTAACCATTGCAAGCAAGGGTACGCGTCATACCAGAGTTTCAACGCAGCACACAACTTGGTAACTACATACACACCGGCTGCCGCGCGGCAGATGCCCGGAATAACGACACAGGAGAGAACCCATGTCACGAACAGTAATCGGATTGTTTGACGAATTCAAGCAGGCGGAAGGCGCAGTTCGCGCCCTCGAAGGCATCGGCGTCACGCACGAGCATATCAGCATCGTCGCCAACAACGCGAACGACGAGTACACGAATTGGCGAGACACGGAAGGCGCGAGCTACGGTACGCCGCCTGCGGGTCATGGCGCGAAGATTGGTACGGCAGCGGGCGGGCTTACAGGTATTCTTCTGGGTTTGGGCCTGCTGGCGATACCGGGCCTTGGCCCCCTCGCGGCGGCAGGGCCGCTTGTGGCCGGCCTGACCGGAGCGGGCGTAGGCGCGGCGGGCGGCGCGGTCGCGGGCGGACTGATTGGCGGCCTGACCAGCATGGGCGTTCCCGAAGAACATGCGGGCTACTTTGCGGAGGGCATCCGGCGCGGCGGTACGCTCGTTACCGTCTCCGCCCCCGACAACCTGACCGATCAGGTGATTGATATTCTCAACAGCCACGGGGCCGTGGACATCAATCAGCGCGCGTCCTACTATCAGGAAACCGGCTACACGGGCTACAACGCGAGCGCACAGCCCTACACCGCCTCGGAATTGGCCGCAGAACGCGCCCGCGTCCGCACCGCCACCGTGACGGCAGCCCCGGCAATGGCCCAGACAACGGCAACAAACACGACGGTACAGACGCCGAACATCACCATGCCGACCGTGAACACGACAGCCGCGACACCAAGCGCGCCCATCGTTAAGAACGCAGCGGGTGAGCAGACTCTGAACGTGGTTGAGGAAGAACTCGCCGTCGGCAAGCGCCAGGTGCAGAGTGGCGGCGTCCGCGTGTATACCCGCGTGACTGAAACGCCCGTCGAGGCCAGCGTCAACCTGCGCGAAGAGCATGTCACGATTGAGCGCCACGCGGTCAATCGCCCCGCCAGCGAGTCCGACTTCACGGCTTTTAAGGAAGGCACGATTGAAGTGACGGAAACGGCGGAAGTCCCTGTCGTCGCCAAAGAAGCGCGCATCGTCGAGGAAGTGGTTGTCGGCAAGGCAACCACCGAGCGCACCGAAACCATCCATGACACCGTGCGCCGCACCGATGTCGAAGTGGAGCAGATCGCGGGCGAGACGACCACGACCGGAACCGCAATGGGTACAACGGGAACCAACACCACGGGCTACACGAGCGGACATACGGCCCGCGACATCGCCGCCAATGCGTCCGGCGCGGTACAAAGCGCTGAGGGCAGCATCCCCGGCGTACAGACCGGAGGCCATGCCGTTGACGGTTCGGGAGCGCCCGATACGCGCGGCATCACGGAGAAGATCGCCGATACGCTCACGGGCAACCGTGTGGACGACAAGACCGGCAGGCCCGTCTAGCTTCGGGAAGTTCCCTGCTGGAGTTCTTCGGGTGAACTGAGAACATGAAACCGCTGCAAGGCCATCCACGCATTTTGCGCCTGGCCTTGCAGCGGTTTCACAATGTCGGTCAAACAAATCTTTATCAAATTATGTTGTAATCGCGCGCCGCGCTTCCTGCCGTGCCGCGCCATAGGGTATTCTGCTAACCAAGATGCAGCCCGAAACCATTTCTTCCCTTTCAAGTTCCAATGACGCGCACACTACAGCCTATGCCTTGACCGCCGCGCCGGCAGTCGGATGGTGGCAGCTGCTGCCTTCCCATCGTTTGCCCGTAATCGCCAAAACGCCATTTATGGTGGCGCTGGGCGTGTACATAGCGGGGGGGCGTTTCGACAATCCCGCCGTGGGTAAGACCATGATCTTGGCGGGCGCGCTCTGGGCGGCGCTGTACGCGCTGAATGAGGCCACCGATCTTACGCTGGAGCAGAACCTGACTGTTTCCCTGTTGGCGCGTCAGCTCCTCTACTCGCTGTGCGTAGCGATCTGCATTGCTGCTGCCCGGCTGTCCCTCGCGCTGGGTTTGCTGTGCGTTCTAATGGCGGTCGGGCAGTTGGCCTACTGTGTTCCCCCGGCCCGATTGAAGCGCTACTGGTGGGCCGCGCTCTTATTGAGCGGCATGGCGAACCCCATATTGCGCCTGGAATGTGGTGCAGTCTGGGGAACGCATACGATTCCTCCGCTCGCTTACGTCGCCTTTGTAAGCCTGCACATCGGCGCGGCTATCCGTTCGCGCGCTCTGCTGCGGGTGCGGGATCAAGATTTTGCGTATCGTGTCGCCCCGCGCCGTTTGGAGTGGGTCGGCATCGCGTGTACGACTGTGGGCCTGCTTGCCGCGTATGGCGTGTGCTGGCAGGGCATCGTGCCGCCCGTGTTCGCCGTGTTTACTACTGCCGCCGCCGTTTTTTCAGTCTACGCGTGGTCGGGCCGCGCTACAAGCGTCGCGCAGTTACGGCAGGGCTGGCTGTGGTTCGCCGTCCTGGCTTTGCTTGCCTGCGCCATCCTCTACCTGCACCGCGCATGAACGGACATAAAGAAGTTTGAACCACGGAGAACACGGAGGGAGAGGGGGGGGGATTTACCGCAGATCGGGCGGATGAAACGGATGAACACGGATTGTCTTTTGGATTATCTGCGTTCATTCGCGCCATCCGTGTTATCAGCGGTAAGTTTTTCTCCTCCCTCCGTGTTCTCCGTGGTTTAATTTTGCGGCTTCTTGTTGGCATAGTCGGCGGGGACGCAGACGCGCAGGGCGTCGCAGAGGACGCGCAGGCGCACGGGGGTCTGGCCGCAGATGTCGCCGTCGAGGACGAGCGGCTGCGGCGTGGGCGTTTCCAGGGTTACGTCCGCCGTGGTGAAGGCGCGCAGGCCGGGCATGTGGAAAAAGTCGCCGCGCCGTAGATGCCGCGCAAGGCTCAGATACGAGCGGCGCTGATGCGCGGGAACGCCGTAGAACGCGAAGCAGTCGGTTTGCAGATCCACGCCCGGTATCTCGATCTCGCCGCCCATCCAGTAGTGGCCCTTGATGACGCCCACCTGAAGCGCGTCTATGGCCTCGTCGCCCTCGGCGTGGCGCACGGTCACTTTCAGGTCGCGCAGACGGCGCAGGGCGAGCAGGCTGGCGATGAAATAGCCCAATGGCCCAAACATTTTTTTTAAGCGGGGGTTAAGCGACAACTGCGACTGCGCCGAAAACCCGATGCTCGCCGTGATGATGAAATGGTCGTCATTGGCCTGCCCGATGTCTATGGTCGCGGTATGCCCGTCGGCGATCACCTTGCAGGCGGCGGGGATATTCGCCTCGATAGTCAGGTTGCGGGCAAAGTCGTTGACGGTTCCCAGCGGCAGAACGCCCAGCGTGGCATTTGTGTTTGCCAGCAGGCCGGCTGCGGTGCGCAGCGTACCATCCCCTCCCCCGATCACGAACCGCGTCACGCCGCCGTGCAGATGTTTTGTGATGATGTCATTCAGGCGCGAGGGGTCTTCCAGTGCCTGCGCGTCCCGCAGAGTCACGCCGTTCTGTTGGAGGCAGTCCCGCGCCTGTGCGAACGCCTGCTTTCCTTTGCGCGATTTGGCGTTGACGATTAAAACCGCAGGGGAAGTATCTTTGTCGTGGGAGGACGCAGCCGTGTCCGCCGTGTTTTCAGGCGTTACGACGGAATTGGGAGCAGGCGAAGAATTGTATGCAGAAACGTTGTCATTCATAATCATCGTTCATTAGATTGTTGTTAGATTCTTGTTAGATTGTTGTTAGATTGCTCTTGAGCTACTCGGCTGGAAGTGGCAAAGTAACGACGACGCGCCCGCCGCCTTCCAAGCGATTGGCATAAAGAACGTTTCCTCCCAGGTCGAGGCGCGTCAGGCTGTCCACCAGTTCCAGCCCTGTATTGGAGGCGGTACGGGCATCGAAGCCGGGGGGGAAACCCGGCCCGTCGTCGGACACGGTCAGATGCGCCTGCCCATCGCTGACCTGAAAAGACACGTCAATATCTCCGCCCCCGTATTTCAGGGCGTTGCTGATAAGTTCGTTGACGATCAGGGCTAGGGATGTGCTGTGCCGCACGGGCAGGCGCGCGTCGTCCAGACGCGAAACGATGCGCCGGGTCTCGGAAGACTCCTGCATCAGGGGCAGCAGGCGATTGAGCAGCGCGCATGGAAACGTGCAGGGAGTGCGCGTCGTTTTTCGTTTCCTGCGTCAGGATGTCATGCACGATGGCGAGGGTTCGCACACACGCGCTCAGCCGCCGCATGTCGTTGATGCTGCAAACCAGAGTATCTGCGCTGTCCGCCTGCCCTTCGACGGAAAGCGGCGACTGCATCACGCGCATGTCAATCATGGCGGCGATTAGCTGCAGGTTGTTTTTGACGCGGTGATGTGTTTCGGTCATGGCGCGGCGCAGGCGCAGGTTAAGCGATTCGGTCTGGGCCTGTTTGCGTTCCAGTTCCTGCTCGGCCCGCTTGCGCGCCGTGATGTCCATGACCGTGACGGCCACGGCATTGACGATCCCGTCCGCGCCTGCCAGCGGGTGCAGGGTGTACGCGTAGTGCCGCGCGCCATGTTCCGTTTGTATCCAGTTTTCGCCTTCGAACGCCTGCCCCGTGGCGAACACAAGCCCCAGGTCGCTCGCCAGTTTCCGATTGCTTTCGGGTGGAAAGTCGAGATCGTAGATCGTGCTGCCGATCATCTGCGCGGGCGTCAATCCCAGAATGGCCGCTCCGGCCTGACTGGCATACAGATAGCGGGCCGCGCGGTCAAAAACATAGATGCGGCTGCCCGCTGCGGCGCACAGCATGTCCAGCGTCTGTATGTGCAGGCGGACATCCGGCGCAATGTGCAGAAACGACGCGCTTGTTTGCACAGAGACAGAGTGTACGAAAGCAGACTGTAAAAGATCGGATTGTGTCATGGGAACAGGGGCGGCGCAAAGCGCCGTCACGTCTTGCATTGGTGCTATTGCCTTTGGGTCCGCCTGCAAAAACTGAAAAGCGTCGAGACTCCCGGTATTTTATAGCAGGACAAAAATTCTGCGCGATCCGGCACAAGGATGTTTTAAGGATGTTTTAAGGACATTCTGCGGCAAAAATGAGTGCAGAACAAAGAATATAGAGGATAAGGGACAAATATTGGTGTCGCCGATGCGCGCAGATAAGTGAAAGACAGCGGCGGGGCAGGTGCGGGTGGTTCGCCTGTGACCAACAGGGGCAGTGGGTGACGCAGGCGGGTGCGGAGCGGGAACAGCCGGGTTCGAATAAGTGACAGCAACGGTCATCTACTAAGTCTATTATAGCCTGAA
>CBDIDV010000001.1:0-114625 GCA_965277875.1 Chthonomonadaceae bacterium | reverse complement strand
CTTGGTGCGCTTGCCGGCAAACGAGCCGTCGAAGAAGTCGCCTTTGTTGTTGCTAAGCGGCCGCGAGATGCCGTCGCTGTTGCAGGCCCATACCTGATCGTTTTTGATGTAGGAACGAATCTGGTCATCAATGCCGATGAGATTCGTGCCGCCCCCATTGATACCCTGTACGCCCGCAAGCGCGTAGGGCATGTACTCATCAAAGTCTTGGACATACATATACAGGCCCGTGCCGATCTGCTTCATGTTGGACAGGCAGCTTGTCTGCCTGGCCCGTTCCCGCGCCTGTGCGAAGACGGGGAAGAGGATAGCGGCCAGAATCGCGATAATGGCGATCACAACTAGAAGTTCGATCAGCGTAAACGCTTGGTTCCGTTTCATAATGGCTCCGTTTCTTGAGCGTCCGCGACGCTCAGGGTTTTTTCAGCGACTGACATGTCCTGCGTTCGATAAGATAGGTGGGCAGAAGGATGTGCTGAAATGTTTGGGGCGTCTGACCCCGGCTGGTCAAACGCAGCAGCAGCAGAGCCGCCGCGCGCTGGCCGATACGCTCGAAAGGTTGCCGCACCGTGGTCAGCAATGGTGGACGCGCAGAATAGCGATCTGAATCATCAAACCCCAGAACGCTGATTTGCTCCGGTACGCGTGCGCTGCGCTCCTCCAGCAAAGCGATAAGTTTATGCGCCAGAAAATCGTTCACGGCAAAAACCGCTGTGGGTGGGGTGGACGCTTCCAGACAATGGGTGACGAAATCGTTCATCCACTGCGCCGCATTGCCTTTGGGTATGACCCAGGGCGTCGCGGTTTCCCCTATTATGTTCGCCGCGCGCAAGGCGTCGCGATACCCTGCCGCGCGATCTACGACAGGTGAAGCCGGCTCATCATTGGTGATATGCGCGATCCGCGCATGTCCGAGCCCCAGGAGATACTCGGTGGCCTCACGGGCAGCGACATAGTTGTCAATGCCGACAAAATCACATGGCAAGGCGGCATCATAGCGATCTACAAAAATCACAGGACGGCCCATGCGCGCCAGCCTGTGCCATCGGGCAGTCAGTCCCTCTTCCAACGAAGGCCATACAACCGCGCCATCCATGTCCTCGGCCTCGACAGCGGCGCAGGCTTCTTCTTCCAGGGTGCGGCACGTCGCGGAGTGCATGTTGGTATCGAAAATAATCAGGCGCGATTTGATGACCTGGGCCTGGAGCGTCTCGTTCAGGCCTTTGAGTATTTCACGGGACGCATCGTCCGTCACATGCTGCGGCAGCACGACCGCGACACGTCTTGCAGGCGTCACTTCCGCTGCGCCTATGTCCTTTGCGGCATAGGCAACGTCCTGAGGCCGAACTCGCGGGCGGTGTCCGCGCTCGCGTGTAATCAGGCCGGCCAGTTCAAGGTGGACCAGCACGCCGCGCACTATGGACCTGTCTGCGCTAAACTCGGCGGACAATTCCCGCTCCGAGGGCAGCCAGGTTCCCGGCCCGTACTCTCCGGCGACAATCCTCTCCTGGAGCGACTGCACCATCCGCTCGGACAACGATTTTGGTACCGCCTGATTTGATCGCATGGGTGTTCCCTCTTTTGGTTGTGCAAAGTATAGTACATGCTTCGAGTTTTGTCAACCAAAACTGGTAAAACAGCAAAACATTCACAAAGGATGGCTTTACAATACTACCTTTTACCACTCACAACGCGACAATGTGCGGAATGGATAGCCACATCAACGCGCGAACCGCTGCAACTCGACCTGCCCGGCTCTGAATTCAGTTCTTTACACTAATGATGGTAAGAGATTTAGTAGGGCCTTGTGCTAGTTAGGGAAGGCCAGTGCCTTGATCTGCAAGAACTCTGCCTTGCCGAGCAAGCGGTTGATGTAGATGCACAGCGTATGAGCCGTGATCTTGGTGTACAAACGCGTACACAGTCCCCAGAAACTACGTGCGTGGTTGGTTTCCACGTTGAACTGTTGCGTCAGTTGTCCGTTCACCGTCTCGATGATCTGCCGCAGTCGGTTGAAGCGGCGTTGTTCCTGACGCGACACCTGCTGTTTCTGGTTCCTGCGCGGCAGGGTCAGCAGGCGCACATGGCGCGTCGTGCATTGCTCCTGCACTTCCTGGCTGATGTAGCCTTTGTCGCCCATCGCCAGCAGGTCAGAATAAGCCGACAGCAGTTCTTCGCCGACGGCCAAGTCGCTTTCGTTGGCAGGCGCGAGTTCAAAGTCGAGGATGGTTCCGTTCACAGCCAACAACAGGTGCAGTTTGTAGCCGAAGATAGTGATCTTCTTGGAACTCACGCGTCCGAACGTCGCGCCGTGTTCTTTCCACGCGCGGCTTGCCTGCGGAGCCAGATGGAAGCCGACGACCGCAACCGGCAAACTGTCGAGCAGGCACTGCCGATCTTGGGCGACATCTAAGAGACGCAACAGGGCCTGACGTATCAGGTTGAAGGCCAGCCACAGATGCCTGCGTCGGCGGTTGAAGCGGCTGCGTTCGGGCAGATGCGGAAACAAATGCCGGTACGCCTGCCACTCGTGCAGCATGTCGGTCTCTTTGTCCCACCCTCGGCACTCGCCTACAAGGGCGAGGGTGAGCAGTTCGCTGTCGCTGCACACCGAGGTAGGGCCAGGATGCGCGAAGTAGGGCGCAAGGTTGTGCCAGATTTCGTCCACAACGACATACACCCATAGGCAGAAGTCGTCAAAATGCGTTATCATCTTGTGTGTCCTCCGAGAAGTACAGGGTTTGTTTGGCGATAAACGTCTGTACGTTTCGGAGGCACACTCTATAAACCGAGGCCCTAACTAGTACACCATCAAGGTAGAACGCAGGGATAGAGTTTCTTCAACTTGGTTCTGGCGTCTGCTGTGGTGAAGTGCCAGTTGACCGTTCTTTTGGCCTCACTGCGCCTTTGCTCCCAAGCGGCGACTTCGCTTGTAAGCGTGTCTACATTAGGAATGTGCCTGTCCAGACACTGTCGTGACAAAACGCCCAATTCGATTTCGGCCATGTCCAGCCAACTGCCATGCCGGGGCGTGTAGTGCCACTCGATCTTGTCGGCCAGGCGCTTGGCCTCGGCGGGATCGAACGCCTCGTACAGACTGGCCGCGCTATGCGTGTTCAAGTTGTCCAGAACAAGCACGATCTTGTCGGCGTCGGGAAAGTAAATGTCCACGAGCATCTTGATGACCAGCGCAAAGTCTCTGGCCGTTCTGCGCTCGGTCACTTCGACGTGTCGCCAAGCGAGTAAGGGAGCAAACAGCATGAAGAAGCTGCACGTTCCCTGTCGCACATACTCGTAATCTTCTCGGAGAGGCTGCCCCGGCTCCATTGGCAAGGAAGGGCAGCTGTCTTCCAAGAGTTGCTTGTTGCCTTCATCCAGGCAGATCTGCGGGCGCTTGGGATCGAGCGGACGGGCGTACACGTCGAGTACGTCTTCCATCGCACACACAAACGCGGCGTTTTGTTCGGGCGGAATGCACCAGCACTTCTTCAGCCAGGGTTTAAGTTCATTTTTTTTAGCGTCTGGCGGATGGTTTCATGGCTCACGCTCTCGCAATAGCCCGCTTGGATGACTTTGGCTTGCAGCAGATGCAGGCTCCAGCGCTTCTGACCGGCGGGCGGCGCACTGCACGTCGTCGCAACAAGGAACGCTTCGGCCGCGCCGTCGAGGACGCGCGCTTTGCGGCAAGACTGCTCTTTGCGAAACAAGGCCGCGTCCAGACCCTGCTCTGCAAAACGGCGGCGCACTTGCTCCACGGTGGCATTGCACACTTGTACCTGCTGCTCGATGCGCGCGTCCTTACAGGCTCCTTTCTCCTGGGAGGTGTCGGCAAGCAAGAGGATACGGGCGCGTTTGCGTTCCCGTTCGGAGTGCTTGTAGGAGCGCGCAACGATTTCGGCGCGTTCGCGTTGTTCTGGGGTGAGCGTCACATCATGTTTCTTGGCAGGCATGGCAGGGTTCCTTTGCATGGAAGATGCCCTGAGCATACCCGCAAAATGCTATGCCTGTGTTCTACCATGACAGTGTACTAGCACAAGGCCCTAGTTATTAAGAGATAGTTCGGAATATACTATGCTGACAGCCACGTTTGGTTTAATGTTCCTGTAATTTGAGACTATATGCTTGGAACTATATCAACCCGATTCAAGTCTGTGTACCGCTGCACAATGGGACGCATTGAATATATCCACTCAAATTTATCGACAAGGAGACAATGCAGACAATGCGATTTACAGACAAGGTCTGCCTGGTGACAGGCGGCGGTTCGGGCATCGGACAGGCTGCGTGTGAGCGCTTTGCCCGCGAGGGTGGCAAAGTGGTCGTAGTGGACTTGAATCCTGATCATGGCAATGAAACTGTACAAAAGATTACCCAGGCAGGCGGGCAGACTATCTTTGCGAAAGCCGATGTGGGCAGTTCCACAGAGGTGCAGGCCGCCATTAAGATGGGCGTAGACAAGTGGGGGAAGCTGGATGTAATTGTCAATGACGCGGCCATGATGACTTTCAAGCCCATCCTTGACCTGGCAGAAGACGACTGGGACAAAGTTTTGGATGTGAACCTGAAATCTGTATTTCTCTTTTGCAAGTACGGTGTGCCGCATATGCCGCAGGGGAGCAGCATTGTCAACATCAGTTCGGTACACGCCTTTGAGACGACTAAGAATGTGGTTCCCTATGCCTCCTCGAAAGGCGGAATGGAGGCGTTCACGCGGGGATTCAGCGAAGAGTTGGCAGACCGCAAAATCCGTATTAACTGTGTGGCGCCAGGTGCTGTGAACACGCCGATGCTGTGGAACAACCCGAACGTGAAGAGTGGTGTCGAAAAAGTCACGGGCGCGGTGGGCGACCCCGCTGACCTCGCGGCGGCCATCTGCTTTCTCGCCGCGGAGGAGGCGCGCTTTATCACGGGAACGACGCTGGTTGTAGACGGCGGGCGGCTGGACATTCTATAACGGGAGAGTTGGCAATGACGCAGTTCATGTTCACGACAGGCATTGAAAACAGCTACCCGACCATTAGATCACCCGATGGCAGTTGCAAGCGCATTGATGAAATGGAAAAATGCGGACACTACGCGCGCTGGAAGGACGACTTTCGTCTGGTGAAGGAGTTGGGCATCAGCCATTTGCGCTACGGCCCACCCCTGTACAAAGTCCACATGGGACCGGAGTGCTATGACTGGTCGTTTGTGGACGAAACGTTTCACGCTCTGCATGAGATGGGCATAACGCCGATCACCGATCTGTGCCATTTCGGTGTACCGGACTGGATCGGCGATTTCCAGAACCCGGACTGGCCGCACTTGTTCGCGGATTATGCCCGTGCCTTCGCGCAGCGCTTCCCGTGGGTGCGCTACTACACGCCCGTCAACGAGATTTTCGTCGCCGCGATGTTTTCCGCGCAGTACGGGTGGTGGAATGAGTGCCTGTCCAGCGACAATGCCTTCGTCAATGCTCTGAAACATCTCTGCCAGGCCAACGTACTCGCCATGCGCGCCATTCTCGAAGTACGCTCGGACGCGATTTTTATTCAAAGCGAATCCTCAGAGTATTTTCATCCCAAGCATCCCGACTGCCTGCATGCCGCCAATGTCCTGAATGAGCGGCGCTTCCTCTCCCTCGATCTCACCTATGGCAGGCCCGTCAACGTAGTCATGTACCAGTACCTTCTGGACAATGGCATGACCCGTGACGAATACGAGTGGTTCGGGCAGAACCATGTCAAGGCCAGCTGCGTCATGGGCAACGACTACTACGTGACGAACGAGCATCTGGTACATAAGGATGGAACTTGGACGGCTTCAGGCGAGGTGTTTGGCTACTATGTCATTACGCGCCAGTATTATCAGCGCTACCGCCTGCCCATCATGCACACGGAAACCAACATTGCCGAACCAGACTCCGTAGCCTGGCTTCACAAGGAGTGGGCCAACCTTTTTCGTTTGCGGCAAGACGGCGTCCCCATTATTGGCTTTACATGGTACAGCCTGACCGATCAGGTGGATTGGGATTCGGCCCTTCGTAACGATGTGGGGCATGTAAACGCGCTCGGCCTGTATGATCTGGACCGGAAGATACGGCCCGTCGGACTGGCATATAAAGAGCTGATTCACAACTGGCGCAACATCCTGCCGACAGGGAGTTTGAGCCTGGGAACTCTCACCGATTGAGAAGGTCTGACTTCTCTCCCCTAAGTACCTAATCAAAAGTAATGCGATATTCAATAGGTCAAGCCCATCAGCAAAATGCTGCATTACTTTTGCACTGGTAATTAGCAGGAAAGGAACGTTCTTTTTAGGTGGCGCGAATGCGCGGGCCTCAATGTCTATATGGAGGCATGCAGTGCGGCAAAAAACGAAACGGGATCGAAAGACGGCTATTACAAAGGCGGTCGCGCTTGGCGTCGGAGTGGTCGGAACCTACGCGGGCTGGAAGGCCGTGCGGTATCAGCAGGCCCGTCACAAGAACCGCAGCTTGCAGCGCGGAAAGAAGATCGTGATTATAGGCGGTGGCTTTGCAGGAGCAGGTGTGGCGCAGGAGTTGGCGCGTCTTCTTCCTCGGTCGGAGGATGCCCAGATCACTCTCGTAGATCAGGAGGACTACCTGCTCTTTACACCCATGCTGACGGAGGCTGCCGGAGGCGAAATAGACACGCGCCATATCGTCCATTCCCTTCACGCGCTGTCCCCTCGCATCGCTTTTTTAATGGGAAAGGCAACAGAAATCAACATGACGGGAAAGCAAGTCACCGTCGCCGTAGGGAATGCCGGAGATAATGTTCCCCCCGCTACGCGCCCTCTCGATTTCGATCAGCTTGTGATCGCCGTAGGAGCCGTGCCGAACTACCACCGCCTGGCCGGCGTAGCGGAACACTCGGTCAGCATGAACAGTCTGACCGATGCCGCCACGGTCCTGAATCGCACCCTGTCTCTCCTGGAGCGCGCCGCTGACGAAGCCGACGAACAAAAACGGCGCGCCCTCCTTACGTTTGTGGTCGGGGGCGGCGGCTTTACGGGTGTTGAGACGATGGCCGCGCTGAATGATCTGGTCAGGGATACCGCCAAGAAGTACCCTCGTATCCAGCCTGCGGATGTTCGCACCCTCCTTATCCATCCCGGCGACAGACTGTTACCCGAACTGAAGGCGACGGCGCTTGCAGTCTACGCGCAGAAGAAAATGGAACAGCGCGGCGTCGAAATACGGCTGAATACCGAAATCGTAGGGGCAGGAGCGGATTACGTCGAACTCAAAGGCGGCGAGAGGATCGCGACCCACGCTCTGATCTGGGCAGGCGGGGTACGTCCCAATCCTCTCGTGGAGACCTTGTCCGCAGCGCGCGGCAAACATGGCGGATTGACCGTAGATGCCTGCTGCGCGGTCAGCGGTCAGCCGGGCCTGTGGGCGTTAGGTGACTGCGCCGAAATACCGGAGGCGGAAGCGCCCAAGACCTATGCGCCCACGGCACAGAACGCAATGCGGGAAGGCGTTCAGGTCGCGCGCAATATCGTGGCGGTACTGCGTGGCGAAGAGCCGCAGCCGTTTGTATACACGCCGATTGGCGAACTGGCGCTGGTAGGCAAGCGCTCCGGGGTCGCGCAGGTCTTCGGGTTTCAGTTTTCCGGGCCTCTGGCCTGGGCGATGTGGCGCATGGTATATTGGGCCAAAATGCCGGATGCACGCCAGCGCGTTCGTATTTTGCTGGACTGGACGCTGGACGTAGTTTTCGGACGCAATCCGATAGACCTGCCTGCCCGCCCCGTAAGGAACGACGGGCACGTTCCCGCCGCAGTATCGGCTGAGGCAGCCGACACCCATGCGTGAAAAACATTTCTGCAAACGTGCTGATATGATTCAAGAGTGGACATGGAAAAAATCGCGTTTTTGAGTTTTCCTAATTGTTATCGCCTGCACAACGGCACAGCGGAAGTCATCGTCAGCACCGATATGGGTCCCCGCGTACTACGCTACGGTTTTGCAGGCGAGGACAACGTATTTGCTGAAGTTCCTGACCTGGCGACAAAGACGGAACTCGGCGACTGGAAGCCCTATGCGGGACATCGGCTGTGGGCTGCGCCCGAAGCCATGCCGCGCAGCTACGCTCCTGACAATACCCCGATTACCTACACTCTCGAAGGCGACCTTTCGATCCGCCTTACGCAGCCAATAGACGCGGCGGGCCTCCAGAAGGAGATGACAGTCACGCTCGCGCCGCAGGGAACCGGCGTGAGCGTACAGCACCGGATTAGCAATCGCACTCTCTGGGCGATTGATCTGGCCGTCTGGGCCAGCACCGTGATGAACGGCGGTGGGGAAACGATTGTGCCACAGGAACCGTACCGCTCACATGGAGCCTGCCTCGATCCCGCGCGTCCACTGGTGCTATGGTACTTCACCGATCTGTCCGATCCCCGCTGGACGCTAGGGCGCAAATATATTCGACTGCGAACCGACCCGGAGCGCCCGGAACCGCAGAAGATAGGTGTCCTCAACAAGCAGGGATGGTGCGGCTATCTGCGGCAGGGAACGCTGTTCGTCAAGCGCTTCGCTTACGAGCCGGGGGCCGCCTACACCGATTACAACAGCAACAACGAAACCTACACGACACGCAATTACATGGAGGTCGAGTCGCTCGGCGCTATGCGGCGTCTGGAACCGGACCAGAGCGTGGAACATACCGAACACTGGTCGCTGTTTCGGAACGTCAGCCTCGGTGCTACGGAATCTGCGATGGAGGCGGCTCTGCTGCCCTTGATTGCCGGACTGTCGGCAGCGTAGCGCGTCGATACAAACTGCCGCAATCGAGGAGAGTGCTGGCCTCACTTTCCTGCAAGTGCCGTCGCGCATCGAATTTCTCATGGCCTTGCTATGGCAGACAGGGGCCGACGTCATGCGGCCTGGGGACGCGATGGCAAAAAGCCCGTTTCGCGCCGGAGAGAGTGAACGTAAGCTTTAAGAAGAGAACGCGAGGATACTTTGGGTGTATCGCCCTGCGCTCCAACAGACGACGCGGCAGTCGCCTCCGCTTTGTATGAGGAGTGGAAACGACATGGCCGCCACATAGAGGAGTACGCCAGCGAGTTCGTCGGAACGGCGTTTTCGGTCTTCTGCGTGGTCGCAGTCGTAGCCGTCCTGTTCGGCAGCAGTTCCCCTGCCGTTCACGCTATCCCTTCCGCCCGTCTGCGCCTTTTCCTGGCCGGTCTGCTGTTGGGCGGCTCCGGTTCGCTGGTTGCCGTTTCTCCCTTGGGTAGACTGAGCGGCGCGCATCTCAATCCTGCCGTTTCGCTTGGCTTCTGGCTTCTGGACAAGATGCACTTCCGTGACCTACTCTGGTATGTACTTTCTCAGATGGCAGGCGCGATCTTAGGCGTATTCCTCGGTCAGGCTGCTTTCTCGACACTGGCGCGCGAGGTGAACAACGCCGCGCTGCACCCCGGCGTGGGTGTCAGCGCCCCTGCCGCTCTTCTGGCCGAGTGTGTCACTACGGGTGTCCTGACCGGTATCATTTATGCGTTCGTCAGCCACAAACGATTGCTGCCTTGGACACCTGCTGTAATTCCTATCGCCTGCAGTGTCCTCGTCGGACTGGACGGCAGTTATTCCGGCTGTGGCATGAATCCGGCGCGCTGGTTTGGCCCCGCACTGGAGACGCGCCTCTGGCATCTGTCCTGGGTTTATCTGATTGGCCCCTGCGCCGGCGCGGCAGTGGCGGCTCTGGCTCGCCGTCTGCCCCGCCCGGCTTCCATTCCGCCGCACACGGGCAAGCTGCTTCACGACCCGCGCTACCGTTCCCTTTTCAAGCACGATCAAGTTCCCTCTCGCCTTCCGAAGCAGTCTGTGTCGTGAAACGTTTGTCTGCTCATACATTCGAGCATGGCAGAGTAAGGGACGCCCTCCCCGAAGCTATCCAGGCTATTCGCTGTCTACTCTGTTTCCGCCCCGGCTTCCCTCTTCTGGGCGGCGGAACCGCGCTGCAAAATCGTTGCGGACGTTGCGGTCGGGGTGGGAACGCCCGCGTCGTAAAGATTGGCCTTGATCTGCTCTAAGGTTTCGGAAACGGTCTTCACCTCGACCGTTTTGGTCGGCGCGGCCCAGTAGAACAAGTGCCAGCTCAACACATCATTGCCGCTGTCCACGCTGGCGATACGCAGGAACGGAGCCGGATCTTTTGCAACCTCCGCATTCTCGGTGACGGCGCGCAGGGCTTCCCTTTCGACCTGCTTGGCATCCGCTGTCAGGCTGGTGTCGAATGCCACCAGATAGCGCCGCCGCCCGAAAGCGGTGTGGTTGACGACGGGATTGGTGTAGATCTGGCTGTTGGGAATGGCCACGCGCTCGTCGGCATACGTGCGTAAGGTCGTGGTGCGGATTTCGATGTCCGTAATGGTTCCCTCGAACGCGCCCATCGTCACCTGATCCCCGATCTCAAAGGGGCGCGCAAACAGCAGCAGAATGCCGGCAAGGAAGTTCTCCAGAATGTCCTTGAGCGCGAAACCCAGCGCAAAGCCGGCCACGCCCAGACTGGTCAGCACGGCCGTAATATTCACGTTTGCCGCGCTCAGCGCCACCATAAAGCCGAAGAGCAGGATGAGAATATAGGTGGAGCGGGCAATGAGGATGCGAATGGAAGTGGGAAGATGCACAAAGCGCTTCAAGGAGCGGCGCATGACGCGGCGGATCATGGAAGCCAGCACATAGAACATACAAAATAAGATGAGCGCCACCAGAAGGCGCGGCACAAAGGAGATGATGCGCCGCAGAGTCTCCTCTAAAGGCAGGGTAAAGGCGTTCCAATAACTGGGCATGCGCGGTATTTCTCCTCGGTGCAGTGGATGGGACTGGAGACGCTTGCAGCCTCGCGTCAACTCCTATGAGGCAAGAGAGAAGGCGCGCGAGGTTTGTTCCACAAGGTGCAGCGCGGACAACATCGGAGGCCACGAGAGAAAGACTGGAAACGGGCAGGAAAAAGGCAGAGAAGCGGCCTGAACCTTAAATATCTGCTCAGAGATTTGCGGCCTCTTGGCTGCAGAAGTGAGACAAAGAACTTATGAGCAATCCAGTACAAGACGCGCCTGTGGATCCGCAGCATCAGAAAGAGGCGGTCTGCCAGAGCATTCGGGCAAACGCCGCCTTTACCGCTCCTTATGCCACGATGAACACGCTGGCAACCATTGTCGCCTGCTATGGCCTGCTGCAAAACAGTACGGCGGTGGTTATTGGCGCAATGATTATCGCCATGCTGCTCGGCCCGATTTCCGGCATCGCGCTCGCCCTGGTGAGCGGGGATAACCCGCTACTGCGGCGCGCGCTCGCAGCCGAGGTCGGTGGAGCGCTGGTCGTTTTAGCAGTGGCCTTCTGCATCGGCAAAGCGCATCAGGATATGCCGCTGACGCAGGAAATTCTTGCTCGTACCAGCCCCAACATCTTAGACCTGATGATCGCTCTGGCGGGCGGCGCGGCGGGCGCGTATGCGACGGTCTCGCCGCGACTGAGCGTAGGTCTGGTAGGGGTTGCCATTGCGACCGCCCTTGTTCCGCCCCTTTCGGTGTGCAGCATCTGTCTGGCGCGCGGCGAAAGCCGCCTGGCTTTTGGCGGTTTTCTGCTTTTCTTCGCCAATTTAGTCGCCATTCAGTTCGCGTCGTCGGTGGTGTTGCTGCTGCACGGCTATCACAAGATAAGCCGGCAGGCAATCGGCCGCCGCCAACTGGCCGAACGCAATGGTCTCACATTCGGTCTTCTTGTCGGCCTGACCGGGCTGCTGGGGTATGACTTTTTTCAGTCTCTTGCCAAGCAATCGTTTGAAACCAATGTCCGTCACACCCTGGAAGGAGAACTGCGGGGCTATCCCGGCGTTCACCTGGCCGACCTGCGCTTCCAGCGGCTGGCGGACAAAGAGATCGTAACGGCGGTACTGCGAACCCCCTATTCCTTTGCGCCGGAGCGCGTGGCTGCTCTCGAAACGCATTTGATCGCTCCGAAAGGGCTTGCCCTGGAACTGCATATCCGTTCCGTGATTACAAAAGAAGCGACGCGCGCAGGCTACCTGCATGAACTGCCGCAACCGCCGGCCGACGATACCGATAAGATCGGGCAGTAGCGAAAGCCTGCCGCTCACAAGCTGAAGCTTTTAGATGACACCCTCGTGCCGCACCGTCGCAGACAGGAATGTTCCCGGTGCCGAGAGCATCAAAAACACGTACCAGGCTGTCACGGCATAAATCGTTCCCATCCCGCGTATTCTCGGCGGATGTGGCCGCGCGGATAGCTCAGTCCCATCAACGCGGCGCCCATAAGCATTTCTACAATTTTCAGGGCAGCGGACGCGCCCAGCAATGTCCAGGGAGCAAAGACCAGCAGCCACACTCCGCAGAACATCAGGGCAAAGCGAAGGCTGCGCGCCACTTCCGCCATGGCAAGCGTACTCACGGTTACAATCAGCGCGCCCGTGACATACAGACTTGAGGCGGCGTCCCAATCGGCCCCCAGCACAGCAGGCGCGAACAGACAACCGAGGCCAAGTGCAAGGCAGGACACCAGGCTCCAGGTCGGCGTGAAGCCTGTAAAAGGCGAGGAGGCATGGGATGAAGCGCGCGCGCCAGCTTCCGCTGCGACAGCGTCCTGTCTGTTTTCACCCTCCTCTCCGTGCCAGAACGCGCGCCACAGCGTTGATAGCGACCGATGGCGTTGATAAGAACCAAGCAAAAACTGCAATGTGGCGATTACCTCGTCCAGAGCAAGCGGAACCATCAGCAGCATCCCGGCCAGCATTGCCAGGCACAGGCTGCACCAGGCGTGAACCACTATGGGCTGCAAAATCAGCAGCCCGATACCGGTCAGGAACAGCGGCAGCATGAGCAGTCCGAAACTCAGCGCGAGCCAGGGCCTAGTTCGCCAGCGCCGTGTGTTCCCAAGCGTACCTAAAATCGCTTCCAGCAGATACGCCGCTGCCCCCAGAGCAGCTTCGGAGACAGGAAACGTCTGCGATATGCTGGAGGTCAGAACGCGCTGTGTGCCGTTTCCGAAGAACGGGTCCCAGGCCGCGCCGTGAAACCATGTCTGGCACACGGCCAGGTAGCCCGCGATGCCGCAGTTGAGCAGAGCCAGAGCGATAATGGGCCGGCGCTGCGGCCATGCGGAAGGATTGTACGTCCATCCCGGCGGCGCATCCTCTTCGCCTGGCCGACCCATTTCCCCTTCCGGCAGCGTAATCCGATGATCGGTCGCCCCGCCGGAGTTTGCAGAATTGAGAGTGTCCGAGGCTGTTGAAGAAGCCTTTATGTCAGCCATGCAGCACATCCTTTCCCATTCTGTGCGTGATAAGGCCAGAAAATCCCGCCTCGCGCAGCGAGGTTTACCGCTTGTCGGCGGGGATGAATGGGCTTCCTTTTCAGGCTTGCGCTCTTAGGCGCAATGTGGCCTCTGGTCAGTTGGCTGTCACCTAAAATCATTCGCCGGATTTGCTGGAATCGCGGGCGGCCTGCGGGTCTTTGCCGGAAATATGCCCGCCCTGTGAAATGGCCCACCGGAGGGCAAATCCGCCTGCCAGTCCCGCAACGGCCCCGGCCATTCGCAGGACACGGCGCGTTTTCGGGTTCTTGACGGGAATGGCTCCGAGCAGGGTCGAGCCGACAAGTCCCGCGCCCACCGCGCCGCCCCATAAATGGGGCGCGTATTTGCCTTTTGTGATGGGCGCGGCGAACTTGCCCGCTTCCGTTAAATACCCTGCCAGAGTGATCGCTTCCACGATTTTGGCGGCTGCATCTATCTTCTTCAAGGACGCATGGGATGGCTGTTCGCCCGCATGGGAAGATTTCGCCTGAAGCGCCAGTTCAATCGCGGACACGCCCGTGCTGACCGCTGACGCGCTGAACAATGCGCCCAGCCAGTTCTTGCGCGCCCACAGCGGCGTGGCCGACGTACTCAGCAGAACCCCCGTATACGCTGCCAGCATCAGCGCGAACGGGACGCCGCCATCCAGAGCCGCATCTATGACCGGGTTGAGGATTGAGGGTTGGGGATTGGGGGTTCTGGAATGGACAGGTTTTCCTTTTCTCTGTGTTTTCTCCCTGTGCCTCTGTGTCTCTAGCGCAGCGGGTGGTAAATTTCTGCTCTTGCGCCACTCGTTGAGTATGGCGATGGTAACGAACGCGCCGTAGCCGGTCAGCGTCCAACTGCCCAGGTTCATCGGGGAGCGGGGCTTGAACACGCGCAGCATGTAGTGGAACCGTTTCCAGTCGCCCAAATCTTTGATAAGCAGCGGGGCGCAGGGGACAAAGGCGGCAGCCGCAATCAGGGTTCCGGCCTGCTCGATGTCCTGGTAACGCCTGCCGCCGAAGCGGGAAGCCGCGCGCGCAAGCAGATAGGCGCCTGCCGACAGCCCGCCGAGAAAGAAGTAAGCGGCGATTTCCCATTTCCATACTGGCGGCTTGAGCATCGGCACGTCGTAATAGTTTTTCGGCTCGTCGCCGTACTGTTTTTTGCGATAAGGCGCGTTGGTCGCGTCGGGGGGCGCAAGCGTCGTGCCGCCTTCCTGCGGCGGAATCTGGCTGATGCGGAGCGTACCCGCATTGTTTTCCGGCTGAGAGGATGAAGTCATTTACGGCCTCCACTCGCAAACACGGCCGCGGAAAAGACAGTCAGGGCCGCGCCTGCCAGCAGACTCCAGCCGTACCGCTGCTTCATGCCTGTTGTGGCTTTTTTCGGGGCTTCGGGCAGGTTGTACGTGTTGGGATGATCTGTGAGCAGGAAGAAGGCGTTAAGTGGACTGTACTCGTCGGTCGCCTCCGCGCCGTACAGGTACGCTTCCGTTTCGCCTTTGCCATGCAGTTCCTCCACGCGTCGTTTTGCTCGCTCGCGCAATTCCGTAATCTCTCCGAACTGAATGGAAGCGGTCGGGCAGGCTTTGGCGCAGGCAGGCGTCATATCGAACTTCTGCCGGTCATAGCAAAGGGTGCATTTGTGCGCGTGTCCGTCCTCTTCGCTCCTGCCGAGGACGCCGAATGGGCAGGCTGTGACGCAGTACCCGCAGCCGTTGCAGATGTCGGGCTGCACATACACGTTGCCGAACTCGTTGTAGATAATGCTCCCCGTTGGACACGCTTCCTGGCAGGGCGCTTCCACGCAATGCTTGCACACGTCGCTCATCATCAACCATCTGCTGCTTTCGCGCTGCCGGCTGCTGTCAATCTGCTCCACAAATGCGACGTGCCGCCAGGTACTTTCCGACAGGTGGCTGGTGTTATCGTAGCTGTTGCCCGTGAAGTTGAAGCCATCGGAAGGCAGTTGATTCCACTGCTTGCAGGCCACTTCACATGCCTTGCACCCGATGCACAGGGTGGTATCCGTGAAGAAGCCCATGGTCGGCTTTACGCCTTGCGCATCCCGCTCTACAGCGATGATGTCTTCAGGCCGCACTAGCTGCATCACGTTTCGTATAGGTTCAAGCATCATGTTTTCCTCATGTGGCCTTCGGGCTGGGCGGCGGGCGGCGTGTCCGGGATGCGTTCGCGGTTGGCCCAGGGCGTGGTTGGAACCGATGGCTTTGTCGGCTGACGGGCGGCGCGGCCAGTCCTTACCTGGCAGGCGAACACTTTTGTCTCGTGCATGGACACGTTGGGGTCGGCGGACATGGCGATCAGGTCGTTGACGCTGCTGCCCACGATCTCGCCCGCATAGCCCCACTGAAACGGAATGCCAATCTGGTGAACCGTCTGCCCCTGCACTTGCAGCGCATGGAGGCGGCGCGTGACCAGCGCCCTTGCCTCGATCTCGCCGCGCGGACTGCTCACCGTGAGCCAGCCGCCATTCGCAATGCCTTTCTCCTCGGCCAGTTCCGGGCTGAGTTCCACGAACATGGCAGGCATGAGTTCGTTGAGCCAACTGTTGAAGCGGCTCATCGGCCCGCTGAGATAGTGTTCCGTCATGCGGAACGTACAGGCCACAATCGGATATTCCGATTCGGGCGTGTGGGCAATCGGGTTGCCCGGCCCCTCAAAGTAGCGCGTGGTCGGGCTGTCCTGATATTTTGGATACAGCAGGTTGCTGATCGGCGATTCTATCGGCTCGTAGTGCGTCGGGAACGGGCCGTCTTTCGTGCCGCCCGGCGCAAACAGCCAGGCGCGGCCATCGGGCTTCATAATGAAAGGCTCGGCCCCGCCAAGGGCGTCCATGCCCTTGCTGTCGGGCGCGGGGCGGTAATCGGGCGCTTTGTCCGGCGGGAAGTCCGGCTCATCGTCGCCCATCCATTTGCCTTTGCCGGCATTCCACCAGAGCAACTTTTTGCGCTCCGACCAAGGATTGCCCTGTGGGTCGGCGCTCGCCCGGTTGTACAGAATACGCCGATTGTGCGGCCACGCAAAGCCCCAGTTCGGATGCAGCGGATTCTTGTCATGGCCTTCGCGCTCGCGGGCGCGGTTACGTTCCGGTTCGGGAAACACGCCGCTGTAAATCCAGCAACCGCAGGCCGTGCTGCCGTCGTCCTTGCAGTCGGAAAAGCCTGAGAGCAGTTTGGGCTTGCCGGTTTTGGGGTCTGTTTCATTGACATGCCAGCCGTTGATTTCCTGCAAAACGCGGTTGGCGTCCGGCTCACCTTCGATTTTGCTCATTGTGCCGTCCGGCAGGCGCGGCGGCTTGTTGTAATCGTAATCCCAGGTGAGATTGAGCAGGGGGGCGTCTTTGGGATCAATGCTGTCTTTGTATAGCTCTTTGAGTTTTTTGCCCAGGTTGTACACGAACCACAGGTCGGAGCGGCAGTCTTCCGGCGGGTCGAGGGCTTTATCGTGCCACTGCAAGAGCCGTTGGGTATTCGTCAGGCTGCCCTCTTTTTCCGGCGATGTAGCGGCGGGGATGAAGAACACTTCGGTTCCGATTTCCGCCGCCTGTGGCCCGCCTGGATCGTCGCGCCAGAAGGTGGCCGTTTCCGTCTCGAACCAGTCGGCGACCACAAGCCATTTCAGGTTCCGCAGTCCCTGCCGGGCGCGCTTGCCGTTGGACGTGCCGGCGGCGGGGTTCTGCCCGAAGACAAAATAGCCGTCTATCTCGCCCTTCGCCATCTTGTCGAAGTAGGGAACCATTGAGTAGTCCCGGTCAATGCGCGGCAGCCAGGTAAACCGAAAATCGTTTTCCGGCTGCGCTTCTTTCCCATAGTACGCTTTGAGCAGGCTGACCGTAAACTCCCTGAAATGCGCCCAGTAGCCTGTCGTCAGTCCTTCCATATCCACATAGCCGTTCAGCGACTCATGGCGCGGGTCGCAGATGGGCTGCGGCAGATAGCCGGGCAACAGATCGTAGAGCGTGGGAATGTCGGTAGACCCCTGGATGCTGGCATGGCCGCGCAGGGCCAGAATGCCGCCGCCCGGACGCCCGATGTTGCCCAACAGTGTTTGCAGAATACTGGCCGCGCGAATGATTTGTACGCCTGTGGAATGCTGCGTCCAGCCGACCGCATAGCAGATGGCGCTTGTCCGCTCGCGCCCCGAATTGTCGCACAGCAATTCCGCCGTTTGTACCAGTTGTTCGGGCGAACAGCCGCAGATTTGTGATACGGTTTCGGGCGTGTAGCGGCTGAAATGGCGCCGCAGCAGCTGCATCACGCAATGCGGGTCCTGCAGGGTTTCGTCACGGGGCGGCTGTCCGCCCGGCTCTTTGGTGGCTTTGGCGCGCTGCGAGGTGTGCGCGCTGGCGCCGCCCATGATGCCGTAGCCATGAACGCCGTGCGAGCCGTTCTGGTGTTTGGCGGCCGCCTGGCTGCCGCCCTGTCCGGGCGCGCTGCCGGCGTCCTGTCCCTGCGGCTTCTCAGGTTCGTCGCTGTCCAGTTCTAGTTTTTCGTAGCCCCAATGGCCTTTGTCGCTCTGGTACTCGCGCTCCTGCGGATTATAACCGCTGAACACGCCTTCGAGGTCTTCCGTATCCTCAAAGCGGCCTTCGATCAAGGTGGAAGCATTAGTATACGCGAGAACGTACTCCTTGAACCAGCGCTCATGCGTCAAGACATAGTTGATAAGCCCGCCCAGAAACGCGATGTCCGTTCCGGCCCGAAGGGGAACGTACAAATCCGATACGGCGGACGTGCGTGTGAACCGGGGGTCCACATGGATGATCTTGCCGCCCTTTTCTTTAGCTTTCATGGGCCAGCGGAAGCCGACGGGATGCGCTTCGGCCATGTTAGAACCCATGATCAAGATACAGTCGCTGTTTGCCAGGTCCTGCTGGTACGTGGTGGCCGCGCCGCGGCCAAATGACGCCCCCAGACTGGGGACGGAAGCGGAGTGTCAAATGCGGGCCTGATTTTCGATGGACACCATGCCCAATCCCGCGCCGAACAATTTCTTGATGAGATAATTTTCTTCATTGTCGAGGGTGGCTCCGCCCAGCGTACCCATGTTGGCGACATGATTGAGGAGTAAGCCGTCTTCCGACCTGTTTTTCCAGCCCTTTTCCCGCGTGTCCTTCACGCGTTGCGCGATCTGCTCCATAGCCCACGCCAGCGGCTTTGTTTCCCATTTATCCGAGTAGGGCGCGCGGTACAGCACGGTCTTGACGCGGTGCGGGTTGCGGACAAGCTGGAACGTATTCGCGCCTTTGGGACACAGCGTTCCCTCGTTGATGGGACTGTCGGGATTGCCCTCGATATCAATGATCTCGCCCGCTTTGGTGTACACATTCAGGCTGCATCCGACCGCGCAGTAAGGGCAGATGCTGTTTGTCAGCGTTGCGCCGTCCAATCGGGAATTTTTGTTCAGCGTTTGCGGGCTGTATGGCTGCATCGGACGCGCGGGCGCGGCAGAGCGATTGCCGAATTTGAGAGAAAATTTAGACATAAGAATCTCCTTATATACAAATACGCTGTACGCCCGTATACACGTTCATGGTATCGCCACGCAGAAAGCCGATCAGGGAGATATTCATATCAGCGGCGAGCTGAACGGCCAGCGACCGAGGAGCGGATACGGCGCGCACAATGGGAATGCGGACCATCGCCGCCTTCTGCAAAATCTCGAAGCTCGCTCGCCCGCTGAACAGCAGCAATCGCTCATTCAGCGGCGCGCGACCTGCCATAAACTCTGCGCCAACCAGTTTGTCAAGCGCATTGTGCCGCCCAACGTCTTCGCGCAGGGATAGCAGTTTGCCATCGCTATCGAACAGACCTGCCGCGTGCAGGCCACCCGTGCGGTCGAAAACACTCTGCGCCTCCCGCATCTGCGCGTTGAGGGCGCGGATAGCGGCGGGCGGCGCCGCAAAGGACGTCTCCTAGATGGGCGAGGCACTGCGTTGCGGCCAGGCTGCGGCAGTTGACAATGATCACCAGCGGCTGCTCAATAGCAACGCAACCCTGCGCGGCTTGCGCGGTATCTCCCCGCCATCGCATAATGCCGAGTTCAGCCTGCATAATGTGTTTCGCCTCTCCGTCTGTCAAAGCAAAGCAGCGGCGCGGACGCCGCGTGCGGGATTGTCCGCTCTCTTTTGCTGCAAAATTTGTGCCGTAACAATACTGTTCACGCAATTGCAATCCAAACGTTTCCTGAGCGTGAGCGCCATGACCTGGTTTACGTCCAAAACATGCATAAAGGTATACCCCCTTTTGCGTAATTCGGCTGGAAAGGCGCAGTTGTGAGAAACATTACGCTTTGATACCCGTATGTCAGATTATTCAACGCGCTGACGAATGGCAGAACAGCCCTCCATGCGCTGCGCCACCCTATCGCATGAAAATACCGGCAGGGCGATATGCAGATGTAAAGCGGCTAATATCGGATTTTCACACCAGGCAGGACGCATGTCGCAGTTCTTTCGCCCCTATGCAAATACAATGGTTCGCGTGGGGCTGGTTGGCGCGTTCGCCGGACCGGTCGCCTTAGGTCTGGCGATCATGGGCTTCAACTGGTCGCCCTATGTCACGCAGGCCGATGTCCCCAAAGCGCAGCCGGTGCAGTTCAGCCATCAGCACCATGTGGGCGCGCTGGGGATAGATTGCCGCTATTGCCATACATCCGTAGAGGAGTCCTCGTTTGCCAACGTGCCGCCGATGAAGACCTGCATGACGTGCCATTCGCAAATCTGGGTCAACAGCCCCATGCTGGCCCCGGTGCGGGAAAGCTACGCGAGCGGCGTCCCGCTGCAATGGAACCGCGTCCATGATTTGCCGGATTTCGTGTATTTCAATCACAGCATCCACGTCAACAAGGGATTCGGCTGCTCTACGTGTCACGGGCGCGTGGATCAGATGCCGCTCGTATACCGCGCGCAGCCCCTGTTCATGGCCTGGTGCCTGAACTGCCACCGCAACCCGGAAAAGTACGTTCGTCCCGAATCCCAAATCTTCACAATGGACTGGCATACGCCTCCCGATCAGGATACGCGCGGCCCGCGCCTGGTACGGCAGTATCACATCAGAAAGCTGGACGACTGTTATGTCTGTCACCGCTAACCCATCGCAGCCCGACCCGGAACCCATCCCGGAACTCCTCCTGGAACGTCTCTCGGAACCCGCCCCAACCGGGGCGCCGGCCCTCGACTTGGCCGCGGTTCGCACCCGCCTGTCCGAGGCGCAGGGCAAATCGTTCTGGCGCAGCCTGGAAGAACTGGCGCAAACCCCGGCGTTTCAGGAGGCCGCCCGACGCGAGTTTCCGCGTCTCGGAGGGGCGCTCGCCGAGAGGGAGACAAGCAGTGAAAAGAACAAGGCAGGCGCGTCAGGCGACGCGGACATTTCGCGCCGGGCCTTCCTCACCGTGATGGGCGCGTCCCTCGCCCTTGCCGGGCTGAGCGGATGCGGCGCGCGCCCCACCCAGGAAAAAATCGTCCCCTACATTGACCAGCCCAACGGCCTGGAGCCGGGCAAGGCGCTGTTCTACGCCACGGCGTTTGCCTTAGGCGGGAGCGCGCAGGGCGTACTGGTGACAAGCCGGGAAGGACGTCCCATCAAGATAGACGGCAATCCCTCGCATCCGAGCAGTCTGGGCGCCACGGACGCCATTGCCCAGGCTTCCCTGCTGTCGCTGTACGACCCCGACCGCTCGCAGGCCGTCGTCAACCGGGGCGTTCCCGCGACATGGGACGAGTTTGCAAACGCCGTCACGGAACAGATGCAGACAATGCGCGCCACAGGAGGCGCGGGGCTGCGCTTTTTGAGCGGCGCGATCACGTCCCCGACCCTGACGGAGCAGATGCAGGATCTGCTGGCGCAGTTCCCGAACGCGCGCTGGTGTCAGTACGAGCCGATAGGCCGCGAGAATGCGCGGGCGGGCGCGCAAATGGCGTTCGGCGCGGATGCCCATGTTGTCTATCATTTTGACAAAGCCGAGGTGATCGTCTCGCTGGATGGTGATTTTCTGCTGACCATGCCGGGCCACGTCCGCTATGCGGTGGACTTTGGCAGGCGGCGCACCGCCCGTAAAGACAACGTGGATTTGAACCGCCTGTACGTGGCGGAAAGCGCGCCCACCATCACGGGCGCGATGGCGGAACACCGCCTGCGCCTGCGCCCCGCGCAGGCGCAGGCGATTGCCCGCGCGCTGGCATCTGCGATAAACAGCCGCGCCGCCGCGCCGGACGCCGGACACCTGCCGCCCGCCGCCCCGACCTGGATCGCCGCCGCCGTAAAGGATTTGCAGGCCCACCCAGGGCGCAGCGTCGTAGTTGTCGGAGAAACACAGCCGCCCGTCGTCCACGCGCTCGCCCATGCCATCAATCAGACGCTTGGCAACGTAGGGGAGACTGTATCCTATACGGAGCCGCTGGAAGCCGATGCCCGCGCGCAGGGGCAAACGCTGCCGCAGCTTGCGGGCGATCTAAGGGCAGGGCAGGTTCAGATGCTCGTGATGCTCGACTGCAACCCCGTTTATACCGCGCCCGCCGACCTGAATTTCGGCGAGGCGATCCGCAAAGCGCCGTTTACCGCGCATCTGGGCGAATACGAGGATGAAACGGCGAACCTGTCCGTCTGGCACATCCCGCAGTCGCATTACCTGGAGGCGTGGGGCGACGCGCGCGCCCACGACGGAGTCATCACGATCCAGCAGCCGCTGCTCGCGCCGCTGTACGCCACCCACGCGCCCTGTCAGGTGCTGTCCGTCCTTGCCGGAGGGCTGGATCGCTCCGATCACGACATTGTACGCGACCGCTGGAAGCGCGTTTACCAGGCCGATTATCAAACCAGATCCCCCGGCGCAGCCGGCGCGGGGCAGGCGTCCGCCTTCGCTCACAGCAGCGCCAACGTCAATCAAAGTCTCGCGCAGGGCGCGGGCGACAACCTCAACACGCCCGCGCAGGAGCGCAATGCCGACCCCAATGCCACGCAGGACACCGCAGGCGATTTCGACCTTTTCTGGCGAACCGTTCTCAACGACGGCGTGGTACCCGGCACGGCTGCGCCCGCGAAAGCCGTAACGCTGAACCCGGATGTTATCATCCGACTTTCGGCCTCCAGTACGCAGCGCCCGCCACCCGCAAACCAAAGCCCGCAAACCGGCCTTGACCTCGTGTTCACGCCGGACCCGACGCTCTGGGACGGGCGATTCGCCAACAACGGCTGGCTGCAGGAACTGCCCAACCCCCTGACCAAACTCACCTGGGACAATGCCGCCTGCATCGGCCCGCGCCTGGCGCAGGAGCGCAGGCTGGCGGACGGCGATGTGGTGACGCTGCGTTATCGGGGGCGGCAGGTGGAAGCCCCTGTTTTGATCGTGCCGGGACACCCCGACAACGTGGTTTCGGTCAGCCTAGGGGGTGGGCGGACGCGGGCCGGCAATGTCGGCACGGGAACGGGCTTCAATGCCTTCGCGCTCCGCGCCTCGGACGCCTCCTGGTTCGGAACCGACCTGGCGATGGAAAAGACCGAGCGGAAAGCGCAGCTTGCCGTGACGCACAGCCACCACACGATGGAGGGCCGCGACATCGTGCGCGCAGCGACGCTTGCCACCTTCAAGCGCGCCCCCGGCTTCGTGCATGCCCATCAGAACGACCCCGAAAAACCCGAATCGCTGTATCCCGATTACCATTATCCCGAATACGCGTGGGCCATGTCCATTGATTTGACGCGCTGCATCGGCTGTAACGCCTGCGTGATGGCCTGCCAGTCCGAAAACAACATCGCGGTCGTGGGCAAGGCAGAGGTGCTGCGCGGGCGCGAAATGCACTGGATTCGCATTGATCGCTATTACGAGGGCGACAGCTTGGATCATCCCGATGCCACGTATTTTATGCCGGTCGCCTGCATGATGTGCGAGCGTGCGCCCTGTGAGCTGGTCTGCCCGCCCGGCGCGACCCTGCACAACCGTGACGGCCTGAACCAGATGGTATACAACCGCTGCATCGGCACGCGCTACTGCTCCAACAACTGCCCGTACAAGGTACGCCGCTTCAACTTTTTGCAGTATGCCGACCTGTCGCCGCTCAAGCAGCTGATGCGGAACCCGGAAGTGACCGTCCGCAGCCGGGGCGTCATGGAAAAATGCACGTACTGTGTCCAGCGCATCGAAAACGCCAAGATCACAGCGGACAAGGAAAACCGACTGGTTCACGACGGCGAGATCACGACAGCCTGCGCGCAGGCGTGTCCCACAAACGCCATCGTGTTCGGCAATCTGGCCGACCCCAACAGCCTGGTCTCACAATGGAAGCGCGAGCCGCACGATTACGGCCTGCTGTCCGAACTGAACACGCGCCCGCGCACCTCGTACCTGGGCAAGGTCAGTGATCCGGGAACAGAAGGATAGCGTGGATTGGGAGCGGAGCCAACAATCGTGGCCTTAACGACCGAACAACCAGAGGAAAGCGCGGAAACCGGCTTCCATCGCCCGGAACCGGTACTCGGCCCCGGCCAGACGTATGCCAGCGTAGACGCGCAAATCAGCGCCATCGTCTTAAAGCGTCCTGTTACAAACGGCTGGATGGTCGGCCTTGCGATAGGCTTTACGTTCGTGATGATCCTGCTTTATGCCGTCACGTATCTGATCGTCAAAGGCGTGGGCATCTGGGGCATTAATGTGCCGGTGGCCTGGGGATTTGCTATCGCCAACTTCGTCTGGTGGGTGGGCATCGGACACGCGGGAACGCTGATTTCCGCCGTACTGCTGCTGCTCAAGCAGAAGTGGCGCACGAGCATCAACCGCTTCGCCGAGGCCATGACCCTGTTCGCCGTCGCCTGCGCGGGCCTGTTCCCGCTGATCCATCTGGGACGTCCGTGGGACGCCTACTGGCTGATTCCTTATCCCAACAGCATGGCGTTGTGGCCGCAGTTTCGCAGCCCGCTCGTGTGGGACTTCTTCGCGGTCTCGACATACCTGACCGTGTCCATTCTGTTCTGGTTTCTGGGCATGGTTCCCGACCTGCGGGCGGTCTACAATCAGGCGAAAACTCCCTGGAAAAAGTTGGTTTTTGGCGTTCTCTCCCTGGGCTGGCGCGGCGACGCTGTTCACTGGAAGTATTACAACTCCGCCTACTACCTGCTGGCCGCGCTTGCGACGCCGCTTGTCGTGTCCGTGCATAGCATCGTGAGCCTGGATTTCGCCGTCGCCATCGTTCCCGGCTGGCATTCGACGATTTTCCCGCCGTATTTCGTGGCGGGCGCGATTTTGTCCGGGTTTTCTATGGTGCTGACGCTCGCCATTCCCCTGCGCCGGTTCTACCATCTGGAAAATCTCGTTACCATGCGGCATCTGGAAAACTGCGCCAAGGTCATGCTGGTGACAAGCACGATTGTCGGCTACGGCTACTGCGAAGAGGCCCTCATGGCCTGGTACAGCGGCGACCCGTATGAAAAATATATGTACATTAACCGCATCTTGGGCAACTACGGCTTTGCCTACTGGCTGCTGATTTTTTGCAATGTGCTGGTGTCGCAGACGCTGTGGTGGCGCAAGGCGCGCCTGAACATCGGCTGGCTGTTTGCGCTGTCGCTGATCGTTCAATTAGGCATGTGGACGGAGCGCGTGGTGATCGTGGTGCAGTCCCTGCATCGTGACTTCCTGCCCTCGGCGTGGAAGATGTACTATCCGACCATCTGGGACTGGGCGACCCTGACGGGAACGATTGGGCTGTTCTTCGCCCTCTTCTTCCTGTTTATTCGCATCCTGCCGATGATCTCTATTTCCGAAGTGCAGGAGTTGATTAAAGAGGAAGCGCAGGAGGCCCAACCGGTACAGGGCGCGGCGCAGGAAACAGGGCCGGACAGCGCGAAGACGGATGACGCGCGAGAGGAGGCGCGGCCATGACCCCGGCGCTGTATGGCTACTTGGCCTCGTTTGAACAGCCGGAAGACCTGCTGCGGGCGGCGCGCTCTGCGCGCAAGAACGGCTACCGCAAAATGCAGGCGTATTCGCCGTTTCCCGTAGAGGGACTGGCCGAAGAGGTCGGGTTCCGCTTCAACTGGCTGCCTTGGCTCGTGCTGGGCGGCGGATTATCGGGCGGTGTGGGCGGTTACTTCATGCAGTATTATGCCTGCACGGTCAGTTACCGGCTGAACGTGGGCGGGCGTCCGCTGAACAGCATTCCCTCGTTTATGCCGGTCACGTTTGAACTGACGGTGCTGGCTGCGGCCCTGACCGCGTTTTTCGCCGTGTTCCTTCTCAGCGGCCTGCCCCGCCTGTACCATCCCGTGTTCAACGCGCCTGACTTTCACCGGGAAACGCAGGATCGCTTTGTTTTGTGCATCGAGGCCGCGGACCCTGTGTTCGATGAACGCGGCACCTGGCGTTTCCTGAACGGACTGAACGCGCGGGAGGTGGTGAAAATAGATGTCTAAACGCTCACGGCCCGAACAGCAACCGCTGCCTGCGTGGAAGCGCCCTTTTATCGTGCCGGCGCTGCTTGCCTTTGCCACGCTGCTGTGCGGCTGCGGCGACGATTACATGTGGAACGGTTCGCGCCTGAAGCCACTGGAAAAAAGTCCCGCCTATCCAGGGGGCGCGTCCGTATTCGCCGATCAAACATCGTCGCGCCCGCTTGTAGCGGACACCGTGGCGCGCGGGCAGGCGCGCATTGACCTGCCGCTGTACGAAGGACGGGCGCGTACGCCGGGCAGGCCGCTTGTAACGACGTTTCCATTTCCCATCACGCGGCAGATTTTAGACCGGGGGCAGCAGCGCTTCAACATCTATTGTTCGCCCTGCCACGGCCTGACGGGAGCGGGAAACGGCATGATCGTGCAGCGTGGGTTTTCGCCGCCCCCCTCCTACTATATTCCCCGGTTGCGCCAGGCCCCGGTCGGGCATCTATACGACGTGATTACCAACGGGTACGGCGTGATGTACAGCTACAATGACCGTGTGCAGCCACGCGACCGATGGGCGATTGCAGCGTATATCCGCGCCCTTCAAGCCACGCGCCCCGTAACCGCTGTGGCCCTTGCTGCGCCGTCCCCTTTCGCTTCTCCAGAGCGTCAGTCGCCATCTGCCGCGCCCTCTCAGCCGGCAGGAGGCAGGCCATGAACGTGAACCAGCATGCGCCTCAGAATGCGAAGCCGGCAGAACATCATATTCGGCTGCTGGCCGGGTGGCGGCGGGCCGGATTGATAATCGGCGGCGCACTGAGCGTTCCGGCCCTGCTCGGCGGCGTTTTTGCGCCCACCCTGTTTTTCCCGGCCTACCTGTACGCCTGGCTGTTCTGGCTGGGCATCGCGCTGGGCAGTCTGGGCGTCGCCATGCTGCACCATCTCACCGGCGGCGGCTGGGGATTCGTGATCCGGCGCATACTGGAGGCCGCGTTCGGAACCCTCCCGCTTCTGGGGCTGCTGTTCGTTCCCCTCCTGTTCGGGCTGCATACGCTGTATCCGTGGGCCGACGCGGCCCGCGTGGCCGCCGACCCGCTTTTGCGCGATAAGCATGGGATGTTTGTCCTGCCCTTCTTCCTGGCGCGTAACGGGCTGTACTTTGCCTGCTGGATCGGGCTTGGGCGGCTTATGCGCGTTTGGTCGGTGGAACAGGACAGGACAGGCGACCCGGCCATCACAGAACGGTTCCAAAAGTGGTGTGGGCCGGGGCTGATCCTGTACGTGTTTACGATGTCGCTTGCGGCCATTGACTGGATCATGTCGCTGGAGCCGCGCTGGTTTTCCACTATTTTCGGTATGCTGATCGTAGCAGGCCAGGGACTGACCGCGCTGGCTTTTGCCATTCTTGTCGCGCATCGTTTGGCGCTGTCGGACGCCGGGGAAAAGCGAACGCGGGAACGCGAGCGGCAAGGAGAAAACGCAGGCCGGGAGCCGCGCAGCGCGAAGCCCGGTGTATTGGGCTTCCTGCTTGCCGCGCTGAAACTCCTGCCGGCGGCGCGCAGCGAGGCGGCGCAAAGGCGCGAGCGCAATAAAAATCTGGATGCCAACATCGGTCCACCGGAATTGGGAGACGTGGGTGGGCTGGACGCTCGCCTTGCGCCATTCTGGCAGGATCTGGGCGGGATGCTGCTGGCCTTTGTGCTGATCTGGGTATACATGGGCTACTCGCAGTACATCATCATCTGGTCAGGCGATCAGCCTTCCGAGACGGTTTTTTACCTGCATCGGCAGCAGGGCGGCTGGAAAGTATTCGCATGGGGGCTGATGGCGCTGCATTTCTTCCTTCCATTTGTGCTGCTGCTGTTCGGCGGCATCAAGCGGAGGGCCGGCCCGCTCGTGGGGATTGCCGGCATGCTGCTGTTCGCGCACCTGCTGCACTCCCTGTGGCTGGTGGAGCCGAAATTTTATCCGCAGGGGTTCGGTTTCAGTTGGCTGGACGTGGTGACGCCAATCGCGATGGGCGGATTGTGGCTGGCT
This sequence comes from Chthonomonadaceae bacterium, assembly GCA_965277875.1. GTDB lineage: Bacteria > Armatimonadota > Chthonomonadetes > Chthonomonadales > Chthonomonadaceae > CAWFQB01. The sequence goes on along the minus strand of CBDIDV010000001.1, from coordinate 86,885 downwards.
GTCTTCTGCGCGGCCTTGCAAAGCGCGGCCCTGCTTCCTCTGCATGACCCGCGCCTGCAAAAGACCGAAGCGGCGGCGGAAGCGCGGCAGGTGCGGACAGAGTTGGGTGCGGAAACCCGGCAAGGATGAGGAATAAGCGCATGGCAGACGATCCGATGGCGTCCGTGCCGCAAATGAATCAGGAAACGGTTCTGGCACAGCAAGCTCTTCATGATGAAACGGTGCAGGGACGCCCCGAAGCGAGCGCTGAGCGCCGTCATGAGACCCGCGATGCAGATGTGAAGCGTATCGCGTGGATTGGCATGGGCATGGGGGCTCTGGGCATCGGTATGTTCACGGGACTGTGGCTGCTGCTTGGCCTGTTCAAGCGTCTGCCGAACGCGCCGGACGCGCCGATTTCGCCGCTCGCTCTGAACCCGCCGATGCCCGTTGCACCGCGCATACAGGACGCGAGCGCGCCCAACTACCAGCGCTTCATGCATAGCGAAGAAGACACGCTTAACGGCTCTGGCCCGGTCCCGCCGGAGGAAGGCGCGTGGCGGCGCGAGGCGGGTACGATGGCGGGCAGTCGGGGAACGCCGCTATCCGCGCCTTCCAACGCCCAATCTTCCCCGCCGGGTCGAGACAATGCCAATCTGTACAATCCGGGGCCGGGCATTCTCGGCCTCAACGGCGCACAGGAGCCGGAAGGAACCACCCACATTCCTATTGAACAGGCCAAAACCGCTTTGCTGCGATCCGGCTTTGCTTCGCGTCCGCAAAATGAGCCGTCGCCCTTTCCGCAGGCCGCGCCTGCCGCCGGTCAGGACAAGCCGGAAAGCCTGCCGCTTGGAATGCAGCCGACCGGAACATATCGCGCCGACGTGGGGCCGCTGGGGAAAAATCCATGAAGAATGCTGTTACAAGACTGCTCAGTTTGGCCGCGGCGGGTGGCGCTTTATTCGCGGGCGCCGAGGCCGGCGCGCAGCAGTCGGGGTTTCAGTGGCGGCCCGAACAGGCCAGCAGTATTGCGCCCCGCGTGGATGCCCTGTTTGATTTCCTGCTGCTTGTTTCCGGCGCGATTGGCGGCGGGGTCTGCCTGCTCATCGTGGTTTTTGCGTTCAAGTACCGGCGTGGCAGCCGCGCCGACCGCTCGCATGCGCCTACCAGCAACTGGAAACTGGAGTCCGCTTGGATCGGTATTCCTATCCTGCTCTCCCTGCTCACGTTCGTCTGGTCCGCGCGCCTATTTTACGACGAGTACGCGGAGCCGGCGGGAGCCATCAACATCAACGTGATCGGCAAGCAATGGTTCTGGGAGATGCAGCACCCGGAAGGGCAGCGCGAGATGGACGAGCTGCACATTCCCGTCGGCAGGCCCGTGAAGCTCACGCTCTCCTCCGAGGATGTGATCCACGACTTCTTTGTGCCGGCATTCCGCGTCAAGCAGGACGCCCTGCCGGGGCGCATCACGACGGCCTGGTTCACCGCCACCAAGCCGGGCAAGTATCATCTGTTCTGCGCTCAATACTGCGGCACACAGCACTCCAACATGGGCGGATGGATATACGTCATGGAGCCTGCGGATTACGAGCGCTGGCTGAGCCGCGATTATCCGCAGCCGTCGCTTGCCGAGGCCGGCTCGAAACTGTTCGTGCAGTTCAGCTGCACGGGCTGTCACGGCGCAAACGCCGCTGTCCGCGCGCCCGCGCTCGACGGCATTTACGGCAAGGCCGTGCCGCTGGCGGATGGCAGCCTGGTCGTGGCCGATGACCGCTATTTGTACGACAGCATCGTTCTGCCCGGCGCGCAGGTCGTGGCAGGGTATCAGAACATCATGCCGTCCTACAAGGGAGCCATGACGCAGGCGCAGCTTTTACAGGTCGTAGACTATCTGCGTTCGCTCGGCAGTCAGAACGCGCATGAAAAGAGCGTGGAAACTAGCGATGCGGCGACGCGGCAGGCGATTGGCGAGCAGCAGGGACGCGCTATCAGGCAGCAAAATCAGGCCAATCAGGTTCAGGAGATGCAGCCGCGTCAGACACCTGCGGCGGTCATGCCGCTGGGAGATAAAAACCTGCGCCCGCGCGGACATGTCTCAAAACCAGGCGTCTCGCCTTGATCCGGCAGCGTGGCCTTCCATTAGTGCGTGTCTTTCGAGACATCGTGAAATGATTGTGCAAAAGGAAAGGAAGCATTCCTGTGAGTAATCGCGGCGAACGCAGCAGCGCATTTTTGAGAGGGGCAGCGGCCAGCCTGACCGCCGTGCTTGGTATACAGGCGGCGCGGCGCGCCATCGTGCAAGCGCAAGCCAAGCGCGAGTTGCGGGTTGCGTCAGGCGTCATTTCTGCGTTGCCCTCTCCAGACGCGGGCGACGCCAACATGGATATTGGCGATCTACAATCCAGAAGCCAGAATTCAGAAATGGAAGAGGAGCCGAAAAATTACCTTGCCGACGGTTACAGCCTTCGCTCGTGGCTGCTGACGACCGACCATAAGCGCATCGCGATCCTTTACGCGCTCACCATTACGTTCTTCTTTTTCATCGGCGGCCTGGCGGCCACTCTGATACGTCTGCAGCTTGTCGAACCGCAGGGGCATCTGGTGCAGCAGCAGACCTATAATAAGCTGTTCACTATGCACGGCGTCATTATGGTATGGTTTTTCCTGATTCCGTCCGTACCGACCACGCTGGGCAATTTTCTCCTGCCTCTGATGATCGGGGCGCGCGATCTGGCGTTCCCCAAGCTGAACCTGTTCTCGTGGTATCTGCTCGCGCTCGGCGGGTTGTTCACCTTCCTTGCGGTTCTCACCGGCGGCGTGGATACCGGATGGACGTTCTACACGCCGCTTTCCACGCATTATGCGCATACCAAAGTGATGCTGACCGCAGCGGGCGTGTTCGTGTCCGGGTTCTCCTCGATATTGACGGGATTAAACTTCATCGTCACCATCCATCGTATGCGCTGTCCCGGCATGACCTGGTTTCGCCTGCCGATATTCGTCTGGACGCTATACGCGACGAGCCTGATACTGGTTTTGGGAACGCCCGTCCTGACGGTCACGCTGATGCTGATGGCCGCGGAGCGCGTATTCGGGATAGGCATCTTCGACCCGACTCTGGGCGGCGATCCGCTGCTCTTTCAGCACCTGTTCTGGTTCTACTCGCACCCCGCCGTGTATATCATGATCTTGCCGGGCATGGGCGTGGTCAGCGAAACCATTACCTGCTTCGCGCGCAGGCCGCTTTTCAGCTACAAGATGGTAGCGCTTGCCAGCATGGGTATCGCCGTTTTCGGCTTCCTGGTGTGGGGGCATCACATGTTCGTGTCGGGACAGTCTATGTACGCGGGCATGGCTTTCTCGCTTCTAAGCTACCTGGTCGCCATTCCCTCCGCCATCAAAGTGTTCAACTGGACAGCTACGCTGTACAAAGGCTCGATTCTGCTGCACACGCCCATGCTGTACGCGCTGGGGTTCATCGGCCTGTTCACGGTCGGCGGCCTGAGCGGGCTGTTTCTGGCCGCGCTGCCCGTAGACGTGTCGGTTCACGACACCTACTTTGTAGTCGCCCACTTTCACTTTATCATGGTGGGCGGCATGGTCATGGCGTACCTGGGCGGCCTGCACTTCTGGTGGCCCAAGATGACGGGCAAATTGTACCCGGAAAAACTGGGGCAGCTCTCGGCCATGCTAATCTTTTTCGGCTTCGTGCTGACGTTTTTGCCGCAATTCCTACTCGGCAGGCTGGGCATGAACCGCCGCTACTACCATTACGCGCCCGAATTCCAACTGCTCAACGTCATGTCTACGGCAGGCGCGTCCATTTTGGCGGTGGGCTACCTGTTCCCATTCTCGTATCTGCTGTGGTCGCTGAAATACGGGCGGCGCGCGCCCGCAAACCCCTGGGGCGCAACGGGTCTGGAATGGCAAACGTCCTCACCGCCGCCCACGCATAACTTCGATATCACGCCGGTTGTCAGGCAGGGGCCATACAACTACAACCCGGAAATGGCCGAGGACGAACTCCAGCGCGAACTGGCAAACCTGCGCGGGGGAACCGTCCTCTTGCAGGGAGCCGGATTTGCCCGGCGCGAAGCGGTCGGGGAGCAGGCCGCCCCCGATCCGCAGCAGGCGGACGCAGCCGAAGGAACACAGCATGAGCGCAAATTCTGATGCCACTTCCATTCCCGCTCCTCTACTTGGCGAGCAGTTCGACGATCTGGAACAGCAGAAATCCACCTGTCAGATGGGGATGTGGGTTTTTCTGGGAACGGAGATCATGCTGTTCGGGGGGCTGTTTCTCGCCTTTACCGCGACGCGTTACGCGTTTCCGCTGGCCTTCGAGCTAGGCAGCCGACACACAGACTTCTGGCTGGGAACCCTCAACACCGCCGTCCTGCTCGTCAGCAGCCTGACGATGGCGCTGGCGGTATCGGCGTCAGAGCGGGGTAAGCGCAAGCAGTTGCTGCGCCTGCTCCTGCTGACGATGTTGCTTGGCATCGCGTTTATGGGCATCAAGGGGTACGAGTATTACGGCGATTGGCAAAAGGGCGAAATTCCAGGAACGGCGTTCCACTGGACGGAAGCCGAGCCGCAGCATGCCCGACTGTTCTTTCTGTTCTACTTCTTCATGACCGGGCTGCATGCCATTCACCTGACGCTTGGCATCGGGATCGTCGGCGTGGTCGCATTTCTGTCGTGGCGACGCGGCTACAATGCTGCCTACCACACGCCGGTCGAGATTACGGGGTTGTACTGGCATCTGGTAGACATCGTGTGGGTGTTTCTGTATCCCCTATTGTACCTGAACGGCAGGCATGGATAACGGCAAGCCGCGGTGCGGAGTGTAGAAAATATCGAAACCGACATTGCATGGGGAGAAGACACAAGACATGACAGCGCAAAGTGAGCAGGCAAGAGCAAAACAGCCGCCGACATGGCTGCATCTGCTGGTTGGCGCGTCCCTGCTGGGACTGCTGGCGGCAACTGCGTTTGCTGCTTTCCTGCCGCTGGGGAAGTTCAGTACGCCTGTTGCGCTCGGCATTGCACTTGCCAAAGCCGTCTTGATTTTGCTGTACTTTATGAACTTGCGCTTTGGAGACACGAGGCTGCGGCTCGTCGCCGGGGCGGCGCTCGCCTGGCTATCCATTTTGTTTGTACTAAGTCTGAGCGACTTCCTGACACGCGGGTATCTGCATATTGCAGGAAAGTAATCTTCCAGACGTAGGTAAGGTTGGCTATATGATGTCGCACTCGTTTCCATTCGCATAGCGTGGAACAGTTGCCGCAACATCCACTCCGCAGTACCAAACAATCCTTCGTTTTTTTAGTATATTCGTTTCAATATGAGCAAGGGAGTAAATTGAGATCCCTCACAGAAATAAACCTATGTATTTTTGCAGGCATTCATTCTATTATTCTTGTATATATTATGCACAAGCACTAGTAGATGTATAAATAGCCCCATGAGGATACAGGATGTAGATGATAACTCCGCTGCTACCATGGCCAGGCAGTCGTTGCAACCGGACGGCTCTTTCGGGGCCAGCCCAGTCACCTCTCGATTCTCAAACATGCTGTCGGATCCGCGCTCGCTGTTTTACAGTGTTTCCCTGTCCGCCCTGTCGCTCGTTGCGGCCCGTACACAGTTCGGCTACGTTCCACCCGCCCTATTACTCGCTGCGGCCATCATTATACTGACGACTGTGGCAAGCAGGCGCGCGCGAACGTTGCGCGATAGGGCGGATGCCCACGCCGACCGTAGCTACCGCCAGTTCAAGCTCTTTCCAGAGCATGTTACGTTGCTGCCGGGAGGGCCAGCTATTCTCTATGTCAAGCTGACATCCCTGAGCCACTACGTTCGCAAGCATTCCTCGCCTACAGGTGGGACAGGATATGTCCACGAAGTATTTTTACGTACTACTGACAAGGCATATGCCTTCACCTGGAGCGGACCCTCCCTGCCACCAAATCCCACATTCGACGACAACTTCAACCTCCTGCTTTCTTACCTGGGGTTCCGTCCAGAGACCAGTGGGCGGGCCAAAGCGGAAAGCTTCCGCTTCGATCCCAGATACGCCCCTCCCCCCGACACGCGGCTGACGCCCCTCCCACCCGATATGATGTACCGCAACGTACCTCCTGCTGTCCTGGTGGCGGCTGCTGCGGGCATCGTCATGGTCGGCTACTGGGTATGGAGTATCGTCCGCTAATGGCCTATGGAGTGCGGTAATTATGGGCGTACCTATGCAATGGAAACATGTGCGCGCCTACTGGAACCGTGTTGCTCCGCTTGACGCCTACGCAGAGGTCACTTCCGCAGCGTGCCTCTCCTGCCGCAGTTGTGCGAGATAGGGGCAGAGCAAATCTTTATGTTAACGTCACTCTGTTCCTTGTTGGGCTAGGACTGCCCGCTTTGCTCGTCGTTGTACGCGCATGATCATAATGCCAAGACTGAACAAGAGCAATACCGATGAAACCTCGGCTGGCATTTCTGGAACAACGGACATTGAGGGCGCGACTGTGACGCGAAATGCCTGCACGGTATCGTAACTGCCATTGTTGGGGGAATGCCCTGTTATGGTGACATATCCATTGTAGTTGCCGATTGGCGCGTCGGGGGAAACCATTATGCTGAAAAGTGGACCATTGTAGCTGTTAGTGGGAGGCACATTGACAGCACTCAGAAAGTCAGGAACTGTTCCGTCGTAGAATGGATCCGCATTGGCAGTCAGGTATTCATCTGCCGGAGTGACATAGTTAAAGCTGATGGCGTCGAACACGAAGTCCGTGTTGCCCTGATTGAGCAAGTTGGCAGCGAAAACTACGCTGCTTCCGGCTGTCACAGGGCCAGGCTGTGTGAGGGTAATGAGGATTTGTGCATGCGTCGGCAGATTACTTAGCAGCAACAGCGTGCAAGCAAACATCATAGCAGCGTATTTCGCTCTCAGTCCACGGGTAAGTCTCATTCTAAGTCTCTCTTTCTGCCGAATTTCAAGCTCTGCGTCCCGTCAGATTACGAAAGTGCTGCAACATGACGGGACGTGTGCGGTGAGCCAGTAATGCGAGTTTCGTTGGGGAGTTCCATTTCGCGGAACTCCCCAACATAGATGGAATACGCTCCCGACAACAAGGATCAGGGGCCTTGCACTTTAATCGTGCTGTCGTAGGAACCGCCCGCATACGTGCCGCTTAGTTGCAGTTTCGTGCGCGCGCCCGGTGCGACTGCGGAGCCGCTGAAGCGCAGCACCACCTGGCGCGTTGAACCTGCGGCAATCGTACCGACTGTGAGCGGTAGCGCGCTTGTTGAGGCGGACGTGCCAAGCACTGCGCCGTTGAGCATTACGTTTGATGCGGAGCCATTGCCGCTGTTGGTGACGCTGATCGTTGCGACAATGTCCGCGCCTGAACGCGTGAGGGTTGCCGTGGCCGTGAGGTTGGGAGCGCCTGGGATTACCGACAGTGCGGCTACCTGAGTCGAACCGCCCAGCGCAGCGGAGAGGGACACCTGGGTGATCGCTGATACAGAGGCTGTGCTGACTTTGAATGTGCCGGAGGTAGCGCCAGCAGGCAGGAACACGCTTGCATCCCCTGCGACCGACTTGTTGCTGCTCGTAATGGCGACGGTCACTCCACTGCCATCCACGGGCCTATTAACTGTTAGCGTTCCCGTGACCATTCCTCCTCCTACAACGATTGCAGGGTTTAAGGTCAGCGAGACCGGAGAAAGCGCCGGGTAGACTGTCAGGGTCGCCTGCTGCGAAGAGCCGCTGCCTGAGGCGATGATAGTGACCGGATGCGGCGCGTTGACGGTTGACGTCGCCACGGCGAAGGAGGCGGATCGGCTTCCTGCAACCACGGCGATGAGGGCAGGCACTGTTGCAGCAGTCGTATCGCTGCTGGCGAGATTGACCGAAACGCCTCCGGCAGGCGCGGGTGCATCGAGGGTGACCGTTCCCGTTGCTGCGGATCCGCCTGTCAACGCCGTTGGAGCCACTGTCACGGAGGTGATGGTGAAGGACGGCGTGACAGTTATAGACGCGGTCAGCTTGCTCGGATTTGCCGGCCCCAGCACCCAACAGGTTAAAGTCTGGGGGCTTTGCGCTGCCACGGTATAGGAAAAGAGCGTGACATCCAGAGAGGATGCGCCTTGAGGAATGAGACGGAACAGGGGCGTACTCACCACCTTGGAGTCGCTTGATTGGACGATGAGGTACGAACTGCCGTCGGGCGCGGGCTGGTTGAAGGTTGCCGTTGCCGTGGCAGTGTCGCCGCCCGCCACGGAGCCGGGGCGGATCGTGAAGGCTGTCACCGCAAGCGTCTGCGGGTTCACGGTGTAATCCGCAGATGCGCCATAGCCGGGAGCCGTGACGGTCGCGGTGCTGGACTGTGTGACGTTGCCGGCATAGACGTTGAAGGTGACGGATGTGGCTCCCGGCAGAATATGGACTGCGTCAGGAACGTCGGCGATCTTCCGGTCCGTCGTGGTGAGGGCAATAGCTACGCCGTTCGCAGGGGCGGCCTGGCTGATGGTGACCGTGCCGATAGAGGCCAGCGTCCCCGCTGTGACAACGTTAGGCGCGATTTTCAGAGTGACACCCAGGTCTGCGTAGATCGTGCCGCCCTCGAAGTCCTGCTGCATACCGAGCGGCCCGGATACAGGGTCGCCTACTGGGAAGCCGTAGTACCCTGCAGTGCCGCCTGCGGCATCGTGCTTGGCCTTGATGACGCCGGATACGGGGTAGCCCCCGTACTGGTACGAGTAATAGAGTGTGCCGCCCTCAAAACGGTTCAGGCGTCCTCTGGAGTTCTGCGGGGACTGCAGGGCGTCCATTTCGTCGCTGCTGGGATAACCCAAAACGCTTGCCGAGGCGTTCAGGCTCTGGTACTTGCTGTAGATCGCGCCATGCACTTCCTGAACGCCTGCGCTCGACGCGAAAACGGCCCCTCCCTCAAACCATTGCGCCTGGCCCTGCGTACCCTGTGGAGAGGGCACGGCATTCGATTGGTCGCTCACCGGGAAGCCAAGCGCGCCTCCCGAACCGTTCATGTTGTTGTACTTGTCCGCGATGGCTCCATAGACGGCATAAGCTCCGTAGACGCTGTTCTCGATGGTTCCCCCCTCGAACAGGCTTTCGCGCCCATGCAGTCCGCTCCAGGAGGGTTTGGCATCGCTCTCATCGCTCAGGGGCCGTCCCAGCGGCGAGTCGGGGCCGCCTCCCCCAGCATATTCGTTCCAGATAGAACCGTGTACTAAATAGGCCGTCGTGTGCGCGGTGTCCTGGTTGTCGATGATCGCGCCGTCGCCGCCCGTTCCGCCGCGAAAGTCCTGGATGGTCACAGGTTTGGCCGCGCCCCAAGCGTGGGCGTTGTTAATCGGACTGCCCACCACGCCGCGCTCCCCATTGCGCGTGAAGCAGTCAAGAAAGAAGGTTTGTTCCGTCGCGCCGTAGCCGATGTCGCCATTGACGCCGCGGGCGTCCCACCGTGCGGCATCAAAGCCGATCTTTGTCTTGCCGTAGGCTTCGTTGGTCTGATCCACGAGGCGCAGAAACCCACTGCTTCCCGCCTGGAAACTATAAACTCCCAGGCTCACCCACTGATCGAAGTAGCTGGCCTGGTTAACGAATACATCCGTCTGCCCGCTGGCGTGAAATATCTGGTAGTGCGCCTGCGTGGTGGTCGCGTTCAGGCGCGGGATGAACACGTACACCTCATACGTGCCGGAAGCGGGCAGGTTCGGACGCCAATCGCCGATGTCGTCCGTGCCGTGCGCCGGATCATTGTTGTACGTCCAGAGCATCGCGCCGCCGTCGCCTACGCCTGTCGCGGCTTGCCAGTAGCGGGCCGTTCCATGCTGCTGAAAGCCCGGTGCGCCGTCTGCCGCCGCAACGCTATCCTCGGAGACAAAGGTGCCGACGTTGCCGCCGGGAGTAGGCACTTTGATCTCGACGTACACGCGGTTTCCGAATTTGACGTTGTCCGGCCCTTGCATGCGCCAGTAGCCCCGATAAGGCGCTGAACGGAAGGCGTTGGGAGCCGTAAGATTTACAGAAGGCGACCAGCTCCCCCCTGGATGGACCTGTGGCACGGGTATGCTGTCGGGCGCGCCCATTTGCTCTCCACCGTCGAAAGTCCAGCGATAGCCCGAACCCCACGTCGTTGTGCCTATATTGCTGATTGTCCAAGATTTCGTGAATGGCTGACCGGGTGAAAAAGCCGTGCCATCGGCAGGGAAGCCGTCGGAGATGTATCCTGCGTTGTTGTATAGAGGCAACGGGAGGCCAGGCGGCATTGGCAGATTGGAAGGAGAACCGAGCGCGGTACCAGTGAAGGTAAGGCTTTCGAACAGATCATCGTGGCGGTAGGCTATGTATGTTTCCACGGGGACATCAATGACGTAGGCGAAGTTGAAGGCCAGCGCCAACCATTCCAAGGATTGCTTGGCGGGTAACTTGATGAGATTGCTGTTTTTGAAGGCTTCTTGAACGACATCTTCTTTGCCAATGTTGACAATAGCGGCCATCGCGCCAAGGTAATCCCCTCCATTGATGGCTTGCGTTAGAGAGACTGCATCGCCATTCAGTCCCAACACTTTGTCATACTTTCGGAGGAGCAGCGCCAGGACAAAATCACTGGCGTCCGTCGGCATAGGGCCACCCGTATAAGCGCGGAACATAACGTCGAAGGCCATCATCCACATGGCAGGCGGGGCCGTAGCATCCGCAAAAAAGGCGAGCCTATCGTTGCCGTTGAAGCGCACTTTAGCAAAGCTTCGGGACTGGTGAGGTCCCAGAGCGAAGTAAGAGGGGACATTGGAGCCAAGTGGACCTGACCCTGTTTTCGCGATGGTGATGTAATACCAAACCGCCTGGTTGTTTTGAATGGTAATGTTAAGCGTTTGATGGTCCGCCGCCTGCTCTACAGTGGTAAAATCCTGGATGCCAAAGACATCGTAGTTGTGGGACGACGCGAAAGTCACCGGCACAGAACACCATGCCGATGTATGCATGAGCAGCAAAAAGATTGCAAATGCCGCTGTTACGAATAGGCTGCGAAGCCAAGGGAGTGGCGACACGTTACGGCATGTGTCGAAGGGCAAGTTCATAAATTTGTGCATGTTTTCTCCTCTTCAGCAATGTTCAGCCGATAGAAAGTAATGGCGGCGAATGATTGGTAGCCCAACTTTTAAAGCAGGCAGCGGACGCAAACTTGGCGGGGAAGGTAATGACGAAGGTGTATTTCCCTTGCGTGAATAAAGGTAATACAATCTCCAACCATCCCGCTAAGAAACGCGGGGGAATTTTTACCCACAGGCAGTCAGTAGTTGGTGGAGGGTAATACACTGTACAAACGCGCTTGTACAAATCCCCGGGCCACAAAATGATGGCAGAACACTTTGGCCATCGCTTGCACCATCGCCCTGATTTTTGCCTGTTTCAACGGGCGTTTTGTTAAGGGAGCTACTATGTTTTCCGCCTGCACGCTGAACACGATTCAATGTAGCCCTTGAGCCGTAAGAACAACCGTAAGAACTGGTCTGCGAAAACTTTTCCCTGAAATTTTTGGAGCGGCTCCTATGGATGACACAAGCGCAGTGAAGAATGCCGTCGTGACGGTACAACTGCTTGGCAGATTTCAACTGTGGAAAGGCAATGTCGAGGTTGCCCTTCACCGAAAGCACAGATTGAACGTGCTGTTGGCGTATCTGGCCTGCCCACCCTTGCGCGATGGGAAAGGGCGTCTGCTTTCGGTCGCCACTCGTCGGACAGCCTCACGAGCCGAACTGATGCGTGTCCTCTGGCCGGAGGATGCCATGAGCGTAGAAGGGCGCACGGGCGAGCAGGATCGCGCACGTTTGCGGCGGTTGCTAGGTGACTTGCAAACTCTATTAGAAGTGGATTCTGGGATAAAGGAGGGAATGCTGGTGTGCGAGGGACAGGACGTGTCCCTAAAAAGCAGCATTGCCACAGATCTGGACGCCATCTTGCCAGCTCTGCACATGGCCCGGCATATCGAGCCGGCTTCGCGCTCACAGGCACTGCTTTCCCTCTTGAGCCTGTTTCGGGGTGAACTGCTATCAGGCTTAGACGCGCTATGGATAAACAAGGCGCGCGCCGACCTTGCCACCCTTTATGCGGAAGTGCTACAAGAGCTGGCGGAACTAGTGTTGGAAGGAAACCAGGCAAGCCCCGCCGCTGAGGTCATCCAGGCAGCCCGCCCGTGCTGGAATTGCCTGCGCCCTCCTCTGGTGGCGCTCGAACGTTGCGAAGCGTGTATCATGCTTCTGATGCGTCTGCACTTGCACATTCGGCAGCCCCAGGAGGCGCTCGCGCACTATGTCCGACTAGAACATATCTGGCCTGCCGAAAAACAGCCCTCGACAGCGGCAAGGAAACTGCGTGACGAGGCGCGCATTATGGCGCGTACCTTCCAGCCAGTGCGGCAACGTGGCCCCCTGATCGGACGTGATACAGAAAGCAGGCGCTTGGAACAACTGCTGCTTGCCTATGCGCCCCTAATAACCCTGTCTGGCCCGCCTGGCGTAGGCAAAACTCGGCTAGCCTATGCAGTGCTTCCCAGCATGGCAGATTCATTCGGGCAGGACGTCCACTTTGTAGCCTTGCAAGCGCTGACTGATCCATGCCTGATTGCCGACGCCATCCTCACAGCCCTAAGCGTCGAACGCACGGCAACCGCCCCTTCTGAGCAGCTGATGGCTTGTCTTGCTTCACGCCCTGTCCTGCTCGTGCTGGACAACTTTGAACACCTCTTGTCGTGCGGTGGGGCAGACGTCATCGAGGATCTGCTTGCACACCTGCCCCTGCTATCTTGCCTGATCACCTCACGGGAACGCCTGCGACTCGCCAACGAGGTGGAGTTTGCTCTGGCTCCGCTTCCTGTACCCGACGAACAAGCTGGCCTGGATGCCCTTCTTGCTTGTCCCAGTGCCCAAGTATTTGCCTTGTATGCCCGCGACGCACGCCCATCGTTTGCCGTCACGCTGAAGAACGCCGCCGCTGTGGGGAAGTTGTGCCGACATCTCGATGGTTTGCCCCTCGCGCTCGTCTTGATTGCCGGATGGGCAGGCACGTATAGCCCTCGTCAGATACTTGAGCAGCTGGCAACCCTGAGCAATCAGCCACCTCCAGGGGCACGCCGACAGGCGCACACGTCCCTTCAGGAAGTGATCGCCTGGAGCTACCGCCTGCTGCCTGCCGAGCAGCAGCACTTCTTTGTCTGTCTGTCCGTGTTTCAGGACGGATGGACCCTGCACGCCGCGCAAACAGTCTTTGGCCTTCCCGAACGGCAAATTGTGGACTGCCTGGCCGATCTGCAGGGCAAATCGCTTATCATCGCCCAAGAAGCAGGCCAGGAACTGCGTTTCTCAATGCTCAACACGCTGCAAGCGTTTGCTGTCGCGCTTACGTCTGAGGAGCGCGCGGAATTATGTAAGCGCCATGCCGCCTACTTCCTGAATCTCGCTAAAGAGGCGTGCAGCCATCTTGCTGGGCCAGACCAGCGGCCGTGGTTGACGCGTCTGCGAGAAGAATACCCGAACTTGCAGGCCGCGTTATCCTGGCAGGCGCGGCAGGGCGCGGCAGAGGATTCATTGTGTTTTGCCGCCTCACTGGGACAATTCTGGCTGTTATGCGGTCGCTGGCAGGAGGGACAACGGCAGATAGAACAGGCGCTTGCGGCTGTTCCTATCACAACACCTTTGCGCGTAGAGGCCTTGAATTCCCTCGCCAATCTTGTTCGCGTACAGGGAGATTACGTTTCCCTGAAGCGTGTGGCGTTGGAGTGCCTGGCTGTATCGCGCAGCACATCGCATCTCGCAGGCGTCTCAATGGCCCTCAACAGCCTGGGATTGGTGGCCCGTCATCAGGGAAAACATGCGCTAGCGCGCTGGCTGTACGCGTACAGCCAGGCAATAGACCGGGGAACGGGAGACGTGCGCGGTGAAGCGGTGGTGCTGGTCAATCTAGGGGCGATTGATTGGGAAGAGGGAAACCTGTCAGCGGCCCGAAGCGGTTTTGAGCGCAGCCTTGCGCTGTGCCAACCTCCAGGCCATGCCGACATTCGGATGGGTGCGCTAAACAACCTGGCATTGGTGCGGCGTGATCAGGGCGATCTACACGCCTCCCGCTGGGTGCAGCTAAAATGCTTGCGTGTGGCCCTCGCGCTTGGCAACCAACAATTTCAGGCGTTCTCCTACAACAATCTGGGCATTCTGTATAGAATGGAGGGTGACTTACGCCGCTCCACGCGATGCCTAGAAAAGAGCCTGGTCATTAAGCGCAAGCTGGGGTTGCGAAAAGGCGTGTCTGTCACTCTGGACAATATGGGAGCGAATGTGCGTTTGCAAGGCGATTACAGACGCGCACGGGCGTACCTGCAAGAAAGCCTGTGCATCGAGCGGGAGATCGGCAGCCTAGGAGGAATGGTCGAGAGCGTAGAAGCCTTTGCCCGTCTGGCGTGTTGCGAGGGGCAAGAGACAGAGGCCGTTACACTCTTCGGATGTGCTTCTAAGCAACGCGGCGCGCTAGTGCTGGCTCCTGCTGCGGAGGAAGGATCCCAGGACAGGCAAATGCTGCAAGCCCTGCAAGCGCGTCTAGGTGACGAGGCGTTTGGCACTGCCTGGGAACAAGGGCAGATGCAATCTTTAGAGTTGGCAGTAGTGTCCTGCCTCAGCGCTTCCTCTTCCTCTTCTTGTCCTCACGGGTGATAAAATTTAAGATGCGATACCACCTTCAACCGCATGAAAATTATAACAGTGCTAACGAAACCAACGGCAGAGGGCCGTCCCTGCCTGCCACGCGCCACGCTTGCGCGCTCAGGTTCGTGCCGATAAGCACCGCCCGCTCCGCGATCCAGAAGCGATCAGCCGCTCCCTGTTGCCCTGACGTCCAGCCGCTGAGCCACTCCCAGAGCTGCTCACGGCGCTGTACATGGGGCGTGAGCACCAGTACGCGCCCCATCTCGTAGCCGGTTGCCTCTCGCATCTGTTCTTTGTCTGGCAGCAGGGCCATATAACGATGGAACTTGTCCTCCCAGCGCGCGGGTGATCGCTCCGTTCCCCGATCCACCTCCACGAACCGGAACAGCGTGTTGCCGCCCGGCAGTCGGTAGGCGAAGCAGGCGTCGGGGCGCACCTGCTGCCTCGCTCCCATCTCCACCCACGCCGCCTTGCCCATCGCCCACGACAGCAAGCCCGGATGCGCGGGGTACGTCCGACCAATGCGCGCCAGCCAGCCCCGCACGTCGCGCACGCCTAGTTCATGGGCCAGGAACAGCCAGTTCTTAGGGCCGTAGCGCTCCGGCACGACGTAACCATCCCTGCCGCACTTGCCCGTGGCCGCAAGCATATGCAGGCCCTCGCGCGTGAGCGTGTACACGGTAGGGGCGCGTCCCCACAGCAGGCTGGCATCGTTGGGTTCGTCCGGCTCGGCCAGGGCGGCGCGCGGCACGCCGGCGCGGGCAACGAGGCCGTGGTGGAACAGGATACGCAGCGCATCGCGCGCCGCCCGCTCGCTGCACCCTACCACATCGGCAAGCTGGAAGACGGTTAAGGGTTGCAGCTCGGCCACCACGCGCAGCCGCGAGAGCGTCAGGGGTGTGAGCGGGTGTTCCGGCTCGCCCCGCTCGAAGAGTTTGCGTCTACAAGCTGCCATCCGCCCCCACCTCCGGTTCCGGCAGCAGGGTTGTTGACACAGCCTTCTGCGGCAACCCTTCTGCGAGCAAGACCTGCACAGCGACCCGATCCGCAGGCATCACCTGCCGCCCTGCCGCCTTTGTCCCTGCCATCTTAGATGTCGCTGACTTGGCCCGCTTGTTGTTTGCTCGCGATGCATCTACAGCAGGCGCAGGGAACGCTTTACCGTCCTGCAACGCGGCGTTTTCTTCCTGCCCTTCCCCATCGCCAAGGAAGTCAGGATCGGCAGCAGGAGTGTGAGCGCGTGATTGCCTGCCCGTGTGCGAGACAGCGGCGGGAACAAGGCTAGCGTGCGACTCCCCGGACAGGCGCGCGATCTCCCCCAGCCGCGCCCGGTACGTGTCCTGCACCTCCGCTTCGTCCTGCCCTCGCAGCAGGCCGTCCACGTCGGGCAGGTTCGCGGGCGGCGGCATGGGAGCCAACAGCAGGTGTGCGCGCAGCCCGGATGACGCGCGCGCGATCCCCTGCCGGTCGGGCAGTCCGGCAAGCATTCCCGCCAGGGCAGCGGTCCGCTCCGTCTCGCTTTCACGCTCCTCAATCGTCACCTTCGGGCGCGGGAAGCGCACCAGGAGCGTGGGCGGCGTGCGGATGGACAGGCACGTCTCGGCAGGCAATTGCCGCATCTGCTCTCGTAGCTCGCGCGTCCTGCTGCCCGGCAGCTTCACATACGCCCGCTGCCCAATCCGCTCGCCCCACGCGCTCACGGCCTCACCCAGCGCCACTCCCACCAGGTTTTGCATCTGTGTGTACTTGCCAGCCGGTATCACGAGTGGCATGCCCCCTCCGTCCACAAGCGGCAGCAGGGAGGTCTCCCACTCCCACTCGCCCCGCTTTTCCACAACGTCCAGGGCGATGCGCGTGGCCCGCTCCCCCACTCCCATGGCGAACAGGGCCGCCCCCTTCTTCGCGTCGTCCAGGCCCAGCCGCAGCAGCAGGAGCAGTCCCACGTTGCCCAGCATCAGGGCGCGCAGCTCGTCGCTGATCTGCCCCAGGTGCTGCCCCGCCGTCAGCAGCCACAAGCCCTGCTGCCGGCCCCGCTCCACGATGTCGCGGATGGCCGAGCCTAAGAACCGCTCCTGCGCGCCCAGCTCATCCAGCACGATCTGCACGCCCACGTTCCCAGAGCGGCGCATGCACAGGGCGTATAGCCGGTGGCACAACATACCGGAGAGCAGCCTAGCCCCGTCCATCCCTAGCGCGGTCGGGTCCAGATGCACCACAACCACGCGCTGCCGCTGCCACAGCGTTTCGAGGCGCAGGGTGTCCTCGCGGGCGCACAGCAGGGCGCGCAGGTACGGCGTTGTCACCAGCTTGCGTACCTTGTTCAACACGGGGCCGATGGCCGTGGCCCGCTCGCCCTTGGACAGCCCGGCGAACTCGCACGCGAAGTAGGCGTGTTCTTCGGGAAAGGCGTGCCAGGCAGATGTCCCCTGCGCCTGGGCGAGCAGACCGGCGCGGTAGCTGTCGGACTGGAGGAAGCGTACCAGTTCCAGGAACGACAGGCGCTGCGCGCAGATCACGGTGGCGGCGTTTTCCAGCAGGTCGTCGAGCCTTGCGCCCCACGAGGCATGGTAGGCCGTGGCGAAGATGTCCTTGACGCCGCGCACCGCCTCGCCCGCCTGTGCAAGCGGAACGGCCAGCGGGTTCCACCCCGGTACGCCCGCGTTTGCCTCGCCCGTCCACAACACCGAGATGTCTTCCTCCCCCACGCCCGCCTGTCGCGCCAGACTGACGACCTCGCGGGCGGTATCGGGCTTGAAGTCCACGACCACAGCCGAGCAGCCGACCCTAAGCTGTTCGCGCAGCAAGTGCAGCACGATGCGCGTCTTGCCCGATCCCGTCGCGCCCACGATCAGGGCGTGCTTGTGCAGCAGGTCGCGCCCGATCCCCACCGTGTCTCCGTGGTCGCTCTCCTTTTTGCCCTTGCTCTCGCTGCCGTTTTGGCTGTTGCTCTCGCTGCCTCTGCCCTGCATGGTCTCTGTGGGCAGCGTAACGCCGTGGCGCTCTTTCAGGTACGCGTCGAGCCAGGGCGTGTTCTTGTGGCGCGCGAGTTCAGGGTTTAGCCAGTGGACCTGCGGCGGAGCCGGGTGCAGCGGACTGGCGCAGACACGCGTTCCCAAGGTGATCTGTTCCGACATACCAATGGTTCCTTCGCATAAGGCATATATTGCATGCTGCTGGGCGTTCTATTCGCTTCAACTTTGCTTGTCACGCGAAGCGGGCAGGCTCCAGCGGGTTCGCGCGGGTCTGTTATTCCCGAACAGCAGGGAATAACAGACAAGTATGAATAGTCTCAGGCGTCGTGGGCAGCGGTCATGCGCCTCATGTGAGGCAGTTTTGGAGATAGGGAGGGCGTTCGTTGCGGCATAGCATTGTCGCTACCAACGTCCCCTCCAATGACCCTCCCAACGTCCCTTGCCGCCGCTGTAGCTGGCCTGGCTTCCCCTCACCTGCCGCGGTTCAGCAGCTCACGCCTATCACGGCCAGACGCGCCTGCACCAGTTCCTCAAGCTCCTGGCGCACGTTGGAAGCGTAGCCGCTGCCATGCGTCAGGTGGTATTTATATGCAACCCACGCCTGGGCGGGATCGCTGCTCTGGGCGATCAGGAGGCAGGCGTCGTCGGCGAGGCAGCGCAGTTCCCCATCGTTCGGATCCGGGGGACGCACGACCGGCGGCGTACTAGCGGGCGGCGGCCACACGGGCGCTGGCGACGCCATAGCCGGGCCAGGCGGCGCGGTCGGGGGCCATACCTGCACAGGCGTCACAATGGGCGCAGGCGGCGGCGCAATCGCAATCTGTGGCGGGGGCGGGCCGTCGAACTCAGCCTGCATCTCGCGCTCGCGGCGGATGTCGTTGATCTGGCTGCTGTGGAGGGCCTGCTTGGCCCCGTCCTCCACGCCCACCGTCCTGCCCACGCCCTCGGCCAGACGACGCCGGTTGGCGAGCCGCCGCTCCACCTGATCGAGCATCCGCTCTTCAAGGGCGGCCTCGTGGCGGGCCGCCAGCACGGCCGCCATGCCATCCACAATCCCGCCACCCTGCCCCCGTCCCAACTGCTCCGCCAGGTCCAGGGTGGTGGGCGCGGTCTGGTACGCGCGCGTCTGCGCAGCCTGACTGTCCCGCTGTGGGATCACGGCGGGCAGGTTCTCGCCCGTGTTCTTTCGCAGCATCGCGTCCTCCTGTCCTTCGCCGTTGTTGAGCCGCACCCAGCACAGCGCGCGCTCATACACTAGAAGCAGTCCCCACAGCACGGCCAGGCCCGCCACGCCCAGCAGCGCCACCAGGCCGATCTCTTCCCATCTTGCCTGCATTGCCGTCCCTCCCCCAGGCGCTGTGCGCCTCCGCCTGTGATTGCGCCGCGTCTCGCGCGCTGTCCCTGCCAGTCCTGCTCCAACCCTACTGCTTCGCCACGCTGCAACCGGTGGAAGTAAAACCATTGGGAGTGCAATCATAGCGCGGACGCCCGCCTATCGCTTGCCGCGTCGTTTGTTCTGGCAGTGCAGCAGCAGGAAGGCGTTGGCCTTCTCCACCTTCGAGAGCCGCTCCCAGCACACGTCGAGGTCGCGGGTGTCGGGCCGATACCAGGATTGGCGCGCGAAGTAGGCGTAGATGGGCGCTGCGCGCTGCCCCTGCCCGAACTGGTAGCCGTGGCGGGCGTAAGGTTCGTTTCGCATCAGCGTGAGTTCCCAGTCGCTGCGCGGGGCCAATTCCGCCTCGCTCAGCCGCCGCGCGCTGGGCAGGCACACCAGGGCTTCACTAACCTGGGGCGCGGCCACCGCAGGAGCAGTGAGCGCAGCGTTGGCTCTGGGCAGCAGGGCCGTGAGGGCCTGCCGGTGCGCCCAGCACAGGTCTACCCACAGCAGCCACAGGGCAAGCGCAGCTACGCGCCGGTACACCCAGGCGCGCAGGCGGGCGCGTCGTCGTCGCTCGGCTCTACGCAGCAGGGCCAGATCACGCTGTTGGGTGGACGGGATCAGGGCGGCGGCAGAACGGGACGGCGGAACCTCGGGCATGGACGGGTGCGCTCCTATGCGGGCGAATGGGCGGGTAATTGTTGGGCTACAGCAGGTACGCCGTTGGGCAACAAGGGCCGCGCGAGCAATGCGCGCGAACAAAATGGGACAGCGCTTCTGACAACAGGTGTTCCGAACAGCGCCTGTGCTTTGCAGAACAAGAGGCGCGGACTGGCGGCGACTCTGCCCGTTATTGTGACAGGCTCGCGTGTGCTTCCGCTATTGCCCGTGGGGTGAAAGTCGGGGGGATATTTGCAGCGTCGTTTTCATCCCTGCTTCATCCCCCCGGTGAAGCGGGGATGAAGCAGGGATGAGACAGGTTCGCCCTCGGACGGTTGCACAAGGAGGGCTTAGGGAGGCGCAAGGCCGACCTGTATGGAGGGACGCGGTCGAGGCGGCATCACAGAGGAACAGGCCACTCCGTATCCGGTCCGGTTCCAGCCTGCCGGGAAGGACACTGTCGCGAAGGGAGACAGGAAGAAGCGGAAGGAGTGGAAGCAGAGCGGAGCGGGCAGGCGAGAAACACAGCCGGCTTAAAACATACATGGCTCAGGGGTTAAGCGTATGCCGCGCGTTGGGAGCAGGCGCAGGCGCTCCTCAGCCCGTCTGTTGGGGGAGCCAGGGGCGCGCGATACGGGCCAGTTCCGCATTGTCCCCTGCCCCCAGCTTACGGCGTATACGCTGCGCGTGGGACTTGATCGTGTGCGGCGACAGGCACAGTGCAGCCGCGATCTCACGCTGGGCGCGCCGAGCCAGCAGGTGGGGCAGCACGGCCCGCTCGGCCTCGGTGAGAGCGGCAAGCGGATCGAGGCGGGCGAGCGGGGTGTGGAGAAGCCGCTCGCTCACGTCGGTCTGCCCCTGCTCGCACGCTCGGCACAGCGCGTCCAGGGCCTCCGCCAGCGGGCGCTGTGCGGGGTCCTCCCCATTCACCATGCCCTGCGCCTGCTCCGCCCGCCGGCGGACATCTTGCAGTACGCCACTCACATGGGCCAGCAGGTCGGCAGACGAGGAAGGCAGAGCAGGCGCAGAGACCGGGCTGCCACCCAGCGCGGCGCGACGTAACGCGTCTTCCTGCTCACGGCCCAACGCAGTCGCCATGCTGCCGCCCAGCCACGTCAAGGCGGCCACGGTCGCGGCGTCGTAGCTGTGGGGCTGGTAGGAAAGGACGCCCATCAGCCCCAGCAACGGCTCGCTCCTGCTCGCGTCCGGACGCACGAGCGGCACAACGATGGTTTCTTTAGAGGTGCGCGCCTCGTCGCCGAACATGCGCCCCCGGTTCATGAGCCGCCCGCCGTCCTGCCCCGACCAGTACGCCTGCCGCTGCCGCAGCACCCAGGCCGTGATGCCGTCCGGCCCGTAGTCGGCCTTCTCCGGTTCGTCGTATTCGGCCCCGTCGTAGCTGTAAGGGAACAGCATCGCCTGTTCGCCGGGGCAGAAGAAGCCGATGTAGAACGAGTCCACGCGCGCGATCTGCTGGCAGGTGCGGCGCAGCAGGTGGTAGAGCGAATAATGGCTCTCTCCTGTGAGCGCGAGCAGGGCGCGGTCGGCGTCGTGCAGCAGGCGCAGCATATCGGCGGGAAGGGCGGCAAGAACGGTCATGGTCTCCTCCGGAACAGTGGGCCGCACGCGCACCAAACGCAAAGGGCAGCGGCGGCGCGCAAGCAAAGCGAAGGCGGATCCGGCAGGGATACGGACGCGAACCCTCCATTGTCCCCCGCAACGTCCCCTGCTTACCGGGTGTATTCGCCTGGCGGCCTGTCTTTTCCTGCGCAAACTGGCTTCTCGTAGGATTTGTTGCCGGGGCTGCGGCAAGCGCCGGGGTATCCCCTGCGCGCTTCTGACCGACAGGAGATGGCACAAAAGCCGTCTGTATAGGCGAGCAAAAGCCCGCGCCTCCTAATGGAAAAGGCGCGGGCGGAAAGATCATTCTGTAAAGATCGTAGCCGAAGGCGAAAGTAGACAGTTGCGGCCTACCGCATGGTCAGTGGGGCAGCGGCTGTCCCAGTAGGCGCTCGACCTCCTCCTTGCTGGCCGATTGCCACCAGGGGTCTATGAAACCTTCTGGCGTATGGGTGAAAGTTACAACATCAAAGGTTTCCGGCAGCCCCGGCCGTCCCCTGCGGTCGAACTCGCGGGCGGGGTAATGCTGTACGAACGTGAGGCCGCCGGCTGGCTGTCCCCGCTGCTCGAACATTGCCCAGGCGATCCGCTCGATGCGGTTGGTGACGCTCGGCCCCAGGTAGCCGTCTGCAAGCTGACTGAACATCACGACCGGGGGCGTGTCGGGCTGCTCCCACACGCGCAGGCCGTACCGGCATTCCTGGCCGCACAGGTCGGTGTACACAAACATCTCGTCTCGTGTCAGGCTCATTGGAACGCTCCTTCTGCAAGTCACTCTTGCAAGTAAGTCTCGCCGGAAGCGCGTAAAGAGCCGAACGTGCCGGCAACGCGGCTGCCGGCCAATTCAACCTGTATATAGCAGATACTCGTTCGCCTGTCAAGGAGGAACGGTCAAAAGCCGTCGCGGCAGTGCGCGGTAGGATCGTCTGCTGCACGGCCCAGGCAGGCGGCAAGGCTGCGACGATGTATCCGGGTGTTGACAAGCTATGTCGCTTGTGAGATAGTGGGGACATACAAGCCCGTAAGCACATACGCCATGAGTACCCGCGCTCAGATAGGTTTCTACGCTGCCGAGAACGCTCCCCTGACCGCGCCCGGCACGGTCTATATCTACCAACACAGCGACGGCTCTCCCCCAAGTTTGCTGCCCGTCCTCGAACCCTTCGCCCGCTCGTTCGCCCGGCATCGCGGCTTGCAGGACACCGCCTACGCTACGGCGCGCTGCGTGGTCGCCCTGGCCCACGCCCGTGCCGAGGAGCGCAAGAGCTGGCAGGACAGGGGAGCCGCTTGGCTGGATACGGCCAGGCCGGACTATGTGGGCCTGGGAGTGGACGCCACGCTGCACGCAGACATCGCCTACTTCTACCACGTCAGCCCTGCCTGCATTGCCGTGTACAGCGTTTCTGCAAGCGGCAAAGTGCAGCCCGACTTCTTCCTCGCCCTGTCTGTTTCCCTCGCACTGCCTGCACCGCAGAGCCATTCCGTGCCGGAGGCGACATGAACGCCATGGTCAAGGCGCGTCTGCCCGCCAAGTCGCTGCCCATAAGGAACTCGCCGCCTGGGCGGGCAGACAGAATGTACAGCAGGGAGAGGAAGCGGCACACGCGGGCGGGCGAAGCGGCGTACAGGACGGGGCGGATGTATCCGGGTATTGACATGACCTGTCGCTTGTGAGATAGTGAGGACAGCAAAGAAGTAGAAGTAAGCGCATCCGCATGACCGTCACCCTCACCCTCTCCGACAGCGCTATCCTGGCCGATCCCACCGGCGAGTACGCCCCCACCCCCGAAGCCGCGCTCGCCGTCCTCGCCCCGTTCCGCGACCGCGCCCAAGAGCATTTGGTGGCGATAACCCTGGACGTTCATCACAAGATCATCCGGGTGCATACCATCACCATCGGCACGGCCACGGCGAGCCTGGTGCATCCGCGCGAGCTGTTCCGCCCCGCCATCCTCGACAACGCCGCAAGCGTGATCGTGGCCCACAACCATCCCTCCGGCGACTGCACGCCCAGCTACGCCGACCTTACTACCACGCGCACGCTTTGCAAGGCGGGCGGGGTGCTGGGTATCGCCATACTGGACCATATCATCGTCAGCAAGACCGACTACCGCAGCCTGCGCGCAAGCGATCCCGAACTCTTCCACGACTAGGCCCGTCCGCGTCACGGGAACAAACGTTTACAAGCCGTCAACAGGCCCTAACACAAGCCGCCATGCACAAGCGCACCCGCCAGTTCATCGTGCAAACGCTCCTGACCACAAAGGAGCTTACCGCCCTGATCGGCGTACCGGAGATCACGCTCAAGAAGCGCTACGAGCGCGACAACAGCCTGGCCGTCCTCAAGGGCAACAACCTGCTGTGGGATCGGCGCGACTATATGCCCAGCGAACCCAGCGAACTCGGCGCAGGGGAGTAGGCGCGCAGCGAGGAAGAACAAGAGGGAGAACAACAGGAAGGAGAAAAGGCAGAAACAGACCTGTAAACGGCGCTTAGGATGTATCTGGGTATTGACATACAATGTCGCTTGTGAGATAGTAGGGACAGCAAACGAGTAAGCACGCGCGACATGGACGACGCACAGAAGTGGAAGCGGATTACAGCGAAGATGAGGCAGGAAGGTAAAGAGTTCCTGGCCTACCTCGCGACCGTGCCTGTGGAGTGGAAGGGAGAGGCCGACAGCCTCCATCAGGAGGGCTTGGCACTTGCCGACATACAGGACACCATCGCGGCCTACCAGGAGCCTGCCGAGTACCCTCTGCGGCTGACGCGCTACGAACTCGACATCCTTGCCGGGCATCTGCTCAACCAGGCCAACGCTTCGCACCCGGATCAGGCCATCCTTGCAAAGATGGACATGCTGCAAACGGAGATCGAGGCGATCAGGAAGGCCGCGCCCGCTGAGGAACCCAACCGGCCTGCCTGATTGCCCCGTTCACAGGACGCCTCGCCAGAAGGCGAACAACAGAACGCCCGCACTTCCTATAAGAGGTGCGGGCGTGAAATGGAAATGCGGAGAGGCCGGTTTACCCTCCGTCCCTGCGTCGTTCTCAGTTGGTCAGGGTATCGCCAAGAAGCTGTTCCACCTCTTCCTTGCTGACCTGCCGCCACTGCGGATCGCAGAAGCCGCTTGGTGTCGCAGTCAGGGTTACGATGTCGAACTCTTCCCTGTACTCTACTGTGCCCCGGACGCTGGCCGGGTCGCGGTAGTGTTCCACCACGGCGATGCCCATACGGGGACGTTCCAGCAGCTTGTAGGCTTCCCAGGCAAGGCGCTCGATGGCATCCGTGATATTGGTTCCCCGTCTGTCTTGCAGCTGGGTAAACACGACAACCGGCGGCCTGCCCGCTTCCTCCCAGACGCGCAGGCGGCACTGGCTCTGGCGCTCAAGCAGGCCCACGTAGCGAAACGTTATGTCCAGGCTCTTGTGCATGGTCGCGCCTCCTTGCGCCTCAATACTCGTCAGGCAGCAGAATGGTCGTGCTGGCCCGATCCGCTTCCGTAATGATCCACACCTGCGCGCCGGTCGGCAGCGTGTAGCACGAGCGCAACTGGTCTCTATCGGTAAGCGCGTCGTCGTTGACCTGCCTGTCCTGCGCATCCAGGTCGTCGCCCCAGTCGCCTGCCAGATGGCGGAGCAGATAGGGTTCGGCAGTCTGGTTCGCTTCGCGCAGGGCCGTGGCCGCGTTGTGCGTCATTACCAGCTCGCCCAAGGGGAAACGTTGTTCCCGCTTGAGGGGCAGGCGTAAGGTGGCAGGCGGTTCAACCGCTGTACCTGCCGGCTTGTCCGGTGTTGTGGATATGGCTGACTGCTGATGTATCTGGGCCAGGCCCTCGATATGCACGGTTGTCAGGTCAGCGGGGCGTCTGTCCTGGTCGAACGGCCGCTGCGTCACGCCGGGCGTACTCTCCGATACCAGGCGCTCCTCGAAGCCGAAGGGAAAGCGGCTGCCGATGATGCACCACAAATGAAATTGGTTGGCATTGTCCACCAATCTGCTCTCGGCGGGGTACAACTCCGCCGCTTCCGCTTCCGGGCCGACCAGCTCGTTCTTGACGCGCTGCAGGTCGCGCCAGTCGTGGCGAGCCGAGTTGTCCGCGTTTTTGATACTTAGCCACACCATCTTGTTTTCGTCCGTTCCGCCGCAGTCGCGCGCCACGACCACAAAGCGGCTGTTCTCCCAGACCGTGCCAACCGGCATGTCGGGCAGGCCCACGGTGACGATCTGCCCGGTGCGCGTGAATGGCGTCCAGGGCGGCAGTTCCTTAGGCGCTGCGCCCATCCCTGAATTGGCGTTCTCTTCCTCTCTGTCGCTCATGCTGCTCATCTCCCTCTTCTCCTTTCCAATGTGCGCCCCGCATCGGCACGTACAGGGCGCGTTCTCCTGTGTGGATTGCTCCTGCAATCGTCTCTGCACCTCCTGCGCGCCTTTCTTGTACACACACAGGCAGATAAGCGTACTGGCCGCGTCGCGCAGCGCCCAAAAGCGGCTGTGCTTGTAGCGGCTGATGCTCACGGCCACGGCTCTTCCTCCCACAGGTCGCTGTCCCCTGCTGCGCCGTACCCGCAGGTATCGTCCACGTCCGTTTCGTCCAGCAAGCGGCCCATCGCCCAGCTCAGTTCCTGCCGCTGATCCGCCGTAAAGCGCTCCGGGCTGCGAAGGTACGCCAGCGCCTGCCGCGCCAGGTCGCGCAGCGCCAGCTCTTCTATGGCCGCGCTCGTCACCACAATGGCAAGCGGCTGGCCTGCGGTCTCCGTGTCCAGCGTGTCGCCGTTGCGCGTATCGCTGCCGGCAAGCGCCGGCTGTTGCAATCCCTGCATCGTCTTGTTCTCTCCCTTGATCGAACGGGAACGCCGGAGCCTGTCGCCCCGACGTTCCCGCGCGTGTGTTCGGCTAATCCTGCCCGGCTACCACTTGCAGCCAGATGGCGACAGCGACTTGTCCGAACGCTCGCACCCGTTGGGGCATTCCGCATCCGCGTACAGTTGCCAGCGTTCTTCCCAGGTCGCGCACAACGCAAGTGTTTCCGCTTCCGCTTCTGCCTCTTCATGCGGAGTATCCGCTTGGGAAGACAGAGCGGCCGGCTCGTTGTGGGCGCGACCGTCATTTTTAGCGGGCATATCATGTCCCTTCCTGTCAAAGAGCCTAGATTGGCGGCCTGCCTGGCCGGATACCAGGACAGGCCGCCCTCTTTGCCCCCTCACGCTACGTCCTCTCAGGGCAAGCACCAAGAACGGGTGCAGCCGCGCAACGCCCTGCCCTCTTCGCCAGGGCGATCACGGGACATGCGCCGGAACGGGCCAACATGAAAAGCCCGCGCGCCAGGGAATGGCAGCGCGGGCAGATGGCATCGTCATGTTACAGGGGCGGCAGGAAACGTTGCTTCTGGCTCTCCATGAGATGATAGTCGTATCAGGGCAAGAAGGGGGATCAGGGCAGCAGGATGCCGCGCGTGACGTTCAGCCCTTCTTCCAGCGCGGCGACCTGGAAGGCGCAGACGCCGCGCACCAGCGGATGGTCGTGGACGTTGCCATGCGGTTCCATAACGAGGACGATGGGCTTGCGAAACGCGTCGGCCCAGCCCAGTTCGATGCACGTCCCGATGCTCACCTCGCTCGCGCCCGCAAGGTTCACGAGCAGCAGGTCACAGGTCTGGCAATCGTAGCGGTCGCGGGCGGTCAGCGCCTGGCTTGTGGTGAGCGGATGCGCGGGGTACGCGCCGCGCAGTTCGCCCTCCCTGTCCAGATGCTTGTGAGCGCGCAGCGGCGAGTAGCAGGCGATGGCGGGCGCAAGGGTACGCGCGGCATACTCGCGCCAGCCCTGGCTTGTCTTATACGTCAGTCCCGAAATGGGGCCGGATAGGTACACGCGCGGGGCAGGCAGGAACGTCGGCGGCAGTATGGGCGCGGGCGTCACCGTAGAGGGTGTGGGATCAGGCATGGCAGGGGTCTCCTTCGGGTATATGCTTTCTGCACGATACAGGGCGGGCGCAGCGGCAGGGCGCTGAAGGCAGGATGTGCGCCTGTCCGCTGCTTCCACCTTCCCCCAGACTAGGCTACTCCTGTCCATCCGCAAGGCGCGTTGTGCGGGAGCAACCTGAAGCCGGTTCATAGACAACAAAAAGCCCGCGCACTGCCTGTTGGCGGTACGCGGGCAGGATCAGTTCACTTCCCCGAATACTACGCAAGCCGGAAAGCGGGGCCGCTTGCCTGCGCCCTCCCCTATCTGTGCCGGACAGGGCGGGGTACGCGTACACGCCGCGTGGCCCGCACTGGACGCGCCGCCTCGTCCTTGCCTGTCGCATTCAGGTCCAGGCCCCTTCCGGGCGGCAGGCGGGCGACCAGGCTCTGATCCGCCTCTTCCTGCGTGAGGAAGCAGGCGGGCAGGATGTCTACGCCCAGCATCAGCGCTTTGCAGACGCGGTGGCTGCCGTCTATGAGCCGCACCTTTCCCTCCAGCGGCACGAACAGGAGGGGCTGGCTGATGTCTGTGGTGAGCGCATAGGCCACGTCCAGTTCCGGGTACTGGCGCAGCAGCAGCTCAGGTGTCATGCCCATGTCCCCAAGCGAGATCATTACGACCTCGTCGCGCGCGTGGGCGAAGGCCGTGGCCGCCACGATGCTCCAGTACCACTGGCTGCCGTCCGGCGCGTTCCAGCCGTATATCTGCCCGCCCAGGTCGCCGATCTCGATCCACGTTCCGTCCGCTCGCTGCACTCGCATATCTTGTTCTCTCCTCTCGCGGTTGCCTTTGCGCGCCCGTATGCTCGCATGGTTGGGACGCGCATGGCGAGCGTAGCCCGCGAACCAGGCAGCCACAATGCTCGTTGCGCTTCCAGCCGCGCCCTGCCGTCCCGCACCTGCTATCTGCTCTGCGCGCGGTCTGCGCGCGGAAGGAGCAGCACAAAAAAGCCGCCTGCCACAATGGGCAGGCGGAGTGGGGAATAGTCGAACCGTACTGATTGGAGGGATTCAAGCGTGTCAGGGCGCGCTCTGCGCCTCCTCGCCGCCATCCGTCCTCTGCGCGGCAGTATGTGTGGTTTCAGCGTACTGCTTAAGCAATTTCCGCATGTCCGTGATTGTCGCGCCTCCGGCCCAGGCGCGCGTGACGGCCTCGCGCACGTAGCGGGCCACAGCGGGCGGCAGGTCGCGGGCAGCCACGACGCAGTTTTCGCCCGCAAGCATCAGCAGCACGCGCATAAGCGCGTCTTCTCTGCTCCGGCTTTGCGTCGCGTCGGGGTCTGTGTCTTCGGCCTTCAGGTGGATGCAGGCGACGTGATCCATATTGACGGTCACGCCCATATAGGTGACGAGCAGCATCTTCGTGTCCTTTCTCTCCTTCTTCTGTCCTTTGGGTCTGCTTCTCCGGTGTCTACTTCCTTGGTGTCTGGCTGTTTATGTGACCGCCTGACTGCACGTTCCGCCTGCTGCTCCGGCTCACTCGTCAGGCGATGTGTCACGCAGGCGTTCCAGCACGATGGGCAGCAGATCGGCGTAGAGGGGCGAGACGATCTCGCCCTTTAGCCACTCGGCCTGCGCCTGTCGGCACACGTCCAGGAGGGCGTCGGCGCTCTGCCAGCGTACCGGAACCTGGCCGGATGCGAGCAGCGCGTCGCGCAGACCCTCCGCTCCCCACGCGGCCATGCTGTCGTGCAGGGACGGCAGGGCCGCGAGGGCTTCTGCAAACGCCCTGTCACTGTCATTCTTGCTGTTGTCCCTGTCCATGCGACGGTTCATGTCTTGGCCTCCAAGTGTGAGCAGGAAGGCGGGCCTACTTGGCGGCCACGATCTCCCTGACCTCGGCGGCAGGCAGCATGATCATGCGTCCCCCGATGGTTTCCAAATCCGTGGCGCGGTCGTAACTGGCCGAAGATGTCGCCGCAAGCGTGATCGCGTTGCTCAATCCCCACATGGTCAGGCTTCCGCCTTCTACCATGTTGTTGAACACCTGCGTCTTCTCCCCTTCGTGCAGGCCGAACTTGCGCGCCGTCACCTCCACGACCGCCTCAAGCTTCCCCTCGATCCTGATCTGTGCCGCGCCCTGCATCTTGTCCAGAGTACGGGCGAAGCGATGTTCATCGAGCGTTGTCTGGATGTGGTCGCGCATCGTCAGCAGGCGCAGGTTCGCCTCGGCCCGCCTCGTGTCACTCTGATACACGACTCCACCGTCGTCCGCGTCCAGCTTCTTGCCCACATGACGCGCGCGGTACGTGTCTTCCACGACCGCGCCGTTGAGGCAGATCAGCCGCACCACGAACTGCCGGATGCTCAGGCTGCCCACGCCTACCTCGCTGTTGGTCAGGATGAAGCCGGCCTGCACCGTATCCCCCACGGCCACGTCCCCTACAAGCCGGGGAGAGATGACCTTGAGGTACAGCCGCGTGTCCGTCAGCTCGCTTGAGATCACGTCGTCCGGCGACAGCCCGCTTGCCAGCATGGCCTGCGCGGCTGCCTGATACACGTCGTAGTTGTCCAGGTCGGGATTGTACGAGGCGGAGAGCAGGGCGCGCGCCTTGTCGTCGAGGGTGCGGATCAGGCGCTTTTCCTCGCTCGCCTTGTCGTGCAGCAACCGGTTAATCGTGACATCGAAGAGTGGACTATCCTCGCACAGACGCAACTGCCTCGTGTCCGCCTCCTCTCCCATACTGGGGGCGGTGGGCGGCATGGTCACGGGAACGCGCAGGGTTTCTGTGCGGGCGCGCAGGAACTCGTAGAAGCTCAGCGGCACACCGGTATATTGGGCTATCTGCGAGTGCGTGTTCGCGTTCACACTGTACGCCTGCTCGCCGCCTTCCCACCTTAGATCGGTGTGGCCGTTGCTGCTCACATGCAGCCTGCGCGCGGGGGCCAGGAAGTCGCGCTTGGCGCTCAACTGCCGCGTGATCTCGGCTTCCAGGTCAGGCAAACTCTTGCCAATCTTCATCTCGTCTCTCCTTGTACGCCGCGTGAAGAAGAACTCCGTGGCTGGCGTACCTGCGAATGCCGCGCTAGGGCGGCGTTGTCAAGGAACAGTGAGGCCGCCATGTAGAACAACATAGGGATGGCGCTCCGGCCCAGGCTACCCACCAGGCAGGACAGGGACAAGGCCAGTTGCGAAGAGACAACACGGCAGCAAGCGCGGCCTGAAAGAAGGCGGAACATTGGGGCTGGATAAAAGAAGCCCGCGCAGCCAGGAGGCTGCGCGGACGGAAAAGGTTTGGTTACTCGATAGGGTGTGATGCTGGCTCAGAGTTCAAATCCCGAAGCGCCAGCATTTACGTTCCCTCAAAGGGGTCGTCGGGATCGTCTTCATTAGGATCACGTTCGTCAGGGTCTGGCTCGTCAGGATCATCTTCGTCCAGGTCGGCTTCGTCCTCATCCTCTTCCCAGGCTTGCTCTTCCTCTGTTTGCTCATGCTGGCCGGGGCTGCCGTTCGCGCTCGTATCGGCTTCTTTCCTCATCATTGGGCTGCCTGTCAGCACCTCCACGGTTCCTGACATATTGACCGCAGCGGGCGCATCTAGGAGGAAGCGCGGCTCCTGCCAGCGCCGCGCCCAGAGGCAGCAGATGCCGATGACGAGTGTTTGCTTGCTCTGGGCCTGCATCCGGGCCAGGTCACTCAGGGCCTCGGCGCGGCGCTCGCAGGCGGCGGCAAGCGGCGTGAGCGTCCCGCTTGGGTAGCGCAGGCACACCGCGTACAGGCCCGCGAAGCGCTGCGCCGTCTTGCGCGTAAGCTGCGGCGTCTTGTCGAGCGTATGCACCAGGTTGGAGGGCGCGGACAGCAGGCGCATCGTCTTCTGCTCCGCGTCCTGCGCCTTGCGCCACATACGCCCGACCAGTTCCTGCGCCCTCGCCTCTATGGAGGGGATGTCGGCCAGGCTGCCGTTCCCGTACTCGCGCTCGCTCAGGGGCGAGTGGAAATAGAAGGTATGGCTGCCCCCGCCCCCGTAGCAGGCGTAGTCCGCCCGACACTCCGTACCGTCCGGCAGCGTCACCTGGCAAGTATGGGAAGCGATGCCCGCGTACTGCGGCTTAGGAGCCGGCGCGTTCGTGGCGGCGCGGGCAAAACCAGAGGTTCTGTCGTAGCCGGCCATGCGCTTCTCCTCGTCCGTGAGCGTGATGCCGTAGATCTGCTTGCGGCTCATGACCCCACCTCGCTCGATTTCCCACGCCCTGCCATTAGCGACGTGGATGGCGACGCCTGCTTGTCGGCCTCTTCATCTTCCTGGCACAGCAGGCGCACGACCTCGCGCATGTCCCTCTCGTGCGCGAAGTGCGACATCTGGCAGTCACACGTCTCGCGCGGATGCAGCGTGAGGGTGAGCGCGTCCGCGTCCGGCAGGATCGGGCTGACCGGATCGCGCTCTACCCCTTCCTCCTGCGCGGGCAGGTCGCTGCCCTTGATGCAGAAGTAGCGCTGGATGCCGTCCGTCTGCCGCCGCTGCTCCGCGCTGCGGGCCAGCCGGCAGAGCGTCTGCACGGCCGCTTCCAGGCTGTTGCAGGGCCACGCTTCCGTGCCGTAGCGAACGGAGTTCATCAGGACATAGCAAACCGCGACTTCTTCCTCAGTCGTCTCTACTTCCTTCGTCTCTTCCTGTCCCCGGTCACAAAGGCAGCGTTCCCTGTCTCCTGCACAGTCTCGTCTCTCATGCGTCTCTTCCATGCCGTTCTTCCCCCTGTGCGGCTCGCTGCGAGCCGCCTGTCAAAGAGCGTGCTGCCGCCGCCTGCACCGTGCAGGCGGGCGCTCTTTCATAGGGCAGCGTAGGCCCAGACGGATGTGCGCAAAACCGCTGTTGCCCTAGCGCAACACGATGCGGGAAAGCAAAGGGGCGAACGCGTACAGACCGCTTCGCGCGCCGGCGAAGTCCGGGTGCGCAAACCGCCCTGAAAGCCGCCGCGATAAACGGCAGCAAGCAGCGGCAAAACAGGGAACATTAGGCCGCAATTTCGAAAGATCTTACGCAACGCTCCTGGCAGCGCAGAGCGAGGCTGCACAAACTGCCAGAGAACGGTATCTACTTCCTGTGCAGCCAACGAAAAACGCGCCCGCCTGCGTTGCGCCTAGGCGACCGGCGTGGCCTATGAGGCGGCATAGCTCTACGGTTCCAAAGAACCCGCGCGTCCGCAAAGGCAACAGTCTCCTGCGGATGCAAGCGCCGGGCGCACCTTCGTAGCGCGCAGCGAACAAGGATTGTCCCTTCTTTCAGATCCTGTTTTACCTTCCCCTCGCTTCTTCTTTTTCTCCCCTTCTCCTAACGTAATCGCTTATGAGTTTTCCCCGCACGCGCCGTTTCCTGGGTCTGTTCCCCCGTCCCGTGGGGTGGCAGGATCGGGGGCGCATGGAGCGAACCTACCGGCACGGCGGCCTGATCGAAGTCACCCGCGTCCACGCCTACTGCAACACGCCTCTGCGCATCGGCGTTCAGGACGGCTTGCCCTTCCACTACTGTCCCCGCTGCCTGGTCCGGGTCGCGCCCGCGTACCCGGAGGACGCGCAAGAACGCGCCGACTGAGGACGCGCGGACGCAGTCCGGATCAGGGAATGTGCCAGAGGGAAGACCACAAGTAAGACCGCCCGCCCGAAGATGGGCAGGCGGTCAGGAAAAGCAGTTACTCGTATCTGGCGGGACGGATCGGATTGCCGGTGTCGTATCGGCTCGCCCCTGGATGTCAGCGCACGTAGAGGCTGAGGCTGCACTTGGGGATGCCTTCCACCAGCCGCGTGTCCTTTGTGCCTTTACCTTCCCTATCCGTCGCGCGCAGCGGCGTCCCCTCGAAGATGAACTGCCGCGCCTGCATGAAGGCACTAAACGCGTCCGGCGCGCTGCGGGCGCTGCTGGCAGAGTCGTAGCCGAACTCAAGGACGGTGAAGAGGATGCGTCCCTCCCAGGCCGGGTACGAGACCTGCGCCTCGCCCAGCTCCTCGCCCGCAAGCGTGGCCTTGAGCGCGTACCCCAGGCAGCCCGCCAGCCGCTTCACCTCTTCCAGGCTCAGGTTGCGGTCGCACACGGCGCGTATCTCCTTGAACGGGTTCTCGAACGTGTCCTTACCGCGCACATGCTGCCACCGCTCTTCGGGTTCGAGGGTCAGGGCGCAGCGCAGCAGTTCCTTCAACTGTGCTGTGCCCAGGGTGGCCTTGTAGGCGTCCACGGCCCTGTCAAACTCCAGATGTCCCATCTCTGTTCTGTCTCCTTGTCACTGTGGAATGGCGCACCCGCGTAAGGGAGTGCGCCCCTTCATCCAAGCGGCAAAGGGGCCGGGCAGCCATGCGCGTTGCTTGCGCACAACGCAGTCCCGAAAAAAGCAAAACAGGCTGAACAATTTGACACAGCAGGCTTGACAATCCTGTTGCTAGTATGCTATTATGTTAGCAATGAGCAAGCCCAAGCAACAATTCAACGTCTATCTGGAGCCGGAACTGATCGCCGCCATCAAGCACCATGCCATTGACGCGCAGCTTTCCCTCTCCGACCTTGTCGCCCACATCCTGACCGCGCACCTGAAAGGAATCGAAGATGCCCAACGTTCTACCTTCCCCGCCCCTCTTGAAGCTGCAGCCGATGATCCACGTTGAGGACATGGCTGCCTCGATCACGTTCTACGAAGCGCTGGGCTTCGTCCTGACCACGGCCAGCCGTGACGGCGACTATGCCCAGCTTACGCTAGGCGGCGCAGAGATCGGCCTGCTGGCCCACCCCGCCAACCCTGAGCAGAACGAGGGGCAGGTGGAACTCAACTTCGAGGCCGACGAACCGCTCGACGCATTGCAGGCGCGGCTGCAAGCCGGGGGCATGAAGATCGCGCGCGGCGCGTCGGACGAGGCGTTCGGCTTCCAGTTGCAGGTGGAAGCGCCCGGCGGGATGCTCGTGAAGATCAACCGGTTCGACCCGTCCACGTTCGAGTAGCCGGCGTAGGAAACCTGCCGGACGATGAAGCGCCCTGTCAGTCTCTTGCTTGACAGGGCGCTTGTTGGCTTGTTGGTTTGTTGGTTCGGGCTATGCCGCCTTTGTAGCGGCTATCCTGAGCCTCTGAACGAACGGTTCCTGCTGAGACAGGTCTGTCACTGGGGAACGGAAGGCTTGCAGAGGCGCGGCTGCCCGCCTGCAAGCATCGGCGCAGCGCCCATTCGGTACATGGCCCACCACAACGCGGCGCACTTCGGAAACGCTTCGGCCACCGGGACACAGCTAAAGGCTTCCGTATGCCGAGGAACTAAAGCCGCGCCGCGCGCCCAGTATGTCCCGGATGCGGATGCCTGCCGGCCAGGAGCTTGTCGGCCAGGCGTTCGAGCCACCACCGGAGCGGCTGCTGCGTGACGGCGTTGATGATGAGCGCGATGGCCGTGGCCGCTACATGGCGCTGCGCCACGTCGCCCAGCGGCAGCAGGAGGGCGAGCGCGCCGACTGCGGCCTGGTAGAGTTCGAGGGCGAAGGCGATCAGCAGGGCGAAAACAACAGTACGCTTGACCAGGACGCGCACGTTGAAGAGGTGATGGACGCAGGCGGCATAGGCCACGACGATCAGGAAGAAGATGGTGCTGAGCGTGCCGATGTTGATGAAGCGGAAGTTGCCGTAGAAGTAGGGCAGCGCGGCATTGGTGACGAAGCCCGTCAGCACGGTCAGCAGGATGCCCGCGCCCACGAGCCGCAGCTGTATGCGGGTTTGGGTTGGCAGTGAACCGGATGTGCGGAAGGCAACGAATACAGCAGCGACGGCAAAGGCGACAATGTGCAGCAGGTAGAGAGGAAAGACTGCGCCATACGTGCTGACATGCTGCCCCACCCCAATAGTTTCCGCCCGATCCACCCATGGGGTCAGGAGGGACACCGCAGCAAGCAGGAGCGTTTCCGCCCACAGCCACCGCGCATGACGGAACGGTCGTTGTGCCAGGGCCAGCACGAAGGCATACGCACAGGGCGCGGCCAGGGCGGCAAAGGCGAAGTTGGCGCGTCCGAGCCACAGCAATCCCGGCCCCTGCATCTGTATGGTGAATACGAACAGCGTGCCGACCCAGCCCAGAAGGGCAAGCGCGAGCAGGGCGTACCACGCGTTGAGGCGGGCGAAGGGATCGCGTGAGTACACGTAGAGTGCCGAGCCGAACAGGAAGGCCAGGCACAGCAGGTACAGCGAGGCGGCGAGCAGGGACATGCGAGGGAGGAAAAGAGTTGATTTAGGGGAGGTCGCGCAGACGCTGTCTTGCAGTGGGACAACAGAATTGCCAGACCTGTGCGATGAGCGGCGCATTGTGCAGAGCAGGTTGCTCGACAGGCAATGTGAGACGCGCATCGGGAAAGCGCCTGCTCTCAGGATGGCACAGACACCACGGGCGCGCAATCCGCCGCGCCCACGCACTCACTCGCGCCTGCCGCCGCTGCGCCGGATGTCTCCACAAGCGGACGCATGGCCTGAACGACGAGGCTGCGAAAGCAGGGAGAGCGGACGGCGCGCGTCAGTACGGCCCCGGCCACCATCGTGGCGTCGGCCCTACACAGGTAACAATCCTCGCCCCAATGCGAACGCAGCGGGCCGATCACACACAGCTCGAAGCCCAGCCGGCGGTAGCGGGCAAGCATCGGGGGCGTGGCCTCGATCACGATGGCTTGTATGCACTGCCGCACGCACATGCGCCATAGCTCTATCAGCAGGGGCCAGAACAGGCGCTGGTGTCCGCGCCGTTCCGCTCGGATGGCAAGCACAGCCACATGCGCCACGCGGCAGGGTTCAATGGCCTGCGCGCTTGCTTCGGGCCACACCGCGTGGAAGGGGAACGGCTCGCCTGGCGCGGGCAGGACTATTTGCATCCCGCCCGCAAGCTCATCGCCTACATAGGCGGCGAAGTAGGTCGAGGCGTTCAGATGCGCCCTTAGCTGTCCTCCTGGCTGCCAGCCCTCTTTCTCCGCAGTAGCCTCGAAGAGGGCGATCAAAGCCTCTACTTCTTCCTTATCGTCCAGCAGGCGCACACTATCGCCTGCTATCTGCGGCAACGCTTCCATGAACCTGCCCCTTTGCTTCCCGGCCTACTTGTACTCTCGTAGCTGTCTCCCACACGCCTCAGGCACACAGTTGACACTCTTTCTTAAGGATACCTTATATATCCTTAAGTACGGATATATGGCGGCAGAAAGTTTGCGATAATGGCAGCCACTCCACATACAGGAGGTTACTCTGCCATGCCACGCGGCTCGCCACGTCTGCGCACCCAAGACAACAAGGTCAACCAGGTCGGCGCACGCGTACAGCAGCGCCGCCAGCATTTGCGGCTTACGCAGGATCAGCTCTGCGCCAGGCTGGCTATCCACACGGAGGCCGTCTGGAGTCCTGCCTGGCAGGATGTTTCCCGCGTTGAGAACGGTGTGCGCATCGTTTCCGATCTGGAACTGATTGCTCTGGCTCAGGCGTTGGAATGCAGAGCCTGTTGGTTGCTAATCGGCGACGAGGCTGACGCTGCCGGGCCGGAGAAACCGGTTCGCTGATGCTGCCGCTTACTTTCTCGGTCACTCGCAGCCTCCACCCTCTTCCCGACTATGGTTCTTCTAGCAGGCACAAAGAGGCCCGGCTGCTATGATGGCAGCCGGGCGCAGGTGATGCGGTTCAGGGGCGGCGATATATCAGGCGATGTCCTGCCAGCGCTTTGCGGTGAGGAAGCGGGACAAGTGGCCCACGTTGACCGTAGCGACAACGATGTCGGAGGCCGGAACCCCAGGGTGAGCGCCTGCGCGCATAGGATCACGTCGCCGTCAAGAGCATGGATGTCGGCGGTCGGCTGCCCGTGCTGACGTGCCTGCGCCCAGCAGCATGGCGGACGTGGTGATCGGCATGTACTTCAGGGCGTTCTTGACCCTGTCCAGGCGCAGGATGCCGTTGGGCTTGCCCGCCCTGAGCAACTCGTGCCTTGCCTCGTAGTCGGCGATCTCAGGAACGATCACGCGCCGGCCCTGCGCCACCAGGGCATAGAGCCAGGCGCGGCAGGCGTCGTTATCAGGCGTGGCCTTCGGGTTGGACACCAGGCCCAGTGGCCTGGTGTCGAGGATGACGATGTTGGCGGGCAAGACGCTGTTGCTGGTTGGGGCGCTCATGCGAAGCGCTTCCGATCCTAGAGCCGATCTTCATCTACGGCCTGTTGCAGGTACGAGAACGTTTCCTGTTGCTCCGCCTCGTCGCCGATGTCCCCGACCGAGCGCAACAGGGCCAGGGAACGCTCGCGCCTGATTGTCTCATCCTCGTCGGGCAGGGCGTGGCTTACCAGATCGGCTACCAGGGCGGCGGGTGTCTTGTGCTGGCGGGCCGCTTCCGCCTGCACACGTGCTTCCACCTGAGCCGGCAAATCTACTATGATGGTCATGTTCATCTTCCTCCTTTGTCTCAACCGGTTTGCTCTGTTCGGGCAGTCTCCAACGTCCCCTGTTTAGAACAAGTGAGAACCATCTTCCCCAACCGGCCTCTACCTTAAAGGAAAATGGATGCACCGTCAAGGAGGCAAAACCTGACATCAAAACCTGCTAGCCCCGGTGTGCCTGCGGTCTCTTAGGTCTGTGGTAGCGCCGTCACTGCGTCAGGTCTTCGGTCTTGCGGCTGGCAAGGAGTAGGTCGCGCTGCTCCTGCGTGAACTCCTGGCCGCAGCGCAGGCACACATACCCGTCATGGAGGCTGCCCAGCATCAGCACATCAAAGGCTGGATGTGCGCACGGCTTGTCGCCCCACGTTTGCCGCATCTGCCGCGCCTGCCGCTCTTGCATGGCTGTCTCCTTTTCCACTCTTCCTCTGGTCCCGTTGATATTCTGGTTCGTCTATACTTTTGATACTGTTGGCGAACCAAAATATCAGGGACACTTTAACTTGTTATAGAACTCAATAAACGAGCGGGGACATGTTTGCGAACAGTGTTAATCGCTGATGTTGTCTGATTCGCAACATTGTTGCAAAAATATCGGATAGATCTTTCATACCTCGATTTTTCGTGGTATTATAAGAATATCGTACCAGCAATGTGGCTGGAATATTTGACCTTTACAGTTGGAGTTTAATTTCACCTGTATAAAGCAACACCGAACCAACCGTTCTCGTTCCGAACTTCTTCAAAGAAGACTTTTCGTAAGCGCTTAAAGCGTTTCGTCCTGCTTCGTACCCAAAAGATTCTGTGATCATGCCGCAGTGAGGCGGCTTCCGAGGTGTGTGCACCGTGCGCCGGTCGAAGCCGGTGAATTGATTGGCTGACACCGCAGCAAAGGCGCTGCACAAGCAATTGAGAGATTGGTGCTTACTGCTCTCAATTGTATAGCACTACGCGCTTTTCTCTTTGGGGACTGGGAGGCCTGACTAGCCTCTCGTCGGACACAGGCAATACGGTCGGAGGCCACAAAGATGACACAGATCACGGTTCTTGATGATAGGACTATAACAGCAGGTGAGATCGTAAGTATTGCTGAGCAAGTCGGAATAGCGGTGAGCTCGCACATGCTGCTCGAGGCTAGAACATACAACAACGCCGCCGACCTTCAACGCTTTGGACGGCCTTGCAAGGGTCTTCACCTGATGATCATCGACTGTGAAGTACCCAGCAACCATGGCTCCAAACCTGACAAGAGGGTTGGCCTCCACGTCGTATACCGCCTGCTTCATGACGTGTCAAAAGAGGAGGAGCGAGTCATTGTCATCTATTCACACCACGACCCTGTGTGGATTCGAAAGATTGCACGTGGCGTGATGAGCAGACGGGAAGCTAATAGCCTCATCATAATCCCGAAGTCACGCGTCGGTGTAGACTCCAAGCATCCAGTTGTGCCGGGTCCAATTGATGCCCAAGCAACTCGGGTTGCAAGGCTGGCAAATTACATCAAGTCCGATGACCACATCTTGTTGACGGCCTATGATCTCGGCCTCAACCGCCTGTTTAGGGAACAGAGAATTATCAAGGGCAAGCCGGACGCAGTACTATGTGAGATAGCAACCCAGCAGTTTGGATTGGCGCTTCTGCTTGCAGATGTGGCAGGCCCGGAATGCCTTGACGCACTGCTGAGACGCATACGTATCGATGGCGAGGTTGATCCTGTTCATTACCTACTCTCTGGCGATTTCCCCCAGGTTGACGAAGTCGCGAATGAGGTGTGCCTCCGGATCCTGTCAAACCGCAAAATCGCCGATGTTGTTGAGCCAGTGGAGCTTGCAACAACGAGCCCAGACATCTGTTGGTGGCTGTTTCGTTCCACCATGGAACTAGCCCGATGTATGCCTTTAGACGATACGCTTATCTCTAAGGCTGCTCATCATCTGCGAGACTACGAAGCCCAGTTGGACAGGTCGGATCCACAGAACGCGTTCAACTTCGTCCGCGGGGTTGTCATTCGATACCGCCGGACCAAAGCGGACGAATACGTCACTCGAGCAGAGATCAGGCAATCGAACACGTTTATCACATGCGAGGAGGATCAAGGCCTATGACACGCGAGAATATACCGGATCTTGATCGTGATACCCTCGACTATTTCATCGACACTTTATCTTTGAGTATTGACGAGGCGATCACAGTGTGCTGCAGTCACGTCGCCCGGGTTACTCGTGCGGACTATATAGACATTCGTATGCTGGACGACGAAAAACGACGCCTGTACATTATCGGCCACAAGATCCACGGACGTGCTGCTACCGCAGGTTTCTGCACCGACAGAGAGCAAGTAAACTCAATAATAAGATACCGAAGCACACGCGAAGGTATAACAGGACGCGCTGCTGAGACAGGCGTTGAACAGTTCGTCGATATTCGAGACGGTAATTCGACAAACAGGCATTACACACCGTTGAGGCGCACGACGCAATCTGCATATTGTATTCCACTCCGCGTACGTGGACGAACAGTGGGCACTCTCCTGTTAGAGTCGGACACCTACGAGTACTTCTCGTCCGGCGTGCGCGCATTCAAAAAAAGTGTGCATGGCCCCCCGCTACAGAAGCTTACCGACGTTACAGCGTATGTGGTCGAGCGTGCACTGGCAGAACGACACATCGCCGCTCAGGAAAGACGTGAACTAAACCAGCATCGGGTGAACCTTAAGATCCTCGATGCGGATAACATGGGCGCAGTAATACGTGACGTGTGCCAGATTATACCAAAAGCCCTGCGTGGTTTCGATACGAGCCGGGTCTTCATGTTAGATACAAGTAAGAGTTGGTTTCACTGCGTTGGTTCTACCCCACCGCCTAGCACTGCCCAGCTCAGCACCGACGAACTCTTAGAGCGAATAAAGGACCAGTCAAATATCGCCGAATGTGCCGAGGACATCTTCTTTTTGACAAATGGCATTCCGTCGTCCGCTCAGGGTGTCATATCGAGCGTGGTTGACTTGCAGTCTCCTGATTATGTACCCAGCATTACGCGAAGCGATAGATTTCGGCTGATTCGCTCGGTAACTGAGCTTGGCGGACGGAGCTGTTACTGCATTGATCTCAAGGACCAACGAAGCGAAGAGGTAATGGGCTGTCTCAGCCTGTACTCGAGTTCGGGCGATACGGAATGGGTAAAACAGCAGCTTAAGCCTGCGAGGCATCTCGCAGACTATCTGGCATACTGCTTAACACGCCTCAAACGAACTCTTCCAGCAGCTGCACAGCATGAAGCGCGCGATCTACTGTTCAGGTTCAATAGACCGCAAAGCCTTGCAGACGAAGACGGTAAGCCTCAGCTGCGTGTCAGCAAGATGGATGAGCTAATCAACATAATTGTAGATAAGACACATGCCAAGACGGTGGTGATCGTGCGAGAGCAATCGGATCCAGGAACAACGCTGTTGCTGCCGATGATCGTGGGTTCCAGAGATGTGCCTTCATCAGTGTCGGATTGCATCAAAGCCAGCGACTATATAAACGCGGAATTTCCCGAAATCACGCTTAGGTACATAAGCGTATTGCTCGATCCCGCGCTATGTGGTTCATCCGTATCTGATCCATTAGTAAAGATGTGCCACGATGTAGGCATACTACGAGACAATGCGTCACAGTCGCTGCTTGCGGTACCCGTCATCGTTTCTTACGGCGACGAAAGACGAAGATCAGATGGTGTTATTATTTTGGTGGACAAGATCGACGAAGAGCCCTTTACGGCACTTGATCAGTCCATTGTCGAGGCAATCGCGCAGCCGTTGGGCGATCTTTGGAGTCTCGAGAGCATCGAGGCGAGCCACGCCGCTACCATCCGCCACGATATAGCTGCAAAGCTCGCGCCGGCTGTCGGGCTTATCGACCTGGTCGCAAAAACGGCTTCCGGCAGTGACCTTGAAGCGCTGCAAAGTGCTGCGAGAATGATGGAGACAGTTCATGATCATGCGACTACAAACAAACACCTATTTTCAGAGCCAGCTGAACAAGAGGACGAGAACGTC
This sequence comes from Chthonomonadaceae bacterium, assembly GCA_965277875.1. Taxonomy (GTDB): domain Bacteria; phylum Armatimonadota; class Chthonomonadetes; order Chthonomonadales; family Chthonomonadaceae; genus CAWFQB01. The sequence goes on along the minus strand of CBDIDV010000001.1, from coordinate 45,201 downwards.
GACCTGCAGACCGAGATCAACAGCACTGTTTCTCTAAGAGTCAACGAACAGGGTATGCATGGCCGTAAAATATCGTTGCGCCTCTTAGACGAAGAGCAAATCCTTATCGGAAAGAGGCGTTGCAAGCTAATAACGGATGCACTTTCGAGCTTGGTGGCCAATGCTGTAAAGTATGCCACCAACGGCTCTGACATCGAAGTAAAGGTAAAAGGCTTAGGAAGGCATAAGTACGAAATCTGTGTTGTCAATAACGGGCCATACATTTCTCAGGCGGATTTCGAGCGTGTTGGAGAAGTAGGCTACCGCCAGTCAGTTCTGGGCCAACCTGCAGGAACTGGATTAGGCGTTCACAGCGCAAAGCAAGCCATCGAAGCTGCTCATTGCAAGTTTCAACCTTCTAGAGAGGTTGTAACGCCAAATCAGGAGTGTTGTTGGACATTCAGTATTATCCTGCAGATAAGCGCCTGAGCAAAAATACTGTGGTATTCGTATTTTTGATGTTTTGAGCAGAAAATGTGCTTTTTCTTCCCATTAGAGCCGTGCCTTTGATCCCGCGACAGGTAGGTCAACGCGGCTTGCCGTCTGATACGAAGATGATGGACAGGTTCTATCCCATATAGCATGAACGCGTATCCATGTAGATGTGCGTAATAGGACAAAAAGATGAAAAACAGGCATCCGTATCTAATCGGCATCACTCTCCTCCGCCTAAGAACGCTAAAAGGCATGTCCCAGCAGCAGCTCGCCGAAGCGGCTTGCCTGCTGATAAACAGGAGGCGAGATGACGCAAGGGCTCCCCAGCAACAACTCGCAGAAGGGGCCAGTCAGTGCGTAGGCGAGAGCGCCGAAAGCGTAAATGCTATGACAGCGTTTATCTATAGGTTAGAAACGGGCGAACATAAAGGCGGCGTTCATGACTCCGCACGTCTTATCGCTCTGGCTCGCGTGTTAGACGTCGAAGACAATACGTTCGTCACTCTTAGTCAGCCCCTTCCCGCCACGCCTTCCCGCGATCAATGCCGAATAATGGTTGACTCATTGTCAGAGGATTCTCGGAACAATCTGCGTCACGCATTAACCGCTAGATCACCAAGCGGAAACCGCCCGGAAACCGAAACCACGACGCAAGGACTGCTAGAGACAATAGACGAACTTAGGGTAAAACTCACTCGTGACTGTGATGAAGTATTAACACGGCAAATATACGTCAACCTTAGCAGGGCTTACTTAAAACTAAGCGAAAGCTACCTTCGATCATCAATGTTGAGTGATGCTAGCGAAGCGCGCCACGAAAGCCTCCAATACCGGAACCTTGCATCGCAATACCCGGAAGTACAAAAGAGTCCGTCTTCACGCCGCGATAGGGCATGAAGACATTGTAGGAACAATTATCACAGTACATGAACATTAGATCTACGAGACATCCTAGCCTGTAGGTCAGCATTCCTACCGAATTGTGAGGAAACAATGCTTATTCTCCACCTTGACGACGAAACCTACGCATCTGACCTTGACCTGATATCTCGCGTTGAGCAGTGCCGCATGCAGATGCTCAAGCCTAGAAGTATGCTTGAAGACATAGGCCACAAAGTCTTGGTTTTCGATTACGGCGAGGCTTTCCTTGCAAATCTGGAAAGTATGCGCGATTGTGTTGACGCTGTATTACTAGACGTGGCTGTTGGCTCCAATCCGCATACCAAGGCCGAAGATCAGCTGTGGGGTGGACTCGAAGTCTACGTTAAGATCAAGGAGCTCATCTCAATCGGCATTTTAAGCGACCAGCTCATCATTCGGTTCCTAACACGATACAAGCCGGACGAAGTCCGAACCGCAGCACGAAGCCGTGGATTTAGCCGAGAAGAGGCTAATGCTCTCGTCATCGCGTGCAAACCACCCGTAATGACATTGGACTTCATAGAGAATTTGCTCTGCTAATCCGTACCATTTCTACTGATACTTACCAGTGCTTGTACACTACACGCGAAGAGCGGAACGCCCTTACAGGTCGCCCACCCAGCGCAGGTACGCGGCAAGCGGCCCGCCTTGCAGCGCGTTGTACAGCCGCTCGTCTGCGGTGACGAGCAGGGCGTTCTCGCGCACGGCCAGAGCGATGTAGAGGCTGTCGTAGACGGTGCGCGCAGTATTGCAGGCGATCTCCAGGGCCGACAGGGCAAGGGGCCAGGAAGGGTGTACCTGCAAGGGAAGGCCGCCCAGCGCCTGCAGCAGCGTGGACGCTTCTTCCTTTGTGATCTCGCCCGCCCGTACCCGCTTCCACAGGATGTTCCCGACTTCCGGGAACAGCAGGTCAAGGACGAGAAGAACAGCGCCCGGCGCGAGCAGGCGCAAAGCGGCTTCGGAATGCGCCTCGCTCAGATACCACTTGACCGCAACGCTCGCGTCCACGACGAACGGCCGCGCAGGGCTGCTCCCCTCCTTATCGCCTTCTTCTGTCACGTCCGTCCCGCTCATCGGTCCCGATCCTCACGCAGAAGGGCGGCGCTATCGCTGAACGCGCGGCCCGCGAACAGCGCGCGCACCCGCTCGACCTCGGCGCGCATCTCGGAAGCGTCGGTCGTAACCGCCGCGCGGAAGATCACGCGCGCCTCGGCTTCGAGGGAGCGCCCGTTGCGCTGCGCCCGCGCTCTAAGTTTGTCCATCACGGCGGGTTCTACATCCCGTACCAGCACTTGGGGCATCTTCATGGTCTCCTTTGCAGATTATAACTCGACATTATAATTTGGACACTACAATTTGATAGCATAATGATAGCATAGAAAGAGAGGAGCCGTCAACAATTTGCAGTGCATATTATTCTTCTCCCTCCTGACGGCATAGTGTTTTAGTCTGAAGTGAGGCTCCAAGGAAAGGCATGGTATTCAGGTCTTGATGCTCCGCTTTCCACCTGACTTGTCCCAATCCGAGCAGACCTACGGCAAACATTTCTTAAGTTGACGGCGAACTCTCATTCTGTCAGGAATCAGAGTCGAAGCATTGCTTGTGAAAAGCAGGATCAGGATATTTGTTGCACCGCCGCAATTCTATAACCCACCGCACCTGCATACAGGTAAGCTGGGGCAATGATCCCTCCCACCCCTACCCCTGCTGAACTTGCTGAGTTCCGGCGCTTGTACCACGCTCGTTTCGGTATCCATCTGAGCGAGCAGGATGCGCTGGACAAGGCCATCGGCGTTCTTGTTCTGGTGCGTTTCCAGCACGACCGCTACAACGCTAACCGACTGCCAGATGTCCATCCCTAGACGCTACTTCCTCTACGCCCGTCGCAGCAGCGATGAAAATTCCAGCAAGCAGACGCAAAGCCTGGAAGGGCAGTTGCAGGAGTGCTACAAAGCGCAGGTAGCAGAGGGGCTGAAGATCGTGGAAACGTTTCAGGAGAGCCGCACGGCCAAGAAACCAGGCCGGCCCCTCTTTGACGCGATGCTCGCTCGCATCCAGAAAGGCGAAGCGGACGCCATCTTGTGCTACCATCTCGACCGGCTTACCCGCAACCCCAAGGACAGCGGTGACCTGCGCTGGCTGTTGCAGCAGGGTATCATTGCGGAAATCCGTACACCGCACCAGAGCTATCTCCCGCGTGACAGCGTACTGCTCACGGGCATCGAGACCACGATGGCCGAGCAGTTCATCGTCCACCACACCGAACGCGTGGAGCGCGGCATGCGTCAGAAGCTCAAGGCGGGTGGCTTTCCCCATCGCGCTCCGGAAGGCTACCTCAATGACAAGGCCGAGCGCACCATCGTGACCGATCCCGTGCGCTTTCCTCTGCTGCGCCACGCGTGGGAGATGCTGCTGACCGGCGCGTACAGTGTGCCGCAGATACACGCCCGTCTGCACGAGGAATGGGGCTACCGCAAGCGGCCTCGCTTCGACAGCAAGAGCGACGAAATTCCTATGTCCGCTTTTTACGTCCTGTTCTCCAACCCCTTCTATGCCGGCATTGCGCGCTCCTGGGGCGAGCAGTGTCCGGGGCGCTGGCCCGCCATGGTGAGCATGACCGAGTTCGAGCAGGCGCAGGTCGTGCTGGGCAGGCGCAGCCACGTTCATGTCGTGCGTCATACATTTGCGTACACCGGCCTGATCCGCTGTGGGCGCTGCGGCTGCCAGATCACGGCGGAGGTCAGCAACGGACATACTTACTACCACTGCACCAACCGCAAGGGCATCTGCTCCTATCGCGGCCTGCGCGCCGAAGAGGTGGAGGCGCAGCTTGATACATACATTGAGCGATTGCAGGTCTTTCCTGAGTTCGTTGTGTGGGCAGACGAAATGCTGGCGCGCGAAGGCCAGCAAGCGCAGTCACAGGCCGAAGCCATCCTGCGAGCGCGCCAGGAGGCGCTTCTGAGTGTGCGGCGGCAACAGGAACTGCTCGTGACCATGCGCCTCAAGGAGCAGGTCGAAGAGGAGGAGTATGTGGCGCGACGCGAAGTTCTCCGCCAGGAGCAAGTGCGGCTGGAGGTGGCGCAGGGACAGGTAGAACAGGATGTGGCCCGTCAGGACAGCGCAGTGCGAGAGGCCGTACTGTTTGCTGCAACAGCCCGCTCGCGCTTTCGCAGCGGCACGATAGAGGAAAAGCGCCTGGTCGCGCGGTATCTGGCAAGCGCGTACACGCTCAAAGACGGACGGTTACAGGTTGAACTCAACGAGAACATTCAGCCGATTCTAGCAGGGCGCAAAAACATGGAAACGATCTGGGGGGCGCTAGAATCGCCGGATTTTGGCTCTGATAAGGTTCCTTCCAGCCACCGCAAGGCTGTTGTTGCTGTATGGTACGGCATACTGGAGGGAATCAGGGGAACCGTGCGCGCGCGCAACGATAGAGCTTAGCCAGCACTCGTGAGTTCAGGCCCGGCGCCGTCGTCCACTCGGTCATAGTTATATGCATCTCGCTCGTGCTGGAAGCGCGTGAGGACAAGCACGCCAATGGCCTTCTCCAATGCCTCCGCCTCCCCCAGCTCCACGCCGAAGCGGGCATAGTAGAGCCTCCTGAATTCCGACAGCTCCTTCTCGTTCGGCATGGGCGGGACGGGAGCGCAGCTATCCTGCCGAGGCGCTTCCGGCGTTGACGGCTTAGGCCGGTCGGCCTTTTTGGGGACCGAAGCAGGGACATGAGCGGGCGTAGGCTGCGATTCAGGCGGGGAGACAGCGTCATGCAGGATCAAGCGCAGCTGCGCTTCCAGGGAGCGGCCATTCCTCTTGGCAAGGGCCTTGAGGCGAGAGAGGATGTCGGCGTCGAGGCCGCGGACGAGGAGCTGAGGCATGGACGCAGTTGGCTATGTTGCTTACCTACCAACTTACTTAAGCCATGCCAACTAAACAATGTAGCCACATAGCCACCGTTCTTGCTAAGGCAGTAAAAAGGAATATGATTCGATTTATGAGATACAGCGCCACCGGCTACATTGAGACGTACCAACGATTCGAAATGGTTAATCAGCTGCGGCTGGAAATCCATCAGGATGTATCGCTCGTACTTCCTACCAGCGCCTCAAATGACAGCAGGCAATACTTCCTTATGACGCTTGAGGCAGATAGTCCCGACAATGGCATTGCTCGCGCGAGACACTACCTGAGTGAGGCGGCAGAATGGATAAGCCTCAGCCTCGCAACTCCCGTACCTGCGTGGAATTTGGAACATATTCAGGAAGAAGGATCTTCATACTCGACCGGTGTTTCTATATTTACCATGGATGCCGCAATTAGTAGACGACTAATTAGCGGCGGTGAGGAAGAGGCTGCATTCCTTACCGGCTACGCAAAGCTTTCATCGCTACCTATTGAACTTCAGGGCCCACTTCGTACAGCCATCTCACATTACCGCAACGCACTAGCTGCTTCGGATAGCAGCGCAAAGTTTTGGAGCCTCTACCGAGCGGTAGAAGCCCTTGCCGGAGATCGTTTCCAAGTAGATGCCTTGCTTCTGGCCGCAAGGCCAGGCGAGCAGGTACATCAATACGAGTATACCGATAGACAGGGTAGAGCTAGATCAGGTACTGCCACAATTTACGTACGCATTCGAGATGCGTTCAGCCATTCTGACGTACGTCTTGACGGCAGGCCTATGAATCTTACTTCCGAACTTAACCGCTGCTTGGGAGAATTCCAATCAATTGTCCGTGAGTTGATAGTTAGTAAGATTGAAAGAGACACGGAATGATGGCAGAGGCGCGCGCATACGGGTATTTAGTAGGGCCGGCACTCATGACTTTTCTCCAGCTCCCGTGATCGTACGAAAGCTTTGCAGCTTCTGCTTGATACGGGAGTCATCTCGAAGACGCTCAAGGGGGCCGCGATACTTTTTAATTTCTTCAACCAGCTCGCGAGCGGCTTCGGAGGAAACCCTTCCTTCCATGAGACTTAGCAGTTCCATGTATTTTTCTTTGCAAGGTTTAAATTGAAGCCGACTGGCGATTGTAGCGTCCGTAAAAGATATTACGGCCATAAGTGCTTCTGAGGGGTTGAGGCGCTCGAGCATCCAGCGGTAAGAAGGCTCCGCATTCCAGGCCTGACCATTGCCGTTCGTAAGAAACACTTCGACTAGCCCCATAACGTACTTGCTGCTGATCCCGCTTGGGACTTCTCCGGCCTCGCCGACGAGACGCTTTAACTCACGAGCAAGTGCCGGTTCGCTGTAAAAGTTTCCCGCACCCCTATGCGCCTCAATCAAGTTGTCAATTGCCGTGCGCAACTCTGAAACGCGTGTATCGCTTGGTAAATAAGAGAGGCCCGATACTGCCTGTAGGAATTCGCGCGCGAGGGCGCTTTGCTGCTGGTCATTGCTTGCCGCGAATCTTCCATAGCGAATACCAAACATCTGGCGCACTGACTCGTCAACGCGTGGCCAGAGCAGCGGTATAAGCAGGCGAATATTGGTTCGTGTCTGCGCGGTCGAGTCAGTACGGGTATATATACCGAAGAAGCCCTGCGCGAGATTGTCTACCTGCTCCCTTGTGAGGTTATTGAGAAACTCACCGATTTCAGCGGCCTGGGCTGCCGTTAACGTGTTCGCCTTGATATTGCTTAGAAGCCTCTTGATGTCGACCGTAATTTGCGACTCAGGAAGGCTGATGACTTCAATTATGCACGTCTCAAGCCACGAGATAAGCTGCAGTCCCGTAATGTCGTTGTTATTTGGGTGCGCGGCACTGGCCCAGTTGCGCATATAACGCACGAAGTCCAGATGCTTGTATCCGTTGTCTGAGACCAGACCTATTTCATGTGACCCGTAGATAAGTTCGCTATCGTCGATTTTATCCAGATCACTTTCAGATTTTAGGCGCTTTCGCTTTTCTTCGCTCACGCCTGCGTTATCGAAGAAGTATGAAATATCATAGGCAGCCACCCTTCGACGCAACTGGGCAATCGTCTCATCCCACAGGTAGTTTAGCGCGGCGTCGAACAACCCCGACGCAACTGCCGCCATAAACTTAGAGATGTAGATAGACCGGCTAACATCATTCTTATTGATTTTGGCGACAACATTCGGGAAGTTATTGTATACAGCAACCCGTTCTTGAACCGGGACGAAGAGGCTGTTAATGGGTAGCCCATTGAAAGCAAGGAAAGCTGAGAGACGCTGCTCAAATTGCAGAAGATCTGTCCCGTGTTCCGAAGATCTTACTAGTTCGTTTTGCTCATTCATAAATCTTCTCGTAGATTCTCTTGTACCGGTTGGCCCTAATTGGCAAGTAGCATCTGTACTCATAGCCCTAAGGATTGACCTAGGTAAGATGATAGCACTTTCTTTCTGATCCTCCTGTCTGGAGTTCAAAATGATAGCATTTTACATACACAAAAACGACCATCTTATAGGCCGTTTTTCTCCTTTGGAAGCCAATTTCTGAAACACTGTTGCGCGCGTGCAACGCTGGTACGGCATACTGGAGGAAATCAGGGGAAGCGTGCGCGCGTGCAACGCCCAACTTGGCGATCCCTTATGAGAATGTGGACTAGACTTGCTGATTAGCGCCATTGATATAGGCCGGGCAGTCCACATCATGAGGCATGGGGCGGTCCCAAGCACCCTCATGCTTATATCCGCAAAAAGGACAGTTGGAGTGTATGACCGTGCCTGGAGCCATATCTATCTCTGGCCCTTCAAAATCCTTCATTAGATCCAAAGTCCCTATCATGTTTTCAATAGCGGCAGAAAGTGAGGCAAGGCCATACTGAACTTCATGCACCATTCTTGGGCCCAGCATTCCCGTCATTTGCGCGTCTGTGGTTCGCTTAATGTCGAAGGCGTACAGATTTTGGAGTTCGTCAAGTACCGGAAGCGCTTCTATGCCAGCTTCCGCTAACTTTGCGGTGACATAACCTAGATCCACGAACACACAGAACTGGATGTCACCCGACAGGACTGCCAGCAGCGCAGCCTCCGAGATGTCGTGCAGCATGATTGGGGGAACGTAGGCGTTCTTACCATCTATTCTTCCAACGAGAACGCTGAAACTGGCAGGCCCCATCATGCCAGATGAATTCTCTGCAAAAGAGGACATCCACTCCTCGAATTCAACAGAATATCTTTTAGCAAGGTAGATAAGTCCAGGTTCCGGCTTCAACATTCGGAAGTTCGCATCGCCAAGATTGCACGCCTCCTCAAAAGCTTCGACCAGGTAAGCTTCTTTGGAAGGCTGCTCGAGGTACGCGGCAGGCATGCCAAGATCAGTCAAGTTGTTCCAGGACTCCTGCGTAAGCTTGACCCTGTCCTCACGGAACAGCTCGTCAAGTATTTTCATCCTCGCTCCCTGACGATCCGTGCGCTTGTTTTGCCACGAACCCGTTTTGAGTTCCATGATGAGCAAATCGCGCTCAGGATGGCTGATAGTGACATCTCCCATTCGCAGGCAGTGGGTACTGTCGTGTAACAGGACGCGGCAGCCATGCTTTGCAGCAAACTCCGCGATCTCAATCTCGAGTTTCTGCCCTTCTTTCCCGTGCATAAGACCGGGATCCTGGTTTCGGGACATTACTTTGATCTTGTCCTGCGGCATCATTCTGAATGCCAGCGCATCGCCAAAATAGCGATGCGTGTTACGGAGCCGGTGGTAGTGTTGCTCAGAACTTTGCAGGGAGGCAATGACTTTATCATAGCGGCGCAGACGCTCAACGGTCTTTGCAGGTGTGCGTGAATAGGCCCGCTTCGCTTCTTTGAGAGCCTTTACCTGATGCCGCCGCTTCAGTATAAATTGCTCTGCGTTTTTGATTCCTTCGAGAATGCTCATCTGAGCCGACCACCATTCTTCGGGTGTCTCTGCCAACTTCACGGCTCTAAGCAGATCTACGAGGTGCATGAGTACCTCCTAAAGAAGGTCGTTGCATAGACGACCAATCCTACCTGTCTGATGTGTAGATTACAGTCTACCTTAGTGACAGTAGCAAAAGCTAGATTGTTGCACTACAGGAGCAGGAAAAACAATGGTATCAACACGTCTTTCTGTAGATCACAAGAGAGCAGACAGGGAAAATTCATTTTAATTATTTGTTCGCCTCGTGGGTAGCGGGATTGCGGCTTTCGGTTTGTGTTCGGTAAGATGAATGTCTGCGGGTAGCCCGCACCCAGCAAAGTTAGCGAACAAGTGCCGAAACGAGCAGGGCCGTTGCGCGCGCGCAGCGACGTTGCCGGCTCGCAACAATGTTCGCATTGCGTTCGGGTAGGGCCGACACTGAGGACGTCATCCGTAATCGCCCCCCATGCTAACACCCGCCCCAGCAACGCTTGCCTCTCCTTCTTCCTCCTCCTCACCCCCACCGGCACGTCTGATGCAGCGGCCGCTGTACAACCGGGTGGGCGCGATCATGCTGCACATCCCCTGGTACACGTTTCGGGGGCAGGTGCGCCTTGCCCGTGACGTGGGCGTGTCGCGCTCGACCATCTGCCGGATGCTTTCCGGTCGGTCGGCTCCCTCGTACCCGGTCATGGCGGGCGTGGTAGAGGCCCTGTCGCGCCGGCTGGATCGCCCGCTCGAACTCGGCGACGTGTTCTCGCCGGACGGCACGTTCCCCACGTCAAGTGTGTGCGGCCTGTGCGGCTGCGGCGGGTGTCTGCCCGCTCAGGCGTATGACAAGGAGGACGACACGCTGCGCCCGGAGTACGAAAATGTCCGTTCCGGGCAGTGGGAACTCGCCACGGTTGCGGACGCCAAGCCTCCCTCTCCTGCCGTCCACGCCGCGCCCATGCAGGAGGCGGCATGACCTGACGCTTTCCCTCTTGCTCCTTCCTCCACACCTAACTACTGCTCTTATGCCGACTGAGAACCTCAAGCGGAACCGCCCCGCCGCTGCCAATCCTTTCGCACGAGCCACCCACCGCGCAGCGCGTCCATCCCGTCCGCACACCGTTCCTGTGGCCGAGATGGCGTCTTCCACATCGTTCCCAACCCTGCCGCCCATAGAGCGTGAGGACGTAGCGGACGCGGCTGAGATCGCACGCCTGCTGGACATGCCGTTCCCCGCTTTCGCTCAATCCGTGGCCGAGTTGCTGGAGAGCCTGGGGTATACGGACGTGGCGGCCATGAAGGCCATGCACGGGCGGGGCAAGGGGCGCAACGCGCATGGCGGCTACGACCTACGGATGTACCTGCCCACGCGCCTGACGCGCGGCCTGGTGATCGCGCAGGTGAAGCAGTACAGGGAGGCCGTGCCGCGCTCCTTCGTGGACGAGCTGCGCGGCACGATGCTGCGCCTGGGAGCCAGTCAGGGTCTGCTTGTCACCACGTCCACGTTTGCGGCAAGCGCGGTTGAAGCGGCGCAGGCAGCGCAGTACGCCGCGCCGGTGCGCCTTATGGACGGGCAGGAACTCGCCTGCCTGATCCGCCAGCATCCGCAGGGCATTCCCTCCCCTGCCGCGTCGCGGACCGCGCCCACTCTTGCATCTACAGTGCGCCCCATAGGTACGCAGAAGGCGGGTCAGAAAGAAGCGGCGGTCATTGACGGTCAGAGCATGCCGCCCAACAAGACAGTCATCAACAGCAAAGAGAGGCTGCCCAGCTCGGAGAACGTGATGTTAACCCTGCACTTCGACGTATGCCTTGCGCCTGCTGTGTCCGACAGCAGCGCCAGGAACAGGCAGGATAGCGCTGTTTGTGAGGAGAAGAGGAGGCGCATATGATAGGCCGCACCCACCTGTTTCTGGGCGCGTCGTCGCTGTGGCTGCTCACGCCGTTTCCCGAAGCGCTCACACCGCAGAGCGTGCTGCCTCTGCTGGGGGTCGCGGCCTTCGGCGCGCTGCTGCCGGACCTGGACGCCAACGAGAGTACCATCAAGTCGCTGCACATCGGGAGCATCCGCCCGTTCGCGCCGCTGTCATCGCTTGCGTACCGGACATGGGGACACCGAGGCTTCCTGCATTCGCCGCTCGGCCTGCTCTGCTTTGTTCTCGTCTGTGTGCCGGTCGGTCTGCTGTGGGGGGTGTGGCCCGCTGTGGCGCTGTGGCTGGGGTACGCGAGCCACCTCTGCGGAGATGCGTGTACGCGCACGGGCATCCCGGCCTGGCCCAACCAGCCGTATGGCAGATGGTGGCTGGTTCCGCGTCACGCGCGCATCGTGACGGGTTCGATGGATGAGGAGCTTATCTTCGCCCTGCTCGCCCTGTCCGCCTTGTTTCTCGTCCTGTCGCGCCTGCCCTTGCACTCCTGATCCCCCCATAGAACACGCCCGCGTGGGTTGTGCCTGGACGACTGCACCTTTGCGCTTCTCTCCTCGCGCTTCATTTCCCTTTCTCAACCCCATCCCTCAACACTGCTGCCTTATGTCCGCTTCTCCCTCCCCCACCCTCCCCACGCTGGCCCAGGCGCAAGCCGCGCTTTCGCCGCGTCCGCACGACGATGCACGGATGCTGGCCCAGCAGCAGGTACGACTGCTCGGCGGCATGTCGCGCCTGCTGCGGCGTCTGCTGCGCGGCCTGGTGTGGTTTGAACTGAATGCGGCAGAGCGGCGGCGCGTGCTGTCCCTGCTGTCGCACCTCGACAGCGACATGGCGCTGGCACTTGCCATTGCGCGGCGTGCCAACGGCTTGCAGGCCCACGATGAAAGCCGCATCCCCTTCTAATCACGTAAACACCAGCCATATGAACACACAGCGCAGGTACACAGCACGCCGCAGAGCCGCCGCTTATGGAGGGGAAGCAGCAGATGTAGTGGGCAGGCGGTACAGCGATCCGTGCGGGTGTATGCCGCCTGCCAGGGGACATGGGCAGGAGGCGCGGCCCAGCGGGTCTTGCGCGCACTGCTCTGCCCCGGCAGGACGGCACAGCGCCACGCTGGCCATGCTTCCCAAGCCCGTCGTGTCCGGCTGCCCACCCGCAACGCCCTGAACAGGCGCTTGCGCTTCTACCCTTTCCTGATCCTTCTTCCTGATCCTTCCCGCCTATGCCCCTGAGCGCAGATGAGCGTCCCTTCGTCCTGGAACTGCTGCGCGTGGCCCAGACGCCGGGTGACAGGTTCACGCCGGGTGCGCGAGTGGCGTTCACACCCGCTCTGCGAACGTCGGGTCTGTTGCTCGCCCTCAGCGGAGAGGACTTGAAGAGCCTGCTGTTCGTGCTTACGTTTGTGCATCCCAACGGGCATGTGCAGCCCAGCCTCGTGGAACTCTCCCAGGCGCTCCGACAGCCGCAGGGCAGGACGCGGGCGCAGATGCACCACCTGGAGCGCTTCGTGTGGCAGGGCAAGCCGCTCCTGCACGAACTAAGGAGAGAAAGCGGGCTGCACGGCTGGTCGCCCTCGCCGCGCATCCTGGGGCTTGCACACGCCGCATCGCAGGACATGTTGCCTGGTACGTCACCCGATGCCCCGCAGAACGCGCAGGCGGGCCGCACAGGGGCGGGACAGAGGGCGGCAGGACGTGAGGCCGTGATCGCCCACAGCCGCGCCACGTATGCCCGTCCCAGGGAAGAAGTGGAACGCGAGATCGCGCGGGCGAACGGGTGGGAGTGGCCGTTTCGGACGCAGGGCGAGCGGCAGGACGCGCTCAGGCGGCAAGCGCAGGAAGCCAATGATGTGCCACCACAACAGACACAGGGAAAGGAAACAACCCCGGACAACATAGCCTCACCTTTCATGAACACCCAGCCTGCCCATCCTGAACTGAGGCGCGACCTGGCATCCTGGAACGTGCCGTCCGAGATCATCGAGCGCCTGCTCGCCGACTTCGCGCCGGAGCGTATCCGGCAGCAGTTGGATTGGCTGCCCTTGCGCAGCGCCAACGATCCAGCCCGCTTCCTCGTGGCGGCCATCCAGAAGGACTACGCCGCGCCTCCGAGCGTCCGCAGGCGGCAGGCGCTGGAACAGGCCATGCAGGACGTTACTCAGGCACAGCAGGCGGGCGACAGCGATCCTTCCCCACCCACTCACGACCTGCCGCTGCCCTGAACTCCCTGGCCGCTTTCCGTCCCACCCTCATCCCGTCAACGCCCTCCATGCCTGACGCAGCGTTTCCCGCGCGCAGCACGCCGTTCCCCAGCCGTCTGCTGGATGACGTGATGCCCCTCCTCTCGGACACCGAGTGGAGGGTGCTGTGCGTGGTCGTGCGCGCCACCCTGGGCTGGGAGGACGGGCAGGGAGGACGTAAGCAGGCGGATTGGCTCACGCAGAGCCAGCTCAAGGCGCGCACGGGGCGCGCAAGCGAAGCCCTAAGCCGCGCCATAGACGGCTTGGTACAGAAGAAGCTTGTCCTGGTGTGCGATGAAACCGGCGAACCACTTGCCACGCCGCAGGAGCGCAGGCGCTGCGCAGGCCGGATGCTGTTTTGTATGTCCCCGCAGACGCTGGACGCATCACAAGAAGAAGCCGGCGAGTTCGGAGCGTTCGCGCAGGCAGGAGCGGCAGAAGAGCGGGTGCGAAATCAGGACAGAATCCGTTCCGTTCCTGGGGAGAGCTATTCGGAAAGCGAACAAAGCTATTCGGTTTCCGAAGTTCGCAAAGCGAATACAACAAAAGAAAGTAAAGACAAAACAACACCTGACGGTGTGCCGTCCCCAAAGCAGGCAGATGGGGATAAGCCTGTGGATAACTTCCAAGTGGGCAAAGCCAGCACAGACAAGGACACTGCCTCTCAGCGCGCCGGCTCGGACGTGCAGCGCTTCCTGCGGGCCTACCAGGAGCTGTTCAAGCAGCACAGCGCACAGGGAGAGTCGCCGCCCCTCGCGTGGGGACGCGACGGCAAGCTGGTCAAGGGGTTGTTGGCGCAGTACGGCTATGAACGGCTGAGGGAACTGCTTGAGCGCTTCTTTGCGAGTGAAGACGCCTGGGTCAGGAAGCGTGGCTACGCCCTGGCCTGCTTTCCTACCCTGCTCCCCACCCTCCTGATGCAGGACGGGCGCACATTGGAGGCGCAGGGCCGTTCCAGGGAAGCGCAGGGGCAGGAACAGGCGCGGTCGCGGGTCGAGGAAGCGCAGCGTCGCGCGCGGGCAACGCCGGTTGTGGTGCATGGCCCGTCCGCCCAACACTGGCAGCAGAGTGGCGACGTGGCCGCGTCGAAGGGATCGCTGTTCGAGCATCATCCCGACCTCGCCCGCAGGGTACGCGGCCAGCCGCCCTGATCCCATTCATTCTCATTTTGCAGGGCGAAATTCATTCGCAACTTTCATGCCCCTCCACACCGCCGCACAACCTGGTTCCGTGACGCGCCCAACTACCTCTGAACTGGTGGTGCAAGCGCGTGTCCAGGCGGGCGATCTGTGGCGGCTGGGAGAACACCGCCTGTTGTGCGGCGACTGCACGGACGCGGCTGCCGTTACACGCCTGATGCGCTCCCAGGACAATAACAGCGATGTGGAGGAAGCCGACCTGCTGTTCCTCGATCCGCCGTATGGGGTGCAGTATGGAACGAGCCGGGGCTGCCGCCAGCCCCACGCGGGCCTCATCGGGGACAGCCTGGGCGAGTACGGCACGTATGACCTGCTGCGCCGCGCGCTCTTAGCCGCGCCGCTCAAGGCAGGCGGCGTGTTCTACATCTGCTCGGCAGGTGGGCCGAATGAGACCATCTTTAGGCTCGCGCTCAGGGATGCCGGACTGCCACTCAAGCAGTCGCTCGTGTGGGTAAAACACCACTTCGTGCTGGGACGGCAGGACTACCAGTGGAAGCATGAAACCTTGCTGTACGGGTGGAAGCCGGGAGCCGCGCACTACTTCGGCGGGGGCAGGACGCAGACGACGGTGTGGGAGATCGCGCGGCCCATGCAAAGCCGTTTGCATCCGACTATGAAGCCGCTTGCTCTTGTGGAGAAGGCTGTCCTGAACAGCAGCGAGCCGGACGATGTCGTGTATGACGGGTTCGGCGGATCGGGAACCACGCTGCTTGCGTGTGAGCAGACCGGACGCCGGTGCAGAATGATGGAGGTTGAACCACACTACTGCGACGTGATCCTCGCGCGCTGGGAGGAAGCCACAGGACAGAAGGCGGAGCGTCTTGACGCAGCGACTGGATGCTGAGGGCCGCACCCGTTCTTGTGGCAACGCAGGGGCGCGTAAAGCTGGGCGACGTGTGGCAGTTGGGACGGCATCGGCTGCTGTGTGGGGACAGCAGCGATGCTAATCAGGTAGCACGGCTGATGCAGGATGAGCGGGCACGGCTGACGATTACCAGCCCGCCCTACAACCTGGGCCACAGCGCAAGCCTGGCCGCGAACGTCACTCTGCGTGGCAGCCGCTATGTGCATGGCGACAGCCGCGGCAGGGAGGAGTACGTCGCGCTGCTGACGGGCGTGACCCTGAATGCGCTGGCTGTGAGCGACATCGTGGTCGTGGATGTGCAGATGCTGGCCGGCAACAAGGTCGCCTTGCTGGAATGGCTGTACGGCTGTCGCGAGCAGGTCATAGATGTAGCCATCTGGGACAAGGGCAATGCCGCGCCCGCTATGGCGAAGAACGTGCTGAACAGCCGCTTCGAGTTCCTCATCTTCCTCACCAACAGGCGAAGCAAGGGAGCCACGCCCCGAACGATCTTCACGGCGGACTTTCGCGGTACAGTCAGCAACGTGTATGCGCGCAGCGGGCAGAAGCGCAACCCCTACTTCCATGTCCATGCCGCCACGTTCCCCATCCACCTGCCGCTGTGGATTATGCAGACGTTCGACAGCGACAAACGGGCAGGTGTGGTGTTTGACCCCTTCCTCGGCACGGGTACGACACTGTTGGCCGCAGAGCAGTTGGGGCGGGTGTGCTACGGCATGGAGATAGAGCCGAGCTACTGCGACATCGTCATCCAGAGATGGGAGCAGGCTACAGGGAAGCGGGCGGAAGAGTTATAAGGAGGGAGTGGCGATATGCCTAAATTGCAACATTGCGGCAACATTATCGGACTATTTTGTTTCTGAATTTTACCCCTATCCTCTCTCCTATTGAATTTGGAGCGCGGTAAAGCAACACTCCCTCCGAGTTGAGCACGGCGCGAATGCCGACCGTCCAAAAACATGTATACATTTGTGCCACATAAACCGCTGACTGCACTCTTCCGGGGTCGTTTGCCTGTCCTGTAACGTAGATTAAGGGAGAAGAAAGAACCAATTAGAGGCAAAGGCAAGGAGCGCAGGAACATGGATGTACAACCGACCGCAGCGTTTACGGCAACAGCCCTCGCGGCAGCAACACCGTTCGCAGTAGATGCAGCGGTAACTCCGGCGCATGTGATTACCCTGGCTGAGAACCTGCATCTGCCCCAGGAAGCCGTGACCGAGAAGTTCGCCTTCCTGGGGCAGAGCGGCAGCGGCAAGACGTATGCCGCCCTCCTGCTCGCCGAACAGATGCTGGGCCTGGGCGCGCAGATCATCGCCCTTGACCCGGTGGGCGTATGGTGGGGCCTGCGCGCTTCCCAGGACGGACATGCGCCGGGAGCGTCCGTGGTCATCTTCGGCGGCGAACACGGGGATGTGGAACTTGGGGCCGGATCGGGCAGCGTGTTGGGCGAGCTGCTGGCCGAGCAGCCCCTCTCCGCCGTCCTGGACGTGTCACATCTGCTTACCGCCGAGACCAAGCGCTTCGTGACCGACTTTGCCGAGAGCTTCTTCCAGGGCAAGAAGCGGATGAAAAGCCCCGTGCATGTGTTCTGGGAGGAGGCGCAGACGTTTGCGCCCCAGGTTCCTGAGCGCGACGAGAGCGTGATGCTGGGTCGGGTGGAGCGGCTGATCAAGTTGGGGCGCAACTGGGGCGTGGGTACGAGCCTGATCTCGCAGCAGCCGCAGGCCGTGCATAAGCGTGTGCTGAACCAGACGGGAACCCTGTTCGCGCTGCGCACCCTGGGCCGTCACGAGCGCCGCGCCATTGTGGACTGGGTCAGCGACCAGGTGGGGCAGACTGAGGAGGAGGCGAACGGCGCGGCAGAGCGCGACCTGGCGAAACTGCTGCCCTCGCTGCCCACCGGCACGGCGCATGTGTGGAGTCCGGCCTTCCTGCGTGTCTCGCGCACCGTGCAGATCGCGCGGCGCGCCACGTTCGACGCGAGCGCCACGCCGCTTGTGGGCGAGACGCGCCTATCAGCGCAGACGCTTGCGGCTGTGGACGTGGACGCGCTGAGGGCGCGGCTGGCCCAGCGGACACAGGAACAAGCGGGTGTGACGCCCATTGCGCTGCGGGCGCGCATCCGGGAACTGGAAACGCAGCTTGCGGCACGGGCGGAAGTGCCTTCGGCGGCGGGAACGGCCCCTGCCGTGGTCGAGAAAATTGCCGAGAAGATAGTCCACGTCGAGGTGGATAAGATCGTGGAGAGAGTGGTTGAGGTAGAGAAGGTCGTTGAGAAGATCGTTGAGAAGGTGGTGGAAGTGCCGGTCTTTCGCGCGGGCGAGGTCGAGCGGCTGCACAATACCGTAGACGATCTGCGGGGCATGGCGAAAGACCTGGTGGCGCAGGCTGACATGCTCGCCTCCCTTGTGCCGCAGATGCCGCACGTTCAAGCAGCATCTATAGGGCGGGTACAACCTTTGCCGCAAGCCCCGTCCATGCCTGCGCTCCTGTCCGCGCCCGTTCCGGTTGCGATGCGAACGGAGCGGACGGAGGAAGCGGGAGCTACGAGCGCGATGACGGACACAGAAGCCCACCCTGACGCTTCTCCCGTCGCGCATCAGGACGGGTCGTTGGACGCGACAGACGCGGAGAGCAGGCAGCGGCTTGCGCGCCCGCAGCAGCGCATCCTGGACGTGCTGGCCGCGCTTGAACCGCTAGGACTGCGCGACATGGCCCGCGCGAACGTGGCCGTATGGGTGGGACAGTCGCCCGCAAGCGGCGGCTTCCGCAACAATCTGAGCGGCCTGCGAAGCGCGGGACTGGTAGAGTATCCGCGTCCCGACCGTGTGCAGCTGACACCGTCAGGGCGTGATCTGGCGCAGCCTGTCGTTGCGTCGCCTACGCGCGCTCTGCTGCGCCAAGCCTGGTACGCGCGCCTGTCCGGGCCGCAGGGACGCATCATGCAGGCACTGGTGGAAGTCTACCCCGATGCCGTAGAACGCGACCCGCTGGCCGCGCTGGTGGGGCAGTCGCCTCTGAGCGGAGGCTACCGCAACAACCTGAGCGCGCTGCGCACCCTGGGCCTTGTGGACTATCCGCAGGCCGGGTACGTGGCGGCCACGCCCCTGCTGTTCCCCCACGGGCTGCCGGAATAAGCTGCACTGTCAGTAGAGGTTTGATCTGCGCCGCGCCGTCAGCCGCGTGTCTGCACCCGGCTAGCATCTGAAGAGTGGCTAAAAAGTGTGGCAAAGTAGTTTCCGCTTTCGAGGTACTGGCGGGTTCACACTCGTTCTCGTTATCAAGATTGTTGCCGCGCCCGGAAGCCGCGCTGATGCGCCATGCAGTACACGCGCCCGCCGAAACGCTCCACATTGTCCAGGCAGTAGCGCGCCACGCCCACGCTTACCGTCACGCCGCACAGCGCGCAGGATAGAGACGCCCTTTCCTGAACGCCGGAAGGAGAATGAAATGCAGCGGTTGGCGGAGCGGCATAGGCGTCTGGGTGGCCGACGTGCGAAGCCATAGACGTCGTTCCCGGCTGTCCATAGTGCACAGAGGAGGAAGGGGGCGCGAGTAGCTCCGGCGGAGGCAGATCCATGCCCGCGACAAGGCTTTGAGCAGGAGCAGGCGCAACAGAGTGAGGCACGATGGGCGTGGCAGGCGGATAGAGGGGCCGGTGCTGGTGACGGAAGAACATCACCAGGCGCGTCATCTCGTCAGGATGCAATGTGTGCCACGCGTAACGCGTACCGCCCAGCAGCAGACCCAGGGGGCCGTTGGTCTTGCGGTATGTACTCACCAGCGCCTGCACTTGCTGGGGAGCCTGATCCGCCTTGCACACCTGCGGCAGCGTGGCGCGGCCCCGCTCGATCTGGCCCCCGTCCGAGATCGCCACCAGTACGTCTAGGGGCATGGCTCCGAACTGCATCTGCAAGCCCAGCATCTTGTCCAGCAGATGCGCCACGTTCTCCCCCAGCCGCGCGCGGACAAAGTCGGCCTGCCGCTGCGCCTGCAGCACGGGCGAGGGCATCCCGCACCATCTGCCCTGCACAAGCCGCGTCCACTCGCCATGCGCGTTGATCCTGACGCGCGTGGTCACGCTTTTGCTTTCTATGACGATAAGGCCCCATCTGTGCAGCACCAGATGATCTACCTGCGCCGCGTCGCCCGCGTGTTCCAGGCGGATGCCGTTGAAGACGCGCACGTCCGGGTCCTCAACAAAGGCGCGGCGCAGGTAGAAGGCCATCTGCTCCTCCGCCGCGCGGCCGGCGCGCTCACGGGGATCCGAGGTGGGTGGAAAGGGGTCGAGTTCTTTGACGATCATGGCAACATTCACAACTCAGCAAGCAAAGACAGGGTGAAGCCCCTGCAAGGGTGAAGCTTCTCCATCAGCAAAAAGACAAATCGGCGCTAAAGCAGTGGGCAGGCAGACGCAACAACAGCGAACTGAAGGCCTTACGAAAGCAAGATCTGCATTCGCGAAAGCGGCGCAGATTTCCTGCGCGGATGAGGAGAGTATTTCAAAGAGGAAAGCACGGGGAGAAGAACCTACATCAAAACGTCCGATAATGTATTGGAAGGTGAGATGCGAGTGGATGTTCAGATCGCAAGTTGGTTTACATCAACCTGGCATACCCTGATTACCTCTCTCATGCGACACTATTGCACTACCAAGCTACTGCGCTATTGCGCTATTTTGCTACCAAAAAGGCGTGATGTTCAGAGAAGTAGCACAGTAGCGCAACAATATTGTAATGTTTGCTACTCAGATTGCCTCTGCTTACACCAGTGGATTTTTATTGTTTTTAAAAAACCACTTGACTCCTGACTTTTGGATTTGCTATAATTCGCGCAATTCGAGAAAGAGAGGCGCATATGGAACTTCTTTCGCTTTCCGACGCTTCCAACCTTGCCGGGGTGAGCACGACAACCATCCGCAACTACATCAAGGACAAACGGCTGTCCGGGTTCGCCAAGGGTAACCGCATCCTCGTAGAGCGCAGCGAGGTTATGTCCGCGTTCGGCGTCAGGGCGCTCGCCGGACGGGGCCATACAGATACCGCGCGCATCATCGCCGTGGCGAACCAGAAGGGCGGCGTGGGCAAAACCACCACCGCCGTTGCTCTGGCCGCTATTATGGCACGCGACGTGCCTGTTCTGGCGATAGATTGCGATCCGCAGGGCAACATGACACAGGCCTTCGGCTTCGACCCCGACGCCCAAGACAAGACCCTCTACAACGCTCTGGTCGAGGACGTGCCTCTGGGCGACACGTTCCTTCAGGTCGGCCCGCCGCCGCCCAACCTTACCCTGGTTCCGACGAACCTGGATCTAGCGGACACCTGGCGTCGGGTGGCCGGACGGGTCGGCCTGGAGTCGCTGATACGCACCGCGCTCCAGCCGATCATGACGCGCTTCCATTACGTTGTAATCGACTGCCCCCCGTCGCTAGACATGCTGACCATCAACTGCCTCGTAGCCGCCACAGAGGTCATCGTGCCCGTAGACATGTCGGTGTTCTCGGTGCGTGGCATGGTCAAGCTCATGGGAACGCTGCAGGAGGTGCGCAAGGTCAACCCGAACCTTCCTCAGCCCCGGATACTAGCCTGCCGCACCGAAAACACGACCGTCAGCCAGTCCATCGAAGAAGGACTGCGCGAAAAGTTTGGGAGCAGCGTTTTTACGGCAGCCATCCCCCGGGGCAAGGACGTTCCCGCCGCGCACGCTGCGCGCCAGCCGCTGCCCTACTACGCCCCCAAAAGCAAGATCAGCCAGGCCTACGAAGCCCTGGCACGGGAGGTGATCAGTGGCTAGGAAAGACAAGCAGTCCGTCAGCGACGGCCTCGCGCAGATATTCGGCACGGGCAGCGCCGACATCCTGAGCGACGTGATCCACAGCGACCAGCGCCGTGCGGGGCGGGGAACCCCGGACACACCGCCAGCTCCCGCAGACGTTGCCAGCAGTGTAGTAGCGCAGGCTACTGATAGCGCAGTAGCGCAGATTGCTGGTAGCGAACCGGCTAACCTTAGAAGTAGCGCGGTAGCGCAAGTTACGAGCAGCAGCCCCTTCCATAGCGCGATGCTCTCGCTGCTGGCCCAGCCCTATGAGACTGACGTGCGCAAAGGACCCTACACTGTCTCAACGATGAAGATCCCCACTGCGCTTGTCGAGCGGCTAGGCTGGGTCAGTACGCTGACCGGCCAAACCAAGCAGGAACTCGTTGCGGAGGCCATCCGCGACTACCTGGAGAAAGTGCGGCAGGAAGGCACACAGCCTCCCGCCGACCGCTGAGTTTCCCCAAGGACAGGCCAAGTGACCGACACCGACGACACCGAACGCATCATAAGCTACCTGCTTTCCTCGGGCTGCGTGGCCTACCAACGGGGTCTGGCCCGCGCGGTCGGCGACCACTCGGCGGGGCTGCTGCTTTCGCAGATGTGGTACTGGTCGGAACGCCAGCCCGCAGAGCGCGACGGCTGGTTCTTCATGACGCAGGAGCAGATCGAAGACGAACTTGTGATGCACCGCAAGGAACAGGAGTCCTCGCGCCGCCGGCTCCGAGCGCTGGGTGTGCTGGAAGAGGTGCGTCGCGGCGTCCCGGCCAAGCTGTGGTTCCGCATCAACCGCCCGGCCGTGGTAAAGATGCTGCAGCAGCATGTCCGGGGGAAGGCAGAAAAGGAAAATTCCCAGTATGCCCAAACCGTACATACTGGTATGACCGTTTTGGGCATCCAAGACAGTCCGACTCGTGCAGACAAGAGCGCCCAAATCGGCCATACATTTACTAAGACTTCTTCTAAGACTACAACTAAGATTACAACACAACCCCTTCCGCAGACGGAAGACGAGGTTGTTGCTGCTGTCGCTGCGCTTGTGGAAGACCTGATCGCCGCCGGTCTGGGCAAAGCGGACGCAAGACGGCTCGCCCAAGCACACCCGGACGAGTGCCGCCGCCAGCTCGCGTTTCTGCCGTTCGTGCCCGCGTTTCGCAGCAGCCGGGGCGCGTATCTGCGCGCGGCCATCGAGCAGGAATACGGCCCGCCAAAAGGCTACGAGGAGGCGCAGAAGACAGCCCATCGGACGGCGAAGGCGCATCAACAGACTCAAGGCCAGCAGGAAGCGGAGGCTGCACACAATGCCGAAAAAGCGATGTTAGCGGCAGCGCGAGCCCGAGCGCAGTCCGATCCTGCCCTTTGGGAAGAACTGACACTGGAGGCGGCCCGCACTCTGCCTAAAATACTGCGCGACCGTCCGCGCTCTCCGGCTTACCAAGGGAAGCTAGAAGCCAATCTCGATGCCTTGTTGGTCATACGGGCCGGCCTTGCCCCCAGCGATTTCTAGAGAAGTCGTAACTCCATAAGAGGCTCACGACTAATACGGTTCTCTTTCTCACAAGCAGGAGTAAAGAATTGTTCCAAACATCAAAGCACTTGGCTCTAGATCCAGAACAAGATCAGTTGCTGAAAACCTTGGTAACCGCGCAGCAGAATCTTGCAAAGAGTCAACAGGTGGACTTCAGCTTTCATGAGGCCCTTACCCGCGTCGGGGGAGCCATATCCCGCCTAAAAGTAGAAGAAGTTCTGCAAAGCGGGGGAACCGTCCTCTATGGCGGGGAGCACCTGTATACGCTCGACGATGTTCCGACCAACTGGGACCAAGATGTCCTTTTACATCCCGGCCTGTCCCACGGTGAGATGCCTGTTCAGCTTGGAGACATCGATGCCCTGCTGGATCAGGGATTGCTCCAGTTCCGAACTCCTGATCGGACGCAATTGCGCATCACTGCCGCTGGGTATAACTACCACCGTCAGCACACCGAACCGCCTGAGCAGCCCGACGAGAAGTTTCCCCTGCCGGACTACGAAGCTGCCGGACAGCCGTGGCATGGCCCGTTGCCGCCGATAGAGGAAGCGGAGGACACGGAAGCCGAGACGGTTGCCGTGGACGTTGTCCTGCTTACCGCGGTACGTGTCGAGTTTGACGCGGTTCTAAGATACTTGCAGCCGCTTCCCGGCCGAAATGCCATTGTGCAGGTCGTTCACCGCAAAGAGACCTACTACCTCGGCACGTTTGGCAAACAAGTCGCTGCGGTCACTATGTGCCGCATGGGCTATGCGGATCAAGGGGCATCACTCGCGGCGACCTTCAAAGCCATCGAAACATGGCGACCGCGCGCTGTGATCATGGTGGGCATAGCCTTTGGCAAGGACCCGGATAAGCAGAAAATCGCAGATGTACTGATCTCCTCCCAGATCATCTGCTACGGGGCGCAGCGTGTTGGAGTAGGCCAAGAAACCATTCACCGGGGACCTGTCGTTCCTTGCGGGGCAGCGCTCCTCAACCGCTTCCGCAACGTACTGTCCTGGCAATTCGCGCGCCCGGATGGCTTGCTCTGCGAGGCTAAGGACGGGCCGGTGCTTTCCGGGGAGGTGCTTGTGGACGATCCGGCGTTTAAGGCGAACCTATTTGCCCGATTTCCGCAGGCTATTGGCGGCGAGATGGAGGGAACCGGCGTTTATGTCGCCGGAGCCGAGCACAATACCGAGTGGATCATCGTGAAAGCGATCTGCGACTGGGCGGATGGTAAGAAGGGCAAGAAGCACCATCCGCTTGCCGCTGCGGCGGCCGTGTCCCTCGTTCATGCGGTGCTTTCCAGCCCGCACGCCCTCGCGGATATTCCCAAATCTAGCCGCGTCATGACTTCTGCCAGCACGCCGGCATCCGACCAGACGCCACCAGTCGGTAGCCAATCTAAGTTCAGCCTGCAGGCGCACACGGTCACAGGCGTCGTCCAAGCCGACGAGGCCAACGTCACCATGCACTTCGGGGACAAGCCAGCAGACAGGTAGGAAGATGCACCAGTCGCAATACAACATGAAAGTAGAGGGCAATGCTCCCGGGGCAGTGATGGCGGAGAACGCCAACGTCACCATGAACTTCCCCAGTGCGCCGCCCATTCTCATGGAGCTTTTTCAGTCCGAGTATGAGCCGACCCTTGAAGCTATAGTCGCCTGGCGCCTTGCCGATGCGGAGCCGGCACTGCGCTCTCTGCTTGAGAAAGTGTCCAGGACAGGAAAGAGCGATCCTGGGCTGAGGCAAGCGCTTCGCGACTTCCAACAGCGGCTTCTCCTTGCCCTCGCAACCTTGGTGCAGCGGCGAGGCCGCAGGCGGGAAGCGTTGGAATTGTGGGGCAATGCTAAAACATTGGGAGCCCTCAGCGACGAGCGCAAGAACCAGGAGTTGAGCCTGCTTGCCAACCTCGGCGACGCAGAACTGCTGGAACAGGCGCTCTGCGGCTGTGCTTACGACATAGAGGGGCTGTACAAGTTTCGAGCGGTGCTGGCATGGCTGAAGGGAACGACCGAACAAGCTGCGTCCCTAATCCCTTCCGACACCCAGGAAGCCGATATGCTCATCTTACTGTCACGGATCCGCCTCTCCAACCTAAAGGAGGAAGACGCCCGTGCGTTGCACTCAGAGTTGGATCGTGTGTGGACGAAAGCTTCGGAAGACACGCTGATGATGGTTGAGGCCGCTTCCCTCACCCTGCTGTTTCTCCAGCACGTTGTCGACGCAGGATGGCAGACATCCTGCGTCGACCGCGCCGCCCTAGTCACCCAGTCCCGCGAGAGGCTTTTGGCGACCGTCGCCGCACTGGAGCCGCTCGCCGACCAGTTCCCTGAGATTGGGGTACGCGCCGTCGCCTTAACCGCGCAGATGCACCTCTACCTTGGGGAGCGGGAACACCTTGCTCGCTGCCTCGCCCGCCTGGGAGAGTGGCAGCAAGTCACACGCGAGAAAGCACTGATCGGACTAGCCACTAATCAGTCGTGGCTGACCGAGCAGATCGTGGCAACGCTTGAGGAAGAGGGGGCGGTTTTCCCAACGGAGGCGGTCGTACTACGGAGCCACTGCCAATCGAGTTTAGGAGCCAAGGGCCGGGCGCTACCGCAGCTACGCGCCGCATTGGGACAGAACACCTCCATCAGCGAGCGTGAGTTCGTGCTGGAATATGCGCTTCGCCTGCTTTACGACGACGGGCAGGTGATGACAGCGCAGGAACTTCTCGACTGCTACCGTACCCAGATAACATCCGAGGCCGCCGCGTCTCTGGAAGGCTCTTTGCTGCTGGCTCAAGGGAGCGACTACGCCGCCTCCTATCTACGTTCGGCAGTGGCGCAATTTCCGCGCAGCAGGGGTTTGCTTGAACATCTGTTGGTATCCCTGAGCGCGTATCGGCCGCGCAACCCGTTTGGCGTGACAACATTGGGCGAACGCCTGGACCACGAGCGCCAGGAGGCATATGCCTATGCGATGCGTCTGGCGGAAATCCTCCCATCGCCCGAGGCGCGTTTCCGCCTAGCAGGAATGCTGGCGGAGGCGCGCGGACCGCGGGCAGCGATCGAGGAAATCATAGCCATCGAGGCGCAGGGCTACCGAACGCGTGCACTTTCGCTCTACCATGCGCAACTGCTGCTTACCCTCAACTTATCGCAGGAGGCCGCCGAATTGCTGGAGAGTGTACGCCCGCAATACAAAGACGACTACGAGATTGATTGGCAGTGCGGCACGGCGTGGGCCTTGGCAGCCGAGCCTCGGCGGGCTATCGAGCTTCTGGAGCCGTTGCGCGAACATCACGATGCAGGGACGGAACTATTTATCAACCTTGGCCGGGCCTATCTGCTGGCCGCGTCGACGGAGCCTCCACTTGCAGCAGCGGCGTTCGATATCTACAAGCAAGCCCTGGCACGGTTCCCATCCGAGCCCAGCATACCTGCCGGCCTGCTTGAGGCTGGCGAGGCGTCCGGGAACGGGTATGAGGCTCATCGCATGCTCGGTTCGCTGGACCTGAGTGGAAACCCATACCTGAGGCGGGTTTCCGAAGAGGAGATGATACCGGTCCTGCGCTCGCTCGGCGAACAGGCACGGCTAAGATACGCCTACTACACTGCAGGCATGGCACCGTACGCCTTCCTGGTGCGACATGCGGGCCAAGCTGCCTTCCTAGACTGGTGGGCCCGGCTCGGATGGGGCAAGCAGCAGTGGGACAATGGCACATCCGCCTCGCCCTCCATTCTGGCTAACCTGCCAGCTCTTGCGTCCTCGCCATCGTCGCCCAAACGGAGGCGACGTCTCCTTATGGACATAACTTCCGTGCTGACGCTGAGCTATTTCGGCGCGCTCAAGGAAGTAATTGAGGCCCTGCATGCCACGGGGCACAGCGTGTTTTTGTTCCCGCAGGCCATGCACTGGATTGAACACGAGATGACACTTCTACAAGCGGCGCAGCGTCCACTGAGCCGGCAGAAGTATGCGGACATCCAGCGACTGCTCCGCGACGCACCCGGCCGGGCGCTGATGCAGGAACGCGTTTCCCCGCAGGCCACGCCACCTGATGAGAGAATGCTCCAACTATTTGGGCCGGAGGCTCACGACGTGAGCGAAGCGGTTTTGCAACAGGGATATTACCTTAGCGACCATGCTCCCGACACGGACGGCCAGCACTTGCATGACGGTATGGTGATCTCATCGAGTCACTTGTTGGCCGTCCTCGTTAGCAGGGGCCTCATCCGGCCTGCCGAGGCCCGCCAGGCTCGAGAGCGCCTGCCTGAAATCTTTCACGATGTACCAGCCGAAGACGCGCCGGATTTCCAGAAACCAGTCTTCGTGTCCGAGTCGGCGCTGCTCGCCTGGCAGGAGGCTGGCCTTCTGTCCCTATGGTTAGAAGGAGGAGTAGGATGGCCTAGTCTTGTGACGGGTCCCTCCTGCAGCGGGAGCATCGAGGCACAGGTCGCGCAGGCACGCCTCTATCGTGAGGCACTGCAGGGCTGCGTGCAGGTACGCAGCACACTGCGCACCGCTTTGAAGCAACAGATTGTACGGCCCTGTCCGGAAATCCCCAAGATCAAACTGGAACTCGGCAACCTGAACCTCCTCTGGGAACCGTCGCTGGAAGTGCTTGCAGTCGCCAGCAAGCATGACCTGGTAGTTTGCGCCGATGACCTGTTCCTGCGCCTGTTCGGCAACCGTCGCGGCTTCCTGCCTGACGATACCGCACTGCGCACCGTGGAGGCGAAGCTGTACCGCCGCTTCCAGAAGGTGCAAGTTATGGGTACCGAGGACCTGCTGTTGGCACTATACGAAGCCGGAACTCTGAGTATCGACCGGGTAGGCGAGTTAGACTGGACGATGTTCGAACACGGCTACCGCGGAAATCAACTAAAGATGGGGCTGCGTTGGTTGCTCCAGCAATTCCCGTGGCTCAGCGGGGACGAACCCGTTCCTTACCAGCAGCTGATTCTAGAACTGATGCAGATGGGCGGATGGCTACCGGCGGAGGCCAAGGGGATCAAGGGCACGTCACGTCTCCGTTCTGCCGCGGCGCTCCTGATGCAGGGACTTGTCACGGAACTGTGGCTCAGTTCCTCGGCCGCCCAGCCGTATGAACACACAAGTACGCTTGCTAGTCGCCTGCTTGGGTGTTTTGAGGAGGTTCTCCGGCCATGAACGACTCTATCCTGCAACGGGACGCATTCTGGACGCTCCTGACGATGCACCTTGCCTCCGACATTCCAGACGCGTTGCGTCGCAAGGGGGCATTCCGCTGGTTGGAAGCAACCCTCACGTCTCCGGATTACGCCCACTGGCGCGGCGATGTGGTTCGCGCTATCGAAGATACTGTGGTCATGCTGTTGGAAAAAGCGAGTGTGCAGGGACTCAATTCAGACCAACTGCGGCATTTCATCCTGCGGATGGTACTTCCCCTGGTACAGGGGCCGCTGATCAATGATATTGATCCCACATTGCGCAGACTGGTGTTTTTTCTCATTAGGATGCCAGACCAGTGGGGAGCCACCACGGTATACCGGTGGCAGACCGAAGATGGTAGCGAGATGGAGATTTCTGTTCTCGAAGTGGAAGAAGAGCAGGCGGCATTGAGAGAGTTGCAGTTGGTGGCGGAAGGTCAGACGTCAGAAATGCTTCTGCGCTTCGCCTCTGTAGCCACGACACTGACAAAGCCCGCGCTGGAAAAGAACGAGCATTTGGGCATTCGCGTGCAGGTGCCTGCCATCCACCTCTTGCTCAATGACCTCAATGTGATCCGACCATCCCTGTTTGACTACCTGGCTCACCATGTGGCTTACGTAGACCCGCCCCTGGCACGGCAACTACGAGATTTACGAAGCGAGGTTCTGTCGGAAGATCACCAGGTCCGGTATGTCGGCTTACAGAGACTTTGCCTTGCTTACCTGACCAGCACCTACTTTAGCCTGAGACGGGATTTGGTTCACGGCATCCGCAAACTGCAGACATTTCAAGAGCCTGACATTGCTGCACTCTGCGCTCTGCCATCCCTGCCAGAACATCTAACTATCGACAATATCCTGGTTGCACTGATGGGTGCCAATGAGGAGGATATATCCGTTCCTGATGGCGTTACAGCCGTGCTGTTGCTGTGCGCGGGAGACGTGTACCGAAACGCCTTCGCGTCCGCCACAAGCCAGTGGGAGGCTGTGGTCGCCGGTGCAACCCATGCTGGCGCACAACCCCCCTACGAGGTTCTGCAACGCCTGTGCGAGAGCGCCCTCGATAGCTGCAGCGGCTTTGAGGCGCTGTCGAGCTTCTCTAAGCTGCTGTCGTTCGCCGTCAAGTTCCCCGATGAGAGTGTGTCATTTCATGAGCAGGCCTTAACGCTGCGGGAATGGATCCAGAATTATGTCGCGTTCATGCTTTCCGAAATCCCTTCCCGCGTCATTACGGAAGCAGCGGCACCGCAGCTTTTTGATCCGATGCGGGAAGTGGAGGCACTCAGGCGGGAGGTACACTGCCATTGTCTCCGCTGGGGCATGTGGATCGCGGGCAGCCCCGCGCACGCGCGCGATCTAGCGGAAGCTGGCCTTGCCGCCGACCGCGTAGTGGTGACCTGGACGCTTCAGGGCCTTGCCTTGGCAGAGCGCCTGTTGCTTATGATCGTCAGCCGGCATGAGTCGCTAGATGATGTGTCGCAATCATTACACGATCTCGTCCGGCAGCTTGATGTGCAAATCGACCCAAGC
The DNA here is from genome assembly GCA_965277875.1 of Chthonomonadaceae bacterium. Taxonomy (GTDB): domain Bacteria; phylum Armatimonadota; class Chthonomonadetes; order Chthonomonadales; family Chthonomonadaceae; genus CAWFQB01. The sequence goes on along the minus strand of CBDIDV010000001.1, from coordinate 15,693 downwards.
GCGTATCCAGACATGTTCAATCCATTCTTGTTTGGTACGAGTGCTTACGACCCTATGGTGGCGACCCTGCTGGTAATCTTAGAGACCACCTGGGACGTTGTTCAGAGCAGTACTACAACGGCTGCCCTCCCGCTATGGTGGTCAGATGAGACACGCTCTAACTTATTAAGGATCGCGACGCGCGAGGAGACTGAGGCGGAAGCGAACTGGAGGGCGGCTAAGGAACAGGGAAGACCCAACCGTTTAGGGTTGGTACTTGATCGCACTCCGCCAGAAATCGCACGCCAGTTGATGGAGCGAGGCAGACAGTCGATGCCGCCGGTTTAATGTTTACCAGAATGCATCTCCTGCATTACCCTGGTCGTACACTAAACGAACCAGACAGACAAAGAGCGTTCTTCTTCTAATCTTCCAGAGGCTTTGAAGGTAAAGCTCGGCAATGCTTTTTGAGTTTGGCAACGCCATCATACCTCAGCATTTTGGTGAAGTGCGATAGTTATGCAGATCCACTAAGGCGGTATGAGTAACGAATTGCCAGATGGCAAGTGCTATCGACTGCATTCCTTTTTCTTGCTGCCGCGACCACCGTGCGCCGTTCTGCTTACCGTAGAGTGTCCTATGTAATCCACCATGTAGCGGCGACAGAAAGTTGCCGTTCTGATGAAGGTGGGTTGCATGTGCCGGGTATACTGCTGAGTCATGGCACGAACAAAACCACCGACAGAACCTAAAACAAAGACACCAACGCTTCCCGCTCTTCTTCAACGGAAAATCTACAAGACCGGGCAGACGCGCGGCGCAGACGATGACGTGATCTTCCAGAACCGTGTCCTCCGCAACAATACCGTCCTGATCCCTTATGCGTTGTGGGACAGAGCTTCTATTCCGCCTCCCAGCGAGTCTGGCTTCGAGAAAGGCTTTATTGCCCTTGTGTCACCCACCCAGTATTTTAGCTCAACGACCATCACGCAAGAGATGACGGATCGCGGCCTGGCTCTTGGCGTCAATTCGCTCGTACTCTACGAAACGCGCGCACAATGGAATGCAAATAACCCGGATAATCTGGGCTGGACGGCGGCAACTCAACGGTCAGATCCACTTGGCGGTGAATACGCGGCCCGCGTTCCGGCGACTACGGGAGAGGGTGGAGACAAAATTGTCCGGGGCTTTAACACGACCAATCCCAAGGGCGCAGGGATTCGGATTTATGAATATGCCGCTGCGGAGACAATTACGAGATGCTGTCTGCAACTGGAGTTTCTGTTTTGGCATTGCCTGGATGCTGCCGAGATCGTCGGGGCGTATGGCATGACGCCCGACGGCATCGCGGCACGACGCCACGCTAACGCCGCAAAGTGTGTGGAGCTTGGCTTGGGCGATACGGGCCGTCTGATCGAACGGCGTCTTCTGAGCCGGAATGGACAGACGATGTGTCCGCTTTGCCTGGAGGAAGTGTCAGCGCAGGGCTTCTTCAGCAAGGTCGAGCAGGCCGAGGGGCGCGTCGTGCCAGATCTTACCGTGACGCAGTTGAACTTGTTTCACATTGACGAGCTGCGTATCGGCGTCTTCGAACATCGTCCGTACAACCTGGGGTGGGGGCATCACCATTGTAACGTCGTCGTCAAGGACTCCGGCATCATCCAGACCGTCACCTGGATGGCCGAGGTCGTGGATCGCAACCTCGTCGCCGGCTACCTGGTCAAAGGAGAGGGGCAGGGTTTCGCTCTGAGCGGCAACCTTAAGCTTGAGGCGAACGGCGATCCGGTCGGCTAAATGCGGCTCAATCTCGATGGCAACGGCGCGGCGGCCCAGACGCTGTGCCGCGTCAGCGGTGCTGCCGGAACCTGCGAAACAATCCAGCACGATGTCGCCGGGGAACGTAGTGGCCTCGATGGCGTGTTCTAGCAAGGAGAGCGGCTTTTCCGCCGGGTGCTTGCCCTTGTAGGGGCGCACCGAGGGGAACGTCCAAACGTCGGTGAACTCCTTCGACCCGTCCATTGTAAAGGGCCGGATCACGTCCTCGTAGGGTGGCAGCGCACAGACCTTCCCGGTGGACAGGATCGCCTCGCAAAGACGGGCGTACTGTTCTCGGCTGGGCGTGTTGCGCCCCGCCTCCCAATTAGAGACCGCCCCGCCATGGTTGACTTTACCGTGATCCCCGGTCATCGCTGTCAACTGGTTCATGGACAAGCCGGACTGCTTGCGGGCCTCCCGCAAGACATGGCCGAAGTGCGACCGAAACAGGTTGCCCGGCGCGGCCGGCTCCGCAAAGACGATGCGTTCACTGTGAGCGTACCACTGGCGCAGCGCGCTCTTGTTCATCTTCTGCTTCCAGCCGTCGAAGCCTGGCTCGTTGGGCTTGGTCCAGACAATGCGCGACAGGACATTGAAGCCGTCCAAGCACGCCACCTCGATGCGCGCCGCCATTTCCGACGCGCAGAAGCACAGGAGAGAACCGTTCGGGCGCAGCACACGCCTCCATTCCCGGATAAACTTTAACATCCACACTATGTACTCGTCGTCGGTCTCGAAGTGCGTGTCACCGAAGATGTTGTCCTTCTTGGTGGAATGGTAGGGAGGGTCCGTCAGGATCAGGGATACGCTATTTGATGGAATGCGCGCCAGCATCTCTAGGGAGTCCCCTTGTGCAACCATGACTTCGCGTGAGGAGGCGAAAGCCGCCTCTGACAAGCACTCTTTAATCCGCTGAAAATCCTGTTCGCGCGCCATCAAGAAACCCCTTCCCCGTCTTTATGCGGGGCAGACACTACCCATAATGTCACTCCATATTCGCCGGGAATACCGGAAAATCCTTGCGAAAAACAGCTTGGTTGTCGCTTCCCCCTCTCCACACCACTCCAACCATGCTTGGTTCGTCTTTGCAGCCATTTAGAATTTCAATTTGTAGATTGCTCCAGAACGGTTCTCCTCAGCCTGCCGCCTTAGTCGTGGCATGGTCCTTGCTTTAGAACACGCTTTACCGTTTCTGCGTACCATTGGCATTTCTGAGGTGTGAGTATCCCCAGTCGGTTCAGATCAATGGCAATGCCGCGGTAACTCCTGCCAACCGTGTGCCAGTCGGTAATAAGCTTTACCACTTCGGGCTTGGGTGGGTTGGGATAATGCGCCGCGCGCGCTGCGGCTGCGGCCTCTATAGGGTTCGGGTTGCCGATCCTGACCCCGCGCTTCTTCGCCTGTGCCAGTGCCACTTTTGTCCGCTCCCCGATGATTTTTGCCTCATGCTCGGCGACGGCGGCCATGATGTGGATGGTGAACTGGTTGGCGTCGGGCAGGTCCAGTGCTTTGAACTCTACCTTGCTTTCCATCAGGCCGGAGATGAAATGGACGTTGCGGGCGAGCCGGTCGAGCTTTGCGATCAGCAGCACGGCCTTGCGCTTCTTGCACTCGGTCAGGGAGGCCTCAAGCTGCGGGCGGTTCTTGACCCGCTTGCCGCTCTCCACCTCGGTGAACTCGGACACGAGCGTGTCGCCTCGTCTCAGATACTTCTGGATGGCTTCGCGCTGCGCGTCCAGTCCCAACCCCGATGCTCCCTGCTTGGCGGTGCTGACGCGGTAGTAGGCGATGTAATCCATTCTTCCTTCCTTATATAAAGGATATAAAGGGAGCTTGCATCCAGGAGGATTTTTGCCAGCCTGTTCCTGGTTCTCTGGGTGTTGTCAGAGAAGTGATACGCTGCTCCGACTCTGTAAGATGCATTGGGCCGGTTACTCGCAGTGCTTCCATCCATAGAGCATCAGAAGCCTCCAGCAATGGTAAGCAGTCACAGCACTGTAGCGCAACAGCGATGCAGCGGCCGGATAGTCAAAAAATAGAGGCAAAAAGGTTTCCACGCAATGTATTTCAACAGTATACCCCACGGTATAACATTATGAACTGTCCCGTTCATGTGTGAACGTAGACAAAAGAGTGCATAGATATAAGCACAGTTGAGAGTGCTTCAAGCATACTTTCTTGATGTCTAAACGTGTACAAGGAAACTTAACAGGAAAGCGCGTCTTTGGTAGGTTCTCCGCTGCTTTTGGTGACGCACGAGCAGGCGCTGCGCTCCGCAAGTCTTCTGCGCTTTACGCCGCCTGCGTGGGCAACACTCTGGCGCGCAGAAGAGCAAAGTTGGCTCTGCCGTACATCGAACGCTTCACCAACTTCAACCGGTTCACTTGCCCTTCAACCTGACCATTGCTCCATTCGCAAGAGAGTGCGGCGACAATAGCCGCTTTGTCTTTGTGCATCCCTCCCAGACAGGCGCGCAGGGGCAGGATGTCACTTTGCTCAACCGCCTCCAGCCAAGCATCCAGCGCGGCCACATCGCGCTTACGCACAAGCGTAAAGAAGGCCAGTGTCAACTCCTGCGCTTTGTGCAGACGTGGGGAGAGTTCGAGCAGGGCCTGCGTAAACTGCTGCTGCCGCGACGTGAGTTGTGCGGATGGCTTGAGCAAGAACCAGAGTGTCTCGCGTGGGGAGGGCCGGCGCAGTGGCTCCGGCGCTTTGCTCGGTCGCCCTTCCTTGCGCCACTCCCTGAGCAAGTAATCTACCGTCGCGGAAGTTCCGCTAAATCCCTGTGCCTGAATCTCCTTAAACAAAGTTGCTCCCTTCTGACAGCCCGCTTCCCAGCGCCCCTGCAAGTAGGGAATAAACGCATCAATGAGCCGGTCGCGGCGCGGAAGCGGTTTGCGCTGTGGCAGGGTCTTCCTGCGCTTCCACTTATAATAGGTGTTGCGCGAAACGCCCGCCGCCTCCATCTGCTCTTTGACAGACAGATGCGCGTTCTGCGCGAAGAACTCCTGGTAGGTGTCCAGGCGCGTCTGCCGACGTTGAAGCGTGGCTTGTCGTTGCCGTTGCTGGTAGTTAGGTGCAAGCGGCGCAGGAGGCGCGGGGGCATACGCGCGTTGCGCAGCCGCTCCCAACGCCTTCTTCTCCTGGCTCACCACGTCTTCCAGACGATCCGCTATGTTCTTGAGCAAGTGCCATCTGTCCGCCACCTGCTTGGCCTGCGGAGCACCTGCCTTGGCGGCTTCCGAATACGCGTTGGCGCGGTCGCGACTGATAACCTGCACTTCAGGATGCGCTTTGAGCCAGGCGGTCAGGCTTTCTGCTGTGCGATCCGGCAGCAGGTCCACAACGCGACGCTGTTCCAGGTCTACCAGGATCGTGCCATAGTGCTGTCCTTTGCGAAAGGCGAAGTCGTCCACGCCCAGCACACGCACGGAGGTCGGCACAGATACTGCCTGGGGTGGCACAGATACTGCCGGTGCGGACGCAGACGTTGCCGAGGCAGCCATCTGGCGCAGGCGGCGCAACAAGGTGTTGGGACTAACGAGCAATCCTAAACTCACCGCCAAGCGCGCTCCGGCTTCACCGCCCAGAGCGTAGCCCACCAGATACAAAGCATGGTGCAGGCGGGTTGTCTTGCGCGCGTAGCGGGCCGCGAGGTCAGGAAGCGGTTCGGTAAAGATGCGGCGACAGCATCCCGTCTGATCGCAGAAGAACTTGCGCGCCTGCACGTTGATCTGTACGGCGATGCGGTTCCAGGGCAGGTCGGAGAGAGTGCGCACGTAGCGGCTATGCACCCGCGCCGAAGCGTGGTGGCATACAGGGCAGACCGCCGAAGTCGCTATGACAGCCAAATCAATGACGATCTTATCCGCCGTGCTGGTGACTTGTAGAACGTGCAGGCCGTCGCCAGTGGGCAGCAATGTAGAAGTAGACATACTTCTTCTTACCGGCTGCCAACTACCCGCAGTTCCGCTTCACCAAAAGCGGCGGAGAACCCTTTGGTACTTTGATTTGGTAGAAGGGTTTCTTGAACATTTCAAAGCCGAGGAGCAAGGTGGGGGTGACTTCTTGGACTTCGTGGGTTCAGACGCATGTTTGGTGAACGGAAACTGGACCGCCAGCATCGCCGCCGCCGCCGCGCCCACCGCCATTTGAAGCAGAGTGCGGCGCGAGCGTCTGGTGTTTCTGGAGTTCATGGGTCCATGTACCTCCTGGCCACGACAGGACTTTGAAGCAACCAATTCCCCAGGGAGAGAGTAGTCTCACAGTTTGTCTCCACCGAGCGGAGAGGTCAGCCCATCACCGGGCGGGACCACAGAGGGCGCGGAGAGTGAAGCCGCCGGAAAGAGACTTTCCCCGGTCAGCGCGAATCGCGTGGTCGGCTACCCAGGAACCGCTGAGGCCGTGCGGCCCAGCGACCTCGCGGCTGGCAAACAGCGCCGTGCTGGTCGCGGCGGCCTCGGCGCGGCCCACGAGCGGAACATCCGTCGGCAGAAGCGCGAGGCCCGCCCCGCTGCGATCCGTGAGCGTCAGCCAGTGCAGACCGCGCTTGGAGGCCCGAAACAGGAGGTCGCCCGCCCGCGCCGTCCCCGACGGCGCGCCGAGGTGCCCGGCCGGATAGTCGGTGAAGTACGAGTCGCGCTGCCAGGCTATAAGAGTCATGCCGGGCGGCATACTGAACTTGACGCCCTCCTCCCAGAGAGAAGTGTTATCCGCCGTCCAGTTCAGTGTCCAGTTCACCGTCATTTCGGCGTTCGGCGTAAGGTCATACGTCGCGATGAGCGTACCGAGCGGCGATCCGCCCGCCGCCGCGAGGACGCTGCTGGAAACGGCGACATGCATCACGCCGCCCGCCCCCAGCGCTGCCGAGACGTGGGCGTCATTTGTGACCGGCGGCTGCTTGGCGCGGTACATGCCGGATTCGCTCCCGGCTTTGCCCTCGCCCAGATTGAGTGTCGGCCCGCCCAGCAGCACGTCCCGGCCACCAACGCGCCAGGACTGGATGGTTCCGGTGCGCTTGCCGAACGCGATCTGCTGGAGGGAATTGCGGAGGATAAGCGTGTCCGGGCCGTCCTGCGTGGTCAGGGCGCCGCCATCCGCCAGCGCCGGCGGCGCGGCGGGGAGAGGAACGCCCGCCACGGCGAGGTTGAACGCGATAACTGAGCTGGCATCGGGCCGTAAAAACTCGAGCCGCAGCGTCGTCATGCCGGGCGGGGCCGGGAACGACGCCGTCATGGACTGCAGCGGCCCACAGGCGATGTGAGAGACGCCGCCTTGCAGCCTCGTTCCCCCGCTCAACGCGCTCCAGCGGCAGGTCAGTTCCTGGAGGTCCGTGAACGAGTAGTGGTTCGTGATCGGAACCGTGCAGACGCCGCCCGCCGGGCTGACCGTCCTGGCTCCGGCCACAACCGGGCTGTAAGCGCTCTTGACGATCCACCATTCCGGCTTCGGCACACGATAGGCGGAGACGATGCCCTTGTTGTTCTCCTGGCGCATGTAATCCGGGCCATGGTAAAAGTCGGTTGTTGTATCCTCGTTCTTGTCGGCCACGCCCTGGTTCTGCCATTCCCAGATGAACGAGCCGAGGATGTTCGGGGCCTTCCACAGCTTGTCCCAGGTCTTGATGAGAGTCTCGGACCAGAGATCGGAGGCGCCGGGGTCGTAGTCCTGGACTTCCTTCTCGTAGAAAGTATGCGGATGCTCGGTGATGTTCGCGCCCCACTTCGTGTTGCGGGCGAACCGGTCTATGGTGTCCGGGCCGGGATAATGATCGTCTTTCCAGAGCTGGCCTTTAATGCTGTTCGGGTCCTGCCCGGAGACGAATGCCGGGCGGGTCGGGTCGGTTTTGGCGATCAGATCCAGAACCATCTGCGAGTCGATTCCATCGGGGTTCTCGTTGCCCAGACTCCAAGCCAGCACACAGGGCCGGTTCTTGTCCCGCGCGACCGTTTCTTGCCCGCGCTGCAGCAGGTAGGGCGCATAGGCGAGGTCTTTGACCTGGTCATTGATCCAGCAATAGGGAACTTCATCGAGAATGTACATCCCCTTCTCGTCGCATAGCTCTAAGAACCGCTGGGCGTGGTTGTAGTGGCTGGTTCGGACGGCGTTGATGTTGGCGGCCTTCATCAGCGTCAGGTCTTTGACCCAGTCGGCCTCGGTCAGAGCGAAGCCTTTGTCGGCCCAGAAGTCATGGCGGCAGACGCCGGTGCATTTGATGGGCATCCCGTTCCAAAGCACGACGTTGTTCTTGACCTCGATCTGCTTGAACCCGAAACGTTCCTCGACCCTCTCAATCGTCTTCCCGCTGCCGGTCATCTCAAAGACGACGTAGTAAAGGTTCGGCTTCTCCGCCGACCAGAGGGCGGGCGCCTTCACGGGGACGCTCATGGCAATCTGCACGGTTCCGTCGGCCTGAATGCGTCCCTGGCCCGCGAGCGTCAACGGGGTCGGGCGTCCATCGCCGCGCATCAGTTTCCCCACGACGGCCACGGTCTGGCCGGGCGCTCCTGCGACGCTCACTTGAGTGAAGAGGGTCGCATCTTTGTAGTTCGCGGCCAGCGGCGTCCGCACCGTGATGTCGGAAACGTGCGTCTCAGGCACGGCAATCAGCGACGTGTCCCTATAGATGCCGCCCATGGACTGAAAATCGCCTGTGTCGGCGTCAAAGGAGGGCGTCGTCTTCGAGACGCGCACGGCAAACAGATTCCGCTGACCAGGACGCACCAACCCCGTCAGGTCGATGTCCCACGCCGTGTAGCCGCTCTCGTGGTAGCCGGCCTTCTGACCGTTGACCCAGACTTCCGCGCCGTCCAGAGCGCCGTCGAAGTGCCAGATGACGCGCTTGCCCGCCCAGGTTGGGGGGACGGTGACGGAACGCCGGTACAGGCCGACAGTATTGTCCACGCTGTCATACGTGGGCAGCGAGTAGCCGGCCATCTCCCAGTTGGAGGGGACTGAAACAGTGTCCCACTTCGTGTCGTTGAAGTCAGGCGCGGCGAAGGCGTCTCGCACCGCCACCGGCATGTCCGTACTAAGAGGCTTCGGGGCAGGCTGCCAGGCGACTTCCTGACCATTTTCGGTAGTTCGGATCTGAAACTCGCGCAGCGACGCCCAGTGCTTGCCGGAAGAGTTCGCGGTCACAAAGACGCGGACGTAGCGGACATCTGCGCGCGTCAGCGTGACGGGGCCGTCGCCGATCCCCGGCGCGGCGGTCGCGTCCGCTAAGGTCCTCCATTTGCCGCCCTGGTTGCGCCCCTCGATGCGGCACTCGTAAGTGTCGCCGGGGTTCTCCCAGATGAGGGTCACGCCATTTATGCGCCGCACTTTCCCAAGGTCTGCCTGCAGCCACTGCGGGTAGTCAGGGCCGCTAGCGCACCAGCGCGTGTCGGCATGGCCGTCGAACGCGGCTTCCGGCGGGTTCTCGTTCTGGTGGGTGGAGGCCGTCAGGTCGTGAGGGACCGGCGCGCCCAGCTGGAACTGCCCCGCCTTGATCTGCCCGTGGGTCAGTCGGAACCGCCAGTCGCCCGTCATCGGCAGGTTCCACGGATTATGGGCGCGAAGCTGGTCCGGCGGCCTCGGCGCGGCGGACGGCAATGGCATCGGGAGCGTCGCGGGAGAGACGCGGCCGCTATCCTGCGCGAATGCGGGACACGCAAGCGCGCCGAGGAGCAGAGACAGGAGAAATGCGAAATATCGTGTTTTCATAGCTGTTGATCGTGACATTTTGAGGGGAAGCCTTACGGCTTCGCCACCGGGTCGTTGGTGGGCGTGACTTGCAGTGCCGCGAGGGGGCTGACAATCTTTGATACTGCTCGCAGGCACAAAGTTCTGCGTTGTGCTGAACAACTCCTTCCTGAAATATGCTGACAGCCGCTTTTGCCGAAAAATCGACCGTTTTTTTGGACATGCTTCTCCTATCCCATGCCTTTAGGGGTGTGAGTGGAATGTCATGCTCACTGCGTCTCTGGAAGATCGAGCAGGCTAATCGAATATCGAAACGGGGCGACTGGTCGCGGTTGACCACGGGCGGAATCATTCCCCGGACGCCAAGATCGGCTTTCCCATCTCCGACATCTTTCTCGTGCCGGGCGGGTTTCGCTGCGCCCGCTGAGAAGGAGGCCGAGGACAGGCAAATAACTCGGGGATTGTATATTGTTCAGGGAGCGGAGGGAAGTGAGCGCGCAGGATAGCGCCGAATGAAGTGGTCGGCCATGTTCATGGGGAGTTCTGTGCCGGCGATGGCCGAACGAGCGGACATATGACAGCCGATGCAGCCGCGAGCAGCGTTCATGGGACATACGCGGCCCTGCGTCATGGCCGACGATTGCGGCGGGCGGGACGTATTGGAAGCGGCATGGCACGTCAAGCAGGCGGCCTCATATGTGGCCGGGTGCGTTTCGACATTAGCATGGGGATTGTGGCAGGTAATGCAGGACAAAGTATCATGGGTCAGTTTGTAACACTGGCTCTGCATCAGGCCATACGGCTGCAAACGGTTGGTCATGTCCTTGGGCAGATGCTGCTCGGTCACGTCCTGCTCGGTTCCATGGCATTTGCCGCACATCGTGTTCAGGCGGCTGGCAGGCCACCCAGCCAGATGTTCCATTGCATCCTGCGTGGGCCTACCCGCCTGCACAGCTGCGATATGGCTGCTGCCCGCTCCGTGACAGGACTCGCAGCCCACGCCGAAGAAGCGCGGGTCGGGGCGCATGGGTTCGGACGGAAGGGTTACGGCATGACAAAGCAGGCACTTGCGCCCATCCTCGCGGGAATGAATGCGGCCCAGAGAGTCGAGCGACAGGTCTTCCTGGCCGGGCGTGGCATACCACCTCTTTTGATGCGGGAAATAACTCGCGCGAAACTCTGCCAGCTTCCCCTCCCCCACATACGACACAAACGTCATCCCCGCCTGCCCTGATCCCAGCGCGTACTCGATGGGGGCGACGGCATCGGATTGCCGGGGCATTCCAAACGCAAAACGGCCGTTTTGTTCCTCGACGACCAGGGCCGTGCGGGGAACCGGGCCGGTGGGCGGGGTCAATTTGCCCAGAGCGGCCCGCGTCACCTCGACCAGCGTAGCCGCATGATGGGTATGCTTGTGGCTGTTGTATTCAGAGGGGTGGCAGGCCGCACAGGCTGCGCTGCCGACAAACGCAGAGGGGACGCGGGGGGGCGCGGCATCCGGCAGCGGCGACGCTATGTTGGGCCGCGCGCACCCGGCTGCTACAAGCAGTGCAACGGCTGCCGTCAGCATCAGGAACGCGCCGACAGGCAGGAAAACAGCCTGCATGGTGAAACGATAACGTGATTTATGGAACATAGGTCATCAAGCGTAGCAAGTGCAGCGAAAGTATGCAGGTATAGCAAACATACGACATCGCATCAGCGTTCCGGCACAAAGGATTTAGCACCTTCACGCAGCGTTACCGCGCGATCCGGGGCGACATCATCAACAACATCGGTCTGGCCGGAGGGCCAGCGAACCGTGATGCGGACAGGACGGGCAGCCTGCCCCAGCCCAAAATGGACGCGACGATCCGAAGCGGACAGGTACGAGCCGTCCGTGGCGCAGCGGCGCAGCAGACTGCGCCCCTCCGACTGCACCGTGACCAGCGCGCCCAATCCGTCGCGGTTGCTTTTGCTGCCGATCAGCCGGACGCTCAGCCAGTGACATTTATTTTGCGTGACGTTGTGCAGGAGGAGGGGCGTGCCCTCGCTGTCTACGACAAGCGCGTCCATTCTGCCATCGTTGTCAAAGTCGCCGACTGCCAGCCCGCGCCCGACAATCGGGCGGCTGACCTTAGCATCCCCGACCGTGATCTGTTCAAAATGCCTGCCGCCGAGATTGTGCAGGAACACGCAGGGATTGCGGTACATGCCCGCCTGCTCGATTGCGCCGATGTTGTCCTCGACATGGCCGTTGGTGAAGATCAGGTCCAGCCAGCCGTCGTTGTCCGCGTCCACAAACTTGACGCCGAACGACACATACATCATCAGCTTTTCGGCCACGCCCAGCGTGACCGAGCGATCACTAAACGTGCTTCCATCGTCGTTGTGATAGATGTTCTTCGGCTCATGCTCAAAGGTGGCGACCGCCAGATCCAGCCGCCCGTCGCCGTCGTAGTCGCCCCAGTCAAGGCCCATGCCGCCGTGCGCGCGTCCGTCGTTGTCCAACGCGACGCCCGCGCTTGCCCCGACATTCTTCAAACCTTGCGGCGTATTTTGCAGCAGGTCGCCCGGCATCTCGTCGTTGGCGACCGCGATGCTTTGCCGCCCCGAACCGTCGTAATCCGCGCAGGCCAGACCCAGCGTTTTGCCGGACACGTTGCGCGCCCCGCTTGCTCCGCTTACATCCCGGAACCGGCCCCCGCCTTCGTTGTGATACAGCGCGGCGTACTCGGGATTATAATAGTGGGGGCCGCACGCCGACAGGACACTCCCGAAGCGGCACAACTGCGGGTTGGTATCCGCATCGAACGCGACATAATTGCCGACCATGAGATCGAGTTTACCGTCCCCGTCCACGTCCACGAAACTCGCCGCCGTCCCCCAGGGCTGCGCGTGCAGGCCCGCGAGCGCGGTCACATCCCGAAATCCCTGCCCCTTTTCGTTGTGCAGCAACCGGCCGGTGCGATAGCCGCTGATATATAGGTCGTCGTAGCCATCGTTGTCGTAATCGCCCACGGCGCAGCCCAGAAAATTTCCGTGCAGTCGATCCAGGCCCGTTTGATGCGTCACGTCCGTAAAATGGCCGTGTCCATCCCCTTTATAAAGGGCCAGTCGGGGGCCGACAAGCAGAATGTCGAGATTGCCGTCGTTGTCATAATCTAAAAAGGCGCAGCCGTTGCCGATTGTCTGCAGGATAGTCAGCGGGCGCTTGCCTTCGATCTGCCACTTGTAATCTAACCCCGCCTGGGTCGTCACGTCCTCGAAAGCGAACGACGGGGCAGTAACAGCGGCCATGCGAGGCGGATACGCGGCAGCGCCCGTTTCTCCCGGTTTATGACACCCGCCAAGCGCCAGCAGCAACGCGGTGCACAAACGCGCCGACGCGCATCGAAGTGCGCGCAAAGACGCGTGACACCACAGGGCGCAAAGCTCCCGGCGGTCAGGACTGGATGCTGCGGGCGGGCGTGACCGAAAGTTCATGGGCGCGCAGGCGTTCCTTCTGCGCGTCCGGGCATGGGGACGCCCCGTTCAGTCGCCTTTCTCAAAATGCCGATGCCATGCGCGGCCTGCGGAGAATGCTGCTGGAGAAGGGCGGCGGCGTCCCGATAGTGTATGGCCTTTTCTTCCTCGCCGCCGGACGCGTACAGCGCGGCGGTTTTCAAATACAGCGCGGCATCAAGCGGGTGCAGCTGCAGCTGGTCTTCCATCTGCTTTGTTTCGGTGGCATAGCGCGTCATCGCGGCGATACGCGCCTTGCCTTCTAAAGCCTCTTTCAGATGTCCCGTGGCGCGGTACACGCGATTCAGCGCCATTGCCGAAGCCAGATCGCGCGGGTCGGCCTGCATCGCGGCCTCCAGATACCCCAGGGCTTCCTCATTGCGTCCCTCCTCGGCAAGCAGGCGTCCCAGATGGGCGACCACGGAGGGGCCGCGCGGCTGAAGCTCCAGCGAGCGGCGCAGGCAGGCTTCCGCCTCGCTCTGACGCGCGGGCGTGACATCGGAGGCAAGCAGCGTGAGGGCCAGATAGTAGCAGGCGGACGCATCGGTGGGCGCGGCGGCCAGACGTGTGCGCAGCAGGTTTTCGGCCTCGGCATAGCGCGACTTTTCGCGCAGCGCATCGGCATAAGCGGCATAAAAGTCGGTGCGATGGGGGGCCAGACGGTGCGCGGTCTCATAACACGTCAGGCAGTGGCCCAGGTCGAGGGCTTGATTATAATACGCTTTGCCCAGGCCGATCCAAGCGTCCGCCGAGTCCGGCGCGAGGGCGACAGCCTTGCTGAACACGTCCACGCCCATCGTCAGCATTTTGCTGTTCAGCGCCGTCTGCCCGAGGCCGAGCAGGGCGCGCAGCGAATCGGGATGCGCGCGGGCTGTCACGGCGTATTCCCGGCCCGCTTTGCCGCCCGCTCCCTCGTGGTAAAGCGCGTCCGCCAGATCCAGATGGGCGGACAAAGAGTCGGGCAGCAGCAGCAGGGCGCGCCGCGCCGCGCCTTCGGCTTCGGCATAGCATTCGTTTTTGAGCAGCGCTTCGGCCCACAGCAGCTGCGCCTGTCCGCTATTTGGCTGTTCCCGCGCCCACTCCTGCCGGGTCGCAAACCCGCTTTGCCCCGGGTGCCGCCGCCCGTACCACGCGGCGAGACCGTTCAGCAGACTGCCCCGCGTATAAGGGAGCAGCAGTTCGGAGGGCGTCCGGGGGCAGATGGTCTGCGCGGCCACGCCGGGGGGAGTGTCGGCAGTCAGCGCGCTGTACCGCTGCAAAGCGGCGCGCAGGACGGGCGCAAGCGCGGGCTGCCGCATTCCAAACAGCAGCGTGGCCCCTGCCTCAACGGGCCTGCCGGCGGACGCCTGCGAGGCGGCCCAGGCGAGCCAGACCCAGGGCGTGTTTTCGCCCGCGCCCACAGTCTGCTGAAACGTCTGCGCGGCCTCGGCGTACTGCCGCGCCTGCGCCTGCCGCACGGCCAGAACCATGAGCAAACGCCCGTCGAACGGATGCTGCCGCGCCTGCTCGCGCAGGGCGGGCAAATAGGCCTCGCGCAGTTGCGTTTCCTGCCAAGCGCACGCCCCCATCCTGCCGCCCCACAGCAGCAGGAGAAACAGCAGCGCGGCCAGCAGGCGGCGTGTGGACGCGCGCGGGACGCGTTTCGGCGCGGGCTTTTCTGTGGCGCGCAGGGTCGCCGAACCCGCGCCCTCGGAGGACGTGGGTTCGGCGGGTAAATTATCGGGTGTTGCGTTCATAGCGTCTTGCGTTGAAATGGCTGTAGCCGCTGCCGAGCGCGCCCCGCCCCGAAAAGCAGCGTTGCCTTGTTCCTGCGGAGCGCAAACAAATCCGGTCTTGATTCGAATTCGTCTAGTGTCCGGCCCCGCCCTGCGCCTTTTCCATCAGCTTCTGGTACTTTTCCTTGTCCGCAGGCGACATGCCCTGAAGTTTTTGCTGGGCTTCGGGCGGAAGCTGAGTCGTCTGTGCTGCGCCCGGTGTTGTTTGCGCCGAGGAGGACGTTTGTACCGGAACGGTTGTAATTGCCGCCGGCTGATCCGAATGGCAGCCTGTCACGCCCAGCGCTAGCAGCGCCATGCCTGCCCCGGCTGAAATCATTTTCGCATATCTGCCTGTTTGCATCTGCTTCTTATTCATCCGCATTTTTATCCGCCTTTGCGCGCTGCCGCCGTATATCCTAAGGGCGATCCGCCCCAACAAGCCGAAGCACTAATCGTTTCTGGAGAGATTGCGCCTGTGCGAAGCCACTGGCGTTCCGCACAGGCGCAATTTGCTGTTACGGCGAGAACGTCTGGGTGGGCTTGGCGCGTTTGAACTCATAAAAGTCGTTGTGGCGCACCTGTCCCCAGGTCTGAGACTTGGCGTGGCCGTCCGCAAATATGTAGTTGCCCCGGTTGAAGTGTCCCTGTCCGGCCGGCTGGTTCCAATCGTTGGTACACTGGCCTGAACCGGCCCACTTGTCGTCTGCCGTTTGCGCCGGAAAGTTGCGGCCTGGCAGCTTGTAAACGTCGCATGAAGTCAGCAGCGAACCCCAAGGGCGTCCCTCCAGGCTGTCAATGCTGGTGCCGTTGCCGGGATCCCAGACCTCGGCGATGGCGATGGTGTCCGCCGTCTGCTCAATGCCGGCGATGGAATATGCACCGTTGCCCCACGAACTCATGCCCGTGTTGGCGTCGCCGCCTCCTCCGGTATCGCCGGAGGCCTTCTCATACTGTAAAGTATGAATGTTGCCGACAT